>NZ_JAPNLM010000009.1 GCF_026627255.1 Streptomyces antarcticus | reverse complement strand
GATGTCCCCGGCGAGGATCAGGACGACCTCTTCGTCCTCGTCCGGGTACGGGATCAGGGCGACGGTGAGCTGGCGGCCTGTGGCGTCGTACCGCGACTCCTGGGGCTGGAGCAGATCACGGCTGCGGATGTGGAGGGCGCGGGCCAGGTCGTCGAGCTGGTCGACCAGCTTGCGGCGCAGGAGCGGGAGGATGTCGGGGTTCTCGAGGCAGGCGCGGCCCGTCTGGAGGTGGGCCTCGTCGGCGGCGTGGACGGGGAACGCCCAGCGGCCGGCCGCCTCGGCGATGGCCGGGCCGCGGCGGGCCCCGAGGGCGACGGCGTCCGGGTAGAACCGGGGCACGTACTCCCGTACGAGCTCGGCCTGTTCGGGCTGCCAGAAGCCCTGGGCGGTGGCGCTGAACAGGTAGTTGGAGAGGCTGTCGTCGTGGAAGAGGCGGTCCCAGGCGGCGGCCTTGGCCTCGGGGGTGGGGAGGGCGGCGCGGCAGCGGGCCGCGCCTTCCTCGCCGGTGGCGCTGGGGTCGGCGGCGAAGGCGGCGTCGATCCGGTCCTCCCCGACCGCGCCGAGGACGGAGAGCCGGGCCAGGATGCGCCAGCGCAGCTCGGGGTCGAGTTCGGGGCCGCCGGGGACGGTGTCGTCGTCGAGCCAGGCGGTGAGGGTGTCGGGGCGGGTGGCGCTGTCGATGAGGACGCGTACGGCGGCCAGCCGCAGGCCGGGCGCCGAGCCGTCCTCAGTGCGCCGCAGCAGGTCGCGGGCGATGCCGGTGAGGGTGCCGAGCGCTTCGGTCCGCTGGGCGGGGGCGAGGTAGCGGTCGGCGATCTGGGTGCGGGCGAAGGCGAGGACGCCTTGGACGACGGCCAGGTCGGCTTCTTCCGGCAGGTGGGCCGCGGCGGTCGCCAGGTAGTCCGCCGGGTCGAGTTCGCCGTCGCGGACCATGTCGCGCAGGGAGTTCCAGACGACGGCGCGGGTGAGCGCGTCGGGGATGCCGGACAGGCCGCTCAGGACGGTCTCGACGGAGGTGTCGTCGAGGCGGACCTTGGCGTAGGTGAGGTCGCCGTCGTTGAGGAGCAGGAGGTCGGGGCGGGGGCCGTCGGCGGAGACGACCTCGTCGGAGGGGACGTCGAGGTGGAGGAGTTCGGAGCGTTCCAGGGTCCGCCCGTCACCGGGGTCGCGGTGGTAGACGCCGACGGCGATGTGGTGCGGGCGGCTGCCGTCGCGGTCGACGGTGAGGGTCCAGCCGCCGGGGCCTCCGGGACTGTCCTCGATCCGCGGGCGGAGGGTGTCGATGCCGGTCGTGCGCAGCCAGATCGCGGCCCAGGCGTGGACGTCGCGGTCGGTGTGGGCGGCGAGGGAGTCGACGAAGTCGGCGAGGGAGGCGTTGGCGAACTTGTGGCGTGCGAAGTGGGTGTTGATGCCGGCCAGGAAGTCCTTCTCGCCGAGCCAGGCGACGAGCTGGCGCAGGGCGGAGGCGCCCTTGGCGTAGGAGATCCCGTCGAAGTTCAGGAGCGCGGAGGCGGTGTCGGGGACGTCCTCGGGGGCGGGGGCGACGGGGTGGGTGGAGGGGCGCTGGTCGGCGTCGTAGCCCCAGGACTTGCGGGTGACGCCGAAGTCGACCCAGGTGTCGGTGAAGCGGGTGGCTTCGGTGAGGGTCTGGTAGCCCATGTACTCGGCGAAGGACTCGTTCAGCCAGATGTCGTCGAACCAGGCGAGGGTGACGAGGTCGCCGAACCACATGTGGGCCATCTCGTGGGCGATGACCATGGCGCGGGTCTGGCGCTCGGTCTCCGTGACGGCGGAGCGGTAGATGAACTCGTCCCGGAAGGTGACCAGTCCGGGGTTCTCCATGGCGCCCGCGTTGAACTCGGGGACGAAGGCCTGGTCGTAGGAGTCGAAGGGGTACGGCTCGCTGAACTTCTCCTGGTAGCGGTCGAAGCAGTCGCGGGTGACGGAGAGCATCTCTTCGGCGTCCTCGTCCAGGTGGGGTGCGAGGGACTGCCGGCAGTGGATGCCGAAGGGCAGTCCGGCGTGTTCGACGCGCACGCTGTGCCAGGGGCCCGCGGCGACGGCGGCGAGGTAGGTGGAGATGAGGGGGGTCGGGGCGGAGCTCCAGACGCCGGCTCCGTCGGTTTCCCGGTCGCCGGTGCGCGTGGTGATGCCGTTGGCGAGGACGGTCCAGTGGCTGGGGGCGGTGACGGTGAACTCGAAGACGGCCTTGAGGTCGGGCTGGTCGAAGGCGGGGAAGACGCGCTGGACGTCGTCCATGAACATCTGGCTGTAGACGTACGTCTCCCCGTCCGCGGGGTCGGTGAAGCGGTGCAGGCCTTCCCCGGTGCGGGAGTAGCGCATGCGGGCGTCGATGCGCAGCTCGTGGGGGCCTTCGGTGAGGCCGGTGAGCGGGAGGCGGTTGTCGGTGAGGGCCGCCGGGTCGAGGGGGTCGCCGTCGAGGGTGGCGGAGCACAGCTCGTCCGGTTTCAGTTCCAGGAAGGTGTCTCCTGGGGCGAGGGCCGTGAACCGGATGACGGTGGTGGAGCCGAAGGTGTCGTCGCCGCCGGTGAGGTCGAGGGTGACGGCGTAGTGCCGGACGTCGAGGAGCCGGGCTCGGAGCTGCGCTTCGGTGCGAGTCAGTGCGGACATGGGCCCATGCTGCCGCAGTGGGCGGCCGGACCCCAGCGTTCTACTCCTCGCCCGCGGCGATCGTCTCGTGGTGGCGGATGACCTCGGCGATGATGAAGGTGAGGAGCTTCTCGGCGAAGGCCGGGTCGAGCTTGGCGTTCTCGGCGAGCTGGCGCAGCCGGGCGATCTGGCTGGCCTCGCGGCCCGGGTCGGCCGGCGGCAGCTGGTGGCGGGCCTTGAGGTGGCCGACCTGCTGGGTGCACTTGAAGCGTTCGGCGAGCATGTGGACGACGGCCGCGTCGATGTTGTCGATGCTGTCGCGCAGGCGGGACAGTTCGGCGGCGACGGCCGCGTCGGTCGTCCTGCCGGTGTCCGGGTGCGTGCCGTGGTCGGTGGCGCTGTTGTTCATGGTTCCCGAGAATACGCGGCGGCTGCCGGTGGTCTTCCCCCGGCCGGTCGGCCGGTGGGACGGGGGGAGGGGGCCCCGGGCGGGCCCCGGGCGGGCCCCGGGCGGGCCCCGGGCGGGCCGCCTTTTTACTTGCCAATCTGGAAAGTATTCGCCATATTGGCAAGTGCTGGATCACGCACGCACAGGACCGGGGGGAACGGATCATGAGCGATTCAGAACGTGCCGTGGGGGCGCTGGGCCGGGCGGTGGGCCTCGAGAAGGCCGCACGGGCCCGGAGCGGCTGGTACGCGCGCTACCTGTGGATCTTCGCGGCCGGGCAGCTGGTGCTGGTACCGGTGTCCCTGCTGTGGCACGGCCCCGCGTCGGCGGTGTTCTTCGCGCTGGCCAACACCCTGCTGGTGACCGGGCTGAGCGTGTACGCCGCGCGGCAGCGCGTGGTGCGGCGCGGCTTCGGCCTCAAGCACGGGCTGCTGATCGGGTCCTGGGCCACCGTGTTCGGTCTCGCCGTCGTGCTCGGCACCACGGTGTTCACCGACGACGTGGCCTTCGCGGCGGCGGCCGCGCTGGGGTGCGCGCTGCCGCCCGCCCTCGGCGCCTGGTCCGAGAGCCGGGGCACGGCGTGACCGGCCCGCGGCCGGAAACGGGGCCGGGGCCGGGGCCGGAGGAAGCTCCGGCGGAGGCCGGGGCGCGGGCCGCGGGCGAGGCCCCGGCGGGGGAAAAGCGCGGCGGTCACCCCCGGCACGATCTGGCGCCGCTGCTCAACGCGCCCGTACGGCTGTCGGTGGTGGCGGCGCTGGTGCCGCTGGACAAGGCCGAGTTCGGTTTCGTACGCGATCTGGTCGAGGTCAGCGACTCGGTGCTGTCCAAGCAGGTCGCGGCGCTGGAGGAAGCGGGCTGGGTGGCGGTCCGCAAGGGGCGGGTGGGGCGCCGACCGCGTACCTGGCTCTCGCTGACGGCCGAGGGCCGGGCGGTCTACCAGCGACACCTGGCCGCACTGCGGGCCATCGCGCTGGGTTAGCCGGGTCGCGTTGGCCGGGTCGCGTTGGCCGGGTCGGGCCGGCCGGATGGAGCCGGTCCCTTCGGATCCCGCCGGGCGACGGGCATCACAGGGGCAGGGTGGCGGTGACGAGCCAGCCGCCCTCGGGGGCCGGCCCGGCGGTGAGGCGGCCGCCGAGGGCCTCGGCGCGTTCGGCCATGCCGACGAGGCCGTAGCCGCCGCGGGCGTTGTCGGAGAGTTTGACGCAACGGCCGCCGTCGTCGGCACGTAGGGGGCCGCTGGCGCGCGGGACAGCCGGGCCGACAGCACGTACGGGGCCAGTGGCACCTGCGGCGCCGATGCCCCGCAAGGCGGCCGAGGCAGGGGCACATCCGGGACCCGCGACACGCACAGCGCCGGTGGAACACGGGACAGCCAGGCCCGCGGCACGTACAGGGCCCGCGGCGCCGCGCAGAGCACCCGCGGCACGGGCAGGGCCCGCGGCACCGGGGTGGCACGGGCAGTGGTGCCCGTTCCGGGCGGCGCGTGCCGTGCACGGCCGGAGGCGTCCGCCCGGCCCGTGGGGGGTGGGGTCACGCCGCGCCGGCGGCCAGGCCGCTTTCCCAAGCCCAGGCGGCGATCTCGACGCGGTTGCGGGCGTCGAGCTTGGCCTGGACGTTCGCCAGGTGGGTCTTGACCGTGGAGAGCGACACGAACAGCTCCGCCGCTATATCCGCGTTGGTCAGGCCGCGCGCCGGGCACCGCACGACCTCGCGTTCCCGTTCGGTGAGGGGTTCGGCGGGCCTGCGGGCGGCCACGGCGGCGGGGGTGCGCGGTGCCATCTCGCGCAGCAGCCGCACGGTGGTGGCGGGCGAGACGAGCGAGTCTCCGACGGCCGCCGCCCGGACGGCTTCAACCAGCATGGCCGGGCTCGCGTCCTTCAGGAGGAAGCCGGACGCGCCGCCGTGGAGCGCGGCGTGGACATACTCGTCGAGGTCGAAGGTGGTGACGATGACGATGCGCGGGCCGTTGCCGCCGGAGAGGCGCCGGGTGACTTCGAGCCCGTCGAGCTTCGGCATGCGGATGTCGAGGAGCAGGACGTCAGGCCGGTGTTCGGCGACGGCCGCGAGGGCGGCCTCGCCGTCGACCACGTCGGCGACCACCTCGATGTCGGGCTGGCTTTCGAGGATCATCCGGAAGCCGGTCCTGACCATCTCCTGGTCGTCCGCGATGACCACTCTGATCGCCATGCGCCACCCATCCCACTGTCACCCGCCGCCACTGCCGGTTCCCTCCCATGGGACCGGTGCGCGCCTCGGCCCGCAACCGCACAGCGGGCCGTGGGGGGTGCGCCGCGGGACGGGGACAGCGGTGTTCCAGGCGTGCGACGTTCCGGACGACGTTACGTGCGTCCGGGGTACGGCGCCTCGTCCTTCCGGCCGGATGCGTCCCGGCCGGAAGGACGAGCCGGTACTACAGGCCGGCCGCGGCGCTCTTGATCGCGGCGGCGAAGGTGGACACCTCGGTGTAGACGCCGGGGTAGCCGGCGCGGGCGCAGCCCTCGCCCCAGCTGACGATTCCGACCTGGATCCAGGCGTTCGCGTTGTCGCGGCGGAACATCGGGCCGCCGGAGTCGCCCTGGCAGGTGTCGACGCCGCCCTGGTTGTAGCCGGCGCAGATCTCCTCGGACGGGACGAGGCTGCTGCCGTACGCGTTCTGGCAGCTGGCGTCGGAGACGAACGGGACGGTGGCCTTCATCAGGTACCGCTGCTGGCCGCCGCCCTCGCGGGTGGCGCCCCAGCCTGCGACGGTGAAGGTGCCGCTGTCATAGGCCTTGGTCTCGGCGATCTTGAGGGTGGGCAGGTTGATGGGCTTGGCGAGCTTGATGAGGGCCCAGTCCTTGCCCGTGCCGTTGTAGCCGGGGGCCTGGAGGACCTTGGTGGACTTGACCTTGACCGCGCTGGAGCTGTTGAGGTCGACGACTCCGGCGGTGGCGGTGATGGAGGTGTTGTTGCCGGAGCCGTTCACACAGTGGGCCGCGGTGAGGACTATCTGCTGGGTGTAGAGGGCGCCGCCGCAGCCCATGGAGAGGCGCACCATGAAGGGGAACTCGCCCTGGGCGGCGCGGGTTCCGCCGACGACGGGGCTCGGGGCGGCGCCGGCGTTGGAGGGCTGGAGGCTGACGGCGGCGAGGGCGACGGCTCCGACGGCGAGGGTGCGCTTCATGAAGCGGACAAGAGTGCTCACGCTCAACACACTGCCTTTCGTGGGGGGTTGGGCTGTGCGCGTCATCGGGTGAATGACGAGTCCATGACACATCACACGTATGGCCGACATCAAGAACGCATTTTTGGCCAACCCCCCGCCCCGGCGAGAGGGATTGCGGCGAGGAGCACCCGATGACGCGGAACGGCGGGCCCCCGGGGCGGATCGAGCACGGATTTCCACATCTGGACGTGGTGCGCGCCTCGATCACCGCGCTCTTCCGCCGGCTGTCGGCCGACGGGATCCGCGTATACGACACCAGCTTCGCCCCCGCCGACGCGGCCTTCGGCCCTGACGAGGACCTGCACCTGGGCGCGCACCGGGTGGCCTCCGCGATGGTCCGCGCGCTGCGGCTGCCCGACGCGCGCGTGGTGGTCGCCTTCCGGCCCATGGAGGAGGCGGCCACCGTCGAACTGGCCTCCGGACCCGAGTACTTCGTCGAGGTCAGCGACCGGTTCCGGACCCACCGCGGGGACCTCGCGGCTGCCCTCGCCCACGAGGTCGCGCACGTCCTGCTGCACCGCCTGGACCTGCGCTTCCCGGCCACCGCGGACAACGAGATCCTCACCGACACCACCGCCGCCTACCTCGGGACGGGCTGGCTGCTGCTCGACGCCTACCGCGAGGACGCCCTGACCCACCAGAAGTTCGGCTACCTCACCCCGGAGGAGTTCGGCTACGTCCTCGCCCGGCGCGGCCGGCTCCTCGGCGAGGACCTCTCCGCCTGGTTCACCAGCCCCCGGGCGTACGAGGCGTACGTGCGCGGCCGGGCCCGCGCCGACCGGGACCACCGCCGGGCCCCGCTCGCCGCCGCGGGCACGGCCGAGCGGCTGCGCTACGCCCGGGCCCGCCGGGCCGGGACCACCCCGGGGCGCGGGTCGGCGTACCGCTTCGAGGAG
This sequence comes from Streptomyces antarcticus, assembly GCF_026627255.1. Classification (GTDB taxonomy): domain Bacteria; phylum Actinomycetota; class Actinomycetes; order Streptomycetales; family Streptomycetaceae; genus Streptomyces; species Streptomyces antarcticus. Next base: position 261,677 of record NZ_JAPNLM010000009.1, on the reverse strand, counting down.
CACGGTGCCGGGCGGCTGGTGAGCTTTCCCTGCCCGGTCTGCGGTCAGCGGCTGCGCCTGCCGGTGCGGGGGCCGGTGCGGGCGCGGTGCGGACTGTGCTGCACGGTGCTGGAGTGCGACACGTAGCGGGAGTTCACCACCCGGCCGCGAAAAGTTACTTACCGGCCAGTAGACAGTGGGCCCGGACATCGCCCAGCCTGGTCGCGTCCATGTCAATCCGTGACCAAGGGAGCGCTCCCCCATGCGCAGCACCCGCCGCACCCGTACGTCCCGTACGTCCCGTACCGCCGCCGCCGCGGTGGCCGCGGCGACCGCCGTCCTGACGCTGCTTCCGGCCACGACCGCCTCGGCGGCACCGGCCCCGAGCCCGGCGACCAGCACCGTGCGCGTCTCGGCCCTCTCCGCGGCCACCGCCTCCGCCCCCGGCGGCAACGCGGCGATCCTCGGCATCGACTACGGCATCTGGCAGCGCGACGTGGCCGCCGTCATCGACGCGGTCCGGCCCGCCATCGAGCAGCGCATAGCGGCCTCGCCGGCCGGCGAGAAGCCCGCGATCGTCCTCGACGTCGACAACTCCTCGCTGGAGACGGACTTCCACTGGTTCTGGACCTTCCCGACCCCCGCGATCTCCAAGGTCCGCGAGCTGACCCGGTACGCGAGCGAGCGCGGCGTCGCCGTCTTCTTCGTCACCGCCCGCCCGGGGATCGTCCAGTCCCTCACCGAGTACAACCTCAAGGCCGTCGGCTACCCGGTGTCGGGGCTGTACGTCCGCGACCTGCCCGACCTGTTCGACGAGGTCAGCGCCTACAAGACGGGCAGGCGCGCCGAGATCGAGCGCCGCGGCTACACGATCATCGCCAACATCGGCAACAAGCAGAGCGACCTCGTCGGCGGCCACGCCGAACGGACCGTCAAGCTCCCGGACTACGGCGGCAAGCTCTCCTGACCCCGGACCCCCGGACCCCCGGGCCCGTCGCCGACCCCGGGCCCGCCCCCGGGCGCGGCCCGCGCCGGGAACGTGGGAGAACCTGGTGGGCCCGCCGCGGTTCAGCGGGGGTACGGAGCGGGTATTGATACCCCATCGCACGAGTGAAGGACCCGGACCCGACCCCTCGCCAGGGGGCCGGGTCCGGCCTTTTCCACGTCACTTCCGCGCGCGGCGGGAGCGACGCCCGCACGGCGGGACCGGGTTCGACGACACCCCTCAGCGGCCGGGGCACACCTGCCAGGCCAGGTGGTAGAGGGTGTTGACGCTGGCGTCGGTGGAGTCCATGGCCATGAAGCTCGTGACCGCCTGCGGGTTGGACGTGCCCGCGTTCACGCGCAGTTCGGTGTTGATGTTGAAGTTGCGCTTCTCCCCGCAGGGCGCCCAGACCAGGTCGGCGTATTCCGTCTTGTCGGTCGCCTGCCAGTTGTCGTTGAACGGGCCGTTGAACTGGTGTGTCCGCTGAGAGGTCTGCGGCATTCCCTGGAAGTAGTAACTCGCCCTTTCCTGGCCCCACGCGCCGGGCTGGAGAAATGCGAATCCGCGGTAATCGGCCTGGACTATCGCGTAGGTGAAGCCGGACGGTACGTGGACCCGCAGATTGAGCTGGCAGTTCTTGCGGAAAGCGGTCGGCGGGGCGCCCGGGCCGACCTGCGCGAGATACTCACTGTAGGTGACGGTGAAGGCCGTGTTGTCGGGTGCGACGGCCACCTCGGCGGTGCCTTCCCGGCAGCCGGAGCCGTTCACCGTGGCGAGCTCGATCACGATCTTGTCGGGCGGCGCCGTGATCGGCCCACGACCGGGGCCGCCACCGAGGCCACTACCGGGGCCGCCGCCGGAACCGGCCGCTCCGGCCGGTGTCACCGCCGCGGCGATGAGGCCGGCGATGGCTCCGCCGATGAGCAGGGTGCGGGACAGGGGATGAGACATCGTTGTCACTCCTGGCCGTGAGTCGGGTTTCCTGTACGCGCTCCGCGTCAGACCGCGCCGCATTCCCGCCACTCGAAGTGGTAGACCGTGCTGACGCTGCCGTCGGTCGAGTCCATGCTCATGAAGCTCGGGGCCTGCGGGTTCGACGTCCCCGCGTAGACGCGCAGTTCGGTGTTGACGTTCAGGTTGCGTTCCTCGCCGCAGGCGGCCCAGACCAGGTCCGCGTACTCCGTCCGGTCGCTCGCCTGCCAGTTGTCCGAGTGCGGGCCGTTGAACTGGTGGGTCGTACGGGCCGACTGGGCGGCGCCCTGGAAGTAGTAGTTCGCGCGCTGCTGGCCGGAGGCGCCGCGCTGGAGGTGCGCGAAGCCGCGGTAGTCGGCGCGGGCGATGGCGTACGTGAACCCCTGGGGCACGTGGACGCGCAGGGCCAGCTGGCAGTTCTTGCGGAACTCGGTGCCGCCGGAGCCGGCGCCCGTCTGGGCGAGGTAGTCGCTGTACGTGACGGTGAAGGCGGTGTTGTCGGACGCCGCGGCGACGGCCGCGGTGCCCTGCGGACAGCCCGAACCGTTGACTCCGACGACCTCGACGGTAATTCTCCCGGGCGGTGTGGGGACGGTATCGGCGTGCGCGGGCGCGGCGACGGCCAACAGGGCCGTGACCGCCGCGCCGACGAGGGGTCTGCGGAGCGACGTCATTGTTTCTCCATTCATCCGGACCGATTCCGAATTCAGCATGGCCATGCCATCACGGCGGGGCCGCACGGGGAAGGCCGGGATACGGCCAACGCCCGCCGCCCGCGCCCCCTGGCCGGAACCGGCGCCTCCGCCACCCCCTCCCGGAGCCCGCCCAGCAGCCCCGCGACCCCGGGCGGCCGGGCGGCCACGCCCCCGGCGGGACCCCAAGATGACCGGAACCCCGCGACCGGCCCGTCGGCACCCGGGTGGTTCCGGCCCGGCCGATACGGCCGGGACCCGGCCCGGACGCCCGCCGGACCGCCCCGGGGGAAGCGGCGGCGGGCCGCCCGGGGCACGCAGCGGCCGTACCGCCCCGGGGCAGGCAGCGGCCCGGGGCTCAGGCCGGGCCCCCGCCCCCGCCCTACCGGGACCCGTACACCGGGAGCGGGGGTTCCGCGGACGACAGGAGCTTCGCCGTCACCTCGCCCGCCTCCGCCGGGGTCCAGCGGGCCCCGCGGTCGGCCGTCGGGCCGGGGCGCCAGCCCTCCATCACCGTGATGCGGCCGCCCTCCACCTCGAAGACCCGGCCCGTCACCCCCGCCGAGGCGTCCGAGCCCAGCCACACCACCAGCGGGGACACGTTCTCCGGCGCCATCGAGTCGAAGTCGCCCTCCCCCGGGGCCGCCATGGTCTGCGCGAAGGTCTGTTCCGTCATCCGCGTCCGGGCCGCCGGGGCGATCGCGTTGACCTGGACCCCGTACCGGCCCATCTCCGCGGCCGAGACCAGGGTCAGCCCCAGGATGCCCGCCTTGGCCGCGCTGTAGTTGCCCTGCCCCACCGAGCCCAACAGGCCGGCTCCCGAAGAGGTGTTGACGACCCGGGCCGCCACCTTCCGGCCCGCCTTCGCCTCCGCCCGCCACCAGGCGGCCGCGGACCGCAACGGAAGGAAGTGCCCCTTCAGGTGGACCCGCATCACCGCGTCCCAGTCGTCCTCGTCGAGGTTGACCAGCATCCGGTCGCGCAGGAACCCCGCGTTGTTGACCAGGGTGTCCAGCCGGCCGAAGCGGCCGACCGCGCAGTCGACCAGCGAGGCGGCCCCCTCGCCCGTCGCGATGTCCCCGCCGTGCGCCACCGCCTCCCCGCCCAGCGCCTCGATCTCCGCGACCACCCGCCCCGCCGGGCTCCCGGGTCCCGGCAGCCCGTCCAGCCCCACCCCGAGGTCGTTCACGACGACCTTCGCGCCCTCCGCCCCGAAGGCCAGTGCGTGCGCCCGCCCCAGCCCGCGCCCCGCTCCCGTCACGATCACGACCCTGCCTTCGGCCATGCCCATCTCAGTCCTCCTCGTTCGCAGTCGCCGTATCCGTGCCCGCCGTATCCGTGCCCGCCGTATCCGTGACCGCCGCGCCCGAGGCCGTCTCCGCACCCGCCCCGGCACCCGCACCCGCCCCCGCATCCACCCGGGCCCCCCTGTTCACCGTCGCCGCGTCCAGGAACGCCGGCCGCTCCCCGCCCCCGTGCACCAGCAGGCTCGCGCCACTGACGTACCCGGCCCGCGGCGAGGCCAGGAACACCGCCGCCTCGCCGACGTCCGAGGGCTCCGCCAGCCGTCCCAGCGGTACGGTCGCCCCCACCGCCGCGATCCCGGTCTCGTCCCCGTAGTGCAGGTGGGACAGCTCGGTCCGCACCATGCCCAGGACCAGCGAGTTCACCCGTACCTCGGGCGCCCACTCCACGGCCATCGACCGGGCCAGGTTCTCCAGCCCCGCCTTCGCCGCCCCGTACGCGGCCGTCCCGGGCGACGGCCGGGTGCCGCTGACGCTGCCGATCATCACCACCGAGCCCCTGCTCTCCCGCAGCAGGGGGTACGCGGCCAGGGAGGCCGTCATCGGCGCCAGCAGGTTCAGCTCGACGACCCGCGCGTGCCGCTGCACCTCCCCCTCGCCGAGCAGCCGGTACGGGGTCCCGCCCGCGTTGTTGACCAGGCAGTCGAGCCGCCCGTACCGCTCCGCGATCCCGGCGCACACGTCCCGTACCGCGGCGGGGTCGCGCAGGTCGGCCGCCACGAACGAGGCCTCCCGGCCGGCCGCCGCCACCGGTCCGTCCGGCGGCCGCCGCGCGCAGACGACGACCTCCGCCCCGGCCGTGAGGAACGACCGGGCGATCCCGGCGCCCACGCCACGGGTTCCCCCGGTGACGACGACGACCCTCCCGTCGAGCTCCATGGGCTGCTACCTTCCTCACCTAACAAATGTTTGGTGGAAAGGTAGCTGATCCGTTCATGGGTGTCTCCACCTCGAGCCCGGACAAGGGCATCGCACTCGTCACAGTCGACTTCCCGCCCGTCAACGCCCTCCCCGTGCGGGCCTGGTACGACCTCGCCGACGCCCTGCGCGCGGCCGGCCGCGACCAGGGCGTCCGCTGCGTGGTCCTCGCCGCCGAGGGGCGCGGCTTCAACGCCGGCGTCGACATCAAGGAGATGCAGCGCGACCCCGGGCACGCCTCCCTCATCGGTGCCAACCGGGGCTGCTACGAGGCCTTCGCCGCCGTGTACGAGTGCGAGGTGCCGGTGGTCGCCGCCGTGAACGGGTTCTGCCTGGGCGGCGGCATCGGCCTCGTCGGGAACGCCGACGCGATCGTCGCCTCCGACGACGCGGTCTTCGGCCTGCCCGAACTGGACCGGGGCGCGCTCGGCGCCGCCACCCACCTGGCCCGCCTGGTCCCCCAGCACCTGATGCGCACCCTCTACTACACCTCGCGCACCGCTTCGGCCGCCGAGCTGCACGCCCACGGCTCGGTCTGGAAGGTGGTCCCGCCCCGGGAGCTGCGCGCCGCGGCCCTGGAACTGGCCGCCGAGATCGCGCGGAAGGACGGCTCCCTGATCCGGCTGGCCAAGGCGGCCATCAACGGCATCGACCCCGTCGACGTGCGGCGCAGCTACCGCTTCGAGCAGGGCTTCACCTTCGAGGCCAACCTCAGCGGGGTGGCCGACCGGGTCCGCGACACCTTCGGGAAGGAAGCGACCTCGTGACCGACAAGACCATGACCCCCGACGAGGTGGTCGGGCGGCTGCGCAGTGGAATGACCCTCGGCATCGGCGGGTGGGGCTCGCGGCGCAAGCCCATGGCACTGGTGCGGGCACTGCTCCGCTCCGAGATCACCGATCTCACCGTGATCTCGTACGGGGGCCCCGACGTCGGCCTGCTGGCCGCCGCGGGGCGGATCCGGCGGCTCGTCGCCCCCTTCGCCACCCTCGATTCCGTCCCGCTGGAGCCCCACTTCCGGGCCGCCCGCGAGCGCGCCGCGTTCACCTTCACCGAGCTCGACGAGGCCATGTTCATGTGGGGCCTGCACGCCGCCGCGAACCGGCTGCCGTTTCTCCCCGTCCGGGCCGGCCTCGGCTCCGACGTGATGCGGGTCAACCCGGAGCTGCGGACCGTCACCTCGCCGTACGACGACGCCGAGGAGTTCGTCGCCGTCCCCGCGCTGCGCATGGATGCCGCGCTGGTCCACCTCAACCGCGCCGACCGCCTCGGGAACGGCCAGTACCTGGGCCCGGACCCGTACTTCGACGACCTCTTCTGCGAGGCCGCCGACACCGCCTACGTCTCCTGCGAGCAGCTCGTCGAGACCGCCGAGCTCTCCAAGGCCGGCCCGCCGCAGTCCCTCCTCGTCAGCCGTCACTGCGTCACCGGGGTCGTCGAGACCCCGAACGGCGCGCACTTCACCTCCTGCGCCCCCGACTACGGCCGCGACGAGGCCTTCCAGAAGCTGTACGCGACCACCCCCTGGCCCGAGTTCGCCGCCCGGTTCCTGTCCGGTGCGGGCGAGCACGACTACCAGTCCGCCGTCCGGACCTGGCACGAGGAGCAGCAGTGACCACCGCGACGACGACCCGTGCCGAATACTGCGTGATCGCCTGCGCCGAGGCCTGGCGCGGCGACGGCGAGGTCCTCGCCAGCCCGATGGGCCTGATCCCCTCCTTCGGCGCCCGCCTGGCCAAGCGGACGTTCTCCCCGGACCTGCTGCTGACCGACGGCGAGGCGATGCTCGTGGGGCTGGACGGCACGGCCGAGGGGTGGCTGCCGTACCGCCGCCACCTGGCGATGGTCACCGGCGGAAAGCGGCACGTGATGATGGGCGCCAGCCAGATCGACCGGTTCGGCAACCAGAACATCTCCTGCATCGGCGAGTGGGAGCGGCCGGCCCGCCAGCTCCTGGGCGTGCGCGGCGCCCCCGTCAACACCCTGAACAACCCGGTGAGCTACTGGGTCCCGAAGCATTCCACCCGGGTGTTCGTCGCGCGCGTGGACATGGTCAGCGGGGTCGGCCACGACCGCGCCGTGGCGGCCGGCCCCTCGGCCACCCGCTACCACCGCCTCCCCCGGGTCGTGAGCGACCTCGGCGTCTTCGACTTCGCCGGGCCCGGCCACACGATGCGCCTGGCGTCGGTGCACCCGGGGGTCACCGTGGAGCAGGTCCGGGCGGCCACGGGCTTCGAGCTGGCCGCCGCGGACGAGGTCCCGTACACGCGGGAGCCGACCGCGCAGGAGCTGCGGCTGATCCGCGAGGTGATCGACGCCGAGGGGCTGCGCGACCGGGAAGTGCGGGGCTGATCCGGTGGAGACGGCGTTCACGAGGCTGGTCGGGGTGCGGTACCCGATCGTGCAGACCGGCATGGGCTGGGTGGCGGGCCCGCGGCTGGTGGCGGGCGCGGCCAACGCGGGCGCCCTGGGCGTCCTGGCCTCCGCGACGATGACCGTGGACCAGCTGCGGTCGGCGGTCCGCGAGGTGAAGTCCCGTACGCCGGAAGGGACTTCCTTCGGGGTCAACCTGCGGGCGGACGCCGGGGACGCGGCCGAACGCGCCCGGCTGATCATCGACGAGGGGGTCCGCGTCGCGTCCTTCGCGCTTGCCCCCTCAGCTGAGCTGATCGCGCGCCTCAAGGACGCGGGGGTGGTCGTCATCCCGTCGGTCGGCGCCCGCCGGCACGCCGAGAAGGTCGCGGCCTGGGGCGCCGACGCGGTGATCGTGCAGGGCGGTGAGGGCGGCGGCCACACCGGCGACGTGGCCACGACGGTGCTGCTGCCGCAGGTCGTGGACGCCGTGGACATCCCGGTCGTCGCGGCGGGCGGCTTCGGCGACGGCCGCGGCCTGGTCGCGGCGCTGGCGTACGGGGCCGCGGGCATCGCCATGGGCACGCGTTTCCTGCTGACCTCCGACTCCACCGTCCCGGACGCCGTCAAGGCCGCGTACCTGAAGGCGACGGTCAAGGACGTCGTCGTCACCACCGCCGTCGACGGTCTCCCGCACCGCATGCTGCGCAGCGAGCTGGTCGACTCCCTGGAGCGGGCGGGCCGCGCCGGGGCGCTGGCCCGGGCGGTCCGGCACGCGGCGGGCTTCCGGAGGATCTCCGGCCTGACCTGGTCGCGGATGGTGCGGGACGGGCTGGCGATGAAGCACGGCAAGGACCTGTCCTGGAGCCAGGTGCTGCTCGCCGCGAACACCCCCATGCTCCTGAAGGCGTCCATGGTCGAGGGCCGTACGGACCTCGGAATCATGGCATCGGGCCAGGTCGCGGGGGTGATCGACGATCTCCCGTCCTGTGCGGAGCTCGTCTCCCGCGTCATGGCCGAGGCTCACGCCGTGCTGGAACGGCTGCACGGCGCCCACCCCCCGCATCCGCACCCACACCCGCACCCGCACCCGCGCGGCACCCTGCCACCACCAGGGTGATCCCCCTTCTCCGTTACAGGAGTCGCATCGATGAGCCGTGCCCGAATCCGCCTGGTGACAGTGGCGTTCGCCTCCGCCCTCGCCTTCGGGACCCTGCCCGCCTCCGTGTACGCGGCGGCGGGCCCCGAAGCCGGGGTCAGTGCCCGGCACCACGGGTCCCACCCCTCCACAGAAACGATTCGCCAGATCCCCCTTCAGGGCGCCGTCAACGTCCGTGACGTCGGCGGCCACCACACCTACACCGGCGGCCAGGTCCGCCGGGGTCTGGTCTACCGCGCCGACGCGCTGAGCAAGCTGACCGCCGCCGACCTCACCACCGTCTCCGGCCTGGGCCTGGGCAAGGTCGTGGACTTCCGCATCCCGATGGAGCTCCAGTACGACGGCCCCGACAAGCTGCCCCCCGGCCTCACGGCCACCCCGCGCCCGGTCAGCGACCTCGGCCTCTACGGAACCCTCGTCGGCGCCATCACCAGCGGCGACCCCGTCACCCAGGAGCGGATGCTCGGCGGCGGCCGCGCCGAGGCCTACATGCGCGACATCTACCGCACCTTCGTGACCAGCCCCGAGAGCCGGGCGCAGTTCGCGGCGACCCTGCGGGAGATCGCCGACGGCCGGCAGGGCCCGATCCTGTACCACTGCACCTCGGGCAAGGACCGCACCGGCTGGATGACCTACGTGCTGCTGCGCGCGCTCGCCGTCCCCGAGGGCACCGCCGAGCGCGACTACCTGGCATCGAACACCTACCGCGCCGCCTACGACGCCCAGTTGCGGGCCGGCCTCAAGCAGTCCGGGCGGATGCAGAATCCGGACCTGCTGATCCCGCTCCAGGAGGTCCGCCAGGACTACCTGGACGCGGCGACGGCCCGGATGGAGGCCGAGTACGGCGGCTTCTACGGCTATCTGACGGACGGCCTCGGCCTGGACCTGCGGACCCTGGCGAAGCTCCAGTCCAGGATGGTCCGCTGACCGTCCCCGTCCCCGTCCCGCACCCGACCGGGCGGTGTCCGTACGCCCCGGGTACGGCGGAACGCCGGGCAGCGCGCGTGCGCCGCCCGGCGTTCCGGTGTTCGTACGAGGTGCCCCGCCGTCAGGCGGACCGGCGGCGGGCCTGGCCCGGGCCGCCCACGCGGCTGCGGGCCGAAGCCGCCGCCGCGCCACCGGAGGCGCCGCCCCCGGTACGCCGGCCGCGCTCGCCGGAGCCGGCCGCGGCCGCACCCTGGCCGCCCTGGCCGCGCCGGGCCTGGCCCGAAGCGGAGCCGGCGCCCTGACCGGCGGCGCCGCCGCCCGTACGGCGTCCCCGCGTACCGGCGGCCGGAGCCGCACCCGCGGCGGAACCGGTGCGCGGACCGGCCGAGCGGCGGCGACCGCCGCCGCCGGCCCCGTTGCCCGAGGCCGGCTTCGACGCGGAACGCTGCCGCGGCGGGGTCGGCTGCGGCACGTCCAGCACCACCGGGATGCCCGAGGGCTCCTTGGCGCCGGTCAGCCGGGCCAGCTCCTCGTCGGAGGACTTGATCTGCGCGGTGCGCGGGGAGATCCCGGCGTCCGACATGAGGCGGGTCATGTCCCGCTTCTGGTCGGGCAGCACCAGGGTGACCACGCTGCCGGACTCGCCGGCACGGGCGGTGCGGCCACCGCGGTGCAGGTAGTCCTTGTGGTCGGTCGGCGGGTCCACGTTGACGACGAGGTCGAGGTCGTCGATGTGGATGCCGCGCGCCGCGACGTTGGTGGCGACCAGCGCGGTGACCTCGCCCGTCTTGAACCAGTCCAGGGTCCGGTTGCGCTGCGGCTGCGAGCGGCCGCCGTGCAGGCCGGAGGCGCGGACGCCGTCCGCCTGGAGCTTCTTGACCATGCGGTCGACACCGCGCTTGGTGTCCACGAACATGATCACCCGGCCGTCGCGAGCGGCTATGCGCGTCGCCACGGCCTTCTTGTCGGTCTCGTCCATGACGTACAGGACGTGGTGCTCCATGGTGGTGACCGCACCGGCCGACGGGTCGACGGAGTGGCCGACCGGGTCGGTGAGGAACATCTTGACGAGCTTGTCGATGTTCTTGTCCAGCGTCGCCGAGAACAGCATCCGCTGGCCGTCCGACCGGACCTGCTTCAGCAGGGCGGTGACCTGCGGCATGAAGCCCATGTCGGTCATCTGGTCGGCCTCGTCGAGGACGGTGATCTCGACCTGCGAGAGGTCGGCGTCACCGCGCTCGATGAGGTCCTTCAGGCGGCCGGGGGTGGCGACGAGCACCTCGGAGCCGCGGCGCAGGGCGCCCGACTGCCGGTTGATCGACATGCCGCCGACGACGGTGGCGATGCGCAGGTTGACGGCCGTGGCGTACGGGGTCAGGGCGTCGGTCACCTGCTGCGCGAGTTCGCGGGTGGGTACGAGGACCAGTGCGAGCGGGGCCTTGGGCTCCGCGCGGCGGCCGGCAGTACGGGCCAGCAGTGCCAGGCCGAAGGCCAGCGTCTTGCCGGAGCCGGTACGGCCGCGGCCGAGCAGGTCACGGCCGACGAGCGAGTTCGGCAGCGTGGCGGACTGGATCGGGAACGGCGAGGTGACGCCCTGGGCTGCGAGGGTCTTCAGCAGCGCCTCGGGCATGTCCATGTCCTCGAACGCCTCGACCGGCGGGAGCGCCGGGGTCAGCGGTTCGGGCATGGTGAATTCCTGGGGCCTGGCCACGGGGGCGGACTTCTGCCGTCCCGCGCCAGCCTTCGGACGTCCCTGGGCCGCACCTCGGCCCCGGGTGGGGCGGCGGCTGGGTCGTGCGGAGCTGGAGCTGGTCATGCGGAAAACGCCCTCCTGAAACCGGCAGGTACAACAAACAGTCGAAACAGCAGACAAGCCGGGGTCCGCACCTTCACGGTGCGGACCCCGGCGTGCTGAAGCAATTAGGCGGGGACGATGTTCTCCGCCTGGGGGCCCTTCTGGCCCTGCGTCACGTCGAAGGACACGCGCTGGCCCTCCTGGAGCTCACGGAAGCCCTGGGTGGCGATGTTCGAGTAGTGGGCGAAGACGTCCGGGCCGCCACCGTCCTGCTCGATGAAGCCAAAGCCCTTTTCCGAGTTGAACCACTTCACGGTGCCAAGTGCCATTTTGAATCTCCTGAATAGGCGGCAAAGGGCCCCATCCGGAGATTCCGGCAAAACAATAAAAGCGCCTGTCGGAGCAATCCCGTCAGGCGCACATAAAGTTCATGGGTACCACAACTGCAACGAGCTCTAAGCTAGCACACGTACGCCGGGGTGCGCGCCCGCGAGGGTGTGACCTGCGCCCTTCCCGGCGGGAGCCGGTCCGCCGGGCCCCGCGGGCGGGGTCCCGCGGGGCCCGGCCGCAAGGATTCCGGGCGGCCCGGTCCCCCGCCGGGCCGCACCGCGCGCCCTGCGGGGGAATTCGTTTCGGACGGTTGAGCGGGGGGTGTGAGGGGCCGGGTCCGGTCCGGACGCGACGGGGCCGGCGCGGGCCCGTCGCGGGCCCCGCTGCCGGGCCTGCCACCGGAACGGTCACGGCCGCCGCCGGGACCGCCGGGCCTACAGCCGTTCGATGATCGTGACGTTGGCCTGGCCGCCGCCCTCGCACATGGTCTGGAGGCCGAAGCGGCCCCCCGTGCGCTCCAGCTCGTGCAGCAGCGTCGTCATCAGCTTCACGCCCGTCGCGCCGAGCGGGTGGCCGAGGGCGATGGCGCCGCCGTTGACGTTGACCCGCTCCGGGTCGGCGCCGGTCTCCTTCAGCCAGGCCAGCACGACCGGCGCGAAGGCCTCGTTGATCTCCACCAGGTCGATGTCGGCCAGCGCCATGCCGGTCTTCTTCAGCGCGTACGCCGTGGCCGGGATCGGCGCCGACAGCATCCGGATGGGGTCCTCGCCGCGCACCGAGAGGTGGTGGATGCGGGCCCGCGGCCGCAGGCCGTGCTCCCGTACCGCCCGCTCCGAGGCGATCAGCATCGCCGCCGCGCCGTCCGAGACCTGGGAGGAGACGGCCGCCGTGATGGTGCCGCCCTCGACGACGGGCTTCAGGGCCGCCATCTTCTCCAGCGTCGTGTCCCGGCGGGGGCCCTCGTCGGCCGTCACGTCCCCGTAGGCCACCGTCTCGCGGTCGAAGCGGCCCTCGTCGATCGCGCGCAGCGCCCGCAGGTGCGAGCGGAGCGCGAACTCCTCCATGTCCCGGCGGGTGATCCCCCACTTCTCGGCGATGAGCTGGGCGCCGTGGAACTGGTTGACGGGGGCGTCGCCGTAGCGAGCCCGCCAGCCCTCCGATCCGGCGTACGGGCCCTCGGTGAGGCCGAGGGGCTCCGCCGCCTGCCGTGAGGCGAAGGCGATCGGGATCATCGACATGTTCTGGGTGCCGCCCGCGACCACCAGGTCCTGGGTTCCGGAGAGCACGCCCTGCGCCGCGAAGTGCACCGCCTGCTGCGAGGAGCCGCACTGCCGGTCCACGGTGACCCCCGGAACCTCCTCCGGAAGGCCCGCCGCCAGCCAGGCGGTCCGGGCGATGTCGCCCGCCTGCGGGCCGACCGTGTCGAGGCAGCCGAACACCACGTCCTCCACCGCCGACGGGTCGACGCCCGACCGCTCGACGAGCGCCTTCAGGACGTGCGCGCCCAGGTCGGCCGGGTGGACCGCCGACAGGCCTCCCTTGCGCCGTCCGACGGGGGTGCGTACGGCGTCGACTATGTAGGCCTCGGGCATCGGGACTCCTCTGGATCGGTTACGTGCGCAGGGCGATCCCGTCCAGCACCATCGACAGGTACTGGCGGGCGATCTCCTCGGGACTGTGCTGTCCGCCCGGCCGGTACCAGGAAGCCGCCACCCACACCGTGTCGCGTACGAAGCGGTAGGTGAGGCGGACGTCGAGGTCGGCGCGGAAGACCTTGGCCGCGACCCCCCGCTCGAGCGTTCCCAGCCACGCCTTCTCGAACTTCTGCTGCGAGTCGGAGAGGTAGTGGAAGCGGGGCTGGGGGGCGAGGGTGCGGGACTCCTTCTGGTAGATCGCGACGGCGGCGCGGTGCCGGTCGATCTCCCGGAAGGACTCGGTGACGAGGGCCTCGATGGTCTCCCTGGGGCCGAGGCCGGCGGCGAGGACGGTGTCGTAGCCCTCCCACAGCTCGGTCAGGAAGTCCGACAGGATCTCGTCGAGCATCGATTCCTTCGAATCGAAGTGGTAGTAGAGGCTGCCGGCGAGCATGCCGGCGGCGTCGGCGATCTTGCGGACGGTGGTGGCGTTGTAGCCCTGCGCGGCGAACACCTCGGCGGCGGCGGCGAGGAGTTCGCGGCGGCGCTCGGGCGATGCGGTCACCTGCGGCTTCTTCGTGGCGGTTTGGTTCTTCGCGGCGGTCCGCTTCTTCCCGGCCGTCGGCCCGTTCTCGGCGGTCGGCTGGTTCGCGGCTTTCGGCTTGTTCGTTGGCACGCGCCCATTCTGGGCCTACGGGTGCTGACTGCTGACCGAGACGGTCTCGCCCGTCATGTACGACGAGTAGCCGCTGGCCAGGAAGACGATGACGTTGGCGACCTCCCAGGGCTCGGCGTAGCGGCCGAAGGCCTCGCGGGCGGTGAGTTCGGCGAGCAGCTCCTCGCTGGTGACCTTCACCAGGTGCGGGTGCATGGCCAGGCTGGGGGCGACGGCGTTGACGCGTACGCCGAACTCGGCGGCCTCCAGGGCCGCGCAGCGGGTCAGCGCCATCACGCCGGCCTTGGCGGCGGCGTAGTGGGCTTGGCCGGCCTGGGCGCGCCAGCCCACGACGGAGGCGTTGTTGACGACGACCCCGCCCCGGCCGGAGGCCCGGAACGAGCGGAGCGCGGCGCGGGTGCAGCGGAAGGTGCCGTTCAGGGTGACGTCGAGGACGCGGGACCACTGTTCGTCGGCCATGTCGACGAGGGCGGCCGTGCCGCCGAGGCCGGCGTTGTTGACGACGGCGTCGAGGCCGCCGTGGGTCTGCTCGGCGAGTGCGAACAGGGCCCGTACCTGCTCCTCGTCGGTGACGTCGCAGGGCAGGGAGGCGACGCGGTCCGCGCCGAACTCGGCGGCGAGCGCGGTCTCGGTCTCCTTCAAGCGGCGGGCGTGGGCGTCGCCGATGACGATGCGTGCGCCCTCCTCCAGGAAGCGGCGGGCGGTGGCTCCGCCGATGCCGGCTCCGGCGGCGGCGGTGATCACGGCGGTGCGGCCGCGCAGCAGGCCGTGGCCGGGGACGTACTCGGGGGCGTTGACGCGCTCGGGTGCGGCCACGCGCTCGGGTGCGTTCACGCGCGCACCTCCCGCGGCCTGCTCCGGACCCCGGTGCGGAACTCCTCGACGCTGCTCATGGCCGTACGTTAACCTACCAAACACTTGTTAGGGAAGCATGTACGGATGGAGTCGACCACCTGATGGACCTGACCCAGACGGCGCGGACCCTGGCCTTCCGGGCGGAGGCCCGGGCCTGGCTCGCCGCCCACGTCCCCGCGGCCCCCCTCCCCTCCCTGGAGACCGCGGAGGGTTTCGCAGCCCACCGGGAGTGGGAGGCGCTGCTGCACGCGGACCGCTGGTCGGTGGTGTCCTGGCCCGAGGAGTACGGGGGCCGGGGCGTGGACATCGTGCACTGGCTGGTCTTCGAGGAGGAGTACTGGGCGGCGGGCGCGCCCGGCCGGGTCTCGCAGAACGGCATCAGCCTGCTCGCCCCGACCCTCTTCGACCACGCGAGCGCGGAGCAGCGGGCGCGGGTGCTGCCCGCCATGGCGAGCGGCGCGGAGATCTGGGCGCAGGCCTGGTCGGAGCCGGAGGCGGGCTCCGACCTGGCGTCGCTGACGTCGCGGGCGGTCCGCACGGACGGCGGCTGGCTGCTGTCCGGGCAGAAGACCTGGTCCTCGCGGGCCGCCTTCGCCGACCGCGCGTTCGGCATCTTCCGTACGGACCCGGACGCGCCGAAGCCGCACCAGGGCCTGACGTACCTGATGTTCGACCTGCGGGCACCGGGGGTGACGGTGCGGCCCATCGGGCGCCTCGACGGCAAGCCCGCGTTCGCGGAGCTCTTCCTCGACGGGGTCTTCGTACCGGACCGGGACGTGATCGGGGAGCCGGGGCAGGGCTGGCGGATCGCCATGTCGACCACGGGCAACGAGCGCGGCCTGACCCTGCGCGCGCCGGGCCGCTTCCTGGCGGCCGCGGACCGCCTGGTGGGCCTGTGGGAGGCGGCCGGCGATCCGGCTGACACGGCGCTGCGGGACAGGGTGGCGGACGCGGTCGTCGGGGCCCGCGCGTACGAGCTGTTCACCTGGGCGAACGCCTCGCGCTTCGCGGCGGGCCAGGCGATCGGCGCCGAGTCCAGCCTGAACAAGGTGTTCTGGTCGCAGTACGACATCGCCCTGCACGAGACGGCGCTGGACCTGCTGGGGCCGGACGCGGAACTCGCCGAGGGCGAGTGGGCCGAGCCCTGGGTCTTCTCCCTGGCCGGGCCGATCTACGCGGGGACCAACGAGATCCAGCGCGACATCATCGCCGAGCGGCTGCTCGGCCTCCCGAAGGGCCGCCGCTGATGCGCTTCCTGCCGACCGACGAGCAGGCGGACTTCGCCCGTACGCTGCGCTCGCTGCTGGCCGCCGCCGACGTCCCGGCCGCCGTACGGGACTGGGCCGGCGGGCGGCACGGGCCCGGGCGCACCCTCTGGTCGAGGCTCGCGGACACGGGCCTGTTCGCGCTGGCCGTGCCCGAGGCGTACGAGGGCCTGGGGCCGCTCCCGCCGGAGCTGGCGCTCGGCTTCGTGGAGCTGGGCCGGGCCGGGGTGCCGGGGCCCGTGGTGGAGACGGCGGCCGCCTGCGTCCTGCTGGCGGAGCTGGACGAGGAGGCCCCGGCCAAGCGGTTCCTGCCGGCGCTGGCCGGGGGCGGGGCGTCGGCGACGCTGACGCTGCCGGGCGGGAGTCCGTACGCCCTGGACGCGGACGCGGCCTCGTACTGCTTCACGGTGTCGGGGGCGGGCGAGCTCCGGCTCGCCGCGGGCGGCGGCGGTCCGCTCCTGGCCTCCACGGACCCGGCCCGGCGGCTGTCCGTCCCGCCGGCCGGGGGCGAACTCCTGGCCGCCGGGCCCCGGGTGCTGGAGGCGGCGCGGACGGCGGCGCGCTGGGCGCGGCTGCTGACGGCGGCCCAGTGCCTGGGCGTCGGCGAGGCACTGCTGGCCCGGACGGTGGAGTACGCGAAGCGGCGCACCCAGTTCGGGGTGCCGATCGGCGGCTTCCAGGCGGTCAAGCACCGGCTGGCGGACACCCTGCTGGGGCTGGAGTTCGCCCGGCCGCTGGTGTGGGCGGCGGCGCTGTCCCTGGACCCGGCCGACGTGGCGGCGGCGAAGCTCACGGCCGGGGAGTCCGCGTACCGGGCGGCGATGTCGGCGCTCCAGCTGCACGGGGCGGTGGGCTACACAGAGGAGCTGGACCTGTCCCTGTGGCTGCGCAAGGCCCGCCCGCTGCGGGACGCGTGGGGTACGCCGTCGGCCTGCCGGGCGGAGGTCCTCGCGGCGCCCCGGCCGCGGGGGCGGTGAGGCGGCGGCCCGGTGCGGGGTCACGGCACGGCGAGGCTCAGGGTGACCACGTAGCTCTCCTCGACGGAGCAGTCGGGGAACCGGGCGAGCAGCCGGGCGCGCTCCCCGTCCAGGAACGCGCGGGTGCGGGTCGCTCCCAGGAGGAGGAAGGCGGAGTGGCTGGCGTGGTTGGCGAGGTGGGCGTCGAGGGGGACGCGCCGCGACCAGCGGATCGCGCGGGTGGTGAAGTCCAGCCCCGGGGGCAGCCCGCGGAAGACGGCCGCGTCGGCGCCGAACAGGTTCCGGATCCGGGCGTCCTGTGCGGCGATCCAGGGGACGGCGGTGTCCATGTCGTTCCACCACAGCGCGAGCGCGCCGCCGGGGTGCAGCACGCGGCGGGCTTCGGGGACGGAGCGGGCCGGATCGGTCCAGTGCCAGGCCTGGGCGTAGGTGAGCAGGTCGAGGGCGCCGCCGGCCAGGGGCAGCCGGTCCCCGTCGCCGCGTACGAGGGGGATCCGCGGGTGGGCCCGCCGGAACTCGGCGGCCATGCCGTCACCGGGCTCCACGGCGAGGACCTCGGCCCCGCGGGCGTGCAGCAGGGCGCTGGCGATGCCGGTCCCGGCCCCCACGTCGGCCACGCGCGCTCCGGCGAGGGGCCGCCCGGCGAGTTCCTCGACGGCGTCGAACAGCGCGTCCGGGTATCCGGGCCGGTGGGAGTGGTAGAGCGCGGCGGCGGCGTCGAAGGAGCGGGCGCGTGTCGTCATGCGGGCCATTCTTTTCGATCTCCCCGGTGGGGGCCAGGCCCCCACCGGGTGGGCCGGGCGGGGATGCCGCACCCTCGCCCGCCGGTCAGCGGAACGCGTGCACGACCTCGATGCGGCCGACGATGTGCGCGTTGAACTCGGGCAGGTCCCCGGCGGGGACCCACAGCTCCAGGATCGTCTCGCCGCCCGCGCGCTGGACCGGGTAGCGGGCCAGGAAGGCGGAGTCGACCTCGAACCGGGTCACGAAGCCGGCGCCGTCGTGCCTGAGGTTCCAGTCGCGGGCGATGCGGGTCGCGTAGTCCTCGTTCAGGACCGGGTAGAAGATCGGCTGCTCGGGGAGGCGCGGCGGCCAGGCCTTCCAGTCGGCGGCGCGGACCAGGTCGAGCTCGACGGGGCCCGTGGGGCGCCAGAGGGTGGTGGTGGACACCACCGAGGCTATCGACGGCCGGGCGAGCGGGTTTCAGTAGCGGGACTTCCGGAAGGAGTACCAGCTCAGGGCGGCTGTCTGGAGGGCGAGCAGGGCGGCCGTGGCCGCCGTCTGCCACAGGGGCCTCGCCGGCCGGCCGCCGGGGGTCCATGCCGGGCCGTCGGGGTCCGCGGTGACCGTCAGCCGGGCGCCGACCGGCAGGTCGCTCGCCAGCGGGCCGGGCAGATCGCGGCCGGCGTCCGTGCGCAGCCGCAGCGACGGGGAGAGGCCGGCGCCGTCCTTCACCATCGTGCGGGAGGTGACCACGGCCTGCTCCTCCCGCCCCCGGTCGTGCAGGGTGTGGCGGTCCAAGGCGGCTCCCCCGGCGACCACGACGCCCACCGCGACGAGCGCGAGGGCGGTACGGGCGACGAACTCCGCGCCGGTGCCGTGCGGTACGCCGGCGCCGATGACGAACACGGCCAGCAGGACCGGGATCCAGGCCCCCTCCGGGCCGCGCAGCAGCAGGACGGCACCGAACTCGGCTGCCAGGAGCAGGCAGTTGCGCAGCAGCAGGCCAGACATGGACACATCATGCACACAAGGTGCGGGCGCCTGGGCGGCGTACGGGCCGGCGGGCGCGCGGGCATCCGCCGTTGGGGGGGGGTAGAGCCGCCCGCCCCGAATTCGGTGGAGCCGCACCGCCGCGTGCCGTTAACGTGCTCCCGCCCGCAGTCGCCCCGTCAAGGACGTGCCGTTGTACACCAAGTGAGACCCCCCGAGCGCTGAACCGTCGCGCGTCGCACCTGTGCGCCGCGCTCCTTTTCGCTGCGGTCTTCTCACTGGAACCGGTGTACCCCTGTGTCCGAAACCTGGGTGGTCCTGCCCACCTGCCTGCCGACAGTCCTCCGCACTTGCCACAGGTGCGCCTCCGGGCGCTTCCGGGCGAACGGGAAATTCCGCCTCAACGCGCACCACAAGCTCCTCGACGCCTGGCTCCTCGCCCGGTGCACCCGGTGCGGGGACACCACCCGGCTCACGGTCCTGGAGCGGGTGAACGTCCGGTCCGTGCGGCCCGCGCTCCTGAACCTGCTGCACGGCAACGACCCCGGCCTGGCTGCCGAACTGCTCCAGGACCCGCTCGTGCTGCGCCGCAACCGGATCGCCCTCGACTGGGACGGCGCCTGGCGCCTCGACCGCGGCGCGCCGGACCGGCCGCGGCCGCCGGAGGGCGAGGCGGTCGAGGTGTCGGTCCGCTTCGCCGCGCCGATACCCGTGCGGCCGGTGCGACTGGTCGCCGAGGGGTTCGGCCTCTCGCGGGCCGGGGCCGAGCGGCTGCTCGCCGCGGGGAACCTCGTGTCGGCGGTCCGCCTGAGCGGCCGGCGCTCGGGCGACTTCACCTTCACGTTCAAGCACTGAGCCCGTCCGGCCCGGGGCCCGTCCCGCGATATTCGATCGCCCGGACGGGCCCCGCGGTCTAGGGTCTCCGGCAAGGGCGGGGTCGTAGCACAGAGGTAGTGCGCCTACACAGCATGGAGGAGGACGCCGGTTCGAATCCGGCCGCCCCGCCCCCTTCCCCCTTCTTCCGGCGCGCCCCGCTACGTGGCCGCCACCCAGTCCGCGGCCGCCGCCAGCGCGGTGGCGCCGGCCGGCAGCGGCAGGCCCAGGAAGCCGTGGAAAACCCCCGGGTGGAGCTGGACGGCGCAGTCCACGCCGGCCGCCCCGAGGCGGCGCGCGTACGCCAGGCCCTCGTCCCGCAGCACGTCACAGTCGGCCAGGACGATCAACGTACGCGGCAGACCGGCGAGTTCGGCGCGGGAGGCGCGCAGCGGCGAGACGTGCGGGTGCGCCGGGTCGCCGCCGTAGCAGTCCCAGTACCAGGCCATGTGCGCGGCGGTGTGGAAGTACCCCGTCGCGTACGCCTCGACCGACTCGGCGGCCATCGAGGCGTCCAGCGGCGGGTAGAACAGCAGTTGTCCGGCGAGGAGTCCGGGCGCCCGCAGCGCGGTCACGGCGGCCAGGTTGCCGCCGCTGGAGTCCCCCGCCACCACCACCCGGTCCGGGTCACACCCGAGGGCGCCCGCCTCCGAGCGCGCCCACAGCAGCACCGCCAGCGCGTCGTCGGGCGCCGCCGGCCAGGGGTGTTCGGGGGCGAGCCGGTAGTCGGCCGAGACGACCACCGCGCCCGAGGCCGCGGCCAGCCTCCGGCACAGCGCGTCGTGCGTGTCCGGACCGCACATCACCCAGCCGCCGCCGTGCAGGAAGACGACCAGCGGGCGGCCCGCGGCGCCCGGCGCCGGGTCGTACACCCGGACGGGGACGTCCGCGGCGCCGGTGTCGTACACCGCGGCGACCTCCGGGCCCCGGGGGCCGGGGACGGCCGCCGCGCGCAGGGCGGCCGTGTCGCCGGGGCCGGGGAAGCCCGCGGCCATCGCGTCGCACAGCTGCCGGGCCGCCGGGGAGAGCGGATCGCCCGCGCCGGCGCTCATCGGGCCGTCATCCCGCCGTCGACGGTGAACTCGGCACCCGTCAGGTACGAGGAGGCGTCCGAGCAGAGGAAGCGGACGAGTTCCCCGACCTCCTCCGGCCGGCCCATCCGGCCCAGGGGCACGTGCGACCAGTCCCGGCCCGCGACCGAGGCGGCCACCATCGGGGTGTCGATCGCCCCCGGGTGCACGGAGTTGACCCGGATGCGGTCCCGGGCCAGGTCCAGGGCCGCCGAGCGGGTCAGCCCGCGCAGCGCGAACTTGGTGGAGCCGTAGGCGGCGTGGCCCGGTATCCCGACCAGTCCGGCGGTGGAGGAGATGTTGACGATCGATCCGCCACCCGCCGCCCGCAGCACCGGCGCCACCGCCTGGATGCCGTGGAACGGGCCCAGCAGGTTGACCCGCAGCAGCGCCTCGAAGTCCTCGGCCGTCTGCCGCTCCACGTGGGCGGTGCGCCACAGGGCCGCGTTGTTGACCAGTGCCGAGACCGTCCCGAAGGCCTCGACGGCCGCCTTCACCACCCCGGCCCAGGACGCGGCGTCGGCCACGTCGTGCCGTACGAACAGCCCCTGTCCGCCGAGGCCGGCGGCGACCGTCCGGCCCTCCTCCTCGCGGACGTCGGTGACGACGACCCGGGCGCCGGCCTCCGCGCACAGCAGGGCCTCGGCGGCGCCCTGGCCGCGGCCGGCGCCGGTGATGACGACGACCTTTCCGTCCAGCGTGATCACGGCTCAGCCCTCCAGGGCGCGGAAGTGCGGGATGACCTTCTCGCCCCACTGGCGGATGGTTTCCATGCAAGCCTCCTGCGGGACGGTGCCCATCTGGATCAGGCACATCACCTCGTCGACGCCGATCTCGCGCAGCCGCTCCACGTAGGCGACGGCGGTCTCGGCGCTTCCGTAGGCATGGTCGGCGTTGAAGGTGCCGGTGTCGACGGGGCGGGCCGGGATGTTCGCCTCGTGCAGCTTGGCGACGAGTTCCTCGCGCCCCTTGGCGAGGGCCTCCACGTGCTCCTCGGCGGGCGCGTCCTCGGCGTATCCGGTCGGCGCGGGGCCGCCGCCGTACCAGTGCGCGATGGACTCGGCGAAGAAGCGCTGCCCCCGGGTGCCCAGGCGCAGCGCGCGCTCGGCGTCGTCGAGGACGATGGTCGGGCAGAGGGCGGAGAAGTGGTCGTTGACCTCGGTGGAGACGAACCGGCCGCCGTCGCGGGCCGCGATGGCCTCGTCGTAGACGGTGCGCATCGCGCGGACGTCGTCGGCTCCCGAGAAGCCCATCACCAGCGCGCCGATGCCCAGTTCGGCGGCGAGGCCGAGGGACTCGTGCTGGGAGCAGGCCATGAAGAGCGGCGGGTGCGGCTCCTGGACCGGACGGGGCAGGATCGCCCCGGGGCCGATGTCGAGCGAGCCGTGCCACTCGAACTCCGGCTCCCGCCAGGCGGCGGCGAAGATCCGCAGGGCCTCCTCGGTCTGCGGCCGGGTGTCCTGCGGCCGTACCCCGAACATGGACATCTCCTGGCGGGTGGCGCCGCGGCCCGCGCCGACGTCGACGCGGCCGCCGGAGAGGACGTCGAGCATCGCGGCGCGTTCGGCGACGCGGACCGGGTGCTGGTAGCCGAAGGGCATGGTGACCACGCCGTGGCCGATGCGGATCGTCCGCGTCCGGGCGGCGACCCAGGCGAGGAAGATCTCGGAGGCGGTCAGGTGCGCGTACTGGGTGAGGGAGTGGTGCTCGACGGCCCAGATCCGGTCGAAGCCCATCTCCTCGGCGAAGACGGCCTGTTCGACGCAGTCGTGGATGACCTGGCGCTCGCGCTCCGGGGTCGGGTCGACGAGCTGCGCCTCGAAGATCATCGAGAACTTCACGGGGCCTCCGGATTCGGATGCGGGTACGGACGCGGATGTGGGTGCGGATGTGGGTGCGGATCGCTCTGTAGTTATTTCGATTAGGCATACTCCTAGCAGTCATGTCATGCGGAGGGAAGGGCCGCGGCGGAGACCGGTCGTAGACTGCGCTGCGTGTCAGACGAGACGAACAGGCGCACGCTCCCCGCGACCAGCTGGGCGGTGCTCGGGCTGCTCTCCTTCGGGGAGGAGCTCTCCGGCTACGACCTGAAGAAGTGGTCGGACCGGTCCTTGCGCTTCTTCTACTGGAGCCCGTCCTTCAGTCAGATCTACAGCGAGCTCAAGCGGCTGGAGAAGGCCGGTTACGCCTCCTCGCGCCAGGTGGCCCAGGAGACCGGCACCCGCGACAAGCGCGTCTACCGGATCACCGCGGAGGGCATGGCGGCCGTACGGGAGTGGGCCCGCGAGGCGCCCGTCGACCCGCCCGTCCTGAAGCACGGGCCGATGCTCCGGCTGTGGCTGGGCCACCTGCTGGAACCCACGCAGATGCGCGAACTGCTGATCCGGCAGCAGGAGTTCGCGGAGGACATGCGGCTGCGCGCGGCCGCCGACGCGGAGCGCGCGAAGGACGAGCCGGCCTGGGCCTATCCGGCCCTCACCCTCAAGTGGGCCGAGCGGTACCACGCCTCCGAACGCGACCTCGCGGCCGCCATGCTCGACGACATCGAGGCGCTGGCGGCCGAGCGGGGCGAGCACCCGTAAGCACGCCGCGGCCGGGGGCGGCGGCGGCGGAGCGAGCACCGGGCGGGCGGCAGCGGCAGCACGGGGCGTTCGGCAGCGGCACCGGGCGGGCGGGCGGCGGGCGCACCGCGGTTCGCACCTCTGTTCACCGGCGCCGACCGGCGTGTCCTCCCGTACCCTCGGCCCCATGACGGGCAGCGCGATGGACCTCCGCAAGGTCGAGGAAACGGCTCCGGCGCTCGTGCGCCTCTACAAGAGCGCCGGGGTCTCCCTGCGCAAGTACGGCCTGGAGGGCGGGCGCGCCTCGGTCTACCTGGTCCTCGACTACTCCGGGTCGATGCGCCCGTACTACGACGACGGCAGCGTCCAGGCCCTCGCCGACCGGGTGATGGGGCTGTCGGCCCACCTGGACGACGACGGCCGCGTCCCCGTGGTGTTCTTCTCCACCGAGGTCGACGCGGTGGAGGAGATCTCCCTCGCCGGGCACGAGGGCCGGGTCAACGAGATCGCCGCCGGCCTCGGCCACATGGGCAAGACGGCCTACCACGCGGCCATGGACGCAGTGATCGACCACTACCTGGACTCCGGGTCCGCGCGCCCGGCCCTCGTCGTCTTCCAGACGGACGGCGGGCCGATCAACAAGTTGGCGGCGGAGAAGTACCTGTGCAAGGCGGCCCGGCTGCCGCTGTTCTGGCAGTTCGTCGGCTTCGGCAACACCCGCAGCTCGCAGTTCGACTTCCTGCGCCGGCTGGACGACCTGCCCGTCCCGGGCCGGCGCGTCGTGGACAACGCGGGCTACTTCCACGCGGGCTCCGACCCGCGCGCCGTCACGGACTCGGAGCTGTACGACCGGCTGGTCGGGGAGTTTCCGGCCTGGCTGCAAGCGGCCCGGCGGCTGGGCATCACAACCCCCTGAGGGGTTACATGGCGGTATGACGATCACCAACTGGGCCGCCTTCGAGAAGGCAGAGCCGGAGTTCGCGAAGGCGGTCCAGGACCGCTTCGCGCAGTACCCGCACCACGTCCTGGCCACCCTCCGCAAGGACGGGTCCCCCCGGGTGGCCGGGCTGAACGTCGACATCCGGGGCGGGGAGCTGTGGCTCGGCATGATGCCCGGCTCGATGAAGGCCAGGGACCTCCAGCGCGACCCGCGGTTCGCCCTGCACACCAACCCGGGCGAGGGCGAGACGATGCCGGACGGGGACGTACGGGTCTCCGGGCGGGCGGTGGAGGTCATCGACCCGCCCGAACTGCACCGGTACGCGGAGGAGACGGCGTCGGAGTCCCCGCACCCCTTCCACCTCTTCCACGCCGACCTGACGGAGGTCGTGCACATCGGCGTGGACGGCGAGGAGCTGGTGGTGCGGGCGTGGACCCCGGCGGGGGGTTTGCGCACCATCCGCCGGGGCAACGACGACGAGCCGGCCCGCGAGGACCCGAAGGACCCGGCGGGCGGCCCGGCAGGCGGACTGGCGGGCGGACCGGCCGAGGGACCGGCTAGCTGAGCGGCAGGAGCGGCGGGAGGATCCCTCCGGTCCCGAGGACGGAGGGGTCGACGTCCACCCAGTTCCGGTCGATGTTGATGGTCACCCCGCCGTACGAGGTGTCGTGGTCGCCGCGGAACTGGTGGGCCCGGCGCGGTCCGGCCCACTGCGCGGTGCCCTTCGGCAGGCCCATGTCGGCGTCGGAGACCGAGGCCGTTCCGTTCCACCGGGCGACCCACAGCACGTCCGGCATGGCCTCGCGGGCCTGGTGGTGGTGGGCGCTCAGGGCCTTGACCCCCGAGCTCGCCGAGACGTAGGCGGCGGAACGGTAGCGCAGCTCGTGCAGCCGGACCGTCCACGCGGTCAGGTAGGCGACGACCGGGGCGTCCCAGGTGGCGCGGTCCGAGTAATTCTCCAGGTCGTTGTAGAGGATGGTGCCCTCGGGCAGGCCGAGCGACCGGGCCGCGGTGACCGCGCCGTCGGCGGCGGACCGTCCCTGCCCGTCCGCCTCGGAGGCGTCGGTGGACAGCCCGGTACTGGCGCTGTGCCAGGGCTGCGGGCCGACCCAGATCGGCATCAGGTGCCAGCCCGCCTGCGCCTGCTTGCGCACCCAGGCGGCCGTGAGCTGTGGCTGGGCGCAGGCGCGGGCGCGGCCCCCGATGTAGACGCCGACCGCGCGGAAGGGGGAATCGGCCCGCCACGTGTCCATGGAGCGCTGGGTCGGGGCGGTGCAGGCGTCGAAGCCCTGGCCGGTAAAACGCTCCTGGGCGGTACGCAGTGCCGGGGCCGCGACGGCGGCGGCCGCGAGGGGCGGCCCGGCCGGGGCCGCGGCGGCCTCGCCGGCCACGGTACGGGCCCGGGACAGGACCTCCCGTACGGTGCCGGGCGTGATCCCGTACGAGACGGTGGCCATGATCCCGGAGCGGCGCAGGGCGTAGCGCAGCTCGTTGCTGTCGGAGCGGGGCGGGACCTCGGGCAGGGTCTTCACGGACTCCGCGGCGACGGTCGGCACGTCGGCGCGCGGCGGGGCGCCGTCGAGGGGTTCCAGGTGCAGGGTGTCGGACCGGCGGACGGCCGCCCGGCCGGTGCACTCGGCCTGGGTCCCGGCGTGGCCGAGGTACAGGGTGGGCAGGTCGAGGCGCAGGCAGGCGCCGGGGTGCCGGTCGAGGTCGACGACCCGCCAGTCGGCGGGGACGGACAGCCGGAGCCCGCGGTAGTCGACGGTCCGCCCGTCGCCGGGGGTGTTCGCGGTGGCGGTGGTGGCGGTGGCGGTGGTGGCGGTGAGCGGGAGGGGGAACAGCAGGGCGGCGCCGAGGAGGCCGCTCAGCAGCGTGCGGGTGGGGGCCATGGTGCCGATAGGTACCAGACGACAGCCCGGCCAACTGTCGCCCGCCGGCGCGCAGATGGTCCGTCCGGCCTAAGACGTCGCTGCCGGACCGTGTCGGCCCCGTCCGCGCGTCCGCGTCGTCCGGTGCCGTGCACCGCAAGGCGGAGGGCCGACCGCGTACGGGACGCACTCGGCCGACCCGACAACACGGCGAGGTGCGGGGCGGGGGCGGCCGGGGCGGCGGGCCGGGGACGGCGAGGGCGGCGGGCCGGGGACGGCCGGTCGGGACGGGGTCGGCCGCTCCTCGCCGGGCCCGACCGCTACGGCTGATCCCGACCGCTACGGCTGATCCCGACCGCTACGGCTGGTCCCGGAACGCCGGCAGGTCGAAGATCCGCTGCTTGCCGGCGTCGTTCATCAGCTCGACGAGGGGGGCACCAGGTCCCACAGGTCCCCCGCGCCGACCTCACGGGCCGGCGCGTCCGGTTCCCCGTCGTCCAGCGCGGCCGCAGCGTCCGCCACCACCTGCCGCGCGTCCCGCGGAAGGACCCCGACGAGCGGCAGGAACTCCCCCCAGAGCCCCGTCACCACGACGGCCCGTACCACCCCGGCCGGCACCTGCGGATCGCGCAGCGCGCCCGGCCGGGCCACGGCGAGCGAGCCGGTCCTCCTCACCGAGCAGCGCGACGAGGGGCGGCAGCGCCTCCCACAGCCCTCCGCCCACGTCACCCGCACGAGCGAATCGAGCTCGGCCCCGTCGAGGCGGGCGGCGAGGCGGGCGATCCGCAGCCGCTGCTTGCCGCCGACGGCCGCGGCGACGGCGAGGGCGAGGGCGAGGCACTCCTCCCAGAGCCCGTAAGCCGCAGCGGCCCGGACCACCGAGCCGAGCCCCTCGTCGCCCATCAGCTCCAGGATCCGCGGGAGCTGCTCGGGAGGGTCGACGCAGAAGCCGGCGCGGCCCTACCTCAGCCCCCGCACGGTCGACGCCCACCTGTCGCACATCTTCCGCAAGGCGGGCGTAACGGCCCGCTCGGCCCCGGCCCCGTGACCCACTGTCGGCCCCCCGGCACCACCCGCCCGTCCACAGGCGGCGGCAACCTGAAGAGCGCGCGGGCCGTCTTGCCCACCCCCTCGTCCCGGACCTCGAACGCGTCCGCGACCGAAGTAACGAGCCACAGCCCGCAGCCCCACGGCTCGGACCGTGCGATCCAGGCGGATCTGATGCTCATGCCGGCCGGACGCCAGCAGCTGCGGTACGAGATCAGGATCGGATGACCTTGAGCGGTCCAGAACCGATGGACCGGACCCCCGCCCGCTCCACGTGCTCATTGCCGCCGAC
Source organism: Streptomyces antarcticus (assembly GCF_026627255.1). Taxonomy (GTDB): domain Bacteria; phylum Actinomycetota; class Actinomycetes; order Streptomycetales; family Streptomycetaceae; genus Streptomyces; species Streptomyces antarcticus. Next base: position 234,490 of record NZ_JAPNLM010000009.1, on the reverse strand, counting down.
CTGCGCGGCGAGATCACGAGCGGAGGGCTCGCGCCCGGGGCGAAGCCGCAGTCCACCGCACAGCTGAAGAACCGCTTCGACGCGTCCAACGCCACGATCCGAAAGGCCGTTCAGCTCCTGGAGAGCGAGGGGCTGGTCATCGGCCGAGCCGGATCGGCAATCACCGTACGGCCGAACCGACAGCGCACCGTCCGCCGATACCAGCTGATCACCCTCGACGGCGAACCCGCCGGACTGGTGAGTTCGTACCACCCGTTCGATGTCGCGCGCGGCACCGCCCTGGCGGAGGCGCGCCGGATCCGGGGCGGCACCCCGACCTGCTCGCCGAGCTCGGCTTCCGGCCGGCGCACAGGACCGACCGGAGCTCCGCGCGGATCGCGACGCAGGAGCAGTACGCCGCGCTGCGGCTGCCGGGAGACCTGCCCGTGCTGCGTATCCTGCGCGCCGTGTGCGACGTGGACAAGCGTCCGGTCGAGGTCACCGTCATGGTGAAGGCCGGGCATCTCTACGAGCTCCAGTACGAGTTCACCCCCGAACAGGCCCGGAACGCCACAGCGCCCGCCATCCCTGGTCGGGGACATAGCGGGCGCGGTGTCAGAGTTCCGTACACCGTTGTACGGACCGTATGAGGGGTCCCTCCGTTGCCGGAGGGGGCCCGGCGGCCCGGGGGCCGCCGGGGTGGGGCGGGGTCAGACGGTGATGGAGCGGTCCGTCGGCTTGACCGGGTACGGGAGGGCGCTGGTGCCGGTCAGGAACCGGTCCACGCCGCGGGCGGCCGAGCGGCCCTCCGCGATGGCCCACACGATGAGCGACTGGCCGCGGCCGGCGTCGCCGGCGACGAAGACGCCGTCGACGTTGGTCGCGTAGGCGGCGTCGCGCTCGATGTTGCCGCGCGCGTCCAGCGCCAGGCCGAACTGCTGGACCAGGCCGTTCTCCTGGTCGGTGCCCGTGAAGCCCATCGCCAGGGTGACGAGCTGCGCCGGGAGGACGCGCTCGGTGCCGGGCTTCGAGGTGAGCTTGCCGTCGACGAACTCCACCTCGGTGAGGTGCAGGGACTGGACGTTGCCGTCCGCGTCGCCCTCGAAGTGGGTGGTGGAGACGGAGTAGACCCGCTCGCCGCCCTCCTCGTGGGCCGAGGTGACCTTGTACAGCATGGGGAACGTCGGCCACGGCTGGTGGGCCGGCCGGTCCTCGGACGGGCGCGGCATGATCTCCAGCTGCGTGACCGAGGCCGCGCCCTGGCGGTGGGCGGTGCCCACGCAGTCCGCGCCGGTGTCGCCGCCGCCGATGACGACGACGTGCTTGCCCTCGGCCGTGATGGGGGGCGCCATGAAGTCGCCCTCCTGCACCTTGTTCGCGAGCGGCAGGTACTCCATCGCGAAGTGGATGCCGCTGAGCTCGCGTCCCGGGACCGGGAGGTCGCGGGAGACGGTGGCGCCCGCCGCGATGACCACCGCGTCGAACCGCTTGCGCAGGTCGGTGGCGGTGATGTCGCGGCCGACCTCGATGCCGGTACGGAACTTGGTGCCCTCAGCGCGCATCTGCTCGATGCGGCGGTTGATGTGCACCTTCTCCATCTTGAACTCGGGGATGCCGTAGCGCAGCAGCCCGCCGACGCGGTCGGCGCGCTCGTACACCACGACCGTGTGCCCGGCCCGGGTCAGCTGCTGGGCCGCGGCGAGACCCGCCGGACCGGAGCCGATCACGGCGGCCGTCTTGCCCGACAGCCGCTCGGGCGGCTGCGGGGTGACGTTGCCGTTGTCCCACGCCCGGTCGATGATCGAGACTTCGACGTTCTTGATGGTGACGGCCGGCTGGTTGATGCCGAGCACACACGCCGACTCGCACGGAGCCGGGCACAGCCGCCCGGTGAACTCCGGGAAGTTGTTCGTCGCGTGCAGGCGCTCGGACGCCGCCGTCCAGTCCTCGCGGTACGCGAAGTCGTTCCACTCCGGGATCAGGTTCCCGAGCGGACAGCCGTTGTGGCAGAACGGGATGCCGCAGTCCATGCAGCGGCCGGCCTGCTTGCTGATGATCGGGAGCAGGGAGCCCGGAACGTAGACCTCGTTCCAGTCCCCCAGGCGGTCGGCCACGGGACGGGTGCAGGCGGTCTCGCGCGCTGTGGTGAGGAAGCCCTTCGGGTCAGCCATGGGTCGCCGCCTCCATCATCTTCTCAGTGGTCTCGGACTCCGAGAGTCCGGCCAGCTCAGCGGCGTCCTTGGCGGCGAGCACTGCCTTGTACGTGGTCGGGATGATCTTGCTGAATCGATCCGCCGCGGCGGACCAGTCAGCGAGGAGCTTCGCGGCGACGGTAGAGCCGGTCTCCTCCTCGTGGCGGCGCACCACACCGTGCAGCCACTGCTTGTCCGTGTCGGACAGGTCGGTCTCGACGGCGCCCGCGTTGCCGACGTTGACGTTGTCCGGGTCGAGGTCGATGACGTACGCGACGCCGCCCGACATGCCGGCCGCGAAGTTGCGGCCCGTCTCGCCGAGGACGACGGCCCGGCCGCCGGTCATGTACTCGCAGCCGTGGTCGCCCACGCCCTCCGAGACGACGAGCGCACCGGAGTTGCGGACGCAGAAGCGCTCGCCGGTGCGGCCGCGCAGGAACATCTCGCCGCCGGTCGCGCCGTAGCCGATGGTGTTTCCGGCGATGGTCGAGTACTCGGCGAGGTGGTCGGCGCCGCGGTCCGGGCGGACCACGATCCGGCCGCCCGAGAGGCCCTTGCCGACGTAGTCGTTGGCGTCGCCCTCCAGGCGCAGCGTGACGCCGCGGGGGATGAAGGCGCCGAAGGACTGGCCGGCCGAACCGGTGAAGGTCAGGTCGATGGTGTCGTCGGGCAGGCCCGCGCCGCCGAACCTCTTCGTGACCTCGTGGCCGAGCATGGTGCCGACGGTCCGGTTGATGTTGCGGATCGCGACCCGGGCGCGGACCGGCTGGGCCTGCTCGGCCGCGTCGGCGTTCAGCGCGTCGGCGGCGAGCTTGATCAGCTCGTTGTCGAGGGCCTTCTCCAGGCCGTGGTCCTGCTCGATGAGGGCGTGGCGGACCGCGCCCTCGGGCAGCTCGGGCACGTAGAAGAGGGGCTCCAGGTCGAGGCCCTGGGCCTTCCAGTGCGTGACGGCCTTGGTGGTGTCGAGGAGTTCGGCGTGGCCGACGGCCTCCTCGATGGTGCGGAAGCCCAGCTCGGCGAGGATCTCGCGGACCTCCTCGGCGATGAACTCGAAGAAGTTGACGACGAACTCGGGCTTGCCGGAGAACCGGTCACGCAGGACCGGGTTCTGCGTGGCGATGCCGACCGGGCAGGTGTCCAGGTGGCAGACGCGCATCATGACGCAGCCGGAGACGACGAGCGGCGCGGTCGCGAAACCGAACTCCTCGGCGCCGAGCAGCGCGGCGATGACCACGTCGCGGCCGGTCTTGAGCTGGCCGTCCGTCTGGACCACGATGCGGTCGCGCAGCCCGTTGAGCAGCAGCGTCTGCTGGGTCTCGGCGAGGCCGAGCTCCCAGGGACCGCCCGCGTGCTTCAGCGAGGTGAGCGGGGAGGCGCCCGTACCGCCGTCGTGGCCGGAGATGAGGACGACGTCCGCGTGGGCCTTGGAGACGCCCGCCGCGACCGTGCCCACGCCGACCTCGGAGACCAGCTTCACGTGGATGCGGGCCGCCGGGTTGGCGTTCTTCAGGTCGTGGATCAGCTGGGCGAGGTCCTCGATGGAGTAGATGTCGTGGTGCGGAGGCGGGGAGATCAGGCCCACGCCCGGGGTGGAGTGCCGGGTCTTGGCGACCCACGGGTAGACCTTGTGGCCGGGCAGCTGGCCGCCCTCGCCGGGCTTGGCGCCCTGCGCCATCTTGATCTGGATGTCGTCCGCGTTGACGAGGTACTCGCTCGTCACACCGAAGCGGCCGGAGGCGACCTGCTTGATGGAGGAGCGGCGCGCCGGGTCGTACAGGCGGTCCGGGTCCTCGCCGCCCTCACCGGTGTTGGACTTGCCGCCCAGCTGGTTCATGGCGATGGCGAGGGTCTCGTGGGCCTCGCGCGAGATGGAGCCGTACGACATGGCGCCGGTGGAGAAGCGCTTGACGATGTCGGTGACCGACTCGACCTCGTCGACGGAGATCGGCGGGCGGGCCGCCGCGCCCTCGGTCTTGAAGCCGAAGAGCCCGCGGAGCGTCATGAGGCGCTCGGACTGCTCGTTCACCCGGTCCGTGTACTGCTTGAAGATGTCGTACCGGCGGTTGCGGGTGGCGTGCTGGAGGCGGAAGACCGTCTCCGGGTCGAACAGGTGCGGCTCGCCCTCGCGGCGCCACTGGTACTCGCCGCCGATCTCCAGCGCGCGGTGCGTGGCGGCGATGCCGGAGGCCGGGTACGCCTTGGCGTGGCGCGCGGCCACCTCCTTGGCGATGACGTCCAGGCCGGCGCCGCCGATCTTGGTGGCGGTGCCGCTGAAGTACGCCCCGACGAACTCCTCGTTCAGGCCGACGGCCTCGAAGACCTGGGCGCCGCGGTAGGACGCGACGGTGGAGATGCCCATCTTGGACATGACCTTCAGGACGCCCTTGCCGAGCGCGTAGATCAGGTTCTTGATGGCCTGCTCCGGCTCCAGGCCGGACAGGAAGGTACCGGCGCGCAGCAGGTCCTCGACGGACTCCATGGCGAGGTACGGGTTGACCGCGGCCGCGCCGTAGCCGATGAGCAGCGCGACGTGGTGGACCTCGCGGACGTCGCCGGCCTCGACCAGCAGGCCCACCTGGGTGCGCTGCTTGGTGGCGATGAGGTGGTGGTGCACGGCGGAGGTGAGCAGCAGCGAAGGGATCGGCGCGTGCTCGGCGTCCGAGTGCCGGTCGGAGAGGACGATCAGGTGCGCGCCGTTCGCGATGGCCGCGTCGACCTCGCCCCGGATCTCGTCCAGGCGCGCGGCCAGCGTCTCGCCGCCGCCGGAGACCCGGTAGAGGCCGGAGAGCGTGGCGGCCTTCATGCCCGGCATGTCGCCGTCGGCGTTGACGTGGATGAGCTTGGCCAGCTCGTCGTTGTCGATCACCGGGAAGGGCAGGGTCACGCTGCGGCAGGACGCGGCGTTCGGCTCCAGCAGGTTGCCCTGCGGGCCGAGCGCGGACAGCAGGGAGGTGACGAGCTCCTCGCGGATGGCGTCCAGCGGCGGGTTGGTGACCTGCGCGAACAGCTGCGTGAAGTAGTCGAAGAGCAGCCGGGGCCGCTCGGACAGGGCCGCGATCGGTGAGTCCGTACCCATGGAGCCCAGCGGCTCGCCGGCGGTACGGGCCATCGGCGCGAGGATGACGCGCAGCTCTTCCTCGGTGTAGCCGAAGGTCTGCTGGCGGCGGGTGACCGAGGCGTGGGTGTGCACGATGTGCTCGCGCTCGGGGAGGTCCGTCAGCTCGATCTCGCCGGTCTCCAGCCATTCGGCGTACGGAGCGGCTCCGGCCAGCTCGGCCTTGATCTCGGAGTCCTCGATGATCCGCTTCTGGGCGGTGTCGACGAGGAACATCTTGCCGGGCTGGAGGCGGCCCTTGCGGACGACCTTGGCCGGGTCGATGTCGAGCACGCCGACCTCGGAGCCGAGGACGACGAGGCCGTCGTCGGTGACCCAGTAGCGGCCGGGGCGCAGGCCGTTGCGGTCGAGGACCGCGCCGACCTGGGTGCCGTCGGTGAAGGTGACGCAGGCCGGGCCGTCCCAGGGCTCCATCTGCGTGGAGTGGTACTTGTAGAACGCGCGCAGCGCCGGGTCCATGGAGGTGTGGTTCTCCCACGCCTCCGGGATCATCATCAGCACGCTGTGCGGCAGGGAACGCCCGCCGAGGTGGAGCAGTTCCAGGACCTCGTCGAAGGAGGCCGAGTCGGAGGCGTCCGGGGTACAGATCGGGAAGATGCGCTCGAGGGCGCCCTCGCCGAACACTCCGGAGGCCAGCTGGGACTCGCGGGCCTTCATCCAGTTGCGGTTGCCCTTGACCGTGTTGATCTCGCCGTTGTGCGCGACGAAGCGGTACGGGTGGGCGAGCGGCCAGGACGGGAAGGTGTTCGTCGAGAACCGGGAGTGGACCAGGGCGAGCGTCGACGCGAAGCGGCGGTCGGAGAGGTCCGGGAAGAACGGCTCCAGCTGGCCGGTGGTCAGCATGCCCTTGTAGACGATGGTGCGCGCGGAGAGCGACGGGAAGTACACCCCGGCCTCGCGCTCGGCGCGCTTGCGCAGCACGAACGCCTTGCGGTCCAGCTCGATGCCGGTGCTGCCTCCCCCAGAGCCTTCGGCCTGGGAGGTGCCCCCGGTGACGAACAGCTGGGAGAAGGCCGGCATGGTGGCGCGGGCGCCGTTGCCGAGCAGGTCGGGGGTGACGGGCACCTCGCGCCAGCCGAGGACCGTGAGGTCCTCCTCGGCGGCGATGGCCTCGATCCGCGCGACGGACTGTGCGGAGCCGTCGGCGGGCAGGAAGGCGATGCCGACGGCGTACGCGCCGGCCTCGGGGAGCTCGAACCCGGCCACCTCGCGCAGGAACGCGTCCGGCACCTGGGAGAGGATTCCGGCGCCGTCGCCCGAGTCGGGCTCGGAGCCCGTCGCGCCGCGGTGCTCGAGGTTCCGCAATACGGTCAGCGCCTGCTCGACCAGCGTGTGGCTGGCCTCGCCGCTGAGGTTGGCCACAAAGCCGACGCCACAGGCGTCGTGCTCGTTGCGCGGGTCGTACATGCCCTGCTGGGCGGGGCGACCGTCCATGGGCGACCAGGCAGTGGTGCTGAGGCCGGTCGCGGAGTGCGTGGATGCGGAACGCATCGGCTCTCCCGTCGTCGTCGTGGCATATGTGCATAGCCGAGGGACGACGTTGGCCCTCTGCGAAATTTCGTGCAGATTACATGATGACGACAATCCCGAGAAGCGGATATGCCATTCCAGCATGCGGACAGTGCACGTGGCAGAAAAGAGGGGACCTTCGCGGGCGAATCAGCTTGCGATCACGGGCCGAAGGTCCCGGCGCGAGGAGCATCGTTGCCCCTGGGCGCCTCCCGGCGAAACCGGGGGGACGCCATGGTGTGATGCCCGGCGGACACGGAATCGAAACCGCCGAGTAACGAACTACTTATGCCGCGTACCGCATAGTGTCTCACTCCCTGCGCGGTCAGCCTATGGCTCCACCGATCCAGGTTCCCAGGATGTACGTCACACCCGCGGCCGCGCCACCCAGGACGAGCTGGCGCAGTCCGCTGTACCACCAGGACCTGGCCGTGACCCGCGAGACGACCGCTCCGCAGGCGAAGAGCCCCACCAGGGCGAGCAGCACCGCCGGCCACAGGGACACGGCCCCGAGCAGGTACGGGAGCAGGGGCAGCAGCGCACCCAGGGCGAAGGAGCCGAACGAGGACACCGCCGCGACCATCGGCGACGGCAGGTCCTCGGGGTCGATCCCGAGCTCCTCGCGCGCGTGGATCTCCAGCGCCTGCTCCGGGTCCCGGGAGAGCTGCATCGCGACCTCGCGGGCGAGGGAGGGGTCGACGCCGCGCGAGGCGTAGAGCTGCGCCAGCTCCTCCATCTCGTCGACGGGGTGCTTGCGCAGCTGCTGGCGCTCCACGTCGAGTTCCGCGAGGACCAGTTCGCGCTGCGAGGCGACGGAGGTGTACTCGCCGGCCGCCATCGAGAACGCGCCGGCCGCGAGGCCCGCCAGCCCGGTGATCACCACGACGTGCGGGGCGACGGCGCCTCCGGCGACGCCCGTCATCAGGGCGAGGTTGGACACCAGCCCGTCCATCGCACCGAAGACCGCCGGGCGCAGCCACCCGCCGTTGACGTCACGGTGCGTGTGATTGTCGCGGTGGGCGGTGTGCAGCGGTGCTTCGATGTCGATGATGGACATGGTGGCTCTTTTCTCCCCTTTTGTGCGAGTGGGTACGCGAAGCCGCCACGCAGCCGACGCGCGGACACCCACTCCCCCTGATCGCCTCGAACCTACGCACGATTTTTGCCGCCCGCCAGCAAGGAAGGCCGTACTTACCTGCGGTTTTACGGGTCGGCGACCGGGTGACGAGAGCGCGCGCGGGGTGTTTCGCAGCGGGCGACAAACCACATGTCATGGAACAAATCCCCCAAGGGCTCATCATGAGTCCCATCAAGTGGAGAGGCGCGCCATGGAGCTGATTGCATGCAATCCACAGGTCCTCCTCGAACGGGCCAGGGGTGCTCTTCTGGGACTCGCGGTGGGTGACGCGCTGGGCGCCCCCGCGGAGAACATGAAGCCGTCGGAGATCCGGGCCAAGTGGGGCCGCATCGAAGGCTTCGTGTCGGACGACCCGGCGGGCACGGACGACACCGAGTACGCGATCTTCTCCGGGCTCCTGCTGGCCCGGCACGGCACGGCGCTCACCGTCTCCCACGTGGAGCGGGCCTGGCACCACTGGATCGCGGACCTCGACGAGGGCCCCTTCCGCGGCGCGGGCTTCTCGGAGCGCGGCACGCTGGAGAACCTCCGCCGGGGCCTCGCGGCCCCCATCTCCGCACAGCACCGGCACGCCTGGTCGGACGGGCTGGCGATGCGCGCGGCCCCGTTCGGGGTCTTCGCGGCCGGCCGCCCGGCCGAGGCGGCGCGGCTCGTCGCGATCGACGGCTGCGTGAGCCACGAAGGCGAGGGCATCTACGGCGGCCAGGCCGTCGCGGCGGGCGTCGCGGCGGCCATGGCCGGCGGGTCCCCGGCCTCGGTGGTCTCGGCGGCGCTGTCGGTCATCCCCTCCGACTCCTGGACGGCCCGCTCCCTGCGGCGCGCGGTGACCGCCGCCCCGCGCGGCGAACGGGCGGTGCGCTCGGCGGTCGTCATCGGCGGCTACCCGTGGACGGACCTGGCCCCGGAGGCCGTCGGCCTGGCCTTCGGCGCGTTCGCCGCGTGCGGGGGCGACTTCGCCTCCTCCGTCCTGACCGCCGTGAACATGGGGCGCGACGCGGACACCACGGCGGCCGTGGCGGGCGCCCTCGCCGGTGCGATGTCGGGCGCCGCGGCGATCCCCGCCGCCTGGGCGTCGGCCATCGGCCCGGTCCGCGGCAGCTGCCTCCCCTCGATGCGGGGCTACCACGTCCTGGACATCGCGGACCTCCTCACCCCCGAATACGAGACGCCCCGATGACCCCGCCCCCGTACACCCCGGACCCCCCGACGGCCCGGCCGGCTCCCGCGAACCCGGCTCCCGTGGCCCCGGCCCCCGCTCCCGCGCGCACGGTGGCCCCGGCCGGAACGGCCGCCCGCCCGCCCGATCCGGCTCCCCCGGACGCGACGGCCCCGGCCCCCGCGAGACCGGCGCCTCCGGCGGCCGCGAGACCGGGCCCCACAGCCTCGGCCCCCGTTCCCGAGGGTCCGACGGCACCGGCCGGGACGGCTACCCTCCCGCCCGCAACGATTCCCCCTGCCCCGGAGGCCCCGAGCGCAACGGCCCCGGACCCGGCGGCCGCCCGCCCCACGGCCCCGGCCCGCGATCCGGCAGCCCCGGACCCGGCTTCCGGCGGCCCGGCCGCCCCCGAGCCCGGCACCGCGCGCCCCGCTCCCCCGCGCTGGACGGCCGCCGCTCCGCGGACCGCCGCCCCGCCGAGCAGCGCCGTCCCGGCCCCGGACACCCCGGCCGCGCGGGGCGGCCCGTACGAGGACGGCCCGTACGAGGACGGCCCGTACGAGGACGGCCCGTACGAGGACGGCCCGTACGCCCAGGAAACCCCGGAAGTGCGGGACGCCCCGGCGGACCCCGCCGCGCCGGGGATCCCGGGGCCGGGCGGCGGGCCGGAGCCCCGTACCGGCGCCGCGGGGCTCGCGCCCGTACCGGACTCCGCGCCGCGAGCACCCCGTACGGCCGGGGTCCGGATCGCCGAGCGACCGGCCGGGCCCGCCGCGGAACTCCCCCGCCCGGAGCCCCGTACCCCCGCGGACGCGACCGGCGGCGCGGTCGACCGGCGGCGGATCGAGGGGCTGCTGCTCGGGCTCGCCGCCGGGGACGCGGCCGGCTGGCCCGCCGCCCGCCACCGCGCCAGCCGCATGCCCGAGTGGACCCGCCGCCTCACCCGGGAGCTCGACACCTTCGCCGAGCAGAACGCCACCACCACCCTCCCCGTCCCGATCGCCCTCAACCAGCCCCCGGAGCCGCTGCGCCTGGGCCCCAGCGACGACGCCGAGTGGGCGGCCTTCGCCGCCGAGTCGGTGCTCACCGCCGCCGGGGTCCTGCTCAGCGACCTCTCCCGCTCCCGCCGCATGCGCGCCGCCATCGACCTCGCGTGGAACGCCCTCGCCTCCGAGGTCGCCGCGGCCGCGGAACGCGCCCCCGAGGTCGAATCCGCCGTGCTCCCGCTCCGCGCCCGGATCTCCGTCCGGGCCGGCCTGGGCAACCTCGCCGCCGGCCTGCGCCCGCCCGCCACCGGCCACGACAATCCGCACTACTTCGACGACGCAGCCTGCGTCCGTGCCTGCGTCCTGGCCGTCGTCCACCCCGGCTCCCCGGCCGCCGCCGCGGACCTGGCCGAGTTCGACGCCCGCTACACCCAGGACGGCGACGGCGTCCACGGCGCCCGCGCGATGGCCGCCGCCATCGCCACCGCCCTCACCGGCGCGGACGTCGACGCCGCCGTCGAGGCCGCCCTCGCCCAGCTCCCCGAGTCCACCGAGATCGGCCGCAACGCCCGCCACGCCGTCGGACTCGCCCGCACCCACCTCCGTACCAGCGCCGACGGCGGCGCCTTCGCCATCGTCCCCACCCTCGAACACGAGATCGTGGACCACGTCTACAGCTACGGGATCGCCGCCGCCGAGACCGTGCCCGTCGCCCTCGCCCTCGCGACCGCCGCCCGCGGCCGGGTGGCCGAGGCCGTCCCCACCGCCGCCTGCCTGTCCCGCGTCGCGGACTCCGCCCCCGCCCTCGCCGGCGCCCTCACCGGCGCGCTCGGCGGTGGCGACTCGATCCCCGCCGCCTGGCGCGAGGCCTGCCGGACCCTCTCCGGCTGCGCCCTCCCCCGCCTCGCCGGCACCGACCTCGTCGAACTCGCCGCGCTGCTCGCGCGTACGGAACTCACCTCACCCAAAGGATGATTCGGACATGACGCTCACGTTGGAGGACCGGGCCCACGGCGCCCTCGTCGGAGCCGCCGTCGGCGACGCGCTCGGCGGCCCGGTGGAGGGCTGGACCCCGGACCAGATCGCGGAACGCCACGGCGGCCGCGTCCACGGCATCGTCGGCCCCTGGTACGAGGACTGGCGCACGGCGCGCCCCATCGCCCCGTACCACAAGGGCGACGGCCACGTCACGGACGACACCTTGATGACGCACGCGCTGGTACGGGTCTACGAGACCGTGCGCGACCACCTCGACGCCTACGCGGTCGCCGACCACCTCGTCCCGGACCTGATGGGGAACCCCCGCTGGATCCCCGAACTGGAGGCGGATGCACTGCCGTTGCAGCGGATCTTCCTCGCCGAGAAGTGGATCGTGACCCGGCTGCACTACGCGCACGTCGACCCGCGCGAGGCCGGCAGCGGCAACATCGTCAACTGCGGCGCGGCGATGTACATGGCGCCGGTCGGCATCGTCAACGCCGGCAACCCGGAGGGGGCCTACGCGGAGGCGCTGGACGTGGCCGGCGCGCACCAGTCCTCCTACGGGCGGGAAGCGGCGGGCGTGTTCGCGGCGGCCGTGGCGGCGGCGTGCGTGCCGGGCGCCACCGCCGCCTCGGTGGTGGACACCGCCCTCGCCCTGGCCAAGGACGGCACCCGCGCGGCCATCGAGGCGGTCGCCGAAGTGGCCGCCCGGCACCGGGACTTCGAGTCTGCCCTGGTGCCGCTGCGGGCGGCGGTCGCCCCGTACGACTCGGTGGGCCCGGACTACCGCAAGCCGTCCCTGGGCGCCCGGCGCCCGTCCCGGCTGCACGCCATCGAGGAACTCCCCGTCGCGCTGGGCATGCTGCTGATCGCGGACGGCGCGTACGAGGCCTCGGTCCTCGGCGCCGTCAACTACGGCCGCGACTGCGACTCCACCGCCACCATGGCGGGCGCCATCGCCGGGGCCCTGGGCGGCGAGGCCGCCGTCCCCGAGGCCTGGGCCAAACAGGTCGCCGAGGCCAGCCGCCTCGACCTGCACGCCCCCGCGACGGCGCTGGCCGCGGTGACCCGCGAGGTGTTCGCCCTCGACCGCTCCCGCCGCCGGACCCACGAGGCGGCCTTCACCGCCATCGCCACCCCCCGATGACCGTCCCCGACCGCACCCGGGCCCCTATGCCCCCGGCGCCCGTACCGCCCGGCCCGGCCCCGGCTCCCCACCGGACCGCACCCGACGGCCCGCACCCGGCCGCGGATTCCGCCGGGCAACCCGTACGGGTCACCTGGGCGCAGCCCGAGGACCTCGTCGGGCACGAGCTCCGCCAGGCGGACGAGGACGGCCGGGACCCCGGGCCCGCCCGCCGGGCCTGGCTGGCCGCCGGCGGGCATCCCGCGCCCGAGCGGGCCGGCGCCTCCCCCGGCCCGGCGGACCCGGGGCTCCGCGCCCTCGCCGCCCGGCTGCTGGACGAGCTCGCGCTGCTGCCCTCGCCCCTGTCCGCCGACGAGCCCGCGTCCTGGGAGGCGATCCGCGCCACCTGGCCGTCCGGCGCCCCGGTCCGGGGGCCCCACCACGGAGCCGGGCCGGACCCCGCCGCCCCGGGCCCGCGCCCGGGACCGACACCGGACCCGCACGACGGCAGCGCCCCGGCCCCCGGCGCCGATCCCCGCCTCGTGGCCCGGCTGGAAGCCGCCTGGCTGGGGCGGGCCGCCGGGTGCCTGCTCGGCAAGCCCGTCGAGAAGCTGCCGCTGGCCGGCATCCGGGCACTGGCCCGCGCCGCCGGGAACTGGCCGCTGAACGACTGGTTCACCGCCCGCGGCGTCCCCCCGGAGCTCCTGGCCGCCCACCCCTGGAACCGCCGCTCCGCCCCGACGTCCCTCGCCGAGAACATCGACGGCATGCCCGAGGACGACGACCTCAACTACCCCCTCCTCGGCCTGCTCCTGCTCCAGCGGCACGGCAAGGGGTTCACCACCGCCGACGTCGCCCGCCTCTGGCTCGGCGAACTCCCCGCCGGACGGACCTTCACCGCCGAGCGCGTCGCCTACCGCAACCTCCTCCTCGGGCTGGAGCCCCCCGCCACCGCCACCCACCACAACCCGTTCCGCGAGTGGATCGGCGCGCTCATCCGCGCCGACGTCCACGGCTGGACCCATCCTGGCGACCCGGCCGCCGCCGCGGCCGCGGCGTACCGGGACGCCGCCCTGACCCACACCGGCAACGGCGTGTACGCCGCGCTCCTCGTCGCCGCCGCCACCGCCGAGGCCGCCACCGGCGACGCGGACGTCCACGGCGCGCTGCGGGCCGGGCTGGCCGTCGTGCCGCCCCGCTCGCGCCTCGCCGAGGCCGTGCGGTTCGCCATCGCCATCGCCGCGGCCGCCGCCGAGGCCGACTTCGACCGCGTCGTGGACGCCCTGCACGCCCGCTACGGTCACTACCACTGGGTCCACGCCGTCCCCAACACCGCCCTGATCGCCGCCGCCCTCACCCACGCCGACGGGGACTTCACCCGCTCCGTCTGCCGCGCCGTGTCGGGAGGCTGGGACACCGACTCCAACGGGGCCACGGCCGGCGCCCTCGCCGGGCTGCTCGCCGGCTCGCCGGACGCCCTCCCGGACCGCTGGACCGCCCCGTTGAAGAACCGCCTGTCCACCACCGTTACCGGCTTCGACGGTGCCGGCTTCGACACCCTCGCCCACCTCACCGCACAGGAGGCAGCCCGCTCATGACGGCCATCGCCGTGCTCGGCAGTACGAACATGGACCTCGTCGCCTACGTCCCCAAGGCCCCCCGCCTCGGGGAGACCGTCACCGGCACCGCCTTCCGCACCGTGCCCGGCGGCAAGGGCGCCAACCAGGCCGTCGCCGCGGCCCGCCTCGGCGGGCAGGTGGTGATGATCGGGGCGGTGGGCAGCGACGCGTTCGGCGTACGACTGCGCTCCGCGCTCGCCGCGGCCGGGGTCGAGACGGCCGCCCTGCGCACGGTCGAGGGGGCCAGCGGCACCGCCCACATCACCGTGGACGACGAGGGCGGCAACAGCATCATCGTCATCCCGGGCGCCAACGCCCGCGTCACCGGTCTGGAGGCGGGTGACGACAGCCGCATCGCCGCCTCCGGCGCCCTGCTGCTCCAGCTCGAACTGCCCCTGGAGGCCGTCCTCGCCGGCGCCCTCGCCGCCCGCGCGCACGGGGTCCGCACGGTCCTGACCCCGGCCCCGGCCCGGCCGCTGCCGGCCGGGCTCCTCGCCACGACCGACCTCCTGGTCCCCAACGAGCACGAAGCGGCCGCCCTCACCGGGCTCACCGACCCGCACCGGGCCGCGGCCGCGCTGCTGGACGAGGTGCCGGAGGTGGTCATCACCCTGGGGGCGGCCGGGGCCCTGTACGCCGCGCGCGGCCGGGAACCGCTGACCGTGCCCGCGCCCCCGGTACGGGCCGTGGACACCACAGCGGCCGGGGACACGTTCGTCGGCGCCCTCGCCGTGGCCCTCGGCGAGGGCCGCCCGATGCCGATGGCGCTGCGCTGGGCCTCGGCGGCGGCCGCGCTCTCCGTCCAGCGGCCCGGCGCCCAGGACTCGATGCCCACCCGCGCGGAAACGGACGCCTTCACCGAGTCCGGAACCGAGACCGTGACCAAAACCGGCCCCGGAACCGAAGCCGGGGCCGGGGCCGAGACCAGAGCCGGAGCCGGAGCCGGAGCCGAGACCAAAACCGGGACCGGAGCCGGGGCTGGGACCGGCCCCGGAGCCGCGTCCCAAGCCGGAGCCGCCTCGTGAGCGCCCCCGAGCCCGACCCGGGAACCGGTCCCCTGCGAGGGCTCCGCGTCCTCGACCTCGCCACCCTCTTCGCCGGGCCCCTCGCCGCCACGCTGCTCGGCGACTTCGGCGCCGAGGTCGTCAAGGTCGAGCACCCCGGCCGGCCCGACCCCTCCCGGGGCCACGGCCCCGCCAAGGACGGGGTCGGCCTGTGGTGGAAGCTGCTGGGCCGCAACAAGCGGACCATGACCCTCGACCTGTCGACCCCCGGCGGCCGGGACGTCCTGCTGCGCCTGGCCGCCACCGCGGACGTCATCGTCGAGAACTTCCGCCCCGGCACCCTGGAGAAGTGGGGCCTGGGCTGGGCCGAGCTGTCGGCCGCCAACCCGCGGCTGGTCCTGGCCCGCGTCACGGCCTTCGGCCAGCACGGGCCGTACGCCCACCGCCCGGGCTTCGGCACCCTCGCGGAGGCGATGAGCGGCTTCGCCGCGATCACCGGGGAGCCGGACGGGCCTCCGACCCTGCCGCCGTTCGGCCTGGCGGACTCCATCGCCGCGCTGACCACCGCGTACGCCGTGATGACGGCGCTCGCCGGACGCGACCGCACCGGAGCCGGGCAGGTCGTGGACCTGGCCATCATCGAGCCGATCCTCACCGTGCTGGGCCCGCACCCCCTCTGGTACGACCAGCTCGGCTACGTACAGCCCCGCACCGGCAACCGTTCCACGAACAACGCGCCCCGCAACACCTACCGCAGTCTCGACGGCCGCTGGCTCGCGGTCTCCACCTCCGCCCAGTCCGTCGCCGAGCGCGTGATGCGCCTCGTCGGCAGGCCCGAGCTGATCGCCGAGCCATGGTTCGCGACCGGTTCCGGCCGGGCCGCCCACGCTCCCGTACTGGACGAGGCCGTCGGCGGCTGGATCGCCCGGCACAAGGCGGACGAGGTCCTGGCCGCCTTCGAGGACGCCCAGGCCGCGGTCGCGCCGGTCTACGACGTACGGGACGTGATGGAGGACCCGCAGTACGCGGCCCTGGACACCGTCACCGAGGTCGAGGACCCCGAACTCGGCCCCATCCGGATGCAGAACGTCCTCTTCCGGCTCTCCGAGACCCCGGGCGGCATCCGCTGGGCCGGCCGCCCGCACGGCGCGGACACCGACGAGGTCCTCGCCGAACTGGGCCTGACCGGGGCCGAGATCAGCGTGCTGCGGACGGAGGGAGCGCTGTGATCCTCACCTGGCTCTACGCGCCGGGCGACCGGCCGGCGGTGGTGGCCAAGGCCCTGGCCTGCGGGGCGGACGCCGTCATCGTCGACCTGGAGGACGCCGTACCGGCCTCCCGCAAGGAGTACGCCCGCTCCGCCACCGCCGAACTGCTCGCCGAGCGGCCCCCGCTCGCCGTCCACGTACGCGTCAACTCCCTGGACTCCCCCTGGGGCGGCGCCGACCTCGCCGCCCTGGCGGGGCTGCACGGCCTCGCCGGTCTGCGGCTGCCCAAGATCAGCGCCCCGGAGCAGATCACCGCCACCGCAGACCGCACCGGCGGCGTCGGCCTGCACGCCCTGCTGGAGTCGGCGCTGGGCGTGGAGCGCGCGTACGAGATCGCGCGCGCCCACCCCTCCCTGCGCGGCCTGTCGCTGGGCGAGGCGGACCTGCGGGCCGACCTCGCCGTCAGCGCGGAGCCGGGGCTGGACTGGTGCCGCTCCCGGGTGGTGGTGGCGGCGCGGGCCGCGGGGCTCGCACCCCCGGCCCAGTCGGTGTTCCCCGACATCCGGGACCTGGAGGCGCTGGCCGCCTCCTGCGCCCGTGGCCGGTCCCTGGGCTTCCTCGGCCGGGCGGCGATCCATCCCCGCCAGCTGCCGGTGATCGAGCGGGCCTACGTTCCCGCACCCGAGGAGGTCGTCGCCGCCGAGCAGGTCCTCGGCGCCGCGCGCGCCACACCGGGCGCGCTGGCCCTGCCCGACGGCCGGTTCGTGGACCCGGCGGTGGTGGCCGCGGCCCGCCGCACCCTGGCCCTGTCCCGCCGGGCGGCTACGCGTTGAGCGCCGACCAGAGCCACGTGCCGCCGACGCGGACGTAGAGCCGCTTGTTCACCGAGTCCACGGCCATGGTGCCGTCGAGCGGCGGGCGGGTGAAGGCGGCGTCGGTGACGGGGCCGGCGACCAGGCGCAGGGGCGGGTTCGGCGCGTTCTTGACCGGTACCGTCCCGGTCGCCTGCGCTCCGGTCGTGCCGTAGCTGTTCTCCACCCGGAAGTCGCCGGTGGACGACCGCTCGTAGTAGATGTGGGTGCCGGTGGGCGCGGTGGCGTAGAGCCCGACGACGTTGCGCAGGACGGCGGTGGAGCCGGGGCCCGAGTAGAG
The DNA here is from genome assembly GCF_026627255.1 of Streptomyces antarcticus. GTDB lineage: Bacteria > Actinomycetota > Actinomycetes > Streptomycetales > Streptomycetaceae > Streptomyces > Streptomyces antarcticus. The sequence goes on along the minus strand of NZ_JAPNLM010000009.1, from coordinate 217,325 downwards.
GGCGACGCCCGCGTTGACGGTGGCCCTGTGCCGGTTGGCTATGACCACGTTCTCCAGCGCGCTGGAGCTCGCCGCCCAGCCGATGATGTTGCGTGCGGTGGCGGGGGTGCCCGGCGCGAAGTCGCCGGCGTAGCAGTAGATGTTGGTCGCGTAGACGTGCTTGCAGCCGGCGTCGGTCTTCAGGTGCGGGCCGCCCTGCATCCGGGAGGTCTCGAACTTGCAGTCCGTGAGGTAGACGCCATTGGGGTTGTTGGTGGTGACCGCGCCCTGGCCGATCCACAGCGCACCGGTGCCGAAGGCTTCCAGGCGGCAGCCGGTGAAGTGGATCTGGTTGATGTTGTCCTTGCTGTGGCCCCAGGTTCCCTCGGTGGCGGAGGAGGCGTTGCGGAGCCAGATGTTGGGCTGGGTGGTGCTGCCGGTGGTGCCGGTGCACTCCTCTACGACCAGGTTGGAGAAGCGGGAGTCCCAGAACTCGACGGCGTCGACACACATGTCGTTGTTGGAGGTCATGAAGACGTCGCGGAAGGAGGAGTTGTTGTTGTAGTAGAGCTCCAGCAGCAGGCCGGTCTTGCGGTTGCCGTTGAACCCGAGGTTCTCGACGGAGCAGTAGCGGCGGTGGGTGGCTCCGGTGGAGTAGGCCGGGCCGGTGCCCGACATCCTGAGCAGGATGCCGTTGCCGCCCTTGATCAGGGTGGAGGCTTTGGCTCCGGCGCCGACGAGGCGGATCCCGTCGGCCTTGACGGCCAGGGCCGGATTCCCCGCCGTCGGCTTCACCAGGTACTTGCCGACGGGGAAGTAGACGGTGCCGCCGCCTGCCGCGGCCGCCGCGTCGAGTGCGCGCTGGACGGCGGCCGTGTCGTCGGCGGAGCCGTTGCCGACCGCCCCGTGCCCCTTCACGTCGAACCAGTCCGGCGTTCCGCCGGCCGCCGTGGCGGCGGCGGCCGGGGTACCGGACACCACCGCCGCGCCCGCCAGTCCGGCCACGGCTCCGGTCAGCAATGCTCTGCGGGCGGTCCTGGACTGTTCGGTCATGATCTCCCCCTGATGACGACGGCTGTCGGGAACGATCATCCCGGAAGCCACCGACATCGTGCGCGGCGGGTCCGCCGGTCAGGGTCCGCCACTGCCCGGCACCCCGCAGGGCCGTCCTCCCGCCGTACGGTCCGGCGACCGGAGGCCGCTCAGCGCGTTCCCGCCCCGGTTCGCCCCGGTTCGCCCGGCGGGGAACGCCGAAGGGGCGCCACGCGGTGCGCGGCGCCCCTTCCCTGCACGTTCCGGTCAGGCCTTCCCGGTCTCCGGGGTCGCGCCCTCGGCCGGCTCCGCCTTCAGCGGGTCCGCCGCTGCGGCGCCCTCCGGTTCGGCGGCGGCCCCGGCCCGCGTGGTGTCCGCGGGCTCGGTCTTCGTCAGTACGGACGCCTTGGGCCCGGCGGCGGCGGCCTCGGCGGCGCCGGCCGGCTTCGCCCCGGGCGCACCGTCACCGTCCCCGGCCTCGGGAGCGGCCCCGGCTTCGTCCTTGGCCCCGGCCTCGTCCCCGGGCTTGTCGTCGCCCTTGCCCTTACCCTTGTCCTTCGCACCGCCGGAGGTCTCCGGCTCGACGATCTCCTCACGGCCCGGACGCAGCCTGGCCGACAGCACCAGGTAGACCACCGCCAGGACGAAGACCACGATCGAGGTCCAGACGTTCAGCCGCAGGCCCAGGATGTGGTGCGCCTCGTCGACCCGCATGTACTCGATCCAGCCGCGGCCCACGCAGTACGCCGCGACGTACAGCGCGAACGCCCGCCCGTGGCCGAGCGTGAAGCGGCGGTCGGCCCAGATCACCAGCACGGCGACGCCGACGCACCAGAGCGACTCGTACAGGAAGGTCGGGTGGTAGGTGCCGGCGACGCGGTTCGTACCCTCGCTGATCTCCACCGCCCACGGCAGGTCGGTGGCCCGGCCGTACAGCTCCTGGTTGAACCAGTTGCCCCAGCGCCCGCAGGCCTGGGCCAGCGCGATGCCGGGGGCCAGGGCGTCGGCCCAGGCCGGCAGCGGGATCCCGCGGAGCCGGCAGCCGATCCAGGCACCCACCGCGCCGAGCGCGATGGCACCCCAGATACCGAGGCCGCCCTCCCAGATCTTGAAGGCGTCGACCCAGTTGCGGCCCTCGCCGAAGTACAGCTGGTAGTCGGTGATCACGTGGTAGAGGCGACCGCCGACCAGCCCGAACGGCACCGCCCACACGGCGATGTCCGCGACCGTCCCCGGCTTGCCGCCCCTGGCGACCCACCGCTTGTTGCCGAGCCAGACGGCGACGAAGACGCCGACGATGATGCAGAACGCGTAGCCGCGCAGCGGGATCGGTCCGAGGTGGATCACGCCGGTCGACGGGCTGGGGATGTAAGCAATGTCCATGGCAGAGCTGACGCTACCCTGCCGGGTGGTGCGGACCGCAACCACCCGGCAAGCCGAAACCAAATCCACACACGGCCCGGCGGTCGCTCAGTCCCCGGACGTACCGCTCGACTGGCCCTTCGAGGACCCGGTGGACGAGCCGGCGGACGGGCTGTCCGCGCCGCCCTTCGAGGCCGTCTTCGAGCCGGAGCCGGAGCCGGAGGCCGTGGCCGAAGGCGAGGCCTTCGCACCGGCGCCCGCCCCGCTGCCACTGCCACTACCGCTGCCACTACCGCTACCGGACGTCGCGTCCGCCGACGGCGAGGCCTTGCCCGTCCCCTTCGCCGAGGCCTCCACCTTCTCCTTGAGCTTCTGCGGGGTCAGCGGGTTCGCCTGGTCGGCGAAGATGTCCTTGCCGTCGAGGAGCACGGTCGGCGTGCCCCGGAACTTGCCCTCCCGGAAGGCCTCCTGCGACTTGCCCACCCAGCTGTTGTGGGTGCCCTCCTCGACACAGGCCCGGAACGCCGGGGTGTCCAGTCCGTCCACCTTGCCCGCCAGCTCCAGCAGCCTGGCGTTCTTGCCGAAGGCGTCGTCGACCTCATCCGGCTGGTTCTGGAAGAGCACGTCGTGGTACGCGGAGAACTTGCCGGCGTCCTGCGCGCAGGCCGCCGCGTTGGCCGACTTCAGGGAGCCGCTGCCGCCCATGTTGCCGTCGATCAGAGTGACGATGTGGTAATCGACCTTGAGCAGGCCCTTGGCCTCCAGGTCGTGGACGGTGTCCCGGTACTGGTCCTCGAAGCCCTTGCAGGCGGGACAGCGGAAGTCCTCCCACACCGTGAGCGTGGACTTCGCCTCGCCCTTGCCCGTCTGGATGGCGAGCGCGTCCTTGCCGGTGGCCCCCGAGGGGGCGATCACCGGGCCCGCCTTGTCGGCGCCGCCGCTCTTGCCGGTATTGGCCGCGATCAGGCCGACGACGGCGGCCAGGCCGAGCACGCCGACCACCGCCGCCGACACGACGAGGGTCCGCCGGCGCTTGTCCCGGGCCTTCTCCCGCTGGCGCTCCTCCTGGAGTCGCTCCCGGGCCGATCGTTTCGTCGCATCGCGGTTCGCACCGTCGTTCTTGTCGCTCACGTTCGGCCAAACGAAGCAGGGAGGCACTCGCGTGCCTCCCTGCCCCCACTTCCACCCGATCGGGCTACAGAACCCGTCCGGAACCCGCTCCGTATCAGCTCCTGCGTACGCCTTCCGCAAGCTCGGCCGCAAGCGCGCGCACCCCGGCCAGCCCGGCCGGCAGGTCCGGCGCGTCCAGCAGCAGCTTCACGAAGGCCGAGCCGACGATGACGCCGTCGGCGAAGACGGCGACCTGCTTGGCCTGGACGGCGTTGGAGACGCCCAGCCCCACGCAGACCGGCAGGTCGGTGGTGGCGCGGGTGCGGGTCACCAGGTCCTGGGCCTGGTTGCCGACCGACTCGCGGGTGCCGGTGACCCCCATGAGGGACGCGGCGTAGACGAAGCCGGAACCGGCCGCGGTGATCGTGGCCAGGCGCGCGTCCTTGCTGCTGGGGGCCACGACGAAGACGGTCGCCAGACCGTGCTTCTCCGCGTGCTCCCGCCACAGGGCGGACTCCTGGACCGGCAGGTCGGGCAGGATGCAGCCGGCGCCGCCCGCCGCGGCCAGCTCGGCGGTGAACCGCTCGACGCCGTAGCGGTCGATGGGGTTCCAGTAGGTCATCACCAGGACCGGGACCCCGGTGGCCGCGTGGGCCTCCCGTACGGTCCGCATCACGTCGGCGATCTTCACGCCGCCGCGCAGGGCGATGTCGTCGGCGGTCTGGATGACCGGGCCGTCCAGGACCGGGTCGCTGTGCGGGAGTCCGATCTCGACGATGTCGGCGCCGCCCGCGACGACGGCCTTGACGGCCTCGATGCCGCCGTCGACCGTCGGGAAGCCCGCCGGGAGGTAGGCGACCAGGGCCGCCCGGTCCTCGGCCTTCGCCTTGGCGAGGGTCGCGCTCAGCAGGTCGATGGTGCCGGTTCCCGTTCCCGTTCCGGCCGGGGTGGTGGCGTTCACTTGTCGTCCCCTTCGGAGAACTCGTTCTCGGCGACTTCCCCGTCGGCGTCGTACAGGCCGAAGTAGCGGGCGGCGGTGTCCATGTCCTTGTCGCCGCGGCCGGACAGGTTGACCACGATGAGGCCGTCCCCGCCCAGCTCCCTGCCCAGCTCCAGGGCTCCGGCCAGCGCGTGCGCCGACTCGATGGCCGGGATGATGCCCTCGGTGCGTGACAGCAGCCGCAGGGCCTGCATGGCGGCGTCGTCGGTGACCGCGCGGTACTCGGCGCGGCCGGAGTCCTTCAGGTAAGAGTGCTCCGGGCCGATGCCGGGGTAGTCCAGGCCGGCCGAGATGGAGTACGGCTCGGTGATCTGGCCCTCCTCGTCCTGGAGGACGTAGGAGCGGGAGCCGTGCAGGATGCCGGGCTCGCCCGCGGTCAGCGTGGCCGCGTGCTCGCCGGTCTCGACGCCGTGGCCGGCGGGCTCGAAGCCGACCAGCCGCACGTCCGCGTCCGGGATGAAGGCGTGGAAGAGGCCGATGGCGTTGGAACCGCCGCCGACGCAGGCCGCGACGGCGTCGGGCAGCCGTCCCGCGCGCTCCAGGATCTGGCGGCGGGCCTCGACGCCGATGACGCGGTGGAAGTCGCGCACCATGGCCGGGAAGGGGTGCGGGCCGGCGACCGTGCCGAAGAGGTAGTGGGTCTGGTCCACGTTGGCGACCCAGTCGCGGAACGCCTCGTTGATGGCGTCCTTCAGGGTCCGGGAGCCGGACTTCACCGCGATGACCTCGGCGCCCAGCATCCGCATGCGGGCCACGTTCAGGGCCTGGCGCTGGGTGTCGATCTCGCCCATGTAGATGGTGCAGTCGAGGCCGAAGAGGGCGCAGGCTGTGGCGGTGGCCACGCCGTGCTGGCCGGCGCCGGTCTCGGCGATGACCCGGGTCTTGCCCATGCGCTTGGTGAGCAGCGCCTGGCCCAGCACGTTGTTGATCTTGTGCGAGCCGGTGTGGTTGAGGTCCTCGCGCTTGAGGAAGATCCGCGCGTTGCCCGCGTGCTCCGCGAAGCGGGGCACCTCGGTGAGGGCGCTGGGCCGGCCGGTGTAGTGGACCATGAGCTCGTTGAGCTCGGCCGCGAAGGCCGGGTCCCCCTTGGCCTTCTCGTACTCGACGGCGACCTCGTCCACGGCGGCGACGAGCGCCTCCGGGATGAACTTGCCGCCGAAGGCACCGAAGTAACCCTCGGCGTTGGGGACGTGACCCTCCGGGTCCGGAATGAAGAACTCGCTGGACATGTCCAGTGCTCCTACGGGGTGCGAGATGCGGCGGGGTGCTCTTCACCGTATTGCGCCGCCCGCCCGTGACGCTCAAACCCCGCTGGGGCGTGGCGTGCGTACGGTACGGAGCGGCCCGTGCCCGGAGCCGGCGGCTCGGGGGCACAGGGCCGTACGGGACCCGCGCGGCACTCGCCGCGCGGCGTTCCTCGTCTACGGCGCGCTGGTGCGCCGCCATCGCATGCCGTTGACCTGACCGGGCTCGGAGCCGATCACGTACCGGACCCGCCGCCCGTGCACGCGCCGCGCCGGGGCACGGCAGCCGCGGGGGCGGCAGCCGCGCGCCAGCGGCGCGTGCGCCGTCGGCACTGCGGCCCGGCCGCGGAGGCCGGGTCGGGTGCGGACGGAGGGGCGGTCGTGGGTCACGGGACGGGTCAGCTCCGCCCGTGGCGCAGTGCGGGGTGGGCGCCGGCGGCGACGAGGTCGGCCACGGCTGACTTCGGGTCGCGGCCGGTCACCAGGGACTCCCCGACCAGGACGGCGTCGGCACCCTCGTTGGCGTAGGCGATCAGGTCGTGCGGCCCGCGGATGCCGGACTCGGCGATCTTGACGATGTGGGCCGGGATCTCCTGCACGACGCGCTCGAAGACGGAGCGGTCGATCTTGAGGTCCTTGAGGTTGCGGGCGTTGACGCCGATGATCTTGGCGCCGGCGGCGACCGCGCGCTCCACTTCCTCCTCGTCGTGGACCTCGACGAGCGGGGTCAGGCCGATGGACTCGGCCCGCTCGATGAGGGAGACGAGGGCCTCCTGCTCCAGGGCCGCGACGATCAGCAGCGCGAGGTCGGCGCCGTAGGCGCGGGCCTCCCAGAGCTGGTACGCCGTGACGATGAAGTCCTTGCGCAGGATCGGGATGTCCACGCGGGCGCGGACGGCCTCCAGGTCGGCCAGGGAGCCACCGAAGCGGCGCTGCTCGGTGAGGACGGAGATGACCGCCGCACCGCCCGCCTCGTAGTCGGCGGCGAGCCCTGCCGGATCGGCGATCGCGGCCAGCGCGCCCTTGGACGGGCTGGACCGCTTGACCTCGCAGATCACCTTGACGCTGTCACCGCGCAGTGCGGCGACGCCGTCCTTGGCCTGGGGCGCCTTGGCGGCACGCTCCTTGAGCTCGTCGAGGCTGACGCGGGACTGCCGTTCGGCAAGGTCTTCGCGGACCCCTTCGATGATCTCGTCGAGCACACTCACGCGAGCGGCCCCCTTCCGGGTCGATGGCGGTCGGCCGCCTTGCAGACACGTTCCACAGCAAGGTCGACACTCAAATGGTATCCGCAGGACGCCTCGGCTCGGCACCCGGATGACGCCGTCCCAGTAACTGGACATTCGGAATGCGGGCTTCATTTGCCCTGCGTACGGGCCTCAGGGCGCCAGGGCGGAGCCGAAGGAAAAGTTCCGGACGACGGCGAAGACCAGTGCCGCGGCGCCCAGACCCCACCAGTGCAGCGGCTTCGGCACCGGAGTCGGGACGGGCCCGCCACGGACGGCGCGAAACAGCCACAGGGCCGTGAATCCCGCGAACGCGAAGTAGCCGGCGACGGCGAGGGCATTTGCCCCGAAAGCCGTGATCAGATCGCCGTGGGCGAACGCGTGCGCACTGCGCAGGCCGCCGCAGCCGGGGCACAGCACCCCGGTCAGCCGGAAGAGCGGGCAGACCGGGTAGTGGCCGGGCTCGTTGGGGTCCACGGCGCCCACGTACGCGAAGGCGCCGACGACGGCGGCCAGGGTGAGCGCCGGGGCGGCCAGCCGCCGGGCCGCGGAGGCGCGTACGGCGGGCGGCGGCGCGGGCGCCGGACCCGGTCCGGCGGGACCCGGGCCCCGTGCTGCCGGGGGCGCGGGAGGCACGGGGGGTACGGGGGGTACGCGCGCCACCGGCGGCGGCACGGGTTCGGGGGTGCGAGAGGCGTCCACCCGCTGATTCTCTCCGCTCATGACAAAAGGCGCAGCCCGACGGGCCACGCCTTTCGGATGCGCCGGATCCTCAGACCTTGGCCGGGACCTTGGACGCGGCGATGACCTCGGCGAGGTCACGGTGGGTGGCCTTCGGCGCGCCCATGCCCGCGGCCTTCATCCCCATGCCCACGACACCGCCGAGGACGACGATGACGAGGCCGGCCCAGAAGCCGAGCGGGTTCGCCAGCACCATGAAGGCGCCGGAGACGCAGAAACCGATGAAGGCGATCATTACACCGGTCCAGGCGGCCGGGGTGTGTCCGTGGCTAGTGCCCGCCATGAGTTGCTCCTCGTTGCTCTGTCGCACGTGCTGTGTCGAACGCTCGGTGTCATTGTCCCGCACCGCCCGGGGGGATCGTTCAGCGGGTCGGGTCCTCGCCGCGGTCCAGAGCCTTCCACAGATCCTCGGGCCGGTCCGGGTCAATCGCCGCGACCTTGCGCGTCCGGGGGCTGCCGTCACGCTCGTAGCGTCCCCCCATCGAGGGCCAGCTCCGGCCGAAGCGCAGTGCCAGCAGGCCGGCGGCCAGGATCAGGACCGCCCCGGCGGCCGTGACGTACGGCCACGCCGTGTGGGTCAGGCCCGCCACGTGCGCGGCGGTGTCCGCGGTCGTACGGGCCGCCTGCGCGTCCAGGGCCTGGCGGCCGTCGGCGCCGAGGACGGCCGCCAGGGCCGCGCCCAGGCCGCTGAGCGCCAGCAGGCCGGACACCAGGAGCCGGCTCCGGCCGCGCACGGCGAACACGGCGACCAGGGCCGCGAGGCCCACGATGGCCAGGGCGGCGGGGAGGCCGGTGACGGCCCGCCCGTCGGCCGCGAGCGGCAGCGCGTCCACGCCGACCGCGGCGGTGCCGCGCGCCCAGGTCCGGCCGGAGGCCAGCAGGACGACGGTGGCGCCGAGGGCGCCGAGCAGCAGGGCGACGGCCACGCTGCGGCGGCCGCCCCGGCTGTCGGCGGACGCGTCGGCGGCGGGGGCGCCGCCGGCTTCGGGGCCGTCGGCGCTCTCGGCGGCGGAATCGTTTCGGGACGGGGGTACGGCACTCACGTACCCCACTATCCCCTACGCCCTCAGGAGCCGTGGAGGCGGTTCGCCGCTCCCACCGCGCGGAGCACGGCGGCCGCCTTGTTGCGGCACTCCGCGTCCTCCAGCTCGGGCACCGAGTCGGCGACGACCCCGGCGCCCGCCTGGACGTACGCCGTCCCGTCGCGCAGCAGCGCGGTGCGGATGGCGATGGCGGTGTCGGAGTCCCCGGCGAAGTCCAGGTAGCCGACGCAGCCGCCGTAGAGGCCGCGTCGGGAGGGCTCCAGCTCCTCGATGATCTGCATGGCCCGCGGCTTCGGCGCGCCCGAGAGGGTTCCGGCGGGGAAGCAGGCGGTGAGCACGTCGAAGGCGGTCTTGCCCTCGGCGACGCGGCCGGTGACCGTGGACACGATGTGCATGACGTGCGAGTACCGCTCGACGGACATGAAGTCGACCACCTCGACGGATCCCGGCTCGCAGACCCGGCCGAGGTCGTTGCGGCCGAGGTCGACGAGCATGAGGTGCTCGGCGCGCTCCTTGGGGTCGGCCATCAGCTCCTCGGCGAGGTCGTGGTCCTCCTGCGGGGTGGCCCCGCGGTGGCGGGTGCCGGCGATGGGGTGGACCATGGCCCGGCCGTCCTCGACCTTGACCAGGGCCTCGGGGCTGGAGCCGACGACGTCGAAGCCGTTCTCGAAGCGGAAGAGGTACATGTACGGAGACGGGTTGGTGGCCCGCAGCACCCGGTAGACGTCCAGCGCGGAGGCGTGGCAGGGGGTCTCGAACCGCTGCGAGGGCACCACCTGGAAGGCCTCGCCGGAGCGGATGCGCTCCTTGATGTCCTCGACGGCGGCCTGGTACTTCTCGCCGCCCCACAGCGCCGAGTACTCGGGCAGCTCGGAGGCGGGCAGCGGGGCGGGCGTGTAGGGGGCCGGGCGGGAGAGGTCGGCTTCCATCGCGTCGAGGCGGGCCACGGCGTCGGCGTACGCCTCGTCCACGCCCGAGTCGAGGGCGTTGTGGTTGATGGCGTTCGCGATGAGCTGGACGGTGCCGTCCCAGTGGTCCAGGACCGCCAGGTCGGAGGTGAGCAGCATCGTCAGCTCGGGCAGTTCCAGGTCGTCCCGGGTGTGCTCGCCGATGCGCTCCAGGCGGCGCACGATGTCGTAGCCGAGGTAGCCGACCATGCCGCCGGTGAAGGGCGGTGTGCCGCCGGCGAGGTCGCGGGGGGTGTGCAGGGCCTCGACGGTGGCGCGCAGGGCGTCGAGCGGGTCTCCGTCGGTGGGCACGCCGACGGGCGGGGTGCCGATCCAGTGCGCCTGGCCGTCGCGGACGGTCAGGGTCGCGTCGCTGCGGACGCCGACGAAGGAGTAGCGGGACCAGGAGCGGCCGTTCTCGGCGGACTCCAGCAGGAAGGTCCCCGGGCGTTCGGCGGCGAGCTTGCGGTAGAGCCCGACGGGGGTGTCCCCGTCGGCCAGCAGCTTGCGGCTCACGGGGATGACGCGGCGGTCGGCCGCGAGCTTGCGGAACGTCTCAAGATCCATGGCGGTGCGAACCTACCTGTTCTCGGCTGCGGCGATCGGAAGGACGTCGGCGTCGAAGCAGGTGCGGGTGCCGGTGTGGCAGGCGGCTCCGACCTGGTCGACCTTGACGAGCACGGTGTCGGCGTCGCAGTCGAGGGCGACGGATTTCACGTGCTGGAAGTGGCCGGAAGTATCCCCCTTGACCCAGTACTCCTGACGGCTGCGGGACCAGTAGGTGCAGCGGCCGGTGGTCAGGGTGCGGTGCAGGGCCTCGTCGTCCATCCAGCCGAGCATGAGCACCTCACCAGTGTCGTACTGCTGGGCGATGGCCGGTACCAGGCCGTCGGCGGAGCGCTTGAGGCGCGCGGCGATGGCGGGGTCGAGGCTGCCGGGGCGGGGGGACGTAACCATGCGGCCATTGTGCCGGGCGGCGGGCGCCGGTACGGATCACTGTCCGCCTGATGGGCGGGCACAAGGCGGGTTCCGGCCGTAGGCTGGCCCGCATGTCTACCCATGCGAAGCGCGAACGCCTCTTGCTGGCGGACCTGTTGGAGGCGGCCGGCCCGGAGGCGCCGACCCTGTGCGAAGGCTGGACGTGCCGGGACCTCGCGGCGCACGTGGTGGTCCGCGAGAGGCGGCCGGACGCGGCGGGCGGGCTGCTGCTGAACGCGCTGAAGGCCCGGCTGGACAAGACGATGGACGAGTACACGGCCAAGCCGTACGAGGAGCTCGTGCGGCTGATCCGGACCGGCCCGCCGAAGTTCTCCGTGTACGCGCTGAAGCAGATCGACGAGGCGGCGAACGCGGTGGAGTTCTACGTGCACGCGGAGGATGTCCGGCGGGCGCAGCCCGACTGGTCGCCGCGGGAGCTGGACCCGGTGTTCTCGGACTCCCTGTGGTCCCGGCTGGAGAAGCTGGCCCGCCTGACGGGGCGGCGCTCGCCGGTGGGCCTGGTCCTGCGGCGGCCCGACGGCCGCACGGCGGTGGCGCGCAAGGGTGCGCCGGTGGTGACGGTGACGGGCGAGCCGGGCGAGCTGACGCTGTTCTGCTTCGGCCGCCAGAACTCGGCCGCGGTGTCCCTGGACGGTGACAAGACGGCGGTGGCGGAACTGACGGTGGCGGACCTGGGCCTGTGACGACCGGGCCCGGCGCTAGCGGACCCGGCGCTAGCGGACCCGGGACGGCCGGGCCGAGGTCTGCCGGCCTCGCCACCCCGCGACGGCTCCGGGCCGCCCGGCCGGCTCCCCCGCGGGGGCGTCGGCCGGGCGGCCCGGAGGGCGTCAGCGGACCGGGTGGCCCGCTTCGCGCAGGGCCGTCTTGACCTCGGAGATCCGCAGGTCGCCGAAGTGGAACACCGACGCGGCCAGCACCGCGTCCGCGCCCGCCGCGATCGCCGGCGGGAAGTGCGCGAGGCTGCCCGCGCCGCCCGAGGCGATCACCGGGACGGTGACGTGCCGGCGTACGGCCGCGATCATCTCGGTGTCGTAGCCGTCTTTGGTTCCGTCCGCGTCCATCGAGTTCAGCAGGATCTCCCCGGCGCCCAGCTCGGCGGCCCGGTGGGCCCACTCGACGGCGTCGATGCCGGTGCCCTTGCGGCCGCCGTGCGTGGTGACCTCGAAGGAGCCGGAGGCGGTGCGGCGGGCGTCGACGGACAGGACGAGGACCTGCCGGCCGAAGCGCTCCGCGATCTCCTGGATCAGCTCGGGGCGGGCGATGGCGGCGGTGTTCACGCCGACCTTGTCCGCGCCGGCCCGCAGCAGCTTGTCCACGTCGTCCGCGGTACGGACGCCGCCGCCCACGGTCAGCGGGATGAAGACCTGCTCGGCGGTGCGGCGCACCACGTCGTAGGTGGTCTCGCGGTTGCCGGAGGACGCGGTGATGTCGAGGAAGGTCAGCTCGTCGGCGCCCTCGGCGTCGTACAGCTTGGCCATCTCCACCGGGTCGCCGGCGTCGCGCAGGTTCTGGAAGTTGACGCCCTTGACGACCCGGCCGTTGTCCACGTCCAGGCAGGGGATCACCCGTACGGCCAGCGTCATGCGGACGCCTCCCCGGGCCGGGTCGCGGCGTCGGCGCCGGTCGGGACCGGGCCGAAGGCCTCGACCTCCACCTCGACGACCATGCCCGGGTCGACGAACCCGGACACGATGATCATGGAGGCGGCGGGCCGGACGGCGTCGAGCAGCTCCTTGTGGGCGCGGCCGACCTCCTCCACGTCCCGGGCGTGGGTGAGGTACAGGCGGGTGCGGACCACGTGCTCGGGGCCGAGTCCGGCCTGGGCGAGGGCCTTGAAGGCGACGCCGAAGGCGCCGATGGCCTGGTCGTACGGGCCGCCGGCGTCGGCCGCGGTGCACCCGGAGACCAGGACCAGGCCGTTCGGGAGCTGGACGGCGCGGGAGTAGCCGATGACGTCCTCGTAGGCTCCGCCGGAGGAAATGCGGCGTACGGAGTCGGAGCTCATGCGGAGACCACCTTCAGGGCTTCTTCCAGGGTGAAGGCCTTGGCGTACAGGGCCTTGCCGACGATCGCGCCCTCGACGCCCAGCGGGACCAGCTCGGAGAGCGCCCGCAGGTCGTCCAGGGAGGAGATGCCGCCGGAGGCCACGACGGGCCGGTCCGTGGCGGCGCAGACGTTCTTCAGCAGCTCCAGGTTGGGGCCGGTGAGCGTGCCGTCCTTGCCGATGTCGGTGACGACGTAGCGGGCGCAGCCCTCGGAGTCCAGGCGGGCCAGGGCCTCGTACAGGTCGCCGCCCTCGCTGGTCCAGCCGCGGCCCTTGAGGGTGGTGCCGCGGACGTCGAGGCCGACGGCGATGCGGTCGCCGTGGTCGGCGATGGCCTTGGCGGCCCACTCGGGGGTCTCCAGGGCGGCGGTGCCGAGGTTGACGCGGGTGCAGCCGGTGGCGAGGGCCGCGGCGAGCGAGGCGTCGTCGCGGATGCCGCCGGACAGCTCGACCTTGATGTCCATCGCGCCGGTGATCTCGGCGACCAGGGCGCGGTTGTCACCGGTGCCGAAGGCCGCGTCGAGGTCGACCAGGTGGAGCCATTCGGCGCCGGAGGCCTGCCAGGCGAGGGCCGCCTCCAGCGGGGAGCCGTAGGAGGTCTCGCTGCCGGAGACGCCGTGCACGAGGCGGACGGCCTGTCCGTCGCGGACGTCGACCGCGGGGAGGAGTTCCAGCTTCGCTGAGGACACGGGCATCAGAGGGTCTCGATCCAGTTGGTGAGGAGCTGCGCTCCGGCGTCGCCGGACTTCTCGGGGTGGAACTGGGTGGCCCACAGGGCCCCGTTCTCCACCGCCGCGACGAAGGGCTCGCCGTGGGTGGCCCAGGTGACGCGGGGGGCGCGGATGGCGGGGTTGGTGACCTCCAGGCTCCATTCGCGCGCCGCGTAGGAGTGCACGAAGTAGAAGCGGGCGTCGGCGTCCAGGCCGGCGAAGGCCTGGCTGTCGGGCGGGGCCTGGACGGTGTTCCAGCCCATGTGGGGGACGATCGGGGCCTTGAGCGGGCCGACCGTGCCGGGCCACTCGTCGAGGCCCTCGGTCTCGACGCCGTGCTCGATGCCGCGCTCGAAGAGGATCTGCATGCCGACGCAGATGCCCATGACCGGGCGGCCGCCGGAGAGCCGGCGGCCGATGATCCAGTCGCCGCGGGCGTCCTTGAGGCCCTTCATGCAGGCGGAGAAGGCGCCGACGCCGGGGACCAGGAGTCCGTCGGCGTCCATCGCCCGGTCGTAGTCGCGGGTGATCTCCACGTCCGCGCCGACGCGCGCGAGGGCGCGCTCGGCGGAGCGGACGTTGCCGAAGCCGTAGTCGAAGACGACGACCTTCTTGGTGGGTCCGGCAGTGCTCATTCCCAGATCCCTTGGATGCGCAGGACTCCGGCGGCGAGGCACATCGCGGAGCTGATGGCGAGCAGGATGATGACCGACTTGGGCATCTTCTGCTTCTGGAAGGAGTAGACGCCGCCGGCCAGGAAGAGGCCGAGGACGATCAGGATGGTGTTGAGGCCGTTCACGGCTAGAGGGCGCCCTTCGTGGAGGGCAGGATGCCGGCCGCGCGCGGGTCGAACTCCGCGGCGTAGCGCAGGGCGCGGGCGAGGGCCTTGAACTGGCACTCCACGATGTGGTGGGCGTTGCGGCCGTACGGGACGTGGATGTGCAGCGCGATCTGGGCCTGCGCGACGAAGGACTCGAAGATGTGCCGGGTCATCGTGGTGTCGTACGTGCCGATCATCGGCGCCATGTTCTCGGGCTCGGTGTGCACGAGGTACGGGCGGCCGGACAGGTCGACGGTCACCTGGGCGAGGGACTCGTCAAGCGGCACGGTGCAGTTGCCGAAGCGGTAGATGCCGACCTTGTCGCCGAGGGCCTGCCTGAAGGCGGCGCCGAGGGCGAGGGCACTGTCCTCGATGGTGTGGTGGCTGTCGATGTGCAGGTCGCCCTCGGTCTTGACCGTGAGGTCGAAGAGGCCGTGGCGGCCGAGCTGGTCGAGCATGTGGTCGTAGAAGCCCACGCCCGTCGCTACGTCGACCTTGCCGGTTCCGTCGAGGTTTATCTCGACGACGACCGAGGTCTCCTTCGTGGTGCGCTCGACCCGTCCGATGCGGCTCATGCCTGCTGCTCCTTCTTCAGTGCGCGAACCGCTTCCAGGAACGCGTCGTTCTCGGCCGGGGTGCCGGCGGTGACCCGCAGCCAGCCCGGCACGCCGTTGTCCCGGACCAGGACGCCCCGGTCGAGGATCTTCTGCCATGCGGTGTGGGAGTCCGGGAACCTGCCGAACTGGATGAAGTTGGCGTCGGACTCGGTGACCTCGTAGCCGATGCCCCGCAGCTCGGTGACGAGCCGGTCGCGCTCGGCCTTGAGCTGCTCGACGTAGCCGAGCAGGGTGTCGGTGTGCTCCAGGGCGGCCAGCGCGGTCGCCTGGGTGACGGCCGACAGGTGGTACGGCAGGCGCACCAGCTGGACGGCGTCCACGACGGCGGGGTGCGCGGCGAGGTAGCCCAGGCGCAGTCCGGCGGCGCCGAAGGCCTTGGACATGGTCCGGGAGACCACGAGGTTCGGCCGGCCCTCGATGAGGGGCAGCAGCGAGTCCCGGTGGCTGAACTCCACGTACGCCTCGTCCACGATCACGATCGACGGCTTGGCGGCTTGGGCGGCCTCGTAGAGGGCCAGGACCGTCTCCGCGCCCACCGCGGTGCCCGTGGGGTTGTTGGGCGAGGTGATGAACACGACGTCGGGGGCGTGCTCGGCGATGGCCCGCTCCGCGGCCTCCACGTCTAGGCGGAAGTCCTCCCGGCGCGGGCCGGAGATCCAGCCGGTGCCGGTGCCGCGGGCGATCAGCGCGTGCATCGAGTACGAGGGCTCGAAGCCCATCGCGGTGCGGCCGGGCCCGCCGAAGGTCTGCAGCAGCTGCTGGAGGACCTCGTTGGAGCCGTTGGCGGCCCACACGTTCTCCCGGGCGACCGGGTGCTTGCCGGTGCGCGTGAGGTAGGCGGCCAGCTCGGTGCGCAGCTCGACGGCGTCCCGGTCGGGGTAGCGGTTGAGGGTGCGGGCGGCGTCGGCCACCCGTTCGGCGATCCGCGCGACGAGCTCCTCGGGAAGGCCGTACGGGTTCTCGTTGGTGTTCAGCTGGACGGGCACGTCGAGCTGCGGGGCGCCGTACGGGGTCTTGCCGCGCAGCTCGTCGCGGACGGGGAGGTCGTCGATGCCGAGGTCGGCGGTCACTGCTGGGGGACCTTCCATCCGCTGTGCTGGTTTGGTACGGCTCCGCCAAAACGCGCCTTCAGGGCGGCGCCGTGCGCGGGCAGGTCCTCGGCCTCGGCCAGTGCCACCACGTGGTGGGTGACCTCGGCGAGGGCGTCGCGCGTGTAGTCGACGATGTGGACGCCGCGCAGGAAGGACTGCACGGACAGGCCGGAGGAGTGGCAGGCGCAGCCGGCGGTGGGCAGCACGTGGTTCGATCCGGCGCAGTAGTCGCCCAGCGAGACCGGGGACCAGGCCCCGACGAAGATCGCGCCGGCGTTGCGGACGCGGGCGGCCCAGGCGGCGGCGTCAGCGGTCTGGATCTCCAGGTGCTCGGCGCCGTACGCGTCGACGACCTTGAGGCCGTCCTCCAGGCTGTCGACCAGCACGATCGC
Source organism: Streptomyces antarcticus (assembly GCF_026627255.1). GTDB lineage: Bacteria > Actinomycetota > Actinomycetes > Streptomycetales > Streptomycetaceae > Streptomyces > Streptomyces antarcticus. The sequence goes on along the minus strand of NZ_JAPNLM010000009.1, from coordinate 200,968 downwards.
GGACTGGCGGCCGGCGAGCGCCGGCTTGATCCGGTCCTCGACGTGCTTGGACGCGGCGACCTGCGGCTCCAGCTCCTTCTCGACCGCGGCCGCGAGGTCCTCGGAGTCGGTGACGAGGACGGCGGCGGCGAGCGGGTCGTGCTCGGCCTGGCTGATCAGGTCGGCGGCGACGTGCACCGGGTCGGCCGTGGAGTCGGCGAGGACCGCGATCTCGGTCGGTCCGGCCTCGGTGTCGATGCCGATGCGGCCGGTGAAGTAGCGCTTGGCGGCGGCGACCCAGATGTTGCCGGGGCCGGTCACCATGTTGACCGGCGGGCAGTCCTCCGTGCCGTACGCGAACATCGCGACGGCCACGGCGCCGCCCACGGCGTACACCTCGTCCACACCGAGCAGGGCGCACGCGGCGAGGATCGTCGGGTGCGGCAGGCCCCCGAAGGGGTCCCCGTCGAAGGCGGGCTTCTGCGGCGGGGACGCGAGCGCGATCGACGGGACGCCCGCCTCCTGCGCCGGGACGACGTTCATGACGACGGAGGAGGGGTAGACCGAGCGGCCGCCCGGGGCGTACAGCCCCACGCGCTCCACCGGAATCCACTTCTCGGTCACGGTTCCGCCGGGGACCACCTGGGTGGTGTGCTCGGTGCGGCGCTGTGCGCGGTGCACGATCCGGGCGCGCCGGATCGACTCCTCCAGGGCGGCGCGGACGGCCGGGTCCAGCTGATCCAGGGCGGCCTTGAGGGCTTCCGCGGGTACCCGGACCTGCGAGAGCTCGACCCCGTCGAACTTCCGCGCGTACTCGATGAGCGCCGCCGTACCGCGATGATGGACGTCCTCGCAGATGGGCCGCACCTTCTCCAGGGCGGCTTCCACGTCGAACTCGGCACGGGGCAGCAGATCGCGCAGGGCGCCCCCCTCGGGGAGGGAGTCGCCGCGCAGGTCGATACGAGAGATCACCCCCCAATTCTCTCAGACCGCCCGGCGGCATCGTTCGCCTGTATCACTGGCTGATACACGCCCCGGGTGTCACAGGCGCCCGTTAGCGTTCCCCTACACGCAGGCAGGGCGGAGGGGGGCCGCATGACCGAGGCACGCGCGGGCGAGGCACCGGCGGATCTGAGCGGTCCCGAGCTCCGGATGTGGGAGGCGTTTCGAACGGGCGCGGTCTGCGACCTGAGCGCGCGGGCCGCCGACCAAGACGATCCGCACGCCGACCGGGTCTGGGGGCCCGAGCGGGCCGTCCGGGCCGACGTGGTGGCTCTGCTGCTGCTCCACGGGCCGCCTCCGGTGCCGGGGCGGGTGGCCTCGCTCAAGCTGCGCGGCGCACGGATCACCGGGCGGCTCGACCTGTCCGGCGGGGCCGTGGCCCCGTACGTGGAGCTCCAGTCCTGCCGTTTCGACGGTGAGGTCCAGCTCTCGGAGGCCCGATTCGGCACGGTGCGGCTGGTCAACTGCGCGGTCCCGCGGCTGGAGGCGGCGCGGCTGCACACCGAGGGCGACCTGCACCTGCCGCGCTGCCGGGTGGCCCGGGGCATCCGGCTGACCGACGCGCAGATCGGCACCGACCTGCTGATCAGCCAGGCGGTGGTGCAGCGGGACAACAAGGGCCGGGCCGTCGTCGCCGACGGCATGTCGGTCGCGCAGGACTTCCAGGGCGAGATGCTGGAGACGTACGGCGAGGTGAGCCTGCGGGGGGCGAAGGTCGGCGTGTCGATGAACCTGCGCGGGGCCCGCCTGCGCAATCCGTACGGGCGCTTCGCGCTGAACGCCCCGCAGCTGACCGTCGAGCGGACCCTGTACCTGACCTCGATCGCGCTGGACCACGTCCCCGGCTCGAACTCCTCCACTCCCCCGTACGGGCTGGGCCTGACGCCGCCGAACGGGCGGCGCCAGCAGCGTTTCGAGTGCCGGGGCGGGCTGCGGCTGGACGACGGCCGTTTCGGCGACGCGATCGACTTCTACGGCTCCCGCTTCCTCCTGACCGCCGAGCAGGAGATATCCCTGCGCCGGATACAGACCCCCGAGTTCCGCTTCGTCGGCGAGCGGCCGGAGCGCGGGCGGGTCGTGGTGTCGGGGGCCAAGGTGGTCAAGCTGGTGGACACCTCCACCAGCTGGCCGGGTCCGGGCGGCCTCGCCATCGAGGGCTTCGTGTACGAGACCCTCGCCCCCCGCGGCCATTTCCCCCTCGCCCGGCGTCTGGCCTGGGTGGAGGCGGCCACCCCTGAGTATTCGCCGGACCCGTACGAGCGGCTCGCCGCCGTGCTGCGGGCCGGCGGCGAGGACTCCGACGCCCGCGAGGTGCTGCTGACCAAGCAGCGCCGCCGCCGGACCACCCTGCCGCCGGCGGCGCGGGCCTGGGGGTACCTCCAGGACTGGACGGTGGTCTACGGGTACCGGCCGGGGCGGGCGGCGCTGTGGATGGTGGTCCTGTGGGCGGCGGGCGCGCTGCTGTTCTCCCAGCACGATCCGCCCCCGATCAAGGCGGACGAGCACCCCGAGTGGAACGCGGCCCTGTACGCGCTGGACCTCCTGCTGCCGGTGATCGATCTCGGCCAGCAGGGGCACTGGAAGGTCGAGGGCGGCTGGCAGTGGGGCGCGGCGGCCCTCGTCATCCTGGGCTGGATCCTGGCCACCACGGTGGCCGCGGGCGCGTCACGCCTGCTGAGGCGGGGGTGACGGGTCCGGGCCCGCGGCCATTACCCTGTGCCTCGTGACCACCGTTCGCCTGCCCCTCTTCCCGCTGAACTCGGTGCTGTTCCCGGGACTCGTCCTCCCGCTGAACATCTTCGAGGAGCGCTATCGCGCCATGATGAGCGAGCTGCTGAAGACGGACGAGTCCGAGCCGCGCCGGTTCGCGGTCGTCGCGATCCGCGACGGCCGGGAGGTGGCGCCGACCGCGCCCGGCCTCCCCGACCAGACGGCCCTTCCCGAGCGGGGACCGGCCGCCGGCTTCGGCGCGGACCCGATCCAGGCCTTCCACCGGGTGGGCTGCATCGCGGACGCGGCGACGATCCGGGAGCGGGAGGACGGCAGCTTCGAGGTCCTGGCGACCGGCACGACGCGGGTCCGCCTGGTGTCCGTGGACTCCTCGGGCCCCTACCTGACGGCGGAGCTGGAAGAGCTCCCCGAGGACGCGGGCGAGGGCGCCGGAGCCCTGGCCGAGGGGGTCCTGCGGGCCTTCCGCGCCTACCAGAAGCGCCTGGCCGGGGCCCGCGAGCGGTCCCTGACGGGCGCGGAGCTCCCCGACGAGCCGTCGGTGGTCTCCTACCTGGTGGCCGCGGCGGCGGTGCTGGACATCCCGGCCAAGCAGCGGCTGCTCCAGGCGCCGGACACGGCGACGCGGCTGGCGGAGGAGCTGAAGCTGCTGCGCGCGGAGACCGCGGTGATCCGCCACCTCCCGTCGCTGCCGGCGGTGGACCTGACCCGTTCCCCGACCAGCCCGAACTGACGACGAGCCCGAACTGACGGCGGACCAGAACTGATGGCGAAGAAGAAGCCGCAGCCGGCGGGCACCCCGGCGATCGTGGCCCTGACGGCGGCGGGGATCGCCTTCGCCACCCACGCGTACGAGCACGACCCGGCGCACCCCTCGTACGGCGAGGAGGCCGCCGAGGCGATGGGCGTGTCACCGGACCAGGTGTTCAAGACGCTGGTCACGGACGTGGACGGGGTCCTGACGGTGGCGGTGGTGCCGGTGTCGGGCTCCCTGGACCTGAAGGCCCTGGCGACGGCGGTCGGCGGCAAGCGGGCGGCGATGGCCGACCCGGCGCTGGCGGAGCGCACGACGGGGTACGTCCGGGGCGGCATCTCGCCGCTGGGACAGCGCAAGCGGCTGCGCACGGTACTGGACGCCTCCGCCTCGGACCGCGCCACGATCTGCGTGTCGGCGGGCCGCCGGGGCCTGGAGGTCGAGCTGTCCCCCGCGGACCTGGCCGCTCTGACGGGGGCCGTCCTGGCCCCGATCGCCCGAGTCTGACCGCGGGACAGCCTGACCGCCGGGCAGCCTGACCGCCGGGCAGCCTGACCGCCGGGCAGCCTGACCGCGGGACCCCCGGGCGGTTCAGCCCCGCGGGGGCTCCGGCGCGGCCGGGTCCGCGTGGACGTGGGGCGGCGGGTACTGGGCCGCGGCCCACTCCGGCACCGGTTCCGGGTCGTGCGGGGACCACAGGGCCGTCAGCCCGAGGTGCACGAGCACCGCGGCCATCGGCCACGCGAGCAGCGCCCCGTGCGCCAGCAGCTGGAGCGGCGCGTCGAACGGGACCCCCTTGCCGGCCTTCCGCGCGGTGGTGACCAGGTCCGCGGACGGGCCCAGCCACAGGCCGAGCCGCCAGCCCACCAGCGCGGCGAAGCAGGACCCGACCGCCAGGCCGATCACCAGCGTCACGCCGCCGGCCCGCCGCCACAGGAACACGCCGACGGCGCTCAGCACGCCCAGAGCGGCGGCCAGCAGGAAGAAGGTGCCGTCCGCCCCGATCCGGGCCTCGCTCTCGGTGTTGCGCAGGAACACGGCTTCCCCGTTGGAGACGTACTGCGCCCGCGGCGCCAGCCACGCCCACAGCAGTCCGAGGAGCACTCCGGCCACACCGACCGCGAGGGCGACGGCGGCGCCGTCCCGGACGTCCGCCGGGGTGATGGCGGCGTCGCCCCCACCCGGCTTGCGGGGCGGGAGCGACGGCGGGTCGAACGGGGAGGGCGGGGTCACGGCTTCGGTCACCCCCACATCGTGCCAGGTAAGCCCGGCACCGGCTTCAGCGGACCGCCGCCCGGCGGTACGCCCAGGTGGCGAGGGCCAGCGACAGCACGCCGACGGCGGCGCACACGCCCAGGTCGAGGAGGACCACGGCCCAGTCGGGGTCCGCCGCGAAGGTACGGGCGAACGCCTCCACCCCGTACGTGGACGGCAGCAGGTCCCGCGCCCACACGATCACCTCCGGCATCCGCTCCGGCGGCAGCACCCCCAGCAGCAGCGCCGCGGACATGCCGAGCTGCCCGGCCAGCGTGGCCAGCTCCTGGCGCGGCGCGAGCAGCCCCAGGGCCGCCCCGAGCCCGGCGAGCGCGGCCCCGGCGAGCGGCACCACCGCGGCGAGGATCCACAGCCCGCCCATCGGCAGCCCGAAGAGCACGCATCCGAAGACGGCGGTGACCAGGGTGCCCGGCAGGGTGAACGAGGCGTACGCGGCGGCCGCGCCCAGCACCACCGAGGCGGGCGGCACCGGCAGGGTGGCGTAGTGGTCGAGCCCGCCGCCGGCCCGCAGCTGCCCGAAATACTGCGCGAGCAGGTTCAGCGCGACGAAGGCGACGACGAGCACCGAGGAGCCGGCCACGACGGCCCGTGCCTCCGAGCCGCCGTCCACCACGCCCCGCATCAGGATCATGATGCCGACGGACTGGAAGGTGGCCACGAACAGCAGCGGGATGCGCGCCACCCGCGCCCGGGACAGCTGCGCCCGGTACACGGCGGCCAGCGCGGGGAAGAACCGTGCCTTCGGCGCCAGGTCGGCGGGGGCGCACACGGCCCCGGCGGGGACGCGCACGGCGTCCCCGGCAGTGGTAGTCACGACTTGACCAGACCCTTCATCCGCCCGCCCAGGGCCAGGTAGACGTCCTCCAGGCTCGGCGTCGCCAGCGTGAAGTCGTCGAGGGCCGCGAAGGCAGGCCCCCCGGTGACGGCGGCCACCGCGGCCCGCGCCTCCTCCGGCGGGAGCCGCAGCACCCAGCGGCGCGCGGACGCGCCGGCCGGCGGGGCGAGCGCCGCGACCTCCGGCACCTCCAGCGGCGGGGCGGAGCGCCACACCAGCTCCAGCCGGACCTCGCCGGAGACCTTGGCCTTCAGCCCGGACGGCGTGTCGCAGGCGATGACCTTGCCCTGGTCGATGACGGCGACCCGGTCGAGGACGGTCTCGGCCTCGATGACGTTGTGCGTGACGAGCAGGACGGTCGCGCCGTGGCGCTCGCGCCGCCGGTCCACGGCCGACCAGACGGCCCGCCGGGCGACCGGGTCCATGCCCGTGGTGGGCTCGTCGAGAACCAGGAAGGGGCGCTCGCCCACCAGCGCGGCGGCGAGGCAGGCCAGGCGCCGCTGTCCGCCGGAGAGCTTCTTCAGCGGCCGTCCGGCGATCTCGGTCAGCCCCAGCTCCTCCAGTACGGAGTCCCGCGCGGCCCGCGCCGAGCGGGCGTCGAGCCCGCGCAGCCGCCCGGTGGTCTCGGCGGCCAGGGACACCGTGAGTTCGTCCAGGGCGGTGGACTCCTGCCCCAGGTAGGCGAGCAGCCGGGCCGCCCGTCCGGGGTGGCGTACGAGGTCGTGGCCGAGCAGGGTCACGGCTCCCGCGTCCGGCCGCATCAGCCCGGTGAGCTGGCGGACCAGGGTGGACTTGCCGGCGCCGTTGGGGCCGAGGAGGCCGAAGATCTCGCCGCGCCGCACGTCGAGACAGACGCCGTCCGTGGCGCGGGTCTCGGGCAGGGCGGGAGCCCCGCGCCGACCGCGCACCGCCGGATACGTCTTGACCAGGTCACGCACCGCGCAGACCACGTCGGAGGCCGCTTCCGCGGCTGCTGCCGTGCCGCGCTTCCCGCGGGGTTCCGCCTGTGCTGTGCCCGTGCTCACGAGGGAGCAGCCTACGGGGTTCCCGCCCCTACTCGGCCGCCGGGGCCGACGGGGTCGTCGCGGCTCCGGGCTCGGAGGGGCCGGTTCCGGGCGGGGCGGCCGGTACGGCGGCCACGTGCTCGGCGGCCGCGCGGACGTCGATCTCCCGCCAGAACCCGGCGCGGATGGCGTACCGGTCGTGCTCGTCGATCTGGTCGTCCTTGTGTGCGAGCAGCCCGAACCGGGCGGCGTAGCGCAGCAGCTCCCCGTCGATGCGGTGCGGGATGCGCGGGTACATCGTGGCGAGTTTCTGGAGGTGCACGGTCTCCGGGAGCCGTTCCATCCAGCGCCGGGCGAACACCTGGCCGACCTCGAAGGGGTCGCCGCCGACGGTGGTGATGTCCTCCTCGCGGTCCGCCCAGCGCTGCTCGGCGCTGGTGAGCTGGGCGAGGGTGGGGAGGGAGGCGGTCTCGGCCGGTTCGCCGAGCGGTCCCGCGCGGTCGATCCAGCCCTTGTCGGAGGACCAGCGCAAGGCGCTGCCGGCCGGGGGCTGACCGCTGTTGCCCCCGGCCGGTCCGGCGCTCTGCTGGCCCGGGGCCCGCAGCGAGCCGGCGAGGTCCTTGGGGGTGGGTACGGTCTTGCCCCCGGCGGCGGGCGCGGGTACCGGTACGCCGTCCTGCCGCTGCTCCTCGCCGGCGGCGGTGCCGTTGCGGGCGGCCTCGGCGAGCGCCGCCTCGGGAAGCGGGGCCGAGAGGATGGCGGCGATGTCGGGGCGCGGGGCGGGCGGCGGGGAACACAGCCCGGTGAGGTCCCTGGCCCGTACGGCGCGGGTGATCCAGGCCCGGTCCAGCACGCGGCGCTCGTCGGCCTCGGCGACGAGGTCCTCGGACTGGTTGTAGTCGCCGTCGGCGGCCTGGACGGCCCACAGGTGGACGGCGACCCCGTGCTCCTTGGCGGACATCAGTCCGGGCAGCAGGTCGCCGTCGCCGGTCACCAGCACGACGTCGGAGCAGGCGCGGTTGCGGGCCAGCTCGGTGAGCTCGGCGTGCATGGCGGCGTCGACGCCCTTCTGGGCCCAGCGTCCGTCGCTCCGGGTCAGGGCGCCGAGGCGGACGGTGACGCGGGGCATGACGCGCAGCCGGCGGTGCTCGGGCTGCGGCACCCGGTCGGGTGCGCCGTCGAACCAGTAGATGCGCAGCAGCGGCTGCTCGGTGTCGGCCTCGGCCCGCTCGCGCAGGCCCTGGATGAGGGCGGCATGGTCGACGGTGATGCGGGAGCGCGAGGGCTCCCCTGCGAGAAGGCTGGCGGCGGCGCCCAGCAGATAGCCGGCGTCCACCAGGACGACGCAGCGGTCCACGCGTTCCACCCTCTTCCGTGGGGGTCCTCTGGATATTCCCCGAGTCTGCCCGACCGCAAGGGTGTTGACGGCCGGAACTCGATCATCGGCGTGGCGGATCTCACGGGGGGCAAGGAAGGGGCCGTCGACTACGCGCAGTAATGATCCAAAATGCGCGGTTTCTGGCGTTGTGTGAGTGTGAAGGCGTCCTGGCCCCTAGACCCTCACGGAGGCTCCACCATGGCCAAGAACAAGAACCAGAAGCAGCCGTCGAAGCAGCAGACCCGCTCCTCCGCGCCGGACCAGGCGAAGAGCTCGGCGGAGTCCTCGTCGGAGTCGATGTCCCAGGCGCCGAGTCCGATGGACATGGCCCACAAGAGCAAGCAGAAGAAGTTCGGCCACAACTGACGCCCGCGGGCCCGCGCCCGCGCGTCCAGTGACGGAAGGGCCCGCCCGGCTTCGCCGGGCGGGCCCTTCCGTCACTGGGGAGAGCGTCCCTATCCGGCCAGGCAGGACGGTCCGAGCAGCACCTTGAGGTCGCCGAACAGCGCCGGGTCGGGCTTGACCCGGTGCTTGTCGAGCCGCAGGACCGTGGTCGAGCGCGGACCCTGGAGCTTGATCCGCACCTCGGTGTTGCCGTGGTGGTGGCGCAGGATCTCGCCCAGCCGGGTCACCATCGGCGGCGTGACCTTGACGGTGGGGATGGTCAGGACGACGGGCGCGTTGGTGCCGGCCGAGGAGATGTCGGGGACCATCATCTCCATCGCGACCAGGCGGGGGACGTCCTCGCGCTTGTCGAGGCGGCCCTTGACGAAGACGACGGTGTCCTCGACCAGCTGGGTGGAGACGAGCTGGTAGGTCGCGGGGAAGAACATGCACTCGATGGAGCCGGCCAGGTCCTCGACGGTGGCGATGGCCCAGGCGTTGCCCTGCTTGGTCATCTTGCGCTGGAGGCCCGAGATGATGCCGCCGATGGTGACGACCGCGCCGTCGGAGTGCTCGCCGCCGGTCAGCTGGGAGATGCCGGCGTCCGTCTTGTCGGACAGCACGTGCTCCAGGCCGAAGAGCGGGTGGTCGGAGACGTAGAGGCCGAGCATCTCGCGCTCCTGGGCGAGCAGGTAGGACTTCTCCCACTCGACGTCGGAGAAGACGACGTCGAGGCCGAAGCCCGGCTCGTCGCCCGCGCTCTCGTCGCCCATCGCGCCGAAGAGGTCGAACTGTCCCTCGGCCTCCTTGCGCTTGACCGCCACCACGTTGTCGATCATCGGCTCGTGGTGGGCGACGAGGCCCTTGCGGGTGTGGCCCATCTCGTCGAAGGCACCGGCCTTGATCAGCGACTCGACGGTCCGCTTGTTGCAGACCACGGCCTCGACCTTGTCCAGGAAGTCGGGGAAGGAAGCGTACTTCCCCTTCGCCTTCCGGCTCTTGATGATCGATTCCACGACGTTCGTGCCGACGTTGCGGACGGCGGTGAGGCCGAAGAGGATCACGTCGTCGCCCTGGGCGGCGAAGTTCGGCTCGGACTCGTTCACGTTCGGCGGCAGGACCTTGATTCCCATGCGCCGGCACTCGTTGAGGTAGATCGCGGACTTGTCCTTGTCGTCCTTGACCGAGGTGAGCAGGCCGGCCATGTACTCGGCCGGGAAGTTCGCCTTCAGGTAGGCGGTCCAGTAGGAGACGAGTCCGTAGGCGGCCGAGTGGGCCTTGTTGAAGGCGTAGCCGGCGAAGGGGACCAGGACGTCCCAGAGAGCCTTGATCGCCTGGTCGCTGAAGCCCTTCTTCTTGGCGCCCCCCTCGAAGATGACGAAGTTCTTCGCCAGCTCCTCTGGCTTCTTCTTGCCCATCACGCGGCGCAGGATGTCGGCCTCGCCGAGCGAGTACCCGGCGATGATCTGGGCGGCCTTTTGGACCTGCTCCTGGTAGACGATCAGGCCGTAGGTGACGGCGAGGACCTCTTCGAGCGGGCCCTCCAGCTCCGGGTGGATCGGGGTGATCTCCTGCTGCTTGTTCTTGCGCAGGGCGTAGTTCGTGTGCGAGTTCATGCCCATCGGGCCCGGCCGGTACAGGGCCGAGACGGCGGAGATGTCCTCGAAGTTGTCGGGCTTCATCAGGCGCAGCAGGGAGCGCATGGGCCCGCCGTCGAACTGGAAGACGCCGAGGGTGTCGCCGCGGCCGAGCAGTTCGAAGGTCTTGGGGTCGTCGAGCGGGAGGCCGAGGAGATCGATGTCGATCCCCTTGTTGGCCTTCACCATCTTGACGGCGTCGTCCATGATCGTGAGGTTGCGCAGGCCGAGGAAGTCCATCTTCAGCAGGCCGAGCGACTCGCAGCTCGGGTAGTCCCACTGGGTGATGGTGACGCCGTCGGAGTGCCGCACCCAGACGGGCACGTGGTCGGTGATCGTCTCGCTGGACATGATCACGCCGGCGGCGTGCACGCCCATCTGCCGGACCAGGCCCTCCACGCCGCGGGCGGTGTCGATGACCTTCTTCACGTCCGGCTCGTTCTCGTACATCCCGCGGATCTCGCCGGCCTCGCCGTAGCGGGGGTGCGCCGGGTCGAGGATGCCGGAGAGCGGGATGCCCTTGCCGAGGACGTCGGCGGGCATGGCCTTGGTGAGCCGGTCGCCCATGGCGTACGGGTAGCCCAGGACGCGCGCGGAGTCCTTGATCGCGTTCTTGGCCTTGATCGTGCCGTACGTGCCGATCATGGCGACCTTGTCGGCGCCGTACTTCTCGGTCACGTACCGGATCACCTCGACGCGCCTGCGCTCGTCGAAGTCGATGTCGACATCGGGCATGGAGACGCGCTCGGGGTTCAGGAAGCGCTCGAAGATCAGGCCGTGGGTGATCGGGTCGAGGTCGGTGATGCCCATGGCGTACGCGACGATCGAGCCGGCCGCGGAGCCGCGGCCCGGGCCCACCGCGATGCCCTGGTTCTTGGCCCACATGATGAAGTCGGCGACCACGAGGAAGTAGCCGGGGAAGCCCATCGAGATGATCGTGTCCATCTCGTACTCGGCCTGCTTCATCCGGTCGTCCGGGATGCCCCCCGGATAGCGGCGGTCCATGCCGCGCATGGTCTCCGCGCGGAACCAGGTGACCTCGGTGTAGCCGTCCGGGATGTCGAACTTCGGCATCAGGTTCCGGAACTGGAACATGCCCTCGGTGTCGACCTGCTCCGCGACGAGGCGGGTGTTGGCGCAGCCCTCCTGCCAGGCGTCCGAGGAGTCGATGGCGTACATCTCCTCCGCGGACTTCAGGTAGTAGCCGGTGCCGTCGAAGCGGAAGCGGTCCGGGTCGGAGAGGTTCTTGCCGGTCTGGATGCAGAGCAGGGCGTCGTGGGCGCCCGCCTCGCTGGCGTAGGTGTAGTGCGAGTCGTTCGTCACCAGCGGCGGGATGCCGAGCTTCTTGCCGATCTCCAGGAGCCCGTCGCGGACCCGGCGCTCGATCTCGATGCCGTGGTCCATCAGCTCCAGGAAGTACCGGTCCTTGCCGAAGATGTCCTGGTACTCGGAGGCGGCCTTGAGGGCCTCGTCGAACTGGCCGAGGCGCAGCCGGGTCTGGAGCTCGCCGGAGGGGCAGCCGGTGGAGGCGATGAGCCCCTCGGACCACTTGGCGATGGTCTCCTTGTCCATGCGCGGCCACTTGGTGAGCCAGCCCTCGGCGTACGCGTCGGAGGACAGCCGGAAGAGGTTGTTCAGGCCGGTGGCGTTCGCCGCCCAGATCGTCTTGTGGGTGTAGCCGCCGGAGCCGGAGACGTCGTCGCGCTTCTGGTGCGGCTGGCCCCACTGGATGCGGCGCTTGTTGCGGCGGGACTCGGGGGCGACGTACGCCTCGATGCCGATGATCGGCGTGATGCCGGACTTCTTCGCGGTGTGGAAGAAGTCATAGGCCCCGTGCAGGTTGCCGTGGTCCGACATCGCGATGTGGGACATGCCCATCTCGTTGCACGCGTTGAACATGTCCTTCAGCCGCGCGGCACCGTCCAGCAGGGAGTACTGGGTGTGGACGTGCAGGTGCGTGAACGGCTGCTTGGTCACGGTGGGGATCCTCCGGAGGGGAGAGAGGGCGGCGGCTACGAATCCTACGTCTCCCGGGTGACAGATCGCGGGCACCGACGGGTACGGTCATCCGTTGCAGAACCAGGACCCCGGTCCTGCCCAGCATGGTCAGCACAGCGCTCCACCCGCGCTCCACCCCGCGCCACCAGGAGGCATCCGCCATGGCGGTTCCCGAGACGACCGACGAACAGCGTGCCGAGCAGATACTCGATGTGTTCGACACCGCGTTCGGCGAGCTCCTCACAGCCGACCCGGCTGCCTTCCAGGTCAAATTCCGGAAGATGGCGGCCTCGGCCTTCGCCTTCTACCGCGGTACGGCCTGCCTCTTCTACGCGGACCTGGAGCGCGACGGGCAGGGCGGCCCGTACGTGGACGAGCGCACCGGCCGGGTGTGGATCCACGGCGACCTGCACGCCGAGAACTTCGGCACGTACATGGACTCCAACGGCCGGCTGGTCTTCAACGTCAACGACTTCGACGAGGCGTACGTCGGCCCGTTCACCTGGGACCTGAAGCGGTTCGCGGCCTCCGTGGCGCTGATCGGCTACACCAAGGCGCTCAGCGACGAGCAGATCGGCGACCTGGTGCGCACGTACGCCGGCGCCTACCGGGAGCGCGTCCACCGCCTGGCCGCCGGGGCCAAGTACGAGGAGGTGCCCTCCTTCACCCTGGAGACCGCCGACGGCCCGCTGCTGGGCGCCCTGCGCGCGGCCCGCGCGCGCACCCGCTTCTCGCTGCTGGACTCGATGACGGAGATCCGGGACTTCGAGCGCCGCTTCGCACCCGGCCCGGGCACCATCGAGCTGGACGCGGCCACGCGCTACAAGGTGCTGGACGCCTTCGACGGCTACCTGGAGACCCTGCCCGACGAGTCCCTGGTCCGGCCCGACTCCTACCGGGTCAAGGACGTGGTGGGCCGCCGGGGCGTCGGCATCGGCTCGGCCGGCCTGCCCTCCTACAACGTCCTGCTGGAGGGGCACAGCGACGCCCTGGAGAACGACGTCGTGATCTACCTCAAGCAGGCACAGACCCCGGCGGTCTCCCGTCACATCACCGACCGGGCCGTCCGCGACTACTTCCACCACGAGGGCCACCGTACGGTGATCTCCCAGCGGGCCCTGCAGGCGCACGCCGACCCGTGGCTGGGCTGGACGGAGCTGGACGGCTCCGGGCAGCTGGTGGCGGAGGTCTCCCCCTACGCGGTGGACCTGGACTGGTCGGACCTGGACGACCCGGAGGAGATCTCCGCCGTCGTCGCGGACCTCGGCCGGGCCACGGCGACCATGCACGGGGCGGCCGACGAGGCGGAGAGCGGCCACTCCCTGGTCCCGTTCTCGACCGAGCGGGCCATCGACGCGGCCATCGCGGCCGACGAGGAGGGCTTCGCGGAGCTGCTGGTGGAGTTCGCCCACGCGTACGGCGCCCGGGCCCGCGCCGACCACCAGATCTTCGTGGACCTCTTCCGCAACGGGCGGCTCATGCCCTGAGCCGGGGGAGCCGGGCCCGGGGGCCCGGCTCCACAGGCTCACGTGGCACACTCGCGACGATGGACATATCAGGGGCAGGACTCCGGGGGCTGCGGGCCGCGCTGTTCAGCGCGCTCGTCGTGCTGCTCTCGGCGGGCTCGCACGTCCTGATGTCCCGGGTGCCGCTGCCGGCCCCGCTGCTGGCGGGGGCCTTCGCCGCCGTCTTCGTGATCGCCTACGCGCTGGCCGGCCGGCGCCGGGCCTTCGGGCCCATCGCCGGGCTGCTCGTACCGCTGGAGCTGGCCGCCGACACCGTCTTCACCGCCGGACAGCACCTCTGCTACGGCCCCGCGGGCGGACCGGTCTCCGGGCCGCTGCGCGCGATGGGCCTGGACGCGCTGTGCGGCGGCGCCCCGGTGGGCGGGCCGCTGACCGAGGTGGCCGGGCCCGTCGCCGATCCGGCGGCGCTGCTGGCCTCGCCCGGGCCGTGGACGCCCTGGCTGCTGCTCGCGGCGCACGTGTCGGTCGGCCTGGTGGCCGCCGGGTGGCTGCACTGCGGCGAGCGGGCGCTGGCCCAGCTGCTGCGGGCGGTGGCGGTCTGCGCGTTCCGGCCGCTGCTACTGGCGGTGGCCCCGGTCGCGGTGGCCCCGGCGGCCGCGCGGCGCGTGCTGCGCTCGGTGCTCCCGGGCGCGGGGGCCCTCACCCGGTTCCCCGCACACTCCGTGGGACGGCGGGGGCCGCCCGTGCCCGGTGCGCTCGCGAGCGCCTGACGCACGTACGACACCCCCATCACGTCGCATTCCACGGAGATCACCATGAGTTCACGCAACAGCCATGCGAACAAGGCGGCGGCCCGCGAGCGGCTCCGCGCCGAACGCGAGGCCCAGGCGAAGAAGGACAAGGTGCGCCGCCAGCTGACCGTGGGCGCCGCGGTCCTCGCCGTCCTCGCCCTGGCCGGGGTCATCGGCTACGCGGTCGTCCAGTCCGGCCAGCCCGGCTACTGGGACAAGGCCGCGAAGGCCGACCTGATCAAGCCGAAGAACACCGAGGGCGAGGACGGCACCACGGTCGTCGTCGGCAAGCCCGAGGCGAAGAAGACCCTGGAACTGTACGAGGACTCCCGCTGCCCGGCCTGCGCCTCGTTCGAGCAGGCGGTCGGCGAGCAGGTCAAGAAGGACGTCGACGCCGGCAAGTACAAGCTCCGGTACTTCGGCGCCACGTTCATCGACAACGCGGTCAAGGGTGACGGCTCCAAGAACGCGCTGAGCGCCCTGGGCGCGGCCCTGAACGTCAGCCCGGAGGCCTTCCTCGACTACAAGGCGGCGCTCTACTCCAAGGAACTGCACCCCGAGGAGACCGTCGACAGCTTCGCCAAGGACGCCTACCTGCTGAAGGTCGCCGACACGGTCCCGGCGCTCAAGGGCAACGCCGAGTTCAAGAAGGCCGTCGAGGACGGCACCTACGACCGGTGGGCGCTGAAGATGTCCGACGCGTTCGGCAAGTCCGGCGTCACGGGCACCCCGACGCTGAAGATGGACGGCAAGAAGATCGAGACCCCGGGGACCGCCGACGCGTTCACCGCGGCGATCGACAAGGCCCTGGCGGGCTGATTCCGGCCAAAGGGCGGGCGGACTCCTGGAGTTCGCCCGTCCTTTGCGTTCCGGGGGATGTACGGAGGGTCATACCCGCCAGTAACATGATCATCCGTGACCAGTCATCTCCCTTCCCCCGCGCCCTCTTCCACGGGCTTACCCGCTCCGCGCCGCCGCACGGTCGTGCTGGCCGCGGCCGCCACCGCCGCACTCGCGCCGATCGCCTCGCTGGGCGCCTCCGCGGCCCACGCCGCCCAGAGCGCGCCCGCGTTCCTCCACGGCGTCGCCTCCGGCGACCCGCTGCCCGACGGGGTCCTGCTGTGGACCCGCGTCACCCCCACCGCCGAGGCGGTGCCCGGCTCCGGACTCGGCCCGGCCGTGCGGGTGGGCTGGGAGGTGGCCGCGGACAAGGCCTTCTCCCGGATCGTCGCCTCCGGCGCCGTCACCGCGAGCGCCGCCTCCGACCACACGGTCAAGGTGGACGTGCGCGGCCTGAGCCCGCAGACCCCGTACTGGTACCGGTTCTCCGCCGGCTCCGCCGTCTCCCCGCCCGGTCGCACCCTGACCACCGCGGCCGCCGGGACGACGACCGCCGGGGTCCGCTTCGGCGTGGTCTCCTGCGCCAACTGGGAGTCCGGCTACTTCTCCGCCTACCGCCACCTGGCCGCCCGCGCCGACCTGGACGCGGTCCTGCACCTGGGCGACTACCTCTACGAGTACGCCTCGGGGGGCTACCCGGAGGCCAGGTACACCGTCCGTCCGCACGAGCCGCGGCACGAGATCGTCTCGCTCGCCGACTACCGCACCCGGCACGGGAAGTACAAGACCGACCCCGATCTCCAGGCGCTGCACCAGGCGCACCCGGTCGTCGCGATCTGGGACGACCACGAGTTCGCCAACGACGCCTGGGCGGGCGGCGCGGAGAACCACACCCCGGGCGCCGAGGGCGAGTGGGCGGCCCGCGCGGCCGCCGCCAAGCAGGCGTACTTCGAGTGGATGCCCGTACGCGCCTCCATCGCCGGCACCGTCTACCGGCGGCTGCGCTTCGGCACCCTCGCCGACCTGCACCTCCTCGACCTGCGGTCGTTCCGCTCCCAGCAGGTCAAGGTCGGCAGCGGCTCGGTGGACGACCCCGAACGCACCCTCACGGGCCGGGCCCAGCTGGACTGGCTCAAGGCGGGCCTGGCGGGCTCGGACGCGACCTGGAAGCTGGTCGGCACCTCCGTGATGATCTCGCCGGTGGCCTTCGGCTCGCTGCCCGCGCACCTGCTGAAGCCGCTCGCCAAGCTGCTGGGCCTGCCCGAGGGCGGCCTCGCCGTCAACGTGGACCAGTGGGACGGCTACACGGACGACCGCAAGGAACTGCTGGGCCACCTGAAGGAACGGAACGTCAGGAACACCGTCTTCCTGACCGGCGACATCCACATGGCGTGGGCGAACGAGGTCCCGGTGAACATGGCGACCTACCCGGGCTCGGGAACGGCCGCGACCGAGTTCGTGGTCACCTCCGTGACCTCGGACAACCTGGACGACATCCTGCACGTTCCGGCGGACACCGCCTCGCTGGTCGCCGAGTCGGCGGTCAAGGCCGCCAACTGGCACGTGAAGTGGCTCGACATGGACGCGCACGGCTACGGCGTGCTCGACGTGACGGCGGAGCGTTCGCAGATGGACTACTACGTCGTCTCCGACAAGCGGCGCCCCGACGCCTCGGCCGCCTGGTCGCGCTCGTACCGGACCCTGAACGGGACCCAGACGGTGGAGCGGGTGCACCAGCCGGTGCGCTGACCGGCCGCGGGCCGGCCGTGTGGCGGGGCGCCCGGTGCGGGTCGGGCGCCCCGCCGCCTCCGCGTCCGCCTCCGCGTCCGCCTCCGCGTCCGTGCCCGCCTCCGCGTCCGCGTCCTACAGGGTGTCGAGGAAGCCGATCGCGGCCTTCCAGGCCTGCTCGGCGGCCTCGGCGTCGTAGTCGTCCAGGCCCGCGTCGGTGAACAGGTGCCCGGCGCCCGGGTAGCTGTGGACCTCCACGTCCGCCCCCGCCCGCCGCATCCGCAGGTACCAGGCCGTCAGCCAGTCGTGCGGCTCGAAGGGGTCCGGGTCGGCGATGTGCAGCTGTACGGGCAGCTCGTCGGCCGAGGCGCCCTCCTCCAGGTCCGCCGTGCCGTGCAGGAGCAGCAGCCCGCGGGCCTTCTCGTCAGCCAGGGCCAGGTGCTGGGCGATCGAGCCGCCGAAGGAGAACCCCGCGTAGACCAGGCCCCGGTCGGAGAAGGGGGCGGAGGCCAGCACCGCGCGCTTGAGCAGCTCGTCGCGGCCGATCTCGTCCTGGTGTGCCATGCCCGCCTCGACGGTCCCGAAGGTGCGCCCCTCGAAGAGGTCCGGCACCTGGACCTCGTGCCCGGCCGCGCGCAGCCGGTCGGCCGCCTCGTGGACCGCGGGCCGCAGCCCGTACGTCGAATGGAAAAGCATGATGTTCATGACTCCATCGTGCCAGTTTCCGAGGTCGGCTTCCGGTTACGTTCAGGGCATGGAGATGGAGACCTTGATACGCCCGCTGATCGTCATCGGCGGCTCCCTGCTGATCACTCTGATCGCGGGGTGGCTGCTCGACCTGCTGCTGCGACGCGTCGACCGACGGCACCCGGAGACCCCCCTGTGGGGGCTGCTGCGGCGTTGCCGCGTGCCGTTCCAGGTCGTGCTGTGCACCGGGCTGCTCAGGGGGTCGTACCGGTCCGCGGGGCTCCTTCCGGAGTACGCGTTCTACATCGGGCGGATACTCACCCTGGTGACGATCGCCTCCGCGGCCTGGCTGGCCGTGCGCATCGCGACGGCCGTGGTCGACTCCACGTACGCCCGCTACGCCTCGGTGGCCCAGGACGACGCCCGGGTCCGCCGCGTGCGCACCCAGGTGACCCTGATCCAGCGGGTGGTCACGGCGGTGGTGGTCGTCGTCGCCCTCGCGGCCATGCTGCTGACCTTCCCGCCGATGAAGGCGGTCGGCACCTCGATGCTGGCGTCCGCGGGTGTCCTCGGCATCGTGGCGGGCATCGCCGCCCAGTCCTCGCTGGGCAACCTCTTCGCCGGCCTGCAGATCGCCTTCGGCGACACCGTCCGCATCGGCGACACGGTGGTGGTCGACAAGGAGTGGGGCACGGTCGAGGAGATCACCCTGACCTTCCTCACCGTCCGCACCTGGGACGAGCGCCGGATCACGATGCCGGTCTCGTACTTCACGAGCAAGCCGTACGAGAACTGGTCGCGCGGCGGCGCCCAGATGACCGGCACCGTCTTCTGGCACCTGGACCACAGCGCGCCGGTCGACCTGATGCGGGAGCGGCTCCAGGAGCTCCTGAAGGAGATCCCCGAGTGGGACGGACGCGGCAGCGGCCTGGCCGTGACGGACACCACCCCGAACACGGTGCAGATCCGCGCGGTGGTCACGGCGAAGAACGCCGACGACGTGTGGACCGTGCGGTGCGCGGTCCGCGAGGAGATGCTCACCTGGCTGGTCGCCCACCACCCGTACGCCCTGCCCCGCGTCACGACGTCCGAGGCGGCCGCCGCGCCGGGCATCCACGGCGCCCAGGCCGGAGCCGCCGAAACCCCGGGGGCCGCCGGCGCGTGAGGCGCGGGCGGGCCGGACGCGGCGGCGCCGCCTTCCGCGCCCGGGGCCGGTTCCGCCACCAGCTCCCCGCGCGCCGATCTCCGAGAGCCACCCGCTGCAGCCCCAGTCGCCGTACTCCGCGTCGAAGATCGGCGCGGACATGACGGCGCTCTCCTTCCATCACGCGTTCGGGCTGCCGGTGACGGTGGTACGGCCGTTCAACACCTACGGCCCCCGGCAGTCGGCGCGCGCCGTCATCCCGACGATCCTGTCCCAGCTGCACGCGGGCTCCCGGGAGATCCGGCTCGGCTCGCTCACCCCGACCCGCGACTTCACGTACGTGACGGACACGGCCGAGGGCTTCCTCGCCGTCGCGGAGTGCGACCGGGCGCTGGGCGAGGTGGTCAACCTCGGCACCGGCGAGGAGATCTCGGTCGGCGCCCAGGCCGAGGCCCTGATCGCGGCTTCCGGCCGGGACGCGAAGGTGGTCGTGGACCCGTCCCGGCTGCGCCCGGCGGGCAGTGAGGTGCAGCGGCTGCTGTCGGACAACTCCCGGGCCCGCGAGTGGGCCGGCTGGCGGCCCCGGGCCTCCCTGGAGGAGGGCCTGCGCCGCACCTCGCAGTGGATCGCGGCGAACGGCTCCCTCTTCGCCCCGGACCGTTACGCGGTCTGACCGGCGGACGGGGCCCCGGGGCGGGTGGGGCCCCGGCCTGCTCCGCCCTACGGGTTCCGCAGGCTCCGTACGTCCAGGTGCCGCAGCACCCGGTCCACGATCTCCGGGTCGGACCCGGCCTCGCTGCGCGCGGCCAGCACCTCGTGCCGGGCGGCGGACATCATCTCGCGCTGGATCCGCTGGACGTCGCGGATCCGCTCCACCCGCTGCGCGTACGCCTCGCGGCGTTCCTCGTCGACCATGTCGGGGCTGATGCGGGCCCCCACGTCGTACGCCCGCCGGTACAGCGTCTCCACCAGGTCCTCCGGGAGCTCCTCCACCTCCTGGATCTCCTTCAGCCGCCGCTTGGCTGCCTTGGCGGCGCGGATCGCCAGCGCCCGCTCGGCGTCCCGGTCCGCGTCGGAGTCGGCCGCCACCCCCAGCCGCCGCACCAGCCACGGCAGGGTGAGCCCCTGCACCACGAGCGTCGCCATGATCACCGCGAAGGCGATGAAGACGATCTCGTCCCGCCCGGGGAACGGTTCGCCGGCGTCGGTCTCGAAGGGGATGGCGAGGGCCAGCGCCACCGAGGCCACCCCCCGCATCCCGGCCCACCACATGACGACGCTCTCCCGCCAGCTCACCGGGATCTCCTCGTCGTAGTCGCGCCGCTTGTGCAGCTTCTTCGCGACCCAGCCGGCCGGCAGCAGCCACACCAGCCGTACGCCGACCACCACGGCGATCACGACGCCCGCCCAGCCGGCCATCTCCCAGGCACGCCCCTGCGCGGTGCCGAACACGTTGTGGAGCTCCAGGCCGATCAGCCCGAACGCCACGCCGGTGACCAGCATGTCGACGACTTCCCAGAAGGTGTGCCCGGCGAGCCGGCCCAGTACGTCGTCGGCGTCGGAGGCGTACTCGGCCAGGAACAGCGCCGTCGTCAGGACCGCCAGCACCCCCGACCCCTGGAGCTCCTCCGCCACCACGTACGAGACGAACGGCACCAGCAGCGTCAGTCCGATCTGCAGTGTGGCGTCGCCGAGTTTGCCCATCATCCGGTTGGTGATCCAGCCGAAGGCGAGGCCGACGACGACGGCGACGACGGCGGACAGCACGAACTCGCCGAGCGCGTCGGGCCACGAGAAGCTGCCGCTGACGGCGGCGGCGATGGCGACGTGGTAGAGCACGATGGCGGTGACGTCGTTGAAGAGGCCCTCGCCCTCCAGGATCGACACCATGCGGCGGGGCAGCCCGAGCGAGCCGGCGACGGCGGTCGCGGCGACCGGGTCGGGCGGTGCGACGAGCGCGCCGAGCGCGACGGCGGCGGCGATCGGCAGCCCGGGGACGACGGCGTGCGCGACGGCGGCGACGGCGGCGGTCGTGACGAACACCAGGGCCACGGCCAGCAGCAGGATGGGCCGGACGTTGGCGGCGAACTGGCGCCAGGAGGTGCGCTGCACCGAGGCGTACAGCAGCGGCGGCAGCACCAGCGGCAGGATGTAGTCGGGCGGGACGTCGACGTTCGGCACGGACGGCAGCAGCGCGAGGGCCACCCCGCCGATGGTCATGAGAACGGGCGAGGGCAGTCCGAGTCTGTCCCCGAGCGGGACGGTGACCACGGCCCCGAGCAACAGCACGAACAGCAGAGCAAGCTGATCCACTCCCCCACCCTGCCAGTCCGCCGCGCCGGGCATGCCCGCCGCCCACCTCCACCGGCCCGTGTCGGCCCTCGGGCTCCGCCCCGGACCCGGCGCCTCAAGCCCCGGCCAGGCTGCGATCCCCCTGCGGGCCGTGCGGCCGGCGCCCGGCACATCGGGTCGGCAGCGGCCACGTCCAGGCCCGCCGGCGTTTGAGGCGCGGGGGTCCGGGGCGGAGCCCGCGGCAGCGGCGCGGCACGGCACGACGGGCGGGGGCAGGATGGGGCAAGGGCGGGGGCTCGGGCAGCGGCCCGGAGGAGGTCGGGTCAGCTCCCCGCGAGGGGGCGCCGCATCGAGCGGTGGGCGATGCCCGCGTCCAGGAACTCCGGCCCGTACGCCACGTACCCGAGCCGCTCGTAGAAGCCCAGCGCGTGCGTCTGCGCGCCCAGGTCGACGGCCGTCAGGCCCCGCCCGGCCGCCTCCGCCTCGATCGCGCGGACCAGCGCGACGCCCACGCCCAGCCCGCGCGCGGACGCGCTCACGGCGAGGCGGCCCAGCGAGCCGACGCCCTCGGACCCGGTCTTGGCCAGCGCGGCGGCCCCGTACAGCAGCCGTCCCGTGCCCAGCGGTTTCCCGTCCGGGTCCACGGCCAGTACGTGCACCGCGTCCGCGTCGTACGCGTCGTACTCGATCGACGGCGGAACGGCCTGCTCGACCACGAACACCTCGGTCCGGACCGCGAAGCAGGCCGCCATGTCGGCCTCCCCCTCGGCGACGCGGACGGCGAAGGCGGTCATCCGCCCGCCGCTCGTCACCCGGCCGCCACCCGTCACTCGCTCTCCGCCCGGATCACGTCCAGCGCGTTGCGCAGGTCGGCCGGGTAGGTGCTTTCGAACTCCACCCACTGCCCGTCCGACGGGTGCTCGAAGCCGAGCCGGACCGCGTGCAGCCACTGCCGGGTGAGCCCGAGGCGCTTGGCGACGGTCGGGTCGGCGCCGTAGGTCAGGTCGCCGACGCAGGGATGCCGGTGCGCGGCCATGTGCACGCGGATCTGGTGCGTGCGCCCCGTCTCCAGCTTGATGTCCAGCAGCGAGGCGGCGCGGAAGGCCTCGATGAGGTCGTAGTGGGTGACGGAGGGCTTGCCCTCCTGGGTCACGGCCCACTTGTAGTCGGCGCTCGGGTGGCGGCCGATCGGCGCGTCGATGGTGCCGCTCATCGGGTCCGGGTGGCCCTGGACCAGCGCGTGGTAGCGCTTGTCGACGACGCGCTCGCGGAACTGGTTCTTCAGCGAGGTGTAGGCGCGCTCCGACTTCGCGACGGCCATCAGGCCGGACGTGCCCACGTCGAGGCGGTGCACGATGCCCTGGCGCTCGGCGGCGCCGGAGGTGGAGATGCGGTAGCCGGCGGCGGCGAGGCCGCCGATGACGGTGGTGCCGGTCCAGCCGGGGCTCGGGTGGGCGGCGACGCCCACCGGCTTCATGATGACGACGATGTCGTCGTCATCATGGACGATCTCCATGCCCGGGACGGGCTCGGCGATCACCTCGACGGGCCGCGGCGGGGCGGGCATCTCGACTTCGAGCCAGGCGCCACCGTGCACACGCTCGGACTTCCCGACGACACTGCCGTCGACCGACACCTTTCCCGCGGCCGCGAGTTCGGCCGCCTTCGTCCGGGAGAAACCGAACATACGGGCGATGGCGGCGTCGACGCGCTCGCCCTCGAGGCCATCGGGAACGGGCAGGGTTCGGATCTCGGGAATCGTACTCACCTGTCGAGTATGCAGGACTCGGCAGACGGGCCGTCCCGCGAGCGGCCCCGCGATCGGTCCTTCAGTCCTTGTGGACGGTGCCGTCCGGGTCCAGGCCCTTGAACGACAGCAGCACGATCAGGATGCCGCCGCACACGATCGCCGAGTCCGCGAGGTTGAAGACCGCGAAGTGGGCCGGAGCGATGAAGTCGACGACCGCGCCGCGGAACACGCCCGGCGAGCGGAAGATCCGGTCGGTCAGGTTGCCCAGGGCGCCGCCCAGCAGCAGGCCGAGCGCGATCGCCCACGGCAGGCTGTAGAGCTTGCGGGCCAGCCGGATGATCACGACGATCACACTGGCCGCGATGCAGGTGAAGATGATCGTGAAGGCCTCGCCGAAGCCGAAGGCGGCGCCCGGGTTGCGGACGGCCTCGAACTTCAGCAGGTCGCCGATGATCTCGATCGGCGGCTGGTGCTCCAGCTTCGCCACGACGAGCAGTTTGCTGCCGAGGTCAAGCACGTAGGCGAGCACCGCCACGACGAGCAGTGCCATGATCCGCCGATGCCCCCTGGGCCCGGCGGACTCCGGCTGGGAGTCGTCCCCGACCTCCGGCGTACCGATGATGCGCTCCGCCTCTGCCACGTGAGTCCCTCGAACTAGCTCGAACCAGGTTGCGACACAGCTCCGCCAGGTTCCTGGACCCTGACCGAACACGAGAGTACGTCAGGGCACCCGCCGTGCGCCCTCCAGGCGCCCCCTCGACCCGCTCCCGCCCCGCCGCGCGGACGGCTCCGGGACGGGCCGGGACGGGGCCGGGACGGCCCTAGTGCCGCCGCTCCTGCTTCTGCTTGCAGTCCACGCACAGCGTGGCCCGGGGGAAGGCCTGCATCCTGGCCTTGCCGATGGGCTGCCCGCAGTTCTCGCAGAGGCCGTACGTGCCCGCCTCCAGCCGCTCCAGAGCCCGCTCGGTCTGCTCCAGCATCGAGGTGGCGTTCGCCGCGAGGGACAGCTCGGACTCCCGGGTGATGTTCTTGGTGCCCGTATCGGCCTGGTCGTCGCCCGCGCCGTCGCCGGAGTCCCGCATCAGGCCGGAGATGGCCGCCTCGGAGGCGTCCAGTTCGGCGCGCAGCCGCAGCACCTCGCTCATCAGGCCGGTGCGGGCCTCGTCGACCTCTCCGCGCGTCCACGGGTCCTCGCCGGGCCGTACGGCGAGCTCGCCCGGCACGGTGACCTCGGTGACGCGCGTCTTGGGCAGCCCGCTGGTGGCGGCCGCCGCCGTCTTCCTCGCCGTACCGGTGCTCTTCTTGGCAACCACTTTGCGGACTCCCGTCTTCTTCGCGGCATGCGCCGCCCCCTCGGTCCCGGCCGCCTTGGCCGTGACCTTCCGCTTCTCGACGGCACCCGTCTTCTCGGCGGCGCCCGCACCCTCGGCCTGGGCCTCGGCGGCGGTCGTCTTTCCCGTCGTCGCCTTCGTGGCGGCGGCGGTCTTGCGGGCAGCGGACTTCCGGGCAGCGGTCTTCTTCCCGGCCGGAGCCGCTTCCTCGGTCGCCGCAGCCTTCCCGGCGGCCCTCTTGGCTGTACTCCCGGCGGTCTTCTTCGCCACCATGGCCGCGGCCCCTTCACATACTGTGATCATTGCTCGCGAATCATGCCGGAACGATAAATCGACTCCGGCCCCGCGGCAACGGGAGACGCTTCCCTCGTGGCCGACCTGAAACCGTTGTGCCCATCCGGAAGCCCGGTAATCCGTCCCCTCGCGCCCCACCGGATGCCGTACCGGCGCGTCAGCCCGTTCGGGCACCCGGCCGCCCGCCCCGGCCCGCCGCGCCGCCCCCGCCCCGCGCCCCCTTCCGGCGCCCCCGGGGCGCCGGAAGGGCGGGCCGCCGCGCACGCCCCCGGGGACCGGTAGGCCGACCGCGCCCCCGGCCCGTACACTGGCCCCAGCGAGAGGCATGGATGGGGACGAGTAGCGTCGGACGCAGCCAGGAGCGACCCGGGGACGGTGAGAGCCCGGGGGCGAGCGCGACGTGAAGGATCACCCCGGAGCCGCCGGAAGAAAGCGCGTACGCGACCCCCGGGCCCGCGTACGGCGAGTAGAACCGGCTTCGCACCCCAATGAGGGGGCCATCGGACGTGTCCGGCGGCCAAGGAGGGTGGTACCGCGGGAGCCGTGACGGCCCTCGTCCCTCCGGACGGAAGTGACATCCCGCCGGAGGAAGAGTTCAGCCTCATGACCACACCGCCGCAGTACCGCCCGGTACCCGCCCAGGTCGACCTGCCCGCCCTCGAGCACGCCGTCCTCGACTTCTGGCGCGAGAGCAAGACCTTCGCCAAGACCCTGGAGCAGTCCGAGGGCCGCCCCGAGTGGGTCTTCTACGAGGGCCCGCCCACCGCGAACGGCATGCCCGGCGCGCACCACATCGAGGCCCGCGTCTTCAAGGACGTCTTCCCCCGGTTCCGCACGATGCGCGGCTACCACGTGGCCCGCAAGGCCGGCTGGGACTGCCACGGCCTGCCCGTCGAGCTCGCCGTCGAGAAGGAGCTCGGCTTCAACGGCAAGAAGGACATCGAGGCGTACGGCATCGCCGAGTTCAACGCCAGGTGCCGCGAGTCCGTGACCCGCCACACCGACGCGTTCACCGAGCTCACGACCCGCATGGGCTACTGGGTCGACCTGGACGACGCCTACCGGACCATGGACCCCGAGTACGTCGAGTCCGTGTGGTGGTCGCTGAAGGAGATCTTCAACAAGGGCCTGCTCACGCAGGACCACCGCGTCGCCCCCTGGTGCCCCCGCTGCGGCACCGGCCTGTCGGACCACGAGCTGGCCCAGGGCTACGAGACGGTCGTCGACCCCTCGGTCTACGTCCGCTTCCCGCTGACCTCCGGCCCGCTCGCGGGCGGGGCGGCCCTCCTCGTCTGGACGACGACCCCCTGGACCCTGGTGTCCAACACCGCCGTCGCGGCGCACCCGGAGGTCCGGTACGTCGTGGCCACCGACGGGACCGAGAAGGTGGTCGTCGCCGAGCCGCTGCTGGAGAAGTCCCTCGGCGAGGGCTGGTCGGCCACCGGCGAGTCCTTCACCGGCAAGGAGATGGAGCGCTGGACCTACCAGCGCCCCTTCGAGCTGGTGGAGTTCCCGAGCACCGGCGAGGGAACCGATGGGGGAAGCCCGGAGCCGGCGCACTACGTCGTCAACGCCGAGTACGTCACGACCGAGGACGGCACCGGTCTCGTCCACCAGTCCCCCGCCTTCGGCGCCGACGACCTCGCGGTCTGCCGCGCGTACGGCCTGCCCGTCGTGAACCCGGTCCGCCCCGACGGCACCTTCGAGGAGGAGGTCCCGCTCGTCGGCGGCATCTTCTTCAAGAAGGCCGACGAGAAGCTCACCGCCGACCTCGACGCGCGCGGCCTGCTCTTCAAGCACATCGCCTACGAGCACAGCTACCCGCACTGCTGGCGCTGCCACACGGCGCTGCTCTACTACGCGCAGCCGTCCTGGTACGTCCGCACCACCGCCGTCAAGGACGCGATGCTGCGGGAGAACGAGAAGACCAACTGGTTCCCGGACTCCGTCAAGCAGGGCCGCTTCGGCGACTGGCTCAACAACAACATCGACTGGGCGCTGTCCCGCAACCGGTACTGGGGCACCCCGCTGCCGATCTGGCGCTGCGAGGAGAACCACCTCACCTGCGTCGGCTCCCGCGCGGAGCTGTCCGAGCTGACGGGCACCGACCAGTCGGCGCTGGACCCGCACCGCCCGTACATCGACGACGTCACCTTCACCTGCACGCACGAGGGCTGCGCGCTGGAGGCCGTCCGCGTTCCGGAGGTCATCGACGCCTGGTACGACTCGGGTTCGATGCCGTTCGCGCAGTGGGGCTACCCGTACAAGAACAAGGAGGTCTTCGAGAAGCGCTACCCGGCGCAGTTCATCTCGGAGGCCATCGACCAGACCCGCGGGTGGTTCTACACCCTCATGGCGGTCGGCACCCTCGTCTTCGACAAGTCCGCGTACGAGAACGTGGTCTGCCTCGGCCACATCCTGGCCGAGGACGGCCGCAAGATGTCCAAGCACCTGGGCAACATCCTGCAGCCGATCCCGCTGATGGACCAGCACGGCGCGGACGCCGTCCGCTGGTTCATGGCG
The DNA here is from genome assembly GCF_026627255.1 of Streptomyces antarcticus. Taxonomy (GTDB): domain Bacteria; phylum Actinomycetota; class Actinomycetes; order Streptomycetales; family Streptomycetaceae; genus Streptomyces; species Streptomyces antarcticus. The sequence continues at coordinate 174,148 of NZ_JAPNLM010000009.1, read as the reverse complement.
GCGGGCGGCTCCCCGTGGGCGGCGCGGCGCGTCGGCCACGGCACGATCCAGGAGGTCGTGCGCAAGACCCTCCTCACGTACTGGAACACGGTGGCCTTCCAGGCGCTGTACGCCCGTACGTCGAACTGGGCCCCGTCCTCGGCCGACCCGGCGCCGGCCGACCGCACGGTGCTCGACCGGTGGCTGCTGTCCGAACTCCACACCCTCGTCGCCGAGGTGACGGAGGCGATGGAGTCGTACGACACCCAGCGCGCCGGCAAGCTGCTGTCCGCGTTCGTCGACGACCTCTCCAACTGGTACGTCCGCCGCTCGCGCCGCCGCTTCTGGCAGGGTGACGCGGCCGCGCTGCGCACGCTCCACGACGTGGTGGAGACGGTGACCCGCCTGATGGCCCCGCTGACGCCCTTCATCACGGAGCGGGTCTGGCAGGACATGATCGTCCCGGTCACCCCGGAGGCGCCGGAGTCCGTGCACCTCAGCTCCTGGCCGGAGTCGGACACCGCGCAGGTCGACCCGGAGCTCTCCCGCCACATGCAGCTGGTGCGCCGCCTGGTCGAGCTGGGCCGCGCCACCCGCGCGGAGTCGGGCGTGAAGACCCGTCAGCCGCTGTCGCGCGCCCTGGTCGGGGTCACGGGCTTCGACGCCCTCTCCCCCGAACTGAGGTCCCAGATCACGGAGGAGCTGAACGTCTCCTCCCTGGCCTCCCTCTCCGAGGTCGGCGGGTCCCTGGTGGACACCACGGCCAAGGCCAACTTCCGTGCGCTGGGCAAGCGTTTCGGCAAGGGCGTACAGGACGTGGCGAAGGCGGTGGCCGCCGCCGACGCGGCGGCCCTGTCCCTGGCCCTGCGGTCCGGCTCCGCCGAGGTCGAGGTGAACGGCGAGACGGTGGCCCTCACCCCGGAGGAGGTCATCATCACCGAGACCCCGCGCGAGGGCTGGTCGGTCGCCTCGGACTCCGGGGCGACGGTCGCCCTGGACCTGGAGATCACCCCCGAGCTGCGGCTGGCGGGCCTGGCCCGTGACGCGATCCGCCTGATCCAGGAGGCCCGCAAGAACTCCGGCCTGGACGTGGCGGACCGGATCGCCCTGCGGTGGTCCTCGCCGGAGCCCGAGGTCGTGACGGCGCTGACCGACCACGCGGCCCTGATCTCCGACGAGGTCCTGGCGGTGGACTTCGCCCCCGGCGAAGCGGACGCCGCGTACGGCGCCCCCTTCACGGACGAGCCCCTCTCCCTCACCTTCCACCTCCGCAAGGCGTAACCCCACCCCCAGCGGCCCGTACCCACCCTCCCGGGGGGGTACGGGCCGCTCCCGTTTCCCCGAGTCCCCCGCGCCTCGGCATCCGGCGGGGCTCAGACCTCCGGGGCTCCGCCCCAGGGCGGTGGGCCGCACCCGCCCGACGGCAGCGACACCGGCCCCAGCCACCGGCCGGCACCGGCACCGGCACCGGGACACACGAAACGGGCCGGGCCCGGCACCCCCGAAGGGGAACCGGGCCCGGCCCGTGAAGCGACTGTGCCGACGCCGAACGCGGCGCCTAGTTGTCGTCCTCGTCGATCAGGAAGCCCCGCATGGGAGACGGCGCCTGCATCGGCTGCGGCGCAGCCGGCCGCACCGGAGCCATCGGCTGGGTCATCGCCGGGGACATCTGCTGCTGGTTGCCGCCGTAGGACGGGGCACCCATCGGGGAGGGACCGCCCATGGAGGACGGGCCGCCCATCGACGGGCCGCCCATGGACGGGCCTCCCATGGAGTGGCCCATCGCACCGGCCGGAGCCATCGAGGGCGACGGCGACGGCGGCAGCGAGGGGGCACCCGGGTTGCGCGGCGGGGCCAGGGAGTCGTCGGCCTGGGTCTCCAGCTGACGCAGCTGCGACTCCAGGTAGGACTTCAGACGCGTGCGGTACTCGCGCTCGAAGCCCCGCAGGTCCTCGACCTTGCGCTCCAGCGTGGCGCGGGCGGACTCCAGGGAGCCCATCGCGACGCGGTGCTTCTCCTGCGCGTCCCGCTCCAGCGCGTCGGCCTTGGCGCGGGCGTCCCGCTCCAGACCCTCGGCGCGCGACCGGGCCTCACCGACGATCTTGTTGGCCTCGGCACGGGCCTCCGCGATCGCCTGGTCGGCGGTCTGCTGCGCCAGCGACAGGACGCGGGCGGCGCTGTCGCCACCGGGGCTCTGCTGCGGAAGCTGCTGGGGCTGCTGCTGGTGCATCTGCTGGCCCATGGGCTGCATCTGCTGCCCCATCGGCTGCATCTGCTGCCCCATGGGCTGCATCTGCTGGCCCATCGGCTGGCCGAGCGGGTTCTGGCCGCCCATCGACTGCTGCTGCTGGGGCTGCTGCTGGTGCTGCTGCTGCTGCTGCATGGACTGCTGGCCCATGCCCTGCGGTCCACCCATCGGGTGCTGCTGCATGGGGCCGCCCATCGGGCCCGGACCCTGCGGTCCGTTCCCGCCGGGGCCCGGCGGCAGCTGCGGCTGGCCGCCCGGCAGCTGGGGCGGGCCCATCTGGGGCTGCTGCTGCTGCGGCGGGCCGGATATGGCCGCGGGCACGGGGGCGCCGGGGCCTCGCTGGTCCTGGGGTTCCGGCTTGCGCATGCCCTGCTGCTGCTGGTTCTGCGCGGCGGCACGCGTGGCGGCGGCCAGCTTGGCGCGCAGGTCCTCGTTCTCGCGCAGCAGGCGCGTCAGTTCGGACTCGACCTCGTCGAGGAAGGCATCGACCTCGTCCTCGTCATAGCCTTCTCGGAGGCGGACGGTCGTGAACTGCTTGTTCCGCACGTCCTCGGGGGTCAGCGGCATCTCTTCTTCACCTCTACGTAGTCGTCGGCAGTCGGCAAGACCGTATCGGGACTGTCCCCGCGCCTGCGGGGGAGCACATCGTTCACACGCTTCTCGCAGCGGTGCTCACGAAACTGATGAGGATGTAAACGATGATCATCAGAACGAAGAAGGACAGGTCGAGTGCCACGCCCCCGAGACGCAACGGCGGGATGAAACGCCGAAGAAGCTTGAGCGGTGGATCGGTGACAGTGTAGGTGGCCTCCAAAACGACCACCATCGCCTTGCCGGGTGTCCATGAACGTGCGAACTGAAACACGTAGTCCATGACCAGTCGGAAGATCAGCACGATGAGGAAGCACATCAGCGCGATGTAGACGACCTGTAGTGCGACACCCATCCCGCGCTTCCCTCTCCCCAGCTTCCGCTCTGTTCCCGGTCCCGTATCTGACGGATCGGTCTAGCTTTGGTTGAAGAACCCGCCCTCCGCGATGCGGGCCTTGTCCTCCGCCGTGACATCGACGTTAGCAGGCGACAGCAGGAACACCTTCTGTGTCACGCGTTCAATGCTGCCGTGCAGACCGAAGACGAGACCGGCGGCGAAGTCCACGAGACGCTTCGCATCCGTATCGTCCATCTCCGTGAGATTCATGATCACCGGAGTGCCCTCACGGAAGTGTTCCCCGATGGTACGGGCCTCGTTGTAGGTCCGGGGGTGCAGCGTCGTGATGCGGTACGGCTCCCGCTCGGAGACGACCTTGGGCATGATCACGGGGGCGTTCTTCTCCAGGTTCGAGCGATCGGGTGTGATGGATGCCACGGGGGCGATTCGCGCAGGACGTCCGTTTTCAACCGGAATTGGGATGGGTTCCCGCTGCGCTGGTGGCTGTGCGACTCGTACCGGTTCGTCCGATACGGGCGCTTGGTGAACAGGCTGCGGTCGGCGGTCCCGGTCTCGGGCTCGCTCGGGTTCCGGCTCGGGCTCGAACTCGTCGTCGGGGTCGTACCCCGGGTTGTCGTACCGGTCGTCCTCCACGAGGCCGAGGTAGACCGCCATCTTGCGCATCGCGCCGGCCATTCTCTGAGTCCTCCGCTCTGTGGTGGATCGCCCTGTCGCAGGTGCCGCTGTGTCACGAATGTCACCAACTGCCCGCGATCCACGTGGTCTGCCCGCCCATCAGCGGGAATGACCATATTTTCTGCTGTGGTCCGACTTTCTTCGCGACGTTACCCGAGCCGGGGTCTCGCGCCGAGTACCGCAGTGCCGACGCGTACATGTGTCGCACCGGCCGCCACGGCCTGTTCCAGGTCTGCGCTCATCCCGGCCGAGACCATCGTGGCAGCCGGATGGTCCGCGCGCAGCCGGGATGACAATTCCACCAGCCGCTCGAAAGCGGCCTGTTCGCGTCCCGCGTACGGACCGGCCAGCGGCGCGACGGTCATCAGCCCGTCGATCCGCAGTCCGGGCGAGCCGGCCACGAGGGCCGCCAACTCCGCGAGCTGCTCCGGTGCGGCGCCCCCGCGGGCCCCCCGTCCGCCCGACTCGGCGTCGAGGGCGATCTGTACGAGGCAGCCGAGCTCCCGGCCCGCGTGCGCGGCGGCCGCGGACAGGGCCGTCACGAGCTTGGGCCGGTCGACCGACTGCACCAGGTGCGCGTATCCCGCCACGGAACGGACTTTGTTGGTCTGCAACTGGCCGACGAAGTGCCAGGTGAGCGGCAGGTCCGCGCAGGCCTCCGCCTTGGGGGCGGCGTCCTGGTCGCGATTCTCCGCCACATGACGGACACCCAGGTCCGCCAGCAGCCGTACGTCACTCGCCGGGTAGGTCTTGGTGACCACGATGAGGGTCACCTCGTCCCGCCCGCGTCCCGCCGCCGCACAGGCCGACGAGAGGCGTTCCTCCACCCGCGCCAGGTTTTCGGCGAGTTCCGACTCACGGTCCGTCATTTTTCAGTCCAACCAGACATATCCGGCAAGCCGCCCGGTCACCCGGTCGCGGCGGTACGAGAAGTGGTCCCGCGACTCCAGTGTGCAGACCGGGGAACGGCGACTCTCCATCACCCCCGCCTCCGCGAGCTGCGCGTGGACTCCGGCGACCACGTCGACGGCCGGTGTGCCCCAGCTGGTCTCGGCCCGGGCGGCCGGCACCACCGCGGCGACCTCGTCCCGCATTGCGGCGGGCACCTCGTAGCAGCGGCCGCAGACCGCGGGTCCGGTACGGGCGGTGATCCGGCCCGGCTCGGCCCCGAGGGCCACCATCGCCTCGACGGCGGCGGGCACGACCCCGGCGACCAGCCCCGGCCGCCCGGCGTGCGCGGCGCCCACGACCCCGGCGACGGGGTCGGCCAGCAGGACGGGCGTGCAGTCGGCGGTGAGCACGGCGAGGGCGAGCCCCCGGCGGGCGCTCACCACGGCGTCCACGCGGGGGATGTCCGCGTCGGCGGCCCACGGTCCGTCGACCACCGCGACGTCCCGGCCGTGCACCTGGTTCATCCAGACCACCCGGCCGGGCTCGATGCCCAGGGACCCCGCCGCCCGGACCCGGTTCGCGAGAACGGCGGCAGGGTCGTCTCCGACCGCGCCGCCGAGGTTGAGCTCTTCGTACGGAACGGCGCTCACTCCGCCCCACCTGTCGGTGAAGGCGAAGTGGGCGCCGCCCACGTGGTGCTGCTCCGGTGTCACTTCAAGAAGTCCGGGACGTCCAGTTCCTCGGCCGGGCTGTCCTGGTACGGCCGGGCCGTCGGGACCTGCGGCGCGGGGGCCTGGACCTCGACCGGGGCCGGCTCGACGGGGGCCGGGGGCTCCTCGCGCGGGGTGACCGAGCCGAGCCCGCCGAAGGCCGGACGGACCGGCTCCGCCGAGCGGACCGGCGCGGGTGCCGGCTCCTCGCGCTTCGTGGACGCGGCGCCGATGACGTTGTCCCGGCGGGCCGGGGGCTGTCCGCCGTCGAACCCGGCCGCGATGACGGTGACCCGTACCTCGTCGCCGAGCGCGTCGTCGATGACGGCGCCGAAGATGATGTTCGCCTCGGGGTGCGCGGCCTCGCTCACCAGCTGCGCGGCCTCGTTGATCTCGAAGAGACCGAGGTCCGAGCCACCGGAGATGGAGAGCAGCACGCCGCGGGCGCCGTCGATGGACGCCTCCAGCAGCGGCGAGGAGATCGCCATCTCGGCCGCGGCCACCGCGCGGTCGTCGCCGCGGGCCGAGCCGATGCCCATGAGCGCCGAGCCGGCCTCGGACATCACGGACTTGACGTCGGCGAAGTCGAGGTTGATCAGACCCGGGGTGGTGATGAGATCGGTGATGCCCTGGACGCCCGACAGCAGGACCTGGTCGGCCGACTTGAAGGCGTCGAGCACGCTGACCTGGCGGTCCGAGATGGACAGCAGCCGGTCGTTGGGGATGACGATGAGGGTGTCGACCTCTTCGCGGAGCTCGGCGATGCCGTCCTCCGCCTGGTTCGCCCGGCGCCTGCCCTCGAAGGTGAACGGCCGGGTGACCACACCGATCGTCAGGGCGCCCAGCGAGCGCGCGATGTTGGCGACGACGGGTGCGCCGCCGGTGCCGGTGCCGCCGCCCTCACCGGCGGTGACGAAGACCATGTCGGCCCCCTTGAGGACCTCCTCGATCTCCTCGCGGTGGTCCTCTGCCGCCTTGCGACCGACGGCCGGATTGGCGCCGGCGCCGAGGCCCCGGGTGAGTTCGCGGCCGACGTCGAGCTTGACGTCGGCGTCGCTCATCAACAGCGCCTGGGCGTCCGTGTTGATGGCGATGAACTCGACGCCCTTGAGACCGACCTCGATCATTCGGTTGATGGCATTGACACCACCGCCGCCGACACCGATGACCTTGATGACTGCGAGGTAGTTCTGCGGTGCTGCCACGTCGAAGGCCTCTCGCCTCGAGTTACGTGTCGCCGCCTCGCGGGCCTGCGTTGCGACGACTGATGCCGAAATAGGGACGGTTCTAACGCGCCGACCCGAACCCTCACCCTGAAGTTTAGGGTTAGGGGTGTGTCTGTTCCCTGGGTTCTTCCGAACAGGACACTAAGTCGACAAGTAGCGCGTGTTCAACGAACACGCCGAACCTCCCGTTTTTCTTTTCACCCTATGTGATCACCCGTATCGCTGGCCAACCAGGGTGCGTCGATGTTGGACCCGACGTCAACTCCCGGACACCGCAGGGGCGGTGGGGACGCTCACGTCGAAGTGATCGGCCTTGGGCGCGGCTTTCAGCAAAGCGGTCAACGCGCGCCCCTTCGCGTCGCTCTGTTCGCCGCTGCCCCAGGCCACGGTCCGCCCCCGGGTCAGCTCCAGCAGGACCGAATCGTAGGAACCCACCTTGACCTGCAAGGTCTCCTTGGCGACCGGCCCGGGGAGCGATCCGGCGACGAGGACGGCCTCGCGGAGCAGCCGCTCCTCGTCGAAGCGGCGGGCGCTCGGAGAGCCTCCCGCGTTCAATTCCAGCACCGGAACGCCCCCCGGTGCTTTCGGAACCGTGTCGAATCGCACACCCGAAGCGTCCACTTCCACGAAGTCGGCGCCCTTTTTGATGAGCAGGACGGGTTTGCGTTCCGTCACTTTCAGTCCGATTCCGTGCGGCCAGGCCCGTACGACATCGACCGAATCGATGCGGGACAGGCGCCCCCTGACACGGTTTTCGATCTCGTCGGTGTCCACGCTCACCAGGGGCGCGCCGACCGGGACCGCCGCCGCGGCCAGGACCTGCTCGGGGGTGAGCACGTCCGTGCCGGCGGCGGTGACCTTCTCGACGCGGAGCCAGGAGGAGCCGTAGAGCACCCAGGTGACGCCCCCGGCGAGGAGCACCGCGGCCACCAGGGAGGCCAGTACGGGGCCCCGGCGCACGCGCACGCCGGGGCCCCGCGGGCCGGACCTCTTCGACGACTTGGCGGGCTTCGGGGGCCCAGGGCGCCCGGGAGCGCCGGGGCCCTTGCGGGAGGGCCCGCCAGAACCCGGTGTGCCGCGCTGTGCGGTCGTCGCTCCGGCCACTCCTGTGCCTCCTGCGTCTGTGCGTTCCCGCCTCAGCGGGCCCGGTGTGCCGCGATCGCCTCGTACACCATGCCGACCAGCAGCTCGTCGGCGTCCCGGCGGCCGAACTCGCCGGCGGCGCGGGACATCTCGTACAGGCGGTGCGGGTCGGACAGCACCGGGAGGACCTGGCCGAGCACCCACTCGGGCGTCAGCTCCGCGTCGTCCACGAGCAGGCCGCCGCCGGCCTTGACCACCGGCTGGGCGTTGAGCCGCTGTTCGCCGTTGCCGATCGGCAACGGGACGTAGGCGGCCGGGAGCCCGACGGCGGACAGTTCGGCGACGGTCATCGCACCCGCGCGGCACAGCATCATGTCGGCGGCGGCGTACGCGAGGTCCATCCGGTCCACGTACGGTACCGGCACATAAGGCGGCATCCCGGGCATGTTGTCGACACGCGGCAGTTCGTTCTTCGGGCCCACCGCGTGCAGGATCTGGATCCCGGAGCGCTGGAGGGTCGGGGCGACCGCCTGGATCACCTCGTTGAGGCGGCGGGCGCCCTGCGAGCCGCCGGAGACGAGCAGCGTCGGCAGGTGGGGGTCCAGGCCGAACGCGGCGCGCGCCTCGGGGCGTACGGCGGCCCGGTCGAGGGTGGAGATCGTGCGGCGCAGCGGGATGCCCACGTAGCGGGCGCCGCGCAGCTTGCTGTCGGGGGTGGAGACCGCGACGGCGTGGGCGTACCGGGAGCCGATCTTGTTGGCCAGTCCGGGCCGGGCGTTGGCCTCGTGGACGATGATCGGCACCCCGAGCCGCTTGGCCGCGAGGTAGCCGGGCAGGGCCACGTAGCCGCCGAAGCCGACGACGCAGTCGGCCTTGGTGCGGATGAGGATCTCCTCCGCGGCCTTGATGGTGCCGCGCAGCCGTCCCGGGACGGTGATCAGCTCCGGGGTGGGCTTGCGGGGCAGCGGTACGGCGGGGATCAGGCCCAGCTCGTAGCCGCGTTCCGGCACCAGGCGGGTTTCCAGTCCGCGCTCCGTGCCGAGGGCGGTGATGCCCACTGAAGGGTCCTGCCTGCGCAGGGCGTCCGCGAGGGCGAGCGCCGGCTCGATGTGGCCGGCGGTCCCCCCACCGGCGAGTACGACATGCACCGAAATTCACCGCTCTCCGGACGGACGCTTCTTGACGCGCCGTCTCATCGATTTCCATCTCACCCCGGTCCGCCTCCAGCCGCTTTTCGGCTGCCGCATCGCGAGGGCCGCGCGTGCCGCCGGCTCCTCCCGCGCGAAGGCGATGAGCAGTCCGACCGCGAACATCGTCGGCAGCAGGGCCGACCCCCCGTAGGAGAACAGCGGGAGCGGGACTCCGGCGATCGGCAGCAGGCCGAGCACCGCACCGATGTTGATCACGGCTTGCGCCGTGATCCAGGTGGTCACGCCTCCCGCGGCAAACCGTACGAAGGAGTCCTCCGTGCGTCCGGCCACGCGGATACCCGCATAGCCTAGGGCCGCGAACAGGGCGAGTACCGACAGCGTCCCCGCCAGACCCAGTTCCTCCCCGGTGATGGCGAAGATGAAGTCGGTGTGGGCTTCGGGTAGTTGGCCCCATTTTTCCACACTGGCTCCCAGGCCGGAACCGAACCAGCCGCCCGAGGCGAGGGCGTAGATCCCGTGCACGGCCTGCCAGCAAAGGTCGTTCTTGCCCGGTTCTGTCGCGCCGAGGCACGCCATCCGGTCCATCCGGTGCGGGCTCGTCTTGATCAGAAGTGCGACGATCACACCCGCGAACGCCAGCACCCCCACGAACAGCCGCGTCGGGGCGCCCGCGAGCCACAGCAGGCCGAACAGGATCGCCCCGAGGATCATCGCGGTGCCCATGTCGCCGCCGAGCATGATCAGTCCGAGCAGCAGGAACGCCACCGGGACCAGCGGCACCAGCAGGTGCTTCCACTGGCTCAGCAGGTTCTTGTCGCCCTTGCGCGCGAGCAGGTCGGCGCCCCACAGGATCAGTGCCAGCTTGCCGAACTCACTGGGCTGCAACATGAACGGACCGCCAAGGGAGATCCAATTCTGGTTGCCGTTGATCGACACCCCTATCCCGGGAACCTGGACCAGGGCCATCAGGAACAGCGTGCCGGCGAGCACCGGATAGGACAGGGCCCGGTGCAGTTTGACCGGCATCCGGGAGGCGGCGAGCAGCAGGCAGCCGCCGATCAGGGCGGCCAGGAACTGCTTCTTGAAGAAGTAGGCGTCACCGAGGCCGAGCTGCAGCGCCTTGATCATGGAGGCCGAGTAGACCATCACGAGACCGAGCACGGTGATGAGCAGCGAGCTGCCGAAAATCAGGTAGTACGCGGTGAGCGGACGGTCCCAGGCCTTGCGCACCTGCTCCTGCGTACGCCGGAACCGGGCCAGCGGCCCGCGCCCGGCGGGCCGCTTCACACGCACCGCGGGGCGCTTGCGGCCCTGCGCCCTCGCGGCGGACGGCCGCCGCCCCGGAAGCATCTGCTTGGCCGGCATCTGTGATCTTCCCCTCCACTCGTACGGGGCGAGCAGCCGGCCGGAGGGAACCCGCTGCCGGAGCCTTCGGCCTAGGCGCTCTCGGCGGCCAGTTCGCGCACCGCGTCGGCGAACGCGTCCCCGCGCTTGTTGTAGTTCGCGAACATGTCCATGGACGCGCAGGCGGGCGCCAGCAGGACCGTGTCGCCGGGCTCGGCGAGCCGGGCCGCCTCCCGCACCGCCGCGAGCATCGCCCCAGTGTCGGTCCGGTCGAGGTCGGTGACCGGGACCTCGGGCGCGTGTCGCGCCAGCGCCTCGGCGATCAGCGCCCGGTCGGCGCCGATCAGCACGACGGCGCGCAGCCGCTTCGCGGACTTCCGTACGAGCTCGTCGAAGGTCGCGCCCTTGGCGAGGCCCCCGGCGATCCACACGACCGGCTCGAAGGCCGCGAGGGAGGCCTCCGCGGCGTGCGTGTTGGTGGCCTTGGAGTCGTCGATGTACGTGACGGAGGCGACCTCGTCCACGTACGCGACCCGGTGGGCGTCCGGTCGGAAGTTGCGCAGCCCGTCGCGCACCGCGCGCGGCTCGACGCCGAAGGCGCGGGCCAGGGCGGCCGCGGCGAGGGCGTTGGCGATGTTGTGCGGGGCGGGCGGGTTGACGTCCTCGACCTGCGCCAGCTCCTGGGCGTTCTTGTGCCGGTCGGCGACGAAGGCCCGGTCGATGAGGATGCCGTCGACCACGCCGAGCATGGAGGGGCCGGGGGCGCCGAGGGTGAAGCCGATCGCCCGGCAGCCCTCCTCGACGTCGGCCTGCACCACGAGGTCCTCGGTGGCCCGGTCGGCGACGTTGTAGACGCAGGCGACCGTGTTGCCCTCGTAGATGCGGCCCTTGTCGGCGGCGTACGCCTCCATCGAGCCGTGCCAGTCGAGGTGGTCGGGGGCCAGGTTGAGCACGGCCGCGGAGTGGGCGCGCAGCGACGGCGCCCAGTGCAGCTGGTAGCTGGAGAGCTCGACGGCGAGCACGTCGTACGCGCCCTCCTGGAGCACCACGTCGATGATCGGGGTGCCGATGTTGCCGACGGCCGCGGTCCGCAGGCCGGCGGCCTTGAGGATCGACGCCAGCATCTGGGTCGTGGTGGTCTTGCCGTTGGTCCCGGTGATCGCGAGCCAGGGGGCGGCGTTCTCGCCGCGCAGCTGCCAGGCGATCTCCACGTCGCCGACGACGTCGACGCCTGCCTTCGCGGCCGCCGCGAAGAGCGGGCTGTCGGGCTTCCAGCCGGGCGAGGTGACGACCAGGTCGGTCCCCTCGGGCAGGGTCTCGGCGTCCGCGAGGCGCACCGCGATCCCGGCGGCCTCCAGCTCCGCGGCGCGGGCGCGGTGGCCCTCGTTGTCGCCGCCGTCGACGACGGTCACCGATGCGCCGAAGCCGGCCAGGGCGCGGGCGGCACTGATGCCGCTCACGCCGAGACCGGCGACGGTGATGTTCTTGCCCTGCCAGGACGTCACTTGTCCGCTGCCCATCCCGCGTAGAAGAGACCGAGACCCACGATCACGCACATGCCCTGGATGATCCAGAAGCGGACCACCACAAGGACTTCGGACCACCCCTTGAGTTCGAAGTGGTGCTGCAGCGGTGCCATCCGGAAGACGCGCTTGCCGGTCAGCTTGAAGGAGCCGACCTGGATGACGACCGACATGGTGATGAGGACGAAGAGACCGCCGAGGAGCGCCATCAGGAACTCGGTGCGGGAGCAGATCGCGAGACCGGCGAGCGCGCCGCCGAGGGCAAGCGAGCCGGTGTCGCCCATGAAGATCTTCGCGGGCGAGGTGTTCCACCACAGGAAGCCGAAGCAGGCGCCCATCAGGGCGGAGGCGACGACGGCCAGGTCGAGGGGATCCCGGACCTCGAAGCAGGCGTTCGGGTAGGGCAGGGTCTGCGCGTTGGCGCAGGACTCCTGGTACTGCCAGACGCCGATGAAGGTGTAGGCGCCGAAGACCATCACGGCGGCGCCGGTGGCCAGGCCGTCCAGACCGTCGGTCAGGTTCACGCCGTTGGACATCGCCAGGATCATGAACAGGGCCCAGACCACGAACAGCACCGGGCCGATCGACCAGCCGAAGTCCGTGACGAACGACAGCCTGTCGGAGGCCGGGGTGAGCCCGCGCGAGTCCTTGAACTGGAGCGCGAGCACCGCGAACGCGATGCCGACGATCAGCTGCCCGGACATCTTCGCCTTGGCCCGCAGGCCGAGCGACCGCCGCTTGACGATCTTGATGTAGTCGTCGAGGTAGCCGACGACGCCCATGCCCGCCATCAGGAACAGCACGAGCAGGCCCGAGAGGCTCACCGGCTCGCCGGTGATGACCTTCGTCAGGGCGTACGCGATGAGCGTCGCCAGGATGAAGGAGATGCCGCCCATGGTGGGCGTGCCCTTCTTCCCGGCGTGGCCGCGCGGGCCGTCGTCGCGGATGAACTGGCCGTAGCCCTTGCGGGCCAGCAGCTTGATCAGCAACGGGGTGCCGACGAGCGTCAGGAACAGGCCGATGACTCCGGCGAACAGGATCTGCCTCATCGGTCGGCGACCTCGCCCTCGCGCTCCAGCAATGCCTGCGCGACCCGCTCCAGACCGATCGACCTCGAAGCCTTCACCAGCACGACGTCACCCGGGCGCAGCTCACTGCGCAACAGGTCGACCGCCGCCTGCGCGTCGGACACGACCACCGACTCCTCACCCCACGAACCCTCGTTATATGCGCCCAGTTGCAACCAGGACGCTTCCCTGCCCCCGACTGCGACGAGCTTGCTCACGTTGAGCCGGACGGCAAGCCGTCCCACCGCGTCGTGTTCGGCGAGCGATGCGTCACCGAGCTCGGCCATGGGGCCGAGCACCGCCCACGTGCGTCCCCCGTTCGCCCGCGCGGAGCCGCCCATCGCGGCAAGTGCGCGCAGAGCGGCCCGCATGGACTCCGGGTTCGCGTTGTAGGCGTCGTTGACGATCGTCACGCCGTCCGCCCGCTCGGTGACCTCCATCCGCCACCGGGACAAGGTGCCCGCCCCGGAGAGCGCGGTGGCGATCTCCTCGACGGACATGCCCAGTACATGGGCGACGGCGGCCGCGGCGAGCGCGTTCGACACGTGGTGCTCACCGTACAGCCGCAAGGTCACTTCGCCGCACCCGGTGGGTGTGTGGAGTGTGAAGGAGGGCTGTCCCGCGGCCGTCATGCGCACGTCGGTGGCCCGTACGTCGGCGTCCCCGGCCTCGCCGAAGAGGACCGTACGGGCCTTGGTGCGGGCGGACATGGGGCGTACGAGCGGGTCGTCGGCGTTGAGGACGGCGATGCCGCCCTCGGCCTCGGACGGCAGTGCCTCGACCAGCTCGCCCTTGGCCTGCGCGATCTGCTCGCGGCCGCCGAACTCGCCGATGTGGGCGGTGCCGACGTTCAGGACGAGCCCGATGCGCGGCGGGGTCAGGCCGGTGAGGTACGCGATGTGGCCGATCCCCCGGGCCCCCATCTCCAGCACCAGGTGCCGGGTCTCCGCGGTGGCCTTCAGGGCGGTGAGCGGCAGGCCGATCTCGTTGTTGAGGGAGCCGGGCGTCCACACCGTGGGCGCGTGGGCCTGGAGCACCTGGGCGATGAGGTCCTTGGTGGACGTCTTGCCGGCGGAGCCCGTCAGGGCCACCACGTCGGTGCCGAGGCGTTCGACGACGGCCCGCGCGAGGGCGCCGAGCGCCTTCTCCACGTCGGGCACGACGATGGCGGGCACGCCGACCGGCCGGGCGGCGAGGACGGCCGCCGCGCCCGCGGCGACCGCGCGCTCCGCGTAGTCGTGGCCGTCGACGTGCTCGCCGTCGAAGGCGGCGAAGAGGCTGCCGGCCTCCACCTGGCGGGAGTCGATGACGACGGGCCCGCTGATCCGCACCGACGGATCCGGTATGTCGTGGGGCCGCCCGCCGGTGATGTCGGCGATCTCGGCGAGGGAGAGGTCGATCACTGGTTCACCTCGGCCTGGGGGGCGTTCGTTGCTCTGCTCTGCGCAGCCTGGCGTTCGATCGCGGCGCGGAGCACCGTGCGGTCGTCGAAGGGGCGGACGGTGCCCGCGGTGTCCTGGCCCTGCTCGTGGCCCTTGCCCGCCACCACGACGGTGTCGCCGGGCTCGGCGCGCGCGACGGCGGCGGCGATGGCCGCGGCCCGGTCGGCGTCGACCAGGACGGTGCCGCGCTCGGCGGGCGGTACGGAGACGGCGCCTTCGAGCATCGCGGCGAGGATCGCGAGCGGGTCCTCGGAGCGCGGGTTGTCGGCGGTCAGGACGGCGGTGTCGGCGTACCGCGCGGCCGCGGCGCCCATGGGGCCGCGCTTGGTGGTGTCGCGGTCGCCGCCGCAGCCGAGCACGATGTGCAGCCGGCCCTCGGTGACCTCGCGCAGCGCGCGCAGGACGGATTCGACGGCGTCCGTCTTGTGCGCGTAGTCGACGACGGCGAGGTACGGCTGCCCCGCGTCCACCCGCTCCAGCCGGCCGGGGACCCCGGGGACCGCGGCGACGCCGTCGGCGGCGGTCTGCGGGTCGAGGCCGGCGGCGGCGAGGGTGACGATCGCGGCGACGGTGTTGGCGACGTTGAACGGGCCGGGCAGCGGGGCGGTGGCCCGGACGCGCTGTCCGGCGGGGCCGGTCAGGGTCAGGGTGGAGCTGGCCGGCCCGAACACCACGTCCTCGGCACGCCAGTCGGCGGCCGGGTCGCCGGCGGCGGAGAAGGTGGTGACCGGGATCGCCGCCTCCTTGGCCAGGCGGCGGCCGTACTCGTCGTCGAGGTTGACCACGCCGAGGCGGGCGCGGCGCGCGGTGAACAGCCGCGCCTTCGCCTGGAAGTAGTCCTCCATGTCGGAGTGGAACTCCATGTGCTCCGGGCTCAGGTTGTTGAAGACGGCGACGTCGAAGACGCAGCCGTCCACGCGCCCGAGCACCAGGGCGTGGCTGGAGACCTCCATGGCGACGGCCTCGACCCCGCGCTCGCGCATGACGGCGAACAGGGCCTGGAGGTCGGTGGCCTCGGGGGTGGTCCGCTCGGACTTGATCCGCTCGTCCCCGATGCGCATCTCGACGGTGCCGACGAGCCCGGTGCTGCGGCCCGCGGCGCGCAGGCCGCCTTCGACGAGGTACGCCGTGGTGGTCTTGCCGGAGGTGCCGGTGATGCCGATCTGGAGCAGGCCCTCGCCGGGCCGTCCGTAGATCGCCGCGGCCAGCTCGCCCACCCGGCCGCGCGGGTCCGCGGCGGTCAGGACGGGCAGTCCGGTCGCGGCGGCGCGTTCCGCCCCCGCGGGGTCGGTCAGCACGGCGGCCGCGCCGAGGCCGGCCGCCTGGGCGGCGAAGTCGGCGCCGTGGGTTCGGGCGCCCGGCAGGGCCGCGTACAGGTCTCCGGGGCGTACCGCACGGGAGTCGTGGGTGATGCCGGTGATCTGTGCGGCGGCCGGTTCCGGCAGGCCCAGCAGCGCTGCCAGCTCGCCCAGTGGCGTCGGGCTGGCGGACTCGGGCCGGGGCGCTCCCGGCGGCACTGCCGGGGCGTCCTTCTGGGTGGTTCTGGGCTGATCGGCGTGGGACACGGCGGTGAGCGTACCGGGCGCGGCGGGCCGCTCGCGAAGCGAGGGCCCGGCCCCGGTGCCGGCGGCGGGCTGGTTCCCTGGTTTCGGGGTGATCGTTGTCACTGGTGGTGCCTCACGCATTTCTGGCGGGCCGCCCGGGCGGTGGGTCACTGAGCGGGCTGCGGACTGGGCTGCGGGCCCGACTGCGGGCCGGGTTCGAAGGTGACCGGAAGTCCGGCGGGGGCGGTTCCGGAGGGGGCGACCTGGAGGGTCTTGAGGGCGAACTCCATGACCTTCTTGTAGATGGGGCCGCAGATCTGGCCGCCGAAGTAGCTGCCCTTCGTGGGGTTCTGGATGGCGCAGTAGACGGTGACGCGGGGGTTGTCGGCGGGTGCGAACCCGGCGAAGGAGGCGGTGTAGCCCTTGTAGCGGCCGGTGGCCGGATCCACCCGGTTGGAGGTGCCGGTCTTGCCGCCGACGCGGTAGCCGGGGATGCGGGCCTTGGTGCCGGTGCCGTCCTGGTCGTCGACCACGGACTCGAGCATCTCGGCGAGGGTCTTGGCGGTCTCCTTGCTGACCACCTGGCGCTGCTCCGGGGCCGGGGCCGGGGTGAAGCGGCCGTCGGGGCCCTTGGTGCCGCGCACGAGGGTCGGTTCGATCCGGACCCCGCCGTTGGCGATGGTCGAGTACACGGAGGCCGCCTGCATGGCGTTGAGGGACATGCCCTGGCCGAAGGGGATCGTGTACTGCTGCGAAGTGGACCAGTCCTCCGGCCGGGCGAGGATGCCGCGGGACTCCCCGGGGTAGCCCAGGCCGGTGGGCTGCCCCATGCCGAACTTGGTGAGGTAGGAGTGCAGCACCTTGTTGGCCTCGGGCTGGGTGCGGCCGAGCTGTCCGGTGGCCAGGATGGTGCCGATGTTGGAGGACTTGGCGAGGACCCCGTTGAGGGTCAGGTACCAGGTCGGGTGGTCGATGTCGTCCTTGAAGAGCCGGTCCCCGCGGTGGAGCCGGTTGGGGACCTCCACGTGCGTGGCGGGGGTGGCCTTCTTCTCCTCCAGTACGGCGGCCATGGACATCACCTTGGCGGTGGAGCCCGGCTCGTACACGTCCTGGAGGGCCGCGTTGCCCATGGCGGCGGAGCGGGCGCGGGTCAGGTCGTTGGGGTCGAAGCCGGGGGCGTTGGCCATGGCGAGGATCTCGCCGGTGAGGGTGTCCTGGACGATGACGTAGCCGCGGTCGGCCCCGGACTTCTGGACCTGCTCGGCGATGGCGCTCTGGGCCGCCCACTGGATGTCGCGGTCGATGGTCAGCTCGATGTCCTCGCCGGGTACGGCGGGCTTCTCGCTGGATCCGGCGGTGGGCACCCGGCGGCCGCCGGACTGGGCGTAGGTGACCTCGCCGTCCTTGCCGGACAGCTTCTTGTCGAGGGAGGACTCCAGGCCGCCGCCGCCCTTGCCCTCGGCGTTGACGTAACCCAGTATCCCGGCGGCGAGGTCGCCGCCCGGGTACACGCGCTTGCTGCTGTTCTCGTTGAACACGCCCGCCAGGACGTTGGCGCCGGGGCCGTTGTCGCGCTTGTCGGCGGCCGCCTTGTCCGCGAAGACCCGCTTGAGGTCCTTGATCTGGTTCCAGACCTGGGGGGTCTGGCGGTAGGCGATCACGACGTAGCGGGTGTTCGGGGTCTTCAGCCGGGCGGCGAGTTCCTTGGCGTCCTTGCCGAGGATGGGCGCGAGGAGGGCCGCGGCCTGCTCGGGGGCGTCCGGGGCCTTGCTGTCCTGCGGGGTGAACATCTTCGGGTCGGCGGTGATGTCGTAGGCGTCGACGCTGGTGGCCAGGGCCACGCCCTTGCGGTCGGTGATCTCACCGCGCTCGGCGGCCAGTTTGACGCTGGTGTAGCGGTTCTTGGAGGCCTCGGCGGAGAAGGCCGGTGCGTCGTACGCCTGCACCTGGAGCAGGCGTACGACGAAGGCGAGCATGACGAGGGTCAGGCCGACGCCGACCAGGCGCAGCCGGGGCCTGGGGCTGCCGAGCCGGATGGTGTGCGGCCTGGACGGTCCCGCCGGGCGGCGGGTCGCTGGCCGGGACGCGGGACGCGCGCCGGCCCGGGCCCGCTCCCCCGGCCGCGGCCGCCCGGGTCCGGGAACCCGCCGGCGCGGCGGCTCCGCCGGGCTCACGCCGCGCCCCCGGCGGGGCGGCGGCGGGCGCCGCGGATCGGGGCCGCTCCCGGGTTCCGGGGTCCGCGCCCCGCTCCGGGGGCGGGCGGGGCGGGGGTGGGTCCCGCAGGGGTCCGCGTCACGACGTCACCTTCCGGGGGGCTGGCTGGGCTGCTGGGAACCGCTGGGGGCGGCCGGGGCCTGCCCGGGCGGGGCGGCCGGCGGGGACGCCGCCGGGGCCGGGGCCGGCGAGGACGACGGCCCGGCGGCCTGCGGCGGCGCGCCCGGGGTCTGGGAGGGGGCCTGGGCCGGTACCTGGCCCTGGGCCGGTGCCTGGCCCTGGGAGGGGGCCGGGGACGGCGGCGGCGGGACCTCGGCCGGGGCGGCGGCGCCGGCGACCTTGCCGTCCGGGCTGATGAAGACCGGGCTGCCGCCGGGGACGAGGCCCAGCTCCTGCGCCCGGCGCTGGAGCGCGTCGGGGGCGGAATGGGCGTCGACGTCGCGCTGGAGCGCCTGCTCCTCGTCGGTCAGGACGGTGGTCTCCTTCTTCAGCTTGCTCAAGCGGAAGGAGCCCTCGTTCAACGCCGAGTTGAGCAGCAGCAGGCTGATCAGGCCGCCGCCGAGCAGGGCCACGACGAGCAGGACGAACGGCATCCGGGCCGCCTGTCCGGCGGAGCCCGCGGGACGTGCGCCGGGGCGGCCGCCGAGGGCCCGGCCGACCCGGGCCGCCTGGCCGCGCGTCAGCGTGGCGAACTTCCCCGCCTTGCCGCCCCCGGCCGTCACAGCTTCGCCTCCCGGATGCGTTCGACGCCGCGGCAGCGCGCCGGGGCGGCCCGCCGGTTCTCGGCGATCTCCTCCTCGGTCGGCAGCTCGGCGCCGCGCGTGAGCAGCTTCAGCTTCGGCTGGTACTTCTCCGGGACCACCGGCAACCCGGGCGGGGCCGTGGTGGTCGCGCCCGCCGCGAAGACCTGCTTCACCAGGCGGTCCTCCAGCGAGTGGTACGAGAGGACCGCGATCCGGCCGCCGACCGCGATCCGGTCGACCGCCGCGGGGATGGCCCGCTCCAGGCCCGACAGCTCGCCGTTGACCTCGATGCGCAGCGCCTGGAAGGTCCGCTTGGCGGGGTTGCCGCCGGTGCGCTTGACCGCCTGGGGCAGGGAGTCGCGGATCAGCTCGACGAGCCGGGCGCTGTTGGTGAAGGGCTCCTTGTCCCGCTCCCGGACGACCGCGGACACGATCCGCTTGGCCTGCTTCTCCTCGCCGTACTGGCGCAGGATGCGCACGAGCTCGCCCGGCGCGTAGGTGTTGAGCACCTCGGCGGCGCTGATGCCCGTCGTCTGGTCCATCCGCATGTCCAGCGGCGCGTCCTGCGCGTACGCGAACCCGCGGTCGGCCTCGTCGAGCTGCATGGAGGAGACGCCGAGGTCGAAGAGGATGCCCTGGACGGCCGGGAGGCGCAGCCCGTCCAGAACCTCGGCGAGGTCGGCGTAGACGGCGTGGACGAGGGTGGCCCGGTCGCCGAAGGGTGCGAGCCGTTCGCCGGAGAGCCGCAGGGCCTCCTTGTCGCGGTCGAGGCCGATCAGGCGCGCCTCGGGGAAGCGGGTGAGCAGGGCCTCGCTGTGGCCGCCGAGGCCGAGGGTGCAGTCGACGACGACGGCCCCGGGCCTCTCCAGCGCCGGGGCCAACAGGTCCAGGCACCGCTGGAGCATCACCGGGACATGTCGGGACTCGCTAGTCAAAGCGCCCTCTCAGATAACGGCGCACCGCGCGCACGCACCGCCGGGCCCCATCCGCTCGGGATCGGTACCCGTCCGGCGGCACCGGGGAATCCGGCCCCGGCCGGGCCGGTGAGCGGGAGGGGGCCGGGCCGTGCGTACGCGCCGCGCACGCGGAGTTTCATCGGGGGCCGGGCGGCCGGTCAGGGCCGGGCTCCGGCCGGTTCGCGTCACTTTAGTGCAACGGTCGCCGCGGTCAACGAACCGCCCCGCGCGCCGTGCGACGCTCTCCGGGGGAAGCGGCAAATGCCGTGAATCACTCGGATGGGCGCCTCCGCCTCACCCCTGTGGGTTAGCTCACACCAAGGCCGGTTGACCTTCTTTGTCCGTCCTCACCAACTGCCCCGACCAGCCGTGACCATTAACGTCGTATCCATGACGACATCCGCATCCCTGCCCGCCGAGCCCGCGTCCGAGATCCCCGGGGACGGCGTCACCGACCGCCTCGTCGAAGCGAACCGGCGGTACGCCGCAAAGTTCGCCGACCCCGGCATGGACGCCCGCCCCGTCCTGCACGTGGCCGTCGTGGCCTGTATGGACGCCCGCCTCGACCTGCACGCCGCCCTCGGCCTGGAGCTCGGCGACTGCCACACGATCCGCAACGCGGGAGGCGTGGTCACCGACGACACCATCCGCTCCCTCACCATCAGCCAGCGGGCCCTGGGGACCCGCACGGTGATCCTCATCCACCACACCGGCTGCGGCCTCGAGAGCCTGACCGAGGACTTCCGGCACGAGCTCGAGGACGAGGTCGGCCAGCGCCCGGCCTGGGCCGTCGAGGCGTTCCGCGACGTCGATCAGGACGTCCGGCAGTCCATGCAGCGGGTGCGGACCAACCCCTTCCTGCCGCACACGGACGATGTGCGAGGCTTCGTCTTCGACGTGCACACCGGCCTCCTGCGGGAGATCGATCCCAGCTCTTGAGTGACACAAGGCCTTAACGCCGTCAAGAATGCGGGGAGACGCCTTCCGGGAACCCCCGGAACCGGTGTCCGTGTTTCGGGGTGGGCCGGTCATGCGCCAAGGGCGATCGGCCCTGGGAAAGGGCCGAGGAGAACCAGGTGACGACGTATGACGACCGAGCGAGCCTCGCGGATCTGACCAGCACGGCGGAGCGCGTGCGCCACTCGGTCGAAAGCGTGATCGAGGGCAAGCCGGAGGTCGTGCGCCTCGCGCTGACCGTCCTGCTGGCCGAGGGACACCTGCTGATCGAGGACGTCCCCGGCGTCGGCAAGACGATGCTCGCCAAGACGCTCGCCAAGTCCATCGACTGCTCGGTGCAGCGCATCCAGTTCACTCCGGACCTGCTGCCCTCCGACATCACCGGCGTGAGCATCTACGACCAGCAGCGCCGCGAGTTCGAGTTCAAGCCGGGCGCGATCTTCGCGCAGATCGTCATCGGCGACGAGATCAACCGCGCCTCGCCCAAGACCCAGTCCGCGCTGCTGGAGTCGATGGAGGAGCACCAGGTCACCATCGACGGCACCACGTACGTGCTGCCGACCCCCTTCATGGTCGTCGCCACCCAGAACCCGGTGGAGATGGAGGGCACCTACCCGCTGCCCGAGGCACAGCGCGACCGCTTCATGGCCCGCGTCTCCGTCGGCTACCCCAGCCCCGAGGCCGAGCTCCAGATGCTCGACGTGCACGGCGGGCTCTCCCCGCTCGACGACCTGACGGCCGTCGCGCACGCCCACGACATCGTCAAGCTCATCGAGGCCGTCCGGGAGGTGTACGTCGCCGAGCCCGTCCGGCGCTACGTCGTCGACCTGGTCTCCGCCACCCGCAGCCACCCGGACCTGCGCCTGGGCGCCTCGCCCCGCGCCACCCTGCACCTGCTGCGCGCCGTGAAGGCCTCCGCCGCGCTCTCCGGCCGGGAGTACGTACTGCCCGACGACGTCCAGGCGCTGGCCGCCCCGGTCCTCGCGCACCGGCTGCTGCTCACCGCGCAGGCCCAGCTGAACCGGCGCACCGCCGAGCAGGTCGTCCAGGACATCCTGCAGCGCACCCCCGTCCCCGCGGCGCACGCCCGCGGCGAGATGCCGCCCGGCGCCGGCATCCGGGGCTTCTGATGGACGCCGGTGGCCCGGCGGAGGAAGGCCGCGGCGCCGGCGGGCTGCGCGCGTCGCTGTCCGGGCTGACGACGCGCGGCCGCTCGTTCCTGGCCGCCGGGATCGCCGCCGCCGCCTGTGCGTACGTACTGGGACAGGGCGAACTGCTCCGGGTCGGGCTGCTGCTGGCGGTGCTGCCGCTGATCTGCGTCCTGGCGCTGCACCGGACCCGCCACCGGGTGTCCGGCAGCCGCCGGCTCACCCCGGCGCGGGTCTCCGCGGGCGCCGAGGCCCGGGTCCAGCTGCGCCTGGACAACGTCTCCCGCCTCCCCACCGGCCTGCTCATGCTCCAGGACCGGGTGCCGTACGTGCTGGGCCCGCGCCCCCGCTTCGTACTGGACCGGGTCGAGCCGGGGGGGCGCCGCGAGGTGTCCTACCGGGTGCGTTCCGATCTGCGCGGCCGCTACCCGCTGGGCCCGCTCCAGCTGCGGCTGAGCGACCCCTTCGGCCTGGTCGAGCTGACCCGCTCCTTCTCCGCGTACGACACCCTCACCGTCATACCGCGCACCGAACCGCTGCCGCCGGTCCGCCTGGCCGGCGAGGCGTCCGGCTACGGCGACGGCAGCCGCCGTTCGCTGGCCCTGGCCGGTGAGGACGACGTGATCCCCCGCGGCTACCGGCGCGGCGACGACCTGCGCCGGGTCCACTGGCGCTCCACCGCCCGCTACGGCGAGCTCATGGTGCGCCGCGAGGAGCAGCCGCAGCGCAGCCGGGCGACCGTCCTGCTGGACACCCGGCGCCTGGCCTTCGAGGGCGCCGGCCCCGACTCGGCGTTCGAGTGGGCGGTGTCCGGGGCCGCCTCGGCCCTGGTGCACCTGCTGGAGCGGGGTTTCTCGGTGCGGCTCCTGACGGACACCGGCGACTCGGTGCCCGGCGAGGGCGGGAGCGGCGGCTTCTCCGCCTCCGGCGGGCAGGACTCCGCGACGGCCGCCGGGCTGATGATGGACACCCTCGCCGTGGTCGGGCAGTCCGACGGCGCCGGGCTCTCGCGGGCCCACGACGCGGTGCGCGGCAGCGGCTTCGGCGGCAACGCCGGGGACGGGCTGCTCGTCGCCTTCCTCGGCGACCTGGACGACGTACAGACGGAGCTGGCCGCGAAGATGCGCCAGCGCGCCGGGGGCGCGGTCGCCTTCGTGCTGGACTCCGCCACGTGGGCGGGCCGTCCGGCGCAGGAGCACGCGCTGCCCCCCGTGGAGGAACGGCTGCGCCGGCTGCGCGACGCGGGCTGGACGGCGCTGGCCGCCCCGCCCGGGGTGGCCTTCGGCGAGCTGTGGAGACAGGCCGGGAGGGCTCCTTCCGGCCCGGGTACCACCGGAGGTCGGGGATGAGCGGGCGCGCGAGACTGACGCTGTTCGCGGCACTGGCGACGCTGCTGACCTCGTGGTCGCTGGCCCCGCTGGTGGAGTCGGTGGCCTGGCTGCCGCAGGCGGCGCTGCTGCTGGCCGTACAGAGCGCGGTCGGCGCCGGGGCGCGGCGGGTGCCGCTGGCGCGTTCGCTGACCGTGGCCGCGCAGCTGCTGGTGTCGCTGCTGCTGCTGGCGCTCTTCTTCGGCGGCAGGACCGGGTCCGGCGGGTCCGGTCCGGTGGCGTACCTGGTGACGGACTTCGGGGCGCTGTTCCGGCAGGGCGCCATCGACGTCGGCGAGTACGCGATCCCCGCTCCGCTCACGGACGGCATCCGGCTGCTGCTGGTGTCCGGGGTGCTGCTGATCGGGCTGCTGGTGGACCTGCTGGCGGTGACCGTGCGCACCGCCGCGGCGGCCGGACTGCCGCTGCTCGCGCTGTACTCGGTGGCCGCGGGCCTGTCGGGCGGGGGCGGGGCCTCCTGGGTCTCCTTCCTGCTGGCGGGCGGCGGGTACCTGATGATGCTGCTGAGCGAGGGCCGCGACCGGCTGGCGCAGTGGGGCCGGGTCTTCGGCGGCACCCCGCCCGGCCGGGTGTCGGCCGCCTCGGGCCTCGGCGCGGGACCGGGCGGCGGCCGGGCGGCGGCTCCGGCGCGGACCGGGCGGCGCATCGGCGTGACGGCCCTGGGCCTGGCGCTGGTGGTGCCCGCGCTGCTGCCGGCGCTCGGCAGCGGCCTGATGGGCCCGCAGGGCGGCGGCGGGGGCAGCGGTGGCGGGACGGGCGGGACGATCTCGGCGGTCAACCCGCTGGTCTCGTTGCAGAACAGCCTGAACGCGCAGGACAACCGGGTGGTGCTGAAGTACCGGACGGACAGCCCGCAGCAGGGCGAGCAGTACCTGCGGATCCTGGCGCTGGACGAGTTCAACGGGGTCAAGTGGGAGGCCTCGGGCCGGGCGCTGACCGATGTGCCCGAGCGCCTGCCGAACCCGCCCGGTCTCGGCGAGCAGGTCCGCCAGGGCGCGCAGGAGGTGCGGACCAGCCTCTCGGCGGCCGAGGGCTACAGCCAGCGCTACCTCCCGATGCCGTACCCGGCGACAGCGGTCGAGATCGACGGCAAGTGGCGCTTCGAGCCGGCCGGACGGACCCTGGTCGGGGACCAGCTGGGCAAGGAGCGGTTCCAGAACGTCCAGGGCGCGCGGTACAGCGTACGGAGCCTGCTGCTGAAGCCGACGGCGCAGCAGCTGCAGAACGCCCCCGCCCCGAACGCGGCCGTCCAGGCCGAGTACACGAAGCTGCCGGACACGCTGCCGCCGGTGGTCGGGGAGACGGCGCGCCAGGTCACGCAGGGGGCGCGGGACGACTACACGCGGGCCGTGAAGCTGCAGGACTACTTCGCGGTCAGCGGCGGCTTCCGCTACAACACGAAGACGGCCTCGGGGACGGGCTCGCAGGCGGTCGCCCGCTTCCTCGCCGAGAAGGAGGGCTTCTGCGTCCACTTCGCGTTCTCGATGGCGGCGATGTCCCGTTCGCTCGGCATCCCGGCGCGGGTCGCGGTGGGCTTCACCCCCGGCGAGCGGCAGCCGGACGGCAACGTGAACGTGACGATGCGGGACGCGCACGCCTGGCCGGAGCTGTACTTCGAGGGCGTGGGCTGGACCCGGTTCGAGCCGACGCCGCGGTCGGGCATCTCGGTGCCGGACTACTCCCGGCCGCAGGCCCCGGCGGCCCAGCCGTCGGCGCCCGCACCGCTGCCCTCCACGGGCGCGACGGCGCCCGCCCCGGCGCCGTCGGCGGCCGAGGACTGCCCGCCGGAGCTGAAGAAGCTCGGCGAGTGCGGCGGCCCGGTGCTCCGGCAGAACGCCTCGGGCGGCGACGGGACCTCGGCGATGGCGGTGCTCGGCTGGGTCGCGGCCGCGGTGGTGGTCCTGGGGCTCCCGCTGCTCCCGCTGCTGTGGCGGACCCGGGTGCGGGGCCGCCGGCTGGGCACCGGTGAGGTGCCGGCGGCCTGGCGGGAGCTGCGTGACGCCGCCTGGGACGTGGGCGTGCCCCCGGACGGGGCGTTGTCCCCGCGCCGGGCGGCGGACCGGATCGTGGAGCTGGGCGCGCTGGAGCCGGAGTCCGCCGCGGCGGTCCACCGGGTCGCGGGCGCGGTGGAGCGCGAGCTGTACGCGCCGCCGGGCGCGAAGGTCCCGTACCCGGCTCTGGCGGACGACGTGCTGCTGGCCCGTACCGGGCTGCTGGCCGGGGCCGGCCGCGGTGCGCGGCTGCGCGCGCTGCTGCTGCCGCGCTCGGCGGCCCGGGTGTCCTGGGCGGTGTCCGCCCGCTGGGCGGCGCTGTCCTCGGCGGTCGCGGGCCGGCTGGCGACGGTCCGGCTGGCGGCCGCCCGGCTGCGGCTGCCCCTGCGGGGGCGCGGCTGAGGCCGTGACGGAGGCCGGGCGGAGGGGGCGGGGCCGGATCGCGCGGGACGCGGTCGGGCCCCGCCGCCGTACGGGGGCGTCCGCTCCCGGCGCACCGGGCCCGGCCGGCAGTCGGTCCGGCCGGCGACGGTCCGGACGCGGCAGCCGCTCTCCCGCCCGGCCGTGAACGCACGGACGCGGCGGGGCTCGATCCCCCCGAGCCCCGCCGCGTCCGTGTACCGCGTCACCGGGTCCCCCGCCCGGTCACGGAGGAGGTACCCGGTCCGCTCCGCGGCCCCGTGTCCGCGGTGCGGACCGGGTCTCCTGTCCGTTGCCCCCAGTCTGCCGTCCGCGCAGGTGGGGGCCCATCCGCGCGCGTACTCATCTCGTGCCTGGGTACGGGTACTCAGGCGCCGCGGCGGGCCCCACCAGTTGTACGGGCCGCCGCCCGCGGACGGCACCGCCGACCGGGGGTCACTCCGCCGGGGGACGCACGCCCCCCGGCCACTGGAGACGCACACCCCCGGCCGCGGTCAGCGGTTTCCGCTGACCCGGCCCCGCAGCAGCAGGGACAGGGCCGAGTGCACGTCGTCCAGCGACCGCTCGCTCTGGAAGGACTGCCAGTCCAGCGCGGCCACCAGCACCATCCCCACCATCGCGGCCGCCGTGAGCGGTACGTCGATCTCGGCGCTCAGCTCACCGCGCTCGACTCCCTCGCGCAGCACCGTCTCGACCACCGCCACCGCCTCCCGGCGGACCACCATGAGCGTGGACTGCCAGGTCCGGTTGGTGCGCCACAGCTCGGCGACGTACAGCTGGGTGAAGGCCGGGTAGCGGTCGATGAAGACGAGCCCGGCGCGGATCATCGCGTCGAGCGCCTCGACCCGGGTGCCGCCGCGGGCCTCGGTCTCCTCCGCCGCCGTCCGCAGCGAGACGGTCAGCAGTCCGACCCCGTGCCGCAGCAGCTCCTCGAAGAGGTCGTTCTTGCTGGCGAAGTTGTAGTAGACGGTGCCCTTGGCGACGCCCGCCCGCTCGGCGATCTCCTCGACCGTGGTCGCCGAGAAGCCCTTCTCGGCTATGAGCGTCACGGCCGCTTCGTAGAGCTTCTGCCGGGTGGCCTGACGTCGGCCGCCGGTGACCGTTCCGCCGGTGACCGTGCCGCCCGTACCGGTGCTGCTGCTTTCCATGGCGCTGATTCTCACAGGTCGACACATCCCCCACGGGCTCGGTGCTACAGGCTCAGTTCCGGGTGCAGCCGGTCCATGGTCCACACCTGCTTGCCGCGGGCCGCGAGCGCGGTGAGGGCCAGTGCCCCCAGGGTGAAGGCCGTCAGGACGGCGCAGCCCTGCCACACCGGGGCGAGGTCCCCGCCGGTGATGAGGCGGCGCAGGCTCTCGACGACGTACGACATCGGCAGGTAAGGGTGGATCGCGTTGAAGAAGCCGGGACTGGTCTGAACGGGGTAGGTGCCGCCCGCCGACGTCAGCTGGAGCATCAGCACGGCCAGCACCAGGATGCGTCCGGCGGCGCCGAACTTGGCGTTGAGCCACTGGACGATCGCCGCGAAGCAGCCGGTGACGAGGAACAGGAAGCCGACGGTGAGCGCCGGCCGTTCCATCTCCAGCCCGAGGCCCCAGTGGAGCACGGCCATCAGCAGGCCCACCTGGGCGGCGCCGAGGCCCGCCACGGGCAGCCAGCCGGCGAGGGCGATCCGCCAGGGCGAGGCGCCGGCGGACAGGGCCCGCCGGTTCATCGGGGCGATGAGCATGTAGGCGACCATCGCGCCGACCCAGAGGGAGAGCGGGATGAAGTAGGGGGCGAAGCCGGTGCCGTAGTTGGGCGCCTTGTGCAGGGACTGGTTGGCCAGCTGGACCGGGTCGGCCATGACCTCGGTGCGGGCGTCGCGCTGCCGCTCGTCGTAGTCGGGGATCTTGCCGACGCCGTCGTGCAGGCCTCCGGCGAGCTCGCCGCTGCCGTCGACCAGCTTGTAGATGCCCCCGTCGAGGCTGTGCGCGCCGTCGCCGAGCTTGCCGACGCCGGCGTCGATCTTGCCGGAGCCGGTGTGGGCGGAGCCGAGTCCGGTGTGCAGCTGGGCCATGCCGGTGGCGACCTGGTGGGCGCCCTTGTTGAGGGCGTTCACCTGGGTGACGGCGGCGTCGAGGTCGGCGGAGAGGGCGGGCGCCCGCTCGACGACGAGACGGGCCTGCTTCTCCAGTTCGGTCAGCTGCTTCTTGAGGGTGCTGACGTCGCCGTTGGCCCCCTTGACCAGGGTGTCGACGTCGCCGCTGAGCTCGGCGGCCTGCGCGGCGTCGTCCTTGACCTTCTTCAGGTCGGCGCATGACGCGAGGAGCGGGTCGACCCCGGGGGTGAGGCAGCGCTTCGTGTAGTACGCGTCCAGGCCCGAGGCGACCTGCTTGGTACGGGTGGCGGCGAGCGGGGCCTTCTCGGCGATCTTGTCGAAGTGGCTGTTGACCACCCCGGCGGCGTCGGCGACCAGTTCGGCGCTGGCGGCGAGCTGCTTGGGGTCCTTGAGGAACGACTTGGCCTTCTCGGACGCGCCGTTGACCGTGTCGGCCACCTTCTGGGTGCCGTCGGCGACGTCCTTGGTGCCGGTCTGCAGCTTGGCGGCGGCCGTGTTGAGCTTCTGCAGGCCCCCGGTCAGCTCGCCGGTCTTCTCCTTGGCCGTGTCGAGGCCGTCGGCCAGCTCCTTCGCGCCCTCCTTGGCCTTGCCCGCCCCGTCCTTGAGCTTGTCGGCGCCGTCGGCGGCCTCGGCGGTCTTGTCGTGCAGGTCGGAGAAAGAGACGAAGATCTTGTCGAGGAAACCGCGGGAGGCGTTGGTGGACGCGGCGGAGCGGACCTCGGCAAAGACCGTGCGGGAGATCGAGCCGACGATGTAGTTGTTGGCGTCGTTGGTGCGCACCTGGAGGGCCCCGGTGGTGGGCTCCTCGCCCGAACTGGAGGCGATCTTCGCGCTGAAGTCGGCGGGCATCGTGAGGGACAGGTAGTACGTACCGTCCTCCAGCCCCTTCTCCGCCTGCTCGGCGCTCACCTCGCGCCAGTCGAAGGTCTTGCTGTCGTGGAGCTTCTTCGTTATCTCGCCGCCGGCGTCGAGGTGCTTGCCGTCGACGGTGGTGCCCCGGTCGGAGTTGACGAGGGCGACGGGCACCTTGTCGAGCCGGCTGTACGGGTCCCAGAAGGACCAGAGGTACAGGGCTCCGTAGAGCAGGGGCAGCAGGAGCAGCGCGACGAGGGCGGCGCGGGGCAGCTTCCCCCGCCCGAACCGCTTGAGCTCAAGCGCGGCCAGCTTCGGTGATCGCATCGTCCGCCCCCTTCGTGTCGTCGTTCTCGGTGCCGGTGCTCTTGTCGCTCTCGGCGCTCTTGTCGCTGTCGTCGCCGTCTTCGCCGTCTTCGCCGTCTTGGCCGGAGGCGGTGCCGCTCTTCGCGGCCGTCCCCCACGTGACCTTGGCGTCGTCGGCTGCTCCGCTTCCCCGCGGCGGCGCGGCGGGCCCTGCGGGCGCCTCCGGCTCGGCGGGTGCCTCCGGCTCGGCGGGCGCGGCCGGCTCCGGGGCGCCCGTCCGCAGGACGACCGCGTCGTCCGGGGCCTCGCTGCAGACCGCGAGCACCGTGGTCCCGCGGGCGGCGATCGAACGGAGCAGGGTCCAGACCTCGGCGCGCTCGGCGTCCGAGAGCTTGAGGTCGAGGTCGTCCAGGGCCAGCAGGCGCGGCGAGCACAGCAGGGCGATGGCCACGGACAGCCGTACGGCCTCCAGCCGTTCCAGGTCCCGTACCGAGGTGCGCGGGCCCTTCGGCAGCGCTGCCAGGTCGAGCCCGGCGACGGCGAGGGCCTCGTCGATCCGGGCCCGGGCGCGGGCCTTGCGCTCGGCCCGGGGGCGCAGCAGGGCGCGGACCGGGCCGTCGTAGCGGCGCTGGAGCAGCGCGCCCTCGCGCAGTTGCTCG
Organism: Streptomyces antarcticus; assembly: GCF_026627255.1. Taxonomy (GTDB): domain Bacteria; phylum Actinomycetota; class Actinomycetes; order Streptomycetales; family Streptomycetaceae; genus Streptomyces; species Streptomyces antarcticus. Next base: position 144,581 of record NZ_JAPNLM010000009.1, on the reverse strand, counting down.
GCGACGGTGAGGGCCTGATCGAGGTCGTTGACCCCGGGGACCGGGCCGAGGGCGGCGATCCGGCGGACCGCCGCCATCTTCTTCGGCAGCCGGTGGCGGCCGATCTCGGCGTGGCCCTCGGTGGCCTTCATCCGTCCGGTGAGCGCGAGGAGCAGGCAGGTCCGCCCGCTGCCGGAGGGGCCTTCGACCGCGATGAGCGAGCCGGGCTCCGCGTCGACGCCGATGCCCCGGAAGGCCCAGCCGCGCGGTCCCTTGAGTCCGAAGTCCCGGGCTTTCACGGACGCGCCGTGCGGGCTGTCCACGCTGCCCCCCTTCTTTTTGAACTGACCGGTCAGTTCAAAAACTACCACCTCCCCCCGCATCAGGTGCGCGGCAGGGGGTAGTTGTCGACCTGTCACCCGCGTACCCGCAGGTCAGCGCGATTGTCAGTGGCTCCCGTCACGATGGGGGCAACGCAACGACAGGAGGTTCGTCATGGCCACACCGTCCCCGTCCCCTGTCCACCCCGTCCTGCGCAAGTCGTCAGCCCCACCGGCCGCTGTCGATCTGCTCGCCAAGGCGCGCGACGGCCTGGCGGAGGCAGTCCGGCTGTCCCGTCCGAACGAGCGATACGCCACCGCCCACCTCGCCGCGCTGCGCACCGCCGCCGCCGTGCTCGCCGCGCGCGGCCGCCCGGAGCCGGTGCACCCTCGCCGGCGGCCCCGCATCCGCAGCGCGTGGGAGGTGCTCCCGGAGATAGCCCCGGAGCTGGCCGAGTGGAGCGCCCTGTTCGCCTCCGGCGCCGCCCGCCGGGCCCGGGCCGAGGCGGGGATAGCGGACGCGGCGAGCGGCCGGGACGCGGACGACCTCGTGCGTGCGGTCTCGATGTTCCTGCGGCTGGTGGAGCGGATGCTGGCCGTCCAGCCGCCCCCGCAGACCCTGCCGCAGCCGCGCGCGGAGCGTCCGGACGCGGGATGAGCTGCACGGCCGTGGAAGGCAATAGGGTGGGGCACTGACCGCTCACCCTTACCGCGCCGAGGAGCCATCAGCCGTGTCGGACACATCCCGCCCCCGTGCCTCCCTCCGCACCGCCGTGGTGTGGGAGGTCCTCAAGGAGGCGCTCGACCGCCGGGTCAAGGCGACCGGCCGGGACGTGCTGGACGTGCTCGACACCGGTGGCGGCACCGGCAAGTTCGCCGTGCCGGTGGCCCGTCTGGGCCACCGGGTCACCGTGGTCGACCCCAGCCCGAACGCGCTGTTCGGGCTGGAGCGCCGGGTGGCCGAGGCCGGCGTGGCCGACCTGGTGCGCGGGGTCCAGGGCGATGCCCAGGGCCTGCTGGACGTCGTGGACCGGGAGGCGTACGACGCGGTGCTCTGCCACGGCGTGCTGGAGTACGTGGACGACCCGGCGGAGGGCGTGGCCAACGCGGTCGCGGCCCTGCGCCCGGGCGGCGTCCTCAGCCTGCTCGCCGCCGGCCTCGGCGGGGCCGTCCTCGCCCGCGCGCTGGCCGGGCACTTCACGGAGGCCCGCACCGCGCTCACCGACCCGGCCGGACGCTGGGGCGCCGGCGACCCGGTGCCGCGGCGCTTCACCGCCGAGCAGCTCTCGGAGCTGGTCGGCGGGGCCGGCCTGGCGGTCGGCGCGGTGCACGGCGTGAGGATCTTCGCCGACCTGGTGCCGGGGGTCCTGGTGGACACCGAGCCGGGCGCCGTGGAGGCGCTGCTGCGTCTGGAGGAGGCCGCCGCCGAGCTGCCGGCCTTCCACGCGGTCGCCACCCAGTTGCACGTCCTGGGCGAGAAGCAGGCCTGATCTGCGATCTTCCGGGGACGGAGTCGGCCACTCACCCGCCGATCCGGCGGTCGGCCCCGTATGATCGGGTGCAGTGACCGGTATGGCGGACGCACCATTGGGGAATAAGCGCCTCAATGACCGCCCCCACGGCGGTACCGTTCGCGCAGTGGTTCGGTGGCTGGGCTATTTTGAGGCTGAGCTGTTTTAAGAACGTGGCATAGAGGGCGGGTATCACGGGGGCGATTCCCCGCCTATCCTGAAGGGGACCCCTGGTCGCCACCCCCCGCGACCGACGGATGAGGAGGACTCCCGTGCCGCTCTCGGAGCACGAGCAGCGAATGCTCGAGCAGATGGAGCGAGCGCTGTACGCCGAAGATCCCAAGTTCGCGACAGCGCTTGAGGGAAGCGGACTGCGTACGTATACCCGTCGCCGGGTGTACCAGGCAGTCGCTGGCATTGTGGTGGGTATCGCGCTCCTCATGACCGGTGTGATCTGGCAGGACGTGCTCTGGATCAGCGTGGTGGGATTCCTCGTCATGCTGGCTTGTACGGTCCTCGTGGTCACCGGTTGGCGCAAGGCACCCAAGCCAGGCGAGCAGCCCGTCTCCGGCAGTACCGACGGTTCGGCCCACGGCCAGAACCGGCAGCGTCGGTCGATGATGACCCGCATCGAGGAACGGTGGCAGCGCCGCCGTGACGAGCAGGGGCAGTAGCCCCCGCACACAACGTGAGTGAGGGGACGGCGGCCTGCGGGCGGCCGTCCCCTCACTGCTCTGCGTCGCGCCCTCCGGATCACCCTTTCTGCGGCATGATGAGCCGGTGAGTGTGCTGCCCCTGGTCTTCACCAGCGGCTGGGCCAGTGGGATCAACGCTTATGCCGTGGTCCTGCTGCTCGGCATCTTCGGCGCGACCGGCCTGACCGACGAGGTCCCCGCGTCGCTGCAACGCACCGACGTGCTGATCGTCGCCGCGGTGCTGTTCGCGTGCGAGGCCGTCGCCGACAAGATCCCGTACGTGGACACCGCCTGGGACGCCGCCCACACCGTCATCCGCCCCCTGGCCGGCGCCGTCGTGGGTGCGCTGCTCGCCGGGCAGAGCGGTTCGCTCTCCGACATCGCCGCTGGCGCCGTCGGCGGCACCACGGCCCTGGCCAGCCATTTCGTGAAGGCCGGCACCAGGATGGCGATCAACACCTCGCCCGAGCCGTTCAGCAACATCGTGATGAGCACCGCCGAGGACCTCGGCGTGGCCGGCGTCATCACCTTCGCCATGTTCAACCCGCAGGCCGCCGCCGTCATCGCGGCCGTCCTGCTGGCGGTCGGGCTGGCCATACTGTTCTTCCTCTGGACCCGGATCCGCCGCTTCCTGCGCCGGCGCGCGCAGCGCCGCGAGGAGAAGCGGCTCGCCGCCGAGGTCCGTACCCACACCACCGCGCCACCCGGCTGACCTCGCTCGATAGGCTCGGCCGCATGGCACGAATTGCGGTGATCGGCGCCGGGATGGGCGCGATGGCGACGGCGGCCCGGCTGGCCGTGGCGGGGCACCGGGTGACGGTGTACGAGCGCGGCACCACGTACGGCGGAGCCGTCGGGCGCCACGAGCGCGGGGGCTTCGCCTTCGACACCGGGCCCGGCCTGCTGCACCTGCCCGCCGTCTACCGCGACCTGTTCGTGAAGACCGGCAAGCGGCCGCTGGAGACCTGCGTCGACATGGTCCAGCTCGACCCGGCGGCCCGGCACCTGCTCCCCGCCTCCGGTACCGACGTCACCCTGCCCGGCGCCTCGCGCGGTGGAGTCGCCACCGCCCTCGACGGGGCCTTCGGCGCCGGTGCGGGAGAGCGCTGGAACGGCGTGCTCGGCCGGGCCCGGGACGCCTGGGACGCCACCCGCCGCCCGCTGCTGGAGGAACCGCTGCCCGCCGGCCGGCAGCAGGCCCTCGGCGCCGACCCGTACCCCGCCCTGCGCCGGAGCGGACTGCTGCGACGGCGGCCGCCGACGCTGGCCGAGGTGGCCGGGCGCGAGCTCGGCGGCGGGCTGGGCGAGCTGCTGACCGGCCTGGTGGCCTCGTACGGGGTCGACCCCGTACGGGCCCCCGGCTCGGCGGCCGTACTGCCCTACATGGAGCAGACGTTCGGCAGCTGGTACGTCCGCGGCGGGATGTGGGCCCTGGCCACCGCCGTGTACGAGCGCTGCCGCGAGCGGAAGGTGGAGTTCGTCTTCGGGGCGGAGGTCCGCGAGGTCCTGGTGCGGGAAGGCCGGGCGGCGGGCCTGCTGCTGGCGGACGGCACCGAGGTCGCCGCCGACTCCGTGGTGTGCGCGGTCGACCCGCGGCTGCTGCCGGACGGCTCCCCGCCCTGGCCGCCGGAGGCGGTGCCCGCCCGCGGGGAGGGCGTGCCCAGCCGGCTGACGCTCCTGCTCGCCCTGCGCGGCGCCCGCCCGGCCGAGGCGGTCCACCGCACCCTCGTGCACTCCCCCGGCCTGCTGGTCACCGTACTGCGGCCCGACGACCCGGCGACGCGGCCCGACGCGGACCACGAGGCGGTCACCGTGACCGCCGTGTGCCCCGCCGGGGGCGAGGGCGCGGCTCCCCGCCCGGAGGAGCTGCTGGACCTGGCCGCGGCGGCCGTACCGGGGCTGCGGGAGCGGCTGCTGTGGCAGGAGGTGCGCACCCCGGCCGACGTCGAGGCGGCGACGGGTGCGCGGGGCGGCTCGGTGCCGGCGCCCGCCCTCGCGGGAGCCGGCGGCCGGCTGCTGTACCCGGCGAACACCACGGCCGTACCCGGGCTGTACCTCGCGGGCGGCTGGGCGCACCCCGGCGGCGGGCTGGCGCACGCCGGGATGACGGGGGCCCTGGTGGCGGGGCTGATCGTGGAGGGAGCGGAGTTCCGCGGCTCCCAGTGACCGGGGCGGGCGGCGGCCGGGTGGCCACCGGGCTGCCGGGGCGCCGGGTCGCCGGGGCGCCGGGTCGCCGGGCCTCCTGCCCCCGCCGCGCCTCAGTAGCGGTACTGCCCGTACTCCCCGCCGCCCTGCTGCGGGTACGGGTACTCCTGCGGCGGCTGGGCCTGCTCCTCGCCCGGGTAGGGCTGGCCGCCCGGGTCGGTGGTCCGCTGCTGCGGGACCCAGACCCCGCCGGGCGGGGTGTCCATGGAGAACTGCTGCCCCTGTTCGGGGTACGGGGCGTAGGCGTTGTAGTCGTAGGCCTGCGCCGGGGCCCCGCCGCCGGTGCCGATGTACGGGTCCGAGTAGGCGGCGTAGACCTGCTGCTCCCCGCCGGTCTGGTAGCCGCCGGAGTAGTCGTACCCGTAGCCGTCCGACTGGCCCACCGGGTCGTAGGAGGCGGCGTACTGGTGGGCGTCCTGCTCCGCGGTGGTGAAGGGCGAGGCGAACGCGGCCGTCCGGTCCGCTTCGGCGGGTGACGTGAAGCTCTGGATGCCGTAGGACCCGGTGTCCTCGGGCACCGGCTCCGGGCTGTAGACGTCCTGGTCCGCGGAGCGTTCGGCGGACTCGTCCGCGGAGCCGTACTCCAGGGCGGTCACCTGGAGCGCCGGCTGGGGACGCGGACCGCCGGCCCGGCGCCGCCCGGACTGCCGTACGGGTTCCGGGCGGCGCCGGCGCAGCGCCCAGCCGGCCACGAAGCCCTTGCGGAAGGAGAGCGTCACCAGGATCTGGCCCAGGGCGAACGCGGCGGCGCCCGCGCCGATGACCAGCACCGACGGCAGCGCCACTCCGGCGACCACGCCCACGAAGCCGGTGAACGCGAGCAGGCGCCAGCGGAGCCGGGCCTTGTTCTGCATCAGGACCTCGGCAAGCAGCCACAGCGCGACGATGCCGAACGCGATGTAGAGGACCGTCATTCCCACGCATGGCCCCTCTCGGTGCGGCGGACCGCCCGGAAACGGGGCCCGCCGATCAGGCCCGCTGGTGCAGGCCCAGGTTCTCGTAGATTTCGAGAGTCGCCGTGGAGTTGTTCAGCGTGATGAAGTGCAGCCCCGGGACACCCTCGGACAGCAGCCGCGCGCAGAACTCCGTGGCGAACTCGATGCCAATGGAGCGTACAGCGGCCGGGTCGTCCTTGACCGCGAGCATGCGCTCTTTCACCGCCGCGGGGAAGAGCGCGTTGCTGAGCTGCGGCAGCCGGTCGAGCTGCTTGATGCCCACAACAGGCATGACCTCGGGGATGATCGGGGTCTCGCAGCCCGCCTTCTCGACGCTGTCGCGCAGTCGGAGGTAGTTCTCCGGATCGAAGAACATCTGGGTGATCGCATAGTCGGCGCCCGCACGGCACTTGTCCGTGAAGTGCCGGATGTCGGTGTCCCAGTCCGTCGAACGCGGGTGCATCTCGGGGAAGGCGGCGACGCCGACGCAGAAGTCGCCCGACTCCTTGACCAGCCGGACCAGGTCGGCGGCGTAGTGCACGCCCTCGGGGTGCGCCACCCACTCGCCCATGGGATCGCCCGGCGGGTCTCCGCGCACGACGAGCATGTTCCGGATGCCCGCGTCGGCGAACTGCCCGATGACGTTGCGCAGCTCGGCCACCGAGTGGTCGACGGCCGTGAGGTGGGCGACGGGGGTCAGGGTGGTGTCCGCGGCGATCTGCTGCGTGGCGCGGACGGTGCCGCCCCGGGTGGAGCCGCCGGCCCCGTACGTGACGGAGACGAAACTCGGACGGACCGCTTCGACCCGCCGCAGCGCGTTCCAGAGGTTGCGCTCGCCCTTCTCCGTCTTCGGAGCCCAGAACTCGAAGGAGTACGAGCGCCCGGACGCGATGAGCTCGCGGACCGTGTGTGCACGGTCCGACCAGGTGGAAGCGGTACCAGAGGCCATACCCGCAGGTTAGACGCGCCGGCGCGCACTCCGAAGCGATGTCCGCCTTTTGGACACGCTTTTGGACAGGTCCGGCCGCTCAGCCGAGGCGGGCGCGGACCCGCTTCGCGAGCTCCGCGGCGGCCGCACCGGGGTCGGACGCCTCGGTGAGGGCGCGGACGACGACGACACGGGTGGCCCCGGCGTCCAGCACCTCGTCCAGATTCGTGCCGTCGATGCCGCCGATGGCGAACCAGGGCCGGTCCTGCTCAAGTGAGGCCGCGTACCGGACGAGTCCGAGGCCGGGGGCGAACCGGCCGGGCTTGGTGGGGGTGGGCCAGCAGGGGCCGGTGCAGAAGTAGTCCACGCCGGGCTCGGCGGCGGCCGCGTCCACCTCGGACTCGGCGTGGCAGGAGCGGCCGATCAGCACCTGCCCGCCGAGGACGGCGCGGGCGGCGGGTACGGGGATGTCGCCCTGGCCGAGGTGCAGGACGTCGGAGCCGATGGCGTGCGCGACGTCGGCGCGGTCGTTCACGGCGAGGAGCTTGCCGTGACGGCGTGCGGCCTCGGCGAACACCCGGAGGTGTTCGAGTTCCTCGCCGGCCTCCATGCCCTTGTCCCGGAGCTGGACGATGTCCACGCCCCCGGCCAGGACGGCGTCGAGGAACTCGGGGAGGTCGCCCTGCCGCTTGCGGGCGTCCGTGCACAGGTAGAGCCGGGCGTCGGACAGCTGCATGGGTGTACCCCCCGTGATGGAAGCGGCGTACGGGCGGCCTGGCGGGGCCCGTACGCCGCGGTGGATCGGATGCGGATCAGGTCAGAGGGCGAGCGCCTGAGCGCGGCGCTTCACCTCCGTGCCGCGATTCTCGCTCAGCGCCTGCACGGGGGTGCCGGGCAGGGTCGGGTCCTCGGTGAAGAGCCATTCGAGGATCTCCTCCTCGGTGAAGCGGTCGTCGCGCAGCACCGTCAGGAGGCCCACGAGGCCCTTGACGACCTTGTCGCCGTCGATGAAGGGGGCCGGCACCTGCAGGGAGCGGTTCTCGCCCCGGCGCACGGCGATCAGCTGCCCTTCCTTGACCATCTGGCGGACCCGGGTCACCTCGACGTCGAGCTTCTCCGCGATGTCGGGGAGGTACAGCCAGGCGGGGACTAGGGCATCGATCTTTGCGTCAATCTCGGTCACGGGTACAAGCCTGCCATCTAGGACTGGCGGCCGGTACCCGAGCGGCCCCGTACGGGTACCGGCGCCGCCCTCCGGGAGTGCCTCCGCGGCGGCGCCGGCCGCCCAGGAGGGCGGGGCCGGGCCCTGGCGGCACGGCCTACCGGCGGGCCGTCGACTTCAGCGGGACGGCCGGATCGGCTACCCGGTCGGCGTCCAGGACGGTGCCCGACTCGATGAGTTTGCGGCCCTGCGCGAGGTCGCGCGGGCGGCCCACGGCCAGGACGGCCACCAGTGCGCCGTCGCGCAGCCAGCACACGGACCAGGCCGGTGCGGCCGGGTCGCCGCGCCAGAGCAGGGTGTCGGCGCCGCCGTGGTGGCCCGCGTACTGGACGAACCGGCCGAACTGCTCCGACCAGAAGTACGGGACCGGGTCGTAGACCTGGGCCGGCTCCCCCGCCAGGACGTTCGCCGCGACGGCCCGGGGGCCCTGGAGGGCGTTGTCCCAGTGGTGGACGAGGAGGCGGGCGCCGTAGCGGGCGGAGGGGAAGGAGGCGCAGTCGCCGACCGCGTAGACCCCGGGCAGGGAGGTGCGCAGGTGGGCGTCGGCGGTGACCGAGCCGTCGGGGCCCAGTGCGATCCCGCTCCCGGCCAGCCAGCCGGTGGCCGGGCGGGCGCCGATGCCGACCACCACCGCGCCGGCCGGCAGGACCCGGCCGTCCGCCAGCAGGACCCGGCCCTCCTCGATCCCGGCGACGCGGGCGCCGGTGAGCAGCTCGGCGCCGGCCTCCTCGTACCAGCGGGCCATCGGTGCGGTGACCTCGGCCGGCAGGGCCCCCGCCAGGACGCGGTCCGCCGCCTCGACCACGGTCACCGCGCAGCCGGCCTCGCGGGCGGCGGTGGCGAACTCGGCGCCGATCCAGCCGGCGCCGACGACGACCGCCCGGTCGGCGGCCGCCAGGACGGGCCTCAGCCGGGCGGCGTCGTCGAGGGTGCGCAGCAGGTGCACGCCGGGGACGCCTTCGGTGCCGGGGAGGGTCAGCGGGACGGCGCCGGCCGCCAGGACGAGGGTGTCGTACGGGACGGGGCCCGCCCCGGTGTCCAGTTCGCGGTCGGCGGCCCGCAGTGCGGTGACCTCGGTGCCGAGCCGGAGCCCGATGCCGAGCCCTTCGAAGTCGACGTCGAAGGCGGAGTCCTCGGCCTTGCCGAGCAGGACCGCCTTGGACAGCGGGGGGCGGTCGTAGGGCTGGTGGGGCTCGGCTCCCAGCAGGGTCACGGGGCCGGTGAAGCCCTGTTCCCGCAGGGCGACCGCGGTCTGCACGCCGGCCATTCCGGCGCCCACGATGACGACGCCGCTCTGTGTCTGTTCCGTCTGCTCGCTCACGCGGCCAGCCTAATCTCCTGACGACCCATCAGGAACAGGTGCCGCCTTACCCGCCGTCCGGCCCGGGGTTAGTCTGGCAGGCGTACCTATCGCGGGAGTCCGGGCGCACCGGGCTGAGAGGGAGGCTGGGCGGCCTCCGACCGTACGAACCTGATCCGGGTCATGCCGGCGAAGGGAGGGGCTGGACGCCCATGCACTCATCTCGAACGTCCCGGAAGGGATCCGACGTCCTCGTCATCGGGGGCGGCGTCATCGGACTCGTCACCGCCTGGCGGGCGGCCCGCCGGGGCCTGGCCGTCGTGCTCGCCGACCCGGCGCCCGGCGGCGGCGCCGCCCAGGTCGCCGCGGGCATGCTCGCCCCCGTCACCGAGCTGCACTACGGCGAGGAGGCCCTGCTGGGCCTCGGGCTCGCCTCCGCGGCCCGCTATCCGGAGTTCGCCGCCGAGCTCGCCGAGGCGAGCGGCGGCCTGGACATCGGCTACCGGGCCTGCGGCACCCTCGCCGTCGCCCTCGACTCCGACGACCGGCTCCACCTGCGCGAGCTGCACGCCCTCCAGCGCCGCTGCGGCCTGGAATCGCAGTGGCTCACCGGCCGCGAGTGCCGCCGCCTGGAGCCGATGCTGGCCCCCGGCGTACGCGGCGGCCTGCGCGTGGACGGCGACCACCAGGTCGACCCCCGCCGGCTGGCGGCCGCCCTGCTGGCCGCCTGCGAGCGGTCCGGGGTGAGCGTGCACCGGGCGCGGGCCGGACGGCTGCTCGTCACCGCCGACCGGGCGGCGGGCGCCGTGCTCGACGACGGTACGGAGCTCCTCGCCGACCAGGTGGTGCTGGCGGCGGGCTCGTTCAGCGGCCGGCTGGAGGGCGTGCCGGCGGAGGTGACCGCACCCGTGCGGCCGGTCAAGGGCCAGGTGCTGCGGCTCACGGTGCCCGCGGCGTACGGGGCGTTCCTGTCCCGGACCGTACGGGCCGTCGTCCGCGGCAGCCACGTCTACCTGGTGCCGCGCGAGAACGGCGAGCTGGTCATCGGCGCCACCAGCGAGGAACTGGGCTGGGACACCACGGTCACCGCCGGGGGGGTCTACGAACTGCTGCGCGACGCCCACGAGCTGGTGCCCGGCATCACCGAGCTGCCGCTCACCGAGACCCGTGCGGGACTGCGGCCCGGCTCCCCGGACAACGCCCCGCTGATGGGCCCCACCGACCTGCCGGGCCTGCACCTGGCCACCGGGCACTACCGCAACGGGGTGCTGCTGACCCCGCTCACCGGCGATGTGATGGCGGAGCTGCTGACGACCGGCGAACTGCCGCCGGTCGCGCGCCCCTTCAGCCCCCGCCGGTTCTCCGCCGCACGTCAGGAGTCGTACGCATGACCATCTCCGTCAACGGCGAGCCGCGCGAGGTCGCGGCCGGCACCACCCTCGACGCGGTGGTCGCCATCCTGACGGCCGCGCCCTCCGGGGTGGCCGCCGCGCTCAACGAGACCGTGGTCCCGCGCGGGCAGTGGCGGGCCACACCGGTGGGCGACGGCGACCGGGTCGAGATCCTCACCGCGGTCCAGGGGGGCTGAGCGGCATGGCTGACGACCTGTTCGCCCTCGGCGGCCGGACCTTCTCCTCCCGCCTGATCATGGGCACGGGCGGGGCCCCGAGCCTGGACGTCCTGGAACGGGCGCTCGTCGCGTCCGGCACCGAACTCACGACGGTGGCGATGCGCCGCCTGGACCCGACCGTCCAGGGCTCCGTCCTGTCGGTGCTGGCCAGGCTGGGCATCGCGGTCCTGCCGAACACGGCGGGCTGCTTCACGGCCGGCGAGGCCGTGCTGACGGCCCGGCTGGCGCGCGAGGCGCTCGGCACGGACTGGATCAAGCTGGAGGTGATCGCGGACGAACGGACCCTGCTGCCCGACGGAATCGAGCTGCTGGACGCCGCCGAGATCCTCGTGGACGAGGGATTCACCGTCCTTCCGTATACGAACGACGACCCGGTGCTGGCACGGAAGCTGGAGGACGCGGGCTGCGCGGCGATCATGCCGCTGGGCTCCCCCATCGGCTCGGGGATGGGCATCCGCAACCCGCACAACTTCGAGCTGATCACCGAGCGGGCCGGGGTCCCGGTGATCCTGGACGCGGGCGCCGGCACGGCGTCCGACGTCGCGCTGGCGATGGAACTGGGCTGCGCGGCGGTGATGCTCGCCTCCGCCGTGACGCGGGCGCAGGAGCCGGTGCTGATGGCCGCGGCCATGCGGGACGCCGTGTCGGCGGGGCGCCTGGCCCACCGGGCGGGCCGCATTCCGCAGCGCCGCTTCGCCGAGGCCTCGTCCCCGGCACAGGGCCGCGCCGACCTGGACCCGGAGCGTCCGGCGTTCTGACCGGGCACCTCGACGCGGCCGGTACGGGCGGCCCGGCCGCCCTGCCGGGCCGCGCCCGCCCGGCGGCCGCCCGCCCCGCGGCGCCGGCGGCTCCGTAGCCGCCGACTCCGTAGCCGCCGGCTCACGCCCGGCGACGGTCCGCAGTCGGGTCCGTCACAGCTGGGCTGCAAGCCGCACCGTACGGCCCGGTCCGGCGCACGCCGATCGTAGACTCGGCGCGTGGATACGACCCTGGATGACCCTCTCGTCGGGCGCGTGCTCGACGGCCGCTACCGCATCGATGCCCGCATCGCGGCCGGCGGCATGGCCACGGTCTACCGGGCCGTCGACACCCGCCTGGACCGCGTACTCGCCCTGAAGGTGATGCACCCGCAGCTCGCCGAGGACGGTGTCTTCGTCGACCGGTTCATCCGGGAGGCGAAGTCCGTGGCCCGCCTCGCGCACCCGAACGTGGTGGCCGTCTTCGACCAGGGCACGGACGGCCCGTACGTCTACCTCGCCATGGAGTACGTCTCCGGCTGCACCCTGCGCGACGTGCTGCGCGAGCGCGGCGCGCTCCAGCCGCGGGCCGCCCTCGACGTCTTCGAGCCGGTCCTCGCGGCGCTCGGCGCCGCCCACCGGGCCGGCTTCGTCCACCGCGACATGAAGCCCGAGAACGTCCTGATCGGCGATGACGGACGGGTCAAGGTCGCCGACTTCGGCCTGGTCCGCAACGTCGACGCCGTCACCAGCACCACCGGCTCCGTCCTGGGGACCGTCTCCTACCTGGCGCCCGAGCAGATCGAGAACGGCGTCACCGACACCCGCGTGGACGTCTACGCCTGCGGTGTCGTCCTGTACGAGATGCTGACCGGAGCCAAGCCCCACATCGGCGCCACCCCCGCGCAGGTGCTCTACCTGCACCTCCACGAGGACGTCCCGCCGCCCTCGGCCTCCGTACCCGGGCTCCCCGTCGCCCTCGACGAGCTCGTCGCGCAGGCGGCCGCCCGCAATCCGGAGCTGCGGCCCTACGACGCGGTCTCCCTGCTGGGCCTGGCCCGCGACGCCCGGGGCCGGCTCAGCGACGCCGAGCTGGACGCCGTACCCCCGCAGGCCCGCGCCGAGGGACGGTCGGCCGCCGAGGACCGCACCGGCGTGATCGCCCGCCCGGTGGACGCGCCGCGGCCCGCGGACCGCACCTCGCGCCTGGAGACCCTGGCGCCCCCCGCGCCCGCGCCGCACCGGCCCGTACGGCGCCAGAGCCGGGGCCCGCGACGGGGGACGCTCCTCGTGATCGCCGGGGTGCTGCTCGCGCTCGGCCTCGGCACGGGCGTCTGGTACATCAACGCGGGCCAGTTCACCCAGGTCCCCAACGTCCTCGGCAAGAGCGAGCAGCAGGCCAAGGCGCAGCTGTCGGCGGCCGGGCTCGGCGTCAAGCGCGTCGACCGGAAGTTCAGCGAGGCCTTCGACCGCGGGACGGTCATGAACTCCGATCCCGCGGGCGGCCGGCGCATCCGCGGCAACGGCGCGGTGACGCTCACCGTCTCCCGCGGCCCGGAGGTCGTGTCGGTGCCCAACCTGAAGGGCCGGACGCTGGAGCAGGCCAGGGCCGAGCTGACGCGGGCGGGCCTGGCCCCCGGTGTCGTCGCCCAGGCCTTCAGCCAGGACGTCGCCCAGGGCTCGGTGATCGCCTCCGACCCGGCGGGCGGCGAGCGGCGGGCCCCCGACACGGCGGTCGCGCTGGTGGTCAGCAAGGGCCGCCCGGTGGAGGTCCCGGGCGTGGCCGGACTCTCCTTCGAGCAGGCGCGAGCCACCCTTGAGGGGGCCGGTCTGAAGGCGGTCGCGGCCGCCGAGCAGGTCAACTCCTCCTCCCCGGCCGGTACGGTCGCCAACCAGTCGGTCGGCGCCGGCACCCAGGCCGCGGCCGGGGACACGGTCACCCTGACCCTCTCCAAGGGCCCCCGCCAACTCCCGGTGCCGGACGTGACCGGCCAGAACGTGGACGCGGCCCGCCGGACCCTGGAGGGCGCGGGCTTCAAGGTCCGGGTGGAGCGGCCGTTCCTCTCCTTCAGCGACACCGTGGAGCTCCAGTCGGTGCCCACCGGCCAGAACGCCCCCGAGGGCAGCACCATCACCATCCGGACCAAGGGGCTGTAGGGGTACGTGGAGCACGTGGAACACGAGGCGGGGACGGACCGCGCCGCCCTGCGCAATCCGGTGGGCGGACACGTCCCGGTCGCCGGCGGCCTCGCCAAGGTGGGGCTCGCCTACGCCCGCGAGATGCGCGCCGAGGCGGTGCAGGTCTTCGTCGCCAACCCGCGCGGCTGGGCCACCCCGACCGGCAGCCCGGCGCAGGACGAGCGGTTCCGCGCAGAGTGCGCGGCCGGGTCGATCCCGGCGTACGTGCACGCGCCGTACCTGATCAACTTCGGTTCGCACAACGGGGCGACCGTCGAGAAGTCGGTGGAGTCCCTGCGCCACTCGCTGCGGCGCGGCCGGGAGATCGGCGCGCTCGGGGTCGTCGTGCACACCGGCTCGGCCACCGGCGGGCGCCCGCGCGAGGCCGCGTACGCGCAGATCAGGGAGCACATGCTGCCGCTGCTCGACGAGCTGACGCACGAGGACGACCCCTTCCTGCTGCTGGAGTCGACGGCCGGGCAGGGCTCCTCCCTGTGCTCGACGGCCGAGGAGTTCGGCCCGTACTTCGAGGCGCTGGAGCGGCACCCGATGCTGGGGATCTGCCTGGACACCTGCCACGTCTTCGCGGCCGGTCACGACCTGGCGGAGCCCGGCGGGACGAAGCTGACGCTGGACCTGCTGGTGGACACGGTGGGCGAGGGCCGGCTGAAACTGGTGCACGCGAACGACTCCGAGGCGGCCGTCGGCGCGCACCGGGACCGGCACGCCAACATCGGCCGCGGCCACATCGGGCGGGAGGCCTTCGCCGAGCTGTTCACGCACCCCGCGATGGAGGGCGTACCGCTGATCACCGAGACGCCCGGCGGCCCGGAGGGGCACGCGGCGGACGTGGCGCTGCTGAAGGAGCTGCGCGGGCCGGGGTGATCCGCCGCTCCCCGCGGCGGGGGGCGGAGCACGCTACAGCTCGGGGCCGTCCCCGGGCTCTTCCTGGTAGGAGTAGCGCTGCTCGCGCCAGGGGTCGCCGATGTTGTGGTAGCCGCGCTCCTCCCAGAAGCCCCGGCGGTCGGCGGTCATGTACTCGATGCCGCGGACCCACTTGGGGCCCTTCCAGGCGTACAGGTGCGGGACGACCAGCCGCAGCGGGAACCCGTGCTCGGCGGTGAGGAGTTCACCGCCCTGGTGGGTGGCGAAGACGGTCCGGTCGGAGGCGAAGTCGGCCAGCCGCAGGTTGGAGCTGAAGCCGTACTCGGCCCACACCATCACGTGTGTGGCCTGCGGCGCCGGGGGCGCCAGCGCGAGGATCGTACGGGTCAGCACACCGCCCCATTCGGCGCCCGGCATGCTGAACTTCGTGACGCAGTGCAGGTCCGCCACGACCGAGTCGAACGGCAGGGCCGTGAACTCCTCGTGGTTCCAGCAGTGCTTGTCACCGTCGGCGGTCGCGCCGAAGACGCGGAACTCCCAGCGGTCCGGCTTGAACTTGGGTACGGGGCCGTAGTGGGTGACCGGCCAGC
This sequence comes from Streptomyces antarcticus, assembly GCF_026627255.1. Classification (GTDB taxonomy): domain Bacteria; phylum Actinomycetota; class Actinomycetes; order Streptomycetales; family Streptomycetaceae; genus Streptomyces; species Streptomyces antarcticus. Next base: position 129,466 of record NZ_JAPNLM010000009.1, on the reverse strand, counting down.
CCCGCTGCAACCGCTGTCCCGGTGGAAGCTCCGACTGCTCTGCTCCCGGAGATTCCCGGCTTTCCGGCTGACCCATGTCTCCATGGTGACAGATTGGGCAGGGTGGTCATGACCAGGTCTGGCCCGATTCGGGCAAGTCGCGGCAACTCCCACTAAGGAGGCACTTACTGGACTGCCTCCGGCAGCGGTGCAAGGATGCGCGCACCTGCCCCGTCACCTTGGTGACACTGCCTGGAAGGAGCCTCTGCGATGCAGGGCGACCCCGAGGTCCTTGAGTTTCTGAACGAGCAGCTGACCGGTGAGCTGACGGCCATCAATCAGTACTGGCTGCACTACCGCATCCAGGACAACAAGGGCTGGACCAAGCTCGCCAAGTACACGCGTGAAGAATCCATCGACGAGATGAAGCACGCGGACAAGATCACCGAGCGCATCCTGATGCTCGACGGCCTGCCGAACTACCAGCGCCTCTTCCACGTGCGCGTCGGACAGACGCTCACGGAGATGTTCCAGGCGGACCGCCAGGTCGAGGTCGAGGCGATCGACCGGCTCAAGCGCGGCATCGAGGTCATGCGGGGGAAGGGCGACATCACCTCCGCCCGCCTCTTCGAGGAGATCCTGGAAGACGAGGAGCACCACATCGACTACCTCGACACCCAGCTGGAGCTCATCGAGTCCCTGGGCGAGCCGCTCTACATCGCGCAGCTCATCGAGCAGCCCAGCTGACCTGCGGTCTTACAAGCCGTTCCAGAGCCGTTCCAGAGCCGTTCGAGAAACCGCGAGCAAGAAACCGCGAGCGAGTGATCGCGAGCCGCTAGGCGGCTTCCGCGAGGGTCGGCACGAGCGCCGGCTCCACGTCCGCGGCGAGCACGGCGGCCGCGTTGCCCTTCTCCAGCAGTTCCCGGCGCGGGCACGCACCGCGTCCGAGCATGCCCTGGATGGTGCGCACGCAGGAGCCGCAGTCGGTGCCCGCCTTGGTGGCCGAGGCGATCTGGCGCGGAGTGCAGGCGCCAGCGGCCGCGTGGTCCTTGACCTGCTTGTCGGTGATCCCGAAGCAAGAGCAGACGTACACGCGGTTCACCTCCCTGAACGGAGTGGTTCGGCGAGCCATCCCCTGTTCGGTGAGGCTTACCTAACCGTACCCAAAGTTAGGCAACCCTAAAAGCCCCCGGCATGACGATGGGGCGCGGATCACATCGATCCGCGCCCCATCGTCGTACGAAATGACGTACTGATCGGCTGGGCCCTACTGGTCCCGGTACATCTCGGCGACCAGGAACGCCAGGTCCAGGGACTGGCTGCGGTTGAGCCGCGGGTCGCAGGCCGTCTCGTAACGCTGGTGCAGGTCGTCGACGAAGATCTCGTCGCCGCCGCCCACGCACTCGGTGACGTCGTCACCGGTGAGCTCGACGTGGATGCCGCCCGGGTGGGTGCCCAGGGCCTTGTGGACCTCGAAGAAGCCCTTGACCTCGTCGAGCACGTCGTCGAAACGGCGCGTCTTGTGGCCCGAGGCCGCCTCGAAGGTGTTGCCGTGCATCGGGTCGGTGACCCAGGCGACGGTCGCGCCGGAGGCGGTGACCTTCTCGACCAGCGCGGGGAGCTTGTCGCGGACCTTGTCGGCGCCCATGCGGACGACGAACGTCAGCCGGCCGGGCTCGCGGTCCGGGTCCAGGCGGTCCACGTAGGTGAGCGCCTCGTCGACCGTCGTGGTGGGGCCGAGCTTGATGCCGATCGGGTTGGCGATCTGCGAGCAGAACTCGATGTGCGCGTGGTCCAGCTGGCGGGTGCGCTCACCGATCCAGACCATGTGGCCGGAGGTGTCGTACAGCCGGCCGGTCCGCGAGTCCGTGCGGGTCAGCGCGCCCTCGTAGGCGAGCAGCAGCGCCTCGTGGGAGGCGTAGAACTCGACGGCCTTGAACTCCGCCGGGTCGGTGCCACAGGCCTTCATGAAGTTCAGCGCGTTGTCGATCTCCCGCGCGAGCTGCTCGTAGCGCTGTCCGGACGGGGAGGACCGTACGAAGTCCTGGTTCCAGGCGTGCACCTGGCGCAGGTCGGCGTAACCGCCGGTGGTGAAGGCGCGCACCAGGTTCAGCGTCGAGGCCGACGCGTGGTACATGCGCTTCAGCCGCTCGGGGTCCGGGATCCGGTCCTTTTCGGTGAAGGCGAAGCCGTTGACGGAGTCGCCGCGGTAGGTCGGCAGGGTGATGCCGTCGCGCGTCTCGGTGTCCTTGGAGCGCGGCTTGGAGTACTGGCCCGCGATGCGGCCGACCTTGACGACGGGCACGGAGGCCGCGTAGGTCAGGACGGCGCTCATCTGGAGCAGCGTCTTCAGCTTGGCCCGGATGTGGTCGGCGGAGACGGCGTCGAAGGCCTCCGCGCAGTCGCCGCCCTGCAGCAGGAACGCCTCGCCCTTGGCGACGGCTCCCAGGCGGGCGCGCAGCTGGTCGCACTCACCCGCGAAGACGAGGGGAGGATACGACTCGAGGTCCGCGACGACAGCGCGCAGGGCCTCGGCATCGGGGTACGAAGGCTGCTGCGCCGCGGGAAGGTCTCGCCAGGTCGCCTTGGCGGCGGGGGCTTGGGTTTCAGCGTTCACGGTCACCCCGTACACATTACGGCGTCCCCCGGCGCGTCCGGCCCGCCGACCACAACGTGAGACGGATATCCGGACCTGCCGGGAGGCGGATTCTTCGCCTCCGCCGGATGTCCCCTCTCGCGCACACCGAGTACGAGCTGCGCGGGCGCTCCTCCCGACGTGCGCGGCCGGCCGCCTGGGGGGTGGAGGTGGCCCGGGACGCCTCGACAGGCGAGGTGCACGCACTGAGGCCGGCCGCCGGCGGCTTCGCCGGGGTCCAGTCCATCCGGAGCAGGTCCTGACCCTGCGCGGGGCGGACCCGCGGGACCTCCTGCGGGGCCTCCTGACGGGCGTCACCGCCGCGGACTGACGGGCGCCTCGGCGTGGCCGCCCGACCGGTGTCCCGCCGCGGCGGGACACCGGTCAGTACGGCGCGACGAGGGTGTTCTCCGAGCGGCGGCCCGCCAGGTGGTCGGCCACGTTGGCGACGGTGGTGTCGATGATCTGCCCCACCGCGTCGCTCGTGTAGTACGCCTGGTGCGAGGTCACCAGCACGTGCGGGAACGTGACGAGCCGGGCGAGCGTGTCGTCCTCCACCGTCTCCAGGGACTTGTCCAGGAAGAAGACTCCCGCCTCCGCCTCGTACACGTCGAGTCCCACGCCCGCGAAGCGGCCCGCCCGCAACTCCGTGACCAGCGCGTCCGTGTCGATCAGCCCGCCGCGGCTGGTGTTCACCAGGATCGCGTCGTCGCGCATCAGCCGCAGCGCGTCCGCGTCGATGATGTGGTGGGTGGAGTCCAGCAGCGGCACGTGCAGGCTGACCAGGTCGGAGGAGGCGAGCAGCTCCTCCTTGTCGACGTACTTCATGCCGAGTTCCACGCACGCCGGGTTCCGCGCCACGTCCCAGCCCAGCAGGTTCATCCCGAAGCCGTGCGCGATCCGGGTGAACGCCTCCCCGATCTTGCCGGTGCCGAGGACGCCCACCGTGCGGCCGTGCAGGTCGCGGCCCATCAGCCCGTTCAGCCGGAAGTCGAAGTCCCGGGTCCTGATGGAGGCCCGGACGATGCGGCGGTTCACGGCCATCGCCAGCGTCCAGGCGAACTCGGCCACCGAGTACGGGGAGTAGTACGAGACCCGGCTCACCGTCATGCCCAGCCGCCGGGCGACGTCCAGGTCGATGTTGTTGAAGCCGGTGGACCGCTGGCCGATCATCTTCGTCCCGCCCGCCGCCAGGGTCCGCAGCACCCGGCCGTTCAGGTCGGCGTTCACGCTGGAGGAGACGACCTCGTACCCCGCCGCGATGGGCGCGGTGTCCTCGCTGAGGAAGACGTCGAGGCAGCGGACCTCGTGCTGCCCCGCGAAGGCGCGCTCCAGGAGCGGCCGCTCGTCGGCGGTCACACCGAATGCCAGGATCTCCACGCTTGCTCCCGTACGTCGAACCATGGGCCGTTTGTCACCCTACGACCCATGATCCGCGGGCGCCGCCCCACGTCAGCCGAAGAAGACCCCGGCCTCCCGGTACAGCGCCGGGTCCACCGTCTTCAGCTTCGCCGTGGCCTCGGCGATCGGGACCCGGACGATGTCCGTCCCCCGGAGCGCGACCATCTTGCCGAAGTCCCCGTCGCGCACCGCGTCGATCGCGTGCAGCCCGAAGCGGGTGGCGAGCCAGCGGTCGAAGGCGCTCGGGGTGCCGCCGCGCTGGATGTGCCCGAGCACCGTCGTACGGGCCTCCTTGCCGGTCCGCGCCTCGATCTCCTTGGCCAGCCATTCGCCCACGCCGGACAGCCGGACGTGGCCGAAGGAGTCCTTGGTGGCGTCCTTGAGGACCAGCTCCCCGTCCTTGGGCATGGCTCCCTCTGCGACCACGACGATCGGCGCGTAGCTCGCCTTGAACCGCGAGGTGACCCAGGCGCAGACCTGGTCGACGTCGAAGCGCTGCTCGGGGATGAGGATGACGTTGGCGCCGCCCGCGAGGCCCGAGTGCAGGGCGATCCAGCCGGCGTGCCGGCCCATGACCTCGCAGACCAGGACCCGCATGTGCGATTCGGCGGTGGTGTGCAGCCGGTCGATGGCCTCGGTCGCGATGCCGACGGCGGTGTCGAAGCCGAAGGTGTAGTCGGTCCCGGAGAGGTCGTTGTCGATGGTCTTCGGGACGCCGACGCAGGGGATGCCGTACTCCTCGTACAGCTGGGCCGCGACCCCGAGGGTGTCCTCGCCGCCGATCGCGATGAGCGCGTCCACCTCGTACTTGGCGAGGTTGTCCTTGATGGCCCGCACGCCGTTCTCCGTCTTGAACGGGTTGGTGCGCGAGGAGCCCAGGATGGTGCCGCCGCGGGGCAGGATCCCGCGGACGGCCGGGATGTCCAGCGGGACCGCGGACCCGTCGACGACGCCCCGCCAGCCGTTCTTGAACCCGATGAACCCGTATCCGTACTCCTGGTCGCCCTTGCGGACGACGGCCCGGATCACCGCGTTGAGCCCGGGGCAGTCGCCGCCGCCGGTCAGCACTCCGACCTTCATGGAATCTCCCTTCGCCATGAAGGTCACGCTAGTGGTGACACAGATCACAGCAAGGGGTCGGGGAGGGCCGATTCCTCTGGAACAAAGGGTCGTTGTGCCAGCCGTTCACTCGCACGAGGACACAAGTACGACGTACGCCACCCCGTGCGGTGCGCCGTTCGAGGCGGTCTCGAGCGATCAGGCGTCGTCGAGGCCGCGCTCGATGGCGTAGCGGACGAGCTCCACGCGGTTGTGCAGCTGGAGCTTGCCCAGGGTGTTCTGGACGTGGTTCTGCACCGTGCGGTGCGAGATGACGAGCCGCTCGGCGATCTGCTTGTACGAGAGGCCCTTCGCCACCAGCCGCAGCACCTCGGTCTCCCGGTCGGTCAGCCTGGGCGCCTTCGGCTCGTCGGAGGCGGCCGGTGCCGGGTCGGTGGCCAGGCGCCGGTACTCGCCGAGCACCAGACCGGCCAGGCCCGGCGTGAAGACCGGATCGCCGGCGGCCGTGCGGCGGACCGCGTCGATCAGCTCCTGGGCGCCGGCGGACTTCAGCAGGTAGCCGGTCGCGCCGGACTTCACCGCCTCCAGCACGTCCGCGTGCTCGCCGCTGGCCGACAGGACCATGACCCGCAGCGCCGGGTTGGCGCCGACCAGCTCCTTGCAGACCTGCACGCCCGGCATGCCGGGCAGGTTGAGGTCGAGGACCAGCACGTCGGGGGTGGTGGCGCGGGCCCGGCGCACCGCCTCGGGTCCGTCGCCGGCCGTCGCGACCACGTCGAAGCCCGCGGCGGCCAGGTCGCGGGCGACCGCGTCCCGCCACATCGGGTGGTCGTCGACGACCATGACCCTGATCCCGTGCGGTGCGTTCGGTTCGTTCACGTCGGTGCGCTCGCTCATCTCTCGTCCGTCCTCCCCCTGGGTACTTTCAGTTCCACTTCGGTGCCCTGCCCGGGGACGGACACCAGCTCGGCGCTGCCGCCGAGGTCGCGCAGCCGGCCCCGGATGGACAGGGCCACCCCCATCCGGCCCTCGCCCTCGGCCTGGTCGAGCCGGCCCGCCGGAATGCCCGGGCCGTCGTCCCGTACGGTCACGACCACCTCGTCGCCCCAGTCCTCGACCAGGATCCAGGCGCGGGCCCCCTCCCCCGCGTGCTTGCGCACGTTGTCGAGGGCGGCGCCGACCGCCGCGGCCAGCTCCTTCGCGGCGGGCACCGGCAGCGGCACCGGGGTGCCCGGCTCGGCGAAGCTCACCCGCGAACCGGCGTGCGGGGCAAGGAGCGTACGCAGGTCCAGCTCGCCGCCGTCGCCGGGCTCGTCCACCTCGTACGTGTCCACCAGCGCGCCGAGCGCCCCGTCGCGGGAGACCCGCGAGGGGTGCACCAGCCCGCTGGAGACCAGGGTGCGCAGGGCGACCTCCTGCTCCCCCGCCATGCGGCCGAGGTCGGCGGCCTCGCCGCCCAGTTCGGTGCCGCGCCGCTGGACCATGGCGAGGACCTGGAGGACCCCGTCGTGGATGTCGCGGGCGAGGCGCTCCCGCTCCCGGGTCGCGGCCTCGATCTCCAGGGCGCGGGCGAGGGTGGCCTCGCTGGCCCGGGCGACCTCGACGACGTAGCCGATGGCGATGGAGGCGACCCAGACGAGCAGGACGTTGTGCAGGGTGTCGCGGGTGGGTTCGCCGCCGTGGATGACGATGTTGGCGGCGGCCACGAAGGTGGAGGCGAACCCGGCCCAGCGCCAGCCGCCCTTGATGGCGAAGGCGAGGACGGAACCGGCCGTCCAGATGGAGGGGAGGGTCGGGCCGCCGTCCGCGATCCGCTCGTGGCTGTCGGCGAGCGGGGTGAGGAGGATCCCGGCGAGGGCGACGGCGAGGTCGGCGCCGAGGAAGCGCCTGGTGCAGCTGGCGGCGTTCGCCACCCGCGGGGAGGTGGCCAGCGTCCAGACGGCGAGGACGCAGAGGTAGCCGATGGCGACCGCGGGCCGGTCGAACTTCCGGTAGGAGGCGGCGAACAGCAGCACCGCGTAGACCATGGTGAGCAGCCGGTAGGCCGTCAGGGCCCGCCACAGCGGCTGCTCGACCGACATGCGCACGACGTGTTCGCGCTTCGCCATCTCCCCACCCCCCGCGGGCGGTTCCGCCCGCCGCTATCCGGTCTTGCCCTCGGGCTTGTCGCCCTTGGCGGCCTTCTCCGCGTCGGCGATCTGGCGCTTGGCCGCCGTCGCGTAGATGTCGACGTACTCCTGGCCGGAGAGCTTCATGATCTCGTACATGACCTCGTCGGTCACCGAGCGCAGGATGAAGCGGTCGCCGTCCATGCCGTGGTAGCGGCTGAAGTCCAGCGGTTTGCCGATCCGGATGCCCGGGCGCATCAGCTTGGGGACCACCTTGCCGGGCGGCTGGATCTTCTCGGTGTCGATCATCGCCACCGGGATCACGGGCGCTCCGGTGGCCAGGGCCACGCGGGCCAGGCCGCCGGGCTTGCCGCGGTAGAGGCGGCCGTCGGGTGAACGCGTCCCCTCCGGGTAGATACCGAACAGCTCCCCGCGTTCGATGACGTCGATGCCGCTCTTGATCGCGGCCTCGCCGGCCCCGCGCGCGCCGGAGCGGTCCACCGGGAGCTGGCCGACGCCCTTGAAGAAGGCGGCCGTCAGCTTGCCCTTGACCCCCGGGGAGGTGAAGTACTCGGCCTTCGCGATGAAGGTGACCTTCCGGTCCAGCACGGCCGGGAGGAAGAAGGAGTCGGAGAAGGACAGGTGGTTGCTCGCGAGGATCGCCGGCCCCTCCGCGGGAATGTTCTCGAGGCCCTCCACCCACGGCCTGAAGGCGAGCTTCAGGGAACCGCCGATGGAGAACTTCATTGCGCCGTAGATCAACTCGAAAGCCTTCCTGTGTCTGTCGAACAGACCTTATCCCTTGGCTCCACCGGGAGCGGCCCGACGACCCTGGTCGGTGCCACCCCGGTCGCGTACGGTGAAGTCACACAGAGCAACGCCCCCACCCGGCGTACATCATGATCAAGGAGACCCTGGTGCCCGTCCTCCCTGGAGCCGAGCCGTTCCGCCACGAGGGCGGAGAGGTCGGCGTCCTCCTCTGCCACGGCTTCACCGGTTCCCCGCAGTCGCTGCGCCCCTGGGCCGAGTACCTCGCCGACCGGGGCCTCACGGTGTCGCTGCCGCTGCTGCCCGGGCACGGTACGCGCTGGCAGGACATGCAGCTCACGGGCTGGCAGGACTGGTACGCCGAGGTGGACCGCGCACTGCGGGAGCTGCTGGACCGGTGCGCGCAGGTGTTCGTCTTCGGGTTGTCGATGGGCGGTGCGCTGAGCCTGCGGCTGGCGGCCAAGCACGGGGACGCCATCAGCGGCCTGGTCCTCGTCAACCCGGCCAACAAGGTCCACGACCCGCTCGCCGTCGCCCTGCCGGTGGCCAAGCACTTCATCCGGTCGACTCCGGGCATCGCCAGCGACATCGCGAAGCCGGGTTCGGAGGAGGTCGGTTACGACCGCGTCCCGACGCACGCCGCGCACTCGTTGCGGACGTTCCTGCGGATGGTCGACGCGGAGCTGCCGCAGGTGACGCAGCCGCTGCTGCTGCTGCACAGCCCGCAGGACCACGTCGTACCGCCGGCCGACTCGGCGCGCGTCCTTGCGCGTGTCTCGTCGACGGACGTCACCGAGACCCTGCTGGAACAGAGTTACCACGTCGCGACGTTGGACCATGACGCGGAGCGGATCTTCGCGGACAGTTATGCGTTCGTCGGCCGGCTGGCGGAGAGCGTGGGCAGGGAGGGGGCGGAGGCGGGTGGCTGAGCACGAGGAGCAGTCGGGCGGTGTTCCGCCGCTGGACGAGGAAGCGGCGTGGGCGGCGATCGTCGCCGGGTACGGGCAGGAGCCGCCGGACCCGCCGGGGGCCCGGCCGTTCAAGCCGATCGAGAACCTGCTGCTGCCGGAGGAGGACGTGAAGCCGCTGCCTCTCCCTCCGGAGCCGGGCTCGAAGACGGAGTCCAAGACGGAACCCAGGGCGGAGTCCAAGACGGAACCGAAGCCGGAGCCGGAGCCGTCGGCGGAACCGGGTTCCGGCCCGGCCGCGGAGCCCCCGGCGGCGGCGTCGCTGGGGAGCTCGGTCGTCTTCGCCCCGGGCGTGGGCGGGGCGGGCCCCCGGGACCACTCGCTCGCCGAGCCCGGGGACGACGACCTGACGGCGGCCGAGGAGGGCCACTTCGTGCCCCCGGAGCCGGAGCTGCCGCCGGCGGACACCACGTCGAAGTTCGCGTGGCTCGCGGTGGTGGGCGGGCCGGTGCTGCTGCTCCTGGCGGTGCTGCTCCAGTGGGAGATGACCTGGTGGCTGACGACGCTGGGCATCGGCGGCTTCCTGGGCGGCTTCGCGACGCTGGTGGGACGCATGGCCCACGACGAAGACGAGGACGACGACCCGGGCCGCGGCGCGGTCGTCTAGAGCACAACGGCCGGACGGGGCTGGGGCCACCCCCAGGGCGGCCCCAGCCCCACGGCCACAACTCCAACCCCGCCGACGTCTGAGGCGCGGGGCCGACGCGGAGCCCCTGACCGATCAGCCCCACCGCACGATCCCAGGCCGCAGGCGCACAACTCCAACCCCGCCGGCGTTTGAGGCGCGGGGCCGACGCGGAGCCCCTGACCGATCAGCCCCACCCCACGATTCCAGGCCGCAGGCGCACAACTCCAGCCCCGCCGGCGTTTGAGGCGCGGGGTCCGGGGCGGAGCCCCGGAAGCGGCCCCCGCACCAGCCCCCGGCACCGCACCCGGGCGACCCGGAAGCCGACCCGGCCCCGGCTACGGCCCGGCTACGGCCCGGCTACGGCGCAGCCGGCAGCCGCAGCACCGCCAGCACCGGCAGGTGATCGGTCGCGGCCGCCAGATCCGCGGCCGACACCCCCTCCAGCCCCGCAGGGACACCGCAGGCCAGCACCTCCACACCCCCCGTCACGAAGACGGCGTCGATGCGCCGCTCCGCGCCCCGCGCGGGAAAGGTGTGCTCCCCGCCCCACGGCGCGACCGTCCGGCAGTCCCGCAGGCCCGCGGCCAGCCGCCCGAAGGCCGGCCCGTCGGGGGTCTCGTTCACGTCGCCGGCGGCGATCCCGTACGGGACGTCCATCGCCGCGAGCCGTTCCATCAACAGCCCCGCCTGTGCCACCCGCTCGGCCCGGTCCAGCGACAGGTGCGCGGAGACCAGCCCGACCCGCGCCGACCCGAACCGTACGACGGCCGTGGCGAAGCCCCTGCGGTGCAGCCCGGGGGTCAGCGGCAGCAGCACGTCCTCCGTACGTTCCACGAAGGCCCGCAGTGAGCTGAGCAGCAGCGGCCCGGCCGCGGTCGCACCGCCGCTCAGCACCACCAGGTCGCACTTCGCGGCCAGCCGGGCCGCGTGCTTGCGCCACCGGAAGAACCGGGGCGCCTCCTGGACGAACACCAGGTCCGGCGCGCACGCCCGGATGACCCGGGCCAGCGCCTCCTCGTCGTCGCGCAGCGAGCGGATGTTGTAGCCGAGTACCCGGATCACGGCAGAACCGTCGGGCTCCGTAAGAGACTTGGGCAGCGCGGGCAGCAGGTCCATGCCCGCAAGATACGCAGCTGCCCGCCGCTCCCCCAGGGGGCGCGGCGGGCGGTCACGGCGAAATGGAGGGGCTCAGCCCTGGCGCGCGAGGTCGGCCGCGCCGACGAGTCCGGCCTTGCCTCCCAGTTGGGCGGCCAGTACCTGGGCGTGCGGACGCCACGCGCCGCCGATCAGCCAGCGCTTGAAGGACTTGCGGATCGGGTCGAGGACGAGGTCGCCCTCGTCCGAGACACCGCCGCCGACGATGAAGGCCGACGGGTCGAACAGCGAGGCCAGGTCGGCCAGGCCCGCGCCGGCCCAGCGGGCCAGTTCGCGGAAGGAGTCGACGGCCACCAGGTCGCCCTGACGGGCGGCCTGGCTGATGTGCTTGCCCTCGATGCCCTCGGGGGTGCCGTCGCCGAGGGAGAGCAGGAACTTCGCGTTCTCGGGGGTGGCGTTGGCGCGCTGCCGGGCGTACCGGACGAGCGCGCGCCCGGAGGCGTACTGCTCCCAGCAGCCCTGGCTGCCACAGCCGCACAGCAGGCCGTCGGGGACGACCCGGATGTGCCCGAACTCTGCGGCGACGCCGAAGCGGCCGCGGCGCAGCTTGTTGCCGATGATGATGCCGCCGCCCAGGCCCGTGCCGAGCGTGATGCAGATGACGTCCTCATGGCCCTGGCCGGCACCGAAGCGGTACTCGCCCCAGGCCGCGCAGTTCGCGTCGTTCTCGACGACGACCGGCAGGCCGATGCGCTGCTCGACCTTGTCCTTGAGCGGCTCGTGGCGCCAGTTGATGTTCGGCGCGAAGAGCACGGTCGCGCGCTTGTCGTCCACGTAGCCCGCCGCGCCGATGCCGACGGCGTCGATGGTGTGACTGCTGCTGACCTCGGAGACGGCGGCACAGATCGCGTCCGTCACTCCGTCCGCGGTCGGCGGGGTGGGCACCTTGTACGTCTCAAGGATGGTGCCCTCTTCGTCGACCACGCCCGCCGCGATCTTCGTGCCGCCGATGTCGACGCCGATGGTGAGTCCCATTAGTCCCTCGGTTTCCGGTCAAACCCCGCCACGGGCAAAGGTACCCGAGGGTGGCGGAGGTTCAGTCGAGATCGATCCGCTCGGCCGGGCCCGCGTCGGGGCCGTCGTCGCGGGGGTCGGACTCCCGGGGCGGCGCCGGGGGCTCGTTCCGCGTCCAGCGGCTCTCGTGGCCCTCGACGGCCGAGCGGTAGGCGGCGAGCAGCTCGGAACCGGCGGCCGCGAGGTGGTCGAAGACCTCGGGGTTGCGTTCGATGACGGGCTGGGCGGCGGTCTTGGCCTGGTTGACGAACTGGCGTACAGCGCCTTGTGCGGCGACGCCGAGAAGCGGGTTGTTCAGCCCGGAGACCTTGTCGGCGACGGCCTCGAAGAGCTTGAACAGCTCCTCGGCGGCACTGCCGGGGGCGCCGGAGCGCGTGCCGTCCTGCCCGCGCAGGCGCTCCTTCTCGGCGGCGAGGTCCTCGGCGCAGGCCTTGGCCCAGGCGTCGTCGGTGGGACGGTCGGTGGCCTCGCTCATGGCGGACTCTCCTGCTGCGACTGCGGGGCGGCGGTACTGGCTACCTTCGACGTTACCCGAACGGCGGTACGGCGTTCAGGGCGTACGCGGCCACTGTCCCGGATCCGGCGTGAAGCGGACGCGGAGCACGTCCTCGGCCAGGGCGGCCCCGGAGACGGTGCAGCGGCGCAGCGCGGAGGGCAGCGGAACGATCCTGCGGTACGGGCCCACGGTGAGCAGCAGCTCGTCCCCGCGGCGGATCAGGTCGAGGTCGTCCTTGCGGGCGTGGGGCAGCCGTACGGCCCAGACGAGTACGCCGTCCTCGGCGAGCCGGTCCTCCACGGGCCAGGCCCGCAGCTCGCGGCCCGGCCGCCCGGGGGCGAGGTCCGCGGCCCCGGCCGGGCCGCAGAGTTCCGCCAGGTCGTCCGGGCCCCGCGGGTCGCGGCCCAGGTGGGGCAGCTCCCGTACGGGAACCGACTGGCCCCGCTCGCGCAGGAACGCCTGCTGCTGGGCGGCCACGGACGCCGCCCAGGGGTCGGTGGAGTCCGTGGGCACGAGCCGGTTGGCCACCAGGTCGTCGGTGCCCAGCTGGTGCAGGGCCAGCCCGAGCGCTCCGGTGCGCAGGGCGGCGGCGGCGGCCGGTCCCGGTTCGGCGACCAGCCGGACGGAGGTGGTGCCGGCCTCGACCACGGCCTGGACGGCGGCCAGCTCCTCGTCCCAGCGGGCGGCGGCCTCGTAGAGCCACTGGGCGGGCATGGGGACGCCGGCCAGCTGGGCCAGTACGGGGCGCAGGGCGCGGGCCGCCTGCCGCTCCGCGGGGAGCAGCCGGGCGAGGTAGCGGCGCAGCTGGGCGGGGAGGGCGAGGGTGGCCACGGTCTGGTGGAGCGGGGGCATGTCGACGACGACGAGGTCGGTGCCGGGCGCGGCGGCGGCCCGCCGCAGGGCGCGGAGCAGGGCGAACTGCTCGGCGCCGGGCAGTTCGGTGAGCTCCTCCGCCCCGAGGGGGCGGGCGCCGACCATGCTGAGGAGGGCGGAGCCGCGTTCCTGGAGGGCGACGAGCTCGTCGCGGAACTCCTCGCCGGAGTCCACCCGGGCCACCCGGAACCCGGCGGCCACGGGGACCGCGCGCAGGCCGGGCACGACCTCGGCGGACGGTCCTGCCGGGCCGCCGACCAGGGCGGCGAGGGGGTCGCCCGGGTCGCCGGACAGCAGCAGCACCCGCTGCCCCTGCCGGGCGGCGGCGAGGGCGGTGGCCGCGGCCACGGTGGTCCGCCCGGCCCCGCCGGGGCCGGTGATCAGCAGGGTGCGCATGGTGCGGCTACTCCGGTTCGGTGGTCGAGCGTCGGCGGGGCTGCAGGCTCCCGGGGCTCCGCCCCGTACCCCGCGCCTCAAACGCCGGCGAGGCTGAAATCGCCCGGCGGACCGTCCAGGCCTCGCACGGCACACCGGGCCCCCCGCCGGGCACATCCGCCCCGAGCGGAAAGACACGTCCTACGCCGGCCACATCCAGCCCCGCCGGCGACGTCCAGCCCCGCCGGCGTTTGAGGCGCGGGGTCTGGGGCGGAGCCCCAGGGGCTGCACCCCCGCTGCGCAGGCACGGGGTCCGGGGCCGGAGCCCCAGGGGCCTGCACCCCGGCTGCGGGAGGAGGCCCCGGGTCCGGGGCGGTACCCCCGGCGGACGCGTCCCCGCAGGGGGTCAGGCAGGGGGTCAGGTGGACTCGACGCGCTTCTTCAGGCCCGCCAGCGCGCGGTCGATGATGACCTTCTCGGCCTTCCGCTTGATCATGCCCAGCATCGGGATCTTGACGTCCACGGTCAGCTGGTAGGTGACCTCGGTGCGTGCGCCGCCGCCGACCGGGGCCAGCCGGTAGGAGCCGTCGAGCTGGCGCAGCATCTGCGACTTGTCCAGGGTCCAGCTGACCTCGTCCGCACCCTTCCAGGTGTAGGCGAGGGTGTGGTCGTCCTTGATCGCGCCGGCGTCGAGCAGCAGCCGGACCTTCTCGGCGCGGCCCTCGGGGTCGGTGGCCAGCACCTCGGCCTCCTTCACCTCGCCGGTCCACTCGGGGTAGCGGGCGAAGTCGGCGATCACGGCCATCACGGCGGCCGGCGAGGCCTCGATCGTGATGCTTGAGCTGGTGTGTTCCGCCATCGCGGTCGCTCCTCCGGGGAGTGTTCGAGGAAGTGTGCGGCCTCGGGCCGCCGCTCGAAGGCTACCGCGCGTGCGGGCTCCGCCACTCCAGCACCTCCCCTACCGGCCACCCGCCGCGGCGGTCACCGCGCGGCCCGCCGCCCCCGGGCCCCGCTCACCACTCCAGGGCCCACGGTCGCCCGGTCGCCGCGAAATGGCCGACGTTCACGCACTCCGTGCCCCCGATCCGCATCCGGCGGGCCAGGGGCTGGTGCACGTGGCCGAAGAGCGCGTACCGGGGGCGGGTGCGGCGGATGGCGGCCAGCAGGGCCTCGCTGCCCCGCTCGAAGCGCCGCGCGACCGTGTCGTAGCAGAGCTCCGGCACCTCGGGCGGGATGTGCGAGCACAGCACGTCCACCTCGCCCAGGGCCTCCACCTTGGCGGCGTACTCCTCGACGTCCACCTCGTACGGGGTCCGCATCGGCGAGGGCAGTCCGCCGCCCACGAAGCCGAAGACGCGGCCGCCGATCTCCACCCGCTGCCCGTCGAGCACGGTGAGGCCGGGACGGTCGGCGTACTCCGGCCACAGACCGGGGATGTCGACATTGCCGTAGGTGGCGTACGTGGGGGTGGGGAACGCGGCGAACATCCCTGCGTACTGGCGGCGCACCGCGTCCTCGATCAGCCGTTCGCGGTCCAGCCCGGCCCACAGCTCGCGGCCGAACGCCCGGGCCTCCTCGAAGCGGCGTGCGGTGCGCAGTTCGACGACCCGGTTGGCACTCTCGACGCCGAAGAGGTCGGGGAGGATGCCGCGCGAGTGGTCGGCGTAGTCGAGGAAGAGCACGAGGTCACCGAGGCAGATCAGCGCGTCGGCGCCGTCCCCCGCCCGTGCGAGGGCCTCGGTGTTGCCGTGGACGTCGCTCACGACGTGGACTCGCGTACCGCTTTTCCTGCCACCCATGCCGCCACCCTAGGGGCGCCCGGGGGCCGGGGGGTAGGGGAACCGGCCGAGGGGCCGGACCTGCGGTTACTTCCGAGTCGTCAGAGGGGTCGACTACTGTCGGCAGGGCACGTGCGCGTCATGTGACGCAGGGAACATCTGGCCGGTTCCCTCTATCCGGAACCCACTACCGGTGGGTAACGTCCGGTCGGTCCACACGGTGGCGATGGCGCCCAGAGGAGCAGCAGTCTTGCGCGAGTTCAGTCTTCCGGCCCTGTACGAGGTCCCGTCGGACGGGAACCTGACGGATCTCATCCGCCGCAACGCCGCTCAGCATCCCGACACCGCCGTCATGAGCCGCAAGGTCGACGGCCGGTGGCAGGACGTGACCGCGACCGAGTTCCTCGCCGAGGTCCGGGCGACGGCCAAGGGCCTCATCGCGGCCGGCATCCGCCCGGGCGACCGGGTCGCCCTTATCTCCCGCACCCGCTACGAGTGGGTGCTGATCGACTTCGCGATCTGGAGCGCCGGCGGCGTCACCGTCCCCGTGTACGAGACCAGCTCCCCCGAGCAGATCCAGTGGATCCTGGGCGACTCCGGCGCCGTCGCGGCGGTCGTCGAGAGCCCCGGGCACGGCGAGGCCGTGGCCGCGCTGCGCGACCGGCTCCCGGAGCTGCGCGAGGTCTGGGAGATCGAGCGCGGCGACCTCGACGCGCTGAAGGCCGCGGGGGCCGCGGTCTCCGACGCCGACGCCGACGAGCGCAGCTCTCTCGCGAACGCCGACGACCCGGCCACCATCGTCTACACCTCGGGCACCACCGGCCGCCCCAAGGGCTGTGTGCTGTCCCACCGGAACTTCTTCGCCGAGTGCGGCAACGCGGTGGAGCGGCTGAGCCCGCTCTTCAAGACCGGCGAGTGCTCGGTGCTGCTCTTCCTCCCGGCCGCGCACGTCTTCGGGCGCCTGGTGGAGGTGGCGGCCGTGCTGGCGCCGATCCGGCTGGGCTGCGTACCGGACATCAAGAACCTGACCGACGAGCTGCAGTCCTTCCGGCCGACGCTGATCCTCGGCGTGCCGCGCGTCTTCGAGAAGGTCTACAACTCGGCGCGCGCCAAGGCCCAGGCCGACGGCAAGGGCAAGATCTTCGACGCGGCCGCCGAGACGGCGATCGCGTACAGCCGGGCGCTGGACACCCCGCGCGGGCCGTCGTTCGGACTGAAGCTCAAGCACAAGCTCTTCTCCAAGCTCGTCTACAGCAAGCTGCACGCGGTCCTCGGCGGGCGCGGCGAGTACGCGATCTCCGGCGGCGCCCCGCTCGGCGAGCGGCTCGGCCACTTCTTCCGTGGCATCGGCTTCACGGTGCTGGAGGGCTACGGCCTGACCGAGTCCTGCGCGGCCACCACCTTCAACCCGTGGGACAAGCAGAAGATCGGCACGGTCGGTCAGCCGCTGCCGGGCTCGGTGGTGCGCATCGCGGACGACGGCGAGGTGCTGCTGCACGGCGAGCACGTCTTCACCGGCTACTGGAAGAACGAGACGGCGACCGCCGAGGCGCTGACCGACGGCTGGTTCCACACCGGCGACGTCGGCACCCTCGACGAGGACGGCTACCTCGCGATCACCGGCCGCAAGAAGGAGCTCATCGTCACGGCGGGCGGCAAGAATGTCGCCCCCGCGGTGATCGAGGACCGGATCCGGGCGCACGCGCTCGTCGCGGAGTGCATGGTGGTCGGCGACGCGAGGCCGTTCGTGGCCGCGCTCGTCACCATCGACGAGGAGTTCCTCGGCCGGTGGGCCGCCGAGCACGGCAAGCCGGCCGGCGTGACGGCCGCGGAGCTGCGCGAGGACGCGGACCTGGTCGCCGCCGTCCAGCAGGCCGTGGACGACGGCAACGCGGCGGTTTCCAAGGCGGAATCGGTGCGGAAATTCCGCATCCTGCCCTCCCAGTTCACGGAGGAGTCGGGCCACATCACGCCGTCGCTGAAGCTCAAGCGGAACGTGGTGGCGAAGGACTTCGCGGACGAGATCGAGGCGCTGTACCGGGGCTGAGGCTTCCTCGCCAGTGCTGTGGCCGGGTGGTGCCGGGTCGTGGTGTCCGGTGCGGTGCATCGCGAGGCGGAGGGCCACGCCTCGTACTGGACGTACCGGTGTGGTCCGACAACGCGGCGAGGTGCCGGGCGCCGCGACACGGCGAACCCTTCCGGTCACGACGCTAGCGCGGGTCCTCGGCGAGGATCCGCGCCATGTTCCGCTCGGCGAGGGCGGTGACGGTCACGAACGGGTTGACCCCCAGCGAGCCGGGGATCAGGGAGCTGTCGACGACGTACAGCCCCTGGTGGCCCTTGGCGCGGCCGTAGTCGCCGGTCGCCTCGCCGAGGACGCAGCCGCCCAGCGGGTCGCAGGCCAAGCCCAGCGGCAGCGCAACGGCAGCGCTACAGCAGCTCCCGCAGCCGGTCCGCCAGCAGGTCCCAGCGCCACTTCTCCTCGACCCAGGCCCGGCCCGCGGCGCCCATCCGGCTCCGCAGCTCCGGATCCAGCAGCAGGGCCGTGATCCGGTCCGCCGAATCCTCGGCGGAGCCGCCCCGGACCACCCAGCCGGTCTCGCCGTCCAGCACCGCGTCCGGCGCCCCGCCGGAGTCGCCCGCGACCACCGGCAGGCCCGTCGCCGAGGCCTCCAGGTAGACGATGCCGAGCCCCTCCACGTCCAGCCCGCCCCGCCGGGTGCGGCACGGCATCGCGAAGACGTCCCCCGCCCCGTAGTGGGCCGGGAGCTCCGACCAGGGGACGGCCCCGGTGAAGACCACCGAGTCCGCGACGCCGGTGGAGACGGCCAGCTTCCGCAGGTCGGCCTCGTACGGTCCGCCGCCCACGATCAGCAGCACCGCGTCCGGCACCGCCGCGAGGATCCGCGGCATCGCCTCGATCAGCGTGTCCTGCCCCTTGCGCGGCACCAGCCGGGACACGCACACCACCACCGGCCGGTCCGACAGCCCGAGCCGGGCCCGGACGGCCGCGCCGCCCGAGCCGGGGTGGAAGGTCTTCTCGTCGACCCCCGGCGGGAGTTGCGCCATCCGGGCCGCCGCCCGGTCCGTCACCGCCGAGGCGATCCGCGAGCGCGTGTACTCCCCCAGGTACGTCAGCGTGTCCGTGCCCTCGCCGATGCGGCGCAGCAGCTGCCGCGCCGCCGGCAGCTGGGCCCAGCCCGCCTCGTGCCCGTGGGTGGTCGCGACCAGCCGCCGCGCGCCCGCCCTCCGCAGCGCCGGGCCCATCAGCCCGAGCGGCGCCGCCGCCCCGAACCACACGGACTCGCAGCCGTGTTCGCGCAGCAGGCCCACCGCCCGCCGCGTCACGCGCGGGGTCGGCAGCAGCATCGTCGTCCGGTCCCGGACCACCTGGAACGGCTGCTCGGCGTCGAAGGCGGCCGTGGCCTCGCGGCCTTCCGCGCCGTGCTTCCAGGTCGAGGCGTAGACGACGATCCGGTCGGGATCCAGTCGCAGCGCCATGTTGTGCAGGAAGGCCTGGATGCCGCCCGGGCGCGGCGGGAAGTCGTTGGTCACGATCAGCGTCTTGTGCATCGCCAGCGACCCTACCGGACCCTCCCCGGGGGTCACCGGAGCTCGCTGTCCAGCGCTTCCCGCCAGGCCTTCAGCAGCCCCGCCGGATCCGTTCCGAGCGCCTCCCGCAGGGCCGTCTCCAGCGGCTCGTGCCCCGCCCGCTCGTACAGGGCGACCAGCGCCGCGTCGCCCCACCGCCCGGCGATCAGGCGGCACGCCAGCCAGGCGCCCTCGTACGCGCGGGCCACCGCCTCCGGTTCGCCGCCGAAGGCGAAGGCCCCGTCCGGCGGCAGCTCCCCCGGCAGCCGCCCCTGCCGCACCTCCCGGGCCAGCGCCGGAGCACCCTGCTCCGGGGTGGTGTCGCCGCCCCGGTACGCCGCCCAGTCCGCGAAGCCCTCCGAGAGCCACAGCGGGGTCGTGGCGGAGGTCGCCGCCCGGGTGGCGACGTGCGTGACCTCGTGGGTCAGCACGATCCGCCGGCCGGCCGCGCTCAGCTCCGCGTACCCCTGCGGGTTGACCACGACCCGGTCGGCGGGGGCCGGTCCGCCGCCCACCCGCCCGGTGGTGACGGCGCCGAGCCCGCGGTACGCGTCGGCCGGCCGGCCCAGCAGCTCCGCCATCCGCTCCAGCGAGCCGGGGACCAGCACCACCACCCGCCCCGCCCACGGCCGGGGCCAGGCCGCGCTCGCCGCGGGCACCGCCCGGTCGGCCTCGGCCGCGATGCCCCGCAGGGTGTCCGCGTCCTGCCCGGCGCCGCCCAGGACCAGGACCTGCGCGCCCCGGACCACCGACACGGGCCCCTGGTCCCACAGCTGCCGCGGCGCACCCGGGGCGGGCCGGTCGGCCAGCACCCGCCAGGTCCCGCCGTCCCCGGCGAGTTCGAGTTCACGGGCCGAGCCGTCCGGAGCCGGGTCGTAGCCGGCGATCCGGTAGCGCAGCTCCGCCCGCACCAGGGCCCGTACGCCGGCCGGCCGCACCGAGCGGACCTCGTACGCCCAGTCCTCCAGCGGGATCCCGGCCAGCCGCTCCGGCGGCACCCGCGACCAGTCGGCGACGGCCCGCCGGACCTCCCGCTCGGCGCCCGCGGCCGGGGGCCGCCCGCCGCACCCGGCCACCGGCGGCAGGCACAGCAGCAGGCACAGCAGGAGCGGCGGCACGCGTACGGCTCGGGGACCCGGGGACACCAGCCGATCGTACGCACGCACCGCCCGCCCGCACGGACCGCCCGGGGTGGGTCAGGGGCGGGTCACCGAGGACACCGGCATCATGCCGACCGGGTCGTAGCGCACCCGGGCCCCGGGGTAGGGGGCGTGCACCACCTGGCCGTTGCCCACGTACATGCCGACGTGGCTGGCGTCGGAGCGGTACGTCACCAGGTCGCCCGGCTGCGCCTGCGACAGCGGCACCTGCCGGCCGGCGTGCCGCTGGGCCTGCGAGGTGCGCGGCAGGGAGACCCCGGCCTGCCGGTACGACCACACCATCAGGCCGGAGCAGTCGAAGCCGGAGGGGCCGGTGGAGCCCCACACGTACGGGCGGCCGACCGCGGCCCGGGCCGCCATGACGGCGGTCGCGGCGCGGCCCGAGGAGGGGCCGGCCGAGGAGGTGTCCGGCGGCGCGTCGGCGCGCCCGCCGGAGCGCGCGGCCCGGTCGAAGTCGGCCCGCTCCCCGGTGGGCATCGCTTCGAGCAGCCGGCGGGCGGCCGCGAGCTTCGCCATGACGGACCGCTTGTGCCGGGCCACGTCGGCCCGCAGCCCTTCGAGTTCACCGAGTTTGCGCGAGGCCTCCCGGCGCTCCTGGCCGAGCCGGCGCTGCTCCTCGCGCAGCTCGTCGAGCTGGCGGGCCTGACGTCCGGTCAGCCGGTCCAGTACGGCGGCGCGCGCGAGGTAGTCGTCGGGGTCCTCGGAGAGCATCAGCGCGAGGGCGGGGTCGATGGAGCCGCCGCGGTACTGGGCCCCGGCGAAGGCGCCGAGGACGCCCCGCATGGTGTTGATGCGGTCCTGGCCGCGGGCGATGGCGTCCTGGGCCCGGCTGACCTCGGAGCGCAGCCGGCCGGCCTTCTCCCCGGCCTCGTTGAAGCGCTCGGTGGCCTGCTCGGCCTCCTCGAAGAGCCGGTCGACCTGGGCGCGGCTTCCGGCCGGCGGTTCGTGCGGGAGGCCGGGGGCCGCGCCGGCGGGGGCTCCGGTCAGGGCGACCGCGGCCGTCGCCGCGGCGGCGGTCAGGACGGTGACCTTCGTGTTCCGTTCGAGGCCGGTGAGGCCCGAGAGGCCGGGCCGGCGATGGGACGCCACGTGAAACCGCTCCCTTCCGCTGCGCGGGGCCCGGGTCCGCCCCCCGTGGGCGGCCGTGTGCCGGGTTCCGCGCTGGCAGACAGTAGCGGCGCGACCACGCACCGGCCAACGACCTCCGGCGGGCGCGCACGACGACGCCCCGCAGGAGACGCAGGTCACCGGCGGGGCGTGCGGTCAGGGCGCGGCCTCGGAATTCGCCCGGATGGGCGGTCCGCGGCGCGTCCCCGGCCGGGAGGGGCGGAGCGGGAGGGTCAGATGCGGACGCCGAACTGGAACGGCATGTTGTCCATCGACTCGTACTTGATGCCGCCGCGCGGGTTGGAGGCGTGCAGCGTCATGTTGTTGCCCGCGTACAGGCCCACGTGGTGCAGGTCTCCGTAGAAGAAGACCAGGTCACCGGGCTGGAGTTCGCTGCGGCTGACGCGCTTGCCGTCGTTGGCCTGCGTGTACGTGGTGCGGGTGATGCTGACGCCGGCCTGCTTGTAGGCCCACTGCGTCAAACCGGAGCAGTCGTACGCGCTGGGGCCGGTGGCGCCCATGACGTACGCGGTGCCCAGCTTGGTCTTCGCGGCGGCGAGAGCGGCGCCGGCGCGGCCGGAGGGCTTGACGTCGCCGAGCTCCACGCGCTCGCCGGCGCTGCGGCTGGCCTTGGTCTCCTCCTCCTTGAGCTGCGTGCGCTCCTGCGCCGTCAGCGTGTTCAGGAGGGCCTGCGCCTCGGCGAGCTTGTCCGTCGAGACCTTCTTCTTCTCGCCGAGCTCCTTGCGGGTCGCGTCGAGGTCGGCCAGCTTGCCGGAGGCCTCCTGGCGCTGCTGCGCGAGGCTGCGCTGCTTGGCCTGGATCTTCTGGACGGCCTCGACCTGCTTGCCGCTCAGGTGGTCGAGGGAGGCCGCCTTGTCGAGGTAGCTGTCCGGGTCGGCGGAGAGGAAGAGCGCGAGGGAGGGGTCGATGCCGCCGCCCCGGTACTGGGCGCTGGCCATCGAACCGAGCGTGCTGCGCAGCTCGTTGAGGTCGCCCTGGCCGCGCGCGACCTGGTCCTGGAGCTGCCCGATCTCCTTTTCGAGCTTCTCTTGGCGTTCCCTGGCCCCGTTGAACTTCTCGGTGGCCTGCTCCGCCTCTTCGTAGAGCGCGTCGACCTGGGACTTGACTTCTTCCTTGCCCGGCTTCGCCGGGGCGGCCGAGGCGCCCTGGGCGGAGAGGGCCACGGCGGCGGCGGCCGTCGCGGTCAGCACGGTCACACGAGCGCGGGTCGGCTGCTTGGGTCGACGGTGGGACGCCACGAAGGCGAGCTCCTTCTTCCTCGAGCCGCCGAAGAACGCAACTCGGCAGCGCCTCCGCCGTCACCCCGAATGAGTGACCTACCGCACGAAGGTTTGAACAGACCTTAGTGACCTCGCTGTGATCAGTTCAAATCCCGCAGAGAAAAAAGTCGGTCCCCGACCAGCTTCTTTACCTACAGCGCACGCTCTGTGCCGAGGACTTGACGGTACGTTCCCCCGGCCCCCCATCAATTCCGGCATTAGGCGCAGGGGTTACGAAACGCGCGAAAGCCGCTTCAGCAACAAGGCGGACGTCACGGGCCGCGCCCCCGCCTTGGCCACCCCGTCGGCGACCTCCCGGTCCGTGGAGACCACCACGACCGGCCGGCCCGTCGGCTCCGCCCGCACCAGCTGGCGGATCAGCTCGTCCGCCGTCACGCCCGCCTTGGAGAACAGCACCCGCACCCCGCGCGGCGGCGCGAGCAGCACCGGGGCCGCCAGTTCCGCCCCGTCGAACACACAGGTCATCTCCGCGCCGGTCTGCGCCGCGAGCATCGACAGCCCGCCCAGCAGCCGCAGCCGCTGCTTCTCCAGCGGCATCGTCGGGTAGCCGGTCTTCGTCACGTTGTAGCCGTCGACCACCAGATGCGCCTGGGGCAGCGCCAACAGCTGGTCCAGCAGCGCCGGATCGGTCTCCGACAGCGCGCGCGCCGCGATGTCCTTCGGTGTCATCCGGCCCGGCTCCACCGCGTCCACGGTGTCCGCCGGGCGGGTGCTGACCGGCGGCAGCGCCAGCTCGCGGCGCAGCCCCGCCGCCGCGTCCAGCACGGTGTCCAGCAGCAGCCGCAGCCGCATGTCCTCGATGCTGCGCCCCTCGCGGGTGGCCCGGCGCGAGGTCTCCAGCGCCGTCTCCACCTCCGCCAGCCGGGACTTCAGCCGCCGGGTCTCGCTCTCGGCGGCCGCCACCCGGGTGGCCGCCTCGCCGCGGATCCCGTCGACCTCCGCGTTCACCTTGCGCAGGGCCGCCTCGCCGCGCTTGACGTCGCTCAGGGCGCTGCGCAGCTTGCGGTGCAGCGATTCCGCTTCCTTGCGGGAGGTCTCCAGCTCGGTCCGCACCTGCTCGCCGCCCGAGCGCTGCGCTTCGCGTACGTGGGAGAGCTCCTCGCGGAGCCGGTCCAGTTCGCGCCGGTTCTCCTCGTCGGCCCGCTCGGCGTCGGCGCGCTGCGCCTCCTCGCCCGCGGCGGCCACCAGCTTGACCCAGCCGGGCGGCCGCAGGACGTACGCGGCGGCCGCCACGTCCAGCGGGTCGGCGGCGGCCGGCGGGGCGCCGGACTCCAGCGCCCCGGCCAGGTCGGCCTGGGCCTCGCGCAGCTTCTCGGCGACCCTGCCGCGGAACACGCCGTCGGTCTCGACCGCGGCCGCCATGGCGTTGCCCGCGAACTTGGCGCGCCGGGTCGGGGTGAAGCGGGCGTACTGGCGCAGCTGCGCCGGGAGGTCCGCGACCGTCAGTCCGCCGAAGGCGTCCGAGACGAGCGCGACGACCCGGCGCCGCACGCCTTCCGGCAGCGGGCGGTCGAGCACCTCGGCGGCGTCGCCGGCCGCGTCGGCCGGCTCAGCGCCGCTTGCTGGCTCCACAATCCGTCACCCCTACCGTGATCTACCTGTGGGCGGGGCTCCTTCAGGAGTCCGCGCCCGGCCTGTCCACGAGCTCGATCTGGTCCACCGCGTTGCACCATCGGCAGCGGACCGACTCGATGGTCTCATTGACCACCTCCCGCTCCTCGACCTTGGGCTCCCCGGCGAGGTCCAGGTGGACGTACTCCACGACCTTCGACGAGCGGGTGACGTCGAAACGCGTGAGGTTGCCGCACAGCGTGCAGCGCCACCGGGTGGTGTCGGTCGGCAGGGGAACCGTCATCAGGCCGCTCTTTCCTTCATAGCTGTTTCAATTAAAGCGGTCCGCGCGGCCGTCTGCGCGGGCCGCCGGACCGCGGCTCGTAACCCTACGGCCTGGCACCGCTTCAGGTGGGGCTCGTTGCGTCATGCTCTGTCACATGATCGTAAGGTGGCGGGCCCTGCGCGAGGCGGCCCGGGGACCGGTGGTCACCCACGCGCTGATCGCGGGCTGCGGTGTGGTGTTCGTACTGAGCCCGGCCTCGGGGCTGAACCCCTCCTACGGGACGGGTGACGGGTTGCTGGCGGCCGGGACGGAGTACTTCCGGCGCTGGGGCGTGGTCCCGGACGAGCTCTTCACGGCCACGCCCCGCGCCTGGCTGACCCCGCTGACCGCCCTGTTCGTCCATGGCAGCTGGCTGCACCTGCTGGGGAACATGCTGTTCCTCTACGTCTTCGGCGCGATGGCGGAGGAGCGGATGGGCCGGCCCGCCTTCCTCGCCTTCTACGTCTGCACCGGGTACGCGGCCCTGGCGGCGTACGCGGCGGCGAACGCGCAGTCCGCCCAGACCCTGGTCGGCGCCTCCGGGGCCATCTCCGCGGTCCTGGGCGCCTTCCTGTACCTGCTCCCGCGCGCCAGGGTGACGAGCCTGTTCCCGTTCCTGTTCTTCCTGCCGCTGCGGTTCCCCGCCTGGATCGTGCTGCTGTTCTGGTTCGCCCTCCAGTGGGTGGCGGCGCACCGCGCGGAAAGCGGCCCCGGGGTCGCCTATCTGGCCCACCTGGTGGGCTTCTCGCTCGGCTTCCTCCACGCGTGGGCCCGCTACCGGGCTGCGACTAGAGTGAGGCGACCAGCGACGGCCACCGAGGGAGACAGCCAGCCGTGATCACCGCGATCGTGCTCATCAAGACCAGCGTGGACCGCATCCCCGAGATCGCCGAGTCCATCGCCGCGCTGGACAGCGTCAGCGAGGTCTACTCCGTCACCGGTACGTACGACCTGATCGCGCTGGTCCGCGTGGCCCGCCACGAGAACCTGGCGGACATCATCCCGGGCCGCATCAGCAAGATCCCGGGCGTCGAGGGGACGGACACGCACGTCGCGTTCCGCACGTACTCCCAGCACGACCTGGAAGCGGCCTTCGCTATCGGCCTGGACGCGTAACGCCTCCGGCGCGGTTCACGGGGACGCGCGGATCCGGCGCGGGCCCGGTTCCTCCGGCGCGGCGCACGCGGCGCGTGCACGACCCCGAGCCCGGCCCGCCTCAAGCGCCGGCGGGGCTGAGGGTGCCGTTTCCTGACGGGGGCTGAACGGCACGGGCCGTTCGCGGGGTCCCGCCGGGCCGTCTCCTCGGCTCGCGCACCGAGGTACGGCTTCGTCCGCGAGCCGAGGAGATCCTCCGGAGGGTCCCCGCCCCACGGCCCCGCCCCGCCCCGGTCAGCCGGCCGCCGGTCAGGGGTCGCCGGGACCGGGTCGGTCCCGTCAGACGGCCGGGACGCAGCGGCCCTCTTCCGTGCGGTACTGCCACTTGGCGCCGTCCGCGACCAGCTCCCGCACCGCCCGCACGAAGCGCTCGACGTGCTCGTCGGGCGTGCCGGCGCCGAAGCTGACGCGGATGGCGTTCAGCGAGCGCTCGCCCGGCGCGGCCTCCGGGGCACCGCACTCCCCCTGGGCCTGCGGCTCGCTGCCCAGCAGGGTGCGGACCAGCGGGTGGGCGCAGAACAGCCCGTCGCGCACGCCGATCCCGTACTCCGCCGACAGCGCGGCGGCGAAGTGCGAGCTGTTCCAGCCGTCGACCACGAAGGAGATGACGCCGACGCGCGGGGCGTCGTCGCCGAAGAGGGACAGGACCCGCACCGCGGGGACCTCGGCCAGGCCCTCGCGGACCTTCGCGATGAGCTGCCGTTCGCGGGCGACCAGGCTGTCGAAGCCGGCTTCCGTCAGGGCCTTGCAGGCGGAGGCGATGGAGTAGACGCCGATGACGTTCGGGGAGCCGGCCTCGTGGCGGGCGGCGGTGGTGTGCCACTCGACGTCCACGCCGCCGTCCTCGCGCCGGGCCACCTTGCGGGAGGCGCCGCCACCGGCCAGGTATGGGTCGGCCTCCTGCAGCCAGTCCGCGCGGCCGGCGAGCACGCCCGAGCCGAAGGGCGCGTACAGCTTGTGCCCGGAGAAGGCGACCCAGTCCACGTCGAGCTCCTGGACGGACACCGGATGGTGCGGGGCCAGTTGGGCGGCGTCCAGGACGATCCGCGCGCCGTGGGCGTGCGCGGCGGCGGCGAGTTCCTTGACCGGCCACAGCTCGCCGGTGACGTTGGAGGCGCCGGTGACGCAGACCAGGGCGGGGCCGTGAGGGTCGCGGCCGGCGAGCGCCCGCTCCAGGGTGGCGACGGCCTCGCCGGGGGTGCGGGGGGCGTTGAGGTAGGTGACGCGGGCGTTCGTCCACGGGAGCAGCGAGGCGTGGTGCTCGGTCTCGAAGACGAAGACCTGGCAGCCGGCCGGGAGCGCGGCGGCCAGCAGGTTCAGCGAGTCGGTGGTGGACCGGGTGAAGACCACCTGGTCGGAGGGGCGGCAGTCGAGGAACTCGGCGACGGTGACCCGGCTCTGCTCGAACAGGTCGGTGGAGAGCTGGGAGAGGTATCCGGCGCCGCGGTGCACGCTGCCGTAGTACGGGGCGTAAGCCGCCACGTCGTCCCAGACCCGCTGGAGGGCGGGGGCGCTGGCCGCGTAGTCGAGGGCCGCGTAGGTGACCTCGCCGCCGGTGACGAGCGGGACGGTGACGTCCCGGCCGAGGACCGCGAGCTGCCCGGCACAGGCGGGGTCGGCAGCCGTGGCGACGGCGGAGGTGGTGGCGGCGTTCAGGGATGCGGACATGGCGGTATCTCCCGGCAGGCAGGGGTGAATGGCTTCGGTACGCCCGTACGCGGGTACGGCCCTGCGGCCGTCCGGGGTACGGGAAGGCCCTCGGAGTGAACCGGGGTACACGGAGGTGTCCCTGTTCCGAGGGGTGAAGAAGGGGCGGATTCGCCCTATCGCATTCGCTTGCTCACGGAAAACGCTCCTCGAGAGACCAGGACCCCTGGTGTCGAGGGATCCGCGCTTGCCGTAGACCTCGCTGCCTACGGCCTGGTCATCACCCGGGGCACCCCGCCACGGAAGGAGGGTTGCCGGACAGCAAGCCGGGGCCTAAACGCTGTCACTCGTGACCTGGTCAGCATCCTGCCACATGATCTCCCGCGCGGGGGACCCCGGTCCGCATGCTGGACCGGGGTCTTGGCTCGAAACGATCAGCCGGACGGCGCCGTTTCCGGCCCGCTACAGGTTGCTCGCCGCCACCCAGCGCTCCAGGGCCGCGCGGGCCGCGCCCGAATCGATGCCCTCGGCCGCACGGGCGATGCCGGCCCGGATCTGCTCCTCCAGCGGGCCCGTACCGGGGTCGAGGGCCACCAGGGCGGCCGCCGCGTTCAGCAGGACGGCGTCGCGCACCGGGCCCGTCTCACCGGCCAGCAGGCGGCGGGCGACGTCCGCGTTGTACGAGGCGTCCTCGCCGCGCAGCGCGGACACGTCCACCAGGTCGATGCCCACGTCACGCGGGTCGAACTGCTGCTCGGCGACCTTTCCGTCGCGGACCCACCAGACGCGCGAGGTCGCGGTCGTGGTCAGCTCGTCGAGGCCGTCGTCGCCGCGGAAGACCAGGGCGGACGAGCCGCGTTCGGCGAGGACTCCGGCGACGATCGGGGCCATCCGGGCGTCGGCCACGCCGGTGGCCTGGGCCCGTACCTTCGCCGGGTTGGTCAGCGGGCCGAGGAAGTTGAAGGTGGTGCGGATGCCCAGTTCCTTGCGGGCGGCGGCCACGTGCCGCAGCGCCGGGTGGAACTTCACCGCGAAGCAGAAGGTGATGCCGGCCTCCTCGGCGACCTCGGCCACCCGCGCCGGGGTGAGGTCGAGGTTGACACCGAGCTTCTCCAGGACGTCCGAGGACCCGCTCGCGGAGGACGCGGCCCGGTTCCCGTGCTTGACCACCTTGGCGCCGGTTCCGGCCACCACGATCGCCGACATCGTCGAGATGTTCACCGTTTTGGCGCCGTCGCCGCCGGTGCCGACGATGTCGACCGTCCGGCCCGGCACCTCGATCAGGTTGGCGTGCTCGTACATGGTCCGGACGAGGCCGGTGATCTCGGCGACCGTCTCGCCCTTCGCCCGCAGCGCGACGGCGAAGCCGGCGATCTGGGCGTCGGTGGCCTCGCCGCGCATGATCCGGTCCATGGCCCAGGCGGTGTCGTCGGCGCGCAGGTCCTGGCCGGTCAGCAGGGCGTCGAGAACGCCCGGCCAGCCACGGGACGCCGCCGCGCTGTCGGCGTCTGCCGGGGTCACCACGTTCATGGTCCGCTCCTGCTGCTGGTGGGCCGCCCCCATGTTCGCCGCCCACGTCGGATGGGAAGGGCTCCAGCCTATCCAGCCCCGGTTACGGCGAAGAGCCCCGTCCGGACAATGGACGGGGCTCTCACCGTGGCGACACCAGGACTGACCGAAACCAGTCCCTCACAACGTGGTACGGGGATCAGTGGTGGCCGTGGCCGCTCTGGATCTCCTTGTACTCCTCCACCGTGGGCTTCGGAATCTGGCTGTCCTCGGCGTAGTACCCCTCGCTGAGCTTGACGCGCAGCTTCTCCAGGGCCCCCACCTTGCGCTCGACACCGTTCTCGTCGACCGTCGGGCCGATCTCGGCCGGCTTGTACTGCGTGTGCGAGGTGAGCTTGTGCAGCTGACCCTGCGAGAGCGGCTCGTGGATCTCGACGAACTCACCGTGCGGGAGCCGCTTGATGATGCCGGTCTCGCGACCGTGCAGCACCTTGTCGCGGTCCCGGCGCTGGAGGCCGAGGCAGATCCGCTTGGTGATCACGAAGGCGATGACCGGGCCGACGAAGAAGCCGATCCGCGCGAACCAGGTGATCGAGTTGATCGACAGGTGGAAGTACTGCGCGAACATGTCGTTTCCACCGGCGATCAGCAGGATCACGTACCACGTGAGCCAGGCGACACCGAAGGCCGTACGGGTCGGGACGTTGCGCGGGCGGTCCAGGATGTGGTGCTCGCGCGTGTCCTTGGTGACCCAGGACTCGATGAACGGGTACACCGCGATCGCGGCCAGCACCAGCGGGAAGATCACCAGCGGGATGAACACGCCCAGGACGAGCGTGTGGCCCCACAGGTTGACCTCCCAGCCCGGCATGGCTCGGATCAGGCCCTCGGAGAAGCCCATGTACCAGTCGGGCTGCGCACCGGTGGACACGTGGTCCGGGCGGTACGGGCCGAGCGCCCAGATCGGGTTGATCGACGCGATGCCGGAGATGGCCGCGATCACACCGAAGACCAGGAAGAAGAAGCCTCCGGCCTTCGCCATGTAGACGGGCAGCAGCGGCATGCCGACGACGTTGTTGTTCGTCTTGCCGGGGCCCGCGAACTGGGTGTGCTTGTGGTAGAAGACCAGGATCAGGTGGGCCACCAGCAGGCCCATCATGATGCCGGGCAGCAGCAGGATGTGCACCGAGTAGAACCGCGCGACGAAGTCGCCGCCCGGGAACTCCCCGCCGAACAGGAACATCGACAGGTACGTGCCGACGACCGGGACGGACAGGATGGCGCCCTGCATGAAGCGGACACCGGTACCCGACAGCAGGTCGTCCGGCAGCGAGTAGCCGGTGAATCCGGTGAACATGCCGAGGACCAGCAGCAGGAAGCCGAAGACCCAGTTCACCTCGCGCGGCTTGCGGAACGCACCGGTGAAGAACACGCGCATCATGTGCACGAGCATCGCCGCGACGAAGATCAGCGCGGCCCAGTGGTGGATCTGGCGGATCAGCAGGCCGCCGCGGACGTCGAAGCTGATGTCCAGCGTCGAGGCGAAGGCCTCGGACATCAGGACGCCCTGCATCGGCACGTACGAGCCGTGGTACTCGACTTCGTTCATGCTCGGGTGGAAGAACAGCGTCAGGTACACACCCGTGAGGATGATGATGATGAAGCTGTAGAGGCAGATCTCACCCAGCATGAA
This sequence comes from Streptomyces antarcticus, assembly GCF_026627255.1. Classification (GTDB taxonomy): domain Bacteria; phylum Actinomycetota; class Actinomycetes; order Streptomycetales; family Streptomycetaceae; genus Streptomyces; species Streptomyces antarcticus. The sequence goes on along the minus strand of NZ_JAPNLM010000009.1, from coordinate 99,190 downwards.
GGACCAGTGGTCCGGGAAGATCTTGCGCATGTTGGCCTTGGCGAGGCCGTAGATGCCCAGGCGGCCGTCCGCCCAGTCGGCCACGCGCTCGCCGGCCGGTGCTTTGCGCCCCGGCTTGCCCGCCGCGCCCGCGGCTGATGAATTCGTAGTGGCAGTGCTCATCCGCGCTCCCAGAAGGCAGGACCGACGGGCTCTTCGAAGTCGCCGAGCGCTTCGAGGAAGCCTTCGTCATTCACGCCGATCCGCAGCTGCGGAAGCGCGTGACCGGCCGGGCCGAAGATGACTCGGGCGCCGTCGGAGAGGTCGAAGGTGGACTGGTGGCACGGGCAGAGCACGTGGTGCGTCTGCTGCTCGTACAGGCTGATCGGGCAGCCGACGTGGGTACAGATCTTGGAGTAGGCCACGATCCCGTCGTGGGACCACGCCAGCTCCTGCTTGTCCTTGATGTCGTCCGGCTGGATGCGGACGATCATCAGGGCGGCCTTGGCGATCTGCGTCTGGAAGTCGTGCGCGTGCTCGTCCAGGCCTTCCGGCCGGGCGAACGTCAGCGAACCGACCAGGACGTCCTCGGGACGCAGCGGCTCGTCCGTGTTGTCGTTGATCAGCAGCTTGCCCTTGGCCCAGATGGTCTTGCGCAGCTTGTCCTCGGGCAGGGGCCCCAGGTCGCGCATGATCACGACGGCGGAGAGCGGCAGCATGGCCAGCGCGCCGATCATCGTGTTGCGGATCAGCGGGCGGCGGCCGATGCCGGACTCGCGGGCGCCGTCGGCGAAGTCCTGCAGGACCTGCGCCTTGACCTCCGGCGGAGCCGCGATCTCGTGGCGCTCGGCGGCGACCTCGACGTCGGACATCAGGGTGCGGGCCCAGTGGACCGCGCCCGCGCCGATGCAGAAGAGCGCCGTGCCCAGCGTCATGCCCAGGGAGAAGTTGAGCGCGCTCACCTTCCCGATGGGGAAGATGTAGACGATCTTGTCTACCGGGAAGATCACGTAGGACGCGATGAAGCCGATCGTGGCCAGCATCGAGAGCGTGAACAGGAACGCGACGGTGCGCTCTGAGCGCCTCGCCGCCCGCTCGTCGATGTCCTGGATACGGGGCTTGTGGACCGGAAGGCCCGGGTCGGCGAACGGGTCGTCCGCGACCGCGACGCCACCGTGGTGCGCGTCGCCCTGCTCGCTCGGCAGGTACTTCTCTTCGGGAATCTCTTGGCTACTCATGACTTCTTGGCCTTAGCGGTGTGGGCCGCGACCCAGACGGCGACAGCGATCAGCGCACCCAGACCGAAGATCCAGCCGAACAGACCCTCGGAGACGGGGCCGAGGCCACCGAGCTTGAGGCCACCGGGGCTCGTCGACTTCTCGCCGTTCACGTTCTGGAGGTACGCGATGATGTCCTTCTTCTGCTTCTCCGGCATGGTGCTGTCCGGGAAGGAGGGCATGTTCTGCGGGCCGGTGAGCATGGCCTCGTAGATGTGCTTCGGCGAGACGTCCTCGAGGTTCGGGGCGTACTTGCCGTTCGTCAGAGCGCCGCCCTCGCCGGTGAAGTTGTGGCACTGCGCGCAGTTGTTGCGGAAGAGCACACCACCGTTGGCGATGTCGGCGCCCGCCGGGTCGTACTGCTTGCCGGTCGGCGTGATCGGGCCGGCCCCGAGGGACGCGATGTACGCGGCCAGCTGGTCGATCTGCTCCTGGGAGTAGATCGCGGGCTTCTTCGGCACCTGGGCGCCGGGCTGCTGCGCGGGCATGCGGCCCGTGCTCACCTGGAAGTCGACGGCCGCGGAGCCGACGCCGACCAGGCTCGGGCCGTCAGAGGAACCCTGACCGCCGGTTCCGTGGCAGCTTGCGCAGCCGACGGCGTAGAGCTTCTTGCCCTCCTCGATGGCGAGGGACTGGGCGGTTTCATCGGCCTGCGCCTTGCCCGCGGGGGCGAAGGCGGCGTACAGCCCCCCGGTGGCCGCCAGCGCGAAGAGTAGAACGACAACCGCCGCCAGCGGATGGCGTCGTCGTGCGGAGAGCTTTTTCACGGATTACCCCGGTGTCAGGATCTTCTGCGTCGGTGTGTCTGGATGGAGTGCCGGGTCTCGCCCGGTGACGTACTCGCTACTTGATCAGGTAGATCGTGGCGAAGAGGCCGATCCAGACGACATCGACGAAGTGCCAGTAGTAGGACACGACGATGGCCGACGTGGCCTGTTCGTGGGTGAACCTCTTGGCCGCGTACGTCCGGCCGAGGACCAGCAGGAAGGCGATGAGACCGCCCGTCACGTGCAGCCCGTGGAAGCCGGTGGTCAGGTAGAAGACCGAGCCGTACGGACCGGACGAGAGGCTCATGCCCTCGTGCATGACCAGCTCGGTGTACTCGAACACCTGGCCGCCAATGAAGATCGCACCCATGACGAACGTGATGATGAACCACGTCCGGAGCTTCTTCACGTCACCGCGCTCGGCTGCGAATACGCCGAGCTGGCAGGTGAGCGAGGAAAGCACCAGGATCGTCGTGTTCGTCGCCGAGAAGGGCAGATTCAAGGCCGAAGCCTGCTCTGTCCAGTACTCGGTGCCTGTCACGGATCGCAGGGTGAAGTACATCGCGAAGAGGGCCGCGAAGAACATCAGCTCGGAACTCAACCAGATGATGGTTCCGACGCTGACGAGGTTCGGCCTGTTGACCGTCGGGTGCGCGTGCCCGGTATCTACTGTCGTTGCTGTCGCCACGACCGACATTATGTCGGTCGCTTATCCCGCCCTCACCCCGGGGGGTGCCGTTCGGAGTGTCCGGGGGGTGTGCAAGGCCCGAACGGCCCATCAGATCACCCTCCGGACGCCGCTCGCGAGCCTGTCCGAACCGATGTTGACAGCGCATCGGGAGGAGTACCATCCGTTCCCCTGGCTCCGCCGGGGATACCCCATGAACATCAACGTGATTCACGTGACACGTGGAGGAACGAAATGCGGGCGACTGCGCGGGTTCTGGTCTACAGCGACGACTCGGGCACCCGGGAGCAGGTGCTGCTGGCAGCGGGGCGCAAGCCGGCCGCGGACCTGCCGCCGGTCGAGTTCCTGGAGTGCGCGACGCTTCCGGCGGTCCTGTCCGCGCTGGACGCGGGCGGCATCGACGTCTGTGTGCTGGACGGCGAGGCTGTCCCGGCCGGGGGCATGGGTGTGTGCCGGCAGATCAAGGACGAGATCTTCCGGTGTCCCCCGGTGCTGCTGCTCATGGGGCGCCCCCAGGACGCCTGGCTGGCCACCTGGAGCCGCGCTGAGGCCGCGGTGACCCTTCCGGTGGACCCGGTCGCGTTCGCGGACACCCTGGCGGGCCTGCTGCGGGCCCGTCTGGCCTCGTCCGCCGCCTGAGGGCCACCGCGCCGTACGGGGCCGCGGCTCACCCGTCCGTGGGAAATCCCCGGTCTTCTCGGACCGGGGATCCGCACGGGCGGGTGAGCCGCACGGGCGGGTTGCGCCGGGCGGGGGCTAGACGGTCGGCCGCAGGCGGGTCTGGTCGACCGGGGAGCGGCCCTCCTGGGTGTCCTTCAGGAGCGCGCTGCCCTGGCGCCAGTCCTTCCAGTCCATGTTCCAGTCGCCGAAGCCGTTGCCGAAGATGTCCATGTCGTCGCCGATGCTGTTGATCACCTTGACGATGTCACCCTCGGTGATGTTCTCGTAGAACCAGGCGGCGTTGCCGGTGCTCATGCCCGTGCAGCCGTGGCTGACGTTCGCGTAGCCCTGGGACCCGACGGACCACGGCGCGGCGTGGACGTATTCACCACTCCAGGTGACGCGTGTGGCGTAGTAGACGGGCAGGTTGTAGTACTCGCTGCCGCCGATGCCGACGGTGTCCCCGCGCATCTGGACGAAGTACTGCTTGCCGAGCACCACCTTCACCCCGTTGCGGGTGGAGAAGCCGGGCTTGCCGGTGGTCACCGGAATGCTGTTGATCACTTCTCCGTTGCGCCGGAACGTGAGGTAGTGCGAGGAGGCGTCGGTGGTGACCTCGACGCGGTCGCCGATCTCCAGCTTCAGCGGCTTGGCCGCGGCGCCGTAGAGGTGGTCGGAGATCCTGACGCCCTCCAGGTTGCTCCGTGCGGAGACGGTCGTGTTGGCGGGCCAGTACTCCTTGGGGCGGTAGTGGAGCTTCTTGTCGTCGACCCAGTGCCACGCGCCCTCCACGCCGGAGGGGACATCGACGGCGAGCCCCCGTTCGATGACGGCGCGGGCGGCCTTGTCCTTGACGGGTTCGCTGAGTTCGGCCGTGAGGGGCTGTCCGACGCCGTACTTGCCCTCCTCAGGGCCGAATTCGACCTTGAGGACGCCTTTGGCCGGGGTGGTCTCGAAAGCGGCCGTGCGCTGCCCCGGAGCGCCCTTGGCGTTCTCGGTGCTCACGGTGACCGTGTAGCGGACGCCGGCGGCCATCGGGACGGTGTTGTGCCAGCGGTCCCCCTTGGCGGACAGCTCGCCCGCGAGGCGGCGGCCGTGGGTGTCCACGACCGTCACGTCGGTGATGCGCCCCTCACCCCCCTTCGCGGTGACCTCGAGGGGCTTGTCGGGGTCCACGGGGCGGCCGCCGGGGGCCTGGTTGAAGGCGATCTGGTCGCCCGCGTCGTACGGGCGGGCGGACAGCGGATCGTCGCCGCCCGATCCGCACGCGGTGGCCCCGGCCCCGAGGGACGCGACCAGCAGGGAGCAGCCGACTACCGTCCAAAGACGCGGTGAGTGGTTCATGGAGCTAACGCTATGAAGATATGACAATTACGGCGCGCGGGATGACTGCAAACGAGGGGCCCGGACCCCTCCGAAGAGGTGTCCGGGCCCCAGGTGCCTCACGACGCCGTCGCGAGGGTGCTGCTACTGGTTCTGGTTCTCACCGCGGTAGTACTCGTACACCCAGCCCCACAGGCCGATCAGGATGACCGGTGCCGAGAAGTACATGAGCCACCAGCCGAAGATGACGCCGCAGAAGGCGAGCGCGCCACCGATGGCCAGTGAGAGCGGCTGCCAGCTGTGCGGGGCGAAGAACCCCAGCTCGCCGGCCTCGTCGGCGACGTCGGCCTCCAGGTTGTCCTGGGCCATCTCGTCGACGCGCTTGGCCGTGAAGGCCAGGTAGTAGCCGATCATCACGCTCAGCCCGAAGGCCAGGAAGAGCGCGGTGGTGCCTACGGGCTCCTTCGACCACACGCCGTACACGACGGCCATGATCAGGATGAAGAAGGAGAGCCAGAGGAACATCTTGCCCTGGATCTTCACTTGCCGGCCTCCTTGCCACCGGTGACGGCAGCGGCACCGACGCCGTGGTGGTCCTCGAGGTGGTCGAGGGCCGCGATTTCCGGGTGGTGCAGGTCGAACGCCGGGGACTCGGAACGGATCCGCGGCAGGGTGAGGAAGTTGTGCCGCGGCGGCGGGCAGGACGTGGCCCACTCGAGTGAACGGCCGTAGCCCCAGGGGTCGTCGACCTCGATCTTCTTCCCGTACTTCGCCGTCTTCCAGACGTTGTACATGAAGGGCAGCATCGACAGGCCGAGCAGGAACGAGCTGATCGTGGAGATCGTGTTCAGCGCGGTGAACCCGTCGGCGTCGAGGTAGTCCGCGTAACGACGCGCCATGCCCTCGGTGCCGAGCCAGTGCTGCACCAGGAAGGTGCCGTGGAAGCCGATGAACAGCGTCCAGAAGGTGATCTTGCCGAGGCGCTCGTCCAGCATCTTGCCCGTGAACTTCGGCCACCAGAAGTGGAAGCCGGAGAACATCGCGAAGACCACGGTGCCGAAGATGACGTAGTGGAAGTGCGCGACGACGAAGTACGAGTCGGAGACGTGGAAGTCCATCGGGGGCGAGGCCAGGATGACGCCGGTCAGACCACCGAAGGTGAAGGTGATCAGGAAGCCGACGGCCCAGAGCATCGGTGTCTCGAAGGACAGCGAGCCCTTCCACATGGTGCCGATCCAGTTGAAGAACTTCACACCGGTCGGTACCGCGATCAGGAAGGTCATGAAGGAGAAGAATGGCAGCAGCACACCGCCGGTGACGTACATGTGGTGGGCCCACACGGTCACCGAGAGGCCGGCGATCGCGATCGTCGCACCGATCAGACCGATGTAGCCGAACATCGGCTTGCGGGAGAAGACCGGGATGACCTCGGAAATGATGCCGAAGAACGGCAGCGCGATGATGTACACCTCTGGGTGCCCGAAGAACCAGAAGAGGTGCTGCCACAGCAAGGCGCCGCCGTTGGCCGCGTCGAAGACGTGCGCACCGAACTTGCGGTCCGCCTCCAGCGCGAAGAGCGCCGCGGCGAGCACCGGGAAGGCCAGCAGGACCAGGACACCGGTCAGCAGGACGTTCCAGGTGAAGATCGGCATGCGGAACATCGTCATGCCGGGCGCGCGCATGCAGATGATCGTGGTGATGAAGTTGACCGAGCCGAGGATCGTGCCGAAGCCCGAGAAGGCCAGCCCCATGATCCACATGTCGGCGCCGATGCCCGGCGAGCGGACCGCGTCCGACAGCGGGGAGTAGGCGAACCAGCCGAAGTCCGCGGCGCCGTTCGGCGTCGCGAAGCCGGCCACCGCGATGGTCGAGCCGAAGAGGTACAGCCAGTACGCGAACATGTTCAGCCGCGGGAACGCCACGTCGGGCGCGCCGATCTGCAGCGGCATGATCCAGTTCGCGAATCCGGCGAACAGCGGTGTCGCGAACATCAGCAGCATGATCGTGCCGTGCATCGTGAACGCCTGGTTGAACTGCTCGTTCGACATGATCTGCGTGCCCGGACGGGCCAGCTCGGCGCGCATGACGAGCGCCATGATCCCGCCGATGATGAAGAACACGAACGAGGTGACCAGGTACATCGTGCCGATGGTCTTGTGGTCGGTGGTGGTGAGCCACTTGATGACCACGTTGCCCGGCTGCTTGCGCCGTACCGGCAGCTCGTTCTCGTACGAGTCAGCTGCGGCGGCACCCTGGGATTCGTTGAGGATGCTCACAGTTTATTCGTCTCCGCGTTCCGGGCCGGGTCGGTCTGCTTGATGCCGGCCGGGAGGAAACCGGTCTGCCCCTTCTCCGCAAGCTCCTTCAGGTGCGCCCGGTACTTCTCGGGCGAGACCACCTTGACGTTGAAGAGCATCCGGGAGTGGTCGACGCCGCAGAGCTCGGCACACTTGCCCATGAAGGTGCCTTCTTGGGTCGGGGTGACCTCGAAGACGTTGGTGTGGCCCGGAATGACGTCCTGCTTGAACAGGAACGGGACCACCCAGAAGGAGTGGATGACGTCGTTGGACGACAGGATGAAGCGGACCTTCTCGCCCTTGGGCAGGAAGAGGGTCGGCCCCGGGTTCCCCGTCTGCGGGTTGCGGTCGCCGGGGACACCCTTCTGGTAGACGCCCTCGGCGCCGGCCGGGAAGTCCTTGGTGAAGCGGTCCGGGATGGAGGCGAGCTCCTTGGGGACCTGCGTCATCGTCTGCGGCTCGGCCTCGTTCGCACCCTCCGCCTTGGGCAGCGCCCTCGGCTTGGGGGTGGCGGCGTCGCCGTCGACGTCCTCGACGTAGTTGAAGCCCCAGCTCCACTGGAAGCCGACCACGTTGATCGTGTGCGCCGGCTTGGGGGTGAGGGCGAGCAGCTTCGACTCGTCACGCGCGGTGAAGTAGAAGAGCACGGAGACGATGATCAGCGGGACCACGGTGTACAGCGCCTCGATGGGCATGTTGTACCGGGTCTGCGCCGGAACCTCGATCTTCGTCCGGCTGCGCCGGTGGAAGATGACGCTCCAGATGATCAGGCCCCACACCAGGACGCCCGTGATGAGCGCGGCCGCCCAGGATCCCTGCCACAGGGAGAGGATCCGCGGAGCCTCCTCGGTTACCGGAGTCGGCATTCCGAGGCGGGGAAAGTCTTTCCAGGTAAGCGAGGTGCAACCAGTGGCGGTCGCCAGGACCACGCCCGCAGTCAGCGCCTGCAGCAGCTTCCGCCGCATCGGGCGCCGCGGCGAGCGGTCGGAGCCGTAGGGACTCACGTAGCGCCTTCCCGAGAGTCTCGGCCCGCGCGGCCGGCCGCGGCCGTGTTCGGGTCGGTCGCCGGCCCTGACGCAGGCAGGGGTTTGGATGTTTATGCGGAGCAAACCCTACTGGACGCTATTTGGGGTCGCGCGGGGAGGGTGCCCAACGCGCCGCTACTGACCCCGAAGGGGTGGTTCCGCCGTCCGGGGGACGGTGCGAATGGCCCTGAGGGGGCGTCTGCGGAAGACATCTGACGACCCCTGACCTCGGCTCCCTCCGGCCTCCGGTTAGCGTGGCCGGATGCCGTACTTCGACAGCGCGTCCGCCGCCCCCCTGCACCCCGTGGCCCGGCAGGCGCTTCGGGCCTCCCTCGACGAGGGCTGGGCCGATCCGGCCCGCCTGTACCGGGAGGGCAGGCGCGCCAGGCTGTTGCTGGACGCGGCGCGGGAGGCGGCGGCGGAGGCCGTGGGGTGCCGGGCGGACGAGCTCGTGTTCACTCCTTCGGGGACCCACGCGGTTCACACGGGTGTCGCCGGGGTCCTCGCGGGCCGCCGGCGCGTCGGGGGCCATCTGGTGGTGTCGGCGGTCGAACACAGTTCTGTACTCCATGCGGCGGCGGCGCACGAGGCGGCGGGCGGCTCGGTCACCGAGGTCCCGGTGGACCGGCTGGGCGCGGTGACGGCGGCCGGTTACCGCGGGGCGCTCGGCGCCTCCACCGCGCTGGCCTGCCTCCAGTCGGCCAACCACGAGGTGGGCACGGTCCAGCCGGTGGCCGAGGTGGCCGAGGTGTGCGCGGCGGCCGGGGTGCCGCTGCTCGTGGACGCGGCGCAGTCGCTGGGCTGGGGGCCGGTGGAGGGCGGCTGGTCGGTTCTCGCGGCCAGCGCGCACAAGTGGGGCGGCCCGCCGGGGGTGGGGCTGCTGGCCGTGCGCAAGGGGGTCCGGTTCTCCCCGCAACACCCGGCGGACGAACGGGAGTCGGGCCGCTCCCCCGGCTTCGCCAACCTGCCCGCGATCGTGGCGGCGGCGGCCTCGCTGCGGGCGGTGCGGGCGGAGGCGGAGGCGGAGGCCGCCCGGCTGCGGGTCCTGGTCGACCGGATCCGGCGGCGGGTGGTCCGGCTGGTGCCGGACGTGGAGGTGGCCGGCGACGCGGACCGCCGGCTCCCCCACCTGGTCACGTTCTCGTGTCTGTACGTCGACGGCGAGAGCCTGCTGCACGAGCTGGACCGGGCCGGCTACTCGGTCTCCTCGGGCTCCTCGTGCACCAGCTCCACGCTGACCCCCAGTCACGTGCTGCGGGCGATGGGGGTGCTGTCGGAGGGGAACGTACGGGTGTCCCTGCCCCTGGGGACCACGGCGGAGGAGGTCAACGGCTTCCTGGAGGTGCTGCCGGGCGTGGTGGCGGGCGTACGGGAGAAGCTGGGCGTGCGCGAGGTCCCGGCGGTGGCTCCGGTGGCGGACTCCGTGGAGCTCGACGCGCTCGGGCTGCGGTGCCCCCAGCCGGTGATCGAGCTGGCGCGGGCCATCGGCACGGTTCCGGTGGGCGGGACCGTGACGGTGCTGTCGGACGACGAGGTGGCCCGGCTGGACATCCCGGCGTGGTGCGGGATGCGGGGGCACGCCTACCTGGGCGAGGCGCAGCGCCCCGCGGGCGTGGCGTACACGGTCCGGCGCCTGGTCTGAACCCGGCGGGAACGCGGCCGGATCCCGGCCCGGGAACGCGGCCGGACCCCGCCGCGGGAGCGCGGCGGGGTCCGGCCGGGTACGGCGGCCGTGACTAGGCCAGGTGCGCCTGGACCTCGGCGGCTGCCTCGTCGCCGTAGGCCTTGGTGAAGCGCTCCATGAAGTGCGCCCGCGCCAGGGTGTACTCCTGGGTGCCGAGCGTCTCGATGACCAGCGTCGCCAGCATGCAGCCGACCTGGGCCGCCCGCTCCAGGCCGACGCCCCAGCCGAGCCCGGTCAGGAACCCGGCGCGGAACGCGTCGCCGACGCCGGTCGGGTCGACCTTCGCGTTCTCCTCCGCGCAGCCGACCACGATCGGGTCCTCGCCGACGCGCTCGATGCGCACGCCATTGGATCCGAGGGTGGTGACGCGGGTGCCGACCTTGGCGAGGATCTCGTCGGCGGTCCAGCCCGACTTCGACTCGATGAGGCCCTTCTCGTACTCGTTCGAGAAGAGGAAGGTGGCGCCGTCCATGAGGGTGCGGATGTTGTCGCCGTCCATGCGGGCGATCTGCTGCGAGAAGTCCGCGGCGAACGGGATCCCGCGCGTCCGGCACTCCTCGGTGTGGCGCAGCATCGCCTCGGGGTCGTCCGCGCCGATCAGGACGAGGTCGAGGCCGCCCACGCGGTCGGCGACGGCCTTCAGCTCGATCAGACGGGCCTCGCTCATCGCGCCCGTGTAGAAGGAGCCGATCTGGTTGTGGTCGGCGTCCGTGGTGCAGACGAAGCGCGCGGTGTGCAGCACCTCGGAGATGCGGACGGACTCGGTGTCGACGCCGTGCCGGTCCAGCCAGGCGCGGTACTCGTCGAAGTCGTAGCCGGCGGCGCCGACCAGGACCGGGCGGCTGCCGAGCTGCCCCATGCCGAAGCAGATGTTCGGGCCGACACCGCCCCGCCGGACGTCGAGGTTGTCGACGAGGAAGGAGAGGGAGACCGTGTGCAGCTGGTCCGCGACCAGCTGGTCGGCGAAACGGCCGGGGAAGGTCATGAGGTGGTCAGTGGCGATGGAGCCGGTGACTGCGATGCGCACGGCGTGGACGCTCCTGCTGAGGACGGCAAGGGGACAGTCAAAACTACCCGGTCGAGGGCGCTGAGCCGACCGGCCGAAACTACCCCGTAGTAGGTCTTTCTTCACGAGAGTCGTGGTGCCTACGGTGCCCCCATGACCTACACCGACGGTTTCGCCTCCCCCGAGTACACCGCCGACGCGCGCGGCACGGAAGGTTCGCGGCAGCCCGGTTTCGCCGGATTGCTGGGCGACTGCGCCCGGATGGCGCCGCACTGGGCGGTTCCGGCGGGCCCCCGGCCGGTCCGGGTGACGCCCTCGGAGCTCCACGGGATCAGCGTCCCGCCGTCCTCGGCCCGCCTCATCGCCGCCACCGCCGCGTACGGGGACCAGTAGGCGGTCGCGAGCGCGGGGAACCGCTTCGGCGTCTGTTCCGTCACACCCGTATCAGCACGACGGACGGGTGAAGGAGCGATGCGGTGACCAGCGAAGAACCCGACACATCACGCGGCACACGGCGGCGGCCGGCCTGGGCCATCGGCTCGATCGCGGCCGCCGTCCTGCTCGCGGGCGGCGGTACGGCGTACTGGGCGTCCACCGCCCACGGCGACGGCGCCGCGGAAGGCCGTACGGCCGACACGGCGGCCTCCGCGCCCCGCGGGGCCGGGAGCCCCACGGGCCCGGGCATCGCGCCCGGTGAGCCCGACCCGGCCGGTGGCGGGGTGGTCTACCGGGCGGACGTGAAGCTTCCGGAGGCTCCGGCCACGGCTCCGGCGTTCGCCGCGTCCGGCGAGGTGACGGCCGAGGAGGTGTCCCGTCTCGCGGCGGCCCTCGGCATCACCGGCGCCCCGAGGCTGACCGGCGACTCCTGGCTGGCCGGGGAGGCCGCGGACGGCTCCGGGCCCCGGCTCACGGTGACCCGTACGGCCCCGGGTACGTGGAACTTCACCCGCTTCCAGGGCCGGGACCCGGGCTCCGGCAACGGTGTCGGGGACGACTGCGTGCGCGGCAAGGACACCTGCGGGCCCGCGACCCTCTCGGGGGCCGGCGGGAGCGGCGCCGACACCGGTGCCGGGGCCGGGGCTTCCGGGCAGCCGGTCCCGGAGGAGGCCGCCAAGGCCGCCGCGGCTCCGGTACTGGCCGCGGCGGGCCAGGCGGGGGCGAAGCCGGACGCGCGCCTGACGCAGGGTTCGGTGCGGGTGGTGGCCGCCGACCCGGTGCTCGACGGCCTGCCCACGCAGGGCTGGTCCACCCGGGTGGGCGTGGGCGGCGACGGGTCGGTCGTGTCGGGCAGCGGCGAGCTGAAGGCGCCCGTACGGGCGGCCGAGCAGCCGGTGACGGGCGCCGTGGAGGCGCTGGCCCGGCTGAACGCGCGGTCGGGCGGTTCGGACGGCGCCGGCCCGGCGCCGAGCGCCTGCGCGACCGCGGTGCCGCTGGAGCCGGAGGGGCAGCCGGGGACCGCGGAGAGGCTGCCGTGCAAGCCGGAGCCGCGGCCGGTGAAGCCGCCGCGCACGGAGACGGTCAAGGGTGCGGTGCTCGGGCTGGCCCCGGGGACGGTGGACGGCGCGCGGGGCCTGGTCCCGGCGTGGCACTTCGAGGTGGCGGGCAAGGACGGCGGCCCCGGCCGCACGGTGACGGAGCCGGCCGCGGCCCAGGAGAGCACCCCGGGGCCGAAGGACGGCCGGACCGTGCCCGGGTTCTCGTACGCGGAGGCGGACCGGAAGCTGACCGTGAACTTCTGGGGCAGCCCGTGCAGCACGTACGCCGTGGAGGCGCGGGAGCAGGCCGCATCGGTCCTGGTGAAGATCACGGACACCCCGAACAAGCCGGGCCAGGCCTGCATCATGATCGCGCAGGAGTCGGCGCTGACGGTCACGCTCCAGCAGCCGCTGGGTGACCGGGAGGTGCTCGACGCGACGACGGGCAAGCCGCTGCCCCGCCAGTAGGCCGCCGCGGTACGCGACGAGGGCCCGCCACCGGTCGGTGTGACCGGTGGCGGGCCCTCGTCGTACGCGGGGGCGTCCAGGCCTAGCTGAACGAGTCGCCGCAGGCGCAGGAGCCGGTGGCGTTCGGGTTGTCGATCGTGAAGCCCTGCTTCTCGATGGTGTCGACGAAGTCGATGGAGGCACCGTGCAGGTACGGGGAGCTCATGCGGTCGGTGACGACCTTCACTCCGTCGAAGTCCTTGACCACGTCGCCGTCGAGCGAGCGCTCGTCGAAGAAGAGCTGGTAGCGCAGGCCGGAGCAGCCGCCGGGCTGGACGGCGACGCGCAGCGCCAGGTCTTCGCGGCCTTCCTGGCCCAGGAGGGTCCTGACCTTTTCGGCGGCGGCGTCCGACAGGAGGATGCCGTCGCTCACGGTGGTCTTGTCGTCCTGTACGGACATCTGCATTCACTCCCGAAGTGGGCGGCTCCCCGCCTGAGGCGGGGAAACGTCGGACTCTTGCCGTCGGTGGCAACGAGCGAGGCCGCGGATTCATTCCGGACCCGACGCTTGTTCCAGACATTCATGCTCGCACACCGGGCGCGGGAGCGGGATCCGTGACGCCGCGGGCTAATTCGTCACATTGACACTATCGGCATCGTCAAACTGACGTGAAGCGGTTATGATAGATAACGTCAAATAGACGAGAAGTCGAGGCGATGCCTCCAGAAGTCCCGAAGTCCTTCGTCGCAGAACAGAAAGGGTGCGTGTCGTGACCACCGCCCAGCCTTTGGACGTCCAGCCGACGCCGCTTGCCCTGCTGCTGCTCGGCCGCGAAGCCGACCCGAAGAGCGAGCGCGGGGTGGAGTGCCCCGGTGACCTGCCCTCTCCGTCGGACCCCAACCTCGTGGCGCGCGCCCGCGCGGCCAAGGAGAAGCTCGGGGACAAGGTCTTCATCCTCGGCCACCACTACCAGCGTGACGAGGTCATCGAGTTCGCCGACGTCACCGGTGACTCCTTCAAGCTCGCCAAGGACGCGGCCGCCAGGCCGGAGGCCGAGTACATCGTCTTCTGCGGCGTCCACTTCATGGCCGAGTCGGCGGACATCCTGACCTCGGACGACCAGAAGGTGGTCCTGCCCGACCTGGCCGCCGGCTGCTCGATGGCCGACATGGCCACCGCCGAGCAGGTCGCGGAGTGCTGGGACGTCCTGACGGAGGCGGGTGTCGCCGGTAGCACGGTGCCCGTCTCGTACATGAACTCCTCCGCCGACATCAAGGCCTTCACCGGCAAGCACGGCGGCACGATCTGTACCTCGTCCAACGCGAAGAAGGCCCTGGACTGGGCCTTCCAGCAGGGCGAGAAGGTCCTCTTCCTCCCGGACCAGCACCTGGGGCGCAACACGGCCGTCCGCGACATGGGCATGTCCCTGGACGACTGCGTGCTCTACAACCCGCACAAGCCGAACGGCGGCCTGACCGTCGAGCAGCTCCGCGACGCCAAGATGATCCTGTGGCGCGGGCACTGCTCGGTCCACGGCCGGTTCTCGGTCGACTCCGTCAACGACGTGCGCGCCCGCATACCCGGCGTGAACGTCCTGGTGCACCCCGAGTGCAAGCACGAGGTCGTGGCGGCCGCGGACCAGGTCGGCTCGACGGAGTACATCATCAAGGCGCTGGAGGCGGCCCCGGCCGGTTCCAAGTGGGCCATCGGCACCGAGCTGAACCTGGTGCGGCGCCTGGCGAACCGTTTCGCCGCCGAGGACAAGGAAGTCGTCTTCCTCGACAAGACGGTCTGCTTCTGCTCGACGATGAACCGCATCGACCTCCCCCACCTCGTGTGGACCCTGGAGTCCCTGGCCGAGGGCAACCTCGTGAACCAGATCCAGGTCGACAAGGAGACGGAGAGCTTCGCGAAGCTCGCGCTGGAGCGGATGCTCGCGCTCGCGTAGGACGGAGCGGTACGGAGTACGGGCCCCCGGGCCCGGACCGCCCACGACCCGAGGGGCGGCCCCGCAGTGGGGCCGCCCCTCGGGCGTGCGTACGGCGGGCCGGTCAGGCGTCGGCCGGGAACTCCTCCCGGGCCGGGGGAACCACCGTCAGCCCGGCGGCGCGGCGCTCGGCGCGCCTCGCGGCCCGGCGCTCCTTGCGGAGCTCGACCATCGTGTAGAGGGTCGGCACCAGGAGCAGCGTCAGCAGGGTCGAGCTGACCAGGCCGCCGATCACCACGACCGCGAGCGGCTGCGAGATGAAGCCGCCCTCGCCGGTGACGCCCAGCGCCATCGGGAGCAGGGCGAAGATCGTCGCGAGGGCCGTCATCAGGATCGGGCGCAGCCGGTGCCGTCCGCCCTCGACGACCGCCTCGACGACGCCCAGCCCTTGGGCGCGGTACTGGTTGACCAGGTCGATCAGGACGATCGCGTTGGTCACCACGATGCCGATGAGCATCAGCATGCCGATCATCGCCGGGACGCCCATGGGGGTGCCGGTGACGATCAGCAGGCCGAGGGCGCCGGTGGCCGCGAACGGGATGGAGACCAGCAGGATCAGCGGCTGGATCAGCGACCGGAAGGTGGCGACCAGCAGCATGAACACGATCGCGATGGCCGCGAGCATGGCCAGGCCCAGCGAGGCGAAGGCCTCGTCCTGGTCCTCGGAGACGCCGCCGATGGACGCCGTGGCGCCGTCGGGCAGGTCCAGTGCCTTGATCTTGGCCTGGAGCGTGGTGCTGACCGCGCCCGTGTTGTCGCCGGTCGGCTTGGCGGTGATGGTGGCGGCGCGGGCGCCGTCGATCCGGGTCATGCCGACCGGGCCGGGGACCACCTTGACCTCGGCGATGTCACCGAGCCTGACCGGGCCGACCGGGAGGGCCTGGAGTTCGGCCAGGGTGGTGGCCGGCACCGCGGACTTGATGACGATGTCCCGCTCGGTGTCGTCCAGTACGGCCTTGCCCGCCGGGTTGCCCCGTACGGCCTGCGCGACGATCGCGCCGAGCGCGGCCTGGTTCAGGCCCGCGTCGGCGGCCTTGGGGGTGGCGGTCACCGAGATCCGGGGCACGGACTGGGACAGGTCGCTCTGTACGTCGGTGACGTCCCCCAGGGCGGCCACCTCCGCGCGGACCTGCTCGGCGGCCTTGGCGAGGACCCCGGCGTCGCCGGCCTTGACGACCACGCTGAGGTTCTGGCTGCCGAAGCCGTCGCCCGCCGCGATCCGGGTCTCGCCGATGCCGTCCAGCTCGGCGAGGGCGCCCTCGATGTCCTTCTTCACGGCGGCGGCGTCGCCGGCGTCCTTCAGGGAGACCTGGAAGGAGGCCTGGTTGGAGCCGGTGCCACCGCCGAAGGCGGCGAGGAAGCCGGAGGAGCCGACGGTCACCTGGTGGCTCTTGACGCCCTTGACCGAGGCCAAGGCCGTCTCGATCTTGCGGCTCGCCTCGTCGGAGGCGGCCAGCGAGGTGCCCGGGGGGAGCTCCTGCTTGATCGTCAGGACGTCCTGCTCGCCCTGATCGAAGAAGTTGGTCTTCAGCAGGGGCGTCATCCCGAAGGTGCCGACGAGCACGACCACCGCGATGGCGACGCTGGTGAGCCGGCGCCGGGTGGCGAAGCCCAGGACGCGTACGTAGAACTGCTGGAGGCGGCTGCGCGCCTCCTTCTCCTCCGCCTCGCGGCGGGCCCTGGCGGCGCTCTCGGCGTCCCCGGCCGTGACGCCCTTCGGCGCGCGGAGGAACCAGTACGAGAGCACCGGCACGACGGTGAGGGAGACGAGCAGCGAGGCCAGCAAGGCCGCGGTGACGGTGAGCGAGAAGGAGCCGAACAGCTCGCCGATCATGCCGCCGACCAGGCCGATCGGCAGGAAGACGGCGACGGTGGTGAGCGTGGAGGAGGTGACCGCGCCGGCCACTTCCTTGACCGCGGTGATGATGGCGCTCTCGCGCTCCTCGCCGTAGCCGAGGTGGCGCTTGATGTTCTCCAGGACCACGATCGAGTCGTCGACCACGCGGCCGATGGCAATGGTGAGCGCGCCCAGGGTGAGCATGTTGAGCGACAGGTCGCGGGTCCACAGCACGATGAGCGCGAGGACGACCGAGAGCGGAATGGAGACCGCGGTGACCAGCGTCGAGCGCACCGAGGCGAGGAAGACCAGGATCACGATCACCGCGAAGACCAGGCCGAGCAGGCCCTCGGTGGTGAGGCTGGAGATCGACTTGGCGACGGCCGGGCCCTGGTCGCTGACGACGGTCAGCTCGGCTCCGGCGCCGAGGGTGGAGCGCAGTTCGGGCAGCTTGTCCTTGACGGCGTCCGAGATGGCGACGGCGCTGCCGTCCTTGTCCATGGTGAGGACGAGGGCGAGGCTGGGCTTGCCGTTGGTACGGGTGATCGAGGCGGCCTTGGCCGGCTCCTGCTTCACCGTGGCCACGTCGGCGAGGCGGACCGCGGGCTTGCCCGGGCCGGGGCTCAGGCGCAGGTCCTCCAGCTGGGCGAGGGAGGTGTAGCCGGAGCCGACGCGGACGGTGCGGTTCTTGCCCTGCTCGTCGAAGGAGCCGGCGGGGACGGTCGCGCCGCCCGCCTGGAGGCCCTGGGCGAGCGCGGCACCGTCGAGGCCCGCGGCCGCGAGCCTCGCGTCGTCGGGGGTGACGGTGACCTGGAGGTCCTGGACCCCGTCCACGGTGACCTGGCCGACGCCCTCGATGTCCGAAAGGACGGGGACGACGGAGCCCTCCAGCTGGGCGGCGAGCGCCTGCTGGTCCTTGCCGGAGGTGACGGCCAGGATGACGGTCGGGATGTCGTCGGTGGAACCGGCGACCACCTGCGGGTCCACCTCGGCGGGCAGCCGGACGCGGGCCCGGTTGACGGCCTGCTGGACGTCGGCGACGAGCTGCTTGGTGCCGCTGTCGCCGTAGTCGAAGGTGGCCATGACGAGGGCGTTGCCCTCGCTGGCGGTGGACGTGATGCCGGTGATGCCGTCGACGCCCCCCAGCATGGCCTCGATCGGTTCGACGACCTGCTTCTCCACCACGTCGGGCGAGGCGCCCTGGTACGGCGCGAGCACGGACACCATCGGCAGTTCGATGGACGGCAGCAGCTGCTGCTTGAGCTGCGGGACGGCTATGGCGCCGAAGAGGAGCGCCACGAGTGAGACGAGGCCGATCAACGGCCTTTGGGCGAGGCTGAAGCGGGACAGCCAGGACATGGATGGGATCTCTCTGCAGTGGTGGAGGCGTGGCTCCCAGCCTTTCCCATGCCCGGCGCGCGCTGCGTCGCTCGCAGGTGCCGTCCTTATGTGCGGCATACCGCGCCCGCAGTACGCCGTACTACTGCGGCCGGCCGCGCGCTACTCGGTGCGCGGCCGGACCAGGCCCGATTCGTAGGCAATGACCACCAATTGGGCGCGGTCGCGGGCGCCGAGTTTGGCCATGGCCCGGTTGACGTGGGTCTTGACGGTGAGCGGGCTGACTTCCAGCCGGCCGGCGATCCCGTCGTTGGACAGCCCCGAGGCGACGAGGACGAGGACCTCGCGCTCGCGGCCGGTGAGCGCCGCGAGGCGCTCGGAGTGCGCGGCGCCGGTGGCGGGGGTGTCGGCGCCGCCGCCCTGCGCGAGGAAGGTGGCGATGAGCCCGCGGGTTGCGGCCGGGGAGAGCAGCGCGTCGCCCGCGGCGGCGACGCGGATGGCGTTGAGCAGTTCGTCGGGCTCGGCACCCTTGCCGAGAAAGCCGGAGGCGCCGGCGCGCAGGGCCGCGACCACGTACTCGTCGACCTCGAAGGTCGTCAGCATGACGACGCGCACCGCGGCGAGCTCCGGATCCGCGCTGATCATGCGGGTGGCGGCGAGCCCGTCGGTGCCGGGCATGCGGATGTCCATGAGGACGACGTCGGGGCGTTCGCGCCGGGCGGCCTCGAAGGCCTCGGCGCCGTCCGCCGCCTCGCCGACGACCTCCATGTCGGACTCGGAGTCCACGAGCACCCTGAAGGCGCTGCGCAGCAGTGCCTGGTCGTCGGCGAGCAGGACGCGGATGGGCGCGTCGGCGGTCGGTTCCGTCGGAGTGTGGTCCACGGGGTGAGCGTACGTCCGGGCGTGCGTACGCCCGGTCCGCGGGCGGGCCCGGCCGGTCAGCCCAGGGCGAGCACCACCAGGGCCGCGGTCGCCGCGACCTCGGCCAGGGCCCCGAAGACGTCTCCGGTGACCCCGTCGAAGCGCCGTACGCAGCGCCGCAGCAGCAGTTCGGCCGCGCCGAGGGCGGCCAGCACCGCGGCCGCGTGCGCGGCGGCGGACGGCAGGCCGAGCGGGAGGGCGCAGGCGCCGGCGAGCAGCACGGTGAGCGCGGCGAGCGCGGCGGCCACGCCGCGCGGTACCACCCCCGCGACGGCCGCGCCGAGGCCTCCGGGGCGGGCGGGCGGTACGCCGTCGCGGGCGGCCAGGGTCATGGCGAGCCGGGCGGCCACGGCGGCGGTCACGGCGGCGAGGGCGCCGCGGACCCAGCTGTCGGCGTACGCGTCGGCCAGGGCGGCCACCTGGACGAGCAGCACGAGCAGCAGGGCCACGACGCCGAAGGGGCCGATGTCGGACTGCTTCATGACGCGCAGCGCGTCCTCGGCGGGTTTGGCGCTGCCCAGCCCGTCCGCGGTGTCGGCGAGCCCGTCGAGGTGCAGCCCCCGGGTGAGGGCGGCCGGTACGGCGACGGTCACGGCCGCGGCGAGCAGCGGCCCTCCGCCGCACACCAGCAGCAGCACGCCGGGGACGGCCGCGAGCAGGCCGACGGCCAGTCCGGCGAGCGGGGCGCAGGCCATGCCGGTCCGGGCGGCGGGCCGGTCCCAGCGGGTGATGCGGGCGGGCAGCACGGTGAGGGTGCCGAACGCGAAGCGGAGGCCGTCGCGCAGCGAGGCGCGTTCCGGCGGCGGCGCCATGGGCGGGTCTTCGAACAAATCTTTCATCGGCGCGAACGCTACCGGTCGGCGCCGGGCGGTAAGTTACCCATTACGGGCAAAATCGGTATCCGGCCATCTCGTATCCGGCCGGAGAGGGAGCGGATGCGATGGGTCAGTGGTGGTACCGCAACATCATGGAGCCGGGGAAGCTGCCGCTGCTGCTGGCACTCCTCGCGTTCGTCATGTCCTTCCTGATCACCCGCGTGATCACCCGGCTGATCAGGGCGGGAAGGGGACCGTTCAAGAACGTCACCCCGGGCGGGATACACGTCCACCACGTGGTGCCGGGCGTCATCCTGGTGATCATCGGCGGCTTCGGGGCGGTCGCCGGCGCCCGGCACAGCTTCGGCGCGGCCCTCTCGGCGGTCATCTTCGGCCTGGGGGCGGGCCTGGTCCTGGACGAGTTCGCCCTGATCCTGCACCTCGACGACGTCTACTGGAGCGAGCAGGGCCGCAAGAGCGTGGAGATCGTGGTGCTGACGGCCGCCCTCGTGGCGCTGGTCCTCGGCGGGTTCGTGCCGTTCGGGGTGAACGACCTCACCACCGAGGAGCGGCAGAGCCGCGGCCTCGTGGTCATGAACACGGCCACGAACTTCTTCCTGGCGCTGATCGCCCTGTGGAAGGGCAAGGCCCGTACCGCGTTCTTCGGCACGGTCATCCCGTTCGTCGCGCTCATCGGCGCGGTCCGCCTCGCCCGGCCGGACTCCCCGTACGCGAAGAGGTTCTACGGGAAGCGCCCCCGCGCCCGCGCCAAGGCGGCGCTGCGCGCCTTCCACCACGACCGGCGGTGGTCGGCTCCGCGCCGGAGGTTCGAGAACTTCATCGGCGGCACCCCCGACGAGGAGCACGCCGTCGCCGCGGCCCCGGAGAAGCCTCCCGGGGCCTGAGCCGGCGGGACCCCTCCGGGTCCCGGAACGAACGGCGGCGGGCCCGCCCCCGTTGCGGGGGCGGGCCCGTGGTGCCGGTCGGTCGCCGGGGCTCAGCCCGGGATCAGGCCGTCGTCGGCGAGCATCGCCCTGACCTCGTCCAGGCCGGCGTCCGGACCGGGCAGGATCAGCTCGGACGGCTCCAGTGCCTCGTCCGGCAGCGGTTCGCCCAGGCGACGTACCGCTTCGAGGAGCGCGCCCAGCGTGCGCCGGAAGCCCTCCTCGTCGCCGCGCTGCATCTCCGCGAGCAACTCGTCGTCCAGCCTGTTCAGCTCGGTGAAGTGGCCGTCGGCCATCTCCACCTGGCCCTCCCCCATGATGCGGACAATCATGACGGGCCCCGTCCTACTGCTTGTCGAACCGGTGCTGGGTCTGCGGCGGCTGGGCGGTGCCCGGGGCGCCGCCCTCGATGGCCGGCTGCTGCGCGGACGTGCCGCCCGCCAGCTCGGCCTTCATCCGCTGGAGTTCGAGCTCCACGTCCGTACCGCCCGAGAGGCGGTCCAGCTCGGCCTGGATGTCGTCCTTGGAGCCGAGCCCGCTGCGGTCGTCGAGCGCGCCGGAGGCCAGCAGCTCGTCGATCGCGCCGGCTCGGGCCTGGAGCTGGGCGGTCTTGTCCTCGGCCCGCTGGATGGCCAGGCCGACGTCGC
Organism: Streptomyces antarcticus; assembly: GCF_026627255.1. Taxonomy (GTDB): domain Bacteria; phylum Actinomycetota; class Actinomycetes; order Streptomycetales; family Streptomycetaceae; genus Streptomyces; species Streptomyces antarcticus. Next base: position 78,072 of record NZ_JAPNLM010000009.1, on the reverse strand, counting down.
TCATCTCCTCGGAGATGCCGGAGAAGGACTCCGCGATCCGGGTCTGTGCCTGGGCCGCGGTGTAGGTGGCCTTGATGGTCTCCTTCTTCGTCCGGAAAGCGTCCACCTTGGCCTGGAGGCGCTGTGCGGCGAGGGTCAGCTTCTCCTCCTCGCCCTGGAGGGTCTGGTGCTGCACCTCCAGGTCGCTGACCTGCTGCTGGAGGGAGGAGCGGCGGGCCAGGGCCTCGCGGGCCAGGTCCTCGCGGCCCAGGGCCAGCGCCTTGCGGCCCTGGTCCTCCAGCTTGGCCGACTGGCCCTGCAGCTGGTTCAGCTGCAGCTCCAGGCGCTTGCGGGAGGTCGCCACGTCGGCGACTCCGCGGCGCACCTTCTGAAGCAGCTCCAGCTGCTTCTGGTACGAGTAGTCGAGGGTTTCGCGCGGGTCCTCGGCCCGGTCAAGGGCCTTGTTCGCCTTCGCGCGGAAGAGCATCCCCATACGCTTCATGACACCGCTCATGGGCTTCGCGCGCCCCCTTCTGACGGACTTCGCTCCAGGTCACCAACAAGACCCACAGTACGGGCCCTGTCTCCATTACCGCACTGTTCGAGCACGGATGCGCTCCTCCTCCAGGACGACTACACCCGCGCCCTGTCAGGCGTAAGGAGTAGGTGATCCCAGGAGAAGGGGCCCACCGGACGGACCGTGCAACTGGAAGACGCCCGCCGTTGCCGGATCGTTCCCCACCAGGGTGGGGCAGGTGCCCGCAACCACGTACGCTTGGGTTTTGTGTTTGGTAGCCGCTCCTCCAAGGAAGAGAAGGCCGCCGCCACCGACAAGGTGAGCGCCGACCTCTCGCAGCCCCGTGACCCGCAGGCCCCGAAGGGCCGCCCTACGCCGAAGCGTGCTGTGGCCCAGTCGCAGCGCAAGGCCGTGGTGGCCTCGACCGGCAATCGCAAGGAGGATGCCAAGCGAGCCCGTGAGCGCCGCCGTGGAGAGATGGCGAAGCAGCGCGAGGCTCTGGCCAACGGCGACGAGCGTTACCTGCCCGTCCGTGACAAGGGCCCGGTCCGCCGGTTCGTCCGCGACTACGTGGACTCCCGCTTCTCGGTCGCCGAGATGTTCCTGCCGCTGGCAGTGATCATCCTGGTGCTGAGCATGGTGCGGGTCCCCTCGATCCAGAACATCGCGCTGATGCTGTGGCTCGGCGTGATCGCGCTGATCATCGTCGACTCCGTCGGCCTCGTCTTCCGCCTCCGCAAGGCACTGAACGAGCGCTTCCCGGACGAGCCGCGCCGCGGCGCCGTCGCGTACGGCCTCATGCGCACCCTCCAGATGCGCCGGCTCCGCCTGCCCAAGCCGCAGGTCAAGCGCGGGGAACGGCCCTGAGTTCAGTGGCGCCCGGAGCCGTGGCTCCGGGCGAGGGCTTCTCGGGCGGTACCCGCATATGGCTCGAGGGCCTGGGCGGGCTGCGCAACGCGGTGCGCCAGGAACTCGTCGGCCAGCAGGTGGATGAGCAGATCGCGCACCGCTTCCCGGTCGGGCAGCGGCTGCGCGTCCTCGACGTCGGCATGGGCCAGGGCACGCAGACCCTGCGCCTGGCCCGCGCCGGGCACAAGGTGACCGGCCTGGAGCAGGACCCCGGCATGCTGGCCGTCGCCCGCGAGGCGCTGGCCGAGGAGCCCGCCGGGATCCGCGACCGGGTCCGCCTGATGGAGGGCGACGGCCGCGAGACCGGCGTCCACTTCCTGCCGGGCAGCTTCGACGTGGTGCTGTGCCACGGAGTGCTGATGTATGTGCCCGAAGCGGACGCCATGCTCGCCGGGCTGGCCCGGATGCTGGCCCCCGGCGGCCTGCTGTCCCTGCTCGTGCGCAACGGCGACGCGCTCGCCATGCGGCCCGGGCTGAACGGCGACTGGGCGGGGGCGCTGACCGCCTTCGAGAGCCTCGACTACACGAACCGGCTGGGCCTCGACGTGCGCGCCGACCGGCTGGCCGGGCTGACGGCCACGCTGTCGGGCATCGGAGCGCCGCTCCAGGCCTGGTACGGGGTGCGCGTCTTCACCGACGGGACCGAGGTTGGCGAGACCCTCCCGCCCGACGAAGAGCTGGAGCGGCTGCTGGCCGCCGAGGACCGCGCCGGCCGCACCGACCCGTACCGCGGGGTCGCGGCGCTGCTGCACCTGTGCGGCGTACGGGGCTGACCCGCCGGGCACCGGCCCCAAGGCCTCCGGCTCCTCGCGCTTGCGCTTGCGCTCATCGGGCTTGCTCTCATCGGGCTTCCGCTCGAAGGGCTCCGGCCGAACGGACTCCGGGCCCTCCGGGAGCGGGCGACCGCTCCCGGAGGAGAACCGCTCAGGCGTCGAGCGCCGCGCGCAGGCTCATCGTGTACAGCTCGGTCCCGCTGTCGTCGGACAGCTTGACCTGCTCGGTGCCGCCCTCCAGCAGGTCCTTCCAGTACTCCCCGATCCAGGACTCCGCGTCGCCCTGCGTGGTGAACTCCTCCGGCACCACCGACGGGCTCGCCTCGCTGCCGTCGGCCGTCTCGAACCGCCACGTCCACGCCATGTCCGCCTCCGTTGCTCGTCCGCTGTCCGCTGTTCGCGCGCTTCTCGCCTTGAGTGTGCCCGCAGAGTAACCGGGCGCGCAGCTCTCCCGGCGACGCGGGAGGATCATCCTGTGGAACTCACTCTGCTCGGCACCGGCACACCCGAGGGTCTGCCCCGCCCCGGCTGCCCCTGCGCGGCCTGCGCGCTCTCCGTCGGCCCCCGGTCCCGCGCGGCCACGGCCGTCCTCGTGGACGGCGCCCTGCTGCTGGACCTGACCCCGGGGGCCGTGCTGGCGGGCGCCCGGGCCGGGCATTCCCTGGCCGGCGTACGGCAGGTCCTGCTGACCCACCCGCACGACGGCCCGCCGGTGGAGCTGCCGCCCGGGCTGCCGTCCGCCGGGCGGGTGCCGGACGGCCGGGAGCTGGCGGTGATCTCGGGGCACCGGGTGCGGGCGGTGCCCATGGACGCGCCGGGCACCGGGTACGAGGTGACGGGCCCGGACGGCGGCCGGCTGCTGTACCTGCCGCCCGGCGGGGCCCCGGCCGGTACCAACGGGACGACCGGGCAGCGGCCGTACGACGTGGTCCTCGCGGACGTGCTCGGCCGGCCCGAGGCGCTGGCGAGGCTGCGGGCGAGCGGCGCGGTCGGCCCGGCCACGGACGTGATCGCGGTGCACCTGGACCACGACACCCCGCCGGGCCGGGAGCTGGAGCGCCGCTGCGCGGCCGCCGGGGCCCGGGCGGTGGCGGACGGGACCACGGTGATCGCCGGCGAGTACCACGCGGTACCGGTCCCGCCGCGGCGGACGCTGGTGCTGGGCGGGGCCCGCTCGGGCAAGTCCTTCGAGGCGGAGCGGCGCCTGGAGGCCTTCCCCGGGGTGGTCTACGCGGCCACCGGCGGCACCCGGGACGGGGACGCGGAGTGGGCCCACCGCGTCGGCCTGCACCGGGAGCGCCGTCCGGCGACCTGGCGGACGGTGGAGACCTGCGACCTGGTCCCGCTGCTGGCCGAGACCGGGCCGCCGCTGCTCGTGGACTGCCTGGCGCTGTGGCTCACCGACGCGATGGACCGGGCCGGGGCCTGGGACGACGAGGTGTGGGCCAGGGGCGGCCACCAGCAACTGCACGACCGTTCGGCGGAGTTGGCGCGGGCGGTCCGGACGGCCCGACGGCCGGTGGTGCTGGTCAGCAACGAGGTGGGCTCGGGGATCGTCCCCGCGACGGCCTCCGGGCGGCGCTTCCGCGACGAACTGGGCCGCCTCAACACCGCGGTCGCCGCCGAGTGCGAGCACGTCCTGCTGGTGGTCGCCGGACAGGCGCTGGTGCTGAAGGACTGAGCCGGCCGGCGGGGCCTGACCGATCCTCACCGCGCCCCCAAGGGGAGGGCCTCACCGGCTGTACTCTCTGGCAGATGACCACGCTGAATCTCGACGACTTCTCCGATCTGATCGAGCGCCCCGACGGGGGCGTCCGGCGTGATGCCGAGGAACGCCGTGAACGGCTGGCCGTGCCGCCCGGCGCGCTGGGCCGGCTCGACGAGCTGGCCGAGTGGCTCGCCGCCGCGCAGGGGCAGGTGCCGGTCAAGCCGATCGAGCGGCCCCGCGTCGTGCTGTTCGCCGCCGACCACGGGATCGCCGCCGAGGGCGTCTCCGCCCGGCCCGCCGGGAGCGCCCACGTGCTGGTGCGGGCCGTGCTCGACGGGGCCAGCCCCGTCGCCGTCCTGGCCCGCCGGTTCGGGGCGACCGTACGGATCGTCGACGCCGGGCTGGACTGCGACCCGGGCCTGCTCCCCGAGGACGTGGTCAGGCACCGCGTGCGGCGCGGCAGCGGCCGGATCGACGTGGAGGACGCGCTGACCGCCGAGGAGACCCGCGACGCGCTGCGCCTCGGGATGCGGATCGCCGACGAGGAGGCCGACTCGGGAACGGACCTGGTCGTCCTCGGGGACCTCAGCGTCGGCGGCACCACGGTGGCCGCCACCCTCGTCGCCGCCCTGTGCGGAACCGATGCCTCCGTGGTCACCGGCCGCGGCGGCGCGCCGATCGACGACCTCGCCTGGATGCGCAAGTGTGCGGCGATCCGCGACGCGCTGCGCCGGGCCCGCCCGGTCCTCGGCGACCAGGTCGCGCTGCTGGGGGCCGTGGGCGGCGCCGACGTGGCGGCGATCACCGGCTTCCTGCTCCAGTGCGCGGTGCGCCGGACCCCGGTGATCCTTGACGGTGTCGTCTCGGCGGCCTGCGGACTGGTGGCCCAGCGGGCCGCGTTCCGGGCTCCGGACTGGTGGCTGGCCGGTCAGGCGAGCGGCGAGCCGGGCCAGGCGAAGGCACTGGACCGCATGGCACTCAACCCTGTACTCGACCACGGCGTCACAGTGGGCGAGGGAACCGGGGCGCTGCTGGCCCTCCCCCTGGTCCAGGCGGCCGCCGCACTCGCGGCGGAACTCCCGGCGGGGGCACCCCCGGACGAAGTCTGGGGGAGGGCGGCGCAGGAACCGACGGTTTGAGCCGCCGGGGTTCGCGGCCCTGACCAGGCCGCGGCCCCGGAACGGCCCGCTCCTGGCCAGTGGCGCCCCATATGATCGCTTTTTATGGGAGAGGTCCGTTTGACCAGCGTAGAAACCGACCGCGGCGCGTCACAGGCACCGGGCTCGGCATCCGGAAGGAAAGAGGCCGGCGGCGACCCCGCCGGCAAGGGGGCGGGCGGCGGCCGGGAGACCGGCCGGGGGACCGCGCGCTCACGACGGGGCGCGGCGTTCGCCGTCTGGTATTTGCGCGTCGTCACCTTCGTCAACTTCCTCAGCGCGGTGTGGCTTTCGCTCGGGCAGGACCTGCGGCGGCACAACACCGAGGACTTCTACACCCCGTACCTCCTCACGGCGGGCTTCGCCTCCGGGCTGTTCTCGCTGCTGCTGGCGGTCACGATGGGCCGCCGCAAGCGGGCCGCGTGGATCCTGAACCTGGTGCTGGGCGGAGCGCTGCTGCTGGCCTTCGCCACCGCGGCGTTCGCACCGTGCACGCAGGGCGAGCTGAGCCTGTGCTACCCGGAGTTCCGGGACCACGCCCAGAACTGGGTGTCCCTCGGCCTGACCGCCGCGTTCGTCGGCTCCCTGTGGCTGGGCCGCCGGGAGTTCTACGCCCGTGGCGACCGCTCCAATCCGGCGCTGGCCACCCTCGTCGCCGCCGTCGGCCTGCTCGTCACCTCTCTGGTCGCGGCGCTGCTCGTCGGCGTCACGAACACCGACCCGGACAGCTCCGAGGCCACCTTCCTGGCCCGCTGGCGGTACGGGGTGATGCGGCTGATCACCCTGGCGCCCGACGCCCAGGCCTCGCGCGCGATCACCACGCCCGGCTGGGTGGACGTCGTCGTCAACGTGATGTCGATGCTGCTGCTGCTCGCCGTGCTGTTCGCCGCGTTCCGCTCCCGCCGCGTCGTCGACCCCCTCTCCGAGGAGGACGAGGAGCGGCTGCGGGCGCTGCTCGCCCGGCAGGGCGACCGCGACTCGCTCGGCTACTTCGCGCTGCGCCGCGAGAAGTCCGTCATCTGGTCCCCCACCGGCAAGGCCGCCGTCACCTACCGCGTCGTCGGCGGCGTCTCGCTGGCCTCGGGCGACCCGATCGGCGACCCCGAGGCGTGGCCCGGAGCCATCGAGCCGTGGCTGGCCGAGGCCCGCGAGCACGGCTGGGTGCCGGCCGTGATGGGCGCCAGCGAGGAGGCCGGGCAGATCTACGCCCGGCACGGCCTCGACGCGCTGGAGCTGGGCGACGAGGCGATCGTGGAGACCGCCGAGTTCACCCTGGACGGCCGCGCCATGCGGACCGTCCGGCAGGCGTACAACCGCGTGAAGCGGGCCGGGTACACGGTCCGCATCCGCCGCCACGCCGACATCCCCGCCGAGGAGATGGACGTACTGCTGCTGCGCGCCGACGACTGGCGCGACGGCGCGACCGAGCGCGGCTTCTCGATGGCGCTGGGCCGGCTGGGTGATCCCGGCGACGGCCAGTGCGTGATGCTGGAGTGCACCGACGGCAACGGCGACCTGCGGGCGGTGCTGTCCTTCGTACCGTGGGGGCCGAAGGGCCTGTCGCTGGACCTGATGCGCCGCGACCGGGACTCGGAGAACGGCCTGATGGAGTTCATGGTGATCGAACTCCTGGAGCGCTCCAAGGAGATCGGGGTCACGCAGGTCTCGCTGAACTTCGCGATGTTCCGGTCCGTATTCGAGCGCGGGTCCCGCCTCGGCGCCGGTCCGGTGCTGCGGATGTGGCGCTCGCTGCTGAGCTTCTTCTCCCGCTGGTGGCAGATCGAGTCCCTCTACCGGGCCAATGCCAAATACCGGCCGATCTGGGAACCGCGGTTCATGCTCTTCGAGAAGAGTTCGGACCTGCTGCGGATCGGCATCGCGGCGGGCCGGGCCGAGGGCTTCCTGGAGGCCCCCGGCCTTCCGAAGTGGCTGCACCGCAGACACCTGGAGACCCGCCGTTGACAGCGCGGACCACGTCCCCCTCGCGCCGGTTCGCCCGGCGCGAGTGGGGACCCATGTTCTGGACCGTCCGGAACGCCCTCGTCCACGAGAAGTGGCGGGCGGTCCCGATGACCCTCGGCGCGGTCTGTCTGACCTCGGTCTTCCAGATCGTGCAGAACACCTCCTGGGGCTTCCAGCCCGTCCAGAACCTCGGGTCCGTCAAAGCGGTCGACCCGCTGTGGCTCGCCCTGCTGCGCACTCCCCTGTCGCTGTTCGTCCCCGCCCTGGACCTCCCGGTGTGGGGGGCGCTCGCGCAGATCCTGCTCGTCTTCGGGATCTCGGAGATCTGCATCGGCTGGTGGCGCACCCTGCTCATCGGCTACGTCGCCACCCTCGCCGGCACCACGTACGCGCGGATCGGGCTGTCCCTGAGCCCGGACCACCCCTTCGGCCTGCCGGTGTCCGACCGCATCGTCAACGACACCGGGCCCTCGGCGGCGGTGGTGGGGCTCGCGATATACGTGTGCTGGAGCTACCGGGCCTACCTGACCGGCGCCCTGGTGATCCTGGCGATGATCGGCGAGGTCCTGGTCAAGGACAACCTCGCCGGCAAGGAGCACCTCGCCGCCATCGCGGCCGTCATGGCGGTGTGCCTGGTCCGGGCCGCCCGGGGCCCGGAGCGCTCCGCGGCCCCTCCGCTGCGGCGCCCGCCGCCCGTGGACACCCACTAGCGCGGCGGACCGGGACCGGGACCGGGACCGGTCCCGGTCCCGGTCCCGGTCCGGGCAGGCCGTACCGTATCCGGGTGACGACACCCCCCGGGCCGTTCGGGCCCACCCGGCTGTGGATGCGGGACCATCCGCTCGCGACCGACGCCGTGCTGGCGTTCGGGGCGTTCGTCGCCATGGTCGTCGGCTCCTACGCCGATCCGCACGGCCCCCACGGGCCCACCTTCGGCACCCGCGACCCCGAGCCGCTGTCCCTGCTGCTGATGCTGCTCGGCGCGGTCGTCCTGGTGCTGCGGCGCCGTCGGCCGCGCACCGTGCTGGCCGTGACCTGCGCGCTGTCGCTGCTGGAGCTGACCACCGGGGATCCGCGGGCCCCCGTCGTCATGTGCGCGGTGATCGCGCTGTTCACGGTGGCCGCCCGCACCGACCGGCCCACGACCTGGCGGATCGGCCTGCTCACCATGGCGGGCCTGACGGGCGTGGCCATGCTGGCCGGACCGCTGCCCTGGTACGCGCAGGAGAACCTCGGCATCTTCGCCTGGACCGGGATGGCCGCCGCCGCCGGGGACGCGGTCCGCAGCCGGCGGGCCTTCGTCGACGCCATACGGGAGCGGGCGGAACGGGCCGAGCGGACCCGCGAGGAAGAGGCCCGGCGGCGTGTCGCCGAGGAGCGGCTGCGGATCGCCCGGGACCTGCACGACGTCGTGGCCCACCACATCGCCCTGGTCAACGTGCAGGCGGGGGTGGCCGCCCACGTCATGGACAAGCGCCCCGACCAGGCCAAGGAGGCGCTGGCCCACGTACGGGACGCCAGCCGCTCGGCGCTGAACGAGCTGCGGGCGACGGTGGGGCTGCTGCGCCAGTCCGGCGACCCGGAGGCGCCCACCGAGCCCGCACCCGGGCTGGCCGTACTGGACGCGCTGGTGGACACCTTCCGCAACGCCGGCCTGCCGGTCGCGGTGATCGTCCAGCTGGGGCCGGGGGCCGGAGACCGCGACCCGGGCGCCCTGCCCGCCGCGGTGGACCTGGCGGCCTACCGGGTCATCCAGGAGGCGCTGACCAACGTGCGCAAGCACGCCGGCCCGGAGGCCCGCGCCGAGGTGAGCGTGGTGCGGGTCGGGCCCTCGGTGGAGGTGACCGTACTGGACGACGGCGGCTCCCCGGCCGCCGCCCCCGGCGCGGAGCCGGCCGATCCGGGCGGCGGCCACGGGCTGCTCGGCATGCGCGAACGGACGGGCGCCCTGGGCGGCTCCTGCTTCGCCGGGCCCCGGTTCGGCGGCGGTTACCGGGTACACGCCGTTCTCCCCCTCTGACCCCCGGCCCAGGCGAGTGAGCCGAAGGGGCGCGCCTGGGGAACGGGGCCGAGCGCGCGGAGGAAACCCGAGGAACGAGGGTTTTCGAGCACGCACGGCCCCGTGAGCCAGGCTTCGGCGCCCCGGAGGCGAATCGAGCCGCCAAAAAAGGGCGGTTCAGCAGGCTTTGCGCCACGCGTCCAGGTCGTACTTCTTCTCCAGGGAGCTGAGACCCAGCTCGCGGGAGCGCGTGCAGAACCGGTCCGCCGGCAGCTCGTACTCGACGTGGAAGACGGCCTTGCCGGCCTCGATGAACGGGGTCAGCCGGTCGCATTCGCGGTACTGCGCGCACTGCTCGTTGACGGCGAAGTCGAACTCCCCGACGAGCTGCGGGATCTGGTCGAGGTCGTTCTTCAGGCCGACGGCCAGCCCCCGGTCGTGGGCGAGCTTCGCGATCAGCCGGTTGTACGCCAGCTGGTGGCCGGCGGTGAGCGGGAACCCGGAGGGGTTCTGGTAGGCGTCCATGTTGTCGGGCTCCACCGCGTCGAAGCCCTTGTCCCGGCACATGTCGAACCGCTTCGCCATCAGCGGTTCCAGCGCGTCCAGCCGCCGTACGTCCAGCCAGCGCTCGCCCTCCCAGCCGTTGCCCTGGCCGAGCAGTTCCTCGGGGAAGGCGTCGGCGTCGGGCCGGAAGTCCTCCCAGGCGCCGGTCGAGAGGTAGCAGATGGTCTTGCGCCCGGCCTTCTTGAGCGCGGAGACCTGCCGGGCCGTCGTGGTGAACCCGTCGACGTCGTACACCGGCGCGTTCACCGAGGTGTCGAGCTTTCCGGTGAGCTGCCACTGCCAGCCCACCCCCGGCCGGGGTTGCCACCGCTCCCCCGGCGCCTGTTCGGGCCACGGGTAGGGCTCCTCGTCGTCCTCTTCCGGTGCGGTCGTGCACGCGGCGAGGAGCAGGAGCGGTACGAGCAGCAGCAGGCGGGCCCGCCAGCGCGGCGGCCCGGTGGGGAAACAATTCATCCCGCCGCCTCCAGGGCGTACGGGAGGGTCCCCCACGGGTGCGCGCCGCCGCCCGGGACCGCGCAGTGCACCCCCGCGCCGCGTTCGGTGGCGAGTTCCCCGGCGAGTTCGGCGGGCGCGCCGGGCGGGACGGCGTACACGAGGTGGCAGAACCGCTCGGCGGGGTGGTCGGCGGTCCACGGCGGCACGGCCGAGGCGTCCTGGTAGGCGTCCCAGGGGCCTTCGAAGGTGACGAGGAGGTCGGCGAGTGCGGCGTAGCCGGGGTGCGGGTGGACCCCGTGGTTCAGGACGAGGGTGCGGGCGCCCGCGGCACGGGCGGCGACGGAGAGCCGCCCGTAGTGCCCGAGCAGGTCGGGGCCGGAGGCGGCCTGGTCGAGGAACGCCCCGTCGGTGCCGTACCAGTCTCGGTGGCGCAGCAGGTCCTGCACCACGGCGGCGTGCGGGCGCCGCCCGTAGTCGGTGTCGGCGTATCCCAGGACGGGGACCCCGGCCTCGCGCAGCCGCTCGGCGACGAGGGCGAACCGCTCGTCGGGGGCCTTGCCGGGCCCGCTGTCGGGGTTGAGGACGACGGAGTGCAGCCGTCGGGCAGACCGGATGACCCGCTCCCAGTCCTCGGGGCGGTCGGCGGGGTGCTCGTAGAGGGGCACCAGCAGCATGGGGTCCTTCTTCTCGTCGTACGGCTCGCGGGTCGGACGGGTCGGACAGGTCCGGGCGGGTTCGGGCAAGTCGGGCGGCCGCCCGGGTCAGCGGTGGGCCGTGGCGCGGCCGAGGAGCAGGCAGACCAGGACGGCCAGGGCGGCGGCGGCCGTGGCGGCGACCACCAGCTGCACCATCCGGGGCTGTCCGAACCCGGTCAGCAGCGCCAGGCTCTGGGCGACGGCGGCCGAGGCGCAGACCACGGCGGCGGGCCGGACCGCCCCGAAGGACTGCAGGAGCAGCCCGGTCCACATCACGGCGCCGAGCAGCAGCAGGGTGGCGACCCGCACGCCGGTGAGGACGGGGGCGTCGGGCCAGAGCAGCGTTCCGGTCACGCCCAGGGCCAGCAGCACCACCAGGTAGGCGGCGAGGCACTGGGCGAGGGTGGTGAGCATCCGGCCCCAGAACGCGCGGGGCGAGCGGGCCGCCCGGAGCCCGGCGAGGCTGCCGCTGCGGAACCGGTGGAGCAGCCATTCGGCGGGGCCCATGCTGAGGGTGAGGGCCACCGCCGAAGGGGCGGCGACGGCTTCGGCCGGGCCGCCGGCCAGCACCTCGCCGAGGGCCGCGTACAGCACGAGCAGGCCGGTGCCGAGGCCGAAGACCCCGTACGGCACGGAGTCCCCGAGCCGGGGTCCGCGCGGGGTGTGCTCCTCCTCGGCGCCGCGCAGCATCTGCCAGCGCACCGGTCCGGCGCCCGGGCGGCGCTCCGCCCATCCCCGGACGCGCCGTCGGGCGCCGCGCAGGCCGGCGGCGAGCGGCAGTTCCCGTACGGCCAGGGTGCAGGCGGCCGCGAGGGACACGGCGAGCAGGGTGATGCGCACCGGCACGGGCAGGTCTGTGAAGAGGGCGAGGACCGCGCCGGCGGCCATCGGGCCGAGTGCGGCGAGGAGCACCCGTTCGCGGCCGAGGACGAGCAGGACGGTGGCCGCGCCGACGTAGAGGGCCTGGCCCGCGGCGAAGGCGTACGAGAACGGCGGCCCGCCGGGCACCGCCAGCGCGGCGGCGGTGCCCAGCAGGGACCCGGCGGGAGCGCCGACGAGCAGGGTCCGTCCGGCGGCGGCCCGGTCGCCGAGGCCGAGCCAGGAGTACGCCCGGTGGGACAGGGTCTGGTCCCAGACCCAGCCGATGAGGGCGCCGGCGACCAGGGTCAGGGTCCCGGCGGGCAGGCCCAGGCGGTCCCTGGGGCCGTCGAGGAGGGGGGCGCCCAGTACGTAGGCCAGGCCGGGCAGCGCGAAGATCACCCCGCGCAGCAGGCAGGCGGTGAGGGAGACCTTCCAGGGGTCGGCGGCGTCCGCGGGTTCCGGGTAGGCGCGGGGCACCCGGGCGAATAGCTCCTCGGCGAGCCCGAAGGAGTCCGGGCGGCCGTAGGTGAGCCGGATGTACTCGTCGGTCATACCGTCGGATTCGAGGATGGCGGCGATCTCGTCGGGGTGCACGGCCGCCGAGATGAACAGGCCGAGCCGGTCGGCGAGTTCGTCCATCGGGTCGGCGGCCGGGATGCCGCGGCGCGGCCGGGGGACGGCGGGGAGGGTGTCCACCGCCGGGCCGTGCGGCCCGGCCGGGCCCGGCACGCCGGGGGCGCCGCCCGCCCGCCGCGGGCCGCGGCGGGCGGCGGCGGAGCCGACGGGTACCCAGCCGCCTTCGGGGCCGGGGGCCTTGAGCCAGAGGGATCCGCTCACCACGGGCTCCCGTCGGCCGCGAGTTCCCGGTACCAGGGGTCGGCGAGCCGCTGGGTCCAGTCGTCGCCCTCGTGGACGGGCAGGACGGGCTGGCCGGCGAGTTCCCGGTAGATGTGCCGGAAGCCGTCCACGGACTGGTGGAGGGTGAACTTCTCCACCACCCGCTTGCGGGCCATCCGGCCGAGCTCGGCGCGGCGTTCACCGTCGCGGAGCAGGGCGAGGGTGGCACGGGCCATGGTCTCCGGCTCGCGCGGCGGTACGACGAGGCCGGTGTCGCCGACGGCCTCGCGGACCCCGCCGACATCGGTGGAGACGGTGGTGCGGCCGCAGGACATGGCCTCGATGATGCTGAAGGGGAACCCCTCGCTGATGGAGGAGAGCATGACGACCGAGCCGGCCGCGTACGCCCGGGCGACCTGGTCGATGCGGCCCTCGTAACTGATGCCGTCGGCCACCCCGAGTTCGGCGGCGAGTTCCTCCAGCCGGAGCCGGTAGCCCTCGCAGCCGGCGGGGACCGGGCCGAAGAGGCGCAGCCGCAGCTCGGGCAGTTCCTCGCGCATGAACGCGTAGGCCCGGATGAGGGTTTCGAGGTCCTTGATCGGGTCGATACGTCCGCACCAGCTGAGGGTGGGCACCTCGGGTTCGGGGCCGGCCTCGGGGAAGGCGTGCGGGTCGACGCCGTTGTAGACGGTCCGGATGCGCTCGGAGTCGGCGCCCCCGCGCTCCTCCCAGCGGCGGTTGTACTGGTTGCACGGGGTGATCAGGTCGGCCTGCCGGTAGCCCTCGGTGTTGAGCCCGCGGTAGAAGCCGAGCATCAGGGCCTTGACGGGCCAGCGCTGCGCGGAGGTGCGGTAGCCGAGGTAGCGCTCGCGCAGGTAGATGCCGTGCTCGGTCAGGAGGAAGGGCACGTCGTCGAGGTACTTGGCGGCGAGCGCGGGGAGGGTGGCGAGGCCGCTGCTGACGGCGTGCGCGACGCTGTCGGGCGGTATCCGTACGGAGAGCGGGCGCAGCGCGTGTTCCAGCAGGTCGGTGGCGGTCAGCGCGTCGTGGATGGTGGGCCGGGCCTCGGCGGTGGTGAGGCCGGGGCGGGTCCAGACGGTCATCAGGAGGCGCAGGACGGACTCGGAGCGCAGGGCCGGGGCGAGTTTCCCGGCGCGGGCGAGGAGGGCCAGTTCGCGCAGGGCTTCGGAGAAGCCGCCGTGGTCCGGGTCGAGCAGGGAGAGCAGGAAGGTCTCGTACACCCGGGTGAAGCGGCGGTGGGCCTTGCCGCGCAGGGTCGTGCGGCGGCCGCGGCCGGACGGAGGACCCCAGAGCGGGACGGCGGTGTGGCGGTAGACGTTGCGCGGGAGTTCCCAGGTGACCGGCTCCCGTCCGGAACCGGTCAGGGCTATGACGTTGAAGTCGACCTCCGGCATGCCGCGCACCAGTTGGTCGCACCAGGTGCTGACGCCGCCGTGGACGTGCGGGTAGGTGCCTTCGGTGAGCATGGTGACATGACGCCCATGGCTCATGTGGTGTGTCCCCCCAGGACGGAAAAGGGGCCGGCGCCCTTGGGTTCGGAGCGCCGGCGCTAGGTGGTACGGGTGACGGCTCGCGGGACGGTCAGCTGGGCAGCTTGAGCGTGACGGCGCCCTGGAGCAGCTCGGGCGAGGTCCAGGTGGAGCGGGTTCCGGCGTAGGCGGTGCCGAAGTCGGCGGTGCCGAGGAGCATCTGCTTCCTGGTGCCGGTGGGGGCGGTCACCGGGGCGACCACTCCGGAGGGCGTCTTGACGGTGACGGCCGTGCCGATGCGGTAGGCGGTGACCTGGTTGTTCGCGAGCGCCTTGTCCCAGGCCGCGCGGCGGCTGAGCTCGACGCCGGTGTCCTTCATGCTCTGGTTCACGATCGGCGCGGTGGGCGCGTAAAGCGTGCGGTAGGTGTCGAGAACCTGGTTGAGCACCGGGTAGAGGGTGCGGTCCTCGGCGAGGTTGGACTGGTGGACGTAGTGCGGGCGCGGGTCGTTGGTGAGGACGTGGCGCAGGGCGGTCCGGGCCTCCTGGGGGACGATGTGGTCCAGGTAGCCGGTGACGGCGTCGACCGGGGCCGGGAGGCAGGTGGACGTCGCCGGGTTGTCCTCGCAGATGCCGCTGCCGCCGTGGGCGCGGCTGGTGTAGATCCAGTTGTACTCGTCGGCCATCTCCGCGTTGGTGCCCGTGTTGTAGTACACGTTCATCGGGTGGCGGGGGACGGTCAGGGCGGCGCCGACGGCACGCTGCGCGGGTTCCCGCGAGTTGTCGCTGCCGGCCCACTTGACGCCGTTGTCGGCGAGGGCCCCGGCCAGGTTGGGGTTGTCCTGGGGCTGCTGCGGGTTGGTCTTGAGGCCGGAGTGCTCGCCGGTGACCAGTTCGGTGCGGTCGGTGGTGATGCCCTTGGCGGCCGCCCAGTTGTTGTTGTCGCGGATCTGCGCGGAGATCTCGGCGCGGCTCATGTACTGGATGGCGCCCTGGGCGTTCTTCTGGCAGGTCCAGGGGGAGGTGGTGACGTCCTGGACGCAGCCGAGGAACGGGTGCGTGTACGTGTGGTTCATCCAGCGGAACTTGGCCCGGTCGGCGACGAGTTGAGCGGTCATCGCGTCGACGCCGCCGTTCGCGGTCTTCCACTCCTCGCCGGCGCCGCCGTTGAAGAGCATGTCGAGCTTGAAGTCCTTGGCCGTCTGCCACTGCGCCGCGTACTGCGCGTCGGCGGCGGTCATCCGGATGGTGCTCTCCTGGCCCTCGCCGCCCGGACAGGCGTAGTCGCCGGGCGTGCAGTTGAGCTCCTTGCTCCAGCGGGCGTCGGGGGCGAAGACGTCGTCGACGTGGACCGCGAAGTAGTTGCGGCTCTGGCCGAGGTGGACGCCCTGGGTGAGCCATTCGACGATCCCGCGGGCCAGCAGCCGGAACTGCTGCTGGAACTGGTTGTAGCCGAAGGTGACGACCAGTTCGCTGCGCCCGTCGTGGGTGTACTCGCCGACGAGCGAGGCCCGTCCGGAGCCGACGGGGGCGTCGAGGTAGCTGGTGTAGCCGGCCCGCGGCTTGCCCATGAACCCGTAGCTCTCGGGGACGAGGGGCGAGTTGTCCTCGAAGGCGACCTGACCGCCGAGGTAGCCGAACGGTCCGGCCTTGCCGGCGGCGGTGACGGCGGCCTGGGTGCCGTCGAGCTGGCCGCCGTAGCCGCCGTTGTCGGTGTACTCCAGGCCCACGCCCGGGTGGGACCAGGTGTAGGCGTCGACCTGGCGGATCCCGTACGTCGTCTCGTAGGCGGCCAGTGCCGCCATCTCCGCCGAGCCCTCCCCGAACGGGTTCTCGTTCGGCAGGACCACCCCCTGGAACTTGGCGCGCGGACGGCCGTCGACCGTGTCGCTGAGGTAGGCCGCGTTGATGACCGGGCGGCCGCTGCTGCCCAGCTGTACGCGGGTGAACGGGACTCCGGTGTCCCGGAGCTCCGCGGTGATCGCCTCGACCGAGGTGCCGCCGTCGTCGACGACCAGCACCTTCAGGTCGATGCGCGGTGTCACGGCCGCCGTGGCGGACGCGACGGGTACGGCGACGGATACCAGGGCTGCCGCGGCCATGGCGGCGGCGACCCTGTTCCTCCGGTTCTTGTTGACCATTTCGGCCTTTCCCCCCGCAGGCATCCCTCGACAGCGGCCCTGGGCGGACGGCCGGGCCGGGGAGGCACTGTGGAAATCATGCAAAGGAACCCCGCGTCCCCTTGCGAGAGTGGGCCGAGTCTTTCGGACCTCGTCAGGTCTACGAGGCAAACCTGGAGCAGAGTCCACAGACGGGTGAACCCAATGGCCGTTTGATCGAACAACTTGCCAAATCTTCGAGTGGCGTGCGGACGAGGCCGGGCGCGTACGCTCATTTCCGGCGGCGCCCGGGCCCGAATACGATCGCCACGGATGGCCGTCCACCCACTCGGCCCACACATACATACGGAAGCGAGACCTCACCACCGTGACTGCTCTGACTCTCAGCACTGCCGGCGCGGCGACGCTGCGCGCCGACGCCCTCGTGGTCGGCGTGGCGAAGGGCCCCAAGGGCCCCCTCGCCGCCGCGGGCGCCGAGGCCGTGGACGCCGCGTACGCGGGCAAGCTCGCCGCCGTACTCGAAGCGCTCGGGGCCTCGGGCTCCGAAGGGGAGATCACCAAGCTCCCGGCCCCGGACGGCTTCAAGGTCCCGGTCGTGCTGGCGGTCGGACTCGGCACCCTCCCGGACGAGGACGAGTCGTACGACGAGGAGGTGCTGCGCCGCGCCGCCGGCGCCGCCGCCCGCGCCCTGCACGGCGCCAAGAAGGCCGCCTTCGCGCTCCCCCTGGACGACGCCTCCGCCGTCACCGCGGTCGCCGAGGGCGCGCTGCTCGGCGCGTACGCCTTCACCGCCTACCAGGGCGGCGAGAAGAAGGGCTCCAAGAACGCCGGCCCCAAGCTGCCGCTCGCGGAGATCGCCCTGCTCGGCGCCAAGCCGCGCGACAAGGACCACAAGGCCGCCGCCGAGCGCGCCTCGATCGTCGCGGCCGAGGTCAACATCGCCCGCGACCTGGTCAACACCCCGCCGAACGACCTGACCCCCGAGGCCTTCGCCGCGGTCGCCTCCGCGGCCGCGAAGGAGAACGGCATCAAGGTCCAGGTCCTGGACGAGAAGGCCCTCGTCAAGGGCGGCTACGGCGGCATCATGGGCGTCGGCAAGGGCTCGGAGAACCCCCCGCGCCTGGTGAAGCTCTCGTACACCCACGCCAAGGCGGAGAAGACCCTGGCCTTCGTCGGCAAGGGCATCACCTACGACTCCGGCGGCATCTCGCTCAAGCCGGCCGGCCACAACGAGACGATGAAGTGCGACATGGCCGGCGCCGCCGCCGTCTTCGCCGCCGTCGTCGCGGCCGCGAAGCTGGGCCTCCAGGTCAACGTCACCGGCTGGCTCGCGCTCGCCGAGAACATGCCGTCCGGCTCCGCCACCAAGCCCGGTGACGTGCTGCGCATGTACAGCGGCAAGACCGTGGAGGTCCTCAACACCGACGCCGAGGGCCGCCTCGTCCTGGGCGACGCGCTGACCAAGGCCTCCGAGGACAACCCGGACGCGATCATCGACGTCGCGACCCTGACCGGCGCCATGGTGATGGCCCTGGGCGACCGCACCTTCGGGATCATGGCGAACGACGACGCCTTCCGCACCTCGATCCACGAGATCGCGGAAGAGGTCGGCGAGGCCTCCTGGCCGATGCCGCTCCCCGCGGACCTGCGCAAGTCCATGGACTCCCCCACCGCCGACATCGCCAACATGGGCGTCCGGATGGGCGGCGGCCTGGTGGCCGGCCTCTTCCTCCAGGAGTTCGTCGG
Organism: Streptomyces antarcticus; assembly: GCF_026627255.1. Classification (GTDB taxonomy): domain Bacteria; phylum Actinomycetota; class Actinomycetes; order Streptomycetales; family Streptomycetaceae; genus Streptomyces; species Streptomyces antarcticus. The sequence continues at coordinate 60,321 of NZ_JAPNLM010000009.1, read as the reverse complement.
CGAGGGCATCACCTGGGCCCACCTCGACATCGCGGGCCCCGCCTTCCACGAGGGCGCCCCGCACGGCTACACCCCCAAGGGCGGCACCGGCTCCGCCGTACGCACCCTGGTGCGGCTGGCCGAGCGCACGGCCACGGGCGACCTGGGCTGACGCTGTCGCGTGTGAGACCTGACGCACTCCGGGCCTTGATCGAACAGCCGGTCAGGGCCCGTGGTGCGCCCGGCGGCGGTCGGCCCACGACGAAATCCGCAGGTTTCTACGCAGCGGTAACCCTGCCTTCGGGCAGAACGACCGGTCACATGGTGGGCCCGGCGTCCCGCGTTCCCCCGACAAATGCGAAGATGGGTTCTCGGCAGGACAGGGCCCCCACCACAGGGCCGACGAAACCAGCGGCCGATTACCAGCCGCCGCCCGGTCACAGAGGACCGGTGCCCGGCGCACATGCATGGAGGACGTGACGTGGCGAACGACGCCAGCACCGTTTTCGACCTAGTGATCCTCGGCGGTGGCAGTGGCGGTTACGCCGCGGCGCTCCGCGCATCCCAGCTGGGTCTCGACGTTGCGCTGATCGAGAAGAACAAGCTCGGCGGCACCTGCCTGCACAACGGCTGCATCCCCACGAAGGCTCTGCTGCACGCCGGTGAGATCGCGGACCAGGCGCGCGAAGCCGCTCAGTTCGGTGTCAAGGCCTCCTTCGAGGGCATCGACATCGCGGGTGTGCACAAGTACAAGGACGAGGTCATCTCGGGCCTGTACAAGGGCCTGCAGGGCCTGGTCGCCTCCCGCAAGGTGACCTACATCGAAGGAGAGGGCCGCCTCTCCTCCCCGACTTCCGTCGACGTGAACGGCCAGCGCGTCCAGGGCCGCCACGTGCTCCTGGCGACCGGCTCCGTGCCGAAGTCGCTGCCGGGCCTGGACATCGACGGCAACCGCATCATCTCCTCGGACCACGCGCTGGTCCTGGACCGCGTGCCCGAGTCCGCGATCGTCCTGGGCGGCGGCGTCATCGGCGTCGAGTTCGCCTCGGCGTGGAAGTCCTTCGGCACCGACGTCACCGTCGTCGAGGGCCTCAAGCACCTCGTGCCGGTCGAGGACGAGAACAGCTCGAAGCTGCTGGAGCGCGCGTTCCGCAAGCGCGGCATCAAGTTCAACCTCGGCACCTTCTTCGACAAGGCCGAGTACACGGAGAACGGCGTCCGCGTGACGCTGGCCGACGGCAAGGCCTTCGAGGCCGAGGTACTGCTGGTCGCCATCGGCCGCGGGCCGGTCTCCCAGGGCCTGGGCTACGAGGAGCAGGGCGTCGCGATGGACCGCGGCTACGTCCTGGTCGACGAGTACATGCAGACCAACGTGCCGACCATCTCGGCCGTGGGCGACCTCGTCCCGACCCTCCAGCTCGCGCACGTCGGCTTCGCCGAGGGCATCCTGGTCGCGGAGCGTCTGGCCGGTCTCAAGACCGTCCCGATCGACTACGACGGTGTGCCGCGCGTCACGTACTGCCACCCCGAGGTCGCGTCCGTCGGCATCACCGAGGCCAAGGCCAAGGAGATCTACGGCGCGGACAAGGTCGTGACCCTCAAGTACAACCTCGCGGGCAACGGCAAGAGCAAGATCCTCAAGACCGCGGGCGAGATCAAGCTCGTCCAGGTCAAGGACGGTGCCGTGGTCGGCGTCCACATGGTCGGTGACCGGATGGGCGAGCAGGTCGGCGAGGCCCAGCTCATTTACAACTGGGAGGCCCTGCCGGCCGAGGTCGCGCAGCTCATCCACGCGCACCCGACCCAGAACGAAGCGATGGGCGAGGCCCACCTGGCCCTCGCCGGCAAGCCGCTTCACTCCCACGACTAATTCGTCACGGGCGCGACGACCACTTCCGCACATTCGTTAGGAGCAACTGAAACCATGTCGGTTTCCGTAACCCTTCCGGCGCTCGGTGAGAGCGTCACCGAGGGCACTGTCACCCGCTGGCTGAAGGCCGAGGGCGAGCGCGTCGAGGCCGACGAGCCGCTGCTCGAGGTGTCGACCGACAAGGTCGACACCGAGATCCCCTCGCCCGTGTCCGGCATCCTCGCCTCCATCAAGGTGGCCGAGGACGAGACCGTCGAGGTCGGCGCCGAACTGGCCGTCATCGACGACGGCTCGGGCGACGCGGCTCCGGCCGCCGCCCCGGCCGAGGCCGAGACCGTTGTCGCCCAGGCTCCGGCCCCGGCTGCCGAGGCCCCCGCGGCCGAGGCCCCGCAGGCCGCCCCGTCCACCGAGGTCCCGGCCGGCTCCGAGGCTCCGGCCCCGAGCGCCGACGCGGCCACCGGCGGCGGTTCCGCCGAGGGCACCGACGTCGTGCTCCCCGCCCTGGGCGAGTCCGTCACCGAGGGCACCGTCACCCGCTGGCTGAAGCAGGTCGGCGAGTCGGTCGAGGCCGACGAGCCGCTGCTCGAGGTCTCCACCGACAAGGTGGACACCGAGATCCCCGCGCCGGTCGCCGGCACGCTGCTGGAGATCCTGGTCGCCGAGGACGAGACCGCCGAGGTCGGCGCCCGTCTCGCCGTCATCGGCGTCGCGGGTGCGGCTCCGGCCGCCGCCCCGGCCGCTGCCGCCCCGGCTCCGGCCGAGGCTGCCGCTCCGGCTGCTCCGGCGGCTCCGGCTGCTCCGGCGGCTCCGGCTGCTCCGGCTGCTCCGGCCGAGGCTCCCGCTCCGGCGGCTCCGGCTCCGGCGGCCGCTCCGGCCCCCGTGGCCGCCCCGGCTCCGGTCCAGCCCGCCGCCCCGGCGGCCGCTGCGGCCCCCGTGGCCGCTCCGGCTCCGGTCGCGCCCGCCGCCCCCGCCGCTCCGGCCTCCGCCGGTGACGAGGGCGCGTACGTGACCCCGCTGGTGCGCAAGCTCGCCACGGAGTCCGGCGTCGACCTGTCCGCGGTCTCGGGCACCGGTGTCGGTGGCCGCATCCGCAAGCAGGACGTCCTGGCCGCCGCCGAGGCCGCCAAGGCCGCCGCCGCCGCACCGGCTCCGGCCGCCGCCGCTCCCGCCGCGAAGGCCCCGGCCGCCGCGGTGTCCGAGCTGCGCGGTCAGACGGTCAAGATGACCCGCATGCGCAAGGTCATCGGCGAGAACATGATGAAGGCCCTGCACTCGCAGGCGCAGCTCAGCTCCGTGGTCGAGGTGGACATCACCAAGATCATGAAGCTGCGCGAGAAGGCCAAGGCCGGCTTCCTCGCCCGTGAGGGCGTCAAGCTGTCCCCGATGCCGTTCTTCGTCAAGGCCGCCGCCCAGGCGCTGAAGGCCCACGCGGTCGTCAACGCCCGGATCAACGAGGCCGAGGGCACCATCACCTACTTCGACTCGGAGAACATCGGCATCGCCGTCGACTCCGAGAAGGGCCTGATGACCCCGGTCATCAAGGGTGCGGGCGACCTCAACCTGGCGGGCATCTCCAAGGCGACCGCCGACCTGGCCTCCAAGGTCCGCGGCAACAAGATCACGCCGGACGAGCTGTCGGGCGCGACCTTCACCATCAGCAACACCGGCTCGCGCGGTGCGCTGTTCGACACGGTCATCGTGCCGCCGAACCAGGTCGCCATCCTGGGCATCGGTGCCACGGTGAAGCGCCCGGTGGTCATCGAGACCGCCGAGGGCACCAACATCGGCATCCGCGACATGACGTACCTGACCCTGTCCTACGACCACCGTCTGGTGGACGGCGCGGACGCGGCCCGGTACCTCTCGGCCGTCAAGGCGATCCTCGAGGCCGGGGAGTTCGAGGTCGAGCTCGGCCTGTAACCGGGCGGCTTGTAACCAGCCTCACCGTCGGCGCCCCCGTCCGGAATACTTCCGGAGGGGGGCGCCGCCGTATTGTCTACGCATCAGGCCCCGCGTGACCCTGCCAGCCACCAGGAGATGAAGTCCCGATGATCACCCCACCCGTCGTGCACTCGCTGCGCGAGCAGATCCGCGAGCACATCGTGGAGGGGATCGTCAGCGGGCGCTGGAAGCCCGGCGAGCGGATCGTCGAGCGCCGCATCGCGGTGGAGCTGGAGGTCAGCCAGACGCCCGTACGGGAGGCCCTGCGCGAGCTGGAGACCCTGCGGCTGATCGAGTCGGCGCCGAACAAGGGCGTGCGCGTACGGAACCTCTCGGCGGCGGACCTGGAGGAGATCTACCCGGTCCGGGCCGGCCTGGAGCAGATCGCGGCCGAGCTGGCCGCGCCCCGGCTGGCGGCGGACTGCTCGGCGCTGGAGCCGCACGTGGCGGCCCTCTGGGAGGCCGACCGCGCCGACGACGGCACCGCGCAGGTGCGGCACACGGTGGGGTTCCACCGGGAGATGGTGCGGGCGGCCGGGAACAGCGTCCTGCTGCACACCTGGGAGAGCCTGGGCATCGAGGTGTTCACAGCCCTGTCCATCCGGTGGCTGGGAACGGTCCAGAAGTCCTACGCCGAGGAGCACGAGGCGCTCGTCGCGGCCTTCCGCAGCCAGGACCCCGACATCGGTCTGCTCGTGAAGCGGCACGTCCTGGGGTGCGCGCCGCGCGCCTGACCGGATCGCCAGCCGCCCGGATCGCCCCCATTTGACCGGCACTGCGTGCCTTATTTAATGGCACGCGGTGCCGACTTTCGTCGGATGGACATTTCTTCGCCACTTTCATTTGATCGATCATCGATCAGCGATTTACAGTCATCGCGGACCTCAACCAGGTCCGCCAGCCCTGTCCTGCCCGTCAGGGATTTCTTCACCACCTCTCCTTTGTCCGGAAGGCGGCGCACACCGATGTCCGACCCCGTAGGAAAGCTTCCGAGCGAGCTCGACCAGCTCCCGGACCGCGACACCGAGGAGACCGCCGAATGGGCGGCCTCCCTCGACGCCGTCGCCAAGGCCGCCGGTACGCGCCGCGCCGAATACCTGCTCCGCCGCACGCTCCATCACGCCGAGGCCGCCGGCCTCGCCCTGCCGAAGCTGCTGGAGACGGACTACGTCAACACCATCCCCACCGCCGCGGAGCCGGAGTTCCCCGGTGACGAGGCGATGGAAGCCAGGATCACCGCGTGGAACCGCTGGAACGCGGCCGCCATGGTGACCCGCGGCTCCAAGTACGGCGTCGGCGGCCACATCGCCACCTTCGCCTCCGCCGCGTGGCTCTACGAGACCGGCTTCCAGCACTTCTTCCGCGGGAAGGAGGCCGACGGATCGGGCGACCAGCTCTACATCCAGGGCCACGCCTCCCCCGGCATCTACGCCCGTGCCTTCCTCGACGGCCGGATCTCCGAGCAGCAGCTCGACAACTTCCGCCAGGAGTCCGGCGGCAACGGCCTGCCGTCCTACCCGCACCCGCGGCGCCTGCCGTGGCTGTGGGAGTTCCCGACGGTGTCCATGGGCCTCGGCCCGCTGTCCGCGATCTACCAGGCGCGGTTCAACCGCTACCTGCAGAACCGCAGCATCAAGGACACCGCCAACTCGCACGTCTGGGCCTTCCTGGGCGACGGCGAGATGGACGAGCCCGAGTCGACCGCCGCCCTGGCCCTCGCCTCCCGCGAGCAGCTCGACAACCTGACCTTCGTCATCAACTGCAACCTGCAGCGCCTCGACGGTCCGGTCCGCGCGAACTTCCGCGTCGTCCAGGAGCTGGAAGCCCAGTTCCGCGGCGCCGGCTGGAACGTCATCAAGTCCCTGTGGGGCTCCGCCTGGGACGAGCTGTTCCAGCTGGACACCACGGGCGCGCTCGTACGCCGCCTGCGCGAGGTACCGGACGCGCAGTTCCAGACGTACGCGACCCGCGACGTGGCCTACATCCGGCAGCACTTCTTCGGCGCCGACGCCGAGCTGACGCAGCTGGGCGGCCTGCTCTCCGACGCGAAGATCGCCGAGTGCTTCCACACCTCCCGCGGCGGCCACGAGCCCCGCAAGGTGTACGCCGCGTACAAGGCCGCCCTGGAGCACAAGGGCGCGCCGACGGTCATCCTCGCGCAGACCGTCAAGGGCTACACGCTGGGTGCCGGGTTCGAGTCGAAGAACGCGAACCACCAGATGAAGAAGCTGACGGTCGACGAGTTCAAGAGCATGCGCGACAAGCTCGGCCTCCCGATCCCGGACAGCGCCTTCGTCGACGGCCAGGTCCCGTACGGCCACCCGGGCGCGGACAGCCCCGAGGTCCGGTACCTGAACGAGCGCCGCGCCGCGCTCGGCGGCCCGGCCCCGGCCCGGAAGGTCAAGCAGGTCGCCCTGCCGGCTCCGGCGGACCGCTCCTTCGCCCCGCTGCTCAAGGGCTCCGGCAAGCAGGAGATGGCCACCACCATGGCCTTCGTCCGGCTCGTCAAGGACCTGATGCGGGACAAGGAGACCGGCAAGCGCTGGGTGCCGATCGTCCCCGACGAGGCCCGCACCTTCGGCATGGAGTCCCTCTTCCCGTCGGCCGGCATCTACTCGCCGCTGGGCCAGACGTACGAGCCGGTCGACCGCGACCAGCTCATGTACTACAAGGAAGCCAAGGACGGCCAGATCCTCAACGAGGGGATCACCGAGGCCGGCGCCATGGCCGACTTCATCGCCGCCTGCACGTCGTACGCGACGCACGGCGAGCCGATGATCCCGTTCTACATCTTCTACTCGATGTTCGGCTGGCAGCGCACCGCCGACCAGATGTGGCAGCTCGCCGACCAGCTCGGCAAGGGCTTCATCGTCGGCGCCACCGCCGGCCGCACCACGCTCACCGGCGAGGGCCTCCAGCACGCCGACGGCCACTCGCACCTGATCGCGTCCACGAACCCGGCGTCGCTCAACTACGACCCAGCCTTCGCGTACGAGATCGCGGTGATCGTCAAGGACGGTCTGCGCCGGATGTACGGCGAGCAGCCGGAGGACGTCTTCTACTACCTGACGGTCTACAACGAGCCGAAGGTGCAGCCCGCGATGCCCGAGGGCGTCGAGGAAGGCATCCTGCGCGGCCTGTACCGCTTCAACACGGCGGCCGACCTGGCGGAGGCGGCTCCGGCCGCCGGCTCCCCGAAGGTCCAGCTGATGGCCTCCGGTACGGCGATCCACTGGGTGCTGGAGGCGCAGCGGCTCCTCGCCGCCGACTGGAACGTGGCCGCCGACGTCTGGTCCGCCACCTCGTGGGGCGAGCTGCGCCGCGACGCGCTGGAGTGCGACGAGGCGCTGCTGCGCGGCGAGGTGCGCACCCCGTACGTCACCCGTGCGCTGGAGGGCGTGACCAGCCCGGTGCTGGCCGTCTCCGACTGGATGCGCCAGGTTCCGGACCAGATCAGCCAGTGGGTGGAGCAGGACTACACCTCGCTGGGCACGGACGGCTTCGGCCTCTCCGACACCCGTGAGGCCGCCCGCCGGCACTTCGGTGTCGACGCCCAGTCGATCGTGGTGGCCGCGCTGGCCCAGCTCGCCCGCCGCGGCGAGGTGCCCGTGTCCGCCATCAAGGAGGCCCGGGAGCGCTACGGCCTCTGAGGCCGCGCGCGACCGGCCAGGTGGCGCGCCGTAGGAACACCGTGTCGTGAAAAGGCCGGTGTCCGACCCTCCCGGGGGTCGGACACCGGCCTTTTCGCGCCGTGCGCGGTGGCGGCGCGGGGGCGGAGCCGTGATGCTTGAGCCGTGATGGACGAGACGGAGTTCTGGGAGATCGTCGACCGTACCCGCGAGGCCGCCGAGGGCGACCCTGAGGAGCACGCCGAGCTGCTCGTGGAGCGGCTGGCGCAACTCGATCCCGACTCCGTCGTGGACTTCGCGCGGCACTTCGAGTCGCGCTACAACCGGGCCTATACCTGGGACCTGTGGGGCGCCGCCTGGGTCCTGCTCGACGGGGCCAGCGACGACGCCTTCGACTACTTCCGCTGCTGGCTCATCGGGCAGGGCCGGGAGGTCTTCGAGGGCGGGGTGCACGACCCGGACCAGCTGGCGGAGCTGCTGGGCGAGTTCGACGAGGAGATCGACGGGGACGGCGAGGAGCTGGGGTACGCGGCCGACGAGGCGTACGAGCAGCTGACCGGAGCGGTCACTCCGGAACTGGGGGTCCCGCTCCAGCCGGCAGAGCCGGAGGGCACCCCGCTGGACTTCGAGGACGAAGCCGTGCTCGCGGAGCGCTTCCCCCGGCTCTGGGACCGCTTCAGGGGCTGATCGGCGGACGCTGATCAGGGTGGCTGGTCGGCGGGGGTGGTCAGCAGGGGTATCAGGGGGTCAGTAGTGGGTGCCGCCGTCGATGCGGATCTCCGTACCGGTGATGAAGGCGCCGTCCTCCGAGCCGAGCATGGCGACGACGCCGGCCACGGTCTGCGGGCCGGCGAAGCCCTGGCCGAGAGCCGGGGCGAGCTTGGTGAAGAGGGACCAGTCGGTGTCCTCGGGCAGGCCGGGGCCGGTGCCGGTGGTCATGCCGCTCTCGATGGACCCGGGCGCGACGGAGACGAAGCGCAGGCCCTGCTTGCTGTATTCGGCGGCCAGCGCGTGGGTCATGGACTGGATGCCGCCCTTGCTGGCCGCGTAGGCGGACATGTAGGGGTGGGCGAAGGACGCGGAGGTGGAGCTGAAGTTGACCACGACCGGCTGGTCGCCCTCGAGCAGGGCCGGAAGGGACGCGCGGATCATCAGGAACGTGCCGGTCAGGTTGATCCCGATGACCGTGTTCCACATTTCGAGCGTGGTGCGGTGGGTGTGCGCGGAGCGCAGGATGCCGGCGGCGTTCACGAGTACGTCGATCCCGCCGAGGGCGTCGGCCGCCGCGGCCACGCCCCGCCCGACCGCGTTCTCGTCGGATATGTCGAGGACGGCCGTGGTGAGGCGGTCCGTGTGGCCGTCGGCCGCGGCGCGGTCGGCGGTGGCCGTCAGGCCGGCCTCGTTGACGTCCACCGTGTGGACCCTGCCGCCCTCGGAGAGGATGCGGTGGACGGTGGCCCGGCCGATGCCGGAGCCACCGCCCGTGATGAGGACGCGACGTCCTTCGTAACGGTTCATGGGGGTGAGCGTACGAGTTGATGACACGCTTTGCCAGAGTGACAAGGAATGCAATCACCGTGGCCTGCGGAAGGTACGCTTCACCCCGTGAGATCCCCTCGTCCGTACTCTCCCCAGGCCGGCCCCGGAGCCCAGTCGCTGACCGAGCGCCGCAAGGCCGCCACCCAGCTCGACATCGCCCGCGCCGCCTGCGAACTCTTCGCCGAGCACGGCCCGGACGGCACCACCGCCGAGGACATCGCGCACCGCGCCGGGGTGGCCCTGCGCACGTTCTACCGGTACTTCCGCAACAAGCAGGAGGCGGTGGCCCCCCTGCTCGCGGGCGGCGGCGACGCCTGGCGCGCCCTGCTCTCCGAGGAGGACCCCGGCACTCCGCTCGGGGAGGCCCTGGAACGGGCCGTCACCCGGTCGCTGAACGACCCGCAAGCCGTCGGGGAGGGCCTGGAGGTCACCCGCGGCCTGCTCCGCGCGGCGGAGTCCGACGAGGCGCTGCGGGCGGTGTGGTACCGGGTGAACCAGGACTCCGAGGAGCAGCTGGTCCCCGTGGTGGCCCGGCTGGCAGGCCCGGGCGCGGACGCCCTGGGGGTACGGCTTCTCGCCGCGGCGGCAACGGACGCGATCCGCATCTCCCTGGAGCTGTGGTCGACCACCGACGCCCCGGTCTCGGGACCCGGCTCCCCGGCCGAACTCGCCGTCCGCTGCCTGCGCGACCTCACGGGCGCGATGCCGCTGCTGCGCTGAGGTCAGCGCCCGCCGCCACCGCCTCCTTCTCCGCCGCCCCAGTTGCCGCCCCCACCGCCGCCGTCGCCGCCGCCGCCGTTCCAGTCGCCGCCGCCACCGCCGCCGTTCCAGTCGCCGCCGCCACCGCCGCCGTTCCAGTTACCGCCGCCGTCGTTGTTGTTCCAGTCGCCGCGGTCGTTGTTCCAGTCGCCGCGGTCGTGGTTCCAGTCGCCGCGGTCGTGGTTCCAGTTACCGCCGTCGTGGTTCCAGTTACCGCCGTCATGCCAGCCGGAGTCGTACCGACCCGAGTTCCAGTTCGCGTCGTCGCGCCAGTTGGAGTCGTTCCAGTTGCCGTCGCGCCAGTTGTCGTTGTACCCGCCGACGCCGCCCTGGTCCCAGCACCAGCTGGGCCGGTCGTGCCAGTCGTGGTTGCAACAGGCGTCCCACCGGGCGTCCGAGCGGTGCGAGGGGTACCGGTAGCAGTCGTAGCCGCCGTTCCCGCCGCCGCCACCACCTCCGGTGACGGTCGAAGCCGAGGCGCTGGCGAGGGGCAGCACACCCATCGCGATTCCCGCGGCCCCTGCCATGGCTGCCGCAACGATCTTACGGCGCATCTTCATGCACCTCCGCACATGTCTCGCTTATCCGGCTTTTAGGTCATTTCTACCCTCACCCGGTCCCCGCCCCGTGTCAAAGCGGAAAGGCCCCCCGCCGCTCTCCGAAGAGAGCGGCGGGGGGCCTTTCACCAGGCACGACCCGGATTTTCTAGAGGTCGAAGTACAGCTCGAACTCGTGCGGGTGCGGGCGCTGCGCGATCGGGGCGATCTCGTGCGTGCGCTTGTAGTCGATCCACGTCTCGATCAGGTCCGGGGTGAAGACACCGCCGGCCAGGAGGTACTCGTGGTCGGCCTCCAGGGCCTTGAGGACGTCCTCGAGGCTGGTCGGGACCTGCGGGACGCTCGCGTGCTCGTCGGGCGAGAGCTCGTAGAGGTCCTTGTCGATCGGCTCCATCGGCTCGATCTTGTTCTTGACGCCGTCGAGGCCCGCGAGCAGCAGCGCCGCGAAGGCGAGGTACGGGTTGGACGACGGGTCCGGGGCGCGGAACTCGACGCGCTTGGCCTTCGGGTTCGAGCCCGTGATCGGGATGCGCATGGCGGCGGAGCGGTTGCGCTGCGAGTACACCATGTTGACCGGCGCCTCGAAGCCCGGCACCAGGCGGTGGTAGGAGTTCACCGTCGGGTTGGTGAACGCCAGCAGCGACGGGGCGTGCTTGAGGATGCCGCCGATGTAGTAACGGGCGGTGTCCGAGAGGCCCGCGTAGCCGGTCTCGTCGTAGAACAGGGGGTCGCCGTTGGCCCACAGCGACTGGTGCACGTGCATGCCCGAGCCGTTGTCGCCGAAGATCGGCTTCGGCATGAACGTCGCGGTCTTGCCGTTGCGCCAGGCGACGTTCTTCACGATGTACTTGAAGAGCATCAGGTCGTCGGCCGCGGCGAGCAGCGTGTTGAACTTGTAGTTGATCTCCGCCTGGCCGCCGGTGCCGACCTCGTGGTGCTGGCGCTCGACCTGGAGGCCCTGGGCGTCCAGCTCGAGGGAGATCTCGGCGCGCAGGTCGGCGAAGTGGTCGACCGGGGCGACGGGGAAGTAGCCGCCCTTGTAGCGGACCTTGTAGCCGCGGTTGTTCTCCTCGGACCCGGTGTTCCAGGCGCCGGCCTCGGAGTCGATGTGGTAGAAGCTCTCGTTCGCGGTGGTCGCGAAGCGCACGCTGTCGAACACGTAGAACTCGGCCTCGGGACCGAAGTACGCGGTGTCGGCGATGCCGGTGGAGGCGAGGTACGCCTCGGCCTTCTTCGCGATGTTGCGCGGGTCGCGGCTGTAGGCCTCGCCCGTGATCGGGTCGTGGATGAAGAAGTTGATGTTGAGCGTCTTGTCCTTGCGGAACGGGTCCAGGCGCGCGGTGGAGATGTCGGCGCGCAGCGCCATGTCGGACTCGTGGATCGCCTGGAAGCCGCGGATCGAGGAGCCGTCGAAGGCCAGCTCCTCGTTCGGGTCGAACGCGCGCCCCGGGATGGTGAAGTGCTGCATCACACCAGGCAGGTCGCAGAAGCGGACGTCAACGAACTTGACGTCGTTCTCCTCGATGTACTGCTTCACTTCGTCGGCGTTCTGGAACATCCAACTCCTCCTACTCCCGGCCCCGGGGCAGGGACGGGTTTTATAGCTCGTGGTGCGTCAGTGCGGTGTCGCACGCTGACCCGACCATAAGCAGACGGGATTTCTCAAGCATGACCCATTTGTTTCGCACAAGTTAACCAGGGTCCCGCGGGAGTGCCGTGGAGCCGCACGGGTACCGTGTTCGGGTGGACAACAGGCAAGCAATCGGATCGTGGCTCTCCGGCCCCCGCGCGGCCGCCGAGGACATGGGTGTCGACTTCGGCTACCCGGGCCAGCGGCTCGGCCTCCCCCAGGCGGGGCCCGGCTCCGTCGCCCGGTTCGGACGCCGGCTGGGCGCCGTGGCCATCGACTGGACCGGCTGCCAGCTGATCGCGTACGGGCTGATCACGGGCGGTGACCTGGCCGCGTCGGGCAACTGGACCCTGGGGCTCTTCGTGGCCCTGGCCGTCCTGACCGTCGGCACCGTCGGCTTCACCCCCGGCAAGCGGATCGTGGGGCTCCGGGTGATCGCGGAGGACGGCGGCCGCCTCGGCTTCGGCCGGGTCGTGATCCGCACTCTGCTGCTGGCCCTGGTCGTCCCGGCGCTCATCTGGGACCGCGACGGCCGCGGCCTGCACGACCGGCTGGCGCGCGCCGTGCAGGTCCGCCTCTGACGCCCGCCGGGTCCGCCCCTGTGTCGTATACGAAAAGCGGGTGAGCGGCTGATCCGGTCAGCGCATCTTTCCGCCGCGCGGCATCTTCATGCCCTTGGGCATCGGGCCCTTCGGCAGCGGCATGTTGCTCATGAGGTCACCCATGGCCCGCAGCTTGTCGTTGACCTGGGTGATCTGGGGGCCGGCCAGCACGCGCGGCAGCTTGAGCAGCGTGGTGCGCACCTTCTTGAGCGGCACCTCGTTCTCGCCCGTGCCCACGATGAAGTCGTGCACCGGCACGTCCGGCATGATCCGGGCCATCTTCTTCTTCTCGTTCGCGAGCAGAAGCTTGACCCGGTTGGGGTTGCCCTCACCGATCAGCACCACGCCGGCCTTGCCGACGGCCCGGTGGACGATGTCCTGGCTCTTGTTCATCGCGATGGCCGGGGTGGTCGTCCAGCCCCGTCCCACGTTGTCCAGTACGGCCGCGGCCGCGCCCGGCTGTCCTTCCATCTGCCCGAAGGCAGCGCGCTCGGCCCGTCGTCCGAAGATGATCGCCATTCCGAGGAACGCCACCAGGAAGCCCAGGATGCCCAGGTAGACCGGGTGGCCGATCAGGAAGCCGATCGCGAGAAAGACACCGAAGGTGACGATTCCCACGCCCGCGACGATCAGACCGACCTTCGGGTCGGCCTTGCGCGTCATCTTGTACGTCAGGGCGATCTGCTTCAGTCGCCCGGGGTTCGCAGCAGTCTCTGCGTTTGACTTCCTCGCCATAGGGCGAGTTTACGTGGCCCGAGGGGTACGGGTAGCCGCGGCCTCAAGTACGTGTTCGGTTTCGACCCGGTCCTTGGCCCTGCGGCGGTCCTCCAGGACGGCCGTCCAGGCGTTGCGGCGGGCACCGCTCATGAGCAGGGACTCGACGCCCCGGAAGGCGTCGGTGAAGGAGGGAATGGCGATGGCGCGTACGGGCGCGGCCTGCATGATGGCGATCCCTTTCACGGAAACACTCGGCAGAGCGATTGCGGTGCGTGGGTCCAGCGTCACTGACTGGTGTTACCAGGGCATGACCGGCCCGTCAAATGTGATGGACACGTTGCAAACACGCAGACGCGGCCCGCCGGGCACTCTTCCCTGAAAAGAGCCTAGGGGCCGCGTCGACGCGGTGTTACTCGTTGGTATGTCTTTGTGCGCGAGTTCACACGGTCCGTGGGGTAGTGCGCGTCACACCCGCGGGCCGTCGCCTACACCTCGGCGCGGCTGCGCTTCTCCATCGCCTGCTGGTAGAGGCGGCCCGCCCGGTACGAGGACCGGACCAGCGGCCCGGACATCACGCCGGAGAAGCCGATCTCCTCGGCCTCCTTGGCCAGCTCCACGAACTCGGCGGGCTTCACCCAGCGCTCGACGGGGTGGTGCCGCGGCGAGGGCCGCAGGTACTGGGTGATGGTGATGAGCTCGCAGCCGGCCTCGTGCAGGTCCTTCAGGGCCTGCGTGACCTCTTCGCGCTCCTCGCCCATGCCGAGGATCAGGTTCGACTTGGTGATCAGGCCGTAGGCGCGGGCCCGGGTGATCACGTCGAGCGAGCGCTCGTAGCGGAAGCCGGGACGGATCCGCTTGAAGATGCGCGGCACGGTCTCGACGTTGTGCGCGAAGACCTCGGGGCGGGAGGCGAAGACCTCCTCCAGCAGCTCCGGGACCGCGTTGAAGTCGGGGGCGAGCAGCTCGACCTTGGTGTGGCCGCTCTCGCGGCCCGCCGTCTGCTCGTGGATCTGGCGCACGGTCTCCGCATACAGCCAGGCGCCGCCGTCGGCCAGGTCGTCGCGGGCCACGCCGGTGATGGTGGCGTAGTTCAGGTCCATCGTGACCACGGACTCGCCGACACGGCGCGGCTCGTCCCGGTCCAGGGCCTCGGGCTTGCCCGTGTCGATCTGGCAGAAGTCACAGCGCCGGGTGCACTGGTCGCCGCCGATGAGGAAGGTGGCCTCGCGGTCCTCCCAGCATTCGTAGATGTTCGGACAGCCCGCCTCCTGGCACACCGTGTGCAGTCCTTCGCCCTTCACCAGGGCCTGCATCTTGGTGTACTCGGGGCCCATCTTCGCCCGGGTCTTGATCCACTCGGGCTTGCGCTCGATGGGCGTCTGGGCGTTGCGGACTTCCAGGCGCAGCATCTTGCGTCCGTCGGGTGCGACTGCGGACACGACCGGCTCCCTGTGACTTCGATTCTTCGGCGCCCACCAGGGTACGCCCGTAATTTCGTACGCTCTTCACTCCGCCAACCTGGGGGCTGCCGGACGCATTCCCGCGGGCGGTCAGCCCGCCGCCGGCTCGATCTCGCGGGGCCGCGGCTCGGCGTGCTCCAGCACGTCCTTCAGGTGCCGCTCGATGACCGGCAGCACCTCGGCGATGGTGATCTCGCGGCCCAGTTCGTACGAGAGCGAGGTCACACCGGCGTCCCGGATGCCGCAGGGCACGATCCGGTCGAACCAGGTGTTGTCGGGGTTCACGTTGATGGCGAACCCGTGCATCGTGACGCCCTTGGCGACCCGGATGCCGATCGCGGCGAGTTTGCGGTCCTCGCGGCGCTGGCCGGCGTTGGACGGGGCGTAC
This sequence comes from Streptomyces antarcticus, assembly GCF_026627255.1. Classification (GTDB taxonomy): domain Bacteria; phylum Actinomycetota; class Actinomycetes; order Streptomycetales; family Streptomycetaceae; genus Streptomyces; species Streptomyces antarcticus. The sequence goes on along the minus strand of NZ_JAPNLM010000009.1, from coordinate 45,250 downwards.
TCGGGGCCGTTCAGCCGGGCGTCGAACTCATCGTCCTTCAGGCGCGGGTCGAAGTCGAGCGAGAGCCCGCCGATCAGCGGACGGTCCTCCACCGGGTCGCCGAGCACCCACACACCGGAGCGGCCCTCGATACGGGTGGTCTCCAGCCCGAAGTCGGCGGCGGTGCGGATCAGCGCGTCCTCCAGGCGCCGGACGTGGGCGACCACGTCCACCGGGCGGGGCAGCTTCATGATCGGGTAGCCGACGAGCTGGCCGGGGCCGTGCCAGGTGATCTTGCCGCCGCGGTCCACGTCGACGACGGGGGTGCCGTCGAGCGGGCGCTCGCCGGGGTCGGTGCGCCGGCCGGCGGTGTAGACCGGCGGGTGCTCCAGCAGCAGGCAGGTGTCGCCGGTCTCGTCCGCGAAGCGGGCGGCGTGCACCCGGCGCTGTTCCTCCCAGGCCGCGGTGTACTCGACGGCTTCCGGCCCGAAGCCCAGATGGACAAACCCAAGCTCAGCCACCGCGGCGCCTCCTCGTTGAACCTGCTGTGTGCACGTATCGCACCAGCCAAGGGTACGGCGGACCGTGCGGGCGCCTCCAGGGCCCCGGCCCCCGGCCCGCTCCGGCCCGCGCGCGGGCCGGTGCGGGCGCCTCGCGCGGGGTTCCGGGAGAAGGGCCGGTCCGCCCCACCGATTCTGCACACAGACGAGTGAGTGTGGCTTTGACCTGTACGGATGAGGTACTCCACGTGCTAATGCCAGCACATCTCAGCACGGGGTCATCACGGGTGCTGAGTCGCCGTTACACGGCGAGACCCATGATCCCGTCCAGGACCGTGACTGCACGGTCCATGGAGTCCGGCGTCATGTGCCCGTACGTATCGGCAGTGATCATGATGGAGGCGTGCCCCAGCCACCTGGACACGGCCAGGATGGGCAGGCCGTTCAGAAGGCAGGTAGAGGCGAAGTAGTGCCGGAGGTCGTGGGCGCTCCAAGCGTGCTTCACAGTGGCAGGCACCTGCCGCCACGCGTACCCGAAGTCGTCCCGGGCGGCGAGGCTCCCCCGCTGGTTCTTGAAGAGTCGAGCAGTACAAGCGCGAGTGCCCGCTCGCCGGAGGCAAGAGCGAGGCGTGCACCAGCGGATCGAAGCCCGCGCCGGAGAGGTGATGAGCATGAGCGGCGACAGCAGGAAGAACGCGGTACGGGCCCGTGCCCGCCGAACGGCAGCAGCGACCTCGTGTACGTGCGACGGCTGTCCGGCGTGTGCGCGGTCTGCCGGATACAACCTGTCGGACCCTGAGGCCGTGCGAAGGATCTCCATGCGTGACTACGAGTACGTCCCGCCGCCGCCTGAATGCCTGACTGGAGCAACGGGGCAGGGTCACCCTCGTACAGTTCGCGGCTGATCTGCTTGCCGTCCGGTTCGTAATGCATGAGCATCACAGTGGAGCGGTCGAACATCCAGAAGTCTTCGACCTCCGGCAACGGGTTCGGCCGGTCGGTCACGTCGAGGATGCGAATGTCTTCCCCTACCGGGGCCTGGTGCTGGTAGTACCGATCGAACTCGAACCGTAGGTAGTCGCTCAGCGGCTGAGTCAGGACGTGCACGCGTCCGACGTTCCGAGTGCGCACCATGTCCGTCCACGAGTCCTGGTACGGGCCGGGGAAACGGGCCCCTGCCTTGAAGGCTGCGAACTCTTCCGCTTCCTGCGGTACGAGGTACTGCGGCAACGTCTCAAGCCGCCAGGCTTCCGTCTGGAACGTCTTGAACTTCGACGCCCAGTCTTCACCATCCAAGAGCACGGAACGCCTCCCTGAGCACTGCTTCGGGGATCTCTACGAGTCCCTCGCCGGCGGGCGGGGTGAAGGCTGCGGATACGTCGCCCTGGACGATGAACGAGCCGGACGCGGTCTGGTAGACGTTCGGGCAGTCCCCCTGCCCGCACTCGCCGTTTCCGTTGCCTGTGAGCCGGGTCAGTTCCTCACGTGCCATGTGAAGCCCCCTCGGCGCCAGGCCCCCGCTGGGCCTGATGACCATGACCGTACGGAGCCACGGGTGAGGCCGTCTATGCACGAACGCGACTATGCACGTCTTTGCATAAAGAGACCCCCGGCCACCAAGGGCCAGGGGTCTGCGTGCGCTGGATTCCAGCACGGTGCCAGCACCGCTACAGCTATCCAGCATTGACCTGTCTAGATGTGCCAGTTATCGGCCAACGATCCTTCCTGGCCACGGGTGGCTGTCCACCCCGGGCTCTGGACTGCACACGATCGGATGAATGTGGGACAGACAGGACGGTCTGGGGGGAGTTCGCCGCTACATTCACGCCGTTCACAGGGCCGGGACCCCGGTCCGTCACGTCAGGAGACCGTGGAGCCGATGACGGAACGACCTGCCCAGCGCGTCCCCAACCGGCAGCTCGCGGCGCTGATCGAGGAGGCCGGGTTCTCCAACGCCGGGCTCGCCCGCCGCGTGGACCAGCTCGGTCTGGAGCACGGTCTCGATCTGCGGTACGACAAGACCTCCGTGACGCGGTGGCTGCGCGGGCAGCAGCCCCGCGGCACCACCCCCGCGCTGATCGCCGAGGTCTTCACCCGGCGGCTCGGACGGCGGCTGTCCGCCCAGGACACGGGGCTGGACGCCTGCGCGCCCGTGTACGCGGGGCTGGAGTTCGCCGCCACCCCCGAGGAGGCCGTGGACATCGCCGCCGGCCTGTGGCGCAAGGACTCCGGCTCGCACGCCGAGCTCCGGAAGATCGCCTTCACCCCGGCCGGGCTGGTGGTGCCCAGCCGGGACTGGCTCATCGGGAGGGCGGACGAGCGGGTGGGCCGCGGCGCGGACCCGGCGGCGGCCCGCGTCCCCGTCCAGGGGCGGGCTTCGGTGCCCCGGCAGCGGCAGATCGACCGCGCGCCCGGGCAGCGGGTGACCGGCGGCGACATCGCGGCGCTGAGATCGGTGAGCGAGCTGTTCCGCAGCCTGGACGACGCGTACGGCGGCGGCCACGCCCGGCAGGCGCTGGTGCGCTACCTGGAGCACGAGGCCGAGCCGATGCTCCGCGGGACGTACGGGGAGACCACCGGGCGGCGGCTGTTCTCCGCCGCCGCCGACCTGACCCGGCTCGCGGGCTGGACCTCGTACGACATCGCCGCGCACGGGCTGGGCCAGCGGTACTTCGTGCAGGCGCTGCGGCTGGCCCAGGCCGCCGGGGACCGGCCGTACGGCGCGTACGTGCTGGTCACGATGAGCCGACAGGCGGTCTACCTCGGCCACGGCCGGGAGGCGGTGCAGCTGGCCCGGGTGGCCCAGCAGGGCGTCGGCTCGGGGCCGCCGCCGGTGGTGCAGGCGCTGCTGCATTCGGCGGAGGCGCGCGGGCACGCGGTCCTCGGCGAGGTCCGGGCGGCGACGGCTGCGCTGGTGCGGGCCGAGCGGGCGCTGGGCGCGGCGCGACCGGGGGACGACGTACCGCACTGGGCGCGGTACTACGACGAGGCGCAGCTGGCGGACGAGTTCGGGCACTGCCACCGGGACCTCCAGCAGTACCGGGCCGCGGCCCAGCACGCGGAGCGGTCCCTGCAGCTGCGGGCACCGGCGTACGCCCGGTCGCGGCTGTTCTGCCGGGTGGTGCTGGCCACGGCGCGGCTGGGGCTGGGCGAGCTGGACCAGGCGTGCGCGCTGGGGGCGGAGGCGGCGCAGCAGGCGAGCGAGATGCGGTCGGTGCGCGCGGTGGAGTACGTACGGGACTTCGAGCGGCGCCTGGAGCCGTTCCGGGACGCGTCGGCGGTGCGGACGTACCGGGACCGGGTGGCGGCGCTGTCCTGACCCGGCGGCGCCCCTCCGGGGTCCGGGACCCGGACCGGGCCCGGACCCCGGAGGGGCGGTTCCTCAGGCGGCCGCCGGGAGCGCGGGCTCCTGGGCGGCCGGCAGCGGGATGCCGAAGTCCCGCAGGACGGCGGTGGCGGCGCGGCGGGCCGAGTGCAGGGCGCCCTGGACGGTGTTGGTGTCGCGGTGGTCCCCGCACACGTACAGCCCGGCCAGCACGCGGACGGGGCGGCGCGCGTCGTACGGCGCGGGCATGGCGGGGACGGCCTCCGGGGTGTGGTGGACGGCGAGCAGCTCCCACTCGCGGGTCGGGGTCTCGTAGAGCCGGGCCAGGCGCGAGGCGACCGTGCGCGGGGGCGGCGGCGGGCCGAGCACGGTGGTGGTGACCAGGCTCCGGCCGGCCGGGGCCCGGGTCGGGTCGACCGCGCTCATCACGGCGGTGTGGGAGACGGGCCACTCGCGGGCGGCGTCGAGGAGCAGCGAGCCGTCCCAGGGCAGCGGTCCGGCGGTGGCGTGGTGCAGGACGGTGACCTCGTGGAAGGCGGGCACGCGCAGCCCGGGCAGGAGCCCGGCGGCGGCGCGGGCGCCGGTGGCCAGGATGACGGAGCGGCAGCCGAACTCGCCGTGCTCCTCGGTGGTGACCAGGTTCGTCGCCACCGACCGGACCCGGACCCCGGTGTGCACGGTGCCGGGCGGCAGGGCCGCGGCGAGCAGGCCGGGCAGGGTCGCGGCGCCGCCCTCGGGCACGGCGAGCCGGCCGCGGGCGAAGGTGCGCAGGGCCAGGTCGGCGACGCGGCTGGACGTGGTGAGGTCCGGATCGCGGAGCAGGGCGGCGAGCAGCGGCCGCAGGACGGCGTTGACCGTGCGGGGCGGCAGGCCGCGGGAGCGCAGGGCGGTGTGCGCGGTGCGTTCGGGCCGGGCGAGCAGCTTCTCCTCGGGCAGGGCGGCGAGCCGGCCGAGGGCGGCGCTGAGCCGGGCCTGGTCGAGGGAGCCGCTGGCCAGGGCGCGGGCCGGGGTGAGGGCCCCGGCCCGCAGCTGTTTGCCGTCGGCGTGGACCAGGACGCCGGGCGCGAAGGGGCGCAGGGTCAGGGCCTCCAGGCCCGGGGTGCGGGCCAGTTCGGTGTACGAGGTGTTGAGCAGCTGGCCGATCCGGTCCAGCCGGAACCCGTCGGCCGACGCGGTGGCCATCCGCCCGCCGGGGTCGCCCGCGGCCTCCAGGACGGTGACCGTGACCCCCGCTGCGATCAGGTGCTGCGCGGCCGCGAGTCCTGAGACTCCGGCTCCTACGATGACGACGTCCGCATGGTGTGCGGCATGGTGTGAGCTGCTGAGCACGTGCCCCTCCCCGAGGTCGGCGCGGCTGTGTCTCACCGTCCTTCCCCCAACCGGCTCCAGTGGAACCCAAGTTGGTTGGGGTATTACGGTCAACTCCGGTCGCACGGCGGTCGCACGGCGGTCGCATGCGGGTCACGAACGGTCGCACGGCGTTCACGTACCGGTCGCGCGGGCGGGGAGGCGGCGTGGGCCGGGCAGGGGCTCAGAGGGCGGCGCGGATCGCCTGCTCGATGCTCGGGTCGCGGAAGACGAAGCCGGACTCCAGCAGCCGGGCGGGCCGTACCCGCTGGCTGCCGAGCACGTCCTCGGCGAACTCCCCGAGCGCGACGCGCAGGGCGACGGCCGGCACGGGCAGCACCGCGGGCCTGCGCAGCACCCGGCCCATGGCCTCGGTCACCTGCCGGTTGGTCACCGGCTCGGGGGCGGTGAGGTTGACCGGGCCGGAGAGGGCCGGGGTGTCGATGATGTGGCGCAGGGCCGCCACCTCGTCCCGGAGGGAGAGGTACGACCAGTACTGGCGCCCGTTGCCGAGGCGGCCGCCGACCCCGGCCCGGAAGATCGGGAACAGCCGCCCCCAGGCCCCGCCGTCGCGGGCGACGACCAGGCCGGTACGGGCGTGGACGGTACGGATGCCCGCCGCGGCGGCGGGTTCGGCGGCCGCCTCCCACTCCACGCACACGGAGGGCAGGAAACCCCGGCCGGCGGGGGCGTCCTCGTCGACGGCGCAGTCGCCGGTGTCCCCGTAGTAGCCGATGGCGGAGCCGCTGACCAGCACGGCGGGCGGTCCGTCGAGGGCGGCCGCGGCCCGGGCGATAGCGGCGGTGCCGAGGACCCGGCTGTCGCGGATCTCCCGCTTGTAGGCGTCGGTCCAGCGGTGCTCGCCGACTCCGGCCCCGGCCAGGTGCACGACGGCGGAGCACCCGGCCAGCCCGGCGGGGTCCACGTCGCCCCGGGCCGGATCCCACCGCGCCTCGTCGGCGGCGGCGGGCGCGCGCCGTACGAAGCGGACCACCTCGTGGCCGTCCGCCCGGAGGGACTGTACGAGGGCCTTGCCGATGAGCCCGGTGGAACCGGTGACCGCGATACGCATGCCCCCATCCTGCCGGGTCCCCCCGCCGCCCCGCCCGAACCCGGCCGGACAACTCCCCACCTCCCGAATCCCCCCGCCGACAAACCCGCCCGACCGGACCGACCGGACCAACCGGACCACATCCAGCCCCGCCGGCGATTGAGGCGCGGGGTCCGGGGCGGAGCCCCGCGGCACGGGGCGACCGGACCTGGCCGGGGGCGAGGGCGGGGCCGGCGCGCCCCCGGGGGGTCAGCCGGCGGCGCCGAGCCAGGTGCCCACCGCGTACGTGACCGCCATGGCCAGCGCCCCGCCCCCCACGTTCCGCAGGACCGCCCGCCCCGCCGGCGCCCGGCCGAGCCGCGCGCTCACCACCCCGCACAGCGTGAGCGCCACCAGCACCGCCACCACCGTGACCGGCACCCGCGCGGACGGCCCCGGCAGGATGATCGCGAGCAGCGGCAGCAGCGCGCCCACGGTGAAGGCGACGAGGCTGGCCAGGGCCGCGTGCCAGGGGTTGGCGAGCTCGTCGGGGTTGATGCCCAGCTCCACCCGGGCGTGCGCCCGCAGCGCGTCCCGTTCCGTCAGCTGTTCGGCGGCCTCCCGGGCCAGGTCGCGGCTCAGCCCCCGGGCCGCGAGCATGTCGGTGAGCTCGTCGAGTTCCGCCTCCGGCTCCTCGGCCAGCTCTCGGCGCTCCAGGTCGAGCGCGGCCCGCTCGGAGTCCCGCTGGGAGCTGACGGAGACGTACTCCCCCGCCGCCATCGACAGCGCGCCCGCCAGCAGCCCGGCGATGCCCGCCGCGAAGATCACGGACCGCGAGGTGGTCGCTCCGGCGACGCCGACCACCAGACCCGCGGTGGAGATGATCCCGTCGTTGGCGCCGAGCACCCCCGCGCGCAGCCAGTTCAGGCGCGTACTGATCTCCGCGCTCTGGGAGCCGCCGCCCGCGCCCCCGCTGCCGCTGCCGTGCGCCTCGATGTGCGCCCGCGTCGGCGGCCTGCCCGGGGCTTCGTCTTCCGTCACGCCCCCACTGTCCCCGCTCCGGGCCGCACCCGGCCACCGCACACCGCCGCCCGCGGGGGGCGGGAAGCCGCCACCCGGCCGGGTCCGGGGTGCGCGGGCCGGGTGCCGGTACCAGGGTGGAGGGGTGAGAGGCCAAAGCGAACAGTCCGGCTGGCTGCGGGGGAAGCCGCCGCCGGTCTGGACCCGGATCGCCCCCGCGGTGGCCTTGGTCGTGCTCGTCCTCGCCCAGGCGCTCACCCCGGGCGACGTGGAGCTGGGGTACTTCCTCGCCGCCCTGCCCCCGGTGGCGGCCTTCGCCTACGGTCCGGCCGGAACCGCGTGCTTCGCCGCGGTGGTGCTGGTCCTGCTCGGCGCGCCGAGCCTCGGCGTCGCGCAGGCCCGCGGCTCGGACCTGGCCACCGTGGCCGCGGTCGGACTGCTGGGCGTGGTCATCGCCTGGGTCCGGCGGCGCCGCGACGCCCAGCTGGTGACCGTGCGGACGGTGGCGGAGGCGGCGCAGCTCGCCGTCCTTCCGCCGCTTCCGGAACGGGTCGGCCCGGTGCGCTGTTCCGCGCTCTACCGGGCGGCCCAGCGCGGCACCCTGGTCGGCGGCGACCTCTACGACGTACGGGCGGGGCCGTACGGGGTACGGGCGCTGATCGGGGACGTGCAGGGCCACGGGCTGGCGGCGGTCGGCACCGTGGGGGCGCTGCTCGGCGCCTTCCGCGAAGCGGTGCTGGACGACGCGGAGCCGACGGCGGTGGCGGCCAGGCTGGACCGGCGGCTGCTCGCGGACACCGCGCACGCGATGGGCGCCTCCGCCGAGCCTCCGGAGCTGTTCGCGACGGCGATGCTGCTGGAGTTCCCGCCCGGCCTGGACCTCGTACGGATCGTGTCGTGCGGGCATCCGCCGCCCCTGCTCCTACGCGGGTCCGCGGTGCGGGAGGTGGCCGTGGAGCCGGGGCCGCCGCTGGGGCTGGGCCTCGCCGGGCCGGTCGTGCCGGTGGCGGCGGTCGAGCTGCGAGTGCTGCCCGGGGACCGGCTGCTGCTCTACACCGACGGGGTGACGGAGGCCCGGGACCGGACCGGGCACTTCTACCCGCTGGCCGTACGGGTGCCCGTGCTCGCACGGGACCCGGCGGGCCTGGTCCGGGCGGTGTGGCGGGACCTGGCGGCCTTCACGGGCGGCGGCCCGCGCGACGACGTGGCCCTGCTGCTGCTCTCCCTGGACGGGTCCGGCCCGGAGCCGGGATCGTAGTCCCGGGACCGCCGGACCGTAGTCCCGGGAGCGCCGGACCGGCACCCGGGCCCGGGCGCCCGACCCGGACCCGGGCCCGACATGACCGTGCCGTCCTGATCATGTGACCGAACGGCGACAAGGGCCCCATTTGCCCGGTTTCCATGGTGTGCTCGGCCGTGTCGTACCGATCGCCCCGGCTCGACCCCGACCCCACCCCCGGGCACACCCGACGGAGAGGAGCCCCCCGTGCACGCACCGCGCAAGCACCGCAGGCGGATAGCGGCGATCACGACGGCGGCGGCCGCGACGGCCGCCCTCAGCCTGGTCTCGGCCGCCGTCTTCCTCGGCACGCCGCTCGACGTCACCGGTGCCGGTGCCGGTGCCGGGACAGGCGGGCGCGTCGCGGTCGAGGCGCCCGCACGGCTGACGGTGGACGGCGTCTCCGGTCCGGGCTCCCCGGCCGGTACCGGCCGGGGCGAGACCTTCGGGATGCCGCTGCCGTAACCCGGCGCTGGGCGCCGCGCCACGGCAGCGGCCTCTCCGGGCCCGGAGGTCCGCAGTACGGGGACCGGGGACCTCGCTTCCCCCCGGAAACGGACCGCGCGACCCCCTACGCCTCCTTCACGACCCCCTACGCCTCCTTGATGAAGGCGCGCACCAGCTTGCAGGTGACGTTGGAGGGCCGGTGTATGCCCGTCCGGACGGCCATCGTCCGGATCTTCCGGTTGGTGGCGCGCCGGGCGTCGTAGGTCCCCGAGTCGAGCAGGGATATCGCCAACCGCATCGCCTTCAGACGGCGGTTGTGGCTCTCGTACCACTCGCGGGGCAGGCCCGCCGGCAGCGGCTTCTTCTTGACGTGCTGAATGGTTGTGGCAGTGGCCATCTACAGCCTCCCAAACGGTAGTTGGCTTCCTGTCGTTCTCCTTCGATTTTACCGGGGACCACTGACAAAAGCCCCTGGCCAGACCTGCTCTGGTTAGGGTTCGCGACATGGAGATCTGGATCAATCCCGCCTGTTCCAAGTGCCGTGGCGCGCTGACGCTGCTGGACGCGGAGGGCGCCGACTACACCGTGCGCCGCTATCTGGAGGACGTGCCCTCCGAGGACGAGATCCGCGAGGTGCTCGGCCGGCTCGGGCTGGAGCCGTGGGACATCACGCGCACCTCCGACCCGCTGGCCCGGGAGACCGGCGTACGGGACCTGCCGCGCGAGGGGACCGACGCCGCGCGGGGCCGCTGGATCGCCCACCTGGCGGCCCACCCGAAGCTGATCCAGCGCCCGATCATCACCGCGGAGGACGGCACGGCCCTGGTCGCCCGCTCCGACGAGGCCGTCCGCGAGGCCCTGTCCCGCAAGGCCTGAAACCGCGTCGCCCGCAACGGCGCGGCGCCGGCCGGGGCGCCGGGCCGCGGCGCGGGCGGCTTCGGCACGACGGCCTTGGCCGCATTGCCTCGACGAGCGATAATCTCGCTCAGCGAGAGAGCGCGGCGGAGGCGAAGTGAACGACGACGACGGGGAACCTGGCCACGCGAAACTCGTGCACCTGCTGCGGGCGGTGACCGTGGAGTACGGCCTGCGCCAGGCGGAGTTCGCCGCCCGCAACGGCATGCACGCCACCGACGTGCGCGCCCTGATCAGCCTGCTGGACGCGGCCCGCGCGGACGAGCCGGCCACGGCGGGCCGGCTGGGCGCCCGGCTGGGCCTCAACTCGGCGGGCACGACCGCCGTCATCGACCGGCTGGAACGGCTCGGCCACGTGGCGCGCGTCCGCGATGCCCGCGACCGGCGCCGGATCCTGCTGCGCGTGGAGCCGGGGGCGTTCCGGCTGGGCCGGGAGTTCTCCGGGCCGCCGATCGACGCGGTGCTCGACGTACTGGACGCCTTCGGCCCCGCCGAACGGGACGCCGTACGCCGCTTCCTGACGGCCGCCCTCGCCGGGTTCTCCCCGAAGCCCGGCGCATGACCGCCGCCCGCGCCGCCTCCGGGGAGCGACTCCCGGAACCCGCCGCCGACCGCCCCGCCTCCGGCGCCGACCTGCACCTGGAGCTCCCCGCCGGGGGCGCCCGGCGGACCGCGCTCGCCCGGGCGCTGCGCGACGCCGTGCGCGGCGGACGGCTGGCCGGCGGGACCCTGCTGCCGCCGTACCGGGCCCTCGCCGCCGACCTGGGGCTCGCCCGCAACGCCGTCGCCGACGCCTACGCGGAGCTGGTCGCCGAGGGCTGGTTCACCGCCCGCCAGGGCTCCGGCACCCGGGTCGCGGAGGGGGCGGCGGCCGCCGCCGTACGGGCCGGGCCGGCCGTGCCCGCGCCCGGGCCGCCGCTCCACGACCTGCTCCAGGGCAAGCCCGACCCCGCGTCCTTCCCCCGGGGCCCCTGGGCCGCGAGCGCCCGCCGGGCCCTGGCCGGGGCCCCGACCGAGGCCTTCGGCCCCGGCGATCCGCGGGGGCGCCCGGAACTGCGGCGCGCGCTGGCCGCGTACCTGTCCCGGGCGCGGGGCGTGCGGACCGGCCCCGAGAACGTCGTGGTCTGCTCCGGCTTCGCGAACGGGCTGCGGCTCCTCACCGCCGTACGGCCCCGGGACTGGGCCGTGGAGGCGTACGGGCTCCCCTTCCACCACGGCATCCTCGAAGCCGCCGGGGTCCGCCCGCACCCCGTCCCGGTCGACGGGGACGGGGCCCGGACCGGTGAACTCCCGGACCGGGCCCGTACGGTGCTGCTCACCCCGGCGCACCAGTTCCCGACCGGCGGCCGGCTGCTGCCCGCCCGGCGCGCGGCGGCGGTGGAGTGGGCGCGGAGCACCGGCGGGGTGATCGTGGAGGACGACTACGACGGGGAGTTCCGCTACGACCGCAAGCCGGTCGGCGCCGTCCAGGGGCTGGCTCCCGGGCACGTGGTGTACGCGGGCTCGCTCAGCAAGAGCCTCTCCCCCGCGCTCCGCCTCGGCTGGCTGGTCCTGCCGGACCACCTGGTCGAGAGGGTCCTGGCCGCGAAGGGCCTGCGGGAGTCCTGGGCGAGCGCGCTGGACCAGCTGGCGCTGGCCGACTTCATCGAATGCGGTGCGTACGACCGCCACGTCCGCCGGATGCGCGGGCGCTACCGGGACCGGCGCGACCGGCTCGTCTCCGTCCTGGCGGACCGGGTCCCGCAGGCCCGGGTGACCGGCATCTCGGCGGGGCTGCACGCCGTGGTGGAACTCCCGCCGGGCTGCGAGGCCCCGGCCCTGGCGGCGGCCCGCGCGGCGGGACTGGCGCTGGACGGCCTCTCCTCCTACCGGCACCCGGCGGATCCGTCCCCGGCCCGCGAGGGCCTGGTGGTCGGCTACGCGGCCCCGCCGGACGCGGCCTTCGCGCGGGCGCTGACGGCGCTGGCGGACGTACTCGCGGAGGTACTGACGGGGGCGATGGCGGCGGGGGCACCGACGGGGCCGCCAGGCGGCACGGGCAGCACAGGCAGCGTGCCGGGCCGGTGAGCGCGGGCGGCACGGCGTCCTGACCGGCCCGCACTCACAGCGCCCTCACGCGGGATCTCTATAGGCTGATCACATCCCCAAACCCCCGCATACCGCACCAAAGGACCCGGCGTGAACGAGCATCAGCACCCCCAGCCCCTGCCCAGCGGGGCGCCGCTCCCGCCGCCCCGGCGGGGCGCCGACTGGATGTTCGGCGGGGTCTACGGAACGGTCCTGGCCAGCGCCCTGCTCGCGGCCCTGGACCAGAAGGGCGGGGAGTACACGCCGCTGTACGACGCCAGCTGGGTGCTCGTGACCGCCGTCACGGCCGGAGCCGCGCACGGCTACGCGCACCACATGGCCACCCACCGGGACGGCGGCCCGGGTCGCCGGTGGCGGCTGCTCGCGGTGGCGCTGTGGAACGAGTGGCCGATGGTCGCGGCCACCCTCCCCACCGTCCTGCTGCTGGTCGGCGCCGGGCTCGCCGACTGGGAGTCGTACGGGGTGACCGCCGTCGGGCTCGGCCTGAACACGGCGCTGCTGTTCGGCTGGGGCGCCTTCGTGGCCGTCCGGGTCGGCTACCGGCTCCGCTCCGCCCTGCTCATCGGGCTGGCGGACGCCACGATCGGCCTGGCCGTCATCGTGGCGAACGCCCTGATCAAGTAGCCCGCGCGGGACACCGCCACCCGGAGCGGCCCGCAACCGGCAGCCCGCACCCGACGGCCGGCGCCGGTGGCCGTCACTCCGCCGGGAGCTGGTCCTCCGCCTCGGCGAGGATCTCCGTCAGCCGGGCCCCGAACTCCGCTCCGCGCGCGTCCGGCACGCCGGTGCGGGCGGCGGTGAGCAGCGCGTCGAGGGCCCGCCCGTAGGCGCCCGGCACGTCCCTCCAGTCGGGCAGTTCGTACACGCCCTCGGTCCCGCGCAGTTGCAGCCCCACCCCGGCGGCGGCCTGCGGCGCGCCCAGGCTGAGCACGGCGGTGCTGGCGGCGCCGGAGGTGTGCCGCAGCGCCAGCTGGACCACGTCGGAGGGGCCGCGGGTGGCGCTGACGGCGGTGACGTCGCCCAGGATCGGGATCAGTACGGACAGGGCGTGCGGGCCGACGTCCCACAGCCCGCCCTTGGACTTGCGCCAGGGCGAGTCGGCGTACGCGCTGGGCGCTCCGTCGGGCGGGAAGACGGCGCCGAGCCAGTGGGCTGCGGCGGTGAACCAGCCCGGCCGGGCTGCCTGTTCCCCGACCCAGCCGGCGGTGGGCTCGGCGAAGCGGAGGGTGAGGAAGACGACGGAGGCGACACCGTGGAGGCGTACGGCGTCCGCGACCGCCCGGGCGTCCCGGAGGGTCGTCGCGACGGGTTTGTCGAGCAGCAGGTGACAGCCGGCGGCGGCCGCGCGCACGGCGAGCGGGGCCTGCACGTCCGGCGGCAGGGCGAAGGCGACGGCGTCACAGTCGGCGAACAGCGCGTCGGGGTCTTCGTACACCTTCACGCCGTACGCGTGCGCCAGCTCGGCGACGGCCTCCGGCCGTCGCCCCCACACTCCGGCGAACTCGGATCCGGGGTGCGCGGCGAGCGCGGGGGCATGGGTACGGTGCGCCCAGGGACCGGTGCCCAGCAGTCCGACCCGGGGTCGGCGGCCTGCGGGGGCCTGATCGGCGGCACGTTCGGCAGGACCCTCGGCGGGGTCTCCGGCAGGGTTCACATCAGACAAAATGCTCACCCGACCAGTCTGCCCCACGTCGGCGGGCGCGCTGCCACCAACCCGCACAACCCGCCCGACCTGCGGGGTAAACGTCGGTAACACGGGGTTCACACACGGGCAACGGAAGGGAAATCGCGGGCGGGCACGCTGCGGTCATCACCGCAGCGATGAAGCAGCGACCAGCAGCACCCGCAGAGTCTGAGGATGGGGCCCGTGAGCTACAAGGCTGAGTACATCTGGATCGACGGCACCGAGCCGACGGCGAAGCTTCGCTCCAAGACGAGGATCCTCGGCGACGGAGACGCGCTGCCGATCTGGGGCTTCGACGGATCGAGCACGAACCAGGCCGAGGGCCACGCCTCCGACCGCGTCCTCAACCCGGTGTCCTCCTGCCCGGACCCGATCCGCGGCGGTGACAACGTCCTCGTCATGTGCGAGGTCCTCAACATCGACATGACCCCGCACGAGTCGAACACCCGGGCCCTGCTGCGCCCGGTCGCGGAGAAGTTCGCCGGCCAGGAGCCGATCTTCGGCATCGAGCAGGAGTACACCTTCTTCGACGGTGCCCGCCCGCTCGGCTTCCCCGCCAACGGCTTCCCGGCCGCGCAGGGCGGCTACTACTGCGGTGTCGGCTCGGACGAGATCTTCGGCCGCGACATCGTCGAGAAGCACCTCGACCACTGCCTCGCGGCGGGCCTGGCCATCTCCGGCATCAACGCCGAAGTCATGCCCGGCCAGTGGGAGTTCCAGGTCGGCCCGGTCGGCCCTCTGGAGGTCTCCGACCAGCTGTGGATCGCGCGCTGGCTCCTCTACCGCACCGCCGAGGACTTCAACGTCTCCGCGACGCTGAACCCGAAGCCGGTGAAGGGCGACTGGAACGGCGCCGGCGCGCACACCAACTTCTCCACGAAGGCGATGCGCGAGGACTACCGCGCGATCATCACCGCGTGCGAGTCGCTGGGCGAGGGCAGCAAGCCGCTGGACCACGTGAAGAACTACGGCGCGGGCATCGACGAGCGCCTGACGGGTCTCCACGAGACGGCCCCGTGGAACGAGTTCAGCTACGGCGTCTCCGACCGCGGCGCGTCGGTCCGCATCCCGTGGCAGGTGGAGAAGGACGGCAAGGGCTACATCGAGGACCGCCGCCCGAACGCGAACGTGGACCCGTACGTGGTGACCCGACTGATCACGGACACCTGCTGCACGGGCCTGGAGAAGGACGGCCTGGTCTGATCCCGCCGACCGGCCCGCCACGGGTGGGCGGGCCGGCCCCCGAACGCCCGCCGAGTCCGCGAGGACCGGCGGGCGTTCGGCGTTGGCGCACCGCCGCACCCACGGCCGCACCCGGCACCGTGCCCACCACCATGCCCACCACCGTGCCCACCACCGTGCCCACCACCGTGCCCACGATGCGATACGAGCAGCCCGGCCGGACGGGCGAAAGCGACGCGGAAGCCAGAGTTCATGTCGGGTATGTAAGGGTGTGACGGCGCGATGAACGCTGAATATGAGATTCCGCTCCATGGTGTGAGACGGGCTCTGCCCCGGCGGGCCGGCATCTGCTTGAATGGGCGCATGGCCAGCCACTCGTACACCTCGTCAGGTCGCAGCGACCTCGAGCCGTTCTGGCCGTCTCGTCAGCATGACGATTTCGACCGGGTGTGTTGCCGCGCGAAGAACGCGCCGGCCCTCTAAAGCCTCCGGGATCCCCCACCAGAACTCCCCCGAGGCCTTCGGTCTGTGCGGTACCGACATCGATGACGTACGTGCGTCTCCTGCCGACTACTCCGCGTGAAAGAGCTGACCACTCATGGCGAACACCCGAACGCTCACGTCTGCCGCGACCACCTCTCCCCTGACCTTCCCCCCCAGTCCGCGCCACCGGCTGCGCGCCGTGGACCGGGACGAGGTCGCGCGGGTCGTGGACCTGCTTCCGCCGGGCGCCACCTGGCTGCCCGCGCCCCAGCACACCCTGCCCACCTTGCCGGGCCAGCCCCCGATGGTCGGTTACCTGGTCCTCGTGCCCGCCGACCAGCAGCCGCAGATCGCCTTCGCCCCGCACGCCGTCGCCGCCCCCGCCCCGCAGGCCCACGAGGGCGCCGCCGGGACGACCGGCGACGCGCTCGTACGGATCGACACGGCGCAGCGCACCGCCGAGGTCGAGGGCGAGGTGCTCGACCTGACGTACCTGGAGTTCGAGCTCCTGGCCCACCTGGTCAAGCACCCGCACCGGGTGCACAGCCGGGACCAGCTGGTGACCACGGTCTGGGGCTACGGCCACGTCGGTGACGGCCGGACCGTGGACGTGCACATCGCCCGGCTGCGCCGCAAGCTGGGCGCGGACCACCGCGGGGCGATCCAGACCGTGCGCCGGGTGGGCTACAAGTACGCGCCGTGACGGGTGAGTACGCGCCCTGAGCGGCCCGTCGACACGCGCGGAAGGGCCCGTACCCGCGAGGGGTACGGGCCCTTCGGCCGCTCCGGGCCCGCGCGTCCGGGCCGGGTCCCGGTCCGCTAGACCGCGATCGGGGCGGCCTCCGCGCCGGTCTCGGCGTCGGTCTCGGCGTCGGTCTCGGCGTCGGTGTCCGCCGCGGTCCTCGCCCGGCGTCCGGCCACGAAGCCGAGGGCCGCGTCGAGCACCAGGAAGACCACCAGGCTGATCCCGAGCATCGGCACGAACCACCCGACGACGGCGGTCACCGCGGCCAGCGGCAGCAGCAGGGTCACCGGCAGCTTCCGCCAGGCCCCGCGCGGCTGGGCGCGGCCCACGGAGAGCGCGCGGTCCTTCGTCGGCCGGCGCAGCCACCACATCCGGTAGCCCCAGAAGACGAGGAACATCACCGCGACGGCGAGCGCGGCCAGCGCGAGCTGGTTGGCGAGGCCGAAGGTCATGCCCATGTGCAGGTCGATGCCGAAGCGGGTCAGCTGGGCGAGCAGCGGGTAGTCGGCGAAGCGGAGTTCGTCCATGACGCGGGCGTCGGCGGGGTCGACGGAGACGGCGTCCAGGTGCACCGGCACCAGCTTGTCCTTCTCCTTGACCACGTACCCCTTGCCCTGGGACGGGAGCGTCACCTGGAGGGACTCGGTGACCCCGGCGGCCCGGGCGGCCTCCACCGCGCGGTCGATGCCGAGGTCCGCGGTGGGAGCGGACGGCGCCATCTGCGTGCCGTCGGGCATGACGTGCCCGGCGTGCTCGTCGGCGCCGCCGTCCTGCCCGCCGTTCACCGAGGCGGAGACGGCGGGGGTGGCGCCGCCGAGGCGGTCCTGGAGCTGCCCGATGTTCTCGCCCGCGTACCGCGACCAGGTCAGGCCGGTGGCGGAGAGCACCACGAGGCCGGCGACGGCCCAGAGCCCGACGGTTCCGTGCCAGGACAGGGTGCGACGGCGGCCGGTGGCCTTGCGGTCGGGTACGACCAGTTCGGACGCCCGCTTGCGGCGGCGGCCGATCCACAGGGCGAGGCCGCCGAGGGCGACCACCCACAGCCAGCTGGCCGCGAGTTCGCTGTAGTTCCGGCCGAACTCACCGAGGTGGAGGCTGGAGTGGAACTCGCTCAGCCAGGCCCGCAGCGGCAGCGCGTCGCCCACGGTGGCGAGCTGCCCGCGCACCTCGGCCGTATACGGGTCGATGAAGACGGTCAGGGTCTCGCCCTCGGGCAGACCCGGGCTCTCCATGATCACGCGGGTGGTCGCCTCGGCGTCGGGCGCGGGCCAGACGGACACGATCTCGCCCCGGGGCGCGGCGTCGCGGGCCGCGGCGACCTGGGCGCTGAGGGCCAGCGGGCTGTCGCCGACGCGGTCGACGGTCAGCTCGTCGGAGTAGACGATCGCCTCGGCCTGCCAGGAGACGGCGTAGAGCAGCCCGGTGGCGGCGGCCACGAACAGCAGCGGGGCGATGAGCAGGCCCGCGTAGAAGTGCGTGCGCAGGAGCAGCGGGCGCAGGGCGGCCCAGCCGCCGCCGGGGCGCTTGCGCGCGGCGCCGGTGGTGGCGCTGTCGGCCTCGGTGCCGGTGTCGGCGCTGGTGCTGCCGGTGGTTCTGTCTGCGGCGGTGTCGGCGTCCGGGGTGCGGACGTCCTGAACCTCTTCAAGGGACATGGGGGTCCTAGGTGTTGGCGGAGACATGGGGATAGCGGCCCCAGGTCTCGCCCCCCGCCGGCGCGGGGCCGGGAGGTGCGCCGGTCAGGCGCGGGCAGGACGGCCGGGGGCCGTGGTGCGGAAGGCTCGGGTCTCCGGCGGCCCGCGCCGGACCACGGCGTGGGCGTGTACGGCACCGCGCAGGCGGCGCGGTCGTACGTGCGCGGGGCGCGGGGCGGGCGGAGCCGTTGCGGGCACCACCCGTGCCCGCACCAGCGCGACCGCGCGGGCGAGCGGCCGGGCGGTGTGCAGCGCGGCGGAGCCCAGGACGCGGGCCAGCCGGAACACGGCTGCCTCGCCCCGGGCCAGCCAGAGGGCGCAGAACAGCCCGGCGAGCACGTGCGCGGCCAGCATCCCGACCCCGCCGTGCCCGGCCATCGCGACCATGCCGGCCAGGCCGTCCATCGCGCCGGCGCCGACCGTGGAGCCCAGGTCGGCCACGCCTGCCATGTCGGCCAGGCCGTCCATCGCGCCCGGGCCGGCGGCGGAGCCCCCGTGCGCCATCCCTGCCATGTCGGCCATGCCCGCCATGCCGTCGCCGGAGCCGGCTCCGGCCGCGCCGGCCGCCGGGTCCGTGGCCGCGGTGTGGTGGCCGTGGCCCGGCGCCGCCGCGGCGGCCGTCCGCACGGCCTGGCTGCCGGTGAAGACGAGGTGCAGGACCCCCTGCACGGCCAGCAGCGCGGCGGTGATCCCCACCGGCCCCCGCCGCCGCCCGGCCCCGAGCCAGGCGAGTCCGGCGGTCGCTCCGAAGGCCCCGAGGAGCCCCGCGAGCGGCACGTCCGTACCGGACATGTGGGCGTGCCCCACCGCGCCGAGGGCCACGCACACCGCCGCGAACAGCGCGGCTCGGGTGGCGCGCATCGGCGCGGGGTTCTCTGACATGGCCGGGCCATATTCCCACGGGGCCCGGTGATGCCCGCGCGAGGGCGGTATCCGATCATGGCAGGGTGAATCCATTGCCATGGCCGTCGCCCCTGAGCACGGTGTACGCGGCCGGCGTCCAGCTCGGGGCGTACGCCTTGGAGCGGAGGGGGCCGGCCGAGCGGGAGCAGCTGCTGCGCGGCTGCTCGACCAACGTCGACAACCTCGACGCCGGCCGCTGGGAAACGCTGCTGACCAGCGCCTTCGTGGTCGAGGAGCCGATGCCCCTGCCGTACGCGCTGCTGCTCGTCGCTGTCCTGGGGTACGCCGAGTACGCGTACGGGGCCTGGTGGACCGCCGGGGTGTTCCTGCTCGGGCACGCCTCCGCGACGCTGCTCGTGTACGGCGTCCTGCGCAGGACGGCCGGACCGCCGACCCGGCGGGCCCTGGACGTGGGGACCAGCTACGGCTTCAACGCCGTCCTCGGGGCACTGACCTCGGCCCTGCCGCGCGGGGCGGTGCGCACGGCGGCCCGGGCGGGGCTCCTGATACTCGGCGCGGCCCCGGTGGTCAAGCGCGGGCGGACCTTCACCGACGCCGGGCACTTGGCGGCGCTCGGGGTGGGGATCGGGATCTCCCTGGCCATCGATTGCCTTTCCGCGCCGAGTCGTCGGAAAATTGCCTGAACCGTCGAATGACACGAGTAACCGTGACCTTCCGGTCTCGTCGCTCCGTCTTCGCACCGCCCATACCGCGCACCGCTCACACCGCGCACCGCCCGCACCGCTCGCATCCCTCGCAGACCGCTGGAGCCGACACGATGACCGCCACCCCCTCCACCACCGTCGCCAACTTCCGCGACCTCGGCGGCACCCCGCTGTCCGGCGGCCGCACGGTCCTTCCCGGCCTGCTCCTGCGCTCCGGCCAGCTCGACCGGCTCGACCTCGGCGCCGACCCGGTGGTGGCCGCGCTGGGCCTGCGCACGGTCATCGACTTCCGCACCGAGGCCGAGCGCGCCGACCACCCCGACCGCCTCCCGGCCGGTGCCCGGCTGCTGGTCGGCGACGTGCTCGCGGACAAGGTGAACTCCGGCGCGATGCCTGCCGCCGCGCAGCTCAAGGACCTGCTGTCCGACCCGGTGGTCGCCGAGGAGCACCTGGGCGGCGGCAAGGCGCAGGCCCTGTTCGGGGACGTCTACCGGTCCTTCGTGCTCTCCGGGTCCGCGCAGGCCGCGTACCGGATGCTGCTCACCGAGGCCGCCGACCCCGCGTCCGGCCCGCTCCTCTTCCACTGCACGGCGGGCAAGGACCGCACCGGCTGGGGCGCGACGGTGATCCTGTCGCTGCTCGGCGCGGACGACGACACCCTGATGGCCGAGTACCTCTCGGTGAACCCGGCGGTCAAGCGCGCCTTCGCCCCGATGATCGAGGGCTTCACTGCGGCGGGCGGCGACCCGGACATCGCGCTCGCGCTGATCGGGGTCTTCCCCTCGTACCTGGAGGCCGCGATGAACGAGGTCGAGACGCGCTACGGCTCCATGGAGAAGTACGTGCGCGAGGGCCTCGGCGTCTCCGACGAGACGGTCGAGGCCCTGCGGGCCAGCCTGGTGGCCTGACGGCCGGTCCGCCTCCCCGCCCGGGCGCCCCGGCGTCCGCCTCCCCGCCCGGCCCCCCGGCGTCCGCCACCCGGCCGTCGCCGACCCCGGCGTACTCCACCCGGCCCATCGCGGCCGCCGCGGTGCGCGAACACCCGGAGGGCCCGAACGTGTGCGCTGGCGACGGGTGACCATCCGACGATTCGCTCGTTCTGCTGAACGTGACTGCGCCGGATACCGCCACCCGCCCCCTGTCTCCCGACGTCGAACAGGCCGAGGCCGCCATCGTCGAGCACTACCCGCGGCTGGTGCGGCTCGCCTACCTGGTGCTGCCGCCCGCCCTGGGCCGCAACCGGCGGGTGCTCACCGCGCATGCGCTCACTCAGCGGGCGCTGCCGCGGGGCCGACGGGGGACGACGCCCGCCGCCCGCGGCGGTGTCCCGGGCCAGCGCGGCGGCATGGGGGACTCCGGTTACGCCTACGTACGGCTGCGCGTGCTGCGCGCCGCCCTGGAGGCCGGGGTCCCGCTGACCTTCCACGCGCTCCCCCGGCGCGCGCAGCTGCCGCCGGCCCTCCCCCAGGTGTGGGGGCTGCGGCTGTTCCCCCGCTCGGGCGGGGCCGAGGAGCTCGCCCTCGACCAGTGGCTGGCCACCCTCGGCGGGCCCGGCCGGGCCGCCTGCGTGCTGCGCGCCCTGGAGCGGCTGTCCGGGCCCGAGGTGCTCCAGGTGCTGGACGACGCGGGGGTCGCCGACCCGGCCGCCGCCGTCGCGGAGTCCGGTGACCCGGCGGACGACGCGCTGTTCGCCTCTCCCGAGTTCGACCCGTGCGTCCTCCAGGCCCGCCCGACCGACCTGCTGCGCCGGCGCCGGCTCACGCGGGCCGCCCTCGCCGCCGGGGCCGCCCTCGCCGTCTGCGGGGCGCTGCTCGCGCTGCCCGGCGGGGGCTGGGGGTCGGACGGGCCCGCCGCGCCGCCGTACGCGCTGAACGCCGCGGCCGAACAGGCCCTGGACCCCGGCAAGCTGGTCCGGGCCGCGCCGACGCTGTGGCGGACGTCCTCCCGTACGGGCTTCTCCACCTGGCCGGCGCGCGGCGACCGCGCCGGCGACGCGGAGCTGCTGCGCCGGGCCCTGGCCGTGTGGGCCCGGCCGGGGTCCTCGGTGGTCGTCTCGGCCACCCCCGGCACCCCCACCGGACCCGCGATGGGTCCGGCCCAGCTGCTGTACGCGGGCGCCGTCGACCAGGCGGTGGTGGTCCTGCTGTACGACGGCCTGCGCGTGGTCCGGTACGCCGAACCGCGCGCCGGGACCACCGGCGCCGCCCTCGACTTCGCCCGGACCGACGGGGCCACGGCGGACACCGCGGCGGCCCTGGTGCTGAGCCGGGTCGACGGCAACGTCCGCTATCTCACCGCTCCCTGGGTCACCGGGGCGGCGCTGCGGGACCTGCTGAAGGCGGACGCGGCCCCGACGGCCCTGAAGCTGACCCCGGAGGGGGTGACCCCGCCGGTCGTCGGCCCCGCGCCCGGGGGCAGCTGCACCGGCTGGAACGCTCTGGCCCTGACCGGCGCGGGCGCCACCCGGCTGATCACCGACCTCGGCGAACTGACCCCGGCCCGGCTGACGTCGGGCGCTCCGGGCGCCGAGCGCGACGTGACGGAGGCGGCGGAGCTCGGGGACTGGCAGCGGATCGCCTGCCTGCTGCCGTCCGTGCGCTCGCACGGGGTCCGTACGGTCAACGCCTGGACGTACGCCAAGCAGCCGCTCCCCGAGGGCGGCGGGACGGCGGCCTGGCTCTGCACCCGGGCCGAGACCTGGCAGGGCGCGGCGGACCGGGTCCAGGCGCAGTTCCTGGCCCCGGGCGCCCCGCTGGCCGCGCAGGCGGCCCGGGCGGAGGGGACCCTGGCGTGCGGGCCCCGGGAGCCCCGGGTGCTGGCGGGCGTGCTGTGGCAGTCGCGGGCGGGGCAGTGGTACGTACTCGCCGCGGGCAGCGCGCAGTTCGCCTCCCTGTCGGCGTCGGGCGGCGGGGTCAGCGGTTCGGCGAACGGCAACCGGCTGGCGGTCAAGGCACCGGCCGGGGCGCAGGTGGACCTGTCGGGCAGGCTCACGGACGGCTCGAAGGCGGGTTCGCTGCGCTGAGCCGCGGCCGGCCCCGCCGCGGCGGCCGGCCCGGCTGCGGCGGCCGGCCCGGCCCCCGCCGCCGTGGCGGGGGCCGCGTCAGGAAGTGCGTGCAGAGGGGTTCTCCTGGCTCCTACCCATCAGTACATTGACGCCATGTCTAATACGCCGCCCGCGCCCGCTCCCGTGGCGTCGGAACACATAGACCTCAAGCCCCGGAACGTGTCCTTCGGCTGGGAGGACACCCCGCTCCACTGGCTGCCCCGGGACCCCTTCGCCGGGCACATGATCAACGTGCTGCACCTGCTGCTCCCCGCGGGCGAGCGGTGGTTCGTCCACGTCTACAAGCAGGTGCTGCCGTACATCGAGGACGAGCGGCTGCGCGCGGACGTCATCGGCTTCATCGGCCAGGAGGCCATGCACGCCGCCGCCCACGACGACGTGCTGCCCCACCTGAAGCGCCTGGGTCTGGACCCGACCCCGTACACGGCCCAGGTGGACTGGCTCTTCGAGAAGCTGCTCGGCGACCGGACCCTGCCCCCGGGCCGGGCGCGGCGGTGGTGGCTGATGGAGCGGGTCGCGATGATCGCGGCGATCGAGCACTACACGGCGTTCCTGGGCGACTGGGTGCTGAACGCGGACGAGCTGGACCGGCGGGGCGCCGATCCGACCATGCTGGACCTGCTGCGCTGGCACGGCGCGGAGGAGGTCGAGCACCGCTCGGTGGCCTTCGACCTGTTCATGCACGTGGACGGCAACTACCGCCGCCGGGCCCGGACCTGGGCGACGGCGTTCTCCGCCCTGGTCTTCCTGTGGCAGCGCGGGGTCCGCTTCTTCATGGAGAACGACCCCTCCCTCGTGAACGGCAGGGCCTCGCTGGGGCAGTTCCTCCGCGCCGGGCAGCAGGGCGTGCTGCCCTCCACGGGGGCGATGCTCAGGTCGATCCCCACCTACCTCTCCCGTACGTATCACCCCTCGCAGGAGGGCTCGACCGCCCAGGCGACCGCCTACCTGGCCACCTCCCCCGGCGCGAACGGCGGCAGCGCCGCATGAGGCGCGCCCTGGTGCTCACCGTCGCGGCGGGCGCCGCCTGGGCGGCCCGGCGCGCCCTGGGCCGGCGCATCGGGAACTCGCCGCTGTGGCCCCTGCCGGCCCTGGAGACGCCGGTCTCCGGATACTCCCCGCGCCGGACGCTGCGCGCGCTGGTCGTCTCCCGTACGGAGCCGGCCGAGGGGGTCCTGCACCTGGTCCTGGAATCACCGGAGCTGCCCGCCTGGGCGCCGGGCGCGCACGTGGACGTCACGCTGCCGTCCGGGCTGGTCCGCCAGTACTCCCTGTGCGGGGATCCGGCGGAGAGCGGCCGGTACACGATCGCGGTCCGGCTCGTCGAGGACGGCCGCGGCGGCTCCCGGGAGGCGCACGCGCAACTGGTCGAGGGCGCCGAGCTGGAACTGCGGCCGCCGCGCAACCGGTTCGAGCTGGTCCCGGCCGGTGCGTACGTGTTCGTCGCGGGCGGCATCGGCATCACGCCGATCCTGCCGATGCTCCGCGCGGCCACCGCGGCGGGCGCCGACTGGACGCTCCTGTACGGGGGCCGCTCGCGCGCCTCGATGCCCTTCCTGGCCGAACTCGCGGCGTACGGCGACCGGGTCTGCCTCTTCCCGCAGGACGAGGCGGGCCTCCCCGACCTGGCCCCGCTCGCCGCGGCCGGGCCCGGCACCCTCGTCTACTGCTGCGGCCCGCAACCGCTGATGGACGCCGTCGTCGCGGCGGCCGCCGACCCCGCGGCGGTGCGCCTGGAGCGCTTCGGCGCGGCGGCGGCGACGGGCCCGGCCCGACCCTTCACCGTCGAGCTGCGCCGCTCGGGGCGCACGGTCGAGGTCGGCGCGGACGAGAGCGCCCTGGCCGCGGTCCGCCGGGAGCTGCCCGGCACCCCGTACTCCTGCGAGCAGGGATTCTGTGGCACCTGCCAGCACCGGGTCCTGGCGGGCGCGGTCGAGCACCGCGACACCCTGCTCACCGACCAGGAGCGGGGCGACTCGATGCTGCTGTGCGTCTCCCGCGCGCGCGGCGACCGCCTGGTGCTGGACCTGTAGCGGCAGCGGCGCGACCCCGGCCGGTCCACCCTCGCCGGGAACCGCGGGGGCTCCGCGGCGACCGGAGAAGTTAGGGTGGCGGCATGACAACCGGGGTGCGGCGCAGGATGGGTGTCGAGGAGCGGCGGCAGCAGCTGATCGGGGTTGCCCTGGAGCTGTTCAGCAACCGGTCGCCCGACGATGTGTCGATCGACGAGATAGCGGCGGCGGCCGGGATATCGCGGCCGCTCGTCTACCACTACTTTCCGGGCAAGTTGAGCCTGTACGAGGCCGCGCTGCGGCGCGCGGCCGACGAGCTGGCGCTGCGGTTCGTGGAGCCCCGGGAAGGCCCGCTCGGGGCCCGGCTGCTGCGGGTCATGGGCCGGTTCTTCTCGTTCGTCGACGAACACGGCCCCGGTTTCTCGGCGTTGATGCGGGGCGGTCCGGCCGCCGGGAGCAGCCGGGCCAACGCCATGATCGACGAGGTGCGGCAGGCGGCGTACGAGCAGATCCTCGCGCACCTGAACGTCTCCGAGCCGCCGGCGCGGCTGCAGTTGGTCGTGCGCTCGTGGGTGTCGCTCGCCGAGTCCACCGCGCTGATCTGGCTGGACGGCCGGAAGATCCCGCGGGGCGAGCTGGAGTTGCAGCTGGTGCACGACTTCGCGGCGCTGGCCGCGGTGAGCGCCGCGTACGACGCGGAGATGGCGGGGATCCTCGTACGGATCCTGGCGGACGAGCCGGCCGACGGGACGTTCGGGGAGCTGGTCGTGCGGCTCGGCGGACTGATGGCGGGCCCGGCACCTGACGCGCAACCCGGTTCGGCACCTGACGCACAACCCGGCACGGAGCCCGGCACGGGGTCCGACCAGCCCGGCGCGGCGTAGGCCGGCGGGACCCCTGCGGCAGGTACCCCGGGCAGCCCGGACGACGGTCCCGAACGAACGTCCGACCGTACGCGCGGCGGGACTTGTGGCGGTGTGCCCGGCGGGTGCCCTGTTCCGCGGTGATCACCGCAGTGGCGATAATGCCCCGTGATCATTGACGACGGGATCTTGTTCCGGCCGGCCGCGGAGAAGGACGCCGCCACCCTGGTGCAGTTGTACGACCAGGCTGCCCGGTGGATGCAGAAGCACGGGATCCAGCAGTGGAAGCCCGGCGAGAAGGACGCCGCGCACTTCGTGGCGAAGATGCGCGAGGGCGAGGTGTGGCTCGCCGGAGACAGCGACGGGCGGATCATCGGCGGGTACGAGCTGTGGTGGTCCGACGAGGAGGCCTGGGGGGTCCAGCCGCCCGTCGCGGGCTACGTGCACCGGCTGATGGTGGAACGCCGGGCGGCGCCCGCCGGAGCCGGGCGCCGCATGCTCGAACACGCCGAACGGCGGATCGCCCGGTCCGGGCTGGCCCGCGCGCGGCTGGACTGCGTCTCCACCAACCCCCGGCTGCTCGCGTACTACCGCGGCGCGGGCTACCGCGTGGTCGGGGAGTTCCCCCACAAGGAGGCGCAGGACGGCAGTGTCTACGGGGTGATCCTGCTGGAGAAGCGGCTGGACCGGCTCACCGTCGTGTGAGCCCCCGGGTGCCTCGGGATCGTGAGGCACCCGGGGCGCCTCACCGCCGTGTCAGGTCGCGGGTGAAGACGGCGACCGTGCGGGCCGGGGTGCTGAACTCCCCCGTCGCCGCGTCGTAGGAGGCCCGGCGGACCGTGGCGTCCAAACCGGCGGCCTGGACCGGGTGCAGGGCGTACGCGCCGCCCGCGAGGTCCGGGACGCGCGGGGACTGGTCGGCCGGGGTGGCGTTGAAGACCACCACCAGGTCTCCCAGGGTCATCGTGATCACGCCGGGGGTCTCGTCCTTGCCCGAGAGCGGGAAGGCCAGCTGCGCCTGGACCGCCTCCGGGGTGGTGAGGGCGAAGGCGCGTTCCGTCGTACGGATGCGCTGGAGGTCGCGGAAGGCCGCGGCGGCTCCGGTGATGTCGGCGCAGGTGGGGGCGGGCAGGGTCAGCAGGGGCTTGGCGTAGGTCCACTTGGAGGCGTTGTCGGCGGCCGGGGGCAGGCCGCGGCCGGAGCCGTTGCCGTCGCGGCAGTCCCAGTGGACGGCGTTGAACCAGTCGCCGCTGTCGTAGGAGTTGCGGTCCAGGGACTTGGAGCGGAGCAGGTCGGAGCCCGCCTGGGAGAGGGACGGTCCCTGCGAGAGGGTGGCCGTCGCCATGGCCAGGACCTGCATGCGGGCCTTGTCGGCGGGGCTGGTGGCGGGCGGGAGCTTGTAGGTCAGGGCGTCCGCGAGGGTCTCGTTGTCGTGGGCGTCGGCGTAGGCGAGGGCGTCGCCGGGGGCGGCCGCGTAGCCGGCCGGGGAGCCGTTGTAGTCCACTTCGGAGCCCTTGGTGCGGCGGCCGGAGGTGTCGGTGAAGGCGTACGAGGCGAGGTTCCCGGACAGGCCGACCTTGATCAGGTCCTGGGCGTGCAGCAGCCGGGCCTTCTGCTCGGCGGGGGTGCCGTTGGCCGGGGAGCCGTTCGGCTCGGTGAACAGGCCCGAGGCGAAGCCCTGCACGCGCGGGTCCTCGTCGAAGGGGCCGCCGCCGCGGACCGCGTCGCGGGCCCGGTCGGAGAAGGTGGCGATGCCGGTGCCGGCCATGTTCTTCTGGCTGGCCTGGACGAAGCGGGCGTCGTCGGCGACCTCGCCGAAGTTCCAGCCCTCCCCGTAGAGCACGATCTTCTTGCCGTCGACCCCGTCCTTGGCGGGGGTCAGGGCGTCCAGGGCGGCGCGGACGGCCAGGATGTTGGCCTTGGGGTGGTGCGCCATCAGGTCGAAGCGGAAGCCGTCGACCTTGTACTCCTTGGCCCAGGTGACGACCGAGTCGACGACCAGGCGGCCCATCATGGCGTTCTCGGGCGCGGTGTTGGAGCAGCAGGTGGAGTTGGCGACGCTGCCGTCGGGCAGCAGCCGCTGGTAGTAGCCGGGGACGACGCGGTCCAGGACCGACTTGTCGGACTGCCCGGAGGCGACGGTGTGGTTGTAGACCACGTCCATGACGGTGCGCAGCCCGGCCCCGTTCAGGGACTGGACCATCCTGCGGAACTCGGTGGTGCGGGCGGTGCCGTTCGGGTCGCCGGCGTAGCTGCCCTCGGGGACGGTGTAGTGCAGCGGGTCATAGCCCCAGTTGTAGGCGTCCTTGGCGGCCGCGGCGGCCACACAGGCCTGCTGCTGGTCGGAGTCGGGGGCGTAGACCTTCAGGTCGCAGGCCGGTTCGGTGCGGTCGGCCGGCTTCTCGGGGATGGTGCCGATGTCGAAGGCGGGCAGGAGGTGGACGTACGAGGTGCCGGAGGCGGCCAGGTCGCGCAGGTGGCGCATGCCGGCCGAGGCGGTGTCGGTGAAGGCCAGGTACTGGCCGGGGTGGGCGCTGGTGCGGTCCGCGACGGAGAAGTCGCGGACGTGCAGCTCCTGGATCTGGGCGTTGGTGAAGGGGACGGGCGCGGGCTTGCGCAGGTCCCGCCAGCCGGGCGGGGCGAGCTTCGGGTCGGCGAGGTCGACGGCCAGGCTGTGCGTCGAGTCGGCGGTCAGGGCGGTGGAGTACGGGTCGGTGACCAGGTTGCGGACCACCTGGCGGACGCTGGGCGCCCAGACGGTGACGGCGTAGCGGTAGGGCTTGCCGGTCCAGTTCCGCTCGCCGCGGACCGACCAGACGCCGGTGGCGTCGTCGCGGCGCATGGGAACCGTGCGGCCGTCGAGTTCGAGGGCGACCTCGCGGGCGGTCGGGGCCCAGACGGAGAGGGTGGGGCGGCCGTCCCTGAAGACGGGACCGAGGGCGGCGCCGGTCGCGTACAGGTCGTCCAGGACGCCGGCGAGCTGGACGCCGGTGGCGGCGAGGACGGCGCCGTTCGCGGCGCGGGCACTGGCGACGAGCTGGCCGCGCAGGGCCTCGCGGACCGTGTCGCGGTCGCGCGGGTCGACGGTGTACGCGGCGTACGCGGCCAGGTGCGGGAACTTCTGCTTCTGGGCGGCGGTGAGCTCGGACCGGGTCAGGCGCAGCCGTCGGGCCCCGGCTTCCTGGAGGGTGCCGTTCCGCGCGGTGACGCGGCCCTCGCGGGAGGCGAGGAGCTGGACGGACGCGGCGGCCGCCGGGGCGTTCCAGGCGAGGGTGTCGCGGTCGATCCAGATCGCCTCGGACTTGGTGAGGTCGACGGCGGCGGCGGAGCCGGCGGGCTGCGGCAGCAGGTACTTCTCGCGGCCGCCGAGCATCCAGACCTCGTGGCCGGTGGCCTTCAGGTCGAGGGACTGGTCGGTGGGGAGGTCCTTCTCGTCGCCCTTGTGGAGGATGTAGCTCAGGCTGGTGGCGCCGGCGGCGAGGGGGACCTCGTAGACCGCGCCGTAGGAGTCGGTGCGGACGGGCAGGAGCGGCTTCGACCAGTCGGTCGGGGTCGCGGCGCCGGTCCAGACGTGCAGGCCCCAGCCGTCGTAGGCGCCGTCGGGGCGGTGGTGGTGCAGGACGGCCTTCGTGGTGTCCTGCGGCGGCTGGGCGGGGCGCTCGGTGCGGGCGGGCTCCTTGCCCTGCTCCAGCCAGATCTCCCCGGTCTTCGTGACGTCGATGGTGCGGTCGGCGGCGACGTCCTTGTTGCCGTCCTTGTCGATGACGAGGTAGTTGACGGCGGAGGCGCCGGGCTTGAGCTTGACGTACGCGAAGGCGCCGTAGGCGTCGCGGCCGGTGAAGGGGTGGCCCTCGGGCCAGGGGGTCGTCTCGCCCTCGGCGACGTCGCCCCAGGCGTAGAGCCGCCAGTTCGTGTAGTCGCCGTCGGGCCGGTTGTAGTGGACGACGGCGTAGTCGCGCTGGGTCGCGGTCGGCACCTCGACGGGCGGGACCTGGCCGGCGACGGACGCGGCGAGTGCGCTCGCGGTGCGGCCGGCGGAGTCGGTGACGACCGCCTTGTAGCGCAGTGCGGTGCCGGGGGCGGCCTCGACGTGCTGGGTGACCTTGTACGGGGCGTGGTCGGCGGAGCCGAGGACCTGCCACTTCCCGGTGCCGGTCTGCGCGGCGAACACGACCCGGTTCAGGCCGCCGCCGGTGACGTCGGCGCTCAGCTCGACGGTGCCGGTCGCGCCGGGCGCGGGGGCCTTGAGGGTGAGGGAGGGCTTGACGGCGGGCCGGGCCAGGGGCGCGGCGGCCTGGAGGACGACCGAGCCGTAGGCGGGCACGGTGACGGCGAGCTTGCCGGCCGCGGAGGCGCGGACCGTGGCGGAGCCGCCGTACAGGGTGCGGTACGAGGCCCCGGCCGGGGCGTCGAGCTCGACGGTGCGGGGCTCGGCGGCGTTGTTCGCGGCGACCAGGTACTCGGTCCGGCTGCGGGGGTCGGTACGGGCGAAGGCGTACACGGAGCCGTCGGCCAGGCGCTCGCTCTGGATCCCGTCACGCAGCGCCGGGTGGGCCTTCGTCAGCTTCGAGAGCGCGCTGATCTGCCGGTACAGCGGGTGTCCCGGATCGTAGGCGGCGCTCGCGTGGGTGCGGTCGGTGCCCAGCTGGTCGTCGTCGAGGTAGTCGGCGACCTGCGAGGCGAAGAGCGGCTGCCGGGCGTCCTTGTCGCCGCCGGCGCCCGTGAAGCCCTGCTCGTCGCCGGAGTAGACGACCGGGTTGCCCCGGGAGAGGAACATCAGCTCGTTGGCGAGCCGGTAGCGGTCCAGGAGCTCCTGCTCCCCCGCCCCCGGCCGGTCCTGCTTCAGGAAGGTGCCGAAGCGGCCCATGTCGTGGTTGCCGAGGAAGGTGACCTGCTCGTAGGCGTTGGCCTTGTCGGTGGTGTACCGGTAGTCGTCGGCCAGTACGGAGCCCAGCCGGCCGGCGCCCGCGCCCTGGGAGGCGTACGCGCGGATCGCGTCCTGGAGGGGGAAGTCGAGGGTGGAGTCGAGGCGGCCGCGCGTCACGTACGGGGAGGTGACGGCGGTGTCGGCGGAGTACACCTCGCCGAACATGAAGAAGTCGTCGCGGCCGCGCTTGGCCGCGTAGGCGTCGAGGGCGGTCGCCCACTGCGTCCAGAAGCCGGTGTTGACGTGCTTGACCGTGTCGATGCGGAAGCCGTCGATGTCGAAGTCCCGGACCCACTTCTCGTAGATCTTCTCCATCCCCTCGACGACCTCGGGACGTTCGGTCCACAGGTCGTCGAGCCCGAAGAAGTCGCCCTGCTCGGAGGACTCACCGGCGAAGGTGGAGTCGCCCCGGTTGTGGTACATCCGCGGGTCGTTGAGCCAGGACGGCACCTTGAGGTTCTTCTTCGCGTCGGGCACGAAGGGCGTCCGCGGGAACGAGTCGGGTCCGGTCTTCGGGAACGTGCGCTTCCCGTCGGCGTAGTCGGCGTCGTCGAACGGCACCCCGTCCTCGGTGAGGTAGGGGAAGGCGCCCTTCGACAGGTAGGAGTAGGAGGCCTCCCGGTAGTCGACGACGTCGGCGGTGTGGTTGGTGATGACGTCGAAGAAGACCTTCATCCCCTTCCCGTGCGCCTTGTCGATGAGCCGCTCCAGGTCGGCGTTGGTCCCGAAGTGCGGATCGACCTGGGTGAAGTCGGTGATCCAGTAGCCGTGGTAGCCGGCCGAGACGTCGTCGCCCTTGCCCTGCACCGGCTGGTTCTTGAAGATCGGCGCGAGCCAGATGGCCGTGGTGCCGAGGTCCTTGACGTAGTCGAGCCGCTCCGTCAGCCCCTTGAGGTCGCCGCCCTGGTAGAAGCCCTTGTCCGTCGGGTCCAGGCCGGTCTGGAGCCGGGAGCCCGTCAGGCCGCCCCGGTCGTTGCGCGGGTCGCCGTTGGCGAAGCGGTCCGGGAGCACGAAGTAGAACTGCTCGCGGGTCAGGTCGTGCCGGGCGGGCTCGGCGGCCAGTTTCGCGTCCGAGGGCGGGGCCGGGGGCCGCGCCGGGGCGGCGGCGGCCGGGAGGGCGGGCAGGAGCGTCACGGCCAGCGCGGCGGCGAGGACTCCTGCGGCAGGGCGTATCAAGGCGTTTCTCCTTGTGTACGGGATGAGGGCCGCCCGGCCCGTGGCGGGGTCGGGTGGTGCCGGGCGGCCCTGGTCTGTGGGGCTTCGGTCAGCCGCGCCAGGTGTCGTTCAGCACGACCTTGCCGGTCGCGGGGACGGTGGCGGTGCGGTTGGCCCCGCTCTCCCAGGTGACGTTCCCGGCGGCGTCCTTGCGGACGTACTTGTACGCGAGGGCGGTCCCGGGCGGGAGCTGCACGTCGAGCTTCCAGACGGGGTAGGCCGCCGGGTCGAGCCGCAGAGCGCCGCCGGTGTTCCAGTTGCCGAGCTCGGCGCGGTCGCCGGTGACGTACACGCTCTGGCCGGGCACGGTCGTGGCGTTGACGGCGAAGGAGGCCCCGGCGCTGGCGGCGGGCGGCGGGGTGGTGCCGGAGCAGGTGCGGGCGTTCACGTGCAGGGCGACGGCGGTGCCGGCGCCGAGGGTCGCGGTGAACTGGCCGGAGCCGCCCACGGTGACGGCGCGGCCGCTCTGCACGTCGCAGTAGTCGCCGGCCGGCAGGGAGGTCTGGAAGGTGCGGGTCAGGGCCGCGCCCTCGTGGTTGATCGCCACGTACGCCTTGGAGCCGCGGCCGAAGGCGATCTGGTCGCCGCCGTTGTCCCACCAGTGGGTGACGGCCTGCCCGCGGGCGGCGTTGCGGAAGGCGACCATGGAGGAGACCTCCCGCCAGGCGTGCTGGCACTTCCAGCCGTCGGTGTAACAGGCGCTCACCGCGCCGCCGTTGGGGGGCCCGGCGTCCTTGTCGGTCCACTCGTAGCCGGAGTGCACGTCCGGGGAGCCGTAGGGCCAGGCCAGCATGAAGACGTTGGCGAGGGTGTAGGCGGAGCCGTTCTTGTAGCTGAGGGTGTCGCCGCCGCGCTCGGTGTCGTGGTTGTCGACGAAGACCCCGGACTGGCCGCCGGGCATGTACCCCCAGGCCTCGCCGAAGTTCTTCAGGTAGGCCAGGTTCTCGTTCTGGAACACCCGCTTCAGGTCACGGGCGTAGCGGAACTCCTGCACATCGCCGTTGCCCAGGTACTCGGCCGGTCCGACGGCCTCGCCCGCCCCGAAGATGGCCTCCTGCTTCCAGTAGGCCCCCGGGTTGGTCAGCCGGGACTTGATGTCGGCGAGGTCGGCGGCGGGCATGTGCTTGGCGGCGTCGATGCGGAAGCCGTCGACCCCGAGGGAGAGCAGGTCGTTCAGGTACCCGGCAATGCGGCCCCGTACGTACGCCTCGCCGGTGTCGAGGTCGGCCAGCTGGACCAGCTCGCAGTTCTGGACGTTGCCGCGGTCCTGGTAGTTCGAGATCGTCGCCCGGCAGTCGTCCATGTCGGAGCCGGAGTAGATGCCGGGGTAGCCGTACTTCGTGTACGAACTCCCGCCCGTTCCGGTGCCGTCGGCGGCGGCCATGTGGTTGATGACGGAGTCCGCGACGACCTTGACGCCCGCCGCGTGGCAGGTGTCGACCATCCGCTTGAAGGCGGTGCGGTCACCGAGCCGCCCGGCGATCTTGTAGCTGACGGGCTGGTACGAGGTCCACCACTGGGGGCCCTGGATGTGCTCCTGGGGAGGCGAGACCTGGACGAAGCCGTAGCCGGCCGGACCGAGGCTGTCGGTGCAGGCCGCGGCCACCGAGTCGAACTTCCACTCGAAGAGGACGGCGGTCACGTCGCGCTCCCCGGGGGCGGCGGCCGTGGCCGGGGCGGCGGGTGCGACGAGGGTGGCGGCCGCGACGGCCAGGACCGCGAGGGCGGCTCTGCGGTGGGGGGCTTGCGTACGGCGTCGGACGCGAGTGCGGGGCATGCGGGTGCCTCCTGGCGAAAGAGGTGGGGATGGCAGCGACCGTAGGGCGCACACCCACCCTCTGCAAGACTTTGCGCAAGAGATTGCAGAATTGTTTCCGGCGGGTAGCGCGCCGCGGCGAGGCGGCGCCACCGCGCCCGCGACCGGCCGCGTCGCCGCCGGGAGTTGTCGGCGGCGCCTGCGACCCTGCCGACATGGAGATGACCCTGCAACTGACCGTCGACTGCGCGGACCCGCGGCGCATGGTGGCCTTCTGGGCCGAAGCCCTGGGCTACACACCCGAACCGGCGCCCGGCGGGCACACCACCTGGCGCGCCTACTGGCAGGACCTGGGGGTGCCCCCGGAAGAGCTGCCCGACGGCTCCGGCGAGACCCCGGAGTCGATCGTCGACCCGGACGGCCGCAACCCGCGCATCTGGTTCCAGCAGGTCCCCGAGCCGAAGAACGGCAAGAACCGCCTCCACCTCGACCTGAAGGTCGGCGGCGGGCGCGACGTGGCCATCGGGGTCCGGATCGAGCGGGTCACCCGCAAGGTGACCCGCCTCACCGCGGCCGGCGCGACCGTCCTGCACATCATGGACGAGCCGGACATGCCGTACTACGCCGTCGTGCTCCAGGACCCCGAGGGCAACGAGTTCTGCGTCGTCTGAGCCGGTCCGCCCGCCGAACCACCCGCCGGAGCGGCCGCCGGCTCGGGGGCCTGGGCCGTCGAGCCGCGGACCACCAGCTCCGGCTGGAACACGTACTCCGTGCGCTCGACGGGGGTACCGCCCACCGCCTCCAGCAGCGCGCCCACGGCCGCCGTCGCCATGGCGCGCACCGGCTGGCGCACCGTCGTCAGCGGCGGATCCGTGAACGCGATCAGCGGCGAGTCGTCGAAGCCGACCACCGACACGTCCTCCGGCACCCGCAGCCCCCGCTCACGCGCCGCCCGCACCACCCCCAGGGCCATCATGTCGCTCGCGCACACCACACCCGTACAGCCCCGGTCCAGCAGGGCGTTGCCCGCGGCGTGACCGCCCTCGACGGTGAACAGCGTGCGCTGGACCAGGCCTTCGGCGTCCGCGCCCGGCAGCGCCGCCAGGAACCCCTGCTCCTTGCGCGCCGACGGCACGTACCGCGTCGGACCGATCGCCAGACCGATCCGCCGGTGCCCCAGATCCTCCAGGTGCCGTACCGCCATATCGGCCGCCGCCCGGTCGTCCGGCGACACGAAAGGCGCGCTGATCCGCTCGTTGAAACCGTTGACCAGCACGAACGGCACCCCCCGCGCCGCCAGCCGACGGTAGCGCGAGGGGTCGGCCGCCGAGTCCGCGTGGAGCCCCGACAGGAACACGATGCCCGTGACACCGCGCTCCTCCAGCTGCTCCACCAGTTCGTCCTCGGTGGCCCCGCCCGGCGTCTGCGTGCACAGCACCGGCGTGTACCCGTGCCCGGCCAGGGCCTGCTCGATGACCTGGGCGAACGCCGGGAAGATCGGGTTGGTCAGCTCCGGGATGAGCAGCCCGATCAGCCCGTTGCTCCGGCGCTTGAGCCGCACCGGCCGCTCGTAGCCCAGCAGGTCGAGCGCGGCCAGCACCTTGTGCCGGGTACCGGCCGCCACGCCCGACTTGCCGTTGAGCACGCGGCTCACCGTCGCCTCGCTGACCTCGGCCTGCGCGGCGATGTCGGTGAGCCTCAGCGGGGAGGTCACCCCAGCCACCACACCGCGCTGTCGCCCGGGAGCACGTCCGGGTCGCCCGGCGCGGCGCTGGCCAGCAGCACCGCACCCGGCGCGGGCAGCCGTACGGGCGCGCCCGTCGTGTTCACCGCGCACACGAACGCCCCGCGCCGGAACGCCAGGACGCCGGCCGGCGCCTCCAGCCACTCCACCGCGTCGCCCGCGCCCAGCTCGGCCCGCTCCCGGCGGATCCGCAGCGCCGCCCGGTACAGCTCCAGCGTGGACGCCGGGTCCCCGGTCTGCGCCTCGACGCTCAGGCCCGCCCACTCGGCCGGCTGCGGCAGCCAGCTGCCGCCGTCGCCGAAGCCGTACGGGGCCTGCGTGCCGGACCACGGGATCGGCACCCGGCAGCCGTCACGGAGCCCGTCCTGCCCGTTCGCCTTGAAGAACGACGGGTCCTGGCGCACCTCGTCGGGCAGGTCGAGGACCTCGGGCAGCCCCAGCTCCTCGCCCTGATACACGTACGCCGACCCGGGCAGCGCCAGCATCAGCAGAGCGGCCGCCCGCGCCCGCGCCAGACCCCGCTCCCCGCCCCCGTACCGCGTCACGTGCCGCACCACGTCGTGGTTGGACAGCACCCACGTCGTCGGAGCACCCACCGGCCGCATCGCGTCGAGCGAGTCGTCGATGGCAGCGCGCAGCGCCTCCGCGTCCCAACCGGTGTTCAGGTAGTGGAAGTTGAAGGCCTGGTGCAGCTCGTCGGGGCGCAGGTAGAGCGCCGTGCGGTCGGCACTGGGCGTCCACGCCTCGGCGACGCCGATGCGGTCACCGGCGTACTCGTCCAGGACGGTCCGCCAGGAGCGGTAGATCTCGTGGACGCCGTCCTGGTCGAAGAAGGGCAGCACCTGGTTGCCGAGCAGCTTGAGCTGCTCGTCGCGGCCGAGGTCGGGCAGGCCGGGGGCCTTGACCAGGCCGTGGGCGACGTCGATGCGGAAGCCGTCGGTGCCCAGGTCCAGCCAGAACCGCAGGATGGACCGGAACTCGTCCTGGACCGCGGGGTGTTCCCAGTTGAAGTCGGGCTGCTCGGGGGCGAAGAGGTGCAGGTACCACTCCCCGTCCGCGACCCGCGTCCAGGCGGGCCCGCCGAAGATGGACTCCCAGTCGTTGGGGGGCTCGGAGCCGTCGGCGCCCTGCCCCGGGCGGAAGTGGAACCGCTCGCGCAGCGGGGTGCCGGGGCCCTCGCGCAGCGCCTGCTTGAACCATTCGTGCTGGTCGGAGCAGTGGTTGGGAACGAGGTCGACGATGATCCGCAGGCCCAGTGCGTGCGCCTCGCGGATCACGGCGTCGGCGTCGTGCAGGGTGCCGAACATCGGGTCGATGGCCCGGTAGTCGGCGACGTCGTAGCCCGCGTCGGCCTGCGGGGAGGCGTAGAACGGGCTGAGCCACACGGCGTCGACGCCGAGGTCCCTGAGGTAGGGCAGGCGGCGGCGGATGCCTTCGAGGTCCCCCATGCCGTCCCCGTTGGAGTCGGCGAAGCTGCGCGGATAGACCTGGTAGATCACCGCTTCTCTCCACCATCCGGGCAGGGTGCCGGAAGAGGTGGGAAGTGCGTCGGCGAGGTGCTGGGTCATGTCGTCCTTGAAGAGATCGGGCCGGTGATGCGGGGGCAGGCGGGTGGTCAGCCCTTGGTGGCGCCTGCCGTCATCCCGGCGACGAGGTGACGCTGGGCGAAGACGAAGAAGATCGCCGCGGGGATCGCGATGAGGACCGAAGCGGCGCTCATCGCACCCCAGTTGGAGGTGTACTGCGTGACGAAGGTCTGCAGTCCGCCGGCCAGGGTGAGGTTCTCCTCGCCGACCATGAAGGCGGAGGCGTACGCGACCTCGCCCCAGGCGGTGATGAAGGCGTAGAAGCCGGTGACGGCGAGGCCGGGCTTGGCCAGCGGCAGGATCAGCCGCCAGAAGGTGCCGAAGGGGTTGAGCCCGTCGACGCGCCCGGACTCGTCGATCTCGATCGGGATCGTGTCGAAGAAGCCCTTCATCATCCAGGCGCAGAACGGCACGGCGATGGTGAGGTAGGTGATGATCAGGCCGACGGGCTGGTTGAGCAGCCCGAGGTCGCCCATCAGGTTGTAGAGCGGGACGATCAGGATGGCCATCGGGAACATCTGCGTGATGAGCAGGGTCCACATCAGCGGCTTCATTCCGGGGAACTTGAAGCGGCTGACCGCGTAGCCGGTCGTGGCGGCGATGAACACGCCGAGGACCGTGGTGACGCCGGCGACCAGGACGGAGTTCGCGAACCAGCTGAGGAAGTGGCTCGACTCCAGCAGGTACGTGTAGTTGCCGAGGGTCGGCTCCTTCACGAAGTCCGTGGTGATCGCGTGCTGCGCCGGCTTGAGCGAGGTCAGCAGGATCCACAGCACCGGGAACACGGCGACGACGGACGCGACGAGCAGCGTCGCGTGGAGGCCGACGGAGGCGAGCGGGGCGCGGCGGCCCCGAGTGCGGGTGGTCATGGTCACCACACCTCTCCCTGCTTGCGCAGCGAGCGCCGGTAGACCAGCGCGAAGATCATGAGCAGGGCCAGGATCAGCACGCCCCACGTCGCGGAGGCGGCGAAGTCGCGCGGGCTGGTGATGAAGGCCTCGCGGAAGGCCTGGGTGACCAGGATCTCGGTGGAGTCGCCCGGTCCGCCCCGGGTGAGCAGGAAGATCACCGGGAACATGTTGAAGGTCCAGATGGTGGAGAGCAGGATCACCGTCATGCTCACCGCGCGCAGGCCGGGCAGGGTGATGTGGCGGAACCGCTGCCAGGCGCTGGCACCGTCCATCTCGGCGGCCTCGTAGAGCTCGCCGGGGATGGACTGCAGCCCGCCGAGCAGGGCGACCATCATGAAGGG
Organism: Streptomyces antarcticus; assembly: GCF_026627255.1. Taxonomy (GTDB): domain Bacteria; phylum Actinomycetota; class Actinomycetes; order Streptomycetales; family Streptomycetaceae; genus Streptomyces; species Streptomyces antarcticus. The sequence continues at coordinate 7,548 of NZ_JAPNLM010000009.1, read as the reverse complement.
GACACCGAGCCAGACGTTGACGGTGATGACCGCGAACTTGGCCCAGGTCGGGTCGTCGAGCCACGGGACGGCGGAGATGCCGCCGCCGTCGAGGATCTTGTTGAGGATGCCGTTGTCGCGGTTGAAGAGGAACCGCCAGGCGAAGACGGAGACGAAACCGGGAACGGCCCAGGGCAGGATGAGCGCCATCCGGTAGGCGGCGCGGCCCTTGAAGTCCCGGTTGAGCATGTTGGCCAGGGCCAGGCCGAGCGTGAAGGTGATGGACACGCAGGCGACGGTCCACACCACCGTCCACGCCAGCCGCTGCAGGAACACCGGGTCGCTGAGCACGGCCGCGTAGTTGTCGAGCCCGACGAACTCGTACGTGGCCTCGATGTGGCGGACGCCGATCGTACGGGAGACGTTGCGCTCGTTGGCGTCGGTCAGCGACAGGTAGACACCGCGGACCAGCGGCCAGCCGATGATCACGCCGAGCACGAGCACCACCGGGGTGACCATCGCCCAGGCGTACCAGTGGGTGGCGAGGGCGCGCCGCAGCCCGCCCCGGCCGCCGGTCCTGTTCCCGCCGGTCCTGTTCCCGCTGCCAGTCCTGCGGCTCAGGCCGCGGGCGACGTCGCCGTGCTCGACGTCGTCACCCGCGGCCTTCGCCACCGACTGGCTGGTGTGAGCAGCCATGTTTCGCTACTTCCAACCCTTGAGGATCTTGCGGAACTCGGCGCCGGCCGTCTTGGCCGCTTCCTCCGGGGTCGAGGCCCCGGTGATCGCCTTGGTGTACTCGACCTTCAGCGGCTCGAAGAGGGAGCCGTTCTCCGGGATCCAGGCGCGCTCGACGGCCTTGTCGACGGCCGGCTTGAAGAACTGGACCATCTCGCTGCCCTTGACGTCCGGCTGCTCGTAGGCAGCCGTGCGGGTGGGGAGCAGGCTCAGCTCCTTGGCGGACTGGACCTGGACCTCCTGGGAGGTCATGTACGCCACGAAGGCGTGCGCGGCGGCGGTGTTCTTGGAGCCGGCGTAGACCGCGAGGTCGTGGCCGCCCTGCGGGGAGCCCGCCTTGACCGAGCCGGCCGGGACCGGGGCGACGCCGAGGTTGGCCTTGTCCTTGAACTGGTCGCCCGCGTAGGTGTCGGCGACGGCCCAGGGGCCGTTGATCATCATCGCGGCCTCCCCGGACTTGAAGGCGGTCTGCATGTTCGTCCAGCCGTCGGTGGCGTTGGTGAGCGCCGCCCCGGAGGAGACCAGGTCGCGTGCGGCCTTGAACGCCTTGACGCCCGCCGCGTTGTCGACGGTGACCGTCTTGTTCTTGGCGTCGACCAGGTCGCCGCCCTCGCCGTAGATCAGCGGGAGGAACCAGTAGGAGTCGTCGCCGCGCAGGTAGAGGCCGGCCTTGCCGGTCTTGGCCTTGATGGCGGCGGCGGCGGTCTTGACCTCCTCCAGCGTGGTGGGGGGCTGGACGCCGGCGTCGGCGAGCATCTTCTTGTTGTAGAAGAGGCCGAGGGTGTCGATGACCTGCGGCACCGCGTAGGTCTTGCCCTCGTACTTGCCGCTGGCGGCGGCGGCCGGCAGGAACTCGGCGTCGACCTTCTTGACGGTCTCGGCCGGGACCTCGTCCAGGTACTGGAGGGAGGCGAAGTCGGCGACCCAGCCGACGTCGGCGCGGATCACGTCGGGGGCGTCGGAGCCGCTGCTGAAAGCGTTCTTGACCTTGTTCTGCGCGTCGCCGTAAGGGACGTTGACGTACTTGACGGTGACCTTGGGGTGCTTCGCCGTGAACGCCTCGGCGATCTTCTGGAAGCTGGCCTTCTCGGCGTCGTTCGAGGTGTCCCACCACGTGACCGTGCCGGAGAGCTCCCCGCCCGCGTTGTCGCCGGCCGCATCCTTGCCGTCCGACGCGTCCCCGCCGCAAGCCGTCGCCGCGAGTGCCAGGGCCGCGACCAGCGCGGTGGCCGCTATGCCACGCCGCATATGAACTCCTTCGATGATCCCGGCCGCGTCCTCGCGGTCCCGAGTTGCCAGGAACGTAACAAGCCCGCAAGAAGTCCGAAAGAGCTTGCGGAAATTTTCTGCAAGACGAGCTGATCGTTACATCCGTGTGTCCGTACGGTTGCCGCAGCTTGCTGTTAGTTCGAGTCACCTTCGACCCCTCAGGCCCGCAACCAGGGGGCACGTGTACGCGTTGACCCCGATATGACCCACGAGTTGACGGCCGTCCAGCTTGCAAGCGCTTCCAGCAATGCCGACGCGCGGGGCGGCTGGTGGCGCGATGCCGTCATCTACCAGGTGTACGTGCGGTCCTTCGCGGACAGCGGCGGCGACGGCGTCGGGGACCTGCGCGGGGTGCGCGAGCGCCTCCCGCACCTGGCCCGGCTCGGGGTCGACGCCGTGTGGCTCACTCCCTTCTACGTCTCCCCCCAGGCCGACGGCGGCTACGACGTCGCCGACTACCGGGGCGTCGACCCGCTCTTCGGGGACCTCGCCGACGCCGACGACCTCGTCCGGGGCGCGCACGCGCTGGGGCTGCGGGTCATCGTGGACGTGGTGCCGAACCACACCTCCGCGGAGCACCCGTGGTTCCGGGCCGCCCTCGCCGGGGACCGGGCCGCCCGCGCCCGGTACCTGTTCCGCCCGGGGCGCGGCGCGGACGGTGCGGAGCCCCCGAACGACTGGGAGTCGGTCTTCGGCGGGCCCGCCTGGACCCGGGTCGCGGACGGGGAGTGGTACCTGCACCTCTTCGCGCCCGAGCAGCCGGACCTGGACTGGGCGCATCCGGAGGTCCCGGCGGAGTTCTCCTCCGTCCTGCGGTTCTGGCTCGACCTGGGGGTCGACGGGTTCCGCGTGGACGTCGCCCACGGCATGGTGAAGGCCCCCGGTCTGCCGGACATCGGCCGCGGCGCCCAGGCCACCCTGATCGGCACCGAGCCGCTCCCCTTCTTCGACCAGGACGGGGTCCACGAGATCCACCGTTCATGGCGCAGGCTCCTGGACTCCTACGGGGGCGACCGGATCGGGGTCGCCGAGGCGTGGGCCCCGACGTCCGAGCGGCTCGCGCTGTACGTCCGGCCCGACGAGCTGCACCAGGCCTTCAACTTCCGCTTCCTGAACTGTCCGTGGGACACCACCGCGATGCGCACCGTCATCGACGAGTCCCTGGCGGCCACCGCCTCGGTGGGTGCTCCGACGACGTGGGTGCTGTCCAACCACGACGTGGTGCGGCACGTGACGCGGTACGGGGGCGGGGAGCGGGGTCTGGCGCGGGCGCGGGCGGCCGCTCTGCTGATGCTGGCGCTGCCCGGGTCGGCGTACGTGTACCAGGGCGAGGAGCTGGGGCTGCCCGAGGTCCTCGACCTGCCCGACGCGGCCCGCCGGGATCCGGCGTTCCACCGGGGTGCCGGGCAGGACGGGCTCCGTGACGGCTGCCGGGTGCCGATCCCGTGGTCCGGTACGGAGCCCCCGTACGGCTTCGGGCCTGCCGGGAGCTGGCTGCCGCAGCCCGCCGGCTGGGGCGGGCTCAGCGTCGCGGCCCAGACCGGCGACCCGCACTCCACGCTGGAGCTGTACCGCGCCGCGCTGGAGCTGCGCCGGGCGCTGCCGGGTCTGGGGGCGCCGGGGGGCGGACGGTCCGGGGCGGCCGGTGACTCCGGTGACTCCGGTGACTGGGAGGGTCCGGCCACCGGGATGCGGTGGCTGTCCGCGCCCGAGGGGGTCCTCCTCTTCACCCGGCCCGACTTCGCCTGCACCCTCAACAGCCGGCCCGTTCCGGTCGAGCTCCCGGCGCCGGGGCGTCCCGTGCTCTCCAGCTCTCCGGTGTGTACGGACAGCCGTACGGTGGTGCTGCCCCCGGACTCGTGCACTTGGTGGGCAATGTGACGTGCGACCGGTACAGTCCAATCCCGTGACCGCACGGCTAGCCGACATCGCAGCCCAGGCGGGGGTCAGCGAAGCCACAGTCAGCCGGGTGCTCAACGGCAAGCCCGGTGTGGCCGCAGGCACCCGCGAGTCCGTGCTGGCCGCGCTCGACGTCCTGGGCTACGAACGGCCCGTACGGCTGCGCCAGCGCAGCGCGGGGCTCGTCGGTCTGATAACTCCGGAGCTGGACAACCCCATCTTTCCGGCGCTCGCCCAGGTCATCGGGCAGGCGCTGACGCGGCAGGGGTACACGCCGGTGCTGGCCACGCAGACGCCCGGCGGGTCCACCGAGGACGAGCTGACCGAGATGCTGGTGGACCGCGGGGTCTCGGGGATCATCTTCGTCTCGGGGCTGCACGCCGACACCACGGCCGACATGGGCCGGTACGACCAGCTTCGCGGGCAGGGCGTCCCGTACGTCCTCATCAACGGGTTCTCCGACAAGGTGCGGGCCCCCTTCGTGTCGCCGGACGACCGGGCGGCGATGCATCTGGCGGTGACGCACCTGGCCGCTCTGGGGCACACCCGGATCGGGCTGGCGGTCGGGCCGAAGCGGTTCGTGCCGGTGCTCCGCAAGATCGAGGGCTTCCGGCTCGCGATGAAGGAGCGCCTCGGGCTCGAGGAGGCGGAGGTCGAGGAGCTGGTGCAGCACTCCCTCTACACGCTGGAGGGCGGCCAGGCCGCCGCGACCGCGCTGATCTCCCGCGGCTGCACGGCGGTGGTGTGCGCGAGCGACATGATGGCGCTCGGTGCGATCCGGGCGGCCCGGCAGCAGGGGCTGCGGGTGCCGCAGGACGTCTCGGTGGTCGGGTTCGACGACTCCCCCCTCATAGCGTTCACCGATCCGCCGCTGACCACGATCCGGCAGCCCGTGCTGGCGATGGGGCAGGCGGCGGTGCGGACGCTGCTGGAGGAGATCGGCGGTACGCCGGCCCCGCACAGCGAGTTCGTCTTCCTTCCGGAACTGGTGGTGCGCGGTTCCACGGCCTCGGGTCCGGGCCAGCACCGCAGGCCGTAGGGTCGTCGTAGTCCCCAGGGCGGACCGGTGACCGCGAAGAACGTCCCGAGGGATGATCGGAGCCCAGATCGCATCTGGCAGACTCTGGCCCATGGGTGAAGCGAGCGTGACGACACTGGAAACCCGGACGGACGTCCCGGCGCCCAGCGCTGCCGGGGGCCAGGCTCCTCCGGTTCCCGAGCGCACCCTGCTGGAGCGGTTGCGGAGCCCGCGCCACCCCCGGATCTGGTTCGAGATCCTGCTCATCGCGATCAGCTACTGGACCTACTCGCTGATCCGCAACGCCGTTCCCGAGCAGAAGGCGGCGGCCCTGGCCAACGCCGACTGGATCTGGAACGTCGAGCGCGATCTCGGCATCGCCGTGGAGCAGTCCGTCAACCACGCCGTGAACTCGGTGACGTGGCTGATCGTGGGCATGAACTACTACTACGCGACGCTGCACTTCGTGGTGACCATCGGTGTGCTGGTGTGGATCTACCGCTTCCATCCCGGGCGTTACGCGGCCACCCGCATGGTCCTCTTCGCCACCACGGGCGTGGCCCTGGTCGGCTACTTCTTCTACCCGCTCGCGCCTCCCCGGCTGATGAACGGGCAGGACTTCATCGACACCGTGCTGGTCCACCACACCTGGGGCTCGATGGCCTCGGGGGACCTCAAGCACATGTCGAACCAGTACGCGGCGATGCCGTCCATGCACATAGGGTGGTCGCTCTGGTGCGGGCTGACGATCTTCGCGGTCGCGTCCGCCCCCTGGGCCCGGATCCTGGGCCTGCTCTACCCGACGGCGACCCTCGTCGTGATCGTGGCCACCGCCAACCACTTCTGGCTGGACGCCGTGGGCGGCCTGCTCTGCCTGGCCTTCGGCTACGCCGTCTCCCGGTCCTGGTACGGCGCCCTGCCGCACCGGCTGCCCCGCCACCCCGAGCACACCGACCGGCACCCGGCGGCGGCGGCGCTGCTGAACCGGTTCGGGCGCGCTTAGGCCCTGCCGGCCGGCCCCTTCCCGGTCACACCTCCGCTCCGCGGTGGGTGGTCCGGCCCCCGGACATGGTGAGGCGTACGGGGGCCTCGGCCAGTTCGTCCACCCCGGCGGTGACCGGGTCGAGGGCGAAGGCCGTCAGGTCGGCCCGGTAGCCGGGCGCGATCCGGCCCGCCACCCGCTGTTCCCCCGCCGCGAGCGCGGCGTGCGAGGTCAGTCCCTCCAGCGCCATGAGCCCGGTCAGGGCGGGGCCCGCGGCGGCCGCGCCGAGGGGGCTGCGGGCGGTCACCAGGATCTGGCGGGCGTCGTAGTGGGCGATGGGCCAGTCCGAGCCGAGCGCGAGGACCGCCCCGGCGTCCCGCAGGTCCCGGCAGCGCCAGGCGTGCGAGGCCCGCTCCTCCCCCAGCCGCTTCGACCACTCGTCGGTGTGGTCGGCCCGGGTGTACGCGGTGTGCGGCGGCTGCATGGAGGCGATCACGCCGAGTTCCGCGAACCGGGCCAACTGGTCGTCGGGGACGGTCTCGATGTGCTCGATCCGGTGCCGCGTCCGGGCCGGTGCGCCCAGGGCGGCCACGGTGTCCAGGACGTGCCGGACGGCGGCGTCGCCGATGGCGTGGGTCGCGGTGCGGACGCCGGCGGCGTCCAGGACCCGTACGGCGCGGGCGTAGGCCTCGGGGTCGGGCCAGAAGGCTTCGGTGCCCTGGCCGTGGCAGTCGGCGTGATCGAGCCAGGCGGTGCCGCCCTCGACGGTGCCGTCCATGAAGAACTTCACGCCGCCGATGCGCCAGTGGCGGCCCGCGGTGCCCTGGAGGGCGATGAGTTCCGCGAGGTCGGCGTCGTCCGCGCCGGGCATGCACCAGGGGGCCAGGTTGAGGCGGAGCGGCAGGTCGCCCTCGTACTCGACGGTGGCGAGGAGGGCCGGTACGTCGCCGTCGCCGAGGTCCATGACGTGCGCGCCGGTGAGGCCGGTGGCGGCCATGGAGCCGAGCAGCTCGACGAGCCGGGTCCGGCGCTCGCCGTACGAGGGCTTGGGGACGAGGTTGCCGACGAGGGCCATCGCGGCGTGCTCGACGAGGTGGCCGGTGGGGCGGCCGTCGGCGTCGCAGACGATCTCGGAGCGCTGGGCGAAGGTGCGGGGGCCGGTGATCCCGGCGGCGGCCAGGGCGGCGCCGGAGACGAGGGCGGAGTGGCCGTCGTAGAGGCGCAGGAAGGCGGGGGCCCCGGCGAGGGCGTCCTCGATCAGCGCCCGGTCGACGGGGAGCCCGCCGAAGGCGTTGTGGTCGAGCCCGTGGCCGGTGACCCAGCCGCCGGGGCCCCGGCCGGCGGTGCGCAGGGCGGCCCGCAGCTGGTCGGGGTCGCGGACGGCGGAGAGATCGGTGCCCTCCGCCATCTCGATGCCCCAGACGGGGTGGCTGTGGGCGTCGGTGAGGCCGGGGGTGAGAGTGGCGCCGCCGAGGTCGATCACCTCGGTGGCGGGCCCGAGCCAGTCGCGTACGTCCGCCTCGTCGCCGACGGCCGTGATCTCGCCGCCGCGGACGGCTACCGCGCGGGCTTCGGGGCGGTCGGGGTCGAGGGTGCGGACGCGGGCTCCGGTGAGGACGGTGTCGGCAGCGGGCACGGCGTTTCTTCTCCTTGGGCGGGGGCGGCG
>NZ_JAPNLM010000008.1 GCF_026627255.1 Streptomyces antarcticus | reverse complement strand
GCCCGCCCCCGCCCCCGCCGCCACCCCCGCGGGGGAGACCGCGCCCCGCCGGCCCTGGGCCGCGGACCTGCCCGTTCTGGCCGTCGCCGTCGTGTGGGGCGGCAGCTACCTCGCAGCCAAGGGCATCACCACCGCGCACACCGTCATCGCCGTACTGGTGCTGCGCTTCGCGCTCGTGCTGCCCGTCCTGGTCCTCGCCGGATGGCGCCGGCTGCGGGCGCTGACCCCCGCCCAGCTGCGTGGGGCCGGGCTGCTGGGCCTCGTACTCGGCGGGATCTTCCTCCTGGAGACGTACGGGGTCGTCCACACCTCCGCGACCAACGCCGGGCTGATCATCAGCCTGACCATGATCTTCACCCCGCTCGCGGAGGCCGCCGTGCGCCGGGTCCGCCCCCCGGCCGCCTTCCTCGGCGCCGCGGCCGTCTCCGTGACCGGCGTCGTGCTCCTCACCCAGGGCGCGGGCTTCACCGGACCCGGCCTCGGCGACGTGCTGATTCTCGGCGCCGCCCTCGCCCGGACCCTGCACGTGCTGCTGATGGCCCGCGTCAAGGCCGTCCAGGACGCCGACTCGCTCTCCCTGACCACCGTCCAGCTCGGCGGCGCGGTCCTCGTCTTCGCCCTGCTCGCCGCCCTTCCCGGCACCGGGGCCACCCCCTGGGCGGCCGCCGCGGACTTCGGGGCCGCCGAGTGGGCCGGCCTGGTGTTCCTCTCCGTCTTCTGCACCCTCTTCGCCTTCTTCGTGCAGATGTGGGCCGTACGCCGCACCTCCCCGTCCCGCGTCAGCCTGCTGCTCGGCACCGAGCCCCTGTGGGCGGCCGCCGCCGGCATCGCCATCGGCGGCGAGCACCTCGGCCCCCTCGGGTTCGTGGGCGTCGCCCTCGTCCTGGCCGGGACCGCCTGGGGGCGCCGCGCGGCCGGCTGAACGTTGGCCGGATCATGACCGGCCGACGGCGTGCGGCGCCCGTACGCTGGCGGGCATGCCGCCGCCGGGAGCCACCCGTTCACAGGTCCGGGAGCTCCTCCAGCCGGACCCGGCGCCGCTCGCGGCGCGACACCTCGCACGCCTCCGCCACCCGCAGCGCGGCCAGCGCCTCGCGGCCGTCGCACGGATTGGGCCCCTCACCGCGGATCAGCCGTACGAAGGCGGCCAGCTCCTCCTCGTACGCCGGGGCGAACCGCTCCAGGAACCCGGTCCACGGCTTGCTGGCCGCGGGCGGCCCGTGCGGTTCGGTCGAGGTGATCGGCGTCCGGTCGTCCAGCCCGACGGAGACCTGGTCCCGCTCCCCGGCCAGTTCCATCCGCACGTCGTACCCGGCGCCGTTGCACCGGGTGCCGGTCGCGGTGACGAGCGTCCCGTCGTCCAGGGTGAGCACGGCCGCCGCCGTGTCGATGTCACCGGTCTCGCGGAACCGGGCGGGGCCCGCGTCGCAGCCGGCCGCGTACACCTCGGTCACCTCGCGCCCGGTCACCCACCGGACCATGTCGAAGTCGTGCACCAGGCAGTCCCGGTACAGCCCGCCGGAAGTCGCCAGGTACGCGGCGTCCGGCGGCTCCGCGTCGGCCGTCGTCGTCCGTACGGTGTGCAGCCGGCCCAGCGCCCCCGAGCGGACCAGGTCCCGGGCCGTGCGGTAGCCCGCGTCGAAGCGGCGCATGAAACCCGTCTGGAGGACCCCGCCGAGCGCGGTCACCTCGCGCACCACCGCCAGGCTGCGGGCCAGGTCGGGGGCGACCGGCTTCTCGCAGAACACCGGCAGGCCGCCCCGCACCGCCCGGACGACCAGCTCAGCGTGGCCCTCGGTGGCGCAGGCCACCACCACCGCGTCGACGCCCCAGGTGAAGACCTGCTCGACCGAGGGCGCGGCCGTGGCCCCGAGGCGGTCGGCGAGACGCGCCGCCCGCGCGGGATCGGCGTCGGCGAGCAGGAGCGAGCCCGCGTCCGGGCGGCGGGCCAGCGCCGCCGCGTGGAACGAGCCGATCCGGCCCGTCCCGATGAGCCCGATGCGCATGCACTCAACCTGACCCCGAACGGGGGACCTGTCAATCTGCCCGCGCCTGCCCCGATGACCCCGCATGGTCCACTGTGGCGGATACTGGGCGGCTGGAACCGGAATGACCGATTGATGACGGACGACACGGACGAGGGAAGGGCACGGCGACGTGGCTAGGGTTCGGACAGGGGTGCGCGTCGTGGGCGCCGTGCTCGCGGCGGTACTGGGAGCCTCCCTCGCGGGATGCAGCAGTACGGGCGGCAAGCGTGCCGAGGAGCGGGCCAGGGCCGCCGAGGCGGGCCGGCCCGCGGTCTCCACCCCGCGCTGGACCTTCGCGATGGTCACTCACGCGGGCGACGGCGACACCTTCTGGGACATCGTCCAGAAGGGTGCCAAGGAGGCCGCGGCGAAGGACAACATCAACTTCGTCTACGCCCACGACGACCAGGCCCAGCAGCAGGCACAGTTCGTGCAGAACGCGATCGACCAGAAGGTCGACGGGATCGTCGTCAGCCTCGCCAAGCCCGAGGCCCTCAAGGACGTCATCGCCAAGGCCGTCAAGGCGGGCATCCCGGTGATCACCGTGAACTCCGGCTCCGCGCAGTCCGCCGCGTACGGGGCGCTCACCCACATCGGCCAGGACGAGGAGATCGCCGGTGAGGCGGTCGGCGCCGAGCTGACGAAACGCGGCCGCAAGAAGGCCGTCTGCGTCCTGCACGAGCAGGGCAACGTGGGCCACGAGCAGCGCTGCGCCGGAGCGAAGAAGACCTTCGGCGGGACGATGGAGAACCTGTACGTCGAGGGCACCAACATGCCCTCCGTCCAGGCGGCCCTGCAGGCCAAGCTCCAGGCCGACCCGTCCGTCGACGCGATCGTCACCCTCGGCGCCCCCTTCGCCCCCACCGCCGTCAAGGCGAAGGACGCGGCGGGCAGCAAGGCGGAGGTGGACACCTTCGACCTCAACGCGTCCGTCGCCCGCGACCTGAAGTCCGGGGCGCTCGGCTTCGCCGTCGACCAGCAGCCCTACCTCCAGGGCTACGAGGCGATCGACCTGCTCTGGCTCTACCGCTACAACGCCAACGTGCTCGGCGGCGGCCGTCCGGTCCTCACCGGACCGCAGATCGTCACCGGCGCCGAGGCGTCCGCGCTGGAGGAGTACATCAAGCGGGGCAGCCGATGAGCGCCGCCGCACCCCCCGCGGACGAGCGGCTCGCGCCGAGCTCCCTGCTGCGCAGGCTGCTCGGCCGCCCGGAGCTGGGCGCGGTGGTCGGCGCCGCCGCGGTCTTCGTGTTCTTCTCCTTCGCCGCGGACAGCTTCCTGCGGGCCTCCAGCCTCAGCACGGTCCTGTACTCGGCCTCCACGATCGGGATCATGGCCGTCCCGGTGGCGATGCTGATGATCGGCGGGGAGTTCGACCTGTCCGCCGGCGTCATGGTCACCACCTCGGCGCTGTTCAGCTCGATGTTCAGCTACCAGATGACGGCCAACGTCTGGGTCGGCGTCCTGGTGTCCCTGATTGTCACCCTCGCCGTCGGCTTCTTCAACGGCTTCATGCTCACCCGTACCAAACTGCCGAGCTTCATCATCACGCTCGGCACCTTCCTGATGCTGACCGGCCTGAACCTCGGCTTCACCAAGCTGATCAGCGGCTCCGTCTCCACCAAGTCCATCGCCGACATGGAGGGCTTCGACTCCGCCCGCGCGCTCTTCGCCTCGCAGTGGAACGTCGGCTCGGTCACCCTGAAGGTCACCATCCTGTGGTGGTTCGCCCTGGTCGCGGTGGCCACCTGGATCCTGCTGCGCACCCGCGCAGGGAACTGGATCTTCGCCGTGGGCGGCGGGGCCGACGCGGCCCGCGCGACCGGCGTGCCCGTGGTCAAGACGCGCATCGGCCTCTACATGGGCGTCGCGCTGTGCGCCTGGATCTCCGGGCAGCACATCCTCTTCTCGTTCGACGTGGTCCAGTCGGGCGAGGGCGTCGGCAACGAGTTCCTGTACATCATCGCGGCGGTCATCGGCGGCTGCCTGATGACCGGCGGCTACGGCTCCGCCATCGGATCGGCCGTCGGCGCCTTCATCTTCGGCATGACCAGCAACGGCATCGTCTACGCCCAGTGGAACCCGGACTGGTTCAAGTTCTTCCTCGGCGCGATGCTGCTGCTCGCGACGCTGCTCAACGCATGGGTCCGCAAGCGGGCGGAGGCGAAGTGACCGTGACCGATACCGGGACGACGACCGGCCCCGCACCGGCGCTGGTGAGGCTGACCGACGTCAGCAAGTTCTACGGCAACATCCGCGCCCTCCAAGGCGTCTCCCTGGAGGTCTCCGCAGGCGAGATCACCTGCGTGCTCGGCGACAACGGCGCCGGAAAGTCCACCCTCATCAAGATCATCGCGGGGCTGCACCGGCACGACGCCGGCTCCTTCGAGATCGAGGGCGAGGAGACCGTCCTGGCCAACCCGCGCGCCGCCCTCGACCACGGCATCGCCACCGTCTACCAGGACCTGGCCGTCGTCCCGCTGATGCCCGTCTGGCGGAACTTCTTCCTCGGTTCCGAACCCACCCGCGGCCGCGGCCCGCTGCGCCGCCTCGACGTCGAGCTGATGCGCCGGACCACCCGCACCGAACTGCTGCGCATGGGCATCGACCTGCGCGACGTGGACCAGCCCATCGGCACCCTGTCGGGCGGCGAGCGCCAGTGCGTGGCCATCGCCCGCGCCGTCCACTTCGGCGCCAAGGTCCTCGTACTGGACGAGCCCACCGCCGCGCTCGGCGTCAAGCAGTCCGGCGTCGTCCTCAAGTATGTCGCCGCCGCCCGCGACGCGGGCCTCGGCGTGGTCCTGATCACCCACAACCCGCACCACGCGTACCTGGTCGGGGACCGTTTCGTGCTCCTCAAGCGCGGCACCATGGCGGGCAGCCACACCCGCGACTCGATCACCCTGGACGAGCTGACCCGGCAGATGGCGGGCGGCTCCGAGCTCGACGAACTGAGCCACGAGCTGGAGCGGGTGGCAGAATCAGGCTCAGACAGCACGCCACCCAGCACGCCACCAGGCCCGGGCACCCCGTCCGGCACCACCGCACCATGAGGGACGGCACGACTCGATGAGCACGTACCGGGACTTCACGCTCGCCCACCGGGGCTCGGCGCGGGGCACCGTCCTGCGGACCATCGGGACCCGTGAGCGCCGGTCGCACCTGACCGCCCCGCGCGTACCGACCGTCGGCATCGACATCGGCGGCACCAAGGTGATGGCCGGCGTCGTCGACGCCGACGGCATCATCCTGGAGAAGATCCGCGCGGAGACCCCCGACAAGTCCAAGAGCGCCAAGGTCGTCGAGGACACCATCGTCGAACTGGTCCTGGACCTCTCCGACCGGCACGACGTGCACGCGGTGGGCATCGGCGCGGCCGGCTGGGTCGACGCCGACCGCTCCCGCGTCCTCTTCGCACCTCACCTGGCCTGGCGCGACGAGCCGCTGCGCGACGCGCTCCAGTCCCGGCTCGCCGTCCCGGTCATGGTCGACAACGATGCCAACACCGCCGCCTGGGCCGAGTGGCGCTTCGGCGCCGGCCGCGGCGAGGACCACCTCGTCATGATCACGCTCGGCACCGGCATCGGCGGGGCCATCCTGGAAGGCGGCCAGGTCAAGCGCGGCCGGTACGGGGTCGCCGGCGAGTTCGGCCACATGCAGGTCGTCCCCGGCGGCCACCGCTGCCCCTGCGGCAACCGCGGCTGCTGGGAGCAGTACAGCTCCGGCAACGCCCTGGTCCGCGAGGCCCGCGAGCTCGCCGCCGCCGATTCCCCCGTCGCGCACAACATCATCGCCCGGGTCGGCGGCAACGTCGCGGAGATCACCGGACCGCTCATCACCGAGCTGGCCCGCGAGGGCGACGCCATGTGCGTCGAACTGCTCCAGGACATCGGCCAGTGGCTCGGCGTCGGCATCGCCAACCTCGCCGCCGCCCTGGACCCCTCCTGCTTCGTCATCGGCGGCGGCGTCAGCGCCGCCGACGACCTGCTGATCGGCCCGGCCCGGGACGCCTTCCGCCGTCACCTGACCGGGCGCGGCTACCGGCCCGAGGCCCGCATCGCCAAAGCCCAGCTCGGCCCCGAGGCCGGCATGGTCGGCGCCGCCGACCTCTCCCGGCTCGTCGCCCGACGCTTCCGCCGCGCCACGCGCCGGCGCGTCGAGCGGTACGAGCGCTACGCACAGCTCGGCCGGCCAGACGCCGCCGTCGGCCCCGAGGACCAGGACCAGCAGTGACACCGCCGCCCACCCTGCCCCACCAGGCCTCCGCACCCGACGGGGACTCCGTACCGCCGCCCGCGGAGGACCGCAGACACGTCGTGCGCCGCCGCTGGGTGACCGCGATCATCATCCTGCTGCTGGTCGGCGTCCCCGCGGGCTACCTGGCCGTCTCGGCCCAGCAGAGTCGCCAGAGCGGCCGCGACAAGGCCGCCAAGGTGGGTGCGACGAAGGTCCGCCCCGGCTGGCCGTCCAAGGTGCAGCGCAGCATCTACGAGGTGCCGATCCCGGACAAGGCCTGGCGGGTCGGCTTCCTGGAGACGAACAACTGGCGCACCAGCCGGCTGTACACCCAGTTCGCGGTCTCACCCGCCGACCTGGACACGTTCCTGGCCTCCGTCGGCAGCAGCCGCGGGGAGCTGACCCCCGGGGTCGCGATCTCGGCGCACGACACCGAGATCGCGGGGTGGAACTGGAAGACCCACGAGGACTGGCTCGGCACCACCCTCGAACAGGACGACCCCCGTCCCACCCGCGACATCACCGTCGACGTCACCGACCCCCGCATCGCCAAGGTCTACGTGGTCTCCTCCACGACCCCCTGAACCCCGCGCGCCCGGCGCCGGGCCGTCTAGCCTTGCCCCCATGAAGCTCACCAAACGGCTGCACTCCTGCGTCGAGCTGGAGAAGGACGGGCGCAGGCTCGTCATCGACCCGGGCGCCTTCAGCGAACCGGACGCGGGCCGGGGCGCCGACGCCCTGCTGGTCACGCACGAGCACCCCGACCACTTCGAGGAGGGCCGGCTGCGGGCCGTCCTCGACACCAACCCGGCCGCGCGGCTGTGGACCCTGCGCAGCGTCGCCGAGAGGCTCGCGCCGGCCTACCCCGGCCGGGTGCACACGGTGGGCCACGGGGACTCCTTCACCGCGGCCGGCTTCGAGGTCCAGGTACACGGCGAGCTGCACGCCGTGATCCACCCGGACATCCCGCGGATCACGAACGTCGGCTTCCTCGTGGACGGTTCGCTCTTCCACCCCGGCGACGCCCTGACCGTGCCCGGCGCCCCCGTGGACACCCTGATGCTGCCGGTGCACGCCCCGTGGAACAAGATCGCCGAGGTGATCGACTACGTCCGCGAGGTCAAGCCCCGCCGGGCCGTCGACATCCACGACGCTTACCTCTCCGACCTCGCCCGGCCGGTCTACGACGGCGCCCTGGCCGCCCTGGGTGGCGCCGACCACGGCCGACTCACCGCCGGCGACAGCACCGAACTGTGACTGTCGGTGCCAGGCGATAGGTTGGCGGGTATGCGTATCGCCACGTTCAACGTCAACTCCATCACCGCCCGGCTGCCGCGCCTGCTCGCCTGGCTGGAAAGTTCGGGCACCGACGTCCTGTGCGTCCAGGAGACCAAGTGCTCCGCGGAGCAGTTCCCGCACGCCGAGCTGCGCGAGCTGGGCTACGAGTCGGCCGTCAACGCCACCGGCCGGTGGAACGGCGTGGCCCTGCTCTCCCGGGTCGGCCTGGAGGACGTCGTCCTCGGGCTGCCCGGCGGGCCCGACTACGAGGGCGTCCAGGAGCCCCGCGCGATCTCCGCCACCTGCGGCGGGGTCCGCGTCTGGTCGGTGTACGTGCCCAACGGCCGCGAGGTCGCGCACGACCACTACGGCTACAAGCTGGGCTGGTTCCGCTCCCTGGCCGCTGCCGTCGCGCAGGACGCGGCCGGCCCGCGCCCCTTCGCGGTGCTCGGCGACTTCAACGTGGCCCCGACCGACGAGGACGTCTACGACCCGGCCGTCTTCGAGGGCGCCACGCACGTCACCCCCGCCGAGCGCGCCGCCCTGGAGGCGCTGCGCGACGCCGGACTCTCCGACGTGTTCCCCCGCGCGCTCAAGTACGACCGCCCGTACACCTTCTGGGACTACCGGATGCTCGCCTTCCCGAAGAACCGGGGCATGCGCATCGACCTGGTGTACGGGAACGCGCCCTTCACCAAGGCCGTCACCGACGCCTACGTGGACCGCGAGGAGCGCAAGGGCAAGGGGGCGTCCGATCACGCACCGGTCGTCGTCGACCTGGACCTGGAACGGTAGGGCGCGCCCCGGGCCCGAACGGTACGGCTAAGGCGCGCCCTGTGGCCAGTGGCGGATCCTGGTGCGAGTCTGGGTGATATGAACATCCCTTTCCTGGACAACTGGCTGAACCGGCACGAAACGGAACGGGGTGCGGGGCTCGCAGCCGCCCTCGCCGATGATCCCGACGGCATCACCGAGTTGTTCTCGGAGTGCGAGATGCTGCGCGTCCAGGCGAGGGTCGCCGGGCTCGAACTCGACGAGAGCACCGCCTCGTTGGAGGCGCTCGACCAGCTGATGCCGCGCTGGCGCCGGGACCCCGAGGCGGTGCCGTGGCTGGGCAACGACGCGGGCTTCTACCTCGGTACGGTGATCGTCCGCTCGATCCCCGGTGCCGCCTGGCAGGTGTGGCCGAACGGCCAGCCGGTGATCCGGCTGGCCTCGGGCCGGGAGCTGAACGTGATCGAGTCGGGGGTGTCCTGGGCGATGACCGGTTCCCCCGAACTCAGCCAGGCCTACGCCGAGGCCTCCGAGGGCTGATCACACGCAGATGTAGCTTTATGCCCCCTTTAGGCGTGTCGAGGAGAAGTGCCCTTCCCGGGCTGGATAGTTTGCGCTGACCTCGACACCGACAAGTGGGCAGGGCAGCGCATGGCCGTCGATCCGTTGATCGAGCTGCGGAACGTGAACAAGCACTTCGGAGAGCTGCACGTACTCCAAGACATCAACCTCACCGTCGGCCGCGGGGAGGTGGTGGTGGTCATCGGCCCCTCCGGTTCCGGGAAATCGACCCTGTGCCGGGCGATCAACCGACTGGAGACGATCGAGTCGGGAACGATCACCCTCGACGGCAAGCCGCTGCCGGCCGAGGGCAAGGAACTGGCGCAGCTGCGCGCCGAGGTCGGGATGGTCTTCCAGTCCTTCAACCTGTTCGCGCACAAGACGGTCCTCGCCAACGTCTCCCTCGCCCAGATGAAGGTGCGCGGGCGCAAGCGGGACGAGGCGGACAAGCGGTCCCGGGACCTGCTGGAGCGGGTCGGCCTCGCCGACCAGGCCCCCAAGTACCCCGCCCAGCTGTCCGGCGGCCAGCAGCAGCGCGTCGCCATCGCCCGCGCCCTCGCCATGAGCCCCAAGGCCCTGCTCTTCGACGAGCCCACCTCCGCGCTCGACCCGGAGATGATCAACGAGGTGCTGGAAGTCATGCAGCAGCTGGCGAGCGAGGGCATGACCATGGTCGTGGTCACCCACGAGATGGGCTTCGCCCGCTCCGCCGCCAACCGCGTCGTGTTCATGGCCGACGGCAGGATCGTCGAGGACCGGACCCCGGAGGAGTTCTTCACCGCCCCCGAGAGCGACCGGGCCAAGGACTTCCTCTCCAAGATCCTGAAGCACTGAGGGACGGCGTGATGATCCGTACCCGAGCCCTCCTCGTCGCCCTGGTCGTCCTCGCCTGCTCCACGGGCTGCGGCAAGTCCGGCAGCCCCCCGGTCAAGGGACCGCAGCCCGAGGACCTGCCCGTCTACACCGTCGACACCGGCTTCCGGCTGCCCGACTCCCGCACCTGGGAGCGGGCCAGGAAGCGCGGACACCTCGTCGTCGGCGCCAAGGAGGACCAGCCGTACATGGGGGAGAAGGACCCCGCGAGCGGCCTCTACTCCGGCTTCGACATCGAGATCGCCAAGATGATGTCGGCGTCCCTCGGCTTCGACCCCAAGACGATCGAGTTCAAGACGATCGCCTCCGCCAACCGTGAGACGGCCCTGCAGAACGGCCAGATCGACTACTACGTCGGCACCTACACCATCAACGACAACCGCAAGAAGCAGGTCGGCTTCGCCGGCCCCTACTACATGGCCGGCCAGTCCCTGCTGGTCCGCAAGGACGAGAAGGACATCAACGGTCCCGACGACCTCGCGGGCAAGAAGGTCTGCTCGGCCGCCGGCTCCACCCCCTACCAGCGGCTCCAGAAGGAGTTCCCCGAAGCGGTGCTCGTCGCCTACGACACCTACTCCGTCTGCGTGGACAACCTGCTGACCTACCAGGTCGACGCCGTCTCCACCGACGACTCCATCCTCCTGGGCTACGCGGCCAAGGTCCCCGACGAGCTCAAGGTGGTCGGCAAGCCCTTCTCCCAGGAGCCCTACGGCATCGGCGTCCCGCGCAGCGACAACGCGCTGCGCTTCGCCCTCGACGACGCCCTGGAGGCGCAGGAGAAGAACGGCAACTGGAAGAAGGCCTACGAGGCCACGCTCGGCCTGTCCGGCGAGCCCGCTCCGACGCCTCCCGCCATCGACCGCTATCCGGCGAGCTGAGCGAGAGGGCCACCGCCATGAACGTACTCACCGACAACTTCGCGCTCTACGGCGAGGGATTCCTCGGCACGGTCGAACTGACCGTCTACGCCTCCCTGCTCGCCCTGGTCCTCGGCTTCCTCATGGCCTCCTTCCGGGTCGCGCCCGTCGGCTCGTTCCGGGCCTTCGGCACGGTCTGGGTCACCATCCTGCGCAACACCCCGCTCACCCTGCTGTTCTTCGCCGTCCTGCTCGGGCTGCCGCGCTTCGGCCTGGTCCTGCCCTTCCAGTTGTTCGCCGTCCTCGCCCTGGGCTGTTACACCTCCGCGTTCATCTGCGAGGTGCTGCGCTCCGGCATCAACACCGTGCCCAAGGGCCAGGGCGAGGCGGCCCGCAGCCTGGGCATGTCCTTCGGCCAGACCCTGGGCACGGTCGTCCTCCCGCAGGCCTTCCGCTCCGTCATCCCGCCCATCGGCTCCACCCTGATCGCACTCGCCAAGAACTCCGCGATCGCCGGCGCCTTCAGCGTCACCGAGCTGCTGGGCACGTACAAGACCCTCAACGAGCTCGGTTACAGCATCATCTGGACCTTCGTCTGGATCGCCGTGGGCTACCTGATCATCACCCTGTCCATCAGCGCGCTCTTCCACGTGCTGGAGAAGCGCTACGGAGTGGCCCGATGACCGCGCACGCGCTCCACGGCGACCTGGAGTCCACCGCCCTCTACGACATCCCGGGCCCCCGGGCCCGGCGCCGCCACCTGTACTACGGGATCGGCTCCACGGTGCTGCTCCTGCTCCTGGCCGGCTGGCTCCTCTACCTGCTCTTCGACACCGAGCAGTTCACCGCCGCCAAGTGGAGCCCCTTCACGTACGCGGGCATCCAGGAGCTGCTGCTGCGGGGCCTGGGGAACACGCTCAAGGCGTTCGCCTACGCCTCGGTGCTCTCCCTGCTGCTCGGCGCGGTGCTCGCCACCGGCCGGCTCTCGGTGCACCGGCCGGTGCGCTGGCTGGCCACCCTGTGCGTGGAGTTCTTCCGGGCCATGCCGGTACTGGTGATGATCTTCTTCATCTTCGTCGCGCTGAAGGTCCAGCCGCTGCCCGCGCTGGTGGCCGGGCTGACGCTCTACAACGGATCGGTGCTCGCCGAGGTGTTCCGCACGGGCGTCAACGCGGTGGAGCGCGGGCAGCGCGAGGCGGCGTACGCGCTGGGCATGCGCAAGACCCAGGTGATGTCCTACGTCCTCGCCCCCCAGGCGGTCCGGGCCATGCTGCCCACGATCATCAGCCAGCTGGTCGTGGCCCTGAAGGACACCTCCCTCGGCTACCTGATCACCTATGAGGAGTTCCTGCACGCGGGCAAACTGATCGCGTCCAATCTCGACTACGACCTGCCCTTCATCCCCGTCGTGATGATCATCTCGCCGATCTACATCGGCATGTGCATGCTGCTGTCCTGGTTCGCCACCTGGGTCGCGCGCCGCCAGCGCCGCAACCCGCAGACCCAGGGGGCCGGCGAGCCCCCGGCCGATCCCGCGGCGATGCTGCCGGGAACGGTGTAACTCCGAAGAGCCACACCCCGCCCGGCAGCAGCCGTGGATCACTGCTCGCGCAGCGGCACCGAGACGTACGAGGGATCGGTGCGCGGCGAGGAGAAGGTCAGCTGCGCGCCGGAGGGGTTGTGCTCGATGTAGAGCGGGTCGACGGTGTCGACGACGAGTGCCAGCCGGTGCCCGGCGGGCACGTCGTAGGCGGTGGAGAAGAGCTCCAGGTCCACGCCGAAGGCCTGGCCCGGGGTCTTGCCGTGGAAGGTGTACGGGGCGTTGCTGACGAGCTTGCCGATGCCGAGCGGGCCGACGTCGTAGAGGTACGCGACGAAGGTGCCGTCGCCCTTGGTGGGCGTGACGGTGGTGTGGAGCCGGACGTCGCCGCGGACGCGACGCTCCCGGTCGTAGCGCGGCGACTGCCATACGGCGGCGAAGGAGCGGGGCAGCAGGGGGATGGAGGCCACCGGCGGGGTCTTGACGAACTGGTCGAGGAGGTTGGAGAGCAGGACGATCCCGCCGTTGGCCCCGGAGTCGGCGTTCGCGAAGACGTGCTCGCTGTCGGAGAGCGCGATGCGCTCGGTGCCCGCCGCGCCGACCGACTTCCAGTCCGGATAGCCCTCGTAGCCGCCGGTGCTACGGGACTTGAGCTGGACCGGAGCCTCGGTGTCCACGCCGTTGCGCTCGCCCTTGAGGTAGCGGTCGAACCAGCGGTGGGCGCTGGTCCAGGTGTCGTTGGGCAGGCCGAGCAGACCGGTGAGCTCGGCGGTGGCGTGGTCGCCGGGGCGGAACTCCAGGCGCTTGGGGCCGGTCAGCTTCTCGAAGAAGTCGGCGTACTGGTTGGGCGGGAAGATGGTGTCGCCCCAGGCGTTCCCCATCATGATCGCGGGGGCGTTGGCGTTGATCCGGTCGACCTCGAAGGCCGCCGAGCGCTTCTTGCCCCAGTCGATCATCTGCTGCTCGCGGTCGAGCCGGGAGCCGAGGAAGTCGCTCAGGATCGACTGGAGTTCGGGACCGGGCCGGCCGGTTAGGTTGCCGGCGACGCCGAGCAGCCCGGCGGCCTGGAGGTGCTGCGTGCGGCCGGAGTAGATGGAGGCCACGAGGTCGGCCCAGCCGCTCATCGCGACCACGGCCTTGATCCGGGGGTCGTGCGCGGAGGCCAGCAGGCTGATGCCCGCGCCGTACGAGACCCCGCCGAGGCCGATGCGGTCCGCGTCGGCGGGGGTGTGGGCGAGGGCCCAGTCGATGACGGCGGACACGTCGGCGACGTCCGGCGGGCCGGCCACCTCGATCTCGCCGCCGGAGAGCCAGAAGCCGCGCGAGGTGTAACTGACCACGACGTAGCCGGAGTCGGCGAGCTTCTTGGCCTGGGCGATGTATTCGATCTGCGGCAGGCCCCAGCTGGTGGGCAGCACGATCAGCGGGTACTTCCGGCCCTGCACGGCTCCGGCCGGGGTGAAGACGTTGCCCTTGAGGGTGATGCCGCCGGAGCCGGGGATGTCGTGGAACCGCAGCTCCGACGAGGCGTCCGACACGTCCGAGACGTTCGAGGTGACGGCGGTGGCAGGTGCGGGGGCCGCCTGGGCCTGGTGGGGGGCCAGGCCCAGGGCGGCTGCCGCCAGCAGGGCTGCCACCGCCGCGGCGGTGGTGGTGCGTTCCATCAATCGCTCCTCGCGTACGCCGGGGGGTGAAAGTGACCCGACGGTAACGGGGAGGGATTACCGAAGGTAACCCATCGGTAAGTTACGTGGTGGTAACAATTGAACGAGAGTCAGTGATGGGGGCGTCGGGGGTCAGCCGTTCTGGGTGCCCCCGGTCAGTGCGCTCTTGGCCCTCCAGTCGTCCCAGGACAGGTTCCACTCGCCGTAGCCGTTGCCGATCTCCGCGTTGCCCTTGGAGCCGCTGCCGACCACCTCGAAGGGGTCGCCGACCTGGACCTTCGCGTAGAAGCCGCGGGCGTCCGCGTCGCTCATGCCCACACAGCCGGAACTGGTGTTGGCGCGGCCGAAGTTGCCGGAGTTCCACGGGGCGGCGTGGGCGTACATGCCGGACCAGGTCAGCCGCATCGAGAAGTCGACCATCTTGTCGTAGGAGTCGCCCAGGCCGACCGTCTGGGAGTCCATCCGGATGGTGCCCTCCTTCGACATGAGGACCATCTTTCCGGACCAGGACGCCTTCTGCCCGCCGGGAGTTCCGGCCGAGACCGGGATCGTCTCGACCACCTGGCCGTCCTCGCTCACCTTCATCTTCCGGGTGTCGAGGCTGACCTCCATCCGGCGGTCCTTGCCTATCTTGAACTCGGTGGTGTAGTCACGGGCGAAGAGCCCGCCGCCCTTCCCGGAGTCCACGCCGTTCAGGTTCATGTCGACCTTCACGTCGGTGCCGGACTTCCAGTACTCCTTCGGCCGCCAGTCCACGCGGTCCTTGCCGGAGTAGTCCTTGAACCAGCCCCAGGACCCCTCGGTGTTGTCCGAGGAGGTGACCTTCAACTGCTTCTCGACCTCGGCCTTGTTCGTGACCGGGTTGTCGAAGACGAGCGAGACCGGCATGGCGACGCCGACCGTGCTCCCCTTGGGCAGGTTGATCGAGACCTTGTTCACCTTGTCGGCGGGGGAGGTCTTGAACTGGGTGCCCGCGCTCTGGCTGTCGGTGTTCTGCGCCTCCACCTTGTAGTCCGTGCCGGGTGAGGCGTTGCGCTCGGAGGTCCAGGTGCGGCCGTCGTCGGATATCTTCCCCGGCAGCTCCCCGTTCTTGCCGTCGGTGACCTTCACCAGGGCCAGCTTGCCCTCGGCGACCGTCACCGTGACCGGCTCGCCGGCCTTGACCTGATCGCCCGTGAGGTTCACCGAGACGGCCATGTCCGGCTTGGGCTTCAGCTCCGCCTTGCCGCCCCCGGCGGCCGCGTCGCCGCCGCCTCCGCAGGCGGTCAGGGTCGCGGCCAGCAGCGCGGTGCCCGCGGCGGCGGCGTGGCGGACCCGGCGGCGGGACAGGGCGGTACGGCTGGTGCGGCTGGTGCGGCTCAACGAAATCCCCTCCGAAGTCATCATCGTTCGCAAAAGGAGAGCGAACACGGGGACTCTAGGTTGCGCATTCTCCGGAAAATCCCTCCATTTCGGTTGTGACGTGCACCGCAGCGAAACGGTCATCGTCCGGTCACAATCGCCGCGCGGAGCGGTCACCGGCTGCTGTGAGAGTCCTGTCCATCCACGCCCGGACGTACAGGAAGGACGACTGCCGTGTGCGCACTGCTCGTGAACACAGCCCAGCAGCACCATCGACAGGGGCAGGGCCCGGACGCGTCGCGCGGCCGGGACGGGGAGCCCGAGGTGTGCACGCTCTCCCTCGGCGAATACCGGGCGTTCCTCTCCCGGAACCCGCAGGCGAGTTTCCTCCAGTACCCGTCGTGGGCCCGGGTAAAGGACCAATGGCGCTCGGAAAGGGTCGGATGGCACTACCCGAACAGTGAGATCGAGGGGGCCGGACTCGTTCTCTACCGCCAATTCCCCGGAACCCGCAAATACTTCGCCTACCTCCCCGAGGGGCCCGTCGCCGACTGGTCGGACCCGCGCGTGGACCGCTGGCTGACCCCGCTCATGCGCCACCTGAAGGCGGCCGGGGCCTTCGCCGTCCGCATCGGCCCCACACCCGCCTACCGGAGCTGGGACGCGGCCGCCGTCAAGTCCGGCGCCGGGCCCGGCCGGCAGATCTCCGACGTCCTCGCCACCGAGGTCGACCCGGTCGGCGCGGCGCTCGCCGACCGGCTGCGCACCCGCGGCTGGAAGCGCTGCGGCGGCGAGGACGACGGCGACGCCCAGCCCCGCCACGTCTTCCGGGTACCGCTCGCGGGCCGTTCCCGCGACGACCTGTGGGCGGGCCTGAACCAGGAGTGGCGGCGCAACGTGCGCAAGGCGCGGAAGGCGGGCGTGCGGACCGTCGTCGGAACCGCGGCCGGCCTGCCCGAGTTCTACCGGCTGCTGCGGATCACCGAGGAGCGCGACGGGTTCCGCCTCGGCCGCTCACTGGCCTACTACGAGCAGCAGTACGCGGCCCTCAACGCGGAGGAGCCCGGCCGGATGCGGCTCTACCTGGGCGTCCACCAGGGCGAGGTCCTCGCCGCCCACACGATGATCGTGGCCGGCGGCCGGGTCTGGTACCAGACCGGCGCCTCCGCCGACCACCGCCGCGAGGTGCGTCCCAGCAACGCCCTCCAGTGGCGCATGCTGTGCGACGCCCACGACCTCGGAGCGCACGAGTACGACATGCGCGGGGTACCCTCCACCCTTGACCCCGGCGAACGTTCTTTCGGGCTGCTGCGCTGGAAGCTCGGCACCGGCGGAAAGGTAGTCGAGACGCTCGGCGAGTGGGAGACCCCGATGGACGGATACGCCAACGCGGCGCTCTACAAGGCCTTCCAGGCGTACCTGGCCCGCCGGTGAGGAACGGCACCACAGCCGATCCGGGCACCCCGGCCGCGCCCGTACCCGAGTCGGCGCCCGTATTTGAGCCGGCGTCCGTATCCGAGCCGGCGCCGATATCCGAGCCGGCGCCCGTACCCGCGCCCGCGTCCGTACCCGCCAAGGCCTCGGTACTGCGCAGCGGCGCGCTCATGGCGGCCGGTTCGATCGTCTCCCGCGCCACCGGCTTCGTCCGCTCGGCGGTCGTCGTCGCGGCCCTGGGCACCGGCCTGCTCGGCGACGGGTACGCCGTCGCCAACACCGTGCCGAACATCATCTACATGCTGCTCGTCGGCGGCGCGCTGAACGCCGTCTTCGTCCCCGAGCTGGTCCGCGCCGCCAAGGAGCACCGCGACGGCGGGGCCGCCTACACCGACCGGCTGCTGACCGCCTGCACCGCGGCCCTCGTGCTGCTCACCGCGGCCGCCGTCCTCGCCGCCCCGCAGATCGTCGAGGCGTACACCGGCTACGACGGCGCCCAGGCGAGCACGACGGTGGCCCTCGCCCGGTACTGCCTGCCGCAGATCCTCTTCTACGGGCTCTTCACCCTGCTCGGCCAGGTACTGAACGCGCGCGGCCGGTTCGGCGCGATGATGTGGACCCCGGTCCTCAACAACGTCGTCATCATCGGCGTCTTCGGACTCTTCCTGTACGTCTCCCACGGCGCCGCGGACGGGCTCTCCGCCGCCGAGACCCGGCTGCTCGGCCTCGGCACCACCGCCGGCATCGTGATCCAGGCCCTCGCCCTGGTCCCGTCGCTGCGCGCCGCCCGCTTCCGCTGGCGCCCCCGCTTCGACTGGCGCGGCAGCGGCCTCGGCCGGCCGCTGCGCAACGCGGGCTGGCTGGTCATGCTCGTCCTCACCAACCAGATCGCCTACTGGGTCGTCACCCGCCTCTCCACCACCTCGGGAGCGCGTGCCGTCGAGGCGGGCCTCGCCGGGGGCGCCGGCTACACCGCCTACAGCAACGCCTACCAGCTGTGGATCGTCCCGCAGGGCATCATCACCGTCTCCCTCGTCACCGCCCTGATGCCCCGGATGAGCACCGCCGCAGCCGACGGCGATCTCGGCGCCGTCCGCAGGGACGTCTCGTACGCGCTGCGTTCCAGCGCTGCCCTCGTCGTGCCCGCCGCCGCCCTCTTCGCCGCCCTCGCGCCCTGGGTGATCGGCGGCGTCTTCGAGTACGGCCGTACCGGCGCCGCCGACATCGAGGTCATGGCGGGCATCCTCGTCGCCTTCGCGCCCGGCCTGGTCGCCTTCTCCGCTCAGTACGTCCTGTCCCGCGGGTTCTACGCCCTCTCCGACACCCGGACCCCGTTCTTCCTGAACCTGGTCATCGCCGGGCTGAACGCCGCACTGTCGGCCTCCGCCTACTTCCTGCTGCCCCCGCGCTGGGCCGTCACCGGCATGGCCGCCGCCTCCTCCGTGGCCTTCGCGGCGGGGGCCGCCGTCACCGCGCGCACCCTCGCCCGCAGGCTCGGCCCGCGCACCGGCACCCGTACCGCGCGGCGCGCGACCGCCGTACGGACCCACTTGCGGCTGCTGGCCGCCTGCCTCCCGGCCGCCGCCGCCGCGCACGCGGCCGCCCGCGCCTGCGCCCGGTTCGGCGACTTCGCCGCGGCAGGGGCGGGAACCGCCGTACTGGCCCTCGTCGTCGTCCTCCTCGCCCGGCCACTGCGCCTGACGGAGATCACCGATCTGCTGGACTCCCTGCGGCGCAAGACCGGCCGTTAGCGGGAGGAAAGCGATGAACCACCTTGGGATACTGAGCGGATGCCACGCGTACTGCTGATCGAGGACGACCCGTCCATCCGGGAGGGCGTGGGCCTGGGCCTGCGCCGCCGCGGCCACGAGGTGAGCACCGCCGACACCGGCGAGGCGGGCCTCGCCCTGATGGGCGGCTTCCGGCCCGAACTCGTCCTGCTCGACCTGATGCTGCCCGGGATGAACGGCGTACAGGTCTGCCACCGCATCCGCGAGACCAGCGAGGTGCCGATCATCATGCTCACCGCGCGCGGGGACGACTTCGACATCGTCATCGGCCTGGAGGCCGGCGCCGACGACTACATCGTCAAACCCGCCCGCACCGAGGTCATCGAGGCCCGCATCAGGGCCGTGCTGCGCCGGCTGGCCGATCCGTCCGGGGTCCGCCCCGAGGTCGAGCACCACGGCGAACTGGCCATCGACCGCGCCGGGCTCACCGTCGCCCGATCCGGTGACCGGATCGCCCTGGCCCCCAGCGAGCTCAAGCTCCTGCTGCACCTGTCGGCCTCGCCCGAGCAGGTCTTCTCCCGCCAGCAGCTGCTGGAGTACGTGTGGGAGCACAGCTACCACGCCGACGCCCGCCTCGTGGACGCGTGCGTCCGCCGCCTGCGCCACAAGATCGAGGACCCGGACGCGGCGCCCCGATACATACAGACCGTGCGGGGATTCGGCTACCGCTTCGGCCCGGTCCAGGGCGCGCGACGGTGAGACGGATCGCCCCGTTCGGCCTGCGCACCCGGCTGATCGCCGCCTTCCTGCTGGTCGCCGCGATCAGCGCGGTGAGCACGGCCGCCCTCACCTACCAGAAGGCGCGCAACGCGATCCTCGCGCAGAGCCAGGACATGGCCGTCAGCACCCTGCGCGACCAGCTCGACTCCAAGAACCTCCGCATCCCCATGGACCAGGAGACCCTCCAGGCGCTGGTCTCCGAGTTCGCCAAGCGCGGCAAGCCCCGCCCGTGGGCGGTCTTCGGCGAGTACGCGGACCTGCGCGCCTCCTCGCACATCAACCCGCCGACCTCCTCCGTGGTGACCGACGAGCTGCGCCGTCAGGTGGTCTCCGCGAACCCCCACGGAGCCTTCCAGCGGGTGGAGGACGCGAGCGGGACCCCGTACCTCACCGTCGCGATGCCAGCCGTGTTCACCCACCAGGGGAAGCGCGAGCCCACCGGCCTCGTCGTGTACGCCGTGATGCCGCTGACCACCGAGCGGGAGACGGTCGACGCCATGGTCGACGCCGCGAAACAGGGCGCCGTCCCCGGCCTCGCCATCGCCGTCGTCCCCGCGTTGCTCGCCGCGCGCGGCGTACTGCGCCCGGTACGCCACATGCGCCGGGCCGCCGAGCGGCTCGGCCGGGGCCGCCTCGACACCCGGATCGAGGTCAGGGGCGCCGACGAGCTCGCCGGGCTGGCCCGCACGTTCAACGAGACCGCCCGCGCCCTGGAGCAGTCCGTGAGCGAACTCCAGGACGCCGAGGTCAGGGCACGCCGCTTCGCCTCCGACGTCTCGCACGAGTTGCGCACCCCGCTCGCCGGAATGCTCGCCGTCACCGAGGTCCTCGACGAGGACGCCGAGCGCCTCGACCCCGATACCGCCAAGGCCCTGCGGCTGATCAGCGCGGAGACCGGCAAGCTCGCCGACCTCGTCGAGGACCTGATGGAGATCTCCCGCTTCGACGCCCGCGCCGCCGAACTGAACCTCGACGACGTGGACATCGCCGTCGCCGTCACCAAGACCCTCGAACGCCGCCACTGGGACGACGGAAGGGTCACCGCCGAACTGCCGAGCGGCGTGCGCGCGCGGCTCGACCCGCGCCGCTTCGACGTGGTGCTCGCCAACCTCGTCGGCAACGCCCTCCAGCACGGCGGAGCCCCCGTCACCGTGACCGTCACCGCCCTTCCCGGTCCCGACGGCGAGCGGCTGCTGATCGAGGTCGCCGACAGCGGGCCCGGCATCGCCCCCGAGGTGCTGCCGCACATCTTCGACCGGTTCTTCAAGGCCGACGCCGCCCGCACCCGCTCCGCGGGCAGCGGCCTCGGCCTCGCGATCACCCTGGAGAACGCCCGCCTGCACGGCGGCACCCTGTACGCCGCCAACGGACCCGGTGGGGGAGCCGTCCTCACCCTCGACATGCCCCTGGAGGCCGACGCGTGACCCGGCTCCGGAACGCCGCGGCCGCCGTCGCCGCCCTCCTCGGTCCCCCGCTCCTGCTGGCCGGGTGCGGCATCAAGCCCACCGGGGTGGTCGAGAGCGGCGCGGCCGCGAACGTGGTGGTCAACGCGCCCGACCGCGCGGGCGTCGTCTACTTCGTCACGCCCGACGACAAGCTCGTCCCCTCGCCGCAGGTCGACTCCACGCTGCCGTCCCCCGTCGGCACCGTGCTGCGGCTGCTCTCCGGGCCCGGTCCGCAGGAACGGGCCGCCGGGCTCGGCACCCGGCTGCCGGGATGGGAGGGCGGTGCGCCCGCCGCGGTCAGCGTCTCGTTCACGTCCCCCCAGTCCATCGAGGTCAAGGTCCCGTTCACGGTCATGGACCTCCCTGAACTCGCGATGCGCCAGCTGGTCTGCACGGTGGCGTCCGTCGCGGGGAGCGAGATCCCCGACGTACGGGTGACCGTGAGGGGCCCGGGCACCACCCTCTTCGGCGAGAGGTGCGACATCGGCCGCTGAACCCGCCGGGGCCGAACCCGCCGGGGCCGAACCCACCGGGCGCCCCCTTGCGGGCGGTGGCCGCCGGGCGCCACGGTGGCCCCATGGATCACGAGGTTCCCTACGTGCCCGGTGTCCCCAACGTGCCCGGCGTGCCCGGTGTCCCCGAGGCCGACGGCATCCCCGGCGTCTTCGACCCCCGGATCTACGCCGAGGGCATCCCGCACGCCCGCTACCGGCTGCTGCGCGACCACCACCCGGTGGCCTGGCAGCCGGAGCCGGAGATCGCGGGCTGGCCCGCCGGCCCCGGCTTCTGGGCCGTCACCCGGCACGCCGACGTCGTCCGGGTGCTGCGCGGCCACCGGACGTACTCCTCCTGGCTGGGCGCCACCCAGATCCGCGACCCCGACCCCGCCGACCTGCCGTACCTGCGCCGCACCATGCTCAACCAGGATCCGGACAAGGACGCGGGGGACCACGGCCGGCTGCGCCGGCTCGTCTCCCGCGCCTTCACCCCCGCCCGGGTGGAGGCCTTCGCGGAACGGGTCCGCGAGCGGGCCCGTACGCTGCTGCGCGCGGCCCGCGACGGCGCCGCGGACGGGAGCGCCGACCTGGTCCGCACCGTCACCGACGAGTACGCGCTGCTCAACCTCACCGACCTGCTGGGCATCCCCGCCGCGGACCGGGGCCTGCTGCTGGACTGGACCGTACGGGTCATCGGCTACCAGGACCCCGAGGACGCGCCCGCACCCCTGACCGGCCCGGACGGCAAGCCGCTCAACCCGCGCTCGCCGGCCCTGCTCGGCGAGATGTTCGCGTACGCCCGCGAACTGGCCGACCACAAGCGCCGCCGCCCCGGCGACGACGTGATGACCTCGCTGGCGCTGGCCGGACTCGACCCGGCCGAGCTGGAGATGTTCTTCTTCCTGCTCACCGTCGCGGGCAACGACACCGTACGCAGCGCGGCCCCCGGCGGTCTGCTGGCCCTGGCCCGGGACCGCGACGCCTACCGGCGGCTCGCCGACGGCCTGGTCCCGGTGGACCGGGCCGTGGACGAACTCCTGCGCGTCCACCCGCCGGTGCTCAGCTTCCGCCGCACCGCCACCGCCGACACCGAACTGGCCGGCCGTACGGTCCGGGCCGGGGACAAGGTGGTGGTCTTCCACGCCTCGGCCAACCACGACGAGCGGGTGTTCACCGATCCGGCCCGCCTGGACCTCGGCCGCACGCCCAATCCGCACGTCTCCTTCGGCGACGGCCCGCACGTCTGCCTGGGCGCCCACTTCGCCCGGCTCCAGCTGCGGATCCTGCACGAGGAATGGCGCGCCGCCGCCATGCCCGCGCCCGAACTCACCGCCCCGCCGAAGCGGTTGGTGTCGAACTTCATCAACGGGATCACACGGCTGCCGCTGCGGGTGTCCGGGCCGCCTCGGTGACATCGGCGATCAGCTCGGTCACATCCGGCCCGTAGGCATCGGAGTTGACGACCTTCAGCAGCACGCAGAAGGACGAGCGGCCGTACGTGCGGGCCAGCCGCTCGTGCTGCTTGGCCAGGTAACGGGCCGCGGCCTGGTTGCTCGTCGCTGTCTGCCCCGACAGCAGGAACACCGGACGGGAGCCCTGCCCGGTCGTCAGCCGCGCCAGCAGCACGTGCTCGGCCACTCCCTTCTCCCAGCGGTAGGACTCCCCGCCCACCACGATGGCCCCCCGGTCCGGGCCCTGCTCCGCGCTGATGTCCACGCGCACCCCGGGGAGCATGGACGCCAGGTGGGCGGTCGTGCGGGTGTTGGAGACCGGGCCGCCGACGCAGAACTCGGCCCGCTCGCCGAACCCCTGGCGGGCGGTGTCGTGGGTGACGATCTGGACGTTCGCCCCGCAGTCCTTGATCAGGGTGGATATCTCCAGCAGGGCGAAGGCGTCGTTGCGGTGCAGCGACGCATCAGTACCGCCCATCTGCCGGTTGACCACGAACAGGCAGTCCGACCCGGCGGGCAGTCCGAAGAAGGCCTGCTTGCGGCGCAGGGCGCGGCGCCACAGGTAGGTCCGGGAGAACCAGCCGAATCCGCCGCTCACGGCGCTGGCCATCACCCCGAGCACGATGTTGCGCACGTCGTCGTCCATGCGGCGGATGGTAGCCCGCGGCAGGTGTTCCTGACGCGGGGGGTGCGGTGAAGTTAGAGTGCGCAGCCCAGGCCTGGACACGTCCTGACAGGCCGTCGACTGGAGGTACGGATGCGTCGCCCCGCCGCTCGTCAGTTAGCCCTCGTCGCCCTCGCCGGAGCCCTGGTGTCCACGGGCGCCGCGGCCCCGCCGCCCGCCGGCCCCGGGGGGATCCCGGCCAAGGTTCCGGTCGCCGCCGGCTACGGCGGTGCGGTGGCCAGCGTCGACGCGGAGGCCTCCGCCGTCGGCATCGCCGTCCTGCGCTCCGGCGGCAACGCCGTGGACGCGGCGGTCGCCACCGCGGCCGCCCTCGGCGTGACCGAGCCGTACTCGGCGGGCATCGGCGGAGGCGGCTACTTCGTCCACTACGACGCGAAGTCCCGCCGGGTGCAGACCATCGACGGCCGCGAGACCGCCCCGGCGAGCGCCACCCCGGCGCTGTTCCAGGAGAACGGCGTCCCCATCCCCTTCCCGGAGGGCCAGACCAGCGGCCTCGGGGTCGGCGTCCCCGGCACCCCCGCCACGTGGAAGAGCGCCCTCGACAGCTGGGGCAGCCGCCCACTGGGCCAACTGCTGCGCCCCGCCGAGAAGCTGGCCCGCGACGGCTTCACCGTGGACTCCACCTTCCGCGCCCAGACCCAGCAGAACCAGGACCGGTTCAAGGACTTCCCGGCCACCTCGAAGCTGTTCCTGCCCGGCGGCGCCCTGCCGGTGGTCGGGTCCACCTTCAAGAATCCCGACCTGGCCGCCACGTACGCCGAGCTCGCCCGCAAGGGCACCGGCGCGCTCTACCGGGGCCCGATCGCCGAGGACATCGTCCGGGCCGTGCGCAAGCCCCCGGTGGACCCGGCCGCCACCCGGATCGTCCGCCCGGGCGACCTGACGGCCAAGGACCTGAAGACGTACGCGACCAAGCGGCAGGCGCCGACGCGGGTGGGCTACCGGGGCCTGGACGTGTACAGCATGGCGCCCTCCTCCTCCGGTGGGACGACCGTCGGCGAGGCGCTGAACATCCTGGAGCGCACCGACCTCTCGAAGCTCTCCGAGAGCCAGTACCTGCACCGCTTCATCGAGGCCTCGCGGATCTCCTTCGCCGACCGCGGCCGCTGGGTCGGCGACCCGGCCGCCGAGGACGTGCCCACCCGGGAGCTGCTCTCGCAGCGGTTCGCCGACTCGCGCGGCTGCCTGATCAAGCCGGACCGCGCGCTGACCAGTCCGCTGGCCCCCGGTGACCCGCGCGAGCCGGTCGCCTGCGGCGGTACCGGACAGGCCGCCCCGACCACCTACGAAGGCGAGAACACCACGCACCTGACGGTCGCCGACCGCTGGGGCAACGTGGTCTCCTACACCCTGACCATCGAGTCCACCGGCGGCAGCGCCATCACCGTCCCGGGCCGCGGCTTCCTGCTGAACAACGAGCTGACCGACTTCTCCTTCGCCCCGGCGGCCCCCGGGGTCCCGGACCCGAACCTGCCCGGCCCCGGCAAGCGGCCGCGCTCGTCCATGTCCCCGACCATCGTGCTGGAGGACGGGCGTCCGGTGCTCGCGCTGGGTTCGCCGGGCGGCGCCACCATCATCACCACCGTCCTGCAGACCCTGACCGGCCACCTCGACCGCGGGCTGCCGCTCGTGGACGCAATCGCCGCGCCGCGCGCCAGCCAGCGCAACCAGACCACCACCGAGGTGGAGCCCGGGCTGTGGAACAGCCCGCTCCGCGCGCAACTGGAGGCGATCGGCCAGGCCTTCCGGCAGAACCCGGAGATCGGCGCGGCCACCGGCGTCCAGCGGCTGCCCGACGGGCGCTGGCTGGCGGCGGCGGAGACGAGCCGGCGGGGCGGGGGCTCGGCCATGGTCGTCCACCCGCACGGCAGGCCGTAACACCGACGGGGGTGCGACGGGCCGGGGCGGGCGTGCCGCCGCCGGGCCCGTCGCGCCGACGCCTCAGAGGGCGGTGAGGATCCTCGGGCCGTCGGCGGTGATCGCGACCGTGTGCTCCGCGTGCGCGGCCCGGCTGCCGTCGACGGTCCGCAGGGTCCAGCCGTCGCCGTCGCACGTGTAGTCGTCGACCCCGCCGGCGGTCACCATCGGCTCGATGGCGAGCACCAGGCCGGGGCGCAGCTTCATGCCGCGCGCCGGCGGGCCCTCGTTGGGGACGCCCGGGTCCTCGTGCATGGTGCGGCCGATGCCGTGGCCGCCGAAGCCGTCCGGTATGCCGTACCCGGCGGCGCGGCAGACGCTGCCGACGGCGTGGGCGATGTCCCCGATCCGGTTGCCGGGCACGGCGGCGGCGATGCCCGCCGCGAGGGCCGCCTCGGCGGTCGCGATCAGCCGCAGGTCCTCGGGACGGGCCCGGCCCACGGTGAAGCTGACCGCCGCGTCCCCGACCCATCCGTCGAGCTTCGCCCCGCAGTCGATGCTGACCAGGTCCCCGTCGCGGAGCCGGTAGTCGCCGGGGATGCCGTGCACGATCGCGTCGTTGACCGAGGCGCAGATCACCGCCGGGAAGGGTACGGGCGCGAAGCCCGGCCGGTAGCCGAGGAAGGGGGAGGTCGCACCGGCCTCCTGGAGCACCCCGCGCGCCACCTGGTCCAGGTCCCGGAGGGGCACGCCGACCCGCGCGGCCTCCCGTACGGCCGCCAGGGTGTGGGCCACGACGCGGCCGGCGGCGCGCATCTCGTCGATCGACTGGTCTGTCTTCAGTTCCACCATGCCAATAACTATACCGGTATAATTGTAACGGGATAATTGTTGGGGTGGCGGGTATGGTGGGGGCATGGTCCGAACTCCTCTCACCCCCGAAGAGCGCGAGCGCGGCGAGCGCCTCGGCGCGCTGCTGCGCGAAGCGCGCGGCACGCGCAGCATGGTCGAGATCGCGGCGGGCGCCGGCCTCTCGGCCGAGACCCTCCGCAAGATCGAGACCGGCCGGGCCCCGACTCCGGCCTTCTTCACCGTGGCCGCCCTCGCGGGCGTCCTCGGCCTCTCCCTCGACGAGGTCCTGCGCCGCTGCGCCCTTGTACCCGCACCCGCACCCGCGCCGGTGCCGGTGGCGGTCTAGCCCGTACCGGGTGTCGGTGTCGGTGCCGGTCTGGGGCGTCCCTGCCGGAACGTGCCGGACGAGTTCGCCGCCCCCGGGGTGCCGGCGGGGGTCGGCCGCCTAAGGTCGCGGTATGAATCTCGAAGAGCTCGGCCGGGCCCGCTACATCAGCCTCACGACCTACCGCAAAGACGGCACCCCCGTGGCCACCCCGGTGTGGGCGGTGGTCGACGGCGGTGAGCTGTGCGTGTGGACGCGAACCGACACGTGGAAGGTCAAGCGGATCCGCAACGAGGGCCGGGTCAAGGTCGCCCCCTGTGACGTGCGCGGCCGCATCGCCGAGGGCGCGCCCGTGCTGGAGGGCGAGGCCCGGCTGCTGGACGACGCCGGGATGCGGCGGGTGCGGAAGATGATGTCGCGCAAATACACGTGGCAGTTCTGGGCCGTGGACGTCCCCGCCACCCTGTGGCGCCGGGGGAAGCGGCCGCACACCGGGATCGCCGTCAATCTTTGAGACTCCCGTAGCCCGCCCGTAACACGGGTGGGATCCAATGCGGGCATGGAGACCGCGACTGCACGTGTGATCGGGCAACTCGCCGAGTACGTACGCGAATTGACGCAGAGGCTGGATTCCGGGGCGGGCTGGTACGGGGAGTTCCTGCGCCGCGATCCGGAAGGCGTGCGGGCCTGCGTGGAAGGGGCCGCGATTCCGCCGTGGGACGTGGTGGAGTCGCTGCTGCGGGACCTGGCCGGAGTCCGGGGCGCGGAGGCGGCGGCGCGCGAGACCGTATACGCGGGCCGGCTGCGGGCGGCGGCCGTCGCGGCCTGGGACCGGCTGCCGGGCGGGGCCGAGGAGCTGCGGACGCTGCTGGCCGCCGCGGCCAGCCAACGGGCCGACGCCGAGCGGGCGTTGCGGGACCTGACCGCCCGGCTCGGCGGCGCCGCCGACCACGCGGAGGCCGACGCGCTGGGCCGGGAGCTCTCGTGGACCCGGGACGACGCGGCCCGCGCGGCCTCCCGGTACGAGGACCTGCGGGCCCGCCTCGCGGCCCTGCCCCCGGAGGCCGCGGCGCCGTACGGCGAACCGCTGGCGGGGGTGCCGAGGCAGCGGGAAGCGGCGGCGGCCGGGGCCGGGGCACTGGCACCGCAGGCGCCCGCCAACGGAGTGCCCGCCGCCGGGGCGCAGGGTGCGGCGGCCCGGCCGGTCGGGCGGGCCGAGGGCCGCTGGCTGCGCGGGGCCCGCACGTCCGGGGGAGCCCGGTACGCGGGTGCGGCGGCCTTCGCCGCCCCGGTCTTCACCCCGCCGCCGGGCCATCCCGACGGCGGCGTCGCCCCGGCCGGCCCCGGTCCGGACGGCGCCCCGGCCCCGGCGTCGGGCCCGTCCCCGCAGCCGGGCCCGCCCGCCCCCCGCGGCGCCCGCTTCGGCCGCCCCGCGGCCGCGCCCCGGGCCCCGTCCCCGTCCCCCTCGGCCACCCCGTCCGCGCCCGCGGCGGCGTACGGGCCCGACGGCCGGGTGCCGGCTCCGGGGGGCCCGGGTCCGGGTCCGGGCACGGCCCAGGCCGAGGCGCCCGCCCCGGGCCGGTCCACGCGGGCCCTGGTCGGGGAACTGCTCGCGCTGCGCGGCCAGGGGCGTACCGGGGAGGCGCACGCCCTGCTCTGCGAGGCCGCCGCGTGGCCCGCCGACCGGCTGTCCGGACTGGCCGCCGAGCTGGGTCGCGCCGGGCTCTCCGCCGACTGG
Source organism: Streptomyces antarcticus (assembly GCF_026627255.1). Classification (GTDB taxonomy): domain Bacteria; phylum Actinomycetota; class Actinomycetes; order Streptomycetales; family Streptomycetaceae; genus Streptomyces; species Streptomyces antarcticus. Next base: position 261,159 of record NZ_JAPNLM010000008.1, on the reverse strand, counting down.
TCCACCCTGCTGTGGGAGGCCGCCGCCTCACTGCCGCCCGAGCGGCTCGCCGAGCTCGCGGACGCCCTCGGCGAGGCCGGGCGCGAGGCCGACCGCGACCGCCTGCTGCGCCAGGGCGTGGCCCGGCCCGCCGCCGAGATCGCCGACGCGGCCCTCGCGCTCGACGCGGCCGGCCGGGGCCGGGAGGCCGAGGCCCTGCTCGGCGCCTTCGTACGGGTCCGCACCGCCGAGGAGGCCGCCGCCCTCGCACGGCGCGCCCCGCAGTGGTTCGCCCCGCGGCTGCTCCGGGCCGCCGAGGGGCTGTCAGGGACCCGCCGACGGGACCTGGTGCACGCGCTGCGCGTGGCCGGAATCGCCCCCGTGTAGCCGGCGCAAGCGGTGCAAGGGGCCTATACCGGCCGCCCGGTGACCGGAAACGACCGCCGTCCGACGTATCTTGATCGACTACTCCAACCGCGCACGGCGCTCTTGCCCCACGCTGTGACGCGGCCTACGTTCTACTCCCTACGTACTCCGTCTACGTGCGTAGAGCCGTGGAAGTCGACGTCGGTTCCCCGTCGCGAGGAGCAGCTCATGGCCCAAGTCGTCCGCGCCGCACTGGTCCAGGCCACCTGGACCGGAGACACCGAGTCGATGATCGCCAAACACGAGGCGCACGCCCGCCGGGCCGCGGCCCAGGGCGCGAAGATCATCGGTTTCCAGGAAGTCTTCAACGCCCCCTACTTCTGCCAGGTCCAGGAACCCGAGCACTACCGCTGGGCGGAGGCCGTCCCCGACGGCCCCACCGTCCGCCGCATGCAGGACCTCGCCCGCGAGACCGGCATGGTGATCGTGGTCCCGGTCTTCGAGCTCGAGTCCGAGGGCTTCTACTACAACACCGCCGCCGTCATCGACGCCGACGGCAGCTACCTCGGCAAGTACCGCAAGCACCACATCCCCCAGGTCAAGGGATTCTGGGAGAAGTACTACTTCCGGCCGGGCAACCTCGGCTGGCCCGTCTTCGACACGGCCGTCGGCCGGGTCGGGGTCTACATCTGCTACGACCGCCACTTCCCCGAGGGATGGCGCGCGCTGGGCCTGGCCGGAGCCCAGCTGGTCTTCAACCCGTCGGCCACCTCGCGCGGCCTGTCCGCGTACCTGTGGCAGCTGGAACAGCCCGCCTCCGCCGTCGCCAACGAGTACTTCATCGCCGCGATCAACCGCGTCGGCCAGGAGGAGTACGGCGACAACGACTTCTACGGGACCAGCTACTTCGTCGACCCGCGCGGCCAGTTCGTCGGCGAGCCCGCCAGCGACAAGGAGGAGGAACTCCTCGTCCGCGACCTCGACTTCGGCCTCATCGAAGAGGTCCGCACCCAGTGGGCGTTCTACCGCGACCGCCGCCCCGACGCCTACGGAGGGCTCGTACAGCCGTGACCAACCCGATCCCCCTGCACAGCCGCCACCGCACCGTCCTGCCCGACTGGCTCGCGCTCTACTACGACCGTCCCATCGAGCTCACCCACGGCGAGGGCCGCCACGTCTGGGACGCCGACGGCAACCGCTACCTCGACTTCTTCGGCGGCATCCTCACCACGATGACCGCCCACGCCCTGCCCGAGGTCACCAAGGCCGTCGCCGAGCAGGCCGGGAGGATCATCCACTCCTCCACCCTCTACCTCAACCGGCCGATGATCGAGCTGGCCGAGCGCATCACCGCGCTGTCCGGCATCCCCGACGCCCGGGTCTTCTTCACCACCTCGGGCACCGAGGCCAACGACACCGCCCTGCTGCTCGCCAGCACGTACCGCCGCTCCAACCAGATCCTGGCGATGCGCAACAGCTACCACGGCCGGTCGTTCTCCACCGTCTCCATCACCGGCAACCGCGGCTGGTCCCCGACCAGCCTCTCGCCGCTCCAGACGTACTACGTCCACGGCGCCGTCCGCACCCGCGGCCCCTTCGCGGCCCTTCCTGACGCCGAGTTCACCGCCGCCGCCGTCGCCGACCTGGAAGACGTACTGGGCCAGGCGCGCGGGGGAGTGGCCGCGCTCATCGCCGAGCCGATCCAGGGCGTCGGCGGGTTCACCTCGCCGCCCGACGGCCTCTACGGTGCCTTCCGCGAGGTCCTCGACCGGCACGGCATCCTCTGGATCAGCGACGAGGTGCAGACCGGCTGGGGGCGTACGGGCGACCACTTCTGGGGCTGGCAGGCCCACGCCCAGAACGGACCGCCGGACATCCTCACCTTCGCCAAGGGCATCGGCAACGGCATGTCCATCGGCGGTGTCGTCGCGCGCGCCGAGGTGATGAACTGCCTCGACTCCAACTCCATCTCCACCTTCGGCGGTTCCCCGGTCACCATGGCGGCCGGCGTCGCGAACCTCGCGTACCTCCAGGAGCACGACCTCCAGGGCAACGCCCGCCGCGTCGGCGGCCTGCTCCTGGAACGGCTGCGCGCCATCGCCGCGGCCGCGCCCGCCGTACGGGAGGTCCGCGGCCGGGGCCTGATGGCCGGCCTGGAGCTGACGAGGCCCGGCACCGACGAGGCCGACCCGCAAGCGGCCGCCGCCGTCCTGGAGGCCGCCCGCGAACGCGGCCTGCTGCTCGGCAAGGGGGGCGGGTACAACACGAGCGTCCTGCGCATCGCGCCGCCGCTCTCCCTCACCGTCGCCGAGGCGGAAGAGGGCGCGGACATCCTCGAACAGGCCTTGCGCAGCGTCCAGTAAGGGAACCCCATGAGCATCCGCACTCTCATCCGCGGCGGCCTGGTCGTCACCGCCGCCGACGAACTGCACGCCGACGTCCTCATCGAGGACGGCCGCGTCGCGGCCCTGGCCGCGCACGCCTCGGCGGCCGCCGGGGCGTGGACCGCCGACCGCGTGATCGACGCGAGCGGGAAGTACGTCATTCCGGGCGGCGTCGACGCGCACACCCACATGGAGCTCCCCTTCGGCGGCACCGCGGCCTCGGACACCTTCGAGACCGGCACCAGGGCCGCCGCCTGGGGCGGCACCACCACCATCGTGGACTTCGCCGTGCAGACCCCGGGCCACGCCCTGCGCGAGGGCCTCGACACCTGGTACGCCAAGGCGGACGGCAACTGCGCGATCGACTACGCCTTCCACATGATCCTCTCGGACGTCAACGAGGGCACCCTGAAGGAGATGGACCACCTCGTCGGCGAGGGCGTCACCTCCTTCAAACTGTTCATGGCCTACCCCGGCGTCTTCTACAGCGACGACGGGCAGATCCTGCGGGCCATGCAGCGCGGCGCCTCCAACGGCGGGCTGATCATGATGCACGCCGAGAACGGCATCGCGATCGACGTGCTCGTCGAACAGGCCCTGGCCCGTGGCGAGACCGACCCCCGCCACCACGGCGAGGTCCGCAGGGTGCTCCTCGAAGCCGAGGCCACCCACCGCGCCATCCAGCTCGCGCGCGTCGCCGGCGCCCCGCTGTACGTGGTCCACGTCTCGGCGGAGGAAGCGGTGGCCGAGCTGGCCCTGGCCCGGGACAAAGGCCTGCCGGTCTTCGGCGAGACCTGTCCGCAGTACCTGTTCCTGTCCACGGACAACCTGGAGGAGCCGGACTTCCAGGGCGCCAAGTACGTCTGCTCCACGCCGCTGCGTCCGCGCGAGCATCAGGCGGCGCTGTGGCGGGGGCTGCGGACGAACGACCTCCAGGTGGTCTCCACCGACCACTGCCCGTTCTGCTTCCGCGGCCAGAAGGAACTGGGCCGGGGGGACTTCTCGAAGATCCCCAACGGGCTGCCGGGGGTGGAGAACCGCATGGACCTCCTCCATCAGGCGGTCCTGGACGGGCACATCAGCCGCCGCCGCTGGATCGAGATCGCGTGCGCGAGCCCGGCCCGGATGTTCGGCCTCTATCCGCAGAAGGGCACGATCGCGCCGGGTTCCGACGCCGACATCGTCCTCTACGATCCGCACGCCGAGCAGGTCATCTCCGCCGAGACGCACCACATGAACGTGGACTACTCGGCGTACGAGGGCAGGCGGATCACGGGACGCGTCGACACGGTCCTCTCGCGGGGTGAGATCGTCATCGACCAGCGCGAGTACACGGGCCGGGCCGGCCACGGGGCCTTCGTCCACCGCTCCACCTGCCAGTACCTGTAAGGAGAGTCCCCGCATGGACTTCGGCCTCGTCCTCCAGACCGACCCACCGGCCTCCCAGGTCGTCAGCCTCATGAAGCGGGCCGAGCGCAACGGCTTCCGCTACGGCTGGACCTTCGACTCGGCGGTCCTGTGGCAGGAACCGTTCGTCATCTACAGCCAGATCCTCGCCAACACGCAGAAGCTGCGCGTCGGCCCGATGGTCACCAACCCGGGCACCCGCACCTGGGAGGTGACCGCTTCCACCTTCGCCACCCTCAACGACATGTACGGCAACCGCACGGTCTGCGGGATCGGCCGCGGCGACTCCGCGATGCGGGTGGCCGGCCGGGCGCCCAACACCCTGGCCCGCCTGGGCGAGGCCATCGACGTCATCCGCGACCTCGCCGAGGGCCGCGAAGCCGAGGTCGACGGCAATGCCATTCGGATCCCCTGGATCAAGGACGGAAAGCTCCCGATCTGGATGGCGGCGTACGGGCCGAAGGCCCTCGCCCTCGCCGGGCAGAAGGCCGACGGATTCATCCTCCAACTCGCCGACCCCTACCTCACCGAGTGGATGATCAAGTCCGTCCGAGAGGCGGCCGTGGCGGCCGGACGGGATCCGGCGGAGATCACCATCTGCGTGGCGGCGCCCGCGTACGTGGGCGCCGACCTCGCGCACGCCCGCGACCAGTGCCGCTGGTTCGGCGGGATGGTCGGCAACCACGTCGCCGACCTGGTCTCCCGGTACGGGGAGCACTCCTCAATGGTTCCGGAAGAGCTGACCGAGTACGTCAAGTCCCGCCAGGGCTACGACTACAGCCACCACGGCCGCGCCGGGAACCCGTCCGCCGACTTCGTCCCCGACGAGATCGTCGACCGGTTCTGCCTGCTCGGCCCCGCCGAAGCCCACATCGAGAAGCTCCGGGCCCTGCGCGACCTCGGCGTCGACCAGTTCGCCGTCTACGACATGCACGACGCCCGGGAAGCGACCATCGACGCGTACGGCTCCCACATCATCCCGTTGCTCAGCTGACCTGCGCGTGGCGCGGGGCCGGCCGGGAGGTCGGCCCCGCACTGCGGGCCGGGTCATTCCGCGTAGTCGTTGCCCTGGAGATGGAGCGAGCGCAGGGCGGCCTCCAGTGCGAAGCGGTGGTCCGGGTCCGTGATGCGGTCGCCCAGGCGGGCGTCCAGGTTGCGCAGGCGGTAGCGGACGGTCTGCGCGTGGACGCCGAGCACCTCGCCGACCTGTTCGGCGGGGGCCCGTGTGGCGATGTGGACGCGCAGCGTCTCGACCAGGCGGCCGCGCCGGGAGCCGCCCAGCCCGCTGAGCGGGGCCAGTTCGCGGGCCGCGATGTGCGTGACCAGTGCGGGGTCGGACAGGAGCCACAAGGTGGTCAGATGGTCTTCGCAGTGCACGACCGGGCCGTCGGGCACGATCCCGTCCTCGATGAGCTGCAGCACCTTCCTGGCCCACCGGATGGAGTCGGCGGCCTGCGGCGGTGGCACGGTCAGGCCGATGACGGCCGGGGCGCCCGCGAGGGCGGATTCGAGCATCGCCAGGCGCTGGGGGGTGAGCGGCCCGGGGATCAGCAGGTGCGGCTGCGGGATGCCGAGGTCGGCGAGGACATCCCGGTCGAGGCAGGCCCGTACGTGGTCGGGGGCCGGGGCGCGCAGGGCCACCAGCGTGCACTGCGCCGGGAGTTCCCAGGACGCCTGCTCGCACAGCTCGGCGATGGTCGCCTGCGGCAGGGGCGACCCGACCAGGATGAGATGGAGCAGTTTCCGGCGTAACGCCGATAACTCGGAGGGCGCACGTTCCTGAACCTCCGCGTACCCCTCGCGCGCGACTGCCTCCAACTCGTCTACGTAGGCGAAGAGCGCGTCCGCGAAGGCGAGGATCAGTGAGGGGGACAGGTTGTACTGGCGGCCCATGGTCTTGGCCCGGCGCAACGCGATGCGTGCGCCGAGCCGGTAGGCACCCTGGAGGGTGTCGAGGTCACGGCCCTCGTAGGCCTCCACCCGGCCGAACTTGCGCAGCAGTTCGTCGCGCAGGACCGAACTCGTGCCGGGGTCGGCGACGCGGTCCACGAACGTGGCAAGTGCCTGCTCCACACCCTGCCGGATGGCGTCCGCGTTGGGGCCGTTGAGGAGACGGGCGTACACCGGATAGGCGCGCTGGACCTCGACTCGTATCTCTTTGATGAGCCCCGGGACCTCGGGCCTCATCAAGGCCGCGAACTCCTTGGGGAGCGGGTCGAGCGGTTCGCCGAGGTCCAGTGGTTCTGGCATCGAGGGCATGACTGATCCCTTGCTCTCCTGCGCGCCCGGTGGGGGGCGGCGTGACAGCGCCCTGCTGGCTGGAGGGCGCTGCGCGACCGTCAGGTACGTACCTGTGTGAGGTGCTGACGCTAGGTCAAGTCAGCTGTGCTGTACACCGTTTGAGCAGGAGATGCCCAGGAGGGCGGGTGGAGTCCGGCGAGTCGGCCGGGAATCGCCGTTCGCTGACCGTTAGTTGACTGCCGAGTGCCAGTTCCGGGCGAGCTGCTTGCCCGCGTCGGGGGCGATCGTGCCGGGGGCGAAGAGCCCGCCCAGGTAGGTCTGGGTGTTGTTCAGGGTCAGGTTGTTCTTGCCCGCCGCGGACGGCAGTCCGGTCTTGAGGTTGACCGCCGCGTCGATCAGGCCGAAGAGCCCCAGCCCGCAGCCGCTGGCGCCGGGGACGGCGAAGGACGTGTCGCTCTGGGTGGAGCCGAGAAGGTTGAGGCGGCTCATCTCGCCCTCCTCGTTCGCGCTGCCGTCACCGTCGAACCGCTCCACGGCGAACGACGGGTAGTTCAGGTTCTTCGGCTTCAGGACGATCGGGTTGCTCTTCGTGCCGATGTAGCAGTTGCTGCCCAGGAACGGGTTCTCCAGGCGGATGCGGACCGGGATGTTCACGATCGTCTGGTCGGTGACGACGCCCGCTATCTGGTCGAAGTCATACGGGGTGCCCACCGACTCCAGGGTCGCGGTGATCTTGTTGAGCTTGGCGTCCGAGAGCTGCTTGCAGATGGCGGTGATGCCCGGGATGTTGCTCGGGCACATCAGCCCGAGGAGACCGCCGGGCACCGTCGCCGAGGCGGCGGTGATCGCGCCGGAGGCGGGCGCGACGACCGTGCTGCTGCCGTCGGAGTTCTGGACGACGCCCATCTGGAGGTTGCTGTTACCGGTGATGACCGTCGTGTTGCCGAGCTTGATGGACCCGCTGGCGGCGTAGGAGACGACGCACTGCGGTGCCTTGTCCAGACCGTCCGCCCCGAGCATCGTCGGCGAGTCGACGGGACAGCGGGTGAACGGACCCCACGCCCCGTTGAGGGCCGGCGTGGCGGCGGTCGCCGTACCGAGGGAGGCGAACGCGCCGAACGCGGTCAGCGCCGAGACGGTGGCGAGCCGGGTACGTGCGGAGGCGAGTGGCATGGAGGTGCCTTTCGAAGACGGGGGACGTTCGGGTCTCTGGTGCGGGGGTGCGGGGGTGCGGGGGTGCGGGGGTGCGGTGTGCCGGTGTGCGGTCCGGAGGTGCCGGGGTGCGGTCCGGAGGTGCCGGGGTGCGCCCGGCGTCTGGGCAGGGGTGCGGATCAGCGCTCCGGGGCGGGGACCACGTACGGCTGGCGGTCCTCGGTGCACTGGCCCTCGGTGGGTACCTCGACGCCCACCGCGCAGGTCTGCCCCTGGATCTGCTTGACGTAGTTGCCGGGGCCCGAGATGGACGCGGTCAGCAGCCGGTCGAGGTCCTCACCGCCCGCGCCGCAGCCGGTGAAGGGCGGGATGGTCACCTCGCCCGTCAGTGGCCCGCCGGAGGTCAGGACGTAACCGGTGGCGTCCGTACCGTTGATGAGCTGCCCCTTCCCGAGCATCACGAGGTGCGGGCCCGGGTACGTGTCCGGATCGGGCTCGGGGGAGCTGAGCGGGGTTTCCGAACGGCACGACGGGCCGACGTCCAGAGGCGTGCCGTTGACCTTGACGTCCAGTACGCGCAGGACCAGCGGAGCGCGCACGTACGTCTCCGCGATGTTGTCCGGGAAGACGAGCAGGACGTCCGACGCGACGGTCATGGGCCCCGCCTGCTCCAGGATCATGGTCGCGGTCGTCGGGGTGAAACCGAAGGTCAGGAAGGTGGACTGGAACGGCGGGGTCTGCTTGCGGCCCTGGTAGTCGAGATAGGCCTCCGACTTCTGGAGCAGGTGGATGCTCCCGTCCGGAGGGAAGGCGATGTCCGGGTCGCCCTGCTCGATCTGCACGCACGACACCGGGATCAGGGAGGCGCCGCCCAGTTTGCGGACGTTGGAGTAGCCCGTGATGAACGCGTTGAGCGACTTGTCGGTCGGGTTCTGCTTGACGCAGGGCGGAGCCGGCGGTCTGGCGGCCGGCGCGCCGGCGCGGGCGTCGCCGACCTTCGGAGCCTTGTCCTTGTCCTTGGCCCCGCCCGCCCGTTCGGGGGGCGTCCCGGGCGCCGTCGACTCCTTCGGGGTTCCGGGGGCCGTCGGGGACGCCGGATCGGTCGGGCGCCCGGACGCCGGGGCGGTGGGGGCCGACGGGGAGGGTGAACCGCTCGGGGCTGGCGTGGAGGGGGCCGGACCGACCGGCACGGTGGCCAGCAGGCCGTGGCCGTCCGCGTCCTTCGCCAGGGTGCAGGCGAGGGAGAGGGACGCGGGAGTGGCGGGCGCTCCGTCGGCCGTACCGAGGGCGAGGTCGATGCCGAGGTCCGCGGCCGTGAAGGTGAGGTCGCCGTCGGCGGCCGCCGTTACGGCCGGGGCGTCGCCGGTGGTGGTGAGGGTCAGCGGGCCCGCGGCGGGAACGGCGACGGGCGGGGCTCCGGCGGTGCCGCGCCAGAGGGCCTGCGCCGAGGCCCCGCGCTGGGCGACTTGGAGCGTCAGCCTGGTCTCGGGCAGCACCGTGGCGGCCTTGAGGGCCGTGAGGTCGGCGACGGCCGCGGCCGGGAGCTCGACCGTCGTGGTCACCCCGGTGGGAAGGATCCTCTCGCCGGCCGTGGCCCGGCCGGGGAAGGTGGCCGTCACCCGAACCGCGGCGCGCTGGTGCCCCGAGGGCAGCGCGCAGTCGTAGTTCAGCTTCGCGGTGATCTCCTGGGAGCCCACCGCGGCGGCCGCCGACGGGATCAGGGGGGCGAGCGCCGCGAGGGCGGCGAGCGCCGCACCGCGCGCGCGGACGCGGCGTGTCTCCGGGACGGGAGGGTGGCCTCTCATCGCTTGCTCCGCTCGGGCATCGTGCGGGGCGCCGACGGCCGGCGCGGCCGGTCGGCGTGTCTGGTCGGCGTATCTGTTCCGGTGTCGAGGGCCGGCGTCCAGGGTCGGCGCCGAGAGCCGGCGTCGAGGGTCGGCGAACGCCCGGCCGGTTTCACCGGCCGGGCGCACGGACCCGGGGGAGTGCCGGTGGCACTCCCGCACGCCTTACGGGTTGGAGCCGACGATGGTCGGGATGATCGCGGTGCCGGTCTTCTTGACGAGGTAGGCGCCGGTGAAGATCGGCTTGGCGCCGACCGGGACGGCGCTGCCGCAGTTGGTCGACGAGACGACGGTGAGCTGACCGGAGGTGCTGGCGACCGCGAGCTTGCCCGTCGAGTTGGTATACGTGGCGGCCGCCTTGCCCGTCACGCGGAAGACGCAGGCACCGACGGTGACCTTGGCGTCGACGTTGCCGATGTAGCCCTTGGTGACGCCGGTCGAGGCGGTGTAGTCCTGGGCCACCACGGTCCACGGGGTGGTCGGAACGGTGGTCACGTTGCCCAGGACGCTCGTGCAGGGCGAGCCGCTGGCACCGAAGTTGATGGCGCTGATCGAGCCGACGGTGGCCGGGTTGCCGGTGGCGCTGGCCATCGAGCCGGAGGCGCCCGACGTCGTACACGTCATGGCGATGCCGTTGACGCTGAGGACGATGTTCCCGCTGTTCGTCGCCGTGTAGGTCGACGGGGACGGGTTGACGGTCCACGTGGTGGACGGCACGGCCGATGCCGTGCCCACGGTCAGGGTGAACGCGGCGGCGGCGGCACCGGTGACGACGGCGAGGTTTCTGATGGTCTTCTTCATGGCTCTGGGACTCTCCTTGGGGATTGACCGGCAGAGGTGGGCCGCAGCTGTGCGATGGGGGAGACACAGCGGACCCGCGGCTCGGTGTTCCTCGGCCGCGACGCTGACGTTACTTGCGGGAAACTTGGCTGAACAATGGCGCAGTTCAAGATTCTTTGAAGAGCCGGAATTACCTGTTCGCCCGGTGAGCGGTACTCGCCGCCGCCTTAGCCTCCGGGTGCGCAATGTCGACAAATTCAATCAATCACGCACCGCGCTGCCACCTTTTCCGCCGGGTGGGGCGTGTGAATCTCGATATGAAGAGGAAGTGCTCTCCGCCGTGACAAGCGACGGTGCGCATGTGTAATCCGCGTGACAAGGAATGCGGGGGCGCGTGCGGCGTGGGGAAAAACTCCGACCCGCGTATTGCCGTCGGATGTTACCCAGCCGTAGCGTTCCGGGTGCGACGCTCGACCCCTGGTTGGCGGCCCCTGACGGCAGAAGTCCTGTCCGATGGTCTCGGCCCGGCCTCCCACCGGGACCGGCACCCTTCGGCAAGGCCCCGCGGATCCGGCTCACGGCCCCGTGAGGCCCCGGCCCTGTCTCTCCGGAGACAAGTGGCGCACCCGGATTTGTCCGCGCGGTGACAAATTCCGGGGCGCCGGGCCGAATTGATGTCACGCCTATTGTCCCGATGATCGTGAACGACCTAACGTGCGGCCTGCGAAGCGCACGCGACACGCCTGCTGGAGGTGATATGGGAATCGAGGTGGCTGTTGAGGGTCTGACCATGTCCTTCGGCAAGCAGAACATCTGGCAGGACGTGACCTTGACCTTGCCCGCGGGTGAAGTCAGCGTCATGCTCGGTCCTTCCGGTACCGGGAAGACGGTGTTCCTCAAATCGCTCATCGGTCTGCTGAAACCGGAACGGGGACGCGTCCTCGTGGCGGGAGTCGACATGGTGAACAGCCCGGAGCGCGACATATACGAGGCCCGCAAACTCTTCGGCCTCATGTTCCAGGACGGAGCGCTCTTCGGATCCATGTCCCTCTTCGACAACATCGCCTTCCCGCTGCGCGAGCACACGCGGAAGAAGGAGTCGGAGATCCGCCGGATCGTCATGGAGCGCATCGACGTCGTCGGGCTCGTCGGCTCCGAGGGCAAGCTCCCCGGCGAGATCAGCGGCGGCATGCGCAAACGGGCGGGACTGGCCCGCGCGCTCGTGCTCGACCCGCAGATCGTGCTGTGCGACGAGCCGGACTCCGGACTCGACCCCGTCCGCACCGCCAACCTCTCGCAGCTGCTGATCGACCTCAACGCACAGATCGACGCGACGATGCTCATCGTCACCCACAACCTCGACATCGCCGCCACCGTCCCCGACAACATGGGGATGCTCTTCCGGCGCAACCTCGTCACCTTCGGCCCGCGCGAGGTGCTGCTCACCAGTGACGAGCCGGTCGTGGCGCAGTTCCTCGCGGGACGGCGCGAAGGCCCCATCGGGATGTCCGAGGAGAAGGACGCGGCCACGCTCGCGGCCGAGGCCGCCGTCCCCGCCGCCGCACCCGCCGCGCCCCGGGTCATCGTTCCGCAACTGGAGCCCTCACCCGGACTGCCGCGGCGCCAGGCGGCCCTGCGGCGCCGCGAGCGCGTCCTCGGCATGCTCGACACCCTGCCGCCCGCCGCCCGCGCCGCCATCGAGGACACCTACGCGCGCGGGGCACAGGCGCCCACCCTGCGGCTGCCGGCCACCGGGAGCGGTTCGTGATCACGGGCGGGCTGCGCCATACCGGCCGCCTCTTCGCCCTCGCGGCAGAGGTGGGCCGATCCATCTTCAGACGGCCCTTCCAGTTCCGGGAGTTCGTCGAGCAGTTCTGGTTCATCGCCAGCATCACGATCCTGCCGGCCGCGCTCGTCTCCATTCCGTTCGGCGCGGTGATCGCCCTCCAGGTCGGCTCGCTCACCCAGCAGCTCGGCGCGCAGTCGTTCACGGGGGGCGCCAGCGTCCTCGCCATCATCCAGCAGGCGAGCCCGCTCATCGTCGCCCTGCTCATCGCCGGCGCCGGCGGCTCCGCCATCTGCGCGGACCTCGGCTCCCGCAAGATCCGCGAGGAGCTCGACGCGATGGAGGTCATGGGCGTCTCGCCCGTCCAACGCCTCGTCGTGCCGCGGGTGCTGGCGACCATGGGCGTGGCCGTGCTCCTCAACGGCCTGGTGTCCGTCGTCGGGACCCTCGGCGGCTACTTCTTCAACGTCATCCTCCAGGGCGGCACCCCGGGCGCCTACCTGTCCAGCTTCTCCGCCCTCGCACAGCTCCCCGACCTGTACATCAGCGAGTTCAAGGCCCTCGTCTTCGGGTTCATCGCGGGCATCGTCGCCGCCTACCGCGGACTCAACCCGCGCGGTGGCCCCAAGGGGGTCGGCGACGCCGTCAACCAGTCCGTCGTGATCACGTTCATGCTGCTGTTCTTCGTGAACATGGTGCTGACGGCCGTCTACCTGAACATCGTCCCGCCGAAGGGAGGCTGACGCCGATGGCCTCCCCGTTCGTCTGGCTCGACCGGTCCGGCGACCAGTTCCTGTTCTACGTCAGGGCGCTGGCCTGGATCCCGCGCACGCTGCGCCGCTACCTCAAGGAGGTCCAACGGCTTCTCGCCGAGGTGGCCTTCGGTTCCGGCGGGCTCGGTGTGATCGGCGGCACCATCGGCGTGATGATCGCGATGACGCTGTTCACCGGCACGGTCGTCGGCCTCCAGGGGTACGCGGCGCTCGACCAGATCGGCACCGCCGCGTTCACCGGGTTCATCTCCGCGTACTTCAACACGCGGGAGATCGCCCCCCTGGTCGCCGGGCTCGCCCTCTCCGCGACCGTCGGCGCAGGCTTCACCGCCCAGCTCGGCGCGATGCGGATCAACGAGGAAGTGGACGCCCTCGAAGGCATGGGCATCCGCTCCATCCCGTACCTGGTCACCACCCGCATCATCGCGGGCGTCGTCGCGATCATCCCGCTCTACGCGATCGGCCTGCTCTCGTCGTACCTCGCCTCCCGGTACGTGACCGTCCTGTTCAACGGCCAGTCCCAGGGAACGTACGACCACTACTTCAACCTGTTCCTCTCCCCGACGGACGTCGTGCTCTCCGTCCTCAAGGTGTTCATCTTCAGCGTCATGGTGATCCTCGCCCACTGCTACTACGGCTTCCGCGCCTCCGGCGGCCCCGCCGGCGTCGGCGTCGCCGTGGGCCGCTCCGTGCGCAACGCCATCGTGATCATCAGTGTCACCGACTTCTTCCTGTCGCTGGCCCTGTGGGGCGCGACCACGACCGTGAAGGTGGCGGGGTGAGAATGAGCAGCCCACGGAGTAAGACCCTGAGCCGCCGGTTCGCCGGAATCGTCTTCCTGCTGGTCCCCGTCCTCCTCGTCTGGCTGGCGATCGCGGTCTACGACAAGCAGTTCACCGACAGTGCCCCGATCACCGTCGAGACGGGCAGCGTCGGCAACGAGATGCACCCGGGCGCCGAGGTCAAACTGCGCGGCGTCGTCATCGGAGAAGTCCGCTCCATCGAGGCCACCGGCACGGGAGCCCGGCTCACCCTCGCGATGGACCCCGGCACCCTCGGCCGGGTCCCCTCCGACGTACGCGCCCAGATGCTGCCGACGACCCTGTTCGGCGAACGGTTCGTGGCGCTCGTCCCGCCGCCGGCGCCCTCCCCGGAGCCGATCGGCGCCGGGGCCGTCATCCCGGAGGACCGCTCCAGCAACGCCGTGGAACTCCAACAGGTGCTCGACAACGTCCTGCCCATGCTCACCGCCGTCCAGCCCCAGAAGCTCTCCGCCACCCTGTCCGCCGTGTCCCGGGCCCTCGAAGGGCGCGGAGACACGCTCGGCGCCACGCTCGCCCAACTCGACGCACACCTGGCGAAGTTCAACCCGGAGCTGCCCGCGCTCAACCGCGACCTCCAGCAACTCGTGAAGGTCAGCAACCTGTACGCGGACGCGGCCCCGGACATCATCACGGCGCTCACCGACTTCACCACCACCAGCGGCACCCTCGCCGAGAAGGAGGGCGAACTGGCCGCCACCCTCGGGGCCACCACCCGCACCGCCCAGGACGTCACCGCCTTCCTGCGCCAGAACAAGGACACCATCATCCGGCTCAGCGCCGCCGGCCGCCCCACCCTGGAACTGCTCGCCGAGTACTCCTCGTCCTTCCCCTGCACCCTGCGCACCCTCGCCGAGTTCGTGCCGGCCATGGACAAGGCGCTCGGCAAGGGCACCGACCAGCCCGGCCTGCACGTCAACGTGGTCACCGTGCCCTCGCGCGGCGCGTACGCACCCAGCCGCGACACCCCCTCCTACACCGCGGGCGGCGGTCCGCGCTGCTACCCCGTGCCCTACCTCGGCATCCCGGCCGCACCCGCCGCGCGGGCCACGGCGGCAGCCGAGCAGAACCTCGGACCCGCCAACTCCCCGCAGGAGAACGACTTCCTGAACGAGCTCCTCGCTCCCGCCGCCGAGAAGCGGGCCGGTGACCTGCCCGACTGGAGCAGCCTGCTGGCCGGACCCGCCTACCGAGGCACGGAGGTGATCCTCAAGTGACGAACGACCTCGCACACACCCGACGGCGGCCCCTCACCGGCCCGCTGGTCAAGTCCCTCATCTTCGTCCTGGTGACCGCCCTCGCCACGACCGTGCTCGCGCTCAGCATCGCCAACACCGGCGTGGGCTCGGACACCCGCTCGTACAAGGCGCTGTTCACCGACGCCACCGGGCTCATCGACGGCGACAGCGTGCGGATCTCCGGAGTGAAGGTCGGGGAGGTGACCGGCGTCCGTGTCGTCGACCGGCGCACCGCCCAGGTCACCTTCCGCATCCGCGACGACCGTACGCTCCCCGGCTCGGTGACCGCCGCCGTGAAATACCTCAACATGGTCGGGCAGCGCTACATCGCCCTCGACCGGGGCAGCGGCGATGTCGGCGCCGCCCTGCGGCCCGGTGCCACCATCCCGCTGGACCGCACCACACCCGCGCTCGACATGACGCTGCTCTTCAACGGGTTCAAGCCGCTCTTCGAAGGCCTGTCGCCCGGTGACGTCAACGATCTCGCCGGCTCGCTCATCCAGGTCCTCCAGGGCGAGGGCGGCACGGTCGACAGCCTCATCCGGCACATCGGCTCGCTCACGCACACGGTCGCCGCCAAGGACAAGGTGATCGGCCAGGTCGTCACCAACCTCAACACCGTCCTGGACACGCTCAACAGCCGTGAGGCCGCCTTCGGCGACCTCGTCGTCACCCTCCAGAAGCTCGTCACGGGCTTCAACGACGACCGCGAACCCCTCGGTGAGGCCGTCCAGGCGATGGGCGACCTCACCACCGCGACCGCGGGACTCCTCCAGGACGGGCGCGTCCCCCTGAAGCAGAGCATCGGCGAACTGGGCCGTCTCTCGAACACCCTCGGCGACCACACGCCGCAGATCGAGGACTTCCTCAACAGGACACCAGCCAAGATGGCCGCCCTGGCCCGTCTGTCCTCGTACGGATCGTGGTTCAACCTCTACCTCTGCGAGGCCCGCGTGAGCGGTGTGAGCACCTCCGACGGCTCCGAACCGCCGACCGGCATCGTCGTCACCGAATCGAGGTGCAGAGGATGAGCCGCCCGCCCCGGTTCACTCCCGTCAGGGCCCGCAACCCCGTCGCGTCGGCCGCCGTCGGACTCGTCGTGCTCGCCCTGATCGCCGTCCTCGCCTACAACGCGGACCGCCTGCCGTTCGTCGGCACGGGCACCACCTACAGCGCCGACTTCACCGAGGCCGCCGGTCTCGGCACCGGCGACGAGGTGCGCATCGCCGGGGTCAAAGTCGGCTCGGTCACCGGCGTAGCCCTCGACGGGCCCAAGGTGAAGGTGACGTTCGAGGTCGGTGACGCCTGGATCGGCGACCGCTCCACCGCCGCCATCGCGATCAAGACCCTGCTCGGCGACAAGTACCTGGCCCTCGACCCGCTGGGCGCCGGACGCCAGGACCCCCGCAGCCGTATCCCGCTGGCGCGCACCACATCCCCGTACGACGTGACGCAGGCCTTCCAGGACCTGAGCGGCACCGTCGACGCCATCGACACCAAGAAGCTCGCCGAGAGCTTCGAAACGATCTCCGACACCTTCAAGAACTCGCCGCCGAACGTGCGCAGCGCCGCCACCGGCCTGTCCGAACTGTCCAAGTCCGTCTCCAGCCGTGACGCCCAGCTCACCCGGCTCCTCCAGGGGAGCCGGACGTTCACCAAGACCCTGGAGGGCAAGAAGTCCAGCTTCGAGACCCTGCTGGAGGACGGCGGTTCGCTGCTCGGCGAACTCAGGCAACGGCGCGACGCCATCCGAGCCCTGCTGAAGGGCAGCCGGGACCTGGGCACGCAGCTCAGCGGCATCGTCGACGACAACGACCGGCAGCTCGGACCCACCCTGAAGGCGCTGAGCCGCGTCACCAAGGTGCTGGAGGAGAACAGCAGCCAGCTCGACAGGACCCTCGCCCTCGTCGGCCCGTACTACCGGCTCGTCGGCAACACCCTCGGCAGCGGTCACTGGTTCGACAGCTACCTGTGCGGAGTCGTGCCCCGGAACTACCTGCCCGAGGCGTCGCAGCCCAAGACCGGATGCCAACCGCCGCAGCAGACACCGGCGGCCGCGAAGGGGAGCGGTGAATGATGACCACACCCAGAAGGCCCCTCGCCATCGGGCTCGCCCTCGTGGTGCTCGCGGCCGTCGGACTCGTCGGCGTACGCCTCCTCGGCTCCGACGGCACCCGTGTCACCGCCTACTTCGACCGCGCCGTCGGCGTCTACGCCGGATCGGACCTGAGGATCCTCGGGGTGCGGGTCGGCGAGGTCGAGTCAGTGGAGCCCGAGGGCACCCGGGTACGCGTCCGCCTCCGCGTCGACGACGGCGTCCGCGTCGCGGCCGACGCACGGGCCGTCATCGTCGCGCCGAGCATCGTCGCGGACCGGTACGTCCAGCTGACCCCGGCATACAGTACGGGCCCGGCGCTCGCCGACGGAGCCCGGCTCGCGGCGTCCCGCAACCGCACCCCCGTCGAGATCGACCAGCTGTACGCCTCGATCACCGACCTCGGCAAGGCCCTCGGCCCCGACGGCGCCAACGCGACCGGCGCCCTGTCCGGGCTGCTCGACACCGGGGCCGAGAACCTCAAGGACAACGGTGACGCGATCGGCACGTCCATCCGGGAGTTCGGCAAGGCCGCCAAGACCCTCGACGGCAGCAGCGACGACCTGTTCGCGACCCTCGGCCAGCTCCAGACGTTCACCACGATGCTGAAGGACAACGACGGCGACGTCCGCACCGCCCAGGAGCGCCTCGACGACGTGGTGACCTTCTTCGCCGCCAACAAGGACGACCTCGCGGGCGCCCTCGCCGAACTCGGCAAGGCCCTGGCCCAGGTGAAGACCTTCATCCAGAACAACCGCGCCGAGCTGAAGCAGAACGTCGACCGGCTCGTCCCCCTCACCCAGGCCCTCGTCGACCAGCGGGCCTCCCTCGCCGAGGCCCTGGACGTGGCCCCGCTCGCGGCGGCCAACGTGGTGGGCGCGTACAACGAGGACACCCGCACCCTCGACGGCCGGGCCAACCTCAACGAGATCAGCATGGGCGGACCGCTGCTCCCGCTGCCCGTGACCGGCGGCTCCTCGGCCACCAGCGGGAAGGGGGACCGGTGAAGCGCCGCAGCCCCTTCCCCGGCAAGGGCACCGGGGCCCGGGCCGGCGGCATCGTCGCCTTGGGCGCGGTCGTCGTGCTCACCGTGACGGTGCTGCCCGGACTGCCGCGCTTCGACGGCATAGAGAGCCTGCCGCTGCCCGGCGGCGCGGACCTCGGCTCCCACCCGTACACGGTCACCGCCGAACTGACCGACGTCCTCAGCCTCGTCCCGCAGTCCGCGGTCAAGGTCAACGACGTCGCCGTCGGCCGCGTCACCGAGATCCGCCTCGGGACCGGCAGCTGGACGGCGCGCGTCACCATGAAGATCAACGGCGACATCCGGCTGCCCGCCGACGCGGGCGCCCGCCTGCAGCAGTCCAGCCTGCTCGGCGAGAAGTTCATCGAACTCACCGCCCCCACCGAGGACACGGGCGGTGCGCGCCTCACCGACGGCAGTACGATCCCGCTCTCCCGCACCAGCCGCAACACCGAGGTCGAGGAGGTCTTCGGCGCCCTGTCCCTGCTGCTCAACGGCGGCGGGGTCAACCAGCTGAAGACCATCTCCAAGGAGCTGAACGCGGCCCTCGGCGGACGCGAACCCGAGGTCCGCTCCATGCTGGAGCGGGTCAACACCCTCGTCACCGACCTCGACGCCCACCGGGAGGACATCACGCGGGCGCTCGACGGCGTCAACCGGCTCTCCGCCACCCTGGCCGGGCGCAAGGAGGACGTGGGCAAGGTCCTCACCAACCTCGCGCCCGGCCTCAAGGCCCTGGAGGAGCAGAGGGGTTCGCTCCTCACCATGCTGCGTGCCCTCGACACGCTGTCCGACGTCACCGTCTCCACCGTGCACGCGAGCAAGGACGACATGGTCGCCGACCTCAAGGCCCTGGCGCCGACCCTGAAGGCCCTCGCCGACGCCGGCACCGACCTGCCCGACTCCCTCCAGGCGCTGCTGACGTACCCCTTCACCGACGAGGTGATGCGGGGCGTCAAGGGCGACTACCTCAACACCTACCTGTACATCGCCGCCGTACCCGGCACGCAGGTCATTCCGCCGCTCGTCCCGCAGTCCACACCCACCCCGCCTTCCGATCCGGGCACCCCTCCGGCCGATCCGGACACCCCGCCTGCCGATCCGGACGTCCCTCCGGCCGATCCGGACACCACCTTCGGCAGGGGCACCTCCGGGAGCGGGCCGGCGAAGCCGACGTCACCGCTGCCGCTGCCGCCCGTTCACAGCGCCACCCCGGCCGGGCCGTCCGCCACTCCGGGCGCGACGGGCACCGCGACCGGAGCCGAAGCCGGAGGGAAGACCCCGTGATCACCCTCGCCGTACGGCTGAAGAACCTCGCGTTCCTCGTCATCGCCGTCCTCGTCCTCGGCTTCCTCGGCATCCGCTACGCCGACCTGGGCCGCCACGTCGGTGTCGCCGACCACTACACCGTCAACGTTCACCTCTCCCGCACCGGTGGCCTGTTCCCCCACTCGGACGTCACCTACCGGGGGGTCTCCGTGGGCCGCGTCGGTGCCATCGACCTCACCGCCGACGGAGTCGTGGCCCGGCTGCGCATCAAGAAGTCGGCCGCCCGCGTCCCCGCCGACGCGAAGGCCGTCGTCGCCGGACTGTCCGCCGTCGGCGAGCAGTACATCGACCTGCGGCCCGAGAGCGACCAGGGCCCCTACCTCGCGGAGGGGGCCCATATCGACCAAGCCGACACCGAGGTCCCCGCACCCGTCACCGACCTTCTGACCAGCATGAACGACCTCACGCGGTCCGTTCCGCTCGACTCGCTGCGCACGGTCGTCGACGAACTGGGCAAGGCGTTCGAGGGGCACGGCGACGACCTCCAGGCCCTGATCGACAGCGGCAGCGCGTTCGTCCAGGCAGCCGACCGCTCCCTGCCCGCGACCACCCGCCTCATCAAGGACGGCGAGGTCGTCCTGCGCACCCAGGCCGAAGAGGGGCAGGCCATCCGTGACTTCGCCACCGGCGCGCGCGACCTCGCCGGCACCCTCAAGGGCTCCGACAGCGACGTGCGCCGCCTCCTCGCCGTCACCCCGGACGCGGCCACGCAGGTCAGCGGCCTCCTGCGCGACCTCGATCCCAGCCTCGGCGTGGTCCTCGCCAACCTGCTCACCACCTCGGAGATCGCCGTCACCCGGCAGCGCGGCATGGAGGAGCTCCTCGTGAAGTTCCCCGCGGCCGTCTCCGCGGGCGCCACCACCGTCGACGGAGGACGGATGAACCTCGGCATGGCCGTCACCTTCTTCAAGCCCCTTCCCTGCACCTCCGGCTACGGCGGTACGCGCTACCGCAACGGCCTCGACCTCGGTACCGCGCCCGCCCTGAACACCGGAGCGTCCTGCACCAGTCCCGCCTCGTCCGGGACGAACGTGCGCGGCTCCGCGAACGCCCCGAAGGGCGGGGCCGTCCCCGCCCCGGCCCGGCCCGGCTCCCTGCCCTCGGGCAGCGCCGGCTCCGCCGCCGCGCCGGCCGCGCCCGCCCTGCCCGGGGCGCTCGGCCTGCCGGCCCAGGACGGCGGGCCCACCGACCTGGCCGGGCTGCTCGGCCTCGCAGCCGGGAGCGGCCGATGAGGCGGGCGCGCGTCCTCGCGGGCGCGGGACTGGCGGTGGCGCTCGCCTTCTGCGGGACCGGCGCCTGGACGTACGCACAGGCCCGTACCGACGACGCTCTCGCCTTCAGCCGCGAGCGGGACGACGCCCTCGCCCAGGGCCGCGACCACCTCGCGGTGCTCAACACCCTCGACGCGTCCACGCGCGAGCACGCGGAGACCGGGATCAAGGCGTGGCGCGACGCCTCCACCGGGCCGCTGCACACCGAACTGAGCGCCACCCGGGCGGCGACGGGGGCCTCGGCGCGCGCCACCGTCACCGAGGCGGCTGTCACCGCGCTGGACGTCCGGGCCGGTACGGCGAAGCTCATCGCGACCGTGCGCGTCGACGTCACGCCCCAGGGCGCCTCGAAGACGACGAGCGACCGCAAGCGGCTCGAGGCCGTACTGGAGCGCACGGGCGACGACACGTGGAAGGTCAGGGCGCTGAGCGCCGTCCCGGTGGCGGGCGCGGGCGCCGCCGGTTCCGGGACCGCCACCGGGGGGAGCGAGGCGAGGTGACGCGGGTGCCGGGGAAGGCTACGGAGGAGCATGCGGAGAGCGGGGCACCGCCGGCCGCGCAGGGGACGGTCGCACAGGACACGGCCGGTGGTGGTCCGGAGGCGGCGGGCGAGGCCGCCGGTGGTCCGGAGGTGCCGGGCGAGGCCGCCGGTGGTCCGGAGGCGGCGGGCGAGGCCGCCGGTGGTCCGGAGGTGCCGGGCGAGGCCGCCGGTGGTCCGGAGGCCGCGGACGGGGCCGGTGGTGGTTCCGACGGCCATGGCGCCCCGGACGGCCGGGGCTCCGGCTCCCGCTTCGGCGGCCGGTGGCACGCGGCCGCCTTCGCGGCAGCCGTCGCCGTGCTGCTCCTGGGCGGGAGCGCCTTCTTCTACGGCGCGCACCAGCTGCGCTCCACCCCGTCCGCGCAGAACCGTGCCCTCACCGACACCGTGGCCACCGAGCGGGTGAGCGGCGAGGTCGGCGACGGCCTGGCCAGGATCTTCTCGTACACCCCCACCGGCGCCGACGCCACCGCGCGGTCGGCGCGGACGGTGCTCGGGGGGCGGGCCGCCCGGCAGTACGACGACCTGTTCGCCCAGCTCCGCACGAACCTGGAGACACAGAAGATCACCCTGAACACGCAGGCCGTCCGCACCGGGGTGATCGAACTGGACGGGGACACCGCACGGCTGCTGGTGCTCCTCGACCAGACCTCGCGGCGGGACGAGGGCGCCGGCACCTCGGCCGCGGCCCAGCTGACCGTCACGGCCCGGTTCCAGGAGAACCGTTGGCGGATCGTCGACATCAAGGCCCGCTGAGAGATGAGCGGGAGACGGGACCACCCCATGAAACTCGCGGTCCGCGCCCTCGCGGGCACCCGGCCGATCCTGGCCGCCGCCCTCGCGCTCACCCTGGTCGCGGGCGGCTTCGCCGCCTGGACCGGCCTGGGTTGGTACGAGGCGAGCCACGACGAGTCCGCCGCGTACGCCGTCCAGCGCGACCGGGCGCTCGCGGCCGCGGAACAGGCCGTGCAGAACCTCAACACCCTCGACCACACCAAGGTGGACCAGGGCCTCGACCTGTGGGAGTCGTCCACGACCGGTGACCTGCACAACCAACTGGTGCAGGGGAGGAGCGAGTTCGCGGATCAGGTCAAGGCCGCGAAGACGGTGACGACGGCCCGGGTACTGTCCGGCGCCGTCACCGAACTGGACGACCGCGCGGGCCGGGCCAGGGTGCTGGTCGCCCTGCGGATCACGGTGAAGGCGGCCGACGACAAGAGCAGCGAGAAGGACAGCCGCATGCTCGGTGAACTGACCCGCACCGGGACTCACTGGAAGCTCAGCGCGCTGGGTCAGGCGCCCGTGGGTGGCACGGCGTCCGGCTGACCGGCCGCCGCATCGATCGAGCCACCCGCATCCGAGAGGACACGCACGATGTCGACGACCCGCCACCTCCTCAACCGCCAGCGCCGCCGCCAGGCCGTCGGCAGCCAGCCGGTCCCCGCGGCGCGCGCCTCCGGGGACACGGGAACGGAGGAGGCCCCCGGCAGCGCGTCCCGCCCCCCTGCGGGCAGCCCGCGCGCGCCCGCGTCACCGCGGACACGGACACGGACACGGACACGGACACGGGCGGGGGAGGCGGAAGGCGCGCGGAAGGCCGCCGGCTCGAAGCGGAACGAGCCGCCGGAGCGCGACGAAGGGGCCGGTGCGGCCGGCACGCGCCGGGGCGGCGGGAAGCACCTCGCCCCCCTCCTGATCCTCTGCGCCCTCACCGTCGTCCTCGGGGCCTTCGCCGGCTTCGCCCAGAGCCGGGCCGCGGCGCTGCGGGACGATCCGGTACGCGGCAACACCGCGCTCACCGACCTCGCCCGCACCAGCGAGATCAAGGGCCAGGCCGCCAAGGCCGTGGCCTCGCTCTTCTCGTACGACCACGCGAAACCGGCCGCCTTCGAGAGCGCGTCGAAGACCTCGCTCACCGGCAAGGCCGTCACCCAGCACCGTGCGCTCTTCGGCGACGTCCTCGCCCAGGCCGGGAAGCAGAAGACGGTGATCACCACGACGGTCACGGACAGCGCGGTCGAGCGCATCGACGGTGACCGGGCGCGCGTCCTGATCTACGCGGACCAGAGCAGCGTGGGCACGGCGGGGACCGAGAAGCAGACCCCCCAGGACCAAGGCGTCTACGCCGGCGCGATGCTCGCCCTCGACCTCGTCGCACGCGACGGCCGCTGGCTAGTGGAGGGCATCGACACCTTCGGCCGCTGAGCCGGGTCGCGTGGTCCACGGCGGGGGCGGGGCCCCGGGGCCAACCTCCGCGCCAGGACGCCGGTCTCTCCAACCCTGGTGTGAGAACGGGAGGTGGAGGCACGCCCGAACCGGCGCGGATACGCTGCGGCGATGCGCATCCGCCCCTCGTACACGGACGTCCTGACGGCCGCCGCGCAGACCGGCGTGGCCGTGCTGCTGGGCCGGGAGGCCGTCCAGCAGGGCTGGCCCGCGCTCGACCTCGCGGGATTCCTGCTGGTGGGGCTCGTCAACGCGCCGGGCGCCGTCCGCACGAAGGCGCCCCTCGCGGTCTGCCTGTTCGTACTGGCGGCGTGGTGCGTGTACGTCACCGCCGGCTACTGGCCCGTGGTCAACTCCTTCGGCCCCATGCTCGCCGTGTACACGGTGGCCGCGCTCCGCCCCGTGCGGACCTCACTGGCGTGCGCCGCCCTCATGAGCGCCGTGTGGATCTACGCCGGCCTGCTCGGGCACGGGCCCGGCGGCGGCTCGATGGCCGCCGTGCTCGCCCAGGCCGTCGTCTTCCCCGCGGTGCTGTGGCGGTTCGGGCTCATCGCGCGCCGGTCGGCCGCCCTGGCCCGGCAGCTGCGCCGGGAGCAGGACGAACGGGCCCGGCGGGAGGTCGCCGAGGAACGCGGCCGGATCGCCCGCGAACTGCACGACATCGTGGCCCACCACATGTCCGTCATCTCGGTGCAGGCGGGGCTGGCGGGCTTCGTCTTCACCTCCGCGCCCGCCACCGCGCGCGCCGCCCTGGACACCATCCAGGACACCAGCGCCGAAGCGCTCGACGAACTGCGCCGCATGCTGCACCTGTTGCGGGCCGGGGACCACGACGACGGGGCGGACGGCGCCGAGCCCGGCGGCCGGGACGCGCCGATGCCGGGACTGTCCCGGCTGGGGGAGATGGCCGAGCGGGTCCGGGCCGCCGGGGTGCCGGTCGAGCTGCGCGTCACGGGCGAACCGCGGCCGCTGGCCCCCGGGGTGGAGCTGTGCGCGTACCGCGTGGTCCAGGAGGCGCTGACCAACGTGCTCAAACACGCCCGGCACGCCCGCGTGAGCGTCGCCCTCGACTACCGGCCCGCGCACATAGCCGTCGCCGTGACCGACGACGGCGAGGTGGCGGATCCGGCCAAAATCGCACAGGGGAGCGGACACGGGTTGATCGGCATGCGCGAGCGGGCCAAGCTCTACGGAGGAACGATCAGCATCGGGCCCCGCAGCGAGGGAGGGTACGCCGTGTGCCTCACCCTGCCGACCTCCGCGCGGACCGTACCGCGGGCGGACGACCTCCCGGCATGACCGCAGGCACACCGCTCAAGGTGCTCGTGGCCGACGACCAGTTCCTCATCCGGGCCGGCCTCGTGGGTCTCCTGGAGGCCGCCCCCGGGCTGGAGGTGGCAGGGCAGGCCGCCGACGGCGCCGAAGCGGTCGAACTCGCCCTGCGCCTGAGGCCGGACGTCATCCTGATGGACATCCGGATGCCCGGCACGGACGGCATCACGGCCACCGAGCTGATCCTCGCCCGGGCCCCGCGGCCCGCGCCGCGCGTACTGATCCTGACCACCTTCGACCTCGACGAGTACGTGTACCGCGCGCTGAGGGCCGGCGCCTCGGGGTTCCTGCTCAAGGACTCGGGGCCGCAGCGGTTGCTCGCCGCGATAGCCGCGGTGGGCAACGGCGACGCGCTGTTCGCGCCGACGGTCACCCGGCGGCTCGTGGAGGCGTTCGCGATGCGGGGAGCCGGCCGGGAGGGCCTCGCGGAACGGGTCGGCGCCGCCGCGCTGGAGGCGCTCACCGGCCGGGAGACCGAGGTGCTGGAGCTGGTCGGCCGGGGGCTGGCGAACGCGGAGATCGCCTGGAGGCTTTTCATCAGCGAGGCGACGGTCAAGAGCCACCTCAACCGCACGATGAGCAAGCTGAGTCTGGAGAGCCGCGCGCAGGCGGTGGTGGCGGCCTACGAGAGCGGCCTGGTGGTACCGGGCGGCCACACCTGAGCCCCGGGCGCCTCCGGCCGGCCACACCTGAGCTCCGGGCGCCCCGTACGAGCCTCGGGCGCCTCGTACGAGGTCCAGGCGCCCCGTACGGGGTCCGGGCGCATCCGGCGCCCCGTCTGAGGTCCGGGCGCCGGCCCCCGGTTCACCGCACGGCCACCCGGTGTCCGGCGGGCCGTCCGGAACCGGCGGTGGGGTTTGTCGGTCCGGCGTGCTTTGCTGGGGGGCATGATCGATGAGTTCCTGGCCCGTGGCCTGTCCGATGTCGAAGAAGCCGTCCGCAAGGCGGCGGCGATAGAGATCATGCCGAGGTTCCGGCAGCTCGCCGACCACGAGGTCGACCAGAAGAGCGGTCCCCACGACCTGGTGACCGTCGCGGACCGTCAGGCCGAGGAGCACCTCACGGCCTCCCTGACGCGACTGCTGCCCGGCTCGGCCGTGGTCGGCGAGGAGGCCGTGCACGCCGACCCCGCCATGTACGGGGCGCTGCGCGAGGACGCCCCGGTGTGGATCGTCGACCCGGTCGACGGCACCCGCCAGTTCGTCAACGGCGACCCCGCCTTCTGCACCCTGGTCGCGCTCGCCCACCGCGGCGAGATCCTGGCCTCCTGGACCTACGCCCCGGCGCTGGAGGAGCTGTCCACCGCCGTCCGCGGGCAGGGCGCGTACGTCAACGGCGTCCGCATCCACAGCGGTTCACCCGATCCGGGCGCCGACCTGCGGGTCGCCACCGCCCACCCGCTGTACACCTCCGAGGCGGACAAGCGGGCCCTGGCCCGGCTCGAGGTGCCCGGCGTCGCGGCCCGCCCCTGCGGCTCGGCGGGCCTGGAGTACCTGCGGGTGGCGCGCGGCGAGATCGACGGCCTGGCGTTCACCTGGCCCTCCGCCTGGGACCACGCGGCCGGACTGCTGCTGGTCGCCGAGGCGGGCGGTTTCCAGAGCACGGTCGACGGGGTGCCCTTCCGGGTGGACCGCGACAACGCGCTGCCCTTCGCGGTCGGCCGGGACGAGACCACCGCGCTGCGCATCCGGGAACTGCTCCGGGGCGCGTAGCGGACCGGCCGCCCCGAGGGGCGCCATATCCTGGTGGCGCAGGCGCCGCCGGACGAAGGAGTCGCAAGTGCCGTCGATTCTCGATGCGGTCGTGGTGGGGGCGGGGCCCAACGGGCTGACCGCCGCCGTCGAACTGGCCCGCCGCGGCCTCTCGGTGGCCGTCTTCGAGGCCGCCGACTCGATCGGCGGGGGAGCGCGGACCGAGGAGCTCACCCTCCCCGGCTACCGGCACGACCCCTGTTCGGCCGTGCACCCGCTGGGCATCGGCTCGCCGGTCTTCGCCACGATGCCCCTGAAGCGGTACGGGCTGGAGTGGCTGCACGCCCCGCTGCCCATGGCGCACCCCTTCGACGACGGCACCGCCGCCGTCCTGTCCCGCTCCGTCGCCGAGACGGCGGGGTCCTTGGGGCCCCGCGACGCGGGCGCCTACCGGCGGCTGGTCGCACCGTTCCTCGGCAAGTGGGACACCCTGGCACGGGACTTCATGTCGCTGCCGGACACCGCGCTGCCCCGGGACCCCGTCACGCTCGCCCGCTTCGGGCTGGCCGGGCTGCCGCCCTCCACCTGGCTGCTGCGGCGCTTCCGCGACGAGCCCGCCCGCGCCCTGTTCTCGGGACTCGTGGCGCACGTCAACGCCCCCCTCGGCGGGATCGGCACCGGCGCCGTCGGCCTGGTCTTCGCCCTGGCCGCGCACGCGAACGGCTGGCCGCTGCCGCGCGGCGGCTCGCAGTCCGTCTCCGACGCCCTCGCCGCGTACCTGCGCGACCTCGGCGGGAGCGTCCACACCGGCGTCGAGGTCAAACGCCTCGACGAGCTGCCGCCGGCCCGCGCGTACGTCTTCGACACCTCGCCGACCGCGCTCGCCCGCATCGCCCGCCTGGGCAACGCCTACGACGGCTACCGGTACGGCGCCTCCGTGTTCAAGATCGACTACGCGCTCGACGGCCCGGTCCCCTGGACCGCCGAGGAACCGCGCCGGGCCGGCACCGTACAGATCGGCCCGCGCGGCCGGGACATCGACGCCGCCCTCCAGCTGGCCTCGGGCGGCCGGGCCCCCCGTACACCGTTCCTCATCACCGCGCAGCCCAGCCTCGTCGACCCCGGCCGGGCACCCGCCGGCAAGCACGTGTTCTGGGCGTACGGGCACGTCCCCGCGCGCTGGGACGGCGACCTCACCGACGCCGTCGAGCGCCAGCTGGAACGCTTCGCACCCGGCTTCCGCGACCTGGTGCTGGCCCGCGCCACGGCCGGACCGCCGCAGCTGGCCGCCCGGAACGCCAACTACGTCGGCGGGGACATCGCCTGCGGTGCCACCTCCGGACTCCAGCTCCTGCTGCGCCCGAAGCTCAGCCTCTCCCCGTACACGACCGCGCACCCCGCCGTCTTCCTCTGCTCCTCGGCGACCCCGCCGGGCCCGGGCGTGCACGGCATGTCGGGCCACAACGCGGCCAAGGCCGTCTGGCGCCACTTGCGCAAGGGCTCCTGAGCGGCGGGCCCGGGCGGCGGCGGGCCGCCGCTCAGCCCGCCCGGTTGCCCGGCCACTCGGCCGCCCCAGTCGGCTGTTCGCGACGCAGAGCCTGCCGGCGATGCCTCGGATAGGGTGAATCGAAGGAATCGGGCCCCCCGGGTGAGGTCGGTGCGTTGGACACTTACCAGTCGACGAGCGAGGTGCCGGATCAGCCGGCGGCGGCTGTCGGGTACGCGGGTGTGCTCCGCGAGCTGCTGCCCATCGCCCTGTGGCGGGAGGACGCCGACGGGCGGATCGTGGAGTGGTCCCTCGCCGCCCAGGACCTGCTCGGGCACCGCCCTGAGGACATCCTCGGCCGCCCCGGGACCTCCGTACTCGTCCCCGAGGCCAACCGCGGACTGGCCGACGAGCTGACCCGCCGCGTCCAGGCCGGGGGGACCGTCGTCGGGACGCTGCCCGTGCGCCACCGCGACGGCCACCGCGTGATGATGGAGATGTGGATCGTCCCCGCCGCCGACCCCCAGGGGCGCACCGGGGCGATGCTGATCGCCGTGGAGACCTCCGAGGTCCTCCACATGCGGGACTCCCTCGCCGCCCTCCAGAGCCTGTTCACCCAGTCGCCCATCGGCCTCGCCACCCTCGGCCCCGACCTGCGGTTCCTGCGGGTCAACGACGCGCTGGCCCGGATGAACGGCGTCTCCGCCGCCGAGCACCTGGGCAAACGCCTCACCGAGGTGGTGCCCGGAGTCAACGCCATCGCGCTGGAGGCGACGATGCGCCAGGTCCTCGACAGCGGCACGGCCGTCGTCGACGTCCGCCGCACGGGCCGCACCCCCGCCGACCCGGACCGCGACCGGACGTGGTCCTGCTCGTACGCCCCGCTGCTGGACGGCGGCGGGCGGCCCCTGGGCGTGATCGCCTCCCTGATCGACATCACCGAGGGCCAGTGGGCCCAGGCCGAGGCGGGCCGGGCCCGGAGCCGGTTCGCCCTGCTCGCGGAGGCCGGCACGCGGATCGGAACCACCCTGGACCTGAAGCAGACCGCCCAGGAGATCGTCGAGGTCCTGGTACCGCAGCTCGCCGACTCGGCCGACGTACAGCTCCTGGAAGCCGTGCTCGAACCGGACGACGCCGGCGGCTCCACGCGCGGCGTCCTGCGCCGGCTGGCCGCCCGGTTCCCCGACCCGACGGCCCCCACCGCGAAACTCGCCGCGGGCCAGACCTTCCAGATCCCCCGGGGCACCGTCTACGAGCGGGTCATCGAGGGCGGGCGGGCCATGAACCTCTACCGCTCCGACGTCCCCGCGCTGATCACGGACCCGCGCGCCGAGGCCCTGCGCGCCTACCTCGCGACCCTCGGCTCCGCCCGCCTGATCCCCCTGGTCGCCCGGGGCACCGTGCTCGGGGCCGTCGCCGTCACCCGGGTCCGGGAGCGGGAGCCGTTCGACGACGAGGACTGCGTGCTGGTCGACGAGCTGGTCGCCCGCGCGGCCCTCAACATCGACAACGCCCGGATGTACACCCGTCAGCGCCAGGCCGCCCTGACCCTCCAGCGCAGCCTCACCAACAGCGAGCTGCCCCGGGTCGCCGGTCTGGAGCTCACCGGGCGCTATCTGCCCGCCAGCGACCACGACGTCGGCGGGGACTGGTTCGACGTGATCCGGCTGGCCGGAGGGCGCACCGGTCTGGTCATCGGCGACGTCATGGGCCACGGCATCCACGCGGCGGCCGTGATGGGGCAGCTGCGCACGGCCGTCCGTACCCTCGCGCGCCACGAGGTGCCCCCGGCGCGGATGCTCCGGTCGCTCGACGCCGTGGTGGCCGACCTGGGGGAGGACGAGATGGCCACCTGCGTGTACGCCGTCCACGACCCGGTGACGGGGGTGTGCGAGATCGCCCGCGCGGGCCACCCGCCGCCGGCCGTGGTCACCGCGGACGGGACGATCACCTTCCTCGACGGCCCGCCCGGGACCCCGCTGGGCACCGGAGGGCAGGACTTCCGCACCGAGGAGGTGCGGCTGCCACCGGGGACCCTGCTCGCGCTCTACACCGACGGCCTCATCGAGGCCCGGGACCGCGACCTGGACCAGGGCATGGACCAGCTGGCGCTGGCCCTGGGGGACGTGCGGCAGCCCTTGGAGGAGCTGTGCGACGGAATCCTGGCGGGGCTGCTGCCCGGCGCCCCGCAGGACGACGTGGCGGTGCTGCTGGCGCGCACCCTGCCCGTGACCGGTGAGGTGCGACCGCTGACGCGTACGGCCCCTGACGCGCACCGTCGGTGACGCGTACGGCCGCCGGCGCGTACGGTTCGGGCGGCCACCGCGGCCCGCGTCACCAGGCCAGGTCCTCCAGCGCGTCCAGGTCCAGCGGCGCCGGCGCAGGCGGTTCCGCGCCGCCGGTCAGCGGCAGCTCGGCCCAGATCACCTTGCCGCGCTCGGTGTAGCGGGTGCCCCACCGGTCGGCGTACTGCGCGACGAGGAACAGCCCGCGTCCGCCCTCGTCGGTGGTGGCCGCGTACCGCAGGTGCGGGGAGGTGCTGCTGCCGTCGGAGACCTCGCAGATCAGGCTCCGGTCGCGCAGCAGCCGCACCCGTACGGGCGCGCTCCCGTACCGGATGGCGTTGGTGACCAGCTCGCTGAGGATGAGCTCGGTGGTGAAGGCGATCTCCTCCAGGCCCCAGGCGGTGAGCTGCGCCGACCCCGCGTTGCGCACGCGCGACACGGCCGACGGCTCCCCGGGCACCTCCCACTCGGCGATCCGGTCGGCCTCCAGCCGCCGTGTGTCGGCGATCAGCAGGGCGATGTCGTCGCCCGGCACCGGGAACAGCATCGCGGCGAGCACGTCCGCGCAGGCCTGGTCGGGGCTCCGGCCCGGCCGGGACAGGGTCTCGGCGAGCAGGCCCAACCCGGTGTCGAAGTCCCGGTCGCGGTCCTCGACCAGGCCGTCGGTGAACAGCGCGAGCCGGCTCCCCTCCGGCAGCCGGAGTTCGGTGGCCTCGAAGGGCATGCCGCCGACACCGAGGGGGAGGCCGGCCGGCAGCTCGGGGAACTCCACGCGCCCGTCGGGGTGGACCAGGGCGGGCCCAGGGTGCCCGGCGCTGGCCATCACGCACCGGCCGGAGACGGGGTCGTAGACGGCGTACAGGCAGGTGGCGCCGGTGACGGCGGCGGGCTCGTCGAGGAACTCCGTCCCGCCGTCACCGTCGCCGTCGCCGGGTCCGGGGCCGGCGAAGGTTCCGTCGGAGCCCTCGCCGGAGACGTCGTCGGCCGGGCCCGGGCGGGTCTCGCTCTGGTCGATCCGGTTGATCAGCTCGTCCAGGTGCCCGAGCAGTTCGTCGGGGGGCAGGTCCAGGGTGGAGAAGTTGTGCACGGCGGTCCGCAGCCGGCCCATCGTGGCCGCCGCGTGCACCCCGTGCCCGACGACGTCCCCGACCACCAGCGCCACCCGGGCCCCGGGCAGCGGGATCACGTCGAACCAGTCCCCGCCCACCCCCGCCTTCGCCGGCAGGTAGCGGAACGCCACGTCCACGGCCGTCTGGTCGGGCAGCACGCGGGGCAGCAGGCTCCGCTGGAGCGCCACGGCCGTCGCGTGCTCCCGCGTGTAGCGGCGGGCGTTGTCGATGGAGACGGCCGCGCGCGCCCCCAGCTCCTCGGCGAACGACAGGTCCTCCTCGTCGAACGCCTCCGGGGTGTCGGCGGCCCGCCAGAAGTTGGCCATGCCCAGGACCACCCCCCGCGCCTGGAGCGGTGCGGAGATCAGCGAATGCAGCCCGTAGTCGAGGGCCACCCGGGTCCCGGCCGCGTCCTGGGCCCGCCACCCCATGGCGGCGTTCAGATCGGCCGCGAGCACCGCGTGCCCGGCGCTCAGCGCCGCCGACATCGGGGCCGTCGGCACGATGAAGCGGATCACGTCGCCGACCGGCTGGAGCGGCTGGTCGGTGCGTACGCCGGTCATCGCCGCCCGGCGCATCTCGGTGTACACGCCGGCGGCGCGGACGGGCTCGTCCCCGCGCAGCACCGGCTCCAGCAGCTCCACGGTGACGAAGTCCGCGAAGCGCGGCACGGCGACCTCCGACAGCTCCTCGGCGGTCCGCACCACGTCCAGGGTCGTGCCGATCCGCACCCCGGCGTCGTACAGCAGCTGCAGCCGCTCCCGGGCCACCTCGGCCCGGCCGGAGAGCGCGGCGAGCTCGGTGGTGTCGCGCAGGGTCATGACGCTGCCGGAGGGCCGGCCCGCGTACGGCTCGGTGGGCCGTACGTTGACGGCCAGCAGCCGGTCGCCGGCGAGGTGGACCTCGTCCGTGGCGACCCGCCCGGAGACGAGCAGCTCGGTGGTGCGCGGGTCGAGGCCGAGGCCGGTGACGTGGCGCTGCTCGGAGTCCGCGGGCAGGTTCAGGAGGCGGCGGGCCTCGTCGTTGGCGAGGACCAGCCGGCCGTCGGCGCCGATGATGAGCACGCCCTCGCGGACGGCGTGCAGGACCGCCTCGTGGTGCTCGTTCATCCGGTTCATCTCGGCGGCGCCCAGGCCGTGCGTCTGGCGCCGCAGCCGGCGGCTGACGAGCGCGGCGCTGCCGGTGCCGAGCAGCAGGGCGCAGACGGCGGCGCCCAGGAGCAGCGGGAGCTGGTCCTCGACCACCTCGGAGACGTTCTCCACCTCGATGCCGGTGCTGACCAGGCCCACGACGGCGCCGCGCGCGTCCCGTACGGGCACCACGGCCCGGACCGCGTCGCTGGGCGCGCCCTCGAAGGACTCGGTGAACGACTGCCCGGCGGCGGCGCGCGAGAGGTCGCCGGTGGCGCGCCGGCCGATCAGCTCGGGCCGCGAGTCGGTGTAGCGGATCCCGGAGGTGTCCATGACGGCGAGGAAGTCGATTCCCGAGGCCCGGCGGGCGGCCTCGGCCAGCGGCTGGAGCCCGAGGGTCGGGTTCGGTGCCCTCAGGGCCTCGGGCAGGCCCGGGGCGTGGGCGAAGGCCTCGGCGGCCGCGAGCGAGCGGTGGCGGGCGTCGCGCTGGCTGTCGAAGCGGGCCTGGACCACCAGGGCCACCGAGGCGGCGGTGATCAGCAGCAGCACGATGGCGGCCTGGAGGGCGAAGACCTGACCGGCCACACTGCGCGCGCCCAGGGACAGGCGCGCGAGCAGCCGCGCACCCCACCCGGTCGGCTGGCGACCCTTACGTCCGGTCATGAGCCATTTCTAACACTGTCGCGGTGGTTTGGCGGCGGTTGCGGGGACACCTGCGGCCGCACGGCACCGGCGCCGGGTCCGAAGGCGGCGCCGGGGCCGCCGCCGTACGGGCCCGCACGAAGACTCCGGCCCGGGAACGGGCCGGGCCCGGACCCCCGAAGGGGCCCGGGCCTCGGAAACCGTGACGGGGCGGGGACGGGGACGGCGACCGGGGCGGGGGGCCCCGGGTCCGTGACCGGCTTCGTCAGAGGATGTCGGCGGCGATGCGGGCCGCGACCCGCTCCAGCAGGGGGCCCGCGTTCGGGATGGACTTGGCCGGGTCCGGCTCCAGGTCCGTCAGCGGGTACGCCCGGCGGATGCCGGCCGCCTCCAGGGCCTCCTGGCTCAGCAGCAGGCGTCCGCAGACCGCGACCACCGGCTTGCCCGCCGCGCGCGCGGCTGCCGCCACGCCAGCCGGGGCCTTGCCGTGCAGGGTCTGCTCGTCCAGCGAGCCCTCGCCGGTGATGACCACCGTGGCGCGCTCCAGCGCCGGAGCGAAGCCCAGCACCTCCAGCATCAGTTCGATGCCGGGGCGGAACGTCGCGCCGAGAAGCAGCGCCCCGTAGCCGATGCCGCCGGCGCCGCCCGCGCCCGGGAGCACCGCGCACTCGGCGGCCTTCGCGCCGATCGACTTCTCCAGCACCACCGCGAAGTGGGCCAGTGCCGCGTCGAGGGTCGCCACGTCCTGCGCGGAGGCGCCCTTCTGCGGGCCGTAGACCGCGGGCGCGCCCTTGGGGCCCGTCAGCGGGTTGTCCACGTCGCTGGCGAGGACGAAGTCCACGTCGGCGAAGCGCGGGTCGACCCCGGACAGGTCCGCGGAGGCCAGCGAGGCCAGCGCGCCGCCTCCCGGGCCGACCGGTTCGCCGTTCGCATCCAGGAACACCGCGCCCAGCGCGGCCAGCATGCCGGCGCCGCCGTCGGTGGTGGCGCTCCCGCCCACGCCGAAGACGATCGAGCGGGCGCCCGCGTCCAGGGCGGCCTTCAGCAGCTCGCCCGAGCCGTACGTGGTCGCGGTCAGCGCGGCGAAGGTGCCCGCCGGCAGCAGCTGCAGCCCGGAGGCCTCCGCCATCTCGACCACCGCGGTGCCGTCGCGCAGCGCGAAAGCGGCCGTGACCTGGTCACCGAGGGGCCCGGTGACCCGTACCTCCCGGCGTTCGAAACCGGCCGCCACGGCGGCCGCGACCGTACCGTCGCCGCCGTCCGCGACGGGGAGGGTCTCGATCTCCACGCCCGGTACGGCCTTGCGAAGGCCGGCCGTCACCCGCTCCGCGACCTGCACGGCCGTGAGCGAGCCCTTGAATTTGTCCGCGGCGATGAGCACGCGCGCGGTCTCAGTTACTGCTCCGTCCGTCACTTGCCATTCCCTTGCTATCGAACAGTGCAGTCGCGCCGCCATGAGCCTAACCGGAGGATCCTCCTATGCCCATGGGTGCCCTGGGTCACACCCGGCACGCCATCGCCTTAAAGGGATACATACACCCCCATAGCGGGACGGCATGAGCGTGGAATCGTCACCATCGAGGTGATCGACGTGATCGCTGTACTGGCCGTCGTGGCCTGGGCGGCCCTGGGCAAGGGCTCGTTCGACAGCGCCTCGGGCACCGCGCTCGCCCGGGTGCTGGACGACTTCGCCTGACTCCTCGTGATCGCGGCCGACGTCTTCCTCGCGCGGGCCGCAGGACGCGGTCAAGGCGATGGGAAGCGTGAACGGACGCGGGTGGCACGGGGGTGCGGTTCCGCATTCACGGCGGTCCGGCGCGGAGGGTGCGGTTCCGTCTCCGCGGCCGGCCGGCGACCGATTGATCCGCAATGGCGCCCTTCGGGAGGGGGCCTCCGCCCGCTCGGGTCGCGTGGGTAGGGTGGCGTCGTGACCACCACGGATGACTACGCCACCTACATCGCGAGCCTGCCCCGGGTGCTGGCCGGAGCCGCCGCCCTCTACCGCGACGCGGAGGGCCGGGTGCTGCTCGTCGAGCCCAACTACCGCGCCGGCTGGGCCCTTCCCGGCGGCACCATCGAGTCGGACCTCGGTGAGTCGCCGCGTACGGCCGCCCGCCGCGAGAGCGCCGAGGAGATCGGCATCGACGTGCCGCTGGGCCGGCTGCTCGCGGTGGACTGGACCCTCGGCACGGCCCGCCCGCCGCTCGTCGCGTACCTCTACGACGGCGGGGTGCTGGACGCCGGGCAGCTCGCCTCCGTCACGCTCCAGGAAGAGGAACTGCTCTCCTGGCGGCTGGTCGAGCCCGCCGAGCTGACGGCGTACCTGCCCGGATCGCTCGGCCTGCGCACCGCGGAGGCCTACCGGGTCCTCCAGTCGGGCGAGGGCGCCGCGGAGCTGGAGAACGGCCTGCGGCCGGCAGCCGACTAGGACGCCCCGGGCCCGCCCGGAGCCCGCCATCCGGAGCCCGGGGCCCGGAGCCCGGGGCCCGGAGCCCGCCATCGGTCATCCGCCATCCGTCATCCGGAGCCCCCGCAGGCCCGCCCTCGCCGGCCGGCCGGCGACACCGCGCCCCCTTCGACCAGGACACGATTCAGCAGATGATCACGATGTACGCCTGGCCCAGCACCGCCGACGGCCCGGACGCCCTCCCCATGGTCCACTTCACCACCGACGAACAGGCCGGCGCCGAGGTCACCCCCGAGGGCACACCGGTCTGGCTGTTCGACTCCGCGATACGCGACGGCGGCTGGGCCCAGTTCACCGACTTCGAGGGCTGGTCCGTCCCTGCCGCCGGGTGGCAGGCCTTCTACCGCCGCGAGGACGACTTCCTCGCCGTCACCGGACCGGGCTCCTGCGAGGGCTGGTACGAGGGCGGGCTCGGCGCCGAACCCGACTGGGTCGAGGCGGCCGCAGCCCGGCAGAGCGTGGTCCTGCTCGCCGCTCCCGTCCAGCACCCCTCGCTCTACGCGTACGCCGTCGAGGCGGGCGCCGCCTTCGCCCTGCTGATCCCGCTCGCCGTGGTCTGAGCGGAGCCGGTCGGCCGCCTTTCGTACACTCAGGGGCATGGCATGCCGCATCAGTGAGCTGGTCCTCGACGCCGCCGACCCCGAACGGCTCGCCGCGTTCTGGAGCGAGGTCCTCGGCTACGTGGAACTCGGCCGGGAGGACGACGGGAGCATCGAGATCGGCCCGCCCGACGGCGGCCCGCAGCCGACCCTCGTCCTCAGCCCCAGCAGCGCCCCGCGACCCGGGAAGCTCCCCCTGCACATCGACGTCAGCGCCACCGACCGCGACCAGGACGCCGAGCTGGAGCGGCTGCTCGCCCTCGGCGCCCGGCCCGCCGATGTCGGCCAGACCGGCACCGAGAGCTGGCACGTTCTGGCCGACCCGGAAGGCAACGAGTTCTGCCTCCTGCGCACCCGGATCCGCCCCGCCTGACGCCCGCCTGACGCCCGCTCGACACCCCCTAGACCAGCCGGCCCGCCCCCGACTCGAAGTCCAGCAGGCGGACCTTGCGCTCCAGACCGCCGCCGTAGCCCGTCATGCCGCCCGAGGCCCCGATCACCCGGTGGCAGGGGACGATGATCCCGATCGGGTTCTTCCCGTTGGCCAGGCCGACCGCGCGGGAGGCGTTCGGCTTGCCGAGTTCGTCCGCCAGCCGCCCGTACGACCAGGTCTCGCCGTAGGGGATGCGGACGAGCTGGCCCCACACGCTGCGCTGGAAGTCGGTGCCCTCCAGCCGGAGCGGCAGGTCGAACGCGGTGAGCTCGCCGGCGAAGTACGCGGCCAGTTGCCGCACCACCTCGGGGAAGGGCTCCTCGCCCGCGGCGACCCGCTCACCGAACGACTCCTCCGCCGGACGGTGCCGCTGCTCCGTCATGTACAGGCCGCTGAGGACGCCGTCCGACGCGACCAGGGTGAGCGGTCCGTACGGGCTGTCGACGACGGTGTGCTGCTTGCCGCTGATGCTGCTGGGGTTCATGGTCGTACGCGCCTTTCAGGCGGGGAGGTGGTTGACGGCGTGGTCGTCGGTGGCCCACAGGTACTGGACGGCGTAGGCGCGCCAGGGCCGCCAGCCGGCCGCCCGGGCGGTCAGCGCCGACGGGGTGGACGGCAGCCCGAGGCCCCGCGCGGCCCGCCGGACGCCGAGGTCGGACGGAAGGAACGCGTCCGGGTCGCCGAGCGCCCGCATCGCGATCACCTCGGTGGTCCACGGCCCGAAGCCGGGCAGCGCCGAGAGCCGGGCGCGGGCCGCGTCCCAGTCGCTGTCGATGCCGAGCGGCAGCGAGCCGTCGGCCAGCGCCGCGACCAGGGTGGTGAGCGTGGCGCGCCGGCTGCGCGGCAGGGCCAGCGCCTCCGGGTCCAGCCCGGCCAGCGCCTGCGGGGACGGGAAGAGGTGGGTCAGCCCGCCGTGCGGGTCCTCGACGCGCTCGCCGTGCGCGCTCACGAGCCGGGCCGCGTGCGTGCGCGCCGCAGCCGTGGACACCTGCTGCCCGAGCACGGCCCGTACGGCGAACTCCGCCGCGTCGACCGTACGGGGAACCCGGCGCCCCGGAGCCTTGTCCACCAGCGGGGCCAGCAGCGGATCGGAGCGCAGCTGACCGTCCACCGCCTCCGGGTCGGCGTCCAGGTCGAGCATCCAGCGGCAGCGGCTGATCGCGATGGTGAGGTCGCGCAGGTCGGTCAGGGCGAGCCGGCAGGCGATGTGGTCGGGCCGCGGGGCCAGGGCCACCACCCCGGTGCCGTACGGCAGGCGCAGCGTGCGCCGGTAGGCCCCGTCGCGCCACTCCTCGACCCCGGGGACGGCGGTCGCGGCGAGGTGTCCGAACAGGTTGTCGGGATTGAGGGGGGCGCGGAACGGCAGCCGCAGGCTGATCGTCCCGGGGAGGCGGGGCTGCGCGTCGGGCCGGCGGCTCGCCTTCGCCGCGCGCTCCCGCAGGTCGCTGGGGGAGAGGGCGAAGACCTCGCGCACGGTGTCGTTGAACGTGCGGATCGAGGAGAACCCGGAGGCGAAGGCCACGTCGCCCATGGGGAGTTCGGAGGTCTCGATGAGCAGCCGGGCGGTCTGCGCGCGCTGCGCCCGGGCCAGGGCGAGCGGGCCCGCGCCCAGCTCGGCGTTCAGCTGCCGCTCCACCTGGCGGGTCGAGTAGCCGAGACGGGTGGCGAGGCCGGGCACGCCCTCGCGGTCGACGACCCCGTCCTGGATGAGCCGCATCGCGCGGGCCACGGCGTCGGCGCGGGCGTTCCACTCGGGCGAACCCGGGCTGGAGTCGGGCCGGCACCGCTTGCAGGCCCGGAATCCGGCCTGCTGGCAGGCGGCGGCACTGGGCAGGAAGGTCATGTTCGCGACCTTGGGCGGTACGGCGGGGCAGCTCGGCCGGCAGTAGATCCTGGTGGTCAGGACGGCGGTGAAGAACCAGCCGTCGAAGCGGGCGTCCTTCGACCGCACGGCTCTGACGCAGCGCTCGGTGTCGGTGTGCATGAGTCCAGGATCCCCGGGCGGGGAGAGGTCGGCTAGCGGTTTTCCGACATCAAGACTACGCGACCGGGCCGGTCACCGATTCGGTCGGGAACCGTCCGCGGCCGGTCGGCCGGTCTACCCGCCCGCCCCCGGGTCACCCTCCCGCCGGAGCCGGGCCCGCCGCCAGCCGGTGGGCGGCCCGGGCCAGGGTCAGGGCGATCAGGTCGTGCGGGCGCGACAGGGAGCGGGACCGGCAGGCCCTGTTCGGCGCGCCGACGCCCCAGCTCCTGCGCGTACGCCAGGTCCTTGCGCGGTTCGCAGCGGCGCGCGGCGAACGCCTCGATGCCGTACCGCATCGCCTCGGACACCTGCTGCCAGTGCTCGTCACGCGGCACCGCCAGGTCGAACAGCGGCGAGTGCTTCGCCAGATCGCCGATCAGCCGTTCCGTCAGCGCCGGAACGCGCTCCAGCAGCACCTCGGCCGCCGTCAGCAGCACCGACCATTCCGCTTCCGTGCGCGCGCCCTGCGTCCGCCCATGGCCGCCGAGGATGTCACCCCCCGGCCGCCGGCGTAAGGGGCCGCGTCGACAGGTCTGTGCCACTGCACAACGGCACCCCGCCCCCGGCTGGTCATCCGCAGCGATTGCGCTTCCGGCCGTGGACGCCCGTCCCACCCGGTGCTGGTCTGTGCGCCAGCACAACGTCAAAGAAAGGAGGGCATGTGGCTTCGCTCCAGGTGCGCGCACTGTCCGTCGGCTACGGGCCGGTACGGGCGCTGCGCGACGTGTCGCTCGACGTGCCCGAGGGCGCCGTGGTCGTCGTACTCGGCGGGAACGGCGCGGGAAAGACGACCCTGCTCCGGGCGGTGTCCCGGACGCTCGCCTTCCACCGGGGCGCCGCGACCGGCGGGAGCGTCACCTTCGACGGCAGAGCGCTGGACGGGATCTCCCCGGCCCGCGCGGTGGCCGCCGGGGTGGTGCAGGTCCCCGAGGGACGGCAGGTGTTCGCCCGGATGACGGTCGCGGACAACCTGCGGGCCGGAGCCCTCGGGTCCCGGGCCGGCTCCCGCGCCGACACCGCCCGTTCGCTGGCCCGCGTCCACGAGCTGTTCCCGGTCCTCGCCGGGCGGTCCCGGCAGCGCGCCGGGCTGCTCTCGGGCGGCGAGCAGCAGATGCTGGCGCTGGGCCGGGCACTGATGGCCCGGCCCCGGCTGCTGCTCCTCGACGAGCCCTCGCTGGGGCTCGCGCCGAAGATGGCCGCCACCATCGCCGAGACGATCACCGAGATCAACGCCTCGGGCACCTCGGTGCTCCTGGTGGAGCAGAACGCCGCGCTCGCGCTGCGGCTCGCCTCCCACGCGTACGTCCTGGAGGTCGGCGAGGTCACCCTGTCCGGACCGGCGGCCGAACTCGCCGCCTCCGACGAGGTCCGCCGCCGCTACCTCGGCATCACGGACGAGGCGGCCCCGCCGCCGGCGGCGACCCGCCCGCTGGCGAGGTGGTCGGCGTGACCGCGTCCACGGCGCCGCACGAGGCGGGGCCCCCGCCGCTCACCGTCAGCGACGTCACCGTCCGCTTCGCCGGCCTGACCGCCCTCGACGCGGTCTCCTTCACCGTCGAGCCGGGCAGCGTCCACGCCGTCATCGGCCCCAACGGCGCCGGCAAGTCCACCTGCTTCAACGTGCTCTCCGGGGTCTACCGGGCCGCCTCCGGCAGCGTCCGTTTCGGGGACACCGAACTCACCGGCCTCGCCCCGCACGCGGTCGCCGCCCTCGGCATCGCCCGCACCTTCCAGAACCTGGCGCTGCCCCCGCACACCACGGTCGCCGACAGCCTGCTCCTCGGCCGCCACCGGCTGATGAGGTCCGGCTTCCTCGCCGCGGGCCTGCGGCTGCCGGCCGCCGTCCGCGAGGACCGGCGCCACCGCGAACGGGTCCGCGAGATCGCCGCCTTCGTCGGCCTGGAAGCCGACCTGGCCGCCCCCGCGGGCTCCCTCCCGTACGGCAAACAGAAACTCGTGGAGCTCGCCCGGGCCCTGTGCATGGAGCCCCGGCTGCTGCTCCTGGACGAACCGGTCGCCGGGATGACCGCCGACGAGCGGCAGCGCACCGCCGCCGTCGTCGCGGGCGTCCGGGACGGCCTCGGCATATCGATCGTGCTGGTCGAACACGACATGGGGGTGGTGATGCGGCTCGCGGACGCGGTGACCGTACTCGACTTCGGCAAACGGATCGGCGGCGGGACCCCCGCCCAGGTGCAGAGCGACCCCGCGGTCGTGCGCGCCTACCTGGGCGAGGAGGAACCGGCCGCGTGACCACCTTCCTGGAACTGCTGCTCGGCGGCCTGTCCATGGGCTCCGTGTACGCGCTGATCGCCCTCGGCTTCGTCGTCATCTTCAAGGCCACCGAGGTCGTGAACTTCGCCCACGCCTCCCTCCTCCTCGCCGGCGGGTGGGTGACCGCCGTCCTCCACGACGACATCGGCTTCTGGCCCGCCCTCGCCGTCGGCATCGCCTCGGCCGCAGCGGTCGGCGCCTCGGTGGAGTTCCTCGTGATGCGGCGCTACCGGGGCCAGGACCAGAGCGTCCTGGCCATCGTCACCATCGGCGTGGACATCCTGATCACCACCGACCTCACCCGCCGCATCGGTACGGACGTCCTCGCGCTCGGCGACCCGTGGGGCGACGCCGTCGTCCACCTCGGGCCGGTCACCCTCCCCCAGACCCGGATCGCCGCCCTCGTCTCCGCCACCGTCCTGATCGGCGCGTTCCTGCTGGTCTTCCGGTACACCTCCTGGGGGGTCGCCATGCGGGCCGCCGCCGAGAAGCCGGAGACCGCCGCCCTGATGGGCGTACGGCTGGGCCGCGTCTCCCTGGCCGCCTGGGCGGTCGCCGGGGCCCTGGCCGCCGTGGCCGCGCTCTTCCTCACCGTCTTCCCCACCCCCGGCCTGGAACGGGCCACCTCGCTGGCCGCCCTCAAGGCCTTCCCCGCCGCCATCCTCGGCGGCCTCGACTCCACCACCGGAGCCCTCGCGGGAGGCCTGATCGTCGGCGTCACCGAGGCCATGGCCACCGGGTACCAGAGCCAGCTCGCCTTCCTCGGCCGCGGCATCGGGGACCTCGCCCCGTACCTCGTCATGGTCGCGGTCCTGCTCCTGCGCCCGGCGGGCCTCTTCGGAACGAAGGAGCCCGCCCGTGTCTGAGCACGAGACCGCGGTACCCGGCCCGCAGGGCGCCCCCACCGGCCCGGCCGGGCCCACGGCCCCCACGACGCCCGCCGCCGCGCCGGGCCCCGAGGCGCCCGCCGGGCACACCACAGCCTCCGGCCGGGTCCCCGCGCAGCCCGACGGCGGGCGGAGCCGCACGGCCGTCCGCGGGCTCCGGCCCCCGGCAGCGCGGTACCGCCTCCGGTACGCCCTGTGGGCCGCGGGGGGAGTCGTGCTGCTGGCCCTGCCGTTCTACCTGGACCGCTTCTGGCTCCAGGCCGGCCTGTTCGCCATCGCCGCCGGGATCGGCGCCATCGGCCTCAACCTGCTCACCGGATCCACCGGGCAGCTGTCCATGGGACACGCCTTCTTCCTGGCCGTCGGCGCGTACGGCTACTGCGTCCTGGCCGGCGAGGGCGGCCGCTCCGGCGGCCACCAGCTGGTCGGGCTGGGCCTGCCGAGCTGGCTCGCCGCCGTCCTCGCCGTCGCCCTCGCGGGCGCCGCCGGGGGCCTCTTCAGCCCCATCGCCGGCCGCCTGCGCGGCGCCTACCTCGGCATCGCCACCCTCGCGCTGATCTTCATCGGCCAGCACGTGCTGTTCAACGCCACCGCCCTCACCGGCGGCTTCAACGGCCGCCCCGTCGAGCCCCTGTCCCTCCTCGGCATCACCTTCGACGACACCGAGACCGTGATCGCGGCCGTCCCCTTCCAGTCCGCCGAGAAGCTCTGGTACGTCGCCCTGGCCGCACTCCTCGCCTGCGCCCTGTTCGCCCGCGGCGTCCTGCGCGGGCGCCCCGGCCGGGCCCTGAACGCCATCCGCGACCACAACATCGCCGCCGGGGTGATGGGCGTGCCCGTGGCCCGCTACCGCGCCGCCGTGTTCGTCCTGTCCTCCATGTACGCCGGCCTCGCCGGGGTCCTGCTCGCCCTCGTCTTCCAGCGGACGGTCCCCGACTACTTCGGCATGGTCCTGTCCCTCGAGTACCTCGCCATGATCGTGATCGGCGGTCTGGGGACCGTCGCCGGCGCCGTCGTCGGCGCGGCCTTCGTCTCCCTGCTGCCCCAGCTGCTCACCCGGTACAGCGACGCCCTGCCCCTGGTCTCCGCCCCCGGCAGCGGCGGCGTCTCCCCGGGCGAGGCGTCCCGCTACCTGTACGGCGCGGCCGTCGTCGCGGTGGTCCTGTTCCTCCCCGGCGGCCTGGCCCGCCTGCGCCCCTCCCAGCCCGCACGCCCCCCGAAGGAGCCAGTGTGACCAGAGCCCGTACG
Source organism: Streptomyces antarcticus (assembly GCF_026627255.1). Lineage (GTDB taxonomy): Bacteria > Actinomycetota > Actinomycetes > Streptomycetales > Streptomycetaceae > Streptomyces > Streptomyces antarcticus. The sequence continues at coordinate 218,299 of NZ_JAPNLM010000008.1, read as the reverse complement.
ACCGCCCGCCCCCGCAAGCGCGCGCGACTCGCACCGGCGGCCCTCGCGGCCGCCCTCGTCCTCACCGGCGCCGCCGGATGCAGCGGAAAGGCGGGCGGCGCCGCCGGTGACAAGCAGGCCGAGGACGGCCTCAAGACCGGCAAGGGCGTCTCCGCCACCGCCATCCGGCTCGGCGCCCTCACCGACATGACCGGCGTCTACGCCTCCCTCGGCAAGAGCGTCACCCAGGCCCAGCAGCTGTGGGTCAAGCAGGCCAACGCCTCCGGCGGCATCTGCGGCCGGCAGCTGGAGCTGACGGTCCGCGACCACGGCTACGACCCGCAGAAGGCGCTCGCCGGCTACACGGAGCTGGAGCCCGAGGTGCTCGGCTTCGCCCAGTTCATCGGGTCCCCGTTCGTCGCCGCCGTCGAGGACCGCGTCGACGGCCAGGACAAGGGCCTGGTCATCCCGCAGGCCTGGTCCGCGTCGCTGCTGGGCAGCCCGTACGTCCGCACGATCGGCGCCACGTACGACATCGAGACGGTCAACCTGATCGGCTACCTCCTCGAACAGAAGCGGATCGCCTCCGGCGACAAGATCGGGCAGGTCTACTTCGAGGGGGACTACGGCGAGAACGCCCTGGCGGGGGCCAAGCACGCGGCCGCGGAGGCCGGGCTGACCGTCGTGGAGCAGAAGATCAAGCCCACCGACAACGACATGTCCGCGCAGGTCGCGGCCCTCAAGCAGGCCGGGGTCAAGGCCGTGGTGATCAGCGCCGGACCCCGGCAGGCGGCCTCGCTCGTCGGCGTCGCCGCGGCCGGCGGCTGGAACGTCCCGGTGGTCGGCAACAACTCCGCGTTCTCGCCCCAGCTGCTCGCCACCCCGGCGGGCGCGGCCCTGCAGAAGGACTACTACGTCGCCGCGTCCACGCTCCCGATCGGCTCCACCGAGCCGGGCCCGGCGGCCCTCGCCGCGGCCTACACGGCGGAGTACCCGGGTGCGGCCCTGGACAACGGCGTGGTGGCGGGGTATTCGGCGGCCGGGGTCTACGGCGAGGCGCTGAAGAAGGCCTGCGCCGGCAAGGACCTCACCCGCGAGGGCGTCGGCAAGGCGTTGCTGACCCTGAAGTCCTACGACGGCGGCTTCGGGATCACGCACGACTTCTCCGACCCGAAGGCCCCCTCGACCCGGCAGAGCGTGATCATGAAGCCGGACGCGAAGACGCCGGGTGGCCTGAAGGTGGTCAAGGAGGCCGGGGTCGTCCCCGCGGCGGAGAAGTACACCCCGGCGGGCTGACCCCCGGAGCCGTACCCCGCTCGCGGCCGGTAGCCCTCGAGGGCAGCCGGCCGCGAGCGCGCGGCGTCCCCGGCCCCGCGTCCCCGGCCTGGCGTCCGGACACCACGAGAGCGCGGTGCCCGCGGCCGCGGACGCCACGAGCGCGCGGGTTCCCCCCGCCCCCGCGGCCGCGGAACCCTCACGCACCCCCTCCCGGCCTTCGGCGGGCCCGTGCGGGCCCTCCCCGGCCCGCGGTGTCCCTCCGCGGCCGGGAGGGGGGCCGGGGGCGCCTGCGGCGGCGTACGGCCCCGGACCGAGGGGCGCCGCATACGCCGCGGCAGGCGCCCGTACGACGAGAGGGCCCCGGATGCCATATGGCATCCGGGGCCCTCTCACACGTGAAGCACGGCGCTACGGCTGCGTGGCCCGCGCCTCGCGGCGGTTGTGCCGGAAGGTGTTGGCCCTCCGCGTCGTCGCGAACAGCGGGATGGTCGCCGCCAGCGCGATCTGCAGGGCGCAGCCCGTCTGCAGCAGCAGCTGGCCGCCCGGGGCGTCGAACGCCCAGGCTGCCAGCAGGCCCATCGCCCCGACGATCCAGCTCAGCATCGCCACCGCGAGGACGCCCCGCGGCTTGGGGTACTCGACCCGGCTCACCATCAGCCAGGCGACCCCGATGATCGCCAGCAGCGTCGGGACGAACGGCAGCTCCAGCAGCACGATGGAGACGACCGTGAGCGCGCCGAAGGGGCTCGGCATGCCCTGGAACATGCCGTCCTTCAACGTCACGCAGCTGAATCTCGCGAGCCTGAGCACCACGGCCAGCAGCACCACGATCGCGGCCAGCGCCGACATCTTCTGGTGCGCGTCGTCGGCGACCATGCCGTAGACGAGCACGAAGTACGCGGGAGCCAGGCCGAAGCTGATCAAGTCGGACAGGTTGTCCAGCTCGGCACCCATCGGCGAGCTGCGCAGCTTGCGGGCCACGATCCCGTCGAAGAGGTCGAAGACCGCGGCGAGCAGCATCAGTATCACTGCCGTCGCGGCGCTGTGACGGGCCATGCCCGACTCGTTGCTGCCGGTGAGGTGCGGGATGAGGATTCCGGTGGTGGTGAAGTACACCGCCATGAATCCGCACGTCGCGTTGCCGAGGGTGAGGGTGTCCGCTATCGACAGCCGCAGCGAGAGCGGCATGTCGTCTTCGGCGGACTCCTCCTCGGCAGGCTCCGGCACCCAGCCGGCGGCGGGAGTCTCAGGGTCAGTCACGGTCAATTCGGGTCACCCCCGCGGTGGTGGCCTGACCGACCTCGACCGCGACCTCGACACCCTCGGGGAGGTAGATGTCGACTCGGGACCCGAAGCGGATCAGACCGATGCGTTCGCCCTGCTCCACCTTGGTACCGGCCGGCAGGTAGGGCACGATGCGACGGGCGACGGCGCCGGCGATCTGCACCATCTCGATGTCGCCGAGCTCGGTGTCGAAGTGCCAGACGACCCGCTCGTTGTTCTCGCTCTCCTTGTTGAACGCCGGAACGAATCCGCCGGGGATGTGCTCCACGGACGTCACGGTGCCCGCGAGGGGCGCCCGGTTGACGTGGACGTTCAGCGGGCTCATGAAGATCGCGACGCGGGTGCGTCCGTCCTTCCACGGCATGATGCTCTGCACCACACCGTCGGCGGGCGAGATGACACGGCCCTGGCTGATCTCACGCTCGGGGTCGCGGAAGAACCACAGCATGCCCGCCGCGAGCGCGGTGACGGGCACGGCCGCCGCGGCCCAGCGCCCGGACTTGCGAGCCCGGGTGAGGCTGAGCGCCGCGGTGGCGACGGTCGGCAGAAGCCACGGCGATGCTCCGCGCGCGAGGCGTACGCCAAGGAGGCTGTCGCGAGGTGCAGAGGTTTGGCTGTGGGGCATGGATGACCTTCGTAGCGGGTGATTGCCGCGCCGCAAACAGGGGGACGGGACGGCGGCTTTACTGGAATGCTATCGGTTGCGCGCAACAACTGGGCAAGCCAGAAGCCGAGTCGATGGCCGTCGGCCAGTGACTGGTAGTGACTCTTCTGCGACGAACCCATGGAGGATTCGCCGCAAAAGGTGACTTTCAGCCCTGGAGCCGGTACTCCTCAAGCAGACGTCGCCCGATGATCATTTTCTGGATCTCGGCGGTACCTTCACCGATCAGCAGCATCGGAGCCTCCCGGTAGAGACGCTCGATCTCGTACTCCTTCGAGAAGCCGTAGCCACCGTGGATACGGAAGGCGTCCTCCACGACCTCCTTGCAGTATTCGGAGGCGAGGTACTTCGCCATCCCTGCTTCGAGGTCGTTTCGTTCCCCGGAGTCCTTTTTGCGTGCTGCATTTACCATCATCGCATGGGCGGCTTCGACCTTGGTAGCCATCTCGGCCAGCTTGAACTGGATGGCCTGGTGTTCGGCGATGGCCTTGCCGAAAGTGTGACGTTGCTGGGCATACGAGACGCCGAGCTCAAAAGCACGCTGAGCGACTCCGCAACCACGCGCCGCCACGTTCACGCGGCCGACCTCGACCCCGTCCATCATTTGGTAAAACCCACGGCCGGTCTGGCCTCCGAGGACCCGATTGGCCGGAATGCGCAGTCCGTCCATGATGAGCTCGGTCGTGTCGACGCCCTTGTAGCCCATCTTGTCGATCTTGCCCGGGATGGTCAGGCCCGGACGGACCTCACCGAAGCCCGGCTCCTTCTCGACGAGGAACGTCGTCATCGACTTGTGCGGGGCCGTGCCCTCGGGGTGTCCTTCGTCACTCCGGACGAGAACGGCCACCAGGGTGGACGTGCCGCCGTTCGTCAGCCACATCTTCTGGCCGTTCAGGACGTACTCGTCACCGTCCTTCACCGCCTTGGACGTGATCGCCGACACGTCGGAGCCGAGCGCCGGCTCGGACATCGAGAACGCCCCGCGCACCTCGCCCAGCGCCATCCGCGGGAGGAAGTGGTCCTTCTGCTCCTGCGTGCCGTGCTGCTTGAGCATGTACGCCACGATGAAGTGCGTGTTGATGATGCCCGAGACGGACATCCAGCCCCGCGCTATCTCCTCGACGCACAGGGCGTACGTGAGGAGGGACTCACCCAGGCCGCCGTACTCCTCCGGGATCATCAGGCCGAACAGGCCGAGCTCCTTGAGCCCGTCGACGATGTCCTGCGGGTACTCGTCTCGGTGCTCCAGCTGGGTGGCGACCGGGATGATCTCCTTGTCGACAAACTCCCGGACGGTCTTGAGGATCTCCCGCTGGACGTCCGTGAGCCCGGCGGTCTGGGCGAGTCGGGCCATGGCTACTTCACCTGTTCCTTCAGCGTGGGGCGGCCGGGCTGCTCGCCGCCGCGCTCCTTGATGTACGTCTCGGTCGGGACCATCACCTTGCGCCGGAAGACGCAGACGAGGGTGCCGTCCTGCTTGTAGCCCTTGGTCTCCACGTACACGATGCCGCGGTCGTTCTTCGACTTCGACGGGGTCTTGTCGAGGACCGTGGTCTCGCCGTAGAGGGTGTCGCCGTGGAAGGTCGGCGCCACGTGGCGCAGCGACTCGATCTCCAGGTTGGCGATGGCCTTGCCGGAGACGTCCGGGACGGACATGCCCAGCAGCAGCGAGTAGATGTAGTTGCCCACGACCACGTTCTTGCCGAAGTCGGTGGTGTTCTCCGCGTAGTTGCTGTCCATGTGGAGCGGGTGGTGGTTCATGGTCAGCAGACAGAAGAGGTGGTCGTCGTACTCGGTGACGGTCTTTCCGGGCCAGTGCTTGTAGACCGCCCCGACCTCGAACTCTTCGTACGTGCGTCCGAACTGCATGGTCCTAGGCCTCCGCCGTCTTCTCGGTTGAGGGGTGCTCGAACTTGCTGGTGCGCTGCATCCCCGCCGCGCGCCCCTTGCCCGCGACGACCAGGGCCATCTTGCGGCTGGCCTCGTCGATCATCTCGTCGCCGAGCATCGCCGAGCCCTTCTTGCCGCCGGCCTCGGAGGTGCACCAGTCGTACGCGTCGAGGATCAGCTCGGAGTGGTCGTAGTCCTCCTGCGAGGGTGAGAAGACCTCGTTCGCCGCGTCGACCTGGCCCGGGTGCAGCACCCACTTGCCGTCGAAGCCCAGCGCCGCCGCCCGGCCCGCCACCTCGCGGTAGGCGTCCACGTCGCGGATCTGGAGGAAGGGGCCGTCGATCGCCTGGAGGTTGTGCGTGCGGGCCGCCATCAGGATGCGCATCAGGATGTAGTGGTAGGCGTCCGCGCCGTAGCCGGGCGGCTGCATGCCCACGACCAGCGTCTTCATGTTGATCGACGCCATGAAGTCGGCCGGGCCGAAGATGATCGTCTCCAGCCGGGGGGAGGCGGCGGCGATCTCGTCGACGTTCACCAGGCCCTTGGCGTTCTCGATCTGCGCCTCGATGCCGATCTTGCCGACCTCGAAGCCCATCGTCTTCTCGATCTGCGTCAGGAGGAGGTCAAGGGCCACGATCTGCTGGGCGTCCTGGACCTTCGGCAGCATGATGCAGTCGAGGTTCTGGCCCGCGCCCTCGACGACCGTGATCACGTCGCGGTACGTCCAGTGGGTGGTCCAGTCGTTGACGCGCACGACCCGGGTCTTGCCCGTCCAGTCGCCGTTGTTCAGCGCGTCCACGATCGTGTGGCGGGCGCCCTCCTTGGCGAGCGGCGCGCAGGCGTCCTCCAGGTCCAGGAAGACCTGGTCGGCCGGCAGGCCCTGGGCCTTCTCCAGGAAGCGCGGGTTCGACCCCGGGACCGCGAGGCAGGAGCGGCGCGGGCGGAGACGGTTCACCGGGTGGGGCGTGGTCATGCGGGGACCTCCGTGCTTGCAACGATGTCGGTGCTGATGAGGGGCTCGAGCTTGTTGGCCTTGCGGATCTCGTCGACGATACGGCCGATGATCTCCGTGATGCCGAAGTCCTTCGGCGTGAACACGGCGGCGACCCCGGCCGCCTTCAGCGTCACGGCGTCGGCGTTCGGAATGATGCCTCCGACGATGACGGGGATGTCACCCGCCCCCGCCGCGCGGAGCCGTTCGAGGACATCCGGGACGAGCGCGCAGTGCGAGCCGGACAGGATCGACAGTCCCACGCAGTGGACGTCCTCCGCCAGCGCCGCCGAGGAGATCTCCTCGGGCGTCAGCCGGATGCCCTGGTAGACCACCTCGAAGCCCGCGTCGCGGGCCCGCACGGCGATCTGCTCGGCGCCGTTGGAGTGCCCGTCCAGGCCCGGCTTGCCCACCAGCAGGCGCAGCCGGCCCGCGCCGAGCTCGTCGGCCGTACGGGTGACCTTCTCGCGGACGAGGGCCATCGGCGTGCCCTCTTCGGCGGTGACCGCCACCGGGGCCGAGGAGACCCCGGTCGGCGCGCGGAACTCCCCGAACACCTCGCGCAGGGCGATCGACCACTCGCCGGTGGTGACGCCGGCGCGGGCGCACTCCAGGGTGGCCTCCATCAGGTTCTCGGTGCCGGCCGCGGCGTCCTTCAGCCGGTCCAGGGCCTGGCGGACCGTCGGGAAGACGAACGGGTCGCCGTTGCCCTGCCGGTCCGAGGACTCCTGGCGCTCGGCCCGCCAGCGCCCGATCCGCTCGACGATCTGGGCCTCCACGGCCCCGTCGACGGTCATGATGGCGCCGTCCAGGTCGGAGGTGAGCGGGTTCTCCTCCGTCTGCTGGAAGCAGTTGACCCCGACGATCTTGTCCTCGCCGGCCTCGATCCGGGCCCGCCGCTCGGCGTGCGAGGAGACCAGCTGGGATTTCAGGTAGCCGGACTCGACGGCCGCCATCGCGCCGCCCATCTCCTGGATCCGGTCGATCTCGGAGAGGCACTCGGCGACCAGGGACTGGACCTTCGCCTCGATGACGTGCGATCCCTCGAAGATGTCCTCGTACTCCAGCAGGTCGCTCTCGTGCGCCAGGACCTGCTGGATGCGCAGCGACCACTGCTGGTCCCACGGCCGGGGCAGGCCCAGCGCCTCGTTCCAGGCGGGCAGCTGCACGGCGCGGGCGCGGGCGTCCTTGGAGAGGGTGACGGCCAGCATCTCCAGCACGATGCGCTGGACGTTGTTCTCCGGCTGGGCCTCGGTCAGGCCGAGGGAGTTGACCTGGACGCCGTACCGGAAGCGGCGCTGCTTGTCGTTCTCGATGCCGTAGCGCTCGCGGGTGACCTTGTCCCAGATGCGGCCGAAGGCGCGCATCTTGCACATCTCCTCGATGAAGCGGACGCCCGCGTTCACGAAGAAGGAGATCCGGGCGACGACCTCGCCGAACCGCTCCTCGGGCACCTGGCCCGAGTCGCGCACCGAGTCCAGCACGGCGATGGCCGTGGACATCGCGTACGAGATCTCCTGGACCGGGGTGGCCCCGGCCTCCTGCAGGTGGTAGCTGCAGATGTTGATCGGGTTCCACTTCGGGATGTGGTTGACCGTGTACGCGATCATGTCCGTCGTCAGGCGGAGGGACGGTCCCGGCGGGAAGACGTGCGTCCCGCGCGAGAGGTATTCCTTGACGATGTCGTTCTGAGTGGTGCCCTGGAGCTGGGAGATGTCCGCCCCCTGCTCCTCGGCGGCCACCTGGTAGAGCGCCAGCAGCCACATGGCGGTGGCGTTGATCGTCATCGAGGTGTTCATCTGCTCCAGGGGGATGTCCTGGAACAGCCGCCGCATGTCGCCCAGATGCGAGACCGGGACCCCGACCCGGCCGACCTCGCCGCGGGCGAGGATGTGGTCCGGGTCGTAGCCGGTCTGCGTCGGCAGGTCGAACGCGACCGACAGGCCGGTCTGGCCCTTGGCGAGGTTGCGGCGGTACAGCTCGTTGGACGCCTCGGCCGTGGAGTGGCCGGCGTACGTCCGCATGAGCCACGGACGGTCCTTCTGGCGCTCTGTCATCTCAGGCTGTCCCTTGGCCTCGGACGTCTCAGACGTTGCGGAAGCGGTTGATGGCGTCGAGGTGCGTCGCGCGCATCTCGTGGTCGCGCACGCCCAGGCCCTCCTCGGGGGCCAGCGCGAGGACGCCGACCTTGCCCTGGTGGAGGTTGCGGTGGACGTCGTAGGCCGCCTGGCCGGTCTCCTCCAGCGAGTAGACCTTCGAGAGGGTGGGGTGGATCTTGCCCTTCGAGATCAGGCGGTTGGCCTCCCACGCCTCGCGGTAGTTCGCGAAGTGCGAGCCGATGATCCGCTTGAGCGACATCCACAGGTAGCGGTTGTCGTACTCGTGCATGTAGCCCGAGGTCGAGGCGCAGGTGGTGATGGTGCCGCCCTTGCGGGTGACGTACACGGAGGCGCCGAAGGTCTCCCGGCCGGGGTGCTCGAAGACGATGTCGATGTCCTCGCCGCCGGTCAGCTCGCGGATGCGCTTGCCGAAGCGCTTCCACTCCTTCGGGTCCTGGGTGTGCTCGTCCTTCCAGAACTTGTAGCCCTCGGCGCTGCGGTCGATGATCGCGGTCGCGCCCATCGCCCGGCAGATGTCCGCCTTCTGCGCGCTGGAGACGACGCAGATCGGGTTGGCGCCGCCGGCCAGCGCGAACTGGGTGGCGTAGGAGCCGAGGCCGCCGCTGGCGCCCCAGATCAGGACGTTGTCGCCCTGCTTCATGCCGGCGCCGTTGCGGGAGACCAGCTGGCGGTAGGCGGTGGAATTCACCAGGCCGGGGGAGGCGGCCTCCTCCCAGCTGAGGTGGTCCGGCTTGGGCATCAGCTGGTTCGACTTGACCAGGGCGATCTCCGCCAGGCCGCCGAAGTTGGTCTCGAAGCCCCAGATGCGCTGCTCGGGGTCGAGCATCGTGTCGTTGTGGCCGTCGGAGGACTCCAGCTCGACCGAGAGGCAGTGCGCGACGACCTCGTCGCCCGGCTTCCAGGCGTTCACGCCGGGACCGGTGCGCAGGACGACGCCCGCGAGGTCGGAGCCGATGACGTGGTACGGCAGGTCGTGGCGCTTGGTGAGCTCCGACAGGCGGCCGTAGCGCTCCAGGAAGCTGAAGGTGGACACCGGCTCGAAGATCGAGGTCCAGACGGAGTTGTAGTTGACCGAGGAGGCCATGACGGCCACCAGGGCCTCGCCGGGACCCAGTTCGGGAACCGGGACCTGGTCGAGGTGCAGGGACTTGCGGGGGTCCTTCTCGCGGGTGGTGAGCCCCGAGAACATCTCCGCCTCGTCCTTGTGCACGGTGATCGCGCGGTACGAGTCGGGGAGCGGCAGGGCCGCGAAGTCCGCGGCCGTTGCGGTCTGCGACTGGATCGCGTCCAGGATGTCCTTCACGGTAGAGCCTCCGGCATGAGCGCTGATTGAGGGTGCGCTGGGGGATACGCGTTGCGTGCGTGTGGGTGGTTACTGCGAGGTGCTGTGTGCCGTCGGTTCCGGCTGGTGCGGTGGTGCCGGGCGTGCCCGTGTGAGGGCGTGCCGTGCCTGGTGACGCAGGCATCCGGGGCGCGTTCCGTGCCGAGTGGGCGTGGGTCGCGGGGACATCCGGACGAGATTCAACGTATGGCACCCGGTGTCACTCAGCAAGGCACCGCGTGCCAAAACTTTCTCTCATTTGCCGATTGACCTGCGCAGATGAGCGATGATCGATCAGAGTTACCCGCGAGTAGGGGCAAGCCGGACAAACGCGGAGGGCCGCCCCCGGAGCGGGAGCGGCCCTCTGTGACGTGTGTCGCCTCGTGTGTCCTTACGTGCCGCGCAGTGCCTCTTCGATCGTCCGCATGACCTCGTCCAGCGGGGCGTCCGTACGGGCCACCGCCACCAGCACCTCGCCCTGCGTGCGGACCGCCGCCGGGGCGGCCGGCGCCGTCGTCAGGGTCCGGCCCGCGCCGATCCCCGAGCCGAAGGTCTTGCGCACGATCGAGAAGGCGTGGTCCAGCTGCGCCTCCACGTCGCCCTGGCCGCCCGCCCGCAGCCAGCGCCGCAGCACGTGGTTGTGGGCGGTCACCACCGCCGAGGCGGCCACCTCGGCGAGCAGCGGGTCGTCATTGCCGTCGTGCTGCTCGTGCTCGTCGAAGTGCGCCAGCAGGTAGCGGGTGAACAGCCGCTCGTACCGGGCCACCGAGGCGATCTCCCGCTCCCGCAGCGCCGGGACCTCGCGGGTCAGCCGGTAGCGCTCCACCGACACCGCGGGCGAGGCGGCGTACATCTTCATGACTTCCTTGATCCCGCGGCACACCGTGTCGAGCGGGTGCTCGTGCGCCGGGGCCACGTCGAGGACGGCCTCGGCGCGAGTCAGGGTGTCGTCGTGGTCCGGGAAGATCGCCTCTTCCTTGGACCGGAAGTGCCGGAAGAAGGTCCGGCGCGCCACCCCGGCGGTCGCCGCGATCTCGTCGACCGTCGTCGCCTCGTACCCCTTGGTCGCGAACAGCTCCATCGCCGCCGCCGCGAGCTCGCGGCGCATCTTGAGCCGCTGGGCGGCCGCCTTGGTGCCGGCCGGGCTCTCCGGGGCGTCGGAGGCCGAGGAAGCGCGGGGCGAGGTCTTGGCGGGCTGGGACATAGAGCGAAAGTACTTCATTCGCGCAGGGGAGCGCGCCTGCGGGGGGTGGGGCGGGGGTGGATGCGGGGGAGGGCCCGCACTGGGCTCGGGAGGGTGTGTCCGCCGTGAGGGTCCGGCGGACCCGAGCAGCCCTCCCCACGCATCCGGCTCGTGGCCCGTCGGCTTACCGGCGGGCGTACTCACGGAAACCGCGGCCGGTCTTCCGGCCCAGGCAGCCCGCCGCCACCAGGTGCTCCAGCAGCGGGGACGGGGCCAGGCCCGGGTCGCGGAACTCCTTGTGGAGGACCTTCTCGATGGCCAGCGAGACGTCCAGGCCGACCACGTCGAGGAGCTCGAAGGGCCCCATCGGGTAGCCGCCGCCCAGCTTCATCGCCGCGTCGATCTGGTCGAGGCTCGCATAGTGCTGCTCGACCATCTTGATCGCGTTGTTGAGGTACGGGAACAGCAGCGCGTTCACGATGAAGCCCGCCCGGTCCCCGCAGTCCACCGGGTGCTTGCGCACCTTCACGCAGATCTCGCGGACCGTGGCGTGCACGTCGTCGGCGGTCAGCACGGTGCGGACCACCTCGACCAGCTTCATCGCCGGCGCCGGGTTGAAGAAGTGCATGCCGATCACGTCCTGCGGCCGCGAGGTCACGCGGGCCACCGCGATCACCGGCAGCGAGGAGGTGGTCGTGGCCAGGACCGCGCCCGGCCGGCACACCTTGTCCAGGGCCGCGAACAGCTCCTGCTTGACCGCCAGGTCCTCCGCGACCGCCTCCACGGCCAGGTCGACCTCGGCGAAGGCGTCCAGCGAGCCGGCGGGGGTGATCCGGTCCAGGGTCTGCGCGGCGGCCTGCTCGGTCAGGCGGCCCTTGGACACCGCACGGCCCAGGGACTTCCCGATCGCGGCCTTCGCGGCCTCGGCCTTCTCCTGGCTGCGGGCGGCCAGCACCACGGCGTACCCGGCCTGCGCGAAGACCTGCGCGATCCCGCTCGCCATCGTGCCCGAGCCGGCCACGCCGACCGAGGTCACGGGACGGCCCCCGCCCGCGCCCCCGCCGTCCGCCGGGGTCTGCGGGTCGCGGACGACCGCCGAGCTGCCCGGGCCCTCGTACGTGTAGAAGCCGCGGCCGGACTTCTGCCCGGTCAGGCCGGCCTCGGCGAGGTGCCCGAGGATCGGCGCCGGGGCGTGCAGCCGGTCGCCGGAGGAGGCGTACATGGCCTCCAGGACGGTACGGGCGGTGTCCACGCCGATCAGGTCGAGCAGCGCGAGCGGGCCCATGGGCAGGCCGCAGCCGAGCCGCATCGCCGCGTCGATGTCCTCGCGGGAGGCGTACTTCGACTCGTACATGGCGGCGGCCTGGTTGAGGTAGCCGAACAGCAGGCCGTCGGCGACGAAACCGGGCCGGTCGCCGACCGAGACGGGCTCCTTGCCGAGGGCGCGGGCCAGGGCCGTGACCGCCTCGACGGCCGTCGGCGCGGTGAGGACCGAGGAGACCACCTCGACCAGCTTCATCGCCGGAGCCGGGTTGAAGAAGTGCAGGCCGAGCACGCGTTCGGGGCGCTGCGACTCGGCGGCGAGCCGGGTCACCGACAGCGCGTTCGTGCCGGTGGCCAGGATCGTGTCGGGCCGGACGACCGCGTCGAGCTCGCGGAACACCTGCTGCTTGACCTCGTACGACTCGGGCACGACCTCGATGACGAGGTCGGCCGCGGCGGCGGCCCCCAGGTCGCCGAAGGTGCGGAAGCGGGCGAGGACGTCCGTGCGCTCCTGCTCGGTGAGGAGCTCGCGGGACACGGAGCGGGCGGTCGCCGCCTCCAGGGAGGCCGACGCCCGGCGGGCGGCCGCCTCGCTGATGTCGATGCCGATGACCTCGTGACCGGCCCGGGCGAGGACCTCGGCGATGCCGGAGCCCATCGTGCCGAGGCCGACGACGGCGATGGTCTGGAGGGAGGAGTGACTGGACTGACGGTCCATCGAGGGACTCCAGTGGAAGAGGGTGACGACTGAAGGGGACGCGCGTGGCGCAGAGTGCACGCGGAGGCCGAACGGAAGGAAGGCCGTGCGGAGAGGACCCGCGGGGCGCGCCCGTGACCGATGGGCCCGGAGGCGAAGACGCCCGGAGGGAAGAAGCGGCACAGCCCTGTCCCGGGGCCGCGCCGTGAGGTCGTGCAGAACCGACTGGCACGGGGCGGCTGCGTCACCAGGCCGCCCTCGTACGTGTTGTAACGACAGTAACCCGTCGGTAACTGGTCCGCCAGAGAGCGGAGATGTGACCTGTACCGCCCAAATGTACCGATCATCGATCATCGATCATCGGCATGTCCGGAACCCCGCGTGCGCGCCCCCGCCGCCCCCTAGGGTGGCCGGGTGAACGACGTGCTGGAGCGCCTGCGGGCGGAGGCCGGGCAGTCACCGGAGTACGAGGTGCTGCGCACGGCCCAGCCGGAGGCCCTGGCCGCCTCCCTGACCTCGGCCGGGCTGCCCCTGTGGGCCCGCGAACTGGCCGCGTACCGGCTGGGACTGGCGGGTGACCCGCGCGCCTTCGAGTCCCTCGTGCTGCTGCTCAACCACCGCGACCCGCCCCGCTGCGCGGCCGCCGCCACCGCCCTGGCCGTGCTCGCCGACCCGCGCACCGCCCGCGCGGCGGCCGCCCTCGCCACGAACTCCCTGCGCACCGCCTACGCCCTGCACCCGGTCCGGCTGCTCACCGCGCTGCGCGCACCGGAGTCCGTACCGGCCCTGATGACCACGCTCTCGCGGCTGCTGTCCCCGCACGACCCGTACTGGCGGGTGGCCCTGGCCTGCGTCGAGGGCCTCGGCAGCCTCGGCGACCGGCGCGCCCGCGACCTGCTGGTCCGCGCCCAGTCCCACCCCCGCCTCGCCGTGGCCGCGACCACGGCGCTGCGGGAGCTCGGCTGACGCCCCGGATCAGCCGCGGAACCCCAGCAGGCCGTGCAGGGCCGCGCCGCCCGCCGAGGGCGGGACCGCGCGGGTCGCCGTCGCCGGCTTCGGGGCCGGCTGGGCGGGGCAGGTGGCGTCCGCGGCCGTCCCCGTCCTCAGGTACGCCGCCACCTTCTCGTCCAGGCACTTGTTGCCGCTGAGCGCGATCCCGTGGTTGCCGCCGCCCTCCTCGACCACCAGCGCCGAGCCCTTCAGCCGGTCGCGCATGCTGAGCGCGCCCCCGAACGGGGTCGCCGCGTCCTCCGTCGCCTGGAGGAGCAGGGCCGGCGGCAGACCGGCGTTGGTGACGTCCGGCGCCCGCAGCGACTCCGCCGGCCAGAACGCGCACGGGGCGTTGTACCAGGCGTTGTTCCACGTCATGAACGGCGCCTCGGCGTGCGTGCGCCACATGTCCGCGCGCCACCGGTTCCAGTCCTTCGGCCAGGCCGAGTCCCGGCACTGCACCGCCGTGTACACGCTGTAGCCGTTGCCCGCCGAGGGCTCCACCGCCCCGAACCGCTCGTACGCCGCCACCAGCGGCTTCGGGTCCTCGTCCCGGGCGTACGCGGCGAAGGCCTCGGCGAGGTTCGGCCAGTAGCCGTTGTAGTAGCCGCCCGGCATGTAGGTGTCCTCCAGCTCGGCCGGCCCCACCTTGCCGCCCGCCGGCGTCGCGCGCAGCGACTCCCGCATCGCGTACCAGCGTTCCTCGACCTCCTCCGGGTCGGTGCCCAGCCGGTACGTGGCGTCGTACTTCGCCACCCAGGCCAGAAACGCCTTGTGGCGGGCGTCGAAGGCCCGGTCCTGGGCGAGGTTGTCCTCGTACCAGACGCCCGCCGGGTCCACCACGGAGTCCAGGACGAGCCGGTGCACGCGGCCCGGGTGGAGCTTGGCGTACACCGCGCCCAGGTAGGTCCCGTACGAGTAGCCGAAGTAGCTGATCCGCTCGGCGCCCAGCGCGATGCGCACCGCCTCGATGTCGCGGGCGGCCGAGACGGTCCCCACGTGCGGCAGCACGTCCGCGTGCCGGGTCCCGCAGGACTCGGCGAAGGAGCGGACCCGCTCCAGGTTGGCCCGCTCGGTGGCCGCGTCGCGCGGTACGGAGTCCGGCCGTACGGGCTTGAAGTGCCCGGCCGCGCAGTCGAGGACCGGCTCGCTCTTGCCGACGCCCCGGGGGTCGAAGCCGATCACGTCGTACTGGGCGGCGACGTCCTGGGGGAGGGCGGAGGCGACGAACCCGGCCAGGGCGCGGCCGCTGCCGCCGGGACCGCCGGGGTTGACCAGCAGCGGCCCCTGCGAGGAGGCGGCGGTGTGCGGGACCCGGGTCAGGGCCAGGGAGATCTGCCGCCCGCCGGGGCGGTCGTGGTCGAGCGGGACCTTGAGGGAGGCGCACTGCAGGGTGGGGTAGCGGGGGGTCGCGCAGCCGGTCCAGGCCGGGGCGGCCTTCGGTGCGCCGGGGGCCCCGGCCGGCGCCGGCGCGGCGGTGACGGGGCCCGCGAGGGCGGCGGCCACGGTGGAGATCGACAGCAGGACAGCGGCGCGCTTCTTCAGGGGGTGCAGCATGGGGCCTCCCAGCCGAGGGTTCTGGGCGGAATCGTCCCGGAAACCACGGCCGGAAAGCGGGATTGGGCGGTCCATTGGCCCGATGTGATGACCCTCCGGCGAGCCCCCGGGGTCACAGCAGCGCGAGCTGCGCCGGCTCCCCTGCCCCCGGCGCGCCCGGGGGGCCGACGGGCCGGTCCGGGGTGAGGACGCGGCGGGCCGCCCCGGGGCCGTTCGGGCCGATGCCGAATTCGGCCGCCGGTTCGTGGACTTGGCGGGCGACCTGCCGCTGGTACCAGGTGGGGGCGTACGAGCCTCCCGCGTACATCCGGGCGTACCGCTCGACCAGGTGCGGGTGGTGCGCGGCCGGCCAGGACGCGAACCACTGGCGCGCGCCCGGCCGCAGATGGAGTACCAGGGGTGTCACCGAGGTCGCGCCGGACGCGGCGACGGCCCGGACGGCGTCCCGCAGCCGCTCGTCGCCGGGCCACCGCCGTCGGGCCGACCGGGCGGGTGCTGGGCGCGGGGATCCGGTGGGCAGACATGTGGCTTTGCCTGTCCCGCAGATCGGCGTGCTCGCGCGCGGCGATGCCGACGAACGTGCTGACCCACCCGTACCGCTTGAGCGCGTCCGTCCGTGCTTCCGGGGTCAGGGGTTCGCCCGTCCCCTCCGGACCCCGGAGCCCGTCTTCGTGCGGGCGGGATCGCCGGGCACCCGGACCGGCGCCGGTGCGGACCCGGATTTGGGCGCCCGGGCCGGAGGTGGTTGGCTTCGCCGTGACGAGCGATCACAACTGCTGGAGGAACAGCCATGGCGCAGGTCGAGGCCACCACGGAGCGGATCATCGCGGCCGACGCGGAGACCGTGTTCGACGCGCTGGCGGACTACGCCGGCACCCGGGGCAAGGTGCTGCCCGAGCACTTCAGCGAGTACGAGGTGCGTGAGGGCGGCGACGGCGAGGGCACCCTCGTGCACTGGAAGCTCCAGGCCACCAGCAAGCGCGTGCGCGACTGCCTGCTGGAGGTCACCGAGCCCACCGACGGACAGCTGGTCGAGACCGACCGCAACTCCTCCATGGTCACCACCTGGGTCGTCACCCCGGCCGGCGAGGGCAAGTCCAAGGTCGTCGTCTCCACCGTGTGGAACGGCGCCGGCGGCATCGGCGGCTTCTTCGAGCGCACCTTCGCCCCCAAGGGCCTCGGCCGGATCTACGACACCCTGCTGGACAACCTGGCCGCCGAAGTCGAGGGCTGAGCGCCCCCCGCGTCCGCGCGCCGACGCGGCGGCTCACCGGTTCGGGTGGACTTCCCGGCCCGGCGGCGGCCCGCGCCGCCGCCCCGGAAGCCGGGCGTGGCCCCCGGGGCGCCGACGGGCCCGACGGTTAGGGTGGGGCCCTGCGCGCGTGCCGTCGCACGCGCGCGACCGACCGCCCGGGGGCCCGATGAAGATCCTCATCTCCGCCGACATGGAAGGCGCCACCGGCGTCACCTGGCCCGCCGACGTGCTGCCGGGCACGCCCCAGTGGGAGCGCTGCCGGTCCCTGTTCACCTCCGACGTGAACGCCGCCGTCCTCGGCTTCTACGACGGCGGCGCGGACCAGGTCGTCGTCAACGAGGCGCACTGGACGATGCGCAACCTGCTGCTGGAGAAGCTCGACGCCCGCGCCGAGATGCTCACCGGCCGCCACAAGACCCTCTCCATGGTCGAGGGCGTGCAGCACGGCGACGTCGACGGCATCGCCTTCGTCGGCTACCACACGGGCGCCGGCACCGAAGGGGTCCTCGCCCACACCTACCTCGCCAACTCCATCACCGGAGTCTGGGTCAACGGCGTCCGCGCCAGCGAGGGCCTGCTGAACGCACACGTCGTCGCCGAGTACGGCGTCCCGGTCGTCCTTGTCACCGGCGACGACCTGACCTGCGTCGACGCCGCCGGCTACGCCCCCGGCGCGGTGACCGTCGCGGTCAAGGACCACGTCTCGCGCTACGCCGCCGTCTGCCGGACCCCCGCCCGCACCGCCGCCGACATCCGCGCCGCCGCCAAGGAGGCCGCGGCCCTCGCGGTGTGCCACGAACCCGTGCGCGGCGGCCCCTTCGCCGTGGAGCTGGAGTTCGACGCCGAGCACCTGGCCATGGCCGCCACCGTGGTGCCGGGTGTCGAACGGTGCGGGGAGCGCAGGGTCGGGTACGCCAGCGAGACGATGTACGAGGGGATCCGTGCCTTCAAGGCGGTCACGACGGTCGTCTCGGCGGCCGTGGAGGAGCAGTATGGCTGACATGCCCGCAGTCACCGCCGAGGCCCCGGCCGCCGCCGTGGACCGGGTGGCGCTCGACGAGGCCGTCGAGTTCACCTCCGGCCTCATCAGGATCGACACCACCAACAGGGGCGGCGGCGACTGCCGCGAGCGCCCCGCCGCCGAGTACGTCGCCGAGCGGCTCGCGGCCGCCGGGCTGGAGCCGGTCCTGCTGGAGCGGACCCCGGGCCGCACCAACGTGGTGGCCCGGATCGAGGGCACCGACCCCTCGGCCGACGCCCTCCTCGTCCACGGCCACCTCGACGTGGTCCCGGCCGAGGCCGCCGACTGGAGGGTGGACCCCTTCTCCGGCGAGGTCCGCGACGGCGTGGTCTGGGGCCGCGGCGCCGTCGACATGAAGAACATGGACGCGATGGTCCTGGCCGTCGTACGGGCCTGGGCGCGCGCCGGCGTCAGACCGCGCAGGGACGTGGTGATCGCCTACACCG
Organism: Streptomyces antarcticus; assembly: GCF_026627255.1. Taxonomy (GTDB): domain Bacteria; phylum Actinomycetota; class Actinomycetes; order Streptomycetales; family Streptomycetaceae; genus Streptomyces; species Streptomyces antarcticus. The sequence goes on along the minus strand of NZ_JAPNLM010000008.1, from coordinate 200,360 downwards.
CCGACGAGGAGGACAGCGCCGTCGACGGCGCGGGCTTCCTCGCCGACCACCACCCGCACCTCTTCGAGGGGTGTACCGAGGGCATCAGCGAGTCCGGCGCCTTCACCGTGCACGCCGGACCCGGAGGGCCCCTCTACCCGATCGCCGCCGGTGAACGCGGCACCGCTTGGCTGAAGTTGACCGCCCACGGCACCGCCGGACACGGCTCCAAACCCAATCGCGCCAACGCCGTCAGCCGGCTCGCCGCCGCCGTCGCACGGATCGGCGAGTACGCCTGGCCGGTCCGGCTCACCGACACCGTCACCGCCTGTATCACCGAACTCGCCTCCCTCCAGGGCCTGTCGGTAGACCCCCGGGCCCCCGGATTCGACCTCGGGGCCGTCCTGGCCGAACTCGGCCCCGCCGCCGCCCTGGTCGAGGCGACCCTGCGCAACAGCGCCAACCCGACCATGCTCAGCGCCGGCTACAAACTGAACGTGATCCCCGGCCAGGCCACCGCCTACGTGGACGGGCGGATGCTGCCCGGCGGCGAAGCCGAGTTCATCGCCACCCTGGACGCGCTCACCGGACCGGACGTGCGCTGGGAGTTCCACCACCGGGAGGTCGCCCTCCAGGCCCCGGTGGACGGGCGGACGTACGGGATCCTGCGCGAGTCCGTCGAGCGGTTCGACCCGGACGGGCACGTGGTCCCCTTCTGCATGGCGGGCGGCACCGACGCCAAACAGTTCTCCCGGCTCGGGGTCACCGGCTACGGCTTCTCCCCGCTGAAGCTGCCGCCCGGGTTCGACTACTGGTCCCTCTTCCACGGCGTGGACGAGCGGGTGCCCGTCGAGGCCCTGCACTTCGGCGTCCGCGTCCTCGACCACGCGCTGCGCACCCTGTGAGGGAGACCCTGTGATGGCGGCGGTGACCCGGCCCTACGGAAGCTGGCCCTCGCCGATCGACGCGGCCCTGGCCGCCTCGCTCGACGGGCACCCCGAGTACGTCGGCACGGTCGGCTCCGAGGTGTGGTGGACCGAACCCCGGCCCGAGGAGGGCGGCCGCCGCACCCTGGTGCGCCGCCGCCCCGCCGACGACGGACCCGAGGTCACGGCGCTGCCCGCGCCGTGGAACGTGCGCAGCCGGTTCACCGAGTACGGCGGCCGGCCCTGGGCGGGTGCCGAACGGCCCGCGGGCGGGCCCCTGGTGGTCTTCGTCCACTTCGCCGACCAGCGCCTGTACGCGTTCGAGCCCGACGCCTCCGGCGGGCCGGACCCCCGGCCCCTCACCCCGCCGTCCTCCGTCGGCGGCGGGCTGCGCTGGGCCGACCCGGTCCTGCGCGACGCCGAAGTGTGGTGCGTGCTCGAGGAGTTCACCGGGCCCGCGCCCACCGACGTACGCCGGGTGCTGGCGGCGGTCCCGCTCGACGGATCGGCCGCCGCGGACCGCTCCCGGGTACGGGAACTCGCCGACGCGCGGCACCGGTTCAGCACCGGCCCCCGGATCTCCCCGGACGGGCGGCGCGCGGCCTGGCTCGTGTGGGACCACCCCCGGATGCCCTGGGACGGCACCGAGCTGCGGCTCGCCGAGGTCACCGCCGACGGGGAGCTGACCGGGGCCCGCACCGTGCTCGGCGGCCCCGAGGAGGCCGTCGCCCAGGTGGAGTGGACGCCCGGCGGAACCCTCCTCGCGGTGAGCGACCGCGGCGGCTGGTGGAACCCGTACCGGGTGGACCCGGAGGGCGGCGACGCCGTCAACCTGTGCCCCCGGGACGAGGAGTTCGGCGGCCCGCTGTGGAAGCCGGGGCTGCGCTGGATCGCCGCGCTCCCCGACGGGCTCGTCGCCGTGCTGCACGGCCAGGGCTCCTCGGTGCTCGGCGTCCTGGACCCCGACAGCGGGGACCTCGTGGACGCCGCCGGGCCGTGGACGGCCTGGCAGCCCACGCTCGCGGTGAGCGGCACCCGGGTGTACGGGGTCGCCGCCAGCCCGCGCAGCGCGTACGAGGTGGTCGAGCTGGACACCGCGACCGGGCACGCCCGCGTGGTGGGCGCGGAGGGGGTCGACCCGGTGGACCCCGCCTACTATCCGGAGCCGCAGAGCCGCACCTTCCCCGGCCCCGACAACCGGGAGATCCACGCGCACGTCTACCCGCCGCACCACCCCGCCTGGCGGGCCGCGGCCGACGAGCTGCCCCCGTACGTGGTGTGGGCGCACGGCGGCCCCACCGACCACGTGCCGCCCGTACTCGACCTGCACATCGCCTACTTCACCTCGCGCGGCATCGGCGTCGTCGAGGTGAACTACGGCGGGTCCACCGGCTACGGACGCGCCTACCGCGAGCGGCTGCGCGAGCAGTGGGGCGTGGTGGACGTCGAGGACTGCGCGGCGGTGGCCCGGGCGCTGGCCGCCGAGGGCACCGCCGACCCCGACCGCCTCGCCATCCGGGGCGGCAGCGCCGGCGGCTGGACGGCGGCGGCCTCGCTGGCGGCCACCCCGCTCTACGCCTGCGCCGCGATCATCTACCCCGTACTGGACCTGACCGGCTTCGCGGAGGAGACCCACGACCTGGAGTCCCGCTACATCGAAGGCCTGGCCGGGCCGCCGCAGTTCCTCGCCGCGCGCTCCCGCGAGCGTTCGCCGGTGTCCCGCGCCGACCGGATCACCGCGCCGTTCGTGCTGCTCCAGGGGCTGGACGACGCGGTCTGCCCGCCGTCCCAGGCCGAGCGCTTCCTGGCGGCCCTGCGGGGCCGGCCGGTGCCGCACGCCTACGTGACCTTCGAGGGCGAGGGGCACGGCTTCCGGCGGGCGGACACCATGATCCGGGCGCTGGAGGCCGAACTTTCCCTGTACGCGCAGGTCTTCGGCATCGAGCGGGCCGACGTGCCGCTGCTGCGGCTGGAGCCGTGAGCACGATGAGCCCCAAGGGCGGTGCCCGGCCTGTTCCCGCCGCTCAGGCCGCCGCGATCCAGACGCGGAGCGGGCCGAGGGTGGTGAAGCCCGCCCGGAGGGCGGCGTCGAGGTCGTCCCCCGACTCGTAGCCCACCACCGGCAGCCCCGGCCAGCGGGCCGCGACCGCGGCCAGGGTGCCCGCCCAGGCGGCGCCGACGGGCGTGTCGCCGCGGGCGAACAGGTTGGAGACGCCCACGACGGGCCCGGTACGGTTCACGACCGCCCCGGCGACGATCCGGCCGCCGGGGTCGGCGCGGCCCGCCAGGAAGACGGTCCCGCCGGTCAGCAGGGCGGGCCGGAACAGGCCGGAGGGCTCCCCGTCGCCCCAGGCGGCCTCCCACCGGTGCAACTCTCCGGCGGTGGACACCCCGGACCACTCCAGGGGCGGTCCGCCGGCCGGCGCCGGGGGCCCGGCGGGGCGGTGGATCCACTGCGCCTCGAACAGCACCCGGAAGCCCTCCGGGCCCAGGTCGAGCGCCGCGAAGCTGTCCTTGACCGAGCAGCCCGGGGAGCCGGTGTCGATCGCCGCCAGCAGCGCGGCCGCCGACGCGCCGCCCGGGGTGAGCGTCACCGCGTCCGGGTACAGCGGCGGGGTGCGCCGCGGGCTGGTCCAGGCGTCCGCGGTGGACACGCCCGGGAGCCCGTGGGCGCGGCAGACCGCTTCGCACCACGCGGCGTTGTCGAGCGCTGCCGCGAGCAGGAGCGAGTGCGGGTCCTGGGTGGTGATCATGCCGGGGATCCTGTCACACCTCCTAACCTGGACGGATGTCCTTTTCCACGTACCTCCGCGAGGGCGGCCGGGTGGGCCTGCGCCCCCTCCGGGCCGCCGACGGGCCCGAATTCACCGCCCGCGCCCACGAGAGCCGCGAGCTGCACCGCCCCTGGCTGTTCCCGCCCGCCACCCTGGAGGAGTTCGAGCCGTACGCGGCCCGCCTGGCCGGGGGCGACGGCCGCGCCGGGTTCCTGGTCTGCGAACGTGCCACCGGCGCCATCGCGGGCTTCGTCAACGTCAACAACATCGTGCGGGGCGTCTTCGAGTGCGGCGCCCTCGGCTACGGCGCCTTCGCGCACGCCGCCGGCCGGGGCCTGTTCCGGGAGGCCCTCGCCTTGGTCCTGGACCACTCCTTCGCCCCGGAGGGAGAGGGGCTCGGGCTGCACCGCCTCGAGGCCAACGTCCAGCCCGGCAACGCCGCCTCGATCGCCCTCGTCCGCGGCGCGGGCTTCCGGCTGGAGGGGCTGTCCCCGGACTTCCTCCACGTCGACGGGGCCTGGCGCGACCACGAGCGGTGGGCCATCACGGCCACCATGCTGCGCCGCTGAGAGCGACGCGGCGCGGCGCGGGACGCTGAGACACAGGACCTCGTGGCGCGGGGCGCCGTGGCGCAGGATGGGTCCATGCGATCCCTCGTGCTCCTCGACGCCCCGTCCAACCTCGGTCTGAAACCGCCCGCGCCCGGCACCGTGCCCGGGGTGTACAAACTCGCCGGAGCCCTGCGGGAGCAGGGCCTGCTGGCCCGGCTCGGCGCGCGGGAGGGCGGGGTGGTGGTCCCGCCGCGCTACGACCGCGGCGACTGGAAGGAGGGCGACGGCGTGTTCAACGCCGACGCCCTCGCCGCGTACACGGTGGCCCTCGCCGACCGCGTCGAACGGCACCTGCGGGACGGGGAGTTCCCCGTCGTGCTCGGCGGGGACTGCTCCATCCAGCTCGGCGCGTCCCTGGCCATGCGCCGCATCGGCCGGTACGGGCTGGCCGCGATCGACGGGTCCGCCGACTTCCGCCACCCGGGGAACGAGGCGGTGAACGGCCCGGTCGGCGCCGCCGGCGGCGAGGAACTGGCCCTGGGCACCGGACGGGGGCAGGCCTGCCTCGCGGACCTGGAGGGGCTGCGGCCGTACCTGCGCGACGAGGACGTACGGCTCTTCGGGCTGCGCGACGGGGACGCGGACCTGCCCGAGCTGCGGGCGGCCGGGATCCGGACGGCCACCGTCGGCGAGATCCGCGAGCGCGGCGCCGGGCCGGTGGCGCGGGCCGCCCTGGACGGGCTGCACCCGCCGGACACAGCCGGGTTCTGGGTGCACCTGGACGCGGACGTGCTGGACCCCGGCGTGATGCCGGCGGTGGACAGCCCGGACCCCGGCGGCCTCGTCCCCGACGAACTCGCCGAGCTGCTCGGGGTGCTGCTGCGCTCGCCGCGCTGCGTCGGCCTCAACGTCACCATCTACGACCCGGACCTCGACCCGGACGGGCGCGCCGGAGTGCTCCTCGCGGACCTGGTCGCAGGCGCCTTCGCGTGAGCGGTACCGGCCGCGCCGGTCCCCGCCGGTCCCCGCCGGTCCCCGCCGGTCCCCGCCGGTCCCCGCCGGTCCCCGCCGGTCCGGCCCCAGCGCGCGGCGCCGCGCGGGATCCCGCGCAGGGGCCTTTGCGTAATCCTGACCGGTGGTCCTGCGCGGAACCCCTGTGCACCGGCCGTCGTGGCGTGTTCCCTTTCCCCATGGCCACCACCGTCCGACGCGCCGTACTGACCCTGCCCGCCGCCCCGTTGGGCCCCGAGAACCCGCTGCCTGCCCTGCGCGCGCCCGACGCCGTCCCCGCCCCGGACGAGCGCACGTACGCCGGGCTGCCGCGCGACTCGGTGCGGCAGATCGGGTACGGGGCGCTGCGCTCCCTGCTGCCGGTCCGGATCCGGGACGGCTACCGACGCGACCGCTCCGAGCGCGAGTTCGACACGATCGTCATCGAGAACGAGCACCTGCGGGTCACCGTCCTGCCCGGCCTCGGCGGCCGGGTCCACTCGCTCGTCCACCTGCCCACCGGACGCGAACTGCTCTACCGCAACCCGGTGTTCCAGCCCGCCGACTTCGCCCTGAACGGCGCCTGGTTCTCCGGCGGCATCGAGTGGAACACCGGCGCCACCGGGCACTCCGCGCTCTCCTGCACCCCCCTGCACGCCGCGCTCGTCCCGGCCCCCGACGGGGGCGTGATGGTCCGGCTGTGGGAGTGGGAGAGGCTGCGCGACCTGCCGTTCCAGGTGGACCTGTGGCTGCCCGGGGACTCGGAGTTCCTGTACGTCGGCGTCCGCGTGCGCAACCCCCACGAGCGGCCCGCCCCCGTGTACTGGTGGTCCAACACCGCCGTCCCGGAGGAACCCGGCACGCGGGTCCTGGCCCCCGCCGACGAGGCCTGGCACTTCGGGTACGAGCGCGCCCTGCGCCGCGTCCCGGTGCCCGAGTGGGAGGGCGCCGACCGTACGTACCCGGCGGCCGGCGAGTACCCCGCCGACTTCTTCTACGAGGTCCGGAGCGGGGAGCGGCCCTGGATCGCCTCGCTGGACGCCGCCGGCAAGGGGCTCGTGCAGACCTCCACCGGGCGGCTGCGCGGGCGCAAGCTGTTCGCCTGGGGAGCGGGCCGTGGCGGCCGCCGCTGGCAGGAGTGGCTGACCGAGCCGGGCACGGGCGGCTACGCGGAGATCCAGGCCGGGCTGGCCCGCACCCAGCTGGAGCACGTACGACTGGACGGCGGGGCGGAGTTCAGCTGGCTGGAGGCCTACGGCCCGCTCGCGGCGGACCCCGGCGCGGTGCACGGGTCCGACTGGGCGGCGGCGTCCGGCGCCGCCGGGGCCGCGCTGGAGGCCGTACTGCCCCGGGAGCGGGTGGACGCGGCGTACGAGGCGTGGCGCGGGTGCGCCGACACCGAACCGGGGGAGCGGCTGGCCGCCGGGACGGGCTGGGGCGCCCTGGAGGTGCTGCGCGCGGGCTTCAAGCTGCCGGGCACGCCGTTCGGGGAGTCCACGCTGGGCGAAGAGCAGGCCCCGTGGCTGGAGCTGTGGCGCACGGGCGTCTTCCCCGCACCGCGCCGGGTGGCGCCGCCGGGGCCGAGCCTGGTCGCCGCGCACTGGCGGGACATGCTGGAGACGGCCCCGGCGGACCCGCTGACCGAGTACCACCTGGGCGTGGCGCAGTGGCACGCCGGCGACGTGGCCCAGGCGGTACGGAGCTGGGAGCGCGGGCTGGCGTCGGCCCCGTCGCGGTGGCCGCTGCTGAGGTGCCTGGCGGTGGCGGACGCGCTGGCCGGCGCCCCGGAGCGGGCGGCCGACGGCTTCGCGGAGGCGTTCGAGGACCTGGCCGTGGAGAGCCGGGGCGGCGAGCCGTGGGCCGCGGCGGAGTCGGCGCTGGGCCGGGAGGCGATGGAGGCACTGCTGGCCGCGGGGCGGCTGCCCGAGGCCCGCCGGGTCTGGGACCGGCTGCGGCCGGCCCAGCGCGAGCAGGGGCGCTTCCGGCTGCTGGCGGCGCGCCTCCTGGCGGCGGAGGGCCACGTGGCGGCCGCCCGGCGGGTCTTCGAGGACGGCTTCGAGATCCCGGACCTCCGGGAGGGCGAGGAGACCCTCGGCGAGGTCTGGGCCTCCCTCACCGGCCGGCCCCTGCCGGCCCGCTACGACTTCCGGATGCGGCCCCCGGGGTAGGGAGCCGGTCCGGCGGGGCCGCGATGGCGGGGTGCTTCAAGGCCCGCCGGGGCCGCGGTTCACGCCCGGCACAGGACCTCCCCGTTCAGGACCGAGAACCAGGCGTCCGGGTCCGCGCCCCAGGCGTGCCAGGCCGCGGCGACGGCGGCCAGCTCCGCGGGCGTCGCGTGGCCGCCGCGGGCGGCGATGTCCGCGTAGGCCGAGGCCGTCGTACGGTCCGCCCACAGGGACGACCACCAGGCGGCCTCCCCGGGGGTGGCATAGCACCACGACGTCGCCGAGGACGCGACCTCGGTGAAGCCCGCCTCGCGGGCCCAGGCGCGCAGCCGGCGGCCCGCGTCCGGCTCGCCGCCGTTGGCGCGGGCGACCCGGCGGTACAGGCTCAGCCACTCGTCCAGGCCGGGGGTGGCCGGGTACCAGGTCATGGCCGCGTAGTCGGCGTCCCGCGCGGCCACGATCCCGCCCGGACGGCACACCCGCCGCATCTCGCGCAGGGCCCGGACCGGGTCGCCGACGTGCTGGAGCACCTGGTGGGCGTGGACCACGTCGAAGGAGTCGTCGGGGAAGTCCAGGGCGTGGACGTCGCCCGTGGCGAACTCGATGCCCGTCAGGCCGCGTTCCGCCGCGTACCGCCGGGCCTGGTCCACGACGCCCGCGGCGGCGTCCACGGCGGTGACCCGGCCGCCCGGCGCGACCCGTTCCGCCAGGTCGGCCGTGATCGTGCCCGGACCGCAGCCGACGTCCAGCACCGACATGCCGGGGCGCAGCTCACCGATCAGGTACGCGGCCGAGTTCTCCGCGGTGCGCCACCGGTGCGAGCGCAGCACCGACTCGTGGTGGCCGTGGGTGTAGACGGCGGTCTCCTTGGCGGCGTCCATGGCCGGCTCCTCGTCGTCGAAGGGATGCCCCCACCGTAAGGGATGTGTTCGTCATTCGAGATGGCCGTTTCGTCATGTGGACACCATCGTGCCGTGCCAAGTGCCAAGAATGGCGGCGGGCAGGGAGGCGGCGGGCAGGGAGGCGGCGGATGGTCGCCGGCCGTGGCGTCGGTGACGTCCGGGCGGGCTCGTCGGCCGCGACGCCCGGAGCGGTGCGCCGGCCCGTCGGCTGCCGGCCGCCCTCTCCGTGGCACGACAACGGGCATGGCGGGGTGAACCATCGTATAAAGGTCAGGGCGGGTCGACGGGACGAGCCCGGAAGGCGGGACGCGGTGGCGGGGACGCAGCGCACGACGGCGGAGGGCCGCGGTCCGGTCCGGTACGGCCCTCCCGCGCCCCAGCCGGGCCTGCCCGTGCTGCCCGAGCTGGTGTCGGTGCTCGCCGCGGCCGCCGGACGCGCGGCGCCCGAGCCCGTCGGCGGCGGGAGGTCCGTACGCGAGGCCGCCTGCCGGTACTGGGGGCGGCGGGGGCTGGCGACCACCCCGGAGAACGTCACCGCGGGCCCCGGCGCGCCCGCGCTGCTGCTCGCGCTGATCGGCGCGTACGGGGGTGACGTGCTGCTGCCCCGCCCCTGTCCCGCCTGGTGGACGCCGCAGGTCCGGCTGCTGGGACGACGGGCCTACCACGTGCCGACCCCGGCCGAGTGCGGCGGCGTACCGGACCCGTACGCGCTGCTGGAGACCGTACGACGGGTGCGCGCCGAAGGCGGCGACCCGCGCCTCCTGCTGCTGTCGGTCGCCGACGACCCGACCGCCACCGTGCCGCCGCCGGAGATGCTCCGCGAGGCCTGCGAGGCCGCCGAGTCGGCCGGGCTGTTCGTCGTCAGCGACGAGAGCTGGCGCGACACCCTGCACCGGCCGCACGAGACCCTAATCCTGAGTCCCGCCGAGATGCTCCCCGACCAGGCCGCCGTCCTGGTCGACCTGGCCGTGGCGCTGCTGCCCGCGGGCTGGCCGGCCGCCGTGGTCCGCTTCCCCGACACCCCGCGCGGGACCTGGCTGCGCGCCCGCACCCTCGACGTCCTCACCGCGACCGGCGCGTTCACGGCCGGACCGGTCGCGGGAGCCGCCGCGTACGCCCTCGACGAGCCGGTCGCCGTCGCCGAGCGGGCCCGCGCGTCCGCCGCCCTGCACGGCGCGGTGGCCGCCGCCGCACACCGCGAGCTGCTCGCCGTCGGGGCGCTGGCCAGGCCCCCGCAGGCCGGCCGGCACGTGTACGCCGATCTGACCCCGTTGCGCGCCGGACTCGCCCGGCAGGGGGTCGGCGACGCCATGGAACTGGAGGACTGGCTCGGCGGCCGCCTCGGCGCGCCCACCCCGGGCGGGCAGCGGTTCGCGGACGAGTCGGTCGCGCCGCGGGTCAGGCTGTCGACCGGGCCGCTGCTGGGCGCGGACCCCGAGGAGCGGCTGGCCGCGCTCACCGCCCGGGACCCGCTGGAACTCCCGTACGTACGGCGGTCCCTGGAGCGGCTCGGGTCCGTCCTGCGGGGGCTCGCCTGACGCCGGCCCGCCCGCCCGTCCTCCCCGCCGCAGCCGCCCGCCCTCACCGCCGCAGCCTCCGCGCCCCGGGGCGGACGCCCGCGTCATTGTGCGGGCACCGCACGGCGGATACGCTCCGTTCGCTGCTCAAGATCACCCCAGCAGGACGACTCCGCCGGACGACTCCGCCGGACCGGACGACACCTGTGGACAACACCGTGCGAACCGAACCCCACCCGAGGTCCGGTCCGTCCCCGGGAGGCGCGCACATGGACGACGCGGAGCTGCTGTACCTGGGGGTCGCGCGGCAGGCCGAACTCGTCCGCGCGGGCAAGGTGACCGCCCGGCGGCTGGTGGAGGCCTCGCTGCGCCGCACCGCGCGGATCGACGGCCACCTGGGCGCGTTCCGCGTGGTCCGCGCCGACCGGGCCCTGGCCGAGGCGGACGCCCGGGACGCGGCACGCGCGTCCGGCGCGGACGCCGGCCCCCTGGAGGGCGTGCCGATCGCGGTCAAGGACGAGCTCGACGTCGAAGGCGAAGTGACGACCTTCGGCGGCGCCGCCAACCGCACCCCGGCCGTAGGCGACTCCGAGGCGGTGCGCAGGCTGCGGGCGGCCGGCGCGGTGATCATCGGCAAGACCGCCATGCCGGAGTTCGGCCAGTGGCCGTTCACGGAGTCGGCGGCCCACGGCTACACCCGCAACCCCTGGGACACCGCCCGGACCACCGGCGGCTCGAGCGGCGGCAGCGCGGCCGCCGTCGCGGCCGGCCTGGTCGCCGCCGCGCTCGGCGGCGACGGGGGCGGCTCCATCCGCATCCCGGCGGCCTGCTGCGGCCTGTTCGGCCTCAAGCCGCAACGGGGCCGCGTCTCCACCGCCCCCCACCCGCACCTGTGGTACGCCCTGGGCACCGTGGGACCGCTCACCCGCACCGTGCTGGACAGCGCCGTCCTGTACGACGTCCTCAGCGGACCCGCCGCCGGAGACCGCTGGACCGCGCGGCCCACCCGTACGAGCTTCACCGCGGCGGCGTCCACCGACCCGGGCAGGCTGCGGATCGGGTACTCGGCGAAGGCCGCGGTGCCCGGCGTACGCCCGCACCCCGACCACGTACGGGCCCTGCGCGAGACCGTACGGGCGCTGCGCGAGCTGGGCCACGACGTGCGGCCGGTCGACCCGCGCTACCCCGACACCACGGCGGCGTTCCTCCCGCAGTTCGGCGGCGGGGTCCGGTCCGAGGCGGCGGCGATGGAGCGGCCGGAGCTCCTGGAGCGGCGCACCCGGCAGACGCTGCGGCTGGCCCGGCTGGCACCCGAGGCCGTCGTGGAGCGGGCGGTCCGCGCCGGGGAGCGGATGGCCGTCCGCGCGAACCGGGTGTTCGAGGAGGTCGACGTGCTGCTGACCCCGACCCTCGCCGTACGGCCGCGGCGTGTCGGTGCCCTGGACGGCGCGGGCCTGTTCCGTGCGATGGCCCGCTCGTTCCCGATGATCGCGTACACCGCGCTGTGGAACGTCACGGGCAATCCCGCCGCCTCCGTGCCCGCCGGATCAGGGGCGGACGGGATGCCGCTGGCGGTCCAGCTGGTGGGCCGGGAGCACGACGAGACCACCCTCGTGGGGGTGGCCGCACAGCTGGAAGCCGTGCGGCCGTGGGCGGGCCGCAGGCCCGTCCTCCCCGAGTGACGCGGACCCGCGACGGTACGACGAACACGCATCGGACATTCCCCCCGTCAACAGCGGACAGGACAACGGTCTCCCGCACTGTGGGTCCGCCCCTGCGGCCGCCGCCATGGCGCGCCGCCCGCCGCCACGTCGTCGGCCCGCGTCGTCGGCCCGCAGCGTCGCCGCCCCGTCAGACCGGGCCGGCCGCCCCGTCGGACCGGTCCGGCCTGAGCCACCGCCAGAGCGCCGGGCCCGCGCTGATCAGCAGGGTCAGGACGACGGCCAGCGCCACGCCCTTCCACGGTTCCGAGAAGAGCGAGCCGCCCAGGATGCCGATCAGACCGTACGCGGCCGCCCAGGCGAGACAGGCCGGGGCGTCGCCGTGGGCGAAGCGCCGCAGCGGCAGCTCCGCCAGCAGGCAGGCCAGCATGACCGGGATGCGGCCCGCCGGCAGCAGCCGGGACACCACCAGCACCAGCACCCCGTGCTCGTCCAGCTTCGTCTGCGCCTGCTCCAGCCGCTCGGGCGTGGCCCGGCCGCGCAGCCGCTTCAGCCACCGCGAGCCGCCCCGCGAACGCACCCCGCGCTGCCCGAGCCAGTACAGCGCGATGTCCCCGGTGAACGCGGCCACCGCCGCGACCCCGACCACCAGCAGCACCCCGAAGGGCGGCGACTGGTGGTGGAACGCCACCACCGCCGCCGAACTGACCAGCGCGCCCGTGGGGATCACCGGCACCAGCGCCCCGAGCGCCACCAGGACGAACAGCGCCGGGTAGCCCAGTGCCTGCTGGGCGGATTGCGGCGACTGGCCGGCCGCCGCCGCCAGGTCGAGCGGGTTCACGGCAGCCGCACCCGCTCGCCGTGCGCGGGGGCCCGTACCGTCACCTTGGGCGCGAGCCGCCGCGCGCGGCGCACGAACTCCTCGCCCGGCGCGTGGAACTCGTGCGGCCGCACCGCGTCCATCCCGATCGGCCAGTACGTCCCGTAGTGCACCGGGACCGCCGCCGCCGGGGCCAGCTCGGCCAGCGCCCGCGCCGCCCGCCCGGCGTCCAGGTGCCCCGGACCGAGGTACGGGCCCCAGCCGCCCACCGGCAGCAGGGCCACGTCCACCGGGCCGACCTCCTCGGCCATCGTGTCGAACAGGCCGGTGTCACCGGCGAAGTACGTGCGAGCCGCACCCTCGACGACGTACCCGAGCGCGGGCGCGATCTGCGGCCCGTACGGCAGCCGCCGTCCGTCGTGCCGGGCACTGACCGCCCGCACCCGGACCCCGGCGCGTACGGAGAACTCGTCGCCCGGCGCGACCTCCGTCACGGCCAGGTCCCGCTGCCCGGCGGTCCGGGCCAGTCCCGGCACCGCCCGGCGGGCGCCGCGCGGCACGAGCAGCCGGGTTCCGGGCGCGAGCAGCGCCAGGGAGGGGAGGTGGAGGTGGTCGGAGTGCAGGTGCGACACCAGCACGACGTCCGCGAGCGCCGCCTCGGGCGGGGGCAGCGCGCCGCGCCGCCGCCGCAGGTGCGCGAGGCGCCGCGCGAACAGCGGGTCCGTCAGCAGCCGCACCCCGGAGTCCTCGACCGTGCATGTGGCGTGCCCCCACCACGTGATCTCGACCGGCACCCGGGCCTCCCTCCCTCGCACGTCCGCCACCGAGCCTAGAGGCTGCCCCGCCGATCCGCCCCGAACCGGAGCCGGCGGACCCCTCCTCCCCGGCACCGGATCCGAGTAGGGTCGGGGGCCATGGAAGAGCTGCGCGTGGCCGCTATCGCCAGCCTGACCCCGCTCGAGGACCTGGACGCCGATCCCTTCGCCGTGGACACCCGCAGCCAGCAGGCGATGTGTGCGCGCTGGGCCGCGGACCACGGCTACGTGGTGACGCGTCAGCTGCTCGTCTACGGGACGCGTCCGGACCACTGCGGACTGTGGTCGGGCGTGGACGCGGGCGAGGTCGACCTGTTCGTCGCCGCCAACCACCGGGTGCTGGCCCGGGCGCTGCGCTCCGTCGAGGAGTTCGCCGCCGAGTGCGGGCGCCGCGGCGTACGGCTGGAGACCGCGGGGTACGAAGAGCCCGCCTACACCTCCGGAATGAAGGCCGAGGTGCACCGCCGGCTGTCCATGCCGACCGCCGGCTACGACGGCACGTGACCTACGGCTCGTGACCTACGGCTCGTGACCTACGGCTCGTGACCGACGGCCCGTGACCGACGGCACCTGTATCCGCGCGTGACCGGTGCCCCGGGGCGCACCGTGCCTGACCTGCGGCCGCGAACATCCGTGCGCGGCCGGTGTCGCCCGGCCGGGTGAGCGCGGTTGTGCGAGCCTTGAGGCCGGGCCCAAGGGGCGGGACGGTGAGGCGGGTGCGGCGTGTTGCGAGGACGGTGGCGGACCACGGGCGCCGCCCTGGTGCGGGTGATCCTCGTCTGGGCGGTGTCCACCCTCACGATGCTCGCCCTGGCCGGGATCCTGCCGGACTTCCGGCTCCGGTCCGGCGACGGTGACAGCGTCACGCAGATCGGGCTGACCGCCGCCTGGGGTGCCGGGGTCTTCGGCCTGCTGAGCGCGCTCGTCTGGCCCGTCCTAGTCCGGGCCCTGCTGCTGGTGCCCGCGCTGGTGCTCGGGCTGCTCGTCTTCTTCCTGAACGGCTCGGTGCTGCTGATCGCGCTCAGCCTGGTCCCTTCCGGCGGCGAGGTGGCCCCCGACACCGCGGTGGTGGTCGCCGCGGTGATGTCCGCGGTGGCGTCGGCGACCTCCACCGCGCTCGCCGTACGCGACGACGAGGCGTACCGCAGGCGGCTCTACCGCCTCGCCGACCGGCGCCGCCGCCGGACCGGGGCGCCGGGAGCCGGCGCGGCCCCGCCCGGGCTGGTCTTCCTCCAGCTCGACGGCGTCGGATACGAGGTGCTGCGCCACGCGGCGGGCAGCGGGCTGATGCCGACGGTGGCCGGCCTGCTGGAGAGCAGCCACCGGGTCACGTCCTGGCGTACGGACTGGTCCAGCCAGACCGGCGCGAGCCAGCTCGGCATCCTGCACGGCTCCACCTTCGACGTGCCCGCCTTCCGCTGGTACGAGAAGGACACCGGCGAGGTGGTGGTCTGCAACCGGCCCACCAGCGCCGCGGAGCTCCAGCGCCGGGCCATCGCGCGCACCGGTGACGGCGGCCTGCTCACCCTGGACGGCGCCAGCCGGGGCAACCTGTTCAGCGGCGGCGCCGACCAGCTGGCGCTGGTGCTCTCCGTCTCGGCCCGGCGCGGCCCCGCGAACCGGTCCCGCGCGGGCTACTTCGCGTACTTCTGCGATCCGGCCAACGCGGTGCGCACCGCGCTGTCCTTCGTCGCCGAGGTGGGCCGCGAGATCGGCCAGTCGGTCCGTGCGCGGCTGCGCGAGGAGGAGCCGCGGATCGGCCGGGGCGGGCTCTACCCGCTGATCCGGGCCTTCGCCACCGTCGTCGAACGGGACGTGGTCGTGGCGGCGGTGATCGGCGACATGCTCGCCGGCCGCGCCGCGGTCTACGCCGACCTGGTCGCCTACGACGAGGTCGCCCACCACTCGGGCCCGCGCGGCCGGGACACCGACAAGGTGCTGGCCCGCCTCGACCGCAGCCTCGCGCTGATCAACCGGGTCGCCGAGCACGCACCGCGGGCCTACCGGGTCGTACTGCTCTCCGACCACGGCCAGAGCCCGGGGGAGACCTTCCTCGGCCGGTACGGGCTCACCCTCAAGGACCTGGTGCGGGCGGGCTGCGGGCTGCCCGTCTCGCGCCGGGCGGGCCGTACCCGCAGCGGAGCCGAGGCCCGGGCCGCCTTCCTCACCGTCCTCCACCGGCCGGTGGAGGAGGGTGAGGAGGCCCACCCGGGGCCGGGCTCCGACCCGGTGGTGCTCGCGTCCGGCAACCTCGGGCTGATCTCGTTCCCGGACGTCCCCGGCCGCGCCGCGCGGGAGTGGATCGAGCGCGCGCACCCGGCTCTGCTGACGACGCTGGCCAACCATCCGGGCGTCGGCTTCCTGCTGGTCGACGGGGTGGTGCTCGGCCCGGGCGGGGCGGAGGCCCGGCTCGACGTCCCCGGCGCGGCGGAGGCGCTGCTCGCCCCCTTCGGCCCGGGCGCCGCGGCGGCGGTCCGGCGTACCGACACCTTCCCGCACGTGGCGGACGTCATGGTGAACTCGGCGTACGACCCCGAGACCGGGGCGGTGCACGCCTTCGAGGAGCAGATCGGCTCGCACGGCGGACTCGGCGGGGAGCAGGGGCACCCGTTCCTGATGTGGCCGACCGTGCTGTCCGAGCCGGGCGCGGGCCTGGTGGGCGCGGAGGCGGTGCACGGCGTACTGCGGCGCTGGGTGCGCGAGGCGGACGGTCCGCAGGTCCCGGTCGGTCTCCCGCAGGGCGCACGGCCCGGGGCGCGCGCGGCGGGGGCGGTGCCCGGCGGGGTGACCGAACCAGCGGCCGGGGCGGCTGCCGAACCAGCGGCCGGGGTAGCGGCGGAGAATCACCGGCCGGAGGGGGCCGCAGGCGGAACCCTTCCTTCCGTAGAGGGTGCCGTACGGGACGAAACCCGCTGATTTGGAGCGCCCTTCGCGGTGGCCGACCATGGGGCGACCTGCCCACCATGTGAGACATCCCGAGGCGCACCACCGATGACCAGCACCGCAGCCCCAGCCACCAGGGGCGACGCCCCGCAGGACACCGCGCCCCGGGGAGCCACCGCAGACCCCGCCACCCCGGAGCCCCACCCGCAGGACGGCCGGCACGCCCGCCGCTTCGGCCTCCCCGTCGCCACCTGCCTGGTCATGGGCAACATCATCGGGGGCGGGATCTTCCTCCTCCCCGCCTCGGTGGCACCCTTCGGCACGATCAGCCTGGTCGCCTTCGCCGTGCTCACCCTCGGCGCGATCGCCCTCGCCCTCGTCTTCGGCCGCCTCGCGCGGCGCCACCCGCGGACCGGCGGGCCGTACGTCTACGCCCGCGCCGCGTTCGGCGACTTCGCGGGCTTCCTGGCCGCCTGGAGCTACTGGATCACGGCCTGGGTCTCCAACGCGGCGCTGGCGGTCGCCGCCGTCGGCTACCTCACCGTGCTCTTCCCGGCCGTCGGCGACCACACGTGGTCGATGTGCCTGGCGGCCCTCGCCGTGCAGTGGCTCCCGGCGCTCGCCAACCTCGCGGGCACCCGCTACGTGGGCGCCGTCCAACTGGTCGCCACGGTGCTGAAGTTCGCCCCGCTGCTGCTCGTCGCCGTCGGCGGTCTGTTCTTCTTCGACCCGGCCAACCTCGGCCCCTTCCGGGCCACCGACCAGAGCGCGGCCGGCGCCGTCTCGGCCTCCGCGGCGATCCTGCTCTTCAGCTACCTGGGCGTCGAGTCCGCCGCCGTCAGCGCCGGCGAGGTCCGCGATCCGGCCCGCAACGTCGGCCGGGCCACGATCCTCGGCACCGCCGGCGCGGCCACCGTCTACCTGCTGGGCACCCTCTCCGTGTTCGGCCTGGTCGCCCACGACACCCTGGTCACCTCCCAGGCCCCCTTCACCGACGCGGTCAACGCCATGTTCGGCGGCACCTGGGGCGGCACCCTGGTCGCCTGCGCCGCCGTGGTCTCGATGATCGGCGCCCTGAACGGCTGGACCCTGCTCAGCGCGCAGACCCCGTACGCCGCCGCCAAGGACGGGCTCTTCCCCAAGGTCTTCGCGAAGCGCAGGCGCGGCGTCCCGGTGGTGGGCGTCCTCGTCACGGTCACCCTCGCCTCGGCCCTGACCGTCTACAACCACACCGCCGGCCCGGAGGGCGTCTTCGAGGTCCTGGTCCTGGTCACCACCTTCACGGCGACCGTCCCCTACCTCCTGTCAGCCGCCGCGCAGATCTACTTCCTGCTCTCCGGCCGCTCCGAGCGCGTGCACCGCGGCCGCCTGGTCCGCGACACCGCCCTGGCCGGCCTGGCCTTCGGCTTCTCGCTGTGGCTGGTCGCCGGCTCCGGCTACGCCGCGGTCTACCAGGGCGTGCTCTTCCTCTTCGCGGGCGTCCTCGTGTACGCCGCGATGGCGGCCCGGAAGCGGCGCACGGCCTCCGAGCGCTGACGCGCGGCCGCGGACAGCCGGAAACACCCCGCGGATCCGGCGCGAGCACGCCTTCCTGGTTCCGCAGGGTGCCTCCCCGCCGTTCACCCCCCGGGGGCCGGTCTTCCGGCCGGCCCGGGAGGCCGGGCCGACTCAGTCGAGGTAGTCGCGCAGCACCTGCGAACGCGACGGGTGGCGCAGCTTCGACATGGTCTTGGACTCGATCTGGCGGATCCGCTCACGGGTGACCCCGTACACGCGGCCGATCTCGTCCAGCGTCTTGGGCTGGCCGTCGTTGAGGCCGTAGCGCATGGAGACCACGCCCGCCTCGCGCTCCGAGAGCGTGCCCAGGATCGACTGGAGCTGCTCCTGGAGGAACGTGAAGGACACCGCGTCCGCCGGCACGACCGCCTCGGAGTCCTCGATGAGGTCACCGAACTCGCTGTCGCCCTCCTCACCCAGGGGGGTGTGCAGGGAGATCGGCTCACGGCCGTACTTCTGGACCTCGATGACCTTCTCGGGGGTCATGTCGAGTTCCTTGCCCAGCTCCTCCGGAGTGGGCTCGCGGCCCAGGTCCTGGAGCATCTGGCGCTGCACGCGGGCGAGCTTGTTGATGATCTCGACCATGTGCACGGGGATGCGGATCGTGCGCGACTGGTCGGCCATGGCACGCGTGATCGCCTGCCGGATCCACCAGGTCGCGTACGTGGAGAACTTGAAGCCCTTGGTGTAGTCGAACTTCTCCACGGCGCGGATCAGACCGACGTTGCCCTCCTGGATGAGGTCCAGGAAGAGCATGCCGCGGCCGGTGTAGCGCTTGGCGAGGGAGACCACGAGGCGGAGGTTGGCCTCCAGCAGGTGGTTCTTCGCCCGGCGGCCGTCCGCGACGAGGATCTCCAGCTCGCGCTTGAAAGCGGGCTTGTGGTCCTCCTCCTCTTCGAGCTTGTACTCGGAGAACAGGCCCGCCTCGATGCGCTTGGCGAGCTCGACCTCCTGCTCGGCGTTGAGGAGCGGCACCTTGCCGATCAGCTTCAGGTAGTCCTTGACGGGGTCGGCGGTGGCGCCGGCCACCATGACCGTCTGCGCCGGAGCGTCGTCCTCGTCGTCGTCGGACAGGACGAAGCCCGCGGTGCCGCCGGGCTTGGGGGTCCCCTCCTCGGCCTCGTCGGCGAGGTCCTCGGCCGCCCAGTCCTCGCCGACGGCGGGGGTCTCGCCCTCGGCGGCGTCCTTGGCACCGGTCTTCTTGGCGGCGGCCGTCTTCTTCACGGCCGTCTTCTTGGCGGCGGTCTTCTTGACCGTGCGCTTCTTCGGCTCGGCGATGGCGTCGGCCGCCGCCTCGTCCTCGGTCGCGGCGGCCGGCGAAGCGGATATCGCCGCAGCGGTGGCCGTGGCGGCAGTCTTGCGCGCGCCGATGGGGCGGGGCGCGGCCGCCGCCTTCTTGGTCACGGCGCGTGCCGGAGCGGCGGCCGCCTTGCGGGGCTTCTTGGCCGCGGCCTTGGTGGCGGGAGCCGCGCTGACGTGAAGGGCGACACCCTCCTCGTCCAGGACCTGGTTCAGGCTGCGCAGGACCCGCTTCCACTGGTCCACCGGGATGCGACCGGCCTCGAAGGCCTGGCGCACGTCGTCACCGTTGATGTGACCCTGCTCGCGGCCGCGCTCGACGAGCGCGACGAGGGCCTCCGATTCGGCGATCTCCGGAGGGAACGTACGGGACGGGCTGAGCGACACAAGGAGCCTCTCGTTGCGAACAAATAAGGGGGTGGGCGGGACATCATCGCGCGAACTCGGGAAACAGACCCGAGGGGGGTCTGTATTCCGGGGCCGCGCGAGGACACCTGTCGGTTCATCGCATGCCCGAGTAGATTCGTTACGCGCTGAATTGAGTGACCTGCGCCACGCTGTGGCCGCGCAACCGATCCGGCGTGGATCCGTCCGCGCTTTTCGTCAGCCCGTTTTGCGGGCTTCGATCAGGAAGCGGGCGGTCTGCGCGACGAACGGGCCGTCGCTTTCGATCTGTTCGTGCAGCTCGCGCAAGCGGTCCCGGTACTGCCCGACCGTGAAGCCGGGCACCATCCAGATCACCTTCCTCAGAAAGTAGATCACGGCTCCGATGTCATGGAACTCCGTCCGCAGCCGCTCGGAGCGCAGTTCGACGACTTCCAGGCCCGCCGCGGCGGCCGCGGCGACCGCGTCGTCGGGGTGCCGGCCGCGCCGGACCCGCTCCGGCTGGGGGCCGAGGAAGAACTCGACGAGCTCGAAGACGCTCGCCGGACCGACCTGCTGGGAGAGGTACGCGCCGCCCGGCCGCAGGACGCGCGCGATCTCGTCCCACCACACGGTCACCGGATGCCGGCTGGTCACCAGCTCGAAGGCCTCGTCGCCGAAGGGCAGCGGCGGCTCGTCGGCGTCCGCGACCACCGCGGCGCCCAGCGGGTGCAGCAGCCGGGTCGCCTTCTCGATGTTCGGCGGCCAGGACTCGGTGGCGACCGTCAGCGGGGGCAGCGGACCGGCCCCGGCGAGGACCTCGCCGCCGCCGGTCTGGATGTCCAGGACGGAGCCCACCCCGGCCAGCCGCTCGCCCAGGAGCCGCTGGTAGCCCCAGGAGGGGCGCTGCTCCGTGGCGCGGCCGTCCAGCCACGAGAAGTCCCAGCCGTCCACCGAGACGGATTCGGCCTCGCCGACAAGATGGTCGAAAGTACGCGTCATGCCTCGATCGTCCCAGGTCGGGCACCGGTCAACCACCCGATATGTCGACTACAGTGGACGCCGGGCCGTGACTGGCGTTCGGGTGGATCACCACCGGGGAGCGGCCCGGCGTACGTGTGTACGCCGACTGCCGCGCGCCTGGGCGAACCGCGATCCCGCAGCGACGTTCAGGAGACCCCGTGACGACCGCCCAGACCAGTGCCCAGCTCATGGACGGCACCGCGCTCGCCCGCCGCATCTCGGAGCGGACCGCCGAACTGGCGGCCGCGATCACCGCGCGCACCGGCACCGCGCCCTGCCTCGCGACCGTCCTGGTCGGCGAGGACCCCGCGTCGGTGACGTACGTCCGCATGAAGCAGAACCGGTGTGCCAAGGCCGGCATCACCTCCCGCCACGTGGAGCTGCCGGCCGCAACCACCACCGAAGAGCTGGTGGCCGCCCTCACCGCGCTCTCCGCGGACCCGGAGATCAGCGGCATCCTGCTCCAGCACCCCGTCCCGCACCACATCGACGAGCGCGCCGCCTTCGAGGCCATCGCCCCCTCCAAGGACGTCGACGGGGTCACCATGCACTCCTTCGCCGCCATGGGCTTCGGCCTGCCGGGCTTCGTCTCCTGCACCCCCGGCGGCATCATGCGCCTGCTGGAGGCCTACGACGTGGACCTCACCGGCAAGCACGCCGTCGTCATCGGCCGCAGCGCGATCCTCGGCAAGCCGGCCGGGATGCTGCTGCTGGAGCGCAACGCCACCGTCACCTACTGTCACTCCCGCACCGTCGACCTCCCGTCGATCGTGCGCCAGGCGGACGTGCTGGTCGCCGCCGTCGGCAAGGCCGAGTTCATCCGGGGCGAGGACATCAAGCCGGGCGCCGTGGTCCTGGACGCCGGGTACAACGAGGGCAACGTCGGCGACGTGCACTTCGAGTCGGCCGCCGCCCGCGCCTCGCTGATCACCCCGGTGCCGGGCGGGGTCGGCCCGATGACCATCGCCGTCCTGCTGGAGCAGACCGTCCAGGCGGCCGCCGCGCAGGCCGGGCTGGACCTCGCGGACCTCTGACCCGCTCCGCGCGCACCGCGCACGGCGAACGCCCCGGGCCCTTCGGTCCGGGGCGTTCCGTATGCGTCTTCACCCGGCGGCTGAAGACCCTCACCGGCGAGGCCCCGCGTCCCGGACGCACACCGTCCCGGTCCGGACGGCCTGATGCCCCCCGGCCCCGTACGCGCCCCGGGGGACGCCGGGCCGCCCGCCCCGGGCCGCGCGTCAGTCGCGGTGGATCCGGTCGACGCCGTACCACCGCGACACGCAGGCGGCGACCCAGTCCCGCTCGTAGGCCCCCGTGAAGAAGGGCTCGGCGAGGCTGCCGATGTACAGCGGCCGGTAGCCCACGTCCGAGGAGCCCCGCGCCACCTCGGCGCGGATGCGGGCGTCCTGGGCGTCCCAGGCCACGGAGCGGGTGACCGTTGCGGTCGTCAGCTGCCGTACGTTCGGCACGAGCACGGCTACCGAGGCCAGTGCCAGGCAGCCCGCCACGACGGCGCCGACGGCGAGGACCGCGTCGGCGGTGCGGCGCTCGAGGCGGGCCGGGAGCCACCGGGCGCCCCATGCGCCCAGCAGCGCGCCGTAGCCGCAGAGGGCCAGTTGCATCGGTACCAGGTAGCTCGTCCACGTACGGGCGTACGTCCACCCGCTCGGGCCGTACCCGCTGCGCAGGCCCACCACCACCGCGAACGAGCCCAGCACCACCACGGGCACCGGGAGCAGCAGCAGGGCCGCCAGCACCTTGCGCGGCACGGTCCGCCGCAGGTCCCCCCCGGCGCGCGCCTCCCGCGCTTCCCGCCTTCCGGGCGCGGTCCCGCTCAGCCGGCTCGCCAGCCCCAGGAGGACACCGACGGCGACGGCTCCGAGGTAGGCCCACTGGCCGCTGACGGAGTCCCACATGTACAGCCAGTCCCTGACGGTGCCCCGGAGCTCACCCGCGGACAGCAGCGACTCCTTGTCCGGCTGCTGCGCCCGCCGCCACCGGGCGCCCGGGGAGGTGTAGAGCACGGCCAGGCCGCAGACGAGCCCGGAGCACCAGAGCAGGCACCAGGTGAACGGGCGCCGGCTGCGCGCCAGGCCGAGGCGGGGCAGGCAGAGCAGCCCGACCCCGGCGGCGAGGAGCCCGCTGACGAGCGCGAACGGCTCGCTCAGGGTGCCGAGCGCGAAGGCGATGAGGAACGCCGAGACGAAGCCGGCCGTACGGACGCCCGCGCGGGGATGGCCGACGGTCCGGACGGCCAGCAGGAACGCCCACAGGCCGATGACGCTCGGAAGGGTGTGGGAGATCGTGGCGGGCGCCCACAGCAGCACCTGGTAGCCGCGGGTGCCCGCGAAGTAGAGCAGCGCCTGGACGACCAGCGCGCAGGCGGTCAGCACCAGCACCGGGGGCCTGCCGCCGAGGAAGCGGGTGAAGTGCCGTCCGAGCAGGACCAGTCCCACGGTGAAGGAGACGGCGATGACCGTCGGCAGGAGCTTCATCCCGGCCAGTCCGTCGCCGTACACGACGCCGCTGAGGAAGGCGTTGGCGATCCTGCCGTTCTGCGTCGAGTAGAAGTCGGAGGTGATGCCGAGGACGCCCATGTCGCGGGCCTTCCACGCGGCGCACCAGTCGTCGGACGTGGGCCGCAGGTAGAGGCCGAGGAAGCAGCCGACGGCCGTCAGCGCCCCCGCCGCCGCGACGAGCGCCGCCCCGGCCACCGGAAGGAGCCCGCGCAGGAGGGGGCGGCCTCCGGCTCTCCGGCCCGTCCCGGAGGCAGGGGCCCGTACGCCCTCCTCCTCGTGCTCGTCCTCGACCGCGGCGGTGCTCATCCACCACTCCTTCGCAGTGGGGCCCGGCAGCGGCGGCGGCCGGTGCGCCCCGCCGGCGGCGGTGATCGCACGGCCCGTCGAACACCCATGATGTGCACGGCCCTCCGCCACCGGCATCCGGGGGTGGGCCAGGACGGGGTACGGGCCCCGGCGCGGCGCGCCCCCGCACCCTCCGGACGGCCGGGGCGCCCTCACCCGGGCGGCGGGCCATCCGTGGCGGCCTCCGCGCGGCGCTCCCAGGATGGGGACTCCAGGTCCGCTGCCCCGCGGGCCCGGCGGAGGGAGCGGCGGTGCCCGGAGTCCAGCTCGTCCGGTGGGCGGTCGTCACGGCGGCCCTGGCGTGCGCCGCCGTTCCCGTGTGCGCCGCCGGGGGCCCCGGCGCGGGGCGGGACTCCGGCGCGGCGCGGCCGGTGCTCGTCCGGCCCGGGGGCCACGACGGCCGCGGCGAGGTGGACCGCCTCTACGGGCCGATGGCGCTGCGGGCCGTCCCCGCCGTCGGCCTCCTGTCCAACACGACGGCCGCCGAGGGCGTCCCGCCGTCCGTCGCCGAAGGCGCGCGGTACGTCCGGGGCAGCAACGTCCTGCGGCTGGCCTCCGGCCGGCTCATGTACCTTCCGGCCGCCCGGACTGCATCGGCCGTGGTCGCCCCCGACCACCTGCCGGCGTGGTGGCAGATCGCGCGCAGCCGCGCCTGGCTGGCCTCCGGCCGGGTTCCGGGCAGGACGCCCGCGCAGCGCGGGGCCGCCGAGCGAGCCCTGCTGTCCATGCGCGCCCTGCTCCAGCCGAACGGCGCCCTGGCGGCGGGGTGGAGTCCCGGGTGGAAGTACTCCTGGCCGCGCGACTCCAGCTTCGCCTCCGCCGCGTTCGCGCACACCGGCCACGACGCCGAGGCCTACCGGATCCTGCGCTACAGCGCAGCGACCCAGCGCGCGGACGGCACCTGGGAGGCACGGACGAAGCTCGACGGATCCGGCCCGCCCGACGGCCGGCGGTGGCAGCTCGACGCCGGGGGCTGGGTGCCCTGGGCCACCTGGCAGTGGTACCGGACGGCCCCGCCCGCCACCCGCACGGTCCGGCTGGCCGCGCTCTACCCGATGGTCCGCAAGGCGGCCGACCACGCGGCGGGCTCCCTGCGGGCGGACGGGCTGCCGCCTGCCTCCCCCGACTACTGGGAGCTGACGACGGCCACCCCGAACATCGGTACGGCGGCCCCGCTGCTCGCCGGGCTCAACGCCGCCGCGGACCTCGCGCGGGAGGCGGACCGGCCGCACGAGGCGGCGCGCTGGGCCGGGGCCGCGCGCCGGCTCTCCGCGGCGATCTCCGTACGGTTCGCCCCGCTGGGCTACCAGCGCACCGCCGACGGCAGGCACGGGCACGACAGCGCGGTGGCGTTCATGGCGCCCCCGTTCAACACGGCCCCCGCGGACCTGCCCCGGGCGCTGGACGCCACGTACCGGGCGCTGCTGCTGCCGAGCGGGGGGCTGACCCCCGGCAACGACCGTACGGCGCCCTGGGGCGGGAACGCCTGGACGCCCAGTACGGCGTTCTTCGCGCTCGCGTGGGCCGGCACGGGGAGGCCGGCGCAGGCCGGACGGGTCCTGGACTGGGTCCTCTCCAAGCGGAACGCGCTCGGCGAGCTGCCGGAGAAGGTGGACGAGAAGGGCCGTCCCTCGTCGGTGGCGCCTCTCGCGTGGACGGGCTCGATCGCGGTCCTGGCCCTCGTGGCGCTCGACGGCCCTCCGCTCCCCACCCCGCCCCCGCCGTGGTAACGGCAGGGCGGGTGACCGTCACCACGGGACCCGCCCCGTGCGGGGACCACCGGTCAGCGCTGCCACCCGGAGCCGGCGCGCGCGGCCTGCGCGACCGTCGGGGGCGGGACCGCGCCGTGCCACGGAGAGGAGGGCGGGAGGCCGCCGAGCGGCCCGGACCCGGCCGGGGGAGCCGCCGTGACGTGCAGTCCGGCGTCCAGGCCGAGGGCGGCGGCGACGGCCGTGCCGTCGGGCTGGGCCACGGCCGCCGGTGCGCCCGTGTAGAGCATCTGGGACTCGGACCAGGACGGCGCGCCGCCGGGGCCCCCCGACAGGCCGGCCGTGCCCGCGCCCGCACGGCCCGTCAGCAGGTGCCCCGCGACGCCGACCGCGCCGTAGCCGCCCTCGCCGCCCGCCCCGGTGACCGGGGAGAACGACGGTCCGGGCCCGTCGGCGGTGACCAGGGTGGTACCGACGGCGCCGGTGCCGGGGAGGCGGAAGTACAGTCCGACGCCGTCGCCCCGCGGGCTGGCCGAGAGCGGGCCGGTGGTGGCCGGCAGCCCGGTGGGGAAGGGGCCGCGCAGGGGGGCGTCCGAGACATCCGGGGTGTACGGGGCGTCCGGGGCGTCCGGCGACGGCTGGATCCAGGCCAGCACGCTCCGGGCCGTCGCCGCGTAGACGTGGCGCCGCCCCGCGCTGTCGGTGGCCGTCACCGGATCGCCCTGCAGTCCGGCGCCGCCCAGGGACTGCCACCCGCCGAAGGCTCCGTCGGGCGTCGCCTGCGCGCGGGCGCGCAGGGTGCGCGCGGAGTCGCGTACGTACACGGTCAGCCGGCCCGCGGGGTCCACGGCGACGGCCGGTGCGCTGATCGCCGAAGTGCCCGGTATGTCCTTCGTGTCCGGGGTGCCCAGCGACCGCCACGGGCCGAAGGGGCCGTCGGGTGCCGACTGGACGGCGTACACGAGCGCGCGCCCGTACTCCCCGGGCGTGGCGCCCAGGGTGGTGCGGGTGCCGAAGACGGCGACCCTGCCGTCGGGGAGCCGGGCCGCCGTCGCGCCCGTGTCCATCCCGGCGCCGGGGAGGAACCGGGGCCCCTGCCAGGGGGTCCCGGGGCCGCCGCGCGACCAGTACGCCATCCGGCCGTCCAGGACGGCGACGGCCCACAGGCGGCCGGAGACACCCTCGGTGAGCCAGGAGGTGCCGTCGCCCCGGCTGTAGCGGATGGCCTGGTTCCATCCGGCGCCGGTGGGCCGGGTCGCGGTCTTGCGGTCCCCGCAGCCGGCGGGGCTGCCGCACCAGTCCCGGCGGTCCGTCCAGGCGTAGGTCTTGAGGTAGCCGAGCTTTTCCTCGGCCGCCTGCGGGCCCAGGGTCGGGGGCAGGGAGCTGTTGGGGTAACTCACGTAGTTCTGGACCGAGAAGTGCGGCCGGCCCGCGAAGCCCGCGCCCCCGAAGCCCGCGCCCCCGGCGCCCGCGTCCGTCGACTTCGCGTAGCGCTCGGCGGCGGCCTGCACGAAGCGGGCGCCGTACACGTGGTCCTGGTGGTCGAGGAACGCGCCGCCCGGCGACCGGCCGGGCGTCGGGTCCTGCGTCCGTATCGTGGTCGGCCGGTACCGCGCGAAGACGCCCGCGATGGCCTCGACGGCCTGCTCCTTCGTGTAGGAGAACGGAGCCGAGACCGGCGTCCCGGAGGTCAGCTGCGAGCCCAGGGCGGTCACCCCGCCGTCCCACAGGCCGCGCAGGCTGTCCGGATTGTCGCCGGAGATGCTGCGGGCCTCGCGCAACTGCATCCACACCAGGCTGACGTGGGGCCGGGCCACGAGGACGTCCACCTCGGCGCTGCCCCCGCCGGCGGTGGGTACGGCCGTACGCCGCCAGGCGCTGGTGCGGTCGCCGGTGGCCATCTCCGCGTACGCGGCCCGTATGCCGTTCTGCCGGGCCTCCGCGTAGGCGGCGCGGTCGGCGGGGCGCGCGGGGTCCTCCAGGTGCGGGCCGTGGGCCTCGTTGCGGCCGTCGGACTCGCCGGAGGTCAGGTACACGGTGGCGACCTCGACGCCGGTGGATATGGAGCGGCTCAGGTCGGGGTTCATGAAGAACAGGTCGTCGTCGGGGTGCGCGACGACCTGGACGACCGTGCCCTCGGTCACACTCGGGCGGAGCCCCGCCCCGAGCGCGGTCGGCTCGGGCGCGCCGCCGCGCCCGTAGGCCCAGGTCGTCACGCCGGTGGCGCCGACGGCGAGCGCGGCGAGCAGGGCCGCGAGACGGGTGCGGCTGGCCAGGTACATCGGGAACGCCTTGAGGATCGGTCCGGTGCGGAATTCCGCTGAGGGGGCGGGTCGGTGCCCTGGGGGCTCCACCGCTTCCGGAGGCGACCGGGGCCGATTGTGCCCGATGTGTGTGCGACTGACACAGCATCAAGCGGCATATGAACCCCAATCAAACTGAATGCACGATTTCCCCGAGATGCCCTATTTAGTACGACTCGCCCCGACTGCTTGTCGGCTCCGTGCGGGCCCCGCCGTCCTACAGGATGCGGCCGGCTCGGGCCATGCTGGTCCCTTCGGTTCTGTCGCGGTTCCGGGAGGCCGGAACCGCGACAGGAAGAGGAAGAGGGGGAGGGCGGCTGTGGTCGACGACGTGGTCACGGAG
This sequence comes from Streptomyces antarcticus, assembly GCF_026627255.1. Classification (GTDB taxonomy): domain Bacteria; phylum Actinomycetota; class Actinomycetes; order Streptomycetales; family Streptomycetaceae; genus Streptomyces; species Streptomyces antarcticus. The sequence continues at coordinate 172,916 of NZ_JAPNLM010000008.1, read as the reverse complement.
CGCCTGCACCGGCGCATCCGGTCGGACTTCCCGGACCAGCGGGCCGCGCGGGGCGTCGCCGGATCCCTGCGGGCGCTGGTCGCGGAGCTGGGCCGTTACCTCTCGGGTAATCGACCGCCATGGCGGGGCGCCGCAGAGTGGGGGTGCGGGTTCCGGGGTCGCGCACTCGGCTCCGGGGCCCGTACCCGAACGGCACGCCCCACCTCGACGGAGGCTGATCCCCCATGTCCACAACCCTTCTCGGCGGCATCGCCCGCACCCCCGAGCCGCAGGTCGCGCTGCGGCGGTTCCTGGCCCTCGACGCCGTGGTCACCACCGCCAACGGACTCGCCTACCTCGCCTTCCCGGCCGCGCTCGGGCGGCTGCTCGGGGTCGGGGAGGGGCTGCTCCTCGGCCTGGGCGTCCTGCTGGCCGCGTACGGCGCCGGCGTCGGGTGGCTGGCCTCGCGGCGGCAGCCGCCCGGCCTCGCGGTGCGGCTGGTCGTCGAGGTGAACTACGCCTGGGCCGCGCTGAGCCTGGTGTCGCTGCTCGTCTGGCTCTCGCCCACCACGGCGGGCCTGGTGTGGATCCCGGCGCAGGCCGCCACCGTCGCCGCGTTCGCCGTACTCCAGCAGCTGGCAGTGCGGGCGGGATCAATCCGACAGTGAGCGGAGGTACTTCGCCGTCGCCGGGTCCGCCGGGAGCATCGTCTCGATGGCCAGCTCGGCGACGGTGACGTCCATCGGGGTGTTGAAGGTGGAGATGGACGACACGAAGGACAGCAGGCGCCCGTCGTGCTCGATCACCAGCGGCAGCGCGACGTACGGGACGGCCTCCTCCGGCTCCGCGTCGCCCGGCCGGTCCGCCACCGGGTACGCCGACACCTCCTCGTAGAGCTCCCGCAGCTTCCGCGAGCGGGCCAGCGCGATCTGCCGCTCCATCTGGCCCAGCAGGTGACCCCGCCACTCCTTGAGGTTGTGGATCCGCGGCGCGAGGCCCTGCGGGTGCAGGGTGATCCGCATCGCGTTTAGCGGCGGTGTCAGCAGGTGCTCCGGCAGGCCCTCCAGCAGCATCGCGATGCCCCGGTTGGCGGCCACCACCGTGTACGTCCCGTCCACGATCAGCGCCGGGTACGGCTCGTAGCCGGTCAGCAGCCGCTCCAGCCCCTCGCGCAGGGCGGCCATCGCGGGGGCGTCCAGCGGGGTGTGCGCGTACCGGGGCGCGTAACCGGCCGCCACGAGCAGGGCGTTGCGGTCGCGCACCGGTACGTCGAGGTGCTCCGCGAGCCGCAGCACCATCTCCTCGCTCGGCCGCGACCTGCCGTTCTCCACGAAGCTGATGTGCCGGGACGAGGAGTCGGCGCGGCCCGCCAGCTCCAGCTGGCTGATGCCGCGCCGCTCCCGCCACGTCCGCAACAGCGCGCCCACGCCGGTCGTCGTCATGCCCCGACGTTAGCCGAGCGCCGGGGGTGCCGGGGGCCCGGAGCCCGGCGCCGGCCTCACCCGAGGTCGAAGACGTTCGGCAGGCCGAGCCGGTGGCGCCACCTGTCGTGCCGCTTGGCCGACTCGACCTCCGGCGCCCGGTACAGAGGGTGCACCGTGCACCGCCGCGCCGCCGAACCGTCATGGTCCAGAAGGGAGTTGACGGCCGCGCGGGCCGAGGCGTTGGCCCCCTCCATCGTCGCGAGGTCGATGTCGACCGCCACGTAGTCCCCGCTGAGGAAGAAGTTCGGCACCCGGGTGCCCGCGGTCGGCCGGTTGTGGAAGGTGCCGACCGGGTGGATCAGCAGCTCGTCCTCGTTGGTGGGGTTCGGGGTGCCGAGGCCGTCCACGCCCGGGTCCAGGAACCACGAGTGCAGCCGCGCGTCCGACAGCAGGGTCTTCCCGGTGTCGTTCAGGGAGGCCTTCAGCTGCGCCCACACCTCGCGCGCCACCTCCTCGCGGGTGCACTGTCTGGCCGTCTTCCCGTACAAGATCCCGGGCTTGTCCCACTCCGAGATGTCCACCGACAGGCAGTCGGCCACCGTGCCGTCGCCGTAGTCGGCGGGGAAGTTCCGGGAGGGCCAGTGCTCCGCCTGCTGGATCGCCGTCAACGACCAGGGCGAATCAATGCAGTTGAGGTGGCCGTGGACCAGTTCCGCCCGCTCGGTCAGGTAGAACTGGATGCCCGTCATCCAGTCCGTCCTCAGCCGGTCGCAGCGCCCCAGCATCGGATCGGCCGCCCGCAGGGCCGCGCTCCACGTCCGGCGGGCGTGCTCCACCGGCAGCGCCGAGACATAGTGGTCGGCGGTGACGGTCCGCTGGGCGCCGTCCGGGTCCGACACGGCGACCCCGCTCACCCGGCCGTCGCCGTACCGCACCTCCCGTACGGTCCAGCCGATCCGGAACTCCACGCCCAGGGAGCGCAGACGGGCCTCCCACGGGTCGATCCACGCCTCGTTCGTCGGCAGGTTCAGGATGCGGTCCGGCGGGCCGTCCGCGCCGCGCCCCAGCAGGTTGAAGACGAAGGCCTCGCCGAGCGTTCCGACCGTACGGGTGGAGGCCTCCTCGGCCTTCGTCGCCACGATGTTGCGGGTGACGCCGATCGCGAGGACGCGCTGGTACTCCTGCGACATCCGCGCGGCGCGCACGAAGTCCCACCAGGGGGTGCGCTCCCACACCTCGTCGCGCCGCTCGTCGCAGCTGGTCAGGAAGACGAGCGCGCGGTTGACGAAGTACGCGGTCTCGTGCGGCGGCAGCCGGACCAGCGACTGCAGGATCCCGGTCAGGGCGCGCCGCAGCTCCTCCGGCGTCAGCTCGGCGGGGGAGTGGCCGGGCCACGGGATCGGGGCGCGCAGGTCCTCGCGGCCGCCGGCGCGGGCGAACATCATCTCGCGCGGGGCGACGAGGTTGTCCCACACGCCGTTGGCGTTGCCGGGGAAGGGGATGCGCCGCAGGGTGTCGGGCAGGTTGTGGTAGATGCCGGGGATGAAGCGGAAGCCGTGCTCGGCGGGGAGCGGACGCCGTCCGCCGCGGGCGCTGCCCGGTACGTCCATGCTGCGGGCCTTGCCGCCGAGCGCCCGGCGCTCGTACACCGTGACGGCGTACCCGCGCTCGGCCAGCTCGTGCGCGGCGGTCAGGCCGGCGACGCCGCCGCCGAGGACGGCCACGGTACGCGGCGCACCGGCTGCGGCCCCGGACGCGTGCGCCTCCCCGGCAGCGGGTAGGGCGCCGGCGGTGGCGGCCGCCCCCGCGCCCGCGATGAACGTACGCCTGGAACTGCCCGTGTCCTTCATGCCCATGCCCATGCCCCTGCCACTAGTTACCGCTGGTAACAGTCACGTCCGGCGCAGGAGCATATGAGGGGCGTGCCCGGCGCGGAAGGCGCAGGAGTACCCGGGTGCACTATGGCGCGAAAGGGCCGCCCCGGCGCACGCTGTGGGAACCTTGACACCCCCGTCATGAGGAGAAGGAGCCGCCCGATGCCGAGTGAGCCGCTGTCACAGAAGGAGATCGAGGACCGGCTGCGGGAACTCCCCGGCTGGGCCTTCGAGGACGACCGCATCATCCGCACCTACCGGCTGGGCACGCACTTCGCCGCGAGCGCCCTCGTCGCCCACATCGCCTCCGTCCAGGACGAGTTGAACCACCACTCGGACCTGACCCTCGGCTACAACACCGTCCGCGTGTCGGTCAACAGCCACGACGCCGGCGGAGCCGTCACCGAGACCGACTTCGCGCTCGCCCAGCGCGTGGAGTCCCTCGCCCCGGCCCACGGCGCGAGCTGAAGCCGCCGCACGACCGGCCGCCCCGCCCCGCCCCGCCGCGGACGAGGCAGGCGATGCCACCCGCGGCGGCGGCCCCGACGGCCGGGGCCGCCGCCGCTACACCCGCTCCAGCCGCCACCACTGGCCCGGCGAGTCGGTGTCCTCGCACTGGCGGGCCCGGCCCTCGGCGTCCGCCTCCAGCGGGAGACCGCTGATGGCGGCGACCAGCGAGACCACGCCGGGGGCGTCGAGGTGCTCCTCGACCAGCCACTCCTGCGCCCCGAAGGCGTTCGCCTTCCACACCTGCACGCGGGCGCCGCTCTCGGTGGAGGCGTTCGCCACGTCCAGGCGCCTGCCGTTGTGGACGCTCACCAGGTGGAACAGCCCCCCGCCCGCGTGCACGGGCGAGACCTCCCACCGCGCGGCGTCCGGCACCGGCCCGGCGTGCGCGACCACCACCCGGTTGCCGGCCTCCACCTGGAGGAGCAGCCCACTGGCGACGTTGCGGACCTCGTAGGTCCCGTCAGGGACGTTCACGCGCGCGAGTCCCCCCGGCCCTCAGACGTCGAAGACGGACGGGTCCGGCCCGATCCGGCGGCCGGCGGCGCCCGCGCCCAGCGCGTCCAGCGCCGCGACGTCGGCGGCGTCCAGCTCGAAGCCGAAGACGTCCAGGTTCTCCCGGATGCGGGCCGGGGTCACCGACTTGGGGATCACCACGTTCCCGTGCTGGAGGTGCCAGCGCAGCACCACCTGCGCGGCGGAACGCTCGTGCCTGGCGGCGATCGCGGCCACCTCCGGCAGCGCCAGCAGCTCCTTGCCCTGGCCCAGCGGGGACCAGGCCTCGGTGACGATCCCGCGCTCCGCGTGCAGGGCGCGCAGCTCGGTCTGCGGAAAGAGCGGGTGCAGCTCGATCTGGTTCACGGCCGGGACCAGCGGACTCTCCGCGGCGAGCCGGTCCAGGTCCGCCGGGCGGAAGTTCGACACGCCGACCGCCTTGGCGCGGCCGCTCTCCGCGAGTTCCTCGAAGGTCTTCCAGATGGCGAGGAAGTCCTCGCGCATCGGGCGCGGCCAGTGGATCAGGTACAGGTCGACGTGGTCCAGGCCCAGCTTCCCGAGCGAGTCGTCGAACGCGCGCAGGACCTCGTCGCGCCCCCACGCCTGCGACGGGCCGTTCCACAGCTTGGTGGTGACGAACAGTTCCCCGCGCGGCACGCCGGAGCCCGCGACGGCCCTGCCGGTACCGGCCTCGTTGCCGTAGACGGCCGCCGTGTCGACGCTGCGGTAGCCCGCCTCCAGAGCGGTCGCGACGGCCTGCTCCGCCTCGTCGTCCGGCACCTGCCACACGCCGTAGCCGAGCTGGGGCATGAGCGTGCCGTTGTTGAGCTTGATGGTGGGGACCTGGTTCACGTCTGGCCGTTCCCTCGCGTCGGTTCGGTTGCGTCGTACGGGGGCGGCAACCGGCCCCCCGTACGACGTATTCCCGCCACGTCAGGGCACCCGCCCCCCGTACGGAAGGCCTCCCCTCAGGAGGTTCCCAGGTACGCCTCCCTCACGGACGGGTCGGCCCGCACCTCGGCCGCGGTCCCCTCGGCCAGCACCGTCCCGAGGTCCAGGACCACCACCCGCGTGCAGAGGTCCATCACGAACGCCACGTTGTGCTCGACCAGCAGCACCGCGCAGCCGTCCTCCCGTGCGAGGCGCCGGATCACCGCCGCGAGCCGCTCGCGCTCGGGTGCCGACATGCCGGACGCCGGCTCGTCCAGCAGCAGCACCCGCGGCGGGTCGGCCACCGCGCGGGCCAGCTCCGCCATCCGGGCCTGCCCGACGGGCAGTCCGCCCGCGTACGAGGCGCCGAGCGCGCCGATCCCGCAGCCCGCCAGCACCCGCTCGACCCGGGCCCGCCGCTCCCGTTCCCGGGCCAGCCGGGCGGGGAACGCCAGCAGGTCGGCGGCGAGACCGCCCCCGCCGCCCCGCCACTCCTGCGCCACCAGCACGTTGTCGGCGACGCTGAGCTGGCCGAACAGCTGCTGGCGCTGGAACGTCCGGCGCATCCCGTGCCGGGCCCGCCAGACGGGGGAACGGCGCGTGATGTCGGCGCCGTCGAGCAGCAGCCGCCCCTCGTCGGGCCGCCGGATGCCGGACAGCACGTCGAACAGCGTGGTCTTCCCGGCCCCGTTCGGCCCGATCAGCCCGCACACCTCCCCGGCCCGGACGCCGAGGTCCACCCCGGTCAGGGCCCGGACACCGCCGAAGCGGACGCTGACGCCCGTGGCCCGGAGCACGTCGCCGCTCATGTCGCCATCCCCAGGTAGGCCTCGGTGAGCCGGCCCGCCTCGACCTCGGCCCGCGGACCGCACCACGAGACCCGGCCCTGGGAGAGGTACGCGACCGTGTCCGCGACCCCGAGGATCCCGGCCGCCTTCTCCTCCACCAGCAGCAGCGCCGTACCGGCCCCGCGGAGCTCGGTCAGCAGCGCGTACACCTCCTCCACGACCCGGGGCGCGAGCCCGAGCGAGGGCTCGTCGGCGATCAGCACCTCGGGCGGCCGCTGCAGCAGCGGTGCCAGCGCCAGCATCTGCTGCTCCCCGCCGGACAGGGACCCGGCGGCCACCCCGCGCCGCTCCCCGAGGCGGGGGAAGCGGTCATAGACGGCGGTCCGGGCGTCGGCGTCCCGGAGGTACAGCGCGAGGTTCTCCTCGATGGTGAGCGCGGGGAAGATCCCCCGGCCCTCCGGGGCGAGCAGCACGCCGGCCCGGGACCGGCGCACGGGCCCGTCCCGCGTCGCGTCCCGCCCGGCCACGAACACACTCCCGCCCCCGGCGGGCAGCAGCCCGGCGGCCACCTTGCAGGCGGTGCTCTTCCCCGCACCGTTGGGCCCGAGGACGGCGAGGATCTCCCCCCGCCGGACCACGAGGTCCACCCCGTGCAGGACGAGCCCGCCGTCGTACCCGGCGGTGACCGCGCGCAACTCCAGCGCGGGACGCGCCTCGGCCGTCGCCGACACCGGCCGGGGACCGGGGACCGGGGCGCCGGAGCCCGGACCCGGGCCGGGACGCGGGACCGCGGAGATGCCCGTCGGCCCGGTCCGGCCGGCCGGGGCGGCCGCCGCCCGGTCCGCGGGGCCGCCCGCCCGCGCCACTCCGCCTGCCCGTTCGGCCTCGTCTGCTCGCGCCACCCCGTCCGCCTGCCCCGCTCCGTCCGCCCGCGCCACTCCGTCCGCCCGCTTCGCTCCGACCCGCCCGGTGCCCGCGGCGCGCCTGCGCGCCCACCGCACCGGAACGGCGGCGCAGTAGCCGTCGGGATCGTTGGCGAGGGCCAGGCCCGCCAGGCCGAACAGGATCACCGGCAGGTGGGCCGACTCCGTCACGTAGTCCGCGAGCAGCCGCGGCGCGACGGCGAACACCAGCCCCGCCACCACCGCGTACTGCGGCCTGCGCACTCCGGCCGCCACCACCACGGCCAGCCACACCAGCCCCGTCATCGCCGTGAAGTCGGTCGCGGTGATCCGGGTGTTGTACGAGGCGTACAGCACGCCCCCGAACCCGGCCAGCCCCGCCGACAGGGTGAACATCAGCAGCTTCGTCCGCAGTACCGACACCCCCGAGGCCATCGCCGCCGCAGGAGCCGACCGTACGGCGAGCATCGCCCTCCCGGACGGCGAGTTCCGCAGCGCGCTCAGCCCCGCCGCGACCGCCGCGACCAGGACGACCAGGGCCACCCCGAGCGCCCGGTCGTCGGACAGGTCCACCGGCCCGAACACCGGTCGGGGGATCGACCACCCCGCGTCCCCGTTGCGCAGCCACCTCAGCTGGAACAGCACCTGGTCGGCGAGGAACGCCAGTGCCAGCGTGGCCAGCGCCAGGGACCGGCCCCCCAGCCGCAGCGCCGGCAGCGCGACCAGCGCCCCCAGCAGCGCGGCCACACAGGTGCCCACCGCCAGCGCGGCCACGAACGGCCAGCCGCGGCTCATCAGCAGCCCGGCCACCAGCGCGGCGCCCGTGACGAAGGCGGCCTGGGCCAGGGACACCATCGCGCCGAGCCCGGTCACCACCGTGAAGGACATGAACACCAGGGCGATGGCCAGCCCCTGGGCCAGCAGTCCGCTCCAGAACGGTGTCGCCACCGTGTAGAACGCCGTGCCCAGCAGCACGGCGCCCGCCGCCCACCCGCCCCAGCGCCGCAGCCAGGACGCCCCGGCCAGATGGTCCACCGGCGGCGCGTCCACGGCGGAGGTCCCCGCGGTCCGGGCCCGGCGGGTCAGCACGAGCAGCCCGCCGAACAGGATGAGGAAGGGCACCGCCGTCCGCAGCCCGGTGATGTCCTCGGCGAAGGAGGCGTACCCGGCGACGAGGTTCTGCAGCACGCCCAGGCCGAGCCCGCCGGCGAACGCGAGCGGCACCGACGCGAACCGCCCGATGACGGCGGCCGTCGCCGACACGAACAGGAACAGCGTGAAGTCGTGCGCCGACAGCCCCAGCAGCGGCGTCGCCAGTACGCCCGCCAGTCCGGCCAGCCCCGACGCGATCATCCACGCCACCGAGGAGAGCCGGTCGGCACTGATCCCGCGCAGCTCGGTCAGCGAGCGGTTGTCGACGGCCGCCCGCAGCCGCAGCCCCAGCCGCGTGTGCCGCATCAGCACCCACAGGGCGACCGCCACCAGCGCCGTCACCACCCAGGTGATCAGCTGGTCGGAGTCGATGCCGACGCCGTCGGCGAGCTGCCAGGAGACCGCGGGGCTCGGCCCCACCCCCGGCAGCCCGAACTGGTTCTCCGCCGGTTTGACGGGCGCGCCCGCGTCCGCGAGCAGCTCCACCGCCCATAGCCCGGCGGCCGGCAGCGCGACCAGCAGTCCGATGGTCGCGACGATCTGCGCGGTCTCGCCGACCCGTGCGAGGCGGCGGAACATCAGCCGGTCCAGCGCCCATCCGAGGCCGGGCGCCAGCACGAACACCACCAGCAGCGCCGCGGGGACGGCCGGCCAGCCCAGTCCGGAGTGCAGTTCGTAGAAGGTGAGCGCGCACAGGTAGGCGGTGGCCCCGTGGGCGAAGTTGAACAGCCCGGACGCCGAGTACGACAGTACGAGCCCGGTGGCCAGCAGCGCGTACAGGGCGCCGGAGACCAGACCGCTCAGCACGAAGACGAGCAGATCTCCCATTCGGCTGCCCGGCCCCTACGAGAAGGGGATGGGTTCGTGGCACTTGAACGGGACCGACACCTTGTACGCGCCGTCCTTCAGCTGTACGAGCGCTCCGCAGCCGAAGCTGTCCTTCTGCCCCTTGGGTTCCGCCCGGTCGCCGACGAGGGTGCCGGTGTCGGAGAAGCCCTGCGCGGCGGCCTGGAAGGACTCGACCGTCAGGTCCTTGCCCGCCTTCCGCGCGATGGAAAGGAACAGGTCGGCCGACATGTACCCGGTCACCATGTGCATGTTCAGCGGCACATCCTGCCCGCCCGCCGCGGCCTTGATGTCGGCCTTGAACTGCGTCATCTTCGGGTTGTCCGACTCGAAGGGCTCGAACTGGAGCAGTACGTGCACCCCGTCGAGGGCCTGCTTGGTGGCCTCCTTCGCGAGCAGGCCGGGATCGTAGTCCGTGGGGTCGGAGATCAGGCCCTTGTAGCCGGCGCGCTTGAGCGCGGTGAACAGCCCGATGTTGTTGGGCGTCTGCATGACGGACACGACGGCGTCGGGCGCCTTGCCGCCGTTGCTCTGCATGATCTCCTTGACGTACGCGGACCAGTCGCTCGGCACGGCGGTGGCGGGCACGGATGCCTTGGCGTACGAGACGGTGAACCCGGCGCTCGCGAAGCCCTGCTGGAAGGTGCGGATGCCGAACTTCCCGGCATCGCTGTCGTTCGCGATGACCGCCACCGACTTGCCCGCGGCCCCGCCGAGCACCTGGCCGATGCCTTCCGGCCAGGTCTGGTTGAGGGTGCCGCCCGGGGAGGGAACCAGGCAGCCGTTGAAGCCGTAGATGTACTTGGGCCCGCAGAAGGAGGGGAGGGTGCCCCAGCCGAAAGTGGGAACCTTCTCCTGCTCCAGGAAGTCGGCGCCGGAGAAGGTCACCGAGCTCATGGGGGAGACCGCGAACACCTTGTCCTGCTGGACGAGCTTGCGGGCGGCCGCCATGTTCTTCGCCGGGTCCTGGCCGTCGTCCTCCGCCCCGAGGTAGTCGATCTTCCGGCCGTTGACGCCTCCCTCGGCATTCGCCCTCAGGTACCGGGCCTTGGCCCCGAGATCGGTGTCCTTCTTGCTGTAGCCGCTGGCGGTGGTCATCGACACGATGCCGCCGACCTTGATCGAGTCCGCCGTGACGCCGCGGGAGTCGCCGGACGTGCCGGGGGGCGCCTTGTCGGGGGTGGCGGCGGAGTTGCAGGCGGAGACGAGCGCGAGGGCCGCCGCCGCGGCGGCCAGGGTGCGGATCGATCGCAACATCGAGGGTTCCCTCCGGTCGGGATCCCCGCATTCTGTGTGTGACCTGACGGATCGTCAATATCGGCGGACGAAGTGAAGTGACGGTGTGTCAGATTGCGGCCGGGCCGTGATGTTCACGTCTGGTACAGCGCCGCGACCTCCTTCGCGTACGCCTTCTCGATCGCCCGCCGCTTCAGCTTCAGCGACGGGGTCAGCAGGCCGAGCTCCTCCGTGAACTGCCCGGGCAGCACCCGGAACGTACGGATCGCCTCCGCCTGCGAGACCAGCGTGTTGGCGGCCACCACCGCCCGGCGGACCTCCGTGGTCAGCTCCGGGTCGTGCACCAGCTCCGCCGCCGGACGCTGCGCCAGACCGCGCATCGACAGCCAGTGCGCGATGCCCTCCGCGTCCAGGGTGAGCAGCGCCGCGATGTACGGCCGGTCGTTGCCCACCAGCACGCACTGCGACACCAGTGGATGCGAACGCACCCGCTCCTCCAGGGCGGCGGGCGAGACGCTCTTGCCGTTGGAGGTCACCAGGATCTCCTTCTTGCGCCCGGTGATGGTGAGGTAGCCGTCCGCGTCCAGCCGCCCCAGGTCCCCGGTCGCCAGCCACCCGCCGCGCAGCACCGCCTCCGTCGCCCGCGGATCGTTGAGGTACCCCGAGAACACGTGGCCGCCGTGCAGCCAGACCTCCCCGTCGTCGGCGATGTGCACCGTGCTGCCCGGGATCGGCGGGCCCACCGTGCCGTACTTCGTCGCCCCCGGGGGGTTCGCGGTGGCCGCCGCGCTCGACTCGGTCAGGCCGTACCCCTCGAACACCGTGATCCCGGCGCCGTCGAAGAACAGCCCGAGCCTCCGCGACATGGCGGACCCGCCCGACATGGCGTGCCGCACCCGGCCGCCCATCGCCTCCCGGACCTTCCTGTACACCAGCTTCTCGAACAGCTGGTGCTGCACGCGCAACCCCGCCGACGGCCCCGGCCCGGTCCCGAACGCCTTCGCCTCGCGCGCCTCCGCGTACCGTACGGCCGTCTCCACCGCCCGGTCGAAGGGGCCCCGGCGCCCCTGCGTCTCCGCCGTGCGGCGGGCCGCCGCGAACACCTTCTCGAACACGTGCGGCACCCCCAGCACGAAGGTGGGCCGGAACGCGGCCAGGTCCGGCAGCAGTTCGGCGGCCGCCAGCACCGGCTGGTGCCCGAGCTTGACCCGCGACCGGACGGCCGCCACCTCGACCATCCGCCCGAAGACGTGGGCCAGCGGCAGGAACAGCAGCGTGGACGGCCGCTCGCCCGGCCCCGCCTGGAACACCGACTCCCAGCGGCTCACCATCGTGTCGGCCTCGTACATGAAGTTGGCGTGGGTGAGCACGCACCCCTTGGGCCGGCCCGTGGTCCCGGAGGTGTAGATGACGGTAGCGACCGCGTCGGGCGTCACCGCGCCCCGGTGCCGGTGCACCACGTCCTCCGCGACCCCCCGCCCGTCGGCGACGAGCGCCTCCACGGCCCCGGCGTCGAGCTGCCACAGCCGCCGCAGACCGGGCAGCCGGTCGATCGCCGAACCCACCGTCATGGCCTGGTCCTCGTCCTCGACGACGCAGGCCACGCAGGCGGAGTCCTCGAGGATCCAGTGCACCTGGTCGGTGGAGGAGGACGGGTAGACCGGAACCGGCTGCGCCCCGATGGCCCACAGCGCGAAGTCGAAGAGCGTCCACTCGTACCGGGTACGGGACATCAGCGCGACCCGGTCCCCGAACCGCACCCCCTGGGCCAGCAGCCCCTTGGCCAGGGCGAGCACCTCGGCCGCCAGCTCGCCGGAGGTCACGTCACGCCAGACGCCGTCCGTCTTGCGGCCGAGCACCACGCGGCCCGGGTCCTGGTGTGCGTACTGGAAGACGACGTCGGCCAGGCCGCCGACGGGCGGGCCCGTGACGACGGGTGGGACGGTGATCTCGCGCAAGGCCCCGCTCCTCTCCGCACAGCGCGGCGACGCTACCCCACGCCTGGCGGCAGTTGATCAGCCGGCGAACTCCTCCACAAGACCTCCGCAGGGGGCGCCTGACCACCTGGTACGGCGCCGAGCGCCTCGGCTTCGGCCGCGCCGACCGCATCGCCATCCAGTTCGCCGGCTCGAAGAAGAGCCTGGCCGCCGGACTCCCCATGGCCAGTGTGCTGTTCGGGGCCCACGCGAGCCTCGCCGTGCTGCCGCTGATGCTGTTCCACCAGATGCAGCTGATGGTCTGCGCCGTCCTGGCCCGCCGCCGGGCACGCGACGCCGAACCCGCGCCCCACCGTGTGGCGGAGGTCTCCCGGGCGCCCCAACACCCCGCCCCCCGGGCCCGGTAACGTGCGGCGGTGACCTGGATACGCCCGATCGCCGCCCGCACCGAACGCCCCTGCACCCTGGTGGTCTGCCGGGGCTGCTGCTGCGGCGACCCCCGCAAGAACCCCGGCTCCGACCACGCCGGCCAGCTCGCCCGGCTGCGCGCGGCCGCCGCCGATTCCGGGGGGCGGCTGGCCGTCCGTACGAGCGAGTGCCTCGGCCCCTGCGCGCAGGCCAACGTCATCGTGGTCCAGCCCACCAGCGAGGCCCGCCGCCGGGGCGCCCGCGCGGCCTGGTTCGGCTGGGCCCTGGACGACACCGCGACCGACGAGATCATCGCCTGGGCGCGATCGGGCGGCCCCGGAACCACCCCGGTCCCGGACACCCTGGACCTCCACCGCATCGACCCCCCGGAGCCCAAACCGGCCGCGAACCCCTCCCGCCGCTCACGCCGCGGCCGCTGAAGGCGGCCGGCGGTGGCGGCCGGCGGCGCACGGCTACACCGTGATCCGCTCCTCGCCCGCGTAGATGTTCATGTCCGGCCCCCGCAGGAACCCGACGAGCGTCATCCCCGACTCCAGCGCCAGGTCCACGGCCAGCGAGGACGGCGCCGAGACCGCCGCCAGCACCGGGATCCCCGCCATCACGGCCTTCTGGGCCAGCTCGAACGAGGCCCGGCCCGACACCAGCAGGACCGCACCCGTCAGCGGCAGCCGTCCGGCCTGGAGCGCCCGCCCGACGATCTTGTCCACCGCGTTGTGCCGGCCCACGTCCTCCCGTACGTCCAGCAGCTCGCCCTCCGCCGTGAACAGCCCCGCCGCGTGCAGCCCGCCCGTACGGTCGAAGACCTTCTGGGCCTCGCGCAGCCGGTCCGGGAACCGGGCGAGGAGCTCCGCGGACAGCCGTACGGGGTCGGCCGCCGCGGCACCCGGGAACCGGCTCGCGGTGCGGACCGCGTCCAGGCTGGCCTTGCCGCACAGCCCGCAGGAGGAGGTGGTGTAGACGTTCCGCTCCAGCGTGATGTCCGGCACGGGCACGCCGGGCGCCAACTGCACGTTGACGACGTTGTACGTGTTCGTGCCGTCCTCGGCCGCGCCCTCGCAGTAGGTGACGGCCCGCACGTCCGCCGCCGCACCGAGCACGCCCTCGCTCACCAGGAAGCCCACCGCCAGGGCGAAATCATCCCCCGGGGTGCGCATCGTGATCGCCAGGGGCTTGCCGTTCAGCCGGATCTCCAGCGGCTCCTCGGCCACCAGCGTGTCCGGGCGCACCCCGGCCACCCCGTTCCGGATCCGTACGACCCGGCGGCGCTCGGTGACGCGTCCCATGGTGTTCCCCCACCTCGTTCTGTTTCCTGCCGCGGCCGACATGGTCATTGTCGCCGTTCCGCTTCCCGCGGGGCTCCCGGCAGGCAGATCCTCGGGAATCTCCAAATTCCGGTGCCCGAATCCTGTCGGATCACGCGCACTCGTACCCATCGGTAGCAGGCGAAGCTGGGTGGTCATGACTGCCAACGAGGGGGGACCCCGCCCATGACCGGTTCACGCGTGGTGGCGCTAGGGCACTACCAGCCCGCGAGAGTGCTCACCAACGAGGACCTCTCGGCCATGGTCGACACCACCGACGAGTGGATCCGGTCCCGGGCCGGGATCAAGACCCGCCACATCGCGGGCCCGGAGGAACCGGTGGACGAGCTGGCCTTCCAGGCGGCCGGCAAGGCACTGGCCGGTGCCGGCCTGACCCCGGACGACATCGACCTCGTCCTGGTCGCCACCTCCACCGCGATCGACCGCTCGCCCAACATGGCGGCGCGCGTCGCCGCCAAGCTGGGCATGGGCGGCAACCCGGCCGTGATGGACATCAACGTCGTCTGCTCGGGCTTCACGCACGCCCTGGCCACCGCCGACCACGCGATCCGGGCCGGCTCGGCCACCCGCGCGCTGGTCATCGGTGCCGACAAGATGACCGAGATCACCGACTGGACCGACCGCACCACCTGCGTCCTCACCGGCGACGGGGCGGGCGCGGCCGTCGTCGAGGCCTGCGAGGAGCCGGGCATCGGCCCCGTGCTGTGGGGTTCCGTGCCCGAGATGGGCAACGCGGTCCGCATCGAGGGCTCGCCGCCGGTCTTCGCCCAGGAGGGCCAGTCCGTCTACCGCTGGACCACCAGCCAGCTCCCGCCACTGGCCCGCAAGGTCTGCGAGAAGGCGGGGGTCGCTCCCGAGGAACTGGCCGCCGTCGTCCTCCACCAGGCCAACCTGCGGATCATCGAGCCCCTCGCCGCCAAGATCGGCGCGGTGAACGCGGTCATCGCCCGCGACGTCGTCGACTCCGGCAACACTTCGGCTGCCAGCATCCCGATGGCCCTGTCCAAGCTGGTGCAGCGCGGTGAGATCCCCTCCGGGGCCCCCGTCCTGCTCTTCGGCTTCGGCGGGAACCTCTCCTACGCCGGCCAGGTCATCAGCTGCCCGTGACGGCCACCGCGCCCCCGTCCTCCCCGTCCGCGGGCAGGACGGGGGCGCGGTGCGTTCCCCACTCGCATCACGGTGGCGAGACGATCCGTCTCGCTGAGCCCTTCGGCGCATGCCCGCAGGTCAGCACGGCGTGGCGGGCGATCACGGCTCGGATAAGTGGTCGGAAGCCCGACGATCCTTTGCTATGGTTGTCCATGTCGCCGCGGGAAACCGGGGTCGATCACCTGGTCCGGGTGGCGGAATGGCAGACGCGCTAGCTTGAGGTGCTAGTGCCCTTTATCGGGCGTGGGGGTTCAAGTCCCCCCTCGGACACAAAGACGAAAACCCCACTCCGGTGGGGTTTTTCGCGTTTCCGGTACGTGTTTCCGGTACGCGCGTCCAGTACGGGGTGCTGCCCCGGCCGCCCCTCCCCGCGGCTCAGGCCCGCAGGACCACCAGGCCGTTCGGGGTCGTCAGGGCGCCCGCCGTGACCGGGGCGAAGGCATGGGGGAGGGACAGCCGGGGCCGGTCCGGGGAGTCAGGGGCGTCCGGCGGGATCGCGCCCGACAGGAGCAGCGCGAGGAGCACCGGGACCGCCTGGCCGCGCGGTGTCCCGGTGGCCGGGCGCAGCCGGTGGGCGTGGGCCGCCGGCAGCGAGAGCGCGAGGCTCCCGGCCGCGTCGCCGGCGGCGATGGGGACCGCCGGGCAGACGACCCCGGAGGCGTACTCCCGGAGGTCGAAGACAGCGGCGCCCGGGGACAGCGCGTCCAGGGCGGTGAACAGGGTCCGGACATCGGTGATCGTCCGGGGGGTGGGCCGGTCCGGGCGGTGCCGGGCCACGTACGCGGCGCGGCGGTGGTGGTCGAGCCGGGTCAGCGGGCGCGTGCCGACCGCGCCGGCGTGCGCGGCCGCCCGGAAGTCCGCCCACTCCCGCACCGGCGGGGTCCCGGGCCCGTCCGCCATCCGCGTGATCGGCGCCTCGCCCTCGGCGAACCGGCTGAGGTGGACCGCCGCCGCGGCGCCCGCCCTGTCCCGGGCCGGGGACAGGGTGCGCTGGAGCTGGTCCGCCAGACCGCGGCCGCCGGGGGCGGCGAGCCGGTCCAGGGCGGGCCCCCGCGCGTACACCTGCGCGCCCGGCCGCTGCGCGTACCCCTCCTCGCACAGCATCGCGAGGAGCGGGCGCAGGGCCGCCGCACCGAGGCCCGACTCCCGCTGCAGCTGGGCCGGCCGCACCCCCAGCGGGTGCCGCTCCAGGACCCGTACGACGGCCAGCGCGCGGCGCGCCTGCGCCAGGGCCTCGCCGGTCCCGGCCTGGACCACGGTCCCGCGGGCGGCCGCCGTCAGCGCCGGGTGGCGCAGCGGGCCGGTGGACAGCCGCGGCGCCGCCACCCGTACGGAGACCGGGGCCGGCGGGCGGAACGCGGCCAGTACCGCGGTCAGCCCGGGCCTCGGCAGCGGCACCGGGCCCAGGTCGGGATCGTCGAGCTGGTCGACGTAGCGCAGTACGGCGGCCTGCGCGCACAGCCGCACCTCGCGCGGGTCCCGGCGGCCCCCCGGGCGGTAGCCCCGGCGGCCCAGTTCGCGGGCCCAGAACCGGGCGTCGTGGTGCTCGCCGCGCCGGGAGTGGTCCAGGAAGAGGCAGTACGCGGCCGAGGAGGTCCGCGCGCTCCCGGACCCGGCGGCGAACTGCCACCAGAACCCGGCCCCTTCGCGCAGCCCGGCGAGGTACAGCAGGCAGCCGAAGACGACGGCGCCGGGCAGGTCGGCGTGGCCGCCGGTGACGAAGGCGGCGAGCTGCGTCTCGGCCTTCGGCGCGCAGACGGCCGCCAGGCAGACGGCCTTGAGGTCGCGGCGGGCCCGTTCCGCGTCGAGCGGGCAGTCCCGTGCGGGGTCGCTCCACCCGTGGGCCGACCGGCGCCGCGCGCGGTGTCCGGGGACGGGCGCGTACGGGGTGGCGCGCAGCAGGCGGGCCTCGGCGGCGCCGAGGTCGTAGTGCGGGTAGCGCTCGCGCACCCCCGCCCGGGCGAGGAACTCGGCCAGGGAGCGCGGGGCCGCGTGGTCCTCGCGGAACCCGTGCGCCTCGTGGGGCCTCATGACTCGGCGGACGTGTCGAGCAGGCGGGCGAGCCGCCGGTGGGCCTGGCCGAGGTGCGAGCTGACGGTCGCCTCGTCGACGCCCATCACCGCGGCGGCCTCGCCGGGGGTGCACTGGAGGCCGTACCGCAGGAGGACGGCATCGCGCTGCCGCTCGACGAGCCGGGAGACCGCGGAGTAGAAGCGGATGGCGTCGGTGAGCACCTCGTACCGGTCCGCGCGGGCCTCCTTGAGGGCCGCTTCGAAGGCGCTGGTGTCCATCGGCTCCGGCCGCCGCCGCCAGGGGGTGCGGCGGTGCAGGTGGTCGACGATGCAGCCCTTGAGGACGGTCCAGGCGTACGCGTCGAGCCGGTCCATGTGCAGCATCCGGAGCCACTCGGCCATGATCGAGTCGAAGGCGGCGTCGACCGCCTCCTCCGCGCCCGCGTCCGAGCCCAGGTGCAGGTACGCGAAGCGCATGTACGCGGGCCGCCGGTTGGTGTGGAAGGCCCAGTACGACAGGCGTGCCGTCGGATCCCACTGGCTCATGGGGGTCGGCCGCCGGTGCCGGCTCGGCAGTCCCACGCTCCCACCGGACTCCTCCGGTCCGCCATCGCTCACCGCTCCACCTCATCCCCTGTGCGGTCCAGGAAACAGCGCGGGCGCACTCGGAGGGCGCAGAAGAGAAACATGGAAATATTACGTTCGGTGATGATCGAGTCGTGATCGATGTCGACCGAGCAAGGTTCTGGCCAGCGCGTATGCATATGCCGACCGTGGCGGACGGGCGGGTGACGGGCGGCGCACGGGCGGGCCGCGGCGCACCGCGTGTGACCATCGCAAGATTCACTCGTTTGTCGGAGGGTGAGCACATCGCAGCGATTCGGCTCCACCGCCGTCGAGCAGGCCGAGGCGGTCCTCGTCGAGCAGTACCCCCAACTGGTACGGCTCGCCTACCTCACCCTCCCCGAGTGCCTTCCGCGCCACACCCGCGTGCTGCTGGCGCACAAGGCGGTGCAGCACGCGCTGCCCCGGGGATCGGGGGCCCCGGGCCCGGGGCCCGGCGCCGCGGAAGGCCCCGGCGGGCCGGGCGGGCCGGGCGAGCCGTCAGGGCCCGGCGGTTCCGGCGAGCCCGGCGGTTCCGGCCCCCGGGGGCCCCTGGGGGGTCCCGACAGTCCCGGCGGGCCGCTCTCCGAGATACGGGTACGGGTGCTGCGCGCCGCCCTCGCCCCGGCCGGCCGGGTCCGCTCCGCCCTGGCCAAGGCCGGCTGGCCGCCCGTCCCCCCGTTCGTGTGGGGGCTGAGGCTCTGGCCCCCGGCCGGCGGGATCGACGAGGCGGCCGGGGTGCTGGCGGGCGCGCCGGGACCGGTCCGCGCCGCGTTCGTCCTCCACCGCATGGACGGGCTCCCCGAGGAGGCCGCGGTCCGGCTCCTCGGGGCCGCGGGCGCGGACGACCCGTCCGACGCCGTGCGCGAGGCCCTCGCGCTGCCCGTCGGCGCACCGCTCCCGGCGACCCCGCTCACCCCGGAGTTCGACGCCAGCGTCGTCAGCGCCCGCCCCACCGACCTGCTCCGGCGCCGCCGCCGGGTGCGGGCCGGGTGGGCCGCCGCGGCCGTGGTCGCGCTGGTCACCGGGGTACTGGTGGCCGACGCCTCGCCGCCGCGCCCCGAGGCCACGCCCGCCGCCGGGCCGGTGGCCGCCCGGGCGCTCGACCCCGACCGGCTGCTCCGGGTCCCGGCGGAGGCCTGGGCCGACACCGCCCGGGTGGACTTCACCGCCTGGCCGGCCCGCGGCGGCCGCACCGCCGACCGGGCTCTGCTGGCGCGGGCGCTGGGCACGTGGGCCGCCCGGCCCGGCGGGGTCCCGGTCACCGCCGCCCCCGGGACCGCGACCGACCCGCCCGCCCGGCCCCCGCAGCTGCTGCACGCGGGCGACAGCGAGGGCCGGGCCGTGGTGCTGCTGCTCGACGGGGACCGCGTGGTCCGCTACGCCGAAGCGGCCGCCGGGCCCCGCGGGCGGGAGCTGGCCTTCGCCCGTACCGACGAGGCCGGCGTGACCACCGCGGCCGCGCTGGCCCTGGTCCGCACCTCCGCCGACGGCCCGGCCCGCTACCTGCTCGCCCCGTGGATCGAGGGGGCCGCCACCCGCGACCTGCTCCGCACCGGGGAGGACGGCGCCCCGCTGGCCATCGGCCCCGACGGGGTCACGGCTCCGGCGGCGGTGCCCCGTACGGCCGGGGGCTGCGGATCCTGGCCCGTACTCGAACTCACCTCCTCCGCCCGCATCGTCGAGAAGCACTCCTTCGTCCTCGCCGACCTGGGCGCGCTCTCCCCGGTGCACCTCACCTACACGCCGCTGCCCGACGGCCCCGGCGCCGTGCCGGCCCGGCAGCCGCGCGAGGCCACCGGTCCGGCCGCGCGGGCCGCGTGGGCGCCGACCGCGTGCCGGCTGCGGGAACTGGGCGGCGGCTCCGTCCGCGCCGTCAACGTCTGGGACTTCGCAGGCTCCGAGCTCCCCGACGGCGGCGGCCGCGCCGTGTGGTCCTGCACCCGCGCCTCCGGCTGGGCCGGCCCCGGCGACGTGCTCGTCCAACTGCGCCCGCCGGCCGGGCCGCCGCAGGACGTGGTGCGGGCCCGGTCCACGGCGGCCTGCGGGCGCTTCGGACAGCACCTGCTCGCCGGCACCCGGTGGCGCTCGCCCGCGGGCCGCTGGTACGTGGTGGCCGCGGGGAGCCGCGAGGTCGTCGGCATCACCGCGGCCGGCGCGGTCCGGGCGGAGGCCGGCGGCCGGACCCTGGCCGCGTCCGCCGGCCCGGAGGGGGCAGCGTTCTCCCTCACGGGCCGCCTCGCGAGCGGAGCCCGGATCACCGCCCTCGACGGCGCGTCCGGGGGCTGGGAGTAGGTTCCCCGGCGGCCGCGACCGGGCTCCGTGGCCGCCGCGACCGGGCTCTGCGGCGGTCGGGGGCGCCGCCGTCCGGCTGTAGCATGGGCGCGATTGCGAGGGCCGTGACGGAGAGGTCACTGCCCTCGCTTTTGCGTTCTGCCCACCCGAACAAATGCGGCGCGTGGCCTTCGGGCCGTTCGATACGATGAACAGCGTTCACCGTCCGTGACGCCACGTGTACCGCACAGAGGAAATGGAGCATCCGAGGATGGCTCGACACCTGATCACCAGCGCGCTTCCGTACATCAACGGGATCAAGCACCTGGGCAACATGGTCGGGTCGATGCTTCCGGCGGACGTGTACTCCCGGTACCTCCGCCAGCGCGGCCACGACGTCCTGTACATCTGCGCCACCGACGAGCACGGCACGCCCGCCGAGCTCGCCGCGAAGGAAGCCGGCATCTCCGTCGCCGAGTTCTGTGCGCAGGCCCACGACGCCCAGAAGGCGGTCTACGACGGCTTCGCGCTGTCCTTCGACTACTTCGGCCGCAGCTCCTCCCAGCAGAACGCCGAGATCACCCAGCACTTCGCGCGGCAGCTCCAGGCGAACGGCTTCATCGAGGAGCGCGCGATCCGGCAGGTGTACTCGCCCGCCGACGGCCGATTCCTGCCTGACCGCTACGTCGAGGGCACCTGCCCGCACTGCGGCTACGACAAGGCCCGCGGCGACCAGTGCGAGAACTGCACCCGCGTCCTGGACCCCACGGACCTGATCGAGCCCCGCTCGGCCATCTCCGGCTCCACCGAGCTGGAGGTCCGCGAGACCACGCACCTCTTCCTCCTCCAGTCCAAGCTCCAGGTCGAGGTGGAGGCCTGGGTGGCGGAGCACGAGGAGGAGTGGCCGCAGCTGGCGTCCTCCATCGCCCGCAAGTGGCTGACCGAGGGCCTGCACGACCGCGCCATCACCCGCGACCTCGACTGGGGCGTCCCGGTCCCGGCCGACACGTGGCCCGAACTGGCCGCCGACGGCAAGGTGTTCTACGTCTGGTTCGACGCCCCGATCGAGTACATCGCCTCCACCAAGGAGTGGGCGGACGCCGACCCGGCGAACCGCGACTGGAAGTCCTGGTGGTACGAGGCCGAGGACGTCCGCTACACCCAGTTCATGGCCAAGGACAACGTCCCCTTCCACACCGTGATGTTCCCGGCCACCGAGCTGGGCACCCGCGAGCCGTGGAAGAAGGTCGACTACGTCAAGGCCTTCAACTGGCTGACGTACTACGGCGGCAAGTTCTCCACCTCGCAGAAGCGCGGCGTCTTCACCGACCACGCGCTGGAGATCCTCCCGGCCGACTACTGGCGCTACTTCCTCATCGCCAACGCGCCCGAGTCCGACGACTCGTCCTTCACGTGGGAGCACTTCACCGCCACGGTAAACAAGGACCTCGCCGACACCCTCGGCAACTTCGTCAACCGCGTCCTGTCCTTCTCCCGCAAGCGCTTCGGCGACGACGTCCCCGCGGGCAACGCGGCCGGCGATGCCGAGGCGAAGCTGGGCGGCCAGATCGCCGAGTTGCTGGCCGAGTACGAGGGCCACATGGACACGCTCCAGTACCGCAAGGCCGCGGCCGCGCTGCGCGCCCTGTGGTCGGCCGGAAACTCCTACCTGGAGGAGAAGGCCCCCTGGCTGGAGATCAAGACCGACCCGGAGGGCGCGGCGCTGACCCTGCGCACCGCGATGAACCTCATCCACCTCTACTCGGTGGTCTCCGAGCCGTTCATCCCGGCCTCGGCGCGCGCCATGCGCTCCGCGTTCGCGCTCGCCGACGACACGGCGGCCTGGGTGACCCCGGAGCAGGCCCGGTCCCTGGACGCGGTCCCCGCCGGGACGCCGTTCACCGTACCGCCGGTGCTCTTCGCGAAGATCACCGAAGAGGACCTGGACTCGTACCGGGAGCGCTTCGGCGGCTCCCCGGACGCCTGAGGCCCCACCCCGCGAGCCCGTGAGGGGCGCCGCCCCGGGAGTTCCCGGAGCGGCGCCCCTCTGGCGTATCCGGGGCCCGGCGGCGGGATCTCGGCGTAGATCACCGGCGCGGTGTCGGGCAGGTCGATCCGCTCGATCGTGGGGACGCCGGCCTCGCGCAGCAGGGAGACGACCAGGTCGTACGCCTCCTGGACCGGTTCGGCGGGGTAGCCGGGGAAGGCGACGGACGGGATCGCCGCCAGCCGCTCCAGATCGGCCCGCAGCCCAGGCAGTCAGGGCGTCGGCCCGGCCCGCCAGGCTGTCGCGACCGTCCGGTTCCATCCGCCACCGTCCCCTCTGGTCCCTGGTCGACGGGTCGGTGCCCGGTGCTCCCTCCGATCATGGGGTGGGGAGGGGGAGCGCGGCGTGACGGGTTGCGCCGGGTGAGTGAACCGGTACGAAAAGGGCATAAGTCGGTTGGCGGGGTCCGGGGCGGAGCGGATGGTCGCGGCACTGACCACCCACCCCCGCCTTTCCGCCCCGGTGCTCCCGGGGCCGTCCCGCCGGCCCGGCCGGGACACGCGGCGCCGTCGCCGCGGTCCGCCGGCCCGCGCTCTTCGCAGGTGACCGGGGTCCGACCCTAGGATTGAGGGCATGAACCAGACAGGCCCCAAGGCAGAACTCGGAGACTTCCTGCGGTCCCGCCGTGGGCGGATCCGTCCCGAGGACGCGGGCCTGCGCTCCTTCGGTGGCCGCCGCCGGGTGCCGGGACTGCGCCGGGAAGAACTCGCCCAGCTCGCCGGCGTGAGCGTGGACTACTACACCCGCTTCGAGCAGGGGCGCGCCGAGAACATCTCGGACACGGTGCTGGGCGCCGTCGCCTCCGCGCTCCGCCTGGACCCGGCGGAGACGGCGCACCTGACCCGCCTGGTCCGCACCGCGGGGCGCCGAAGTGACCGGGAGGGCGCGGCCGCGGGGAACGGGCCGGAGGAGCCGCAGGAAGTGCGGGCCGGGCTGCGCAGGCTGCTGGAGGCGATGCCCGAGACCCCCGCCTTCGTCGTCGGCCGCCGCACCGACATCCTCGCCTGGAACCCGCTCTTCGCCATGCTCGTCAAGGACTTCGGCGCGCTGCCGCCCGACCGGCGTAACAAGGCCTGGCTGGTCTTCCTGGACCCCGAGGTGCGCGGCCGGTTCGTGAACTGGGAGCGCAAGGCGCGCGACCTCGTCGCCTACCTCCGGTTCGACCTCGGACGACACCCGCACGACCCGCGGTTCGCGGCGCTCATCGCGGAACTGGGCGAGCGCAGCCCGGAGTTCACCCGGCTCTGGGAGGAGCGGGAGGTCCGGGAGGCGACGCACGGCGGCTACCACCTGCGCCACCCGCTGGTCGGAGAGTTCACCCTCGCCTACGAGAGCCTGAACCTTCCGGACGACCCCGACCAGAGCCTGATCACCTACACGGCGGAGGCCGGCTCGCCCTCCGAGGCGGCCCTGCGCATCCTCGCGCGGGCCGCGGCCGCCGCGACGGACACGGCCGCCGACTCCGCCGGGCCCGGCGGGGAGCACCCGTCCGCGCGCAGCGACAGCCGTACGTAGGGCGCCGCGTTCCCGCCCCGGGCGGTGCCGGGCGGGGCCGCGGTCACATGGTGAGGCGGCCGATGTCCTGGGGGTCCAGGCCGGTCAGCTGGACGATCCGCGTCGCGGGGACGCCGGCCGTCAGGGCGCGGTGTACGAGGCCCTCCCAGTCCTGGGTCGTGTCGCGGAACTGGAGGAGCTCCGTCTCCACGTCCGTCACGGACTGGGGCGCGCATTCCTGCTGCACCCGAAGCGCCTCCTCCTCGCTCAGGGGCAGCGGCAGGCGCTCGGCGTCACTCGGGACGAACGCCTCCGCTCCGGCGGGGAGGATCCTGACCTGCTCGGAGGACGCCGAGACGCCGTGCGCCTGGAGCCAGCCGTGGACCGCCGGGGAAGTGGCGCACTCCAGTGTGCCGACGGAGGCGAAAGCGGCCCCCAGTCGTGGATGCCGGTCAGGAAGGAGGAACAGGTATGCGTCATCGGCCATCGCGAAAAGCCTTCCCTATCAGCCGTCAGAGGGGCTGATGGTAGCGCCCGGTGGCGGGGTCGACCGCCACCGCTCCGCCCGGGCGTCGCGCCCGGTGCGAAGTCCGTCTACCCCGCTTGAGTTGGATTACCTCATCGATGAGGTGGCGAAAACCTGTGTCAGTCGTGGTAGATAATGAGTGGTACTGTGGTTGCTTTTTCTCTGCAGTGCAGAGAGGTCGCGCCCCGCGACGTCAGGATCGACCCGAGTACCGGTGGTGGTCGGATCAGGTCAGGCGCAGGGTGGTGCCGATGGTCTTGCCGCCGGGATGGCTGCTGATGTCGACGCGTTCGGCGAGCCGCTGGACGAGCGGCCACCCGTAGCCGCCCGGATGGTCGACGCTGCCGGTGCGGGGGACGGGCGCGCGGGGGCTCGCGTCGCTGACGGACAGGATGAGGGCGTCGTCCGCGATCTCGGTGTGGAAGGCGGTGATCCCGCCGCCGTGACGGATCGCGTTGGTGACGAGTTCCGACGTCACCAGCAGGGCGTCCGCGGCGGTGACGCTGTCGAGGCTGATGCCCGCTCGGCGCAGCAGCTCGCACACCCTGGCGCGGGCCGCGGCGGCGGTCGCCGGCGTCGCGTCGTCCGCGCGGGCGCGGTCCCCGCGGCGGGTGGATCCGCGGGTGTCGTCGGCTGCTGTGGGCGCGTTCATACCGTCATCGCCTGCCCAGGGTCGTGAGGGTCCATGCCGACGCCCGTCCGGTGGGACAGCCGGTCACCGTACCGGAGCCGGTCAGCATGTCATCGCGTCCTCCAGGCTGTCCGCCATGTGGAACGCGGGTCCGGTTCCGGTGATGTCGAACAGCCGGCGGACGGCCACCTGCAGCGGGCCGGCCAGGACGAGTGCGGTTCCCGCGGCGCGATGGGCCTTGTGGGCGTCGAGCAGGGCGTGAAGGACGGAGGAGTCCGCGAAGCGCGTGCGGGACAGGTCGACCACCGTACGCGGAGCCCCGCTCGCCGCCGCTTCGGCGAGGATCCCCGTAAGGAGGGGCGCGCTGTCCTGGTCGAGGTCGCCCCGCGGGCGGACGACGGTCATGCCTTCGTGGGTGGTCGAGGTCACCACCGGTTCGTCTCCGATCACCTCGACATCTTCCTACATCGCGGAACGGGGATCACCCGGAGGGGTGCTTCCCGGCGGGGATCCACGGTTCCGGTCGCAGCACTGGGCGCGCCCGCGGACCGCCCACGGACCGCCCGCGTCAACGGGGCGGCAGCCGCAGCCGGGTGACGTCGTCCGGCCCGCTCCGAGGGTCGGGACGGCCGACTCGCCGACGCCGCCCGGGGCTCGGCCGGGCGCCCGCCCGCCCCGCCGGAGGAGAACGTGTGCGCGGCCGGTGTGCGTGCGGTGGGGGACGACGCGCCGTGCGGGGGGCCTGGTTGCCAGGGGAAAGGCGGATGGGGGATGGTTGCCGGAGGGCAAGGGTTTTTCCTTCGAGGCGATGAGGTGAGGGGTTCGCACAGCGAGCCTTCGGCGTTTGGCGAATTCCACCCAGGCAGTGTCCACTCCCACCGCGGTGGGCAACACGTGGAGTGAGGCCCCGTACCCCGTGCTCGTGGCGGACGCCCGGGCGGTCCTGGTGATCGCGAACGAGGCGGCGGGCCTGGTCTTCCCGGGCATCCGCCCGGGCTCGGAACTCGCGGACGCGGTACCCGCCTGGCTGTCCTCGGCGCACGCGCACGTCCTGCGTACCCTCCCCGGACAACGACCGGGAGCCGTACGGGACCGGACGGTCCAGGGACCGGTCGGCGACCGTACGTACGAGGCGCATCCGACGGTGCGCGACGACGGAACGGTGGTGTGGTGGCTGGTCGACGACACCGACCACCGGCTGGCCCGCGAAGCCCTGCGGATGGAGCGGGAACGCACCGCCTTCCTGACCCGGGCGTCCAACCTGCTGCTCTCCTCGCTGAACCTGGACCGGTGCATGGACGTCACGGCACAGATGGCGGCTGAGCACCTCGCCGACGCGGCGCTGGTGATCGCCCCCTCGCGCGGCCACGAGCTGCCGGTGGTGACCTGCCTCCGCGGCGGAACGCCGTCGCCGTCCCGCGTGGCCGTCGACCCCGAGGAGGTACCGGGGCTGGGAGAGGCGCTCCAGGGCTTCCCGCCCGTTCCCTCCCGCTGGATCGACCCCGCCGCCGCCCCGGCCTGGCTCATCCCGGAGGGCTTCGGCCCGGTGGCGTCGATCGTCATCACCCCCCTGCCCGGTCACGGCGTACCCGCGGGCGCCCTGGTCCTCCTGCGCGGTGCCGGCGGGGCCGCGTTCACCGAGGGCGAGGAGGTCTTCGCCCGGCTGTTCGCCGCCCGCGCCGGGGCCGCGATGTCGGCCGCCCGCCTCTACGCCGAGCAGGCGTCCATCACCGACACCCTCATGCGCGAGCTGCTGCCCCCGGCGCTGCACCAGGTCTCCGGCGTGGAGTACGCGGGCGGCTACCGGCCCTCGCAGGACCACGAGCGGGTCGGCGGGGACTTCTACGACGTCCACCCCGCCTCCGTGGAGGGCGAAGCCTCGCTCGTCGTACTCGGGGACGTCTGCGGCAAGGGCCTGGAAGCCGCCGTGATGACGGGGAAGATCCGCAACACGCTGCACGCCCTGCTGCCGATGGCGGACGACCACCAGCGGATGCTGAGCCTGCTCAACACCTCGCTCCTCAACTCCCGCAACGCCCGCTTCGCGACCATGGTGCTCGCCTCCGCGGCGCGCGACGGGAACGCCGTGAAGCTGAGGCTGACGAGCGCCGGCCACCCCGCCCCGCTCATCGTCCGCTCGGACGGCCGCGTCGAGGAGGCCCGGACGCAGGGCACCCTGGTCGGCGCGCTCCCCGACATCACCACCGAGACGGCGCTGGTGACGCTCGCTCCCGGCGACACCTGCGTCCTCTACACGGACGGGATCAGCGAGGCGCGCGGAGGCCCGATGGGCGGAGCGATGTTCGGTGAGGAGCGGCTGCACCGCGCCCTGTCGGAGTGCGCGGGCATGCCCGCCGAAGCGGTGGTGGAGCGGGTGCAGATGCTCGCTTCCCAATGGGTGGGCACCGGCCGCCACGACGACATGGCCGTCGTCGTGATCTCCGCCCCGCGCACCAGCCACCTCAGCGCCGTGGACGGCCACACCCGGGGCCGGTTCACCGCATGAGGGTGCGGAAGCGCGTTCTCATGCCCGGCTCCTGGGATAAGAAACAAATAAGATCGAATGCATGGGTGGGGCGTGGCCGGGCACACGGTGTCTCGGAGGTTGATAACTATGGTTCCCCTGCTTCTCGTTCTTCTGCTGGTACTGATCCTCTTCGGCGCGGGCTTCGCGGTGAAGATTCTCTGGTGGGTCGCGATTGCGGTCCTGATCCTGTGGCTGATCGGCTTCGTCGCCCGCCCCAAGAGTGGTGGCGGCGGTCGCTGGTACCGCTGGTAGCCGTATGACGACACCGCGGTTCTGACACCGCGGTTCTGACACTGCGTGGCGGTGGCCTGCTTCCCCATTCGAAAGGGGGAGGCAGGCCATCGCCATGTCGTCGTGCCGCCCGGCGTCGTGGCCGCCGGACCGGCCCCGTCCGGGGCCCGGCCGAGGGGACGTCAGGGGCCTCCGGGTCCCCGGCACGGGGAGCTCGACCCGGATGCCGCGTGTCGAAGCGGGGCCGTGATCGTTTCTTCAGCCGTAACCCCTGCATCTGCTGCGGAATCGGGAGGACGCGCGGTGACCGCATGGCAGTACCTCGCCGGGGCCGGTCTGGTGGCGGCCCTCTGTCCGCTGCACGGCCACGTGGCCGTCGCGGGCGACGGCCACGGCCGCGGCGCCCGGGTCGACCTGTGCGTTCCGGCGGGCCGGCCGGAACGCCCCGACCGGCCCGCGCAGACCGGCCGGCCCACCGTGCGGCCGCCCGAAGCCCGGCCCTCGGCCCGGCCCTCCGCGCGGCCGTCGGTACGGGCGACCGTGCCCGGTACCGACCGGGCGACCGTGCACCACCCGGGGCGGGCCGCCCTGCCGGCGGCGCCGGCGGCGCCGGGCGCGCAGAGCCCACCGGAGCCGTACGCGGAGGCCGGGGCCGCGGATCCGAAGCCGCCGGAACCCGCACCGGGCGCCGAGCCCGCTCCGGCGCCGGTCCCGGCGGTCGCGGCCGCCCCGCCCCGGTCGGCCGCCGCCGCACGGGTGAGCGCCTTCCACGTGCGCCCGTACCGAGCCGTGGCCCTGGAGCGGCGCGGCCCGGGCGGCCTGTCCACCATGATGCTCATGGTCGTCGTCACCACCCCGGCCGTACTCGCGGCCGCCGCCCTGCGCCCGCGTTCCAAGGGCCGCGGCTGATCCGCCGCGCGGGCCCGTCCGCCGAACCGCCGACCTCCGACCCCCTGACGCGCCGACCCCCTGACGCGCTGATGCGCTGATGCACCGATGTACTGATGCACCGTTTCGCCGATTCACCGATTCCCAACGGGAGATTCCACGTGTCCGAATGGCTGGTCCTGGCCATCGCCATGGCGCTCGTCTGCGCCGTCGTCCTCGCCATCACCGCGATCCGGCACCGCCGGGCCGCCGATGACGAGGACACCAGCGAAACCCCCGACGTCATCGAGTACATGACGATGATGGTGGGCGTGGTCTACGCGATCGTGCTGGGTCTCGCCATCGCGGGCGTCTGGGAGGCGCGCGGCGCCGCCGAGGACAGCGTGCGCCGCGAGGCCCAGTCGCTGTACGAGGTGACCCAGCGCGCCGACGTCTATCCGGCGCCCGTACGCGACCGGATCCGCGGCGAGGTGGACGCGTACGTCTCCCACACCGTCGCGGTGGACTGGCCGCTGCTCACCTCCGGTGAGGGCGCGTCCAGCGAGGGCGCCCAACTGCTCGGCAAGCTGCGCAGCGACGTGACCCACCAGAGCCCGGCCACCGAGCTCCAGGCGCAGGCCTACCAGCCGCTGCTGGACCACATCGCCGCCGCCGACGACGCCCGGCACTCGCGGACGCAGAGCGACGAGTCCACGCTGCCGGGTGTGGTGTGGTTCGGGCTGCTGGTCGGCGGCGTGGTCACGGTGGGTCTGATCTTCACCCTGCAGATCCGGCGCTCCGGGCGGGAACTGCTCCTGGCCGGGCTGTTCAGCGCGCTGATCGTGTTCCTGCTGTTCATGGTGTGGAGCTTCGACGCCCCGTACGGGCGGGACGGCATCGACTCCGCCGGGCCCTTCCAGGAGCTGTTCCCGACCCTGTCGGTGGCCGCCGCTCGCTGAACCGGCGCCGGCTGAACGGGCGCCGGCTGAACGGGCGGGCGCTGTACGGGCGGGCGCTGAACAGGCGGTACTCCCGCCCCGCAACGCTCCGCCCCGTCGACCCCCGTCAGCCGGCCGGCAGCGCCGTCCGCTGCCGCACCGCCTGAACCGCCGACGAGTGCCGCAGCGCGTGGGAGATCCGCAGCAGGTCGCGCGGCCCGTCGGAGGTGTCGGGCACCATCTCCTCACCGGCCCCGATGACGACGTTGCCCTCGGGGTCGCCGGAGCGGGCCCGGACGGCCGCCGTGACCATGACCGCGTCGGCGACCGCGCGGGCGGTGTCCTCGTCGGCGCCGTCCGCGGCGGCGCTCTCGTAGGCGCCGTCGCGCAGGCCGCGGTCGAAGTACGGCCCCAGGTTCAGGAACCCGTCGTGAATGTCCGACTCGCGCTGGATGACGCGCAGTTCCGCCGCCGCCCACCAGGACATCCGGACGGAGGGGGTGCCGTCCGGCGCGGAGATCTGCACCTCCTGCCAGAGCGCTCCGAGCCTGCGGTACGTCGTCCAGGTCTGCCAGTTGTCGGACATCCGCTGGCAGACCAGCGGGACCACGAAGCCCAACGCGCTGATCAGCGCGCCCAGCGCGGCGAGCGGCGGGGCGACGTAGGTGCTCAGGTCGTCGAGGTCGTGGCCGAGCCAGCGGGCGACGACGGCCGACATCTTCGTGGCGTCATAGGTGAGGTTGAAGACGTAGCCGGACACGATGATCACCAGGCCGATGCGCAGCCAGCCGCGCACCTGGAGCGACCAGCGCCAGCACATCGCCACCATCACGACCGCGGCGACGTGGTGCGCCAACAGGTAGAGCCCGATCATCTGCCGCATGTACGGGGTGTTGGCGTAGTACGTGTCGAAGTCCCGCAGCCGCTCGACCGGGGCGTCCCCCAGGACGAACAGCACGATCAGGGCCACGACGATGATGCTGTAGCCGGTGATCCAGCGCCGCGACACCCGCCGGGTCCGCTCGGGCGGGCCGCCGCGCCAGTTGACGACCAGGACCAGGCACGAGGCGCTGAAGGCGGTGATCAGGCAGTAGACGAGAGGGGCCGAGACGTTGCTGATCCCGGTCCAGCGGTTGACCGCCGCGATGGTGGGCGGGGCGGCGAAGGTGAAGACCGCGCTGGCGAGGGTGAGCAGGGCGCAGACCGAACGCAGCAGCGGATCGCGCCAGTTGTGCCGCAGGGCCGGCAGTTTGAAGGCGAGTGCGATTGCCATCGCGGCTGCCGGTATGTAGTAGTCCTTGCCGTTCAACGGTCGTTCCTGTGCCCCCGGTATCCGAGCGAGGCCTCGATGCGGCCCGCCAACTGATCACGCTGGGCCGGGGCCCGGTGGCCGGCCGAGCCGGCCAGCCAGGTTCGGCACCTGCTGCCCAGCAGCAAGCCGAAGGTCTCCGCCTCGGTCTCCTCCTGGACATCGGCGCGCGTGCGCGCCGCGACGCGGCGAATGGTTTCGCCGATGTCCGCCTCGTCGGACAGGAGTCGGGCGGCGACGGCTGCGCCGTCGACGTGGTGACTGCAATGGCCGGCCTTCATGTGCCACAGCTCGTGGCCCAGGATCACCAGTTGGTGGTCGGGTGCGGTGCGTTCCTCGATGACCACGAGATCGCGGTCCGCCATGTCGAGCCACAGACCGCTGGCCGTCCCCGGCGGGAACGAGGCCATCCGGAAGTCCACCCGGCGGCCGCGGTGTCTGCTCATGCCCTCGCAGAGGGCGGCGTAGAGGTCCACGGGTTCCACGGGGGCGGCGAGCCGGATGCCGGCCACCAGTTCCCCGCACAGCCGCCGCTGCTCTCTGCCTATGCTCACCGTTCTCCCCGTCGGCGCGGATCCGGATCAGGACTCAAGGATCAGGCCCAGGTTTTCGACTGGGTCACGATTCATTCGGTTTGACGCTTTCGAGGAGCATGTCCAGCCATTCGGTCACCTTGTCCCGGTGCTTGTCGCTGGGCAGTTGGGCGGCGCGCCAGGCGATGCCCCGCACGCCGTGATTCTGGAGGAGTCTTGCCAGCGGATCGCCCGCCGAAGCGGCCGCGACGGGTGCTGTTTCCCGCGCGCGCCCCGCGAAGTCCTGGAGCAACTGCTGTTCGGTGCGCTGGAGCGCGTCGGTGAGGGCGTCCGCGTCGTGCGCGGTGAGGAATCCGGCGTGCACCCCGAAGAAGCGCTGGATCGCGTCACAGTGCTCCATCGTGGGGCGGCGGTCCCCGTTGATCAGGGCTCCGGCCTGCTGCCGGGACATGCCCGCGCCGTCCGCGATCTCCTGCTGCGTGTAGCGGCGGCCGTTGGGCTTGACCCGGGTGCGCCGCAGCAGGTCCAGGCGCTGGAGGAAGCGGGTCTGGAGGTCGGGTTCGCCGGCGGGCCTGCCGTCGAGCAGGATCCGGACCACGTCCGCGGGCACGCCGGAGGCCTCGGAGAGCCGGCGCAGGTCGAAGACCTGGTTCGGGTCGCGGCCCATCTTGCTCGCGAGTTCGGCAACGCGTGTGACGGTGGCGGCCAGGGGTGCGTGGGCCACCGCGACGGGAGCCGGGAAGCCGTCTGTCACCAGTGGTTCTCCTAGATCGCGCGAAGTCGGTTCGGGCACATGGTCGGCATCTGGAATCTATCCGTTCGGGCCCCGAAGGGCTATAACGTGCCACAGCTGTGGCGGGAATGAGCTGTCGCGAGGCTGGAATTGCCACGATAGTTGACACTCGAATGAATTCGGTAGCAGGATCGCCACACGGAAATGAAGATCCAGACCGTGAGGAGGGGGAGCTCTCGGTGCTACATCTCGCAGCGGTGGGCCCGTCCGATGGCCTCGCCCGAGCCGGTGAGGAGCGCCTGGCGGGCGAGGAGTCCGCACGCGGCGCCGTGCGGTCAGAGCGACGCAAGGAGATATTGCGCCAGCGCCGCGAAGAACTGGGCCTGAGCCAGGAGGATCTCGCCGCGCGGCTGCGCATCAGCGTCCGCGCTTACGGGAACTGGGAACGCGGGCTCGTCAAGGAGTGGACGGACCGCAAACTGCTGGCCCTGGCAGAGGCGTTGGAGATGAGCGAGCGGCAGTGCTTCTGGCTCTTCCGCGTGATGGTCGACCGCGACCCGCCGCCCACGTGGCGCGCCGCGGAGGAGAACCGGCTGCCGGAGGATCCGGCGCAGCGCGACTACCTGTGCGACTACGCCGCACTCATGGAGTCCGTGCCCTACCCCAGCTTCCTGGTGGACCACCGCTGGGACGTCGCGCTCACCAACTCGGCCTTCGACCAGCTGTTCCAGTCCGTTCGGCCGCACCCGACGGCCCTGCCGGACGACAACTTCCTGCGCTTCGTGCTGTTCCACCCGGACGCGGCCGGAGTGCTGGAAGACCACGAACCGGCCTGGTGCGTGCCGCTGTTGGCCCGGTTCGCGACCGCGCTGGCCGCGGCCCCGGACGACGAGGGGCTGCGCAGCATCCGCCAGGAGGTGGCCCGCGACCCGTTCATGGAAGCCGCCTACCGGTACGGCGTGCCGCACTGGCTGAGCACGCACGGAGCGGCCGCCGCCGAACCGGACGGGGCGGTGCGCACCGTGCGCCACCCCGACCCCCGCCGGGGTCTCGTCCGTTGCCGGATGGTGGCCGAAAGCAGCCGGATGCTCGACGCGATGGGGCTGACTCGGATCACCCTGATCCTGTCCGCCCCGCAGGGCGCCCCGGCCGGTCCGGCCCGGGGCGGGGGGCTCGCGCCGCCGCTGGGCGTGCGACTGCGCGCCGTGCCGTCGCTCGGGGAGTAGCCGGCCCGGGCAGACTGGTGTCCCCGCGGCGCGTCCGCGCGGCGGGGATGCCACGGATCGTGGCACCGGCCGCGCCCGGAGGCGCAGTCCCGGTCGTTCCGTTCGCCCGCGGGGCAGGAGCGGGCGCGACGACACCCCCGGGTCCGGCGCGGTACGGCTACGGGTGAAGGGCGGTTCGGACGTGCGGCTGACGATCCTCGGAGGAGGCGGGTTCCGGGTACCGCTCGTCTACGGCGCACTGCTCGGCGACCACGCCGAGGGCCGGGTCTCCCACGTGACGCTCTACGACGACGACCCCGGCCGGCTCGCCGCCATGACCCGTGTCCTCGCCGGCCAGGCCGCGGCCGCCGGAGTGCCGGACGCCCCCGCCGTCACGGCGACGCGCGACCTCGACGAGGCCCTGCGCGGCGCCGACTTCGTGTTCTCGGCCATCCGCGTCGGCGGCCTGGAGGGGCGCGCCGCGGACGAGCGGATCGCCCTGGCCGAGGGAGTGCTGGGCCAGGAGACGGTGGGCGCGGGCGGGATCGCGTACGGCCTGCGGACCGTGCCGGTGGCCCGGGAGATCGCGCGCGAGATCGCCCGCGTGGCCCCGGAGGCGTGGGTCATCAACTTCACCAACCCGGCCGGGCTGGTCACCGAGGCCATGGCCGAGGAGCTCGGCGAGCGGGTGATCGGCATCTGCGACTCGCCCGTGGGCCTCGGCCGGCGACTCGCCCGGCTGCTCGGAGCCCGCCCGCAGGAGGCCTGGATCGACTACGTCGGGCTCAACCACCTCGGCTGGGTGCGCGGGCTGCACGTCGCCGGCCGCGACGAACTGCCGCGGCTGCTGGCCGACACCGAGGCCCTGGAGTCCTTCGAGGAGGGCCGGCTCTTCGGCGCCGAGTGGCTGCGCGCCCTCGGCGCCGTCCCCAACGAGTACCTGCACTACTACTACTTCAACCGTGACACCGTTCGGGCCTACCAGGAGGCCAAGCAGACCCGCGGCGCCTTCCTGCGGGACCAGCAGCGCGGCTTCTACGCCGAGGCCGGCCGGACCGGGCAGAGCGCCGGAGCCGCGCTCGCCGCCTGGGACCGCACCAGGGCCGAGCGCGAGGCCACGTACATGGCCGAGAACCGCGAGGCGGCCGGCGTCGGCGAGCGCGACGAGAGCGACCTGGAGTCCGGCGGCTACGAGAAGGTCGCCCTCGCCCTGATGCGGGCCATCGCCCGCGACGACCGCGCCACGCTCATCCTCAACGTCCGCAACGGCTCCACGCTCCGCGTCCTGGACGCCGAGGCCGTGATCGAGGTGCCCTGCCTGGTCGACGCGAACGGCGCCCACCCGGTCGGCGTCACCCCGCTGCCGCTCCACGCGGTCGGCCTGGTGACGGCGGTCAAGGCCGTCGAGCGGGAGGTCCTGGAGGCCGCGGCGGGCGGTTCGCGGGCTGCGGCCGTGAAGGCCTTCGCCCTGCATCCCCTGGTGGACTCGGTCGGGGTGGCCCGGCGGCTCGTGGACGCGTACGCGGCGGTCCACCCGGGCCTGGCCTACCTGCGCTGACGCCCGCCCGCGGGGGAGGGACGCGGCCTCACCCGTACGGCGGCTTGCCGCATGCGGGGCGCCGGGGGCGCTGTGAAAGTGCGAGATGTGACCACAGCCCCCGCCGCAGCCGCGGCGCCACCCGTGCTCGACCGGCGGCGGCGCAATGTCATCTTCGGCACCATCATGCTCGGCGTGCTGCTGGCGGCCCTCGACCAGACCATCGTGGGCACCGCGCTGCCCACGATCGTGGCGGACCTCGGCGGCGCGGCCCACATGTCGTGGGTGGTGACCGCCTACCTCCTCGCGGAGACCGTCGCGACGGTGCTGGTCGGCAAGTTCGGCGACCTCTTCGGCCGGAAACTGATCTTCCAGGTCTCCGCGGTCATCTTCATCACCGGCTCCTTCCTGTGCGGACTCGCCGGCAACATGACCCTGCTCATCCTGTGGCGGGGCGTGCAGGGCATCGGCGCCGGCGGGCTGATGGTCACCTCGATGGCGCTCATCGCCGACGTGGTCCCGCTGCGCGAACGCGGCAAGTACCAGGGCGCCATCGGCGCCGTCTTCGGCGTCGCGACCGTGATCGGACCGCTGCTCGGCGGACTCTTCACCGACCACCTCAGCTGGCGCTGGTGCTTCTACGTCAACGTCCCGATCGCGATCCTCGTGGTGGTCGCGGCAGCCAAGACCATCCCGTCCGTGCGCGCGGCCGGACGCCCGGTGATCGACTACCTGGGCATCGCGCTCGTCGCGATCGGAGCCAGCGCCCTGATCCTGGGCACCAGCTGGGGCGGCAACGAGTACGCGTGGGGCTCGCCCGTGATCATCGGGCTGTTCGCGGGCGGCGTCCTCGCCCTCGCCCTGTTCTGCCTGGTCGAGACCCGGGCGGCCGAACCGATGCTGCCCATGCGGCTGTTCCGCAACCCCGTCTTCTCGGTCTGCTCGGTGCTCAGCTTCGTCGTCGGCTTCGCGATGCTGGGCGCGATGACCTTCCTCCCGACGTACCTCCAGTACGTGGACGGGGACTCGGCCACCGTCTCCGGTGTACGGACCCTGCCGCTGGTCATCGGCCTGCTGATCGCTTCCGTCTTCAGCGGCAACGTCGTGAGCAAGACCGGCCGGTACCGGATCTTCCCGATCGTCGGCAGCCTCGTCATGGGCGTCGGCCTCTACCTGCTGTCCCTGATGGGCCCGCAGACCGGCGTCTGGCTGGAATCGACGTACATGTTCGTCCTCGGCGTCGGGATCGGCCTGTCCATGCAGGTCCTCACGATCGCCGTGCAGAACACCGTCGACTACGCCGACCTCGGCACGGCCACCTCGGGCGTCACCTTCTTCCGCACCCTCGGCAGCGCCTTCGGGACCGCCGTCTTCGGCACGATCTACGCCAACACCCTGGAGCCCGCGCTGGAGAAGGCCGTCGCGGAGGCGGCCCGCGCCACCGGGACCGACCCGGCGCGGCTGGGCGCCGCCGCACAGAGCCCGGAAGGCGTGCACGGGCTCGACCCGGCGGCCGCCGGTCCGGTCATCGGCGCGTACACGCAAAGCCTCCAGACGGTGTTCCTGTGGACGGTGCCGGTGGCGGCGGTCGGATTCGTCGTCGCGCTCTTCCTCAAGCAGGTGCACCTGCGCGACACCGCCCGGGCCGGATCCACCGACATGGGCGACGGCTTCGGCTCGCCGGCCACAGCCTCCGGGGACTCCGCCAAACTGCTGGAGCTGGCGGTCGGCAAGCTCGTACGGACCATGGGGCCGGACACGGCGCGCGGGATCGTCCACGCCTCCGACACCCGGCTCGACATGGCGGGCGCGTGGGTGGTCATGCAGGTCGACCTGATGACCCGGACGGTCGGGTACGCCAGCCTCGGCCTGATGGCGGGACGCAGGTCACTGCCGCCGGAGGTCCTGCTCCCGGTCTTCGACCGGATGACGGAGGAGGGCTTCCTCAGCCGCGAGGGATCCTTCTTCACGCTCACCCCGGCCGGCAGGCGGGAGGCCGACGTCATCTCCGCGGCGTGGGCCGGCTGGCTCGGCGACCAGCTGGAGAAGGACCGGGGCCGGCCGCGGAGCGCGGAGCTGCGGGTGGCGGCGGACGCGATTGCCAAGCGGCTGCTGGCGGAGGACCTGGGCGACGGGAACTTCGCGCCGAGGGCGGCGCTGCGGGGGTAGCGGGGGCGGGGCGGGGGGTTCCTTGCTTCGGGGCTTCGGCTTTCCGGGATTCCGGGGTTCAGGCCGTGTCCGGGGTCTGCGCCCGGAGCGGGTAGTCGTACGCGGGCACGCGCGGCAGCGCCGTCAGCTCCGGTCGCCAGGTGCGCAGGACTGCCGCCGAGGGGGCGTAGAGGGAGGTGGGGATCTCGGCGGGGGCGAACCACCGCCAGCGGACGATCTTGTCGGGCTCGGTCACGGCCGGGACGCCCCGGGCGGTGGTGGTCACGGCGGCGGCCGTCAGCCGGGTCGTGCCGGACGCGTCGTCGATCCGGACCGCGAGCACGCGCACCCCCTCGGGGGCCACGCGCAGGTCCGTCTCCTCGGCGAGCTCCCGGGCGGCCGCCTGCTCGAAGCCCTCCCCGGGGTCGACCTTGCCGCCCGGCAGCTCCCAGTGTCCGTCGTGCGCCTGGCCGAGCAGCACCCGGCCGTCCTCGCCGACCACGACCAGCCCGACGCCGACGACGGCGTTGGGCCGCGGGGCGGCACGCTGGTGGTGCGGGGAGGGTCCGGCTTCGGGGCCCCGGAGGTGGTTGGGGTGCTCGGGGTGCTCGGGATGCGCACGGTGCTCTTGGGACTCGGGGTGCTCGTCGGCGGTGCTCATGGGCGTCCTTCCGTCGGGGTGGTGGGCCTGGCGCGGACGTGCATCCGCTCGCCCTGCGGACCGAAGAGGCTGAGGAACTCGGCGGGCCGCGGACCCGCGTTGACGAAGGCGTGCGGGGTGCGGGTGTCGAACTCGGCGGCCTCGCCGGGGCCCAGGACGAGGTCGTACTCGCCCAGCAGCAGCCGCAGGCGCCCGGAGAGCACGTACAGCCACTCGTACCCCTCGTGCACGCCGAACTCGGGCTCCGGCGCCGGGCCCTCGGTGGCCGGCAGGATCTGCTTGAAGGCGTGCAGGCCGCCGAGGTTGCGGGTCAGCGGCACGTAGGTGGTCCCGTGCCGGACGAACGGCCGGGGGCGGACGCGGGGATCGCCCGTCTCCGGGGCGCCGACCAGCTCGTCGAGCGCCACGCGGTGAGCCCGCGCGAGGGGGAGCAGCAGTTCGAGGGTGGGCCGTCGCCCGCCGGACTCCAGCCGGGAGAGGGTGGAGAGGGAGATTCCGGTGGCCTCGCTGAGCTGGGCCAGCGTGGTGCCGCGCAGACGGCGCAGGGCGCGCAGCCGGGGCCCCACGGCGCTGAGCACGCCCGCGAGTTCCTGGTCCTGGGCTTCGGTGGCCATGGCTCCATTTGCCGCATCGGCAACATCATTTGTCAAGCGGGCGCGCGTCGGCGCACGCTCGCGGTATGGACGAAGAACACGTTGCGCCGACGGGCCGGGCCGTCGGCGCCGAGCAGTCCGATCGACCCGATCGACCCGATCGACCCGATCGACCCGATCGACCCGATAGGCCGGATCAGCCGGATCAGGCCGAGCGGTACGAAGTGGTCGTCGTGGGTGGCGGCGCCGCCGGGCTCGCCGGGGCGCTCACCCTGGTCCGCGCGCGCCGTTCGGTACTGGTCATCGACTCGGGCAGCCCCCGCAACGGGCCCGCCGCGCACCTGCACGGCTACCTCGGGCACGACGGCGCGAGCCCCGCCGATCTGCTCGAACGGGGCCGGACGGAGGTGGCCGGCTACGGCGGGCGGATCCGGTCCGGCACGGCCGTCGCCGCCGACCGGCTGCCCGACGGGGGCTTCCTGGTCCGCTGCGGGGACGGCTCCACGGTCCGCGCCGGGCGGCTGCTGGTCGCCACCGGCCTGGTGGACGAGCTTCCGGCGCTGCCGGGGCTCGGGGCGCGGTGGGGGCGGGACGTGCTGCACTGCCCGTACTGCCACGGCTGGGAGGTCCGGGACCAGCCGCTCGCGGTACTGGCGGACGGCCCGTCGGCGGTGCGCCAGGCGGTGCTCTGGCGGCAGTGGAGCGAGCGGATCACCCTGCTCGCGCACACCTGGCCGCCGACCGCCGAGGACCGGGAGCTGCTGGCCGCCCGGGGCGTCGAGGTCGTCGAGGGTGAGGTGACCGGCCTCGTCGTCGACGACGACCGGCTGACGGGGGTGACGCTGGCCGACGGGAGCTCCGCCGCGTGCCGGGCCCTCGTGGTGGCGCCGGTCTCCGCCGCCCGGTCCGGCGTCCTGAACAGTCTCGGGCTGTCCGCGGACCCCGTGGCGCGGGACGGTCGGGTGGTCGGAACCAGTGTCGCTTCCGATCCGGCCACGGGGGCCACCGCGCTCGCGGGAGTCTGGGTCGCGGGCAACGTGGCGGCTCCGCTGGAGAAGCTCGCGGGCGCTGCCGCCCACGGTGTGCGGGCCGCGGTGGCCATCAACACCGACCTGATCGAGGCGCAGACGTGGCGGGCGCTGGAGTTCCGGCGGGCGGCGGAGGACCGGCGGGCACGGCGGAGTGGCGCGGTCGGACGTACGAACTGATGTCGGACAACCGTGCTGGTTTCGGTCGGGTGTCGTTCGTGCAGGCTTGAGCGGTGTGATCGTCGTACGGTTCATCGACTCGAGGGGGCGCAATGGCACATGTGCTGGTCATCGGCGGAGGGGTCGGCGGTCTGGCCACGGCCCTGCTCGCCGCGCGGCAGGGGCACAGCGCCGAGCTCTTCGAGCGTGACACCCGCGCCCCCGGCACCGCCCTTGACCGTGACTTCTTCGGCTGGCGGCGGCCGACCGTCCCCCAGGCGAGCCAGCCGCACGCGCTGCTCGGCGCCGCGCGCAACGTCCTGCGGGACGACCTGCCCGACGTGTACGAGGAGATGCTCCGGCTCGGGGCCCGCGAACGCCACGAGCTGGACTGGTTCGACGAGCGTCCGCCCGCGCGCCCCGGCGACGAGGACATCGTCATGCTCCAGGCCCGGCGCATCGTCCTGGAAAGCGCGCTGAGCACCTCGCTGCGCGCCGAACCGGGGGTCGTCGTGCGGTACGGGGAGCCCGTCACCGGGCTGACGACGGCCCCCGGGGCCGCGGAGCGGGGCGCGGGTGGGGACCCGGACCCTGACCCGGTCCCGGGCGTGTGCGTCCGCGTGACGGGTGTGACCACCGAGGCCGGGAGCTACACGGGGGACCTCGTCGTGGACGCGGGCGGCCGGCGCGGCGGCACCGAGCGCCGGCTCGCCGCGGCGGGCTGCCGGCCACCGGTGGTGGAACGGCATCGCACGGGGCTCGCGTACTTCTGCCGCTGGTACCGGCTGCCCGAGGGGATGCCGGAGGGGCCGCGCCGGCCCTGGGCAGTGACCGGCGGCTCCTTCGCCGGGTGCGCGGTCTTCCCGGCGGACAACGGGGTCTTCGCGGTGACGCTGTTCGTGCACACCGCCGACGCCACCCGCTCGGCCCTGCGCGATCCCGACGTGTTCGAGGCCGCCGCCCGCGCCTTCCCGCCGGGCGGGGCCTGGCTGGAGCTGGGCGCCGAACCCCTGTCGGAGGTACTGGCCACCGCGAGCCTGGACAACCGGTGGAGCGCGCTCGTCGACGAGCTGGGCCCCGTGGCCAGCGGGCTGGTGCCGGTCGGGGACGCCGTCGCGCACACCAACCCGACCCTCGGGCAGGGCACCTCGCTCGCCCTCTGGGCCGCGCGCAGGGTGGCCCGTACGGCGCACCGGGATCCGGGATCGGAGCGGTTCGCCGCCGAGCACCACGACTGGGCCGTCCGCACGCTGAAGCCGTGGTTCGACTTCCAGGTGGTCGCCGACTCGGCCATCGGGGAGCGCTTCGCGACCCGGGCCGGGCGTACGGGGACTGCGCGGGAGGTGGCCGCGCTGTTCGCCTGCGCCCTGGAGGACCCGGAGGTGATGCGGGCGCGGGCCAGGGTCCGCCACCTGGCCGACCCGCCGGAGCGGGCGTACGCGAACCCGGAGATCCGGGCCCGGGTGGCGCGGTGGCTGGCGG
The DNA here is from genome assembly GCF_026627255.1 of Streptomyces antarcticus. GTDB lineage: Bacteria > Actinomycetota > Actinomycetes > Streptomycetales > Streptomycetaceae > Streptomyces > Streptomyces antarcticus. Next base: position 132,408 of record NZ_JAPNLM010000008.1, on the reverse strand, counting down.
CGCGGCCGGACTACGCGCCGAACGAGGTGGGGCCGGACCGGGCGGAGTGGGAGAAGCTCACCTCGGGGTGAGGCGGGGACGGGGACGGGGCGCGTCGGGGCGGGGCGCGCCGGGACGGGGCCGGACGGGTCGCAGTCCGTCCGAGGTCACCCGGTGGTGGCCGGCGGCGGGCCGAGCACCTCGGCGAGGTCGTAGCGGACGACCTCCTCCAGCTGCCCGTACGTACAGCTCTCCGGCAGCCGGTCGGGCCGCCACCGGCGGAACTGGGCCGTGTGCCGGAAGCGGTCGCCCTCCATGTGGTCGTACTTGACCTCGATCACCCGCTCGGGGCGCAGCGGCACCCATGACAGGTCCTTCTTGCCGGTCCAGCGGCTCTGCGCGCCGGGCAACCGGGCGCTCTCGTGGGCGGATTCCTCGGCCCACGAGGCCCAGGGGTGTTCCTCGGGGTCGGGCATGCGCAGCGGTTCGAGCTCCTCGATCAGCTCGGCGCGGCGTTTCATGGGGAAGGCGGCGCAGACGCCCACGTGCTGGAGGACGCCGTGCGCGTCGTGGAGGCCGAGCAGGAGCGATCCGACAATCGGACCGCTCTTGTGGAAACGAAAACCCGCGAGGACGACGTCGGCCGTACGCTCGTGCTTGATCTTGAACATGATCCTGGCGTCGGGCCGGTAGGGGAGATCGAGGGGTTTCGCGACCACCCCGTCGAGCCCGGCGCCTTCGAACCGCTCGAACCACTCCTGCGCCAGCGCGGGGTCGGTGGTCGCGGGCGCGAGGTGAACGGGGGGCCGAGAGGTGGAGAGTGCCTGGGCGAGTGTGGTCCGGCGTTCGGCGAGCGGGGTGTCGAGGAGCGCCTCGTCACCGAGCGCGAGCAGATCGAAGGCGACGAAGGCGGCCGGTGTCGTCTCCGCGAGGAGCTTCACGCGCGAGGCGGCGGGGTGGATCCGCTCGGTCAGCCGGTCGAAGTCGAGCCGCCCGCCCTGAACGATCACGATCTCGCCGTCCACGACGCAGCGGGCGGGCAGGTTCTCCTTCAGGGCCGTCACCAGCTCGGGGAAGTACCGGGTCAGCGTCTTGCCCGTTCGGCTGCCGATCTCGACCTCGTCGCCGTCACGGTGGACGATGGCGCGGAAGCCGTCCCACTTCGCCTCGTACTGCATGCCGGGCGGAATCCTGGCCATGGACTTGGCGAGCATCGGCTTCACGGGCGGCATGACCGGCAGATCCATGCCTCCGATTGTGCGTCGGCCCGTCCGGGCCCGCCCGGTGTGCGCACCCGTCCGGGCCCGCCTACCGTGGCGCTCATGGGTGCTGCCGGGAATGCGATCGAGCTGGACGCGGGCGGACGGACGGTGCGCCTGTCCAGTCCGGACAAGGTGTACTTCCCGGAGCGCGGCCTCACCAAGCGGGACGTGGCCGAGTACTACCTCGCGGTCGCGGACGGCATCACGCGCGCCCTGCGCGACCGGCCCACGACGCTGGAGCGGTTTCCGGACGGGGTGGAGGGCGAGTCCTTCTTCCAGAAGCGGGCGCCGAAGAACCTGCCCGACTGGATTCCGACCGCCCACATCGCCTTCCCGAGCGGTCGCTCGGCCGACGAGATCTGCCCGACCGAGCCCGCCGCCGTGCTGTGGGCGGCGAACCTGGGCTGCCTCACCTTCCACCCCTGGCCGGTGCGGCGCGAGGACACCGACCGGCCCGACGAGCTGCGGATCGACCTGGATCCACAGCCGGGCACCGACTACCACCACGCCGTGGCAGCGGCCCATGAACTCCGGGCTTTGCTGGAAGAGTTGGGCCTGCGCGGCTGGCCCAAGACCTCGGGGGGCCGCGGACTGCACGTGTTCGTGCCGATCGCTCCGCGCTGGACGTTCACGGAGGTGCGGCGGTGCGCGATCGCCCTGGGGCGTGAGCTGGAGCGCCGGATGCCGGGCAAGGTCACGACGGCCTGGTGGAAGGAGGAGCGGGGCGAGCGGATCTTCGTCGACTACAACCAGACGGCGCGCGACCGGACGATCGCCTCCGCCTACTCCGTCCGCCCCCGCCCGCACGCCCCGGTGTCGGCGCCCCTGCGCTGGGACGAGGTGGACGACGCGGAGCCCCGGGACTTCGACATCGTGACGATGCCGGCCCGCTTCGCCGAACTGGGCGACCTGCACGCGGACATGGACGAGCACGCCTTCGTCCTGGACGCCGTACTGGAGCTCGCGGAACGCGACGAACACGACCACGGCCTGGGGGACATGCCCTACCCGCCGGACTACCCGAAGATGCCGGGAGAGCCGAAGCGCGTACAGCCGAGCCGCGCGAAACGCGACCCCTGACGGGCCACCCGCTTCCCTGACGCGTTCCCCCGGAGTCTCGGCATCGCCACGACCGGGCAGGGCGCGCAGAACAACACGGCGATGGTGCGGCTCTGGGGGAGTGGGGCGCCGTCGGCGGGCTCGCCGCCGCCGTCGGCCCGGCATCGGCGGACTGCTCGTCGAGGCGCGGAACTGGCGGGCGATCTTCCTGATCAATGTGCCGCTCGGCCTCGTGGTCCGCCGGGCAGCGGTCCGCGCCGCGCCCCCGGCCGTACGCACCGGACGCCGCCCCCCGGCGCGGACCGTGGCGAGCTGCAGGTCCTCCCGGGAGCCGAACAGGTCGAAGACGCCTCTCTTGCTCAGGCCCAGATCGGCGGCGATCTTGCCGAGGGACAGGCCTTCCCGTCCGTCCACGGAGGCGACGCTCATCGTTCGGTCGAGCACGGTCCGTCGCGTCTGGTTGCCGCGTTCCACGCGTCCGTCTGCCATTCCGCCGTCTTTCCGAACGCACGGTCGTGCACCCTGTGGGACGGCCGCTGTCAGTAGGGGGTGCCATGCTCGGCGAGGGCACTGGAGGCAGCCGGCGACCGGGGATTGATCGGTCGTTGATCAGACGTCCATCCGCGCCGGTGAGTATCTTCCGCATGTCGATGAACACCACCACCGCTGCCACCACTGACACGCCCACCGCCTGGTACGAGCTCGCGCTGTGCGCCCAGACGGGCCCGGGCTTCTTCTTCCCCGAGCCCGGCTCGTCGCTGCGCGACGCGAAGCGGCTGTGCGGGGCGTGTGAGGGACGGGCGGCGTGCCTGGAATACGCTCTGGACAACGACGAGCGCTTCGGCGTCTGGGGCGGTCTGTCGGAGTCGGAACGCCTCATGCTGCGCCCGCGCCGCCGCTGATCAGGTCTGCGTACCCTTCCCGCTGCGCCGCATCAGCCCGACCCGCAGCGCAAGCCCGTCATCCCCACCGCTCCACCCCTCCGGAGGCACCTTGTCGGGTACGACCCGCACGGGATAGTGCCCCCCGACGGGAGAAACGACCCCGCCGAAGCGGGGATCTCCGGCGAACCAGATCCTGTCCGGGTGGTCGTTCTCCCGCTCCGCGAGCGCGATGGGGAAGGGGCCGATCCGAAACGTCGGCGCGAAGTCCTCGCGGAACGGGATGGCGATGGTCGCGGGACTTCCCGTCGCGCGGGGAGGGTGCAGGCACGGCAGTTCGCACCAGGGGTATGCCTGCAGGACCGCCGCCACGCGGAGGCGACGCCAGTACGCGATGGCCATCCAAGGAACCCAGCTGATGAAGCCGATCATGGACATGGTGAAGATGAACGCCACTTGCCTCATGACGTCGAACCACAGGCAAGCTGCGGTGAGCATCAAAGGGAGGGCAAGGCCGATCAGCCCGACGGCTCGTCGGAGAACCAGTCTCTTGTAACCGGCGGCCGTTGGAGGGTGGTCCCAAGCCACTTTGGTGAGCTGGAAGGTCACAAGCAGACATCCAAGATGCGTGAGGTCATCGGGCTGCTGGGGGAAGCGGGATTGGGGTCGGTGAAGGTGAGCGTGTGGGCGATCGCCTCAAGGATGTCGACGTAGGCCTCGTGATGCTGGCCTGACGCGCTGGTGAGGTCCAGAACGAGCAGGTGTTGGCCTGCTGGATGGCAGGTCGCGATTCTGGCCTGGAACACCTCCCGCTCCACGTCCGGGGGCGCAATGGTCCCGGCAACGAGGTAGCAGGGGAGCGATGAAGGCAGGTCGATGCACGCCGTGCCGATGTGGTCCAGAGGGTGGAGCGGGAGATGCCAAGGGCGGTTCTCGCAACGGCGACTTGTAGGTCGGGTCGTCAGCAGGCCTTGCGGTCAAGGAAAACAGCGACGTGCAGACGCCGACTGGTTCGTCCGGATGCAACCCGACCGCGGTGTGTACGACGTCGAGCCCCTTGAGCAGGTCGAATCCGTCCATGAGCTGAGCCAGCTCCCGTTGGGCGGCAGGACTGGCCGTGGCCCGAGCAATCGCGTCCAAGGCCGCGCGGTCTTCGGGTCCAACGTCATGGAATCCCGGAGGTAGACGACACCAGAGGGGCGGCGTGTCGTTCCCGCACATCAAGGCCTCACCACCGTCCAGAAATGGCTGGATTTCGCAACAGCAGAGGGGGCCTCGTCCAGGACCCCACGGGCGCCGTCGACTGCTGTGGAGCCCTGCTCAACCGCATCGTTGTCGCTGGTGTAGTCAAGGGTTGCCGTGATTGCGCCCGCGCTGGCCACCCCCACGCCCACGCGGTCCCTGGTGCTTTGCGGCGACGCTCGCAAGGCCCATGCCGCGAGCGGGTTCTCCACCTCGCGCAGCGTGCCGGCCGTCGACCACGTCGTGCTTCGGAACGCCGAGGCGCCCGGGGAGAGGGCCGTCAGGGCGCTTGCTTCCGGGGCGGCGGTCATCGCCGCGCGGGCCGCCGCCGTGCCGGCCCTGGCTCCTGTGGCGACCGCCGTTACGCCCGGGACCGAGCCCGCCGTGTCGCCGAGGAGGGTCACCGCGCTCTTCCAGAAGTTCGCGTCGAACTCCCCCTTCGTCGCGCCGTCGACCAGCGGCTTGCGGAACTTCGGATCCGCCAGGTGCGTCGTCAGCGCCGCCAAGGACAGGCCCCCCGCGACCAGCATCACCGCCAGTCCCGCCGGCGGGCAGAAGAGGGCCACTCCGGCGCCGATCGCGCCCGGTTCCTTCGGCGCCAGCCGGTTCGCGGCCGCGTCCAGGGTCTGGGCGACCCGGCGGGCCGCCGCGCCGTGTTCCGGGGCCAGGCGGCGGGCGTCCGCATGGGACTGCTCCGTCTTCGCGGCGGCGGCCTGAGACTCGTACCGGGCCGCCAGCGCGCGGTGTGCGACCAGGGTGTCGTGCCACGAGGTTGAGCCGCCGGGCGGCCTCCGCGAGGGACGTGTGGGCCGAGCCGAGGTAGCGGGGGAGGTCCTTCGAGAGGGCGGCGCGGAACGCCGTGGCGGCTTCGCCCTGCCAGGCCGAGCTGTGGGCGACGAGCGACTTCATGATCCGGGAGGCCTCGCCGAGGGAGGCCGCCGAGGCGGAGAGCTTCTTCGCCAGGGCGAGGACCGCCGCCGGACTCCCCGGCGCCGGGTCGAAGCCCAGCGCGGCGTGCTCAGGCACCGGACGCCTCCGCCGCCTCGCGGAAGGCCGCGCGGATCGCCTTCTCCAGCTCCGCGTACTCCGCGGCACTGCGGTCCACGCCCTCGCGTACCGCCTTGACGCGCTTGGTCAGCTCACGGGCGCCGTAGGACCATCTCTCCTGGAAGCCGTCGCAGGCCGCGTCCAGGTCCGCGGTCCCCAACTGGTCGGCCCGTACGTGGTCCAGCGCGCGCCGGGCCTCCCGGAGGGAGACCAGGGAGGAGTCCAGGGCACGGGTCAAGCGGGTCAGCTGGTCGATGTCGACCTGGAGCGAGGTCATGACGAGAAGCCCTGGCAGAGCGCGGCTCTGCCAGGGCAATCGACTTCACTCGGCCGGGCGAGCGGAAACCGGTCAGCCCTTGCGGGCCGCGATGCGCGCCGCGCGGGCGGCCAGGCGCTCGTCGAACTTGCGCGCCTCGGAGTCCAGGCCGTCCATGAACAGGCCGAGCTCCTCCTGGGCCTTCTGGCCCTCGGGGCCCAGGCCCTCGATGTCCATGACCTTCAGGAAGCGGATCACGGGGCTCAGTACGTCGTCGTGGTGGATCCGCAGGTTGTAGACCCCGCCGATCGCCATCTGCGCGGCCATCCGCTCGAAACCGGGCATCCCGTGTCCGGGCATCCGGAAGCCGACCACGACGTCGCGCACGGCCTGCATGGTGAGGTCCGGGGCGATCTCGAAGGCCGCGCCCAGCAGGTTGCGGTAGAAGATCATGTGCAGGTTCTCGTCCTGCGCGATGCGGGCCAGCATCCGGTCGCAGACCGGGTCACCGGACTGGTGGCCGGTGTTGCGGTGCGAGATGCGGGTCGCGAGCTCCTGGAAGGCCACGTACGCGACCGAGTGCAGCATCGAGTGGCGGTTGTCGGACTCGAAGCCCTCCGACATGTGATGCATCCGGAACGCTTCCAGCTTGTCCGGGTCCACGGCGCGCGACGCCAGCAGGTAGTCGCGCATCACGATGCCGTGGCGGCCCTCCTCGGCCGTCCAGCGGTGCACCCACGTGCCCCAGGCGCCGTTGCGCCCGAAGAGGGAGGCGATCTCGTGGTGGTAGCTGGGGAGGTTGTCCTCGGTCAGCAGGTTCACGACCAGCGCGATCTTGCCGATCTCGGTGACCTTGGACTGCTCTGGGTTCCAGGCCTCGCCGTCCTCGAAGAAGGCCGGGAAGTTCCGGCCGTCGGCCCACGGCACGTAGTCGTGGGGCATCCAGTCCTTGGTGACCTGAAGATGCCGGTTGAGCTCCTTTTCGACCACTTCTTCCAGCGCGAACAGCAGCTTGGCGTCCGTCCACGCCTCCGAGCTGCCGAGGTGGGGAGAGGTGATCGTCACGGGTACTCCTGGGTGCAAAGCGAATTACCTACGGTTCCGTAGCTTACGGACTCGTAGGTTAAGCGCGACATCAAGGCGAGCCAAGCCCCAGTCAAGTGTATGTCCGGTTACATCCAGTTATCTATGCAGTTTGAGGGCGCCCAGTTGGGGCAGTGTGGGGTCAAAGTCATGGCGGAATGTGATGCTCCGCGTCCACTTGATGGTGCGAATCCGCGCCGTGAGGGTCTCGATCACGTCCGCGGCGGGGGTGATCGGCAGCATCTGGCCTCCGCGTGCTCGGGGCTGACTGGAGATATCACGAGAAGTCAGTAAGTAGTGGCACAAGTAGTAGAACTGAGAACCAGGTTGGGCTACGGTCGGTAGCGCAAGTCTCACACGGGGCGACGCCGTGGTCTTGCACGAGCACTCCGGGACCGCACCGGTCTTCGATCACACCGCCGTCGATCACACCCATACTTGGAGCAGCACGATGACGGGCACTCTCCGTGGCCTGAGACCGGTCCGCGAGATCCTGCAGATACCGCCCGAGGCGGAGAAGCTGAACTACTCGATAGGCCTGCACGGCAGCGCGTACTGCGCGGGCACCGCGCGATCGGTGGTCCGGCCCCTGCTCACCCGGCACGGCCTGTCCGACCTGCGTGACGCCGCAGCCCTCGCGGCATCCGAACTCGTCGCGTGCGCGCACCGGTTCACACCCGACACCGAGATGGTACTCAAGGTCCGCTGGCAGTTCGACGCGTTGCGGATCGTCGTCTACGACCAGCACCCGGCGCACTCCTCGCCCGAAGCGCGCGAGGAGTGCCGGAGCCGGCGCAACCGCGGGATGTGGCTGCTCGCCGCAACCGTCGAGACCTGCGGCGGGGACTGGGGACTCACCCCCGTCCTGACCGCCACGGGGGGCACCAAATCCTGGGCCTTACTGCCGCGCCAGCCCAAGGGGTGAGGCGTTCTCCGTTGGCCGAACGTTCTCCGTTGGTTGTCAGGCGTTGTCAGGCGTTGTCAGGCGTTGTCGGGTGTCGGGTGCGTGAGGGCGTGGCGGGCCCGGGCCCGCCACGCCCTCACGCGTCGGGGGCTACCCGTGCCACAGCGCCTCCCGGACCTCCTCGGCCGTGGTCGCGCGCAGTTCGCCGTCCAGCAGTAGCCACCGCGTGACCCCGATCGACTCCAGGAACGGCACGTCGTGGCTCGCCACCACGAGGGAGCCCTCGTACGATTCCAGCGCGTCCGTCAGCTGACGGACGCTCGCCAGGTCCAGGTTGTTCGTCGGCTCGTCCAGCATCAGCAGCTGCGGAGCGGGCTCCGCCAGCAGGAGCGCCGCCAGCGCCGCGCGGAAGCGTTCGCCGCCGGACAGGGTGCCGGCCGGGCGGTCCGCGCGGGCGCCCCGGAGGAGGAAGTGCGCAAGTCGCGCCCGGATCACGTTGTTCGTGGCCTGCGGGGCGAACCGCGCCACGTTCTCCACCACCGAACGGCTGGCGTCCAGTACGTCCAGCCGCTGCGGCAGGAACCGCGTCGCCACATGCGTCACGGCCTCACCGGACACCGGGTCCAGCTGCCCCGCGATCGTGCGCAACAGCGTGGTCTTGCCCGATCCGTTGCGGCCCACCAGGGCGATCCGCTCCGGACCGCGCAGCTCCCACTCGCCCCGTACGGCCGCCGCCCCGTGGGCCAGTCGCAGGTCGCTCAGGGTCAGGACGCGCCGCCCCGGCGGGACCCGGGTCGCCGGCAGCCGGATCCGGATCTCGTCGTCGTCGCGCACCGCCTCCACCGCCTGGTCCAGGCGCTGCCGTGCCTGAACCAGTTTCTCGGAGTGCATGATGCGGTGCTTGCCGGCCGACTCCTGTGCCGCCCGCTTGCGGGCGCCCATGACGATCTTCGGTTCGCGCTTGTTGTCGTTCATCTTCTGGCCGTACCGCTTGCGCCGCGCCAGTTTGACCTGGGCGTCGGCCAGTTCGCGCTTCTGCCGCTGTACGTCGGCCCCGGCGACCCGGACCATGCGCTCGGCCGACTCCTGCTCGGCGGCGAGGAGTTCCTCGTAGTCCGTGAAGTTCCCTCCGTACCAGCGGACTTGGCCGTCTCGCAGGTCGGCGATCTGGTCGACCCGCTCCAGCAGCTGCCGGTCGTGGCTGACCAGGACCATCACCCCGGTCCACGACTCGACCGCCGCGTAGAGGCGGCCGCGGGCGCGCAGGTCGAGGTTGTTGGTGGGCTCGTCCAGCAGTAGTACGTCGGGCCGGGCGAGCAGCAGCGCGGCCAGCCGCAGCAGCACGCACTCGCCGCCCGACAGCTCGCCGACCGTACGGTCCAGGCCGATCCGGGCCAGTCCGAGCTGGTCGAGCGTGGCGGCGGCCCGTTCCTCGACGTCCCAGTCGTCGCCGATGGCGGTGAAGTTCGCCTTGGTGGTCTCGCCCGCCTCGATGGCGTGCAGGGCCGCGCGGGCGGTGTGGATGCCGAGTGCCTCGTCGACGCGCAACGCGGTGTCGAGGGTGACGTGCTGCGGCAGGTGACCCACCGAACCGGCGACGGTCAACTGGCCTTCGGTGGGCGTGAGTTCACCGGACGCGAGCTTGAGCAGGGTGGACTTGCCGCAGCCGTTGAGCCCGATCAGGCCGGTGCGTCCGGGGCCGACGGCGAGCTGCAGCCCGTCGAAGACGGGAGTGCCGTCGGGCCAGGCGAAGGAGAGGCTGGAGCAGGTGATGAACGTAGGGGCATGACTCATGGAGGCCTCCAGGTTGCGTGAGTGGTGCGTGCAACGCGGGGAGACAGCCGACGGACGGACGATGGCGGCGGACGCCAGGGCGGGTCGGTGTCTCGAACCTCAGACGAGCAATGTCCTGCTCCGTTTCGGCGGCAATGGGGCGCCTACGAAGCTACGGGCGGCCGGAGCCGTCCGCAAACGAATTCAGAGCGGGGCCGGCGGCCGCCGGCCGTGAGTGCCGGAGTTTTGGGCGGCGGCGGCGGCGGTGGTGGTCAGCAGGTGTCCCGCATCAGCTCGGCCAGGCTGTGGTCCATGTCGAGGTAGAGGTGCTCCAGGCCGGGCGGGACCACGGTCGAGGCCCGCTCGAGGAAGTGGTGCAGGTCGGCCGTCACCACCAGCACGATCGCCACCCCCTCGGACGCGTGGAACTCGATCGTCGTCCGGTCGGCGTCGTACGGGCGCACGCGCACGTCTCCGCTGCCCGACGCGCGGTTCAGCCCGGACTCCAGCAGCTCGCGGGCGAAGGTCCAGGAGATCTCGATGCCCTCCAGGGTGGCCGGGGCGGGGAATGCCATGCGGACGGCGAACGGATCCGCCCGGTCGTAGCAGAGGGTGACGGGCACGGTCTCGACCTTCGGCGCGGTGGCGACCAGACGGGCCTGCACGGCCTGCTCGATGACAGTGATCAAGGCACACTCCCTTGCGGCGGATCTGCTGCCGGGCTGTGGGTGGAACCCGGCAACCCGGTAGACGCCGGAATCGGCGATTCCGTGCATGGAGGGTGACGTGACCTGTGTCACCGATTGGCCGGAAGTCTCCTGTGTGATCGCACAGAGTGACCAGGTGGCCGGATACGCCCGAAGGGCGGGCAGTGTGTGACACGGGCCGCGCGACTGCCTGAAAAGGGCCGGTTACCGCTCACTCGACAGGCCCAAGCACCGCCCGAACACCCGTTGAGCACCGCCCCGAGCACCGCCCGAGCACCGCCCGAGCGCCGTCTCGCCGGGGTGGGCGGTGAGGCGCCCTGGACGGCGGTTCCGGGGTGCGTTAGCTTCCGGCGCCATGAGACTTCTGGGATTTGGGGTGGGCGTGGGAGCCGCGGCTCTGCTGGTGGGGGTGCTGGCGGCCCCCGCGCAGGCGGGTGCGGAGCCCGGAGGTACGGAGCCCGGAGGCACGGAGACCGGCGTGGCGGAGGCGCTGGGCGCGGAGTTGGCGGGTGCCGCGTCCGGTGCGTCCGGGGCAGAGGCGGCGGGGAGCGGGCGCGGGGGGTACGGCCTGCGCGGTGTGGGCTGGGCGCTGAAGGAGACCGGCGAGAGCGCCGCGGGCTCACGCTTCCGCGGGCTGGCCGCCGTCAGCCGGACCACGGCCTGGGCGGCCGGCTCCAAGGGAACCGTGCTGCGCACCGTGGACGGCGGCCGAAACTGGCGGGACGTCTCGCCGCCCGGCGCGGTCGCGGAGGCGCTGGAGCTCCGCGACGTGGAGGCCTTCGACTCCCGGCGGGCGGTGGCCCTGTCCATCGGCGAGGGCGAGGCCTCCAGGGTGCTGCGTACCGAGGACGGCGGCGCCACCTGGACCGAGACCTTCCGGAACTCCGACCCCCGGGCCTTCTACGACTGCCTGACCTTCTTCGACTCCCGGCACGGGCTGGCGGTGAGCGATCCGGTCGACGGCAGGTTCCGCATCCTGGCGACCGACGACGGCGGGCGGACCTGGCGGGTGCTGCCGGACAAGGGCATGCCGTCCGCCCTGCCGGGCGAGGCGGGCTTCGCCGCGAGCGGCCAGTGCCTGACCGCCGCGGGCTCGCGGGACGTCTGGCTGGCCACCGGCGGCGGGGCGACCGCACGGGTCCTGCACTCCGCCGACCGCGGTCTGACCTGGCGGGTCGCCGAATCCACCCTCCCGGCCGGCGACCCGGCGCGCGGGGTCTTCGCCCTGGCCTTCCGCGACCGTACGAGGGGACTCGCGGTCGGCGGTGACTACCGCACCGGCGAGGCTTCGCCGCTGGCCGCGGCCCGTTCCTCCGACGGCGGCCGCAGCTGGCGCCAGGCGGCGACCCCGCCCCCGGCGTACCGGTCGGGTACGGCCTGGTACCCGTACGGCGCGGACACGGCGCTGGCGGTGGGGCCGACGGGCACGGACGTCACCGCGGACGGGGGCCGCACCTGGCGGCCGCTGGAGGCGGGGTCGTTCGACACGGTCGACTGCGCCCCCGACGGCGGCTGCTGGGCGGCGGGCGAGAAGGGCCGGGTGGCCCGCCTGGAACGGAAGTGACGCCGCGGGGCCTGGTGACCAGGCCCGACCCGCCCCCTTACCCCCGCCCCCTACACCGCCGGGTTCTCGCGTACCGTCGACAGGTCCGCCGAGGTCTTCGTCGCGATGAACTCCGTGATGCGGTACGCGCAGACGTCCGCCACGACGAAGGGGTCCTCGGCCGCGATCTTCTCGATCTCCCCGCGGGAGACCCCGCCGGCCAGGATGATCCCCCCGTCGCGCGGGACCTTGCGGCCCGACGCGAGGAAGATGCCCGCGGCGTAATGGCCGTCCAGCCAGGCGATGTGGGCGTCCATCTCGTCCTCGACGGCTTCGACGGGCGCGGTGTAGGTGAGCTCCATGACGAACATGATCGCCAGGCTACTCTCGCCCCATCATGACAAGTGTGAAGACCCCCGCCGACGAGGCCGAGGCCCGGGCGATACAGGACGAACTACGCCATCAGGTCGTGCTCACCGAGCTCGGCCCGCCGCCCGGACTCGGACTCGTCGCCGGAGTGGACGTCGCCTACGACGACGACCGGGACCTGGTCGCCGCCGCGGCCGTGGTGCTCGACGCGGCCACCCTCGAGGTGGTCGAGGAGACCACCGCCGTCGGGCGGGTCAGCTTCCCGTACGTGCCCGGGCTGCTCGCCTTCCGCGAGCTGCCGACCGTACTGGCCGCCCTGGACGCGCTCACCACCGTGCCCGGCCTCGTCGTCTGCGACGGCTACGGGCTGGCCCACCCCCGCGGCTTCGGCCTGGCCTGCCACCTCGGAGTGGTCACCGGGCTGCCGGCCATCGGGGTCGCGAAGAACCCGTTCACCTTCACGTACGAGGAGCCGGGCGCCCGGCGGGGCGACGCCGCCCCGCTGCTCGCGGCCGACGGCGCCGAGGTCGGCCGGGCGCTGCGGACCCAGGACGGGATCAAGCCGGTGTACGTCTCCGTGGGCCACCGAGTTTCGCTGGAGAACGCCTGCGCGCACGCCCTGGCCCTGAGCCCCCGCTTCCGGATCCCCGAGACCACCCGGCACGCCGACTCCCTGTGCCGCCGGGCGCTGAAGGAAGCCTCCTGAGGCGCGCGGCCCCGGGCCGCCCGGCCCGCAGGGTGTCGGGGAGTCAGCGGGCCCGCGTGCCTCAGCGGGCGTCCGCCACCCGGAAGGTGATCCCGGCCTTCCGGAGGCGGGGGATCAGCGCGTCGCCCATCGCCACCGCGGTCGTCAGCTGTCCGGCGGCGTCGGGGAGGGTGTCGTACGCCAGGCAGAGCGCGGACTCGGCCAGCATCTTCGCGGTCTCGCCGTACCCCGGGTCGCCGCCCGAGACCTCGGTGAACACGCGCCGCCCGCCCCCCTCGCCCACGAAGCGCACCGTGAACCAGCTGCGCGCCCGCCGCTCGGCGTCCGGTCCGCGGCCCGGCTCCCAGCGGTTCATCAGCCAGCGCCGGGCCGGCGGGACCTGGGCCAGGGCCACCGTCGCGCCGATCGCCGCCGTACCGCCCACCGCGACGGGCAGGTGCTTGACGGAGGCGTAGTGCCGGTAGCGGAAGTCGGGCCCGTACCGCTCCAGGGCGGCGGCCGAGCGGGCCACGATCGCGGGGTCCAGCGTGGGCAGCGGAAGCGCCCACGTGCCGGTCTCCCGGCTGTACCGGGGCGTTCCCACCGGCCCGCGGGCCCGGCGGTCGAACCGCCGGGGCTCGTGCAGGCGCCGGGCGCGCGCGGCCGCGAGGGTCTGCGGGCCGCGGCTGAGCGCGGTCAGCGCCGACGTCAGGGTGCCGCCGGAGAAGAAGGCGTTGGACCTCAGGAACCCGTCGACGCGCAGCGGGACGCCCGCGGGCAGCTGTCCGACCGTGAAGTACGCCCCCAGGTCGGCCGGGATCGAGTCGAAGCCGCAGGCGTGGACGAGCCGGGCGCCGGTCTCCCGGGCCCGTGCGTCGTGCTCGACGTACATCCGGTCCACGAACTCCGGCTCGCCGGTGAGGTCCACGTAGTCGGTCCCGGACTCGGCGCAGGCGGCGACGAGTTCGGCTCCGTACCAGATGTACGGGCCCACGGTCGTGGCCAGCACCCGCGTGGAGGCGGCCAGTTCGCGCAGGGCGTCCCCGTCGTCCGCGTCCGCCCTGAGGAGCGGAAGGTTCGCGCACGCCGGGTCGATGGCGGCGAGCCGCTCGCGCAGCAGCTCCAGTTTCGCCGGGTTCCGGCCGGCCAGGGCCCAGCGGCAGCCCGCGGGCGCGTGCGCGGCGAGGTACTCGGCGGTCAGCGCTCCGACGAAGCCCGTGGCGCCGTAGAGCACCACGTCGTAGTTACGTTCCTGGTCCATCGCGCGAACTCCTTCGTCCGTCATCGCGTCCTCTGGCCGCTGTCGCCCGCCGAGGCTAGCGTGCCCGCGCCGGAGGTCCGTGGGGGAGGTCCGGGCGGGCGGTCCGTACAGGGCCGTGCCCCGGGGACGGCCGGAGCGGCCGTCCCCGGGGCACGGGGTGCAGAGCTGGCTGGTGGTCAGCTCTTGTCGTAGTAGCCGAAGATGTCGACGATCAGGTGGGTGGTGCCGTAGCTCTGGTTGAAGAAGTCGACGATGCCGTCGGGGCCGCCGGTCGCCTGGACCAAGTTCGGGACGGTCTTGCCCGGCGTCCAGTTCAGGGTGGACGAGGTGGGCGCGGGCGGCCACGACGCGAAGTCGTTGTCGTACGCGTACACCGTGTTCGGGTCCGGCACGACGCCGAGGAAGCCGTTGGCCTTCGTGTCGGTGACGGTGGTGTTCAGGACCCAGCTGGTCTCGTGGGAACGGTTGTGGCCCAGCGGGATGTAGGCGTAGCCGAAGTCGTCGAGCGGGCCGGAGTCCCAGTTGTCGTCGCCGCGGGTGTCGAGCAGGCGCTCGGGCTGGACCGGACGGTAGGCGCCCTCGCCGGCCGGGCTGTAGAAGCCGACGACGTCGACGATGACGTCGGTCGCGCCCCAGGCGCCGTTGCGCACGCTGATCTTGCCGTCCTGGCCGACGGGGACGATCACCGCGTTGGCGATGGTCTGGCCGGCGCTGAAGTTCAGGTTGGACGTCGTGGCCTGCTGCCCGCTCGGGAACACGCTCAGGTGGCCGTCGCTCTTGGGCTCGGTGATGGTCACGTTCAGCGCGACCGCGGTCACGCCGGAGGCAGGAACGTTGTTGCGGCCGGCGATCTGGACGTTGAACGTGCCGGCCCCGGGCACCTGCCCCCTCTGCGTGCCGAGCCCGGAGCGGGTGTCGACGAGACGGGAGGGGGCCAGCGGGGTGTAGCCGCTGGACGTGGTGTGGGTGAAGTAGCCGGTGACGTCGGCGATCAAGTCGACCGTGCCGCCACTGCGGTTGTACAGGTCGACGTAACCGTCTTCGCCGACCGGCACGATCACCAGGTTCGGGACGGTCTGGCCGGCGTTGTAGTTCACGTTCGACGAGGTCGGGCGGTCGTCGCCCGAGCCGTACGCGGTGATGTGGCCCGAGCTGGTGGCGTTGGTGACGGTGACGTTGAGGACCACGGCCGTGACGCCGGCCGGGATCTTGGCATTGCCCTCGATCTTCACCTTGACGGTGCCGAAACCGGCGACCTTGGCCCGCGGTGCGCCCGTGCCGTCGCGGGTGTCGAGCAGGCGGGTCGGGGTGTGCGGGGTGAAGTCGGAGCCCAGGGTCCACAGGTCCATCGTGTTGACGGCCCGGGCGCCCGAGTTGTCGGACAGGGTGACCTTGGCCGTGTAGTAGCCGATGTCCTTGTAGGAGTGCTGCAGCGGCACGGTCTCGTTGCCGTAGACGTTGAACTGGTCGGTGCTGCCGTCGCCCCATTCGACGCTCAGGCTGAGCAGCGTCGAGTCCGGGTTCGTGACCGTGGCGTCGATGTGGACGCCGCGCGCGCTGGTGCCCCAGCCGCTGAGCCCGACCGTCGGGTCGGCGGCGGCGACGGCGTCCTGGGCCTGCGGAGCGGCCGTGCTCTTGGCGTCGACCTTCGGCGCGAACTGGACCGTGCGCTCGGCCGGGCTGCTGAACTTCTGCTGTCCGACCTCGGTGAGGTCGGGCGTGCTGTCGACCCCGTGGGCGTCCGGCTTGCTGGACTTGGTGGGCTGGACCGGGTCGGCCGCGTGGGCCAGACCTGGTATGAGACCTACACCGGCCGCGATGACGGCGGCGGAAAGCATGAGTCGGCGATTGCGCACCGGCCCCCCTATTTTCGTTTTTTGAACTTGATCAGGTTTGAAACCAGGCTCAGAGTACATAGCCGCACGTGGCTTGATCAGGGGGGTAGGGCATCCAGTTTGGCGGAGGCAGGCGCGGTCCACCGCCCCTATCCGCCCTGATCGGGACAGACTGCTAAGCGCTTGCTCGCCCAAGGGCTTGTGCGGAGGGCGGCACGTTCCTAGCATCACTGGTGTTACATCAGTTGTGTCACACAGTCGCAGACCAGAGACGCTGGGGGCCCGATGGCAGTGACAGGGAACGGTCCGCTCTCCGGGGTGCGCGTCGTCGAACTGGCGGGCATCGGCCCGGGCCCGTTCGCCGCGATGCTCCTCGCCGACCTGGGGGCGGACGTCGTACGGGTGGACCGGCCCGGCGGGGGCGGGCTCGCGGTCAATCCCGCGTACGACGTCACCAACCGCAACAAGCGTTCCGTCCTGCTCGACCTCAAGTCTGCCGGGGGCCCGGCCCGCGTCCTGGACCTCGTCGAGCGGGCCGACGTGCTCGTCGAGGGCTTCCGCCCGGGGGTCGCCGAGCGGCTCGGCGTCGGCCCGGCCGACTGCCACGCGCGCAACCCGCGGCTGGTCTACGGCCGGATGACCGGCTGGGGCCAGGACGGCCCGCTGGCCCACACCGCCGGGCACGACATCGCCTACATCGCCGTGACCGGGGCGCTGGGCATGATCGGCGAGCCGGACGGGCCCCCGGCCGTCCCCGCCAACCTGGTCGGGGACTACGCGGGCGGCTCGCTCTACCTGGTCATCGGTGTCCTCGCCGCCCTCCAGCACGCGCGTGCCACCGGCGCCGGCCAGGTCGTCGACGCGGCCATCGTGGACGGCACCGCCCACCTCACCGCGATGATCCACGGCATGATGGCGGCCGGTGGCTGGCAGGACCGGCGCGGGGCCAACCTCCTCGACGGCGGCTGCCCCTTCTACGGCACCTACGAGACCTCCGACGGGCAGTACATGGCGGTCGGCGCGCTGGAGCAGCAGTTCTACGACACCTTCACCGAGCTGCTCGGCATCGCCGACCGGGCCCCCGCCCGCAAGGACCTCGCCCGGTGGGGCGAGCTCCGCGAGGCCGTCGCCGAGCGCTTCCGGACCCGTACGCGCGCCGAGTGGACGGCGTTCTTCGAGGGGACCGACGCCTGCGTCGCGCCCGTGCTTTCGCTGCGAGAGGCGCCGGACCACCCGCACCTCGCGGCCCGCGGCACCTTCACCGACTTCGGCGGGATCGTCCAGCCCGCACCCGCGCCGCGGTTCTCGGCGACCCCGGCGTCCGTGACGAGCGGCCCGGCCCGCCCGGGTGCGCACACCGAGTCGGTGGCCGCCGACTGGGGCGTGCCGGCGCTGCTGGAGGCGGATGCGGATGCGGATGCGGACGCGGTGGAGGCGGCGAAGGCCGAGGAGCTGCAGCCCTCCGCGCAGCAGTCCGCCGAGCGGGAGCCGGGGGAGGAGGGCTGATGGAGCTGTCCATGACGCTCCACGCGGGCTACAACGACCTCGCCGTCGCCTACGGGTACGGCGAAGCGGCCCGGAAGATCCAGGAGCTCTACCTCGCCGGGCGCACGCGCGACGCCGCGGCCGCCGTACCGGACGAGTTCTGTGAACTGATGACGCTCTGCGGGCCCGAGGGGTACGTCCGCGAGCGCGTCGAGGCCTTCCGCGAGGCGGGCGTCACCATGCTCAACGTCACGCCGGTCGGCCCCGAGCCGGCCCGGCTGATCGAAACCGTCAGGAACTGGCTTTAAGGAGCCGACCCATGCAGCGCCAGATCTTCGACGCCGACCACGAGGCGTTCCGCGAGACCGTCCGCACCTTCCTCGCCAAGGAGGTGCTGCCGCACTACGAGCAGTGGGAGAAGGACGGCATCGTCAGCCGGGAGGCGTGGCGCGCCGCCGGCCGCCAGGGGCTGCTGGGCCTGGCCGTCCCGGAGGAGTACGGGGGCGGCGGCAACCCCGACTTCCGGTACGCGGCCGTGATCGCCGAGGAGTTCACCCGGGCGGGCGCCCCCGGGCTCGCCATCGGGCTGCACAACGACATCATCGGCCCGTACCTGACCTCGCTGGCCACCGAGGAGCAGAAGCGCCGCTGGCTGCCCGGCTTCTGCTCCGGCGAGACCATCACGGCCATAGCGATGACCGAACCGGGCGCCGGCTCCGACCTCCAGGCGATCCGTACGACGGCCGAGGACCGCGGCGACCACTGGGTGCTGAACGGTTCGAAGACCTTCATCTCCAACGGCATCCTCGCCGACCTGGTCATCGTGGTCGCCAAGACCACGCCCGACGGCGGGGCGCACGGCCTGTCGCTGCTCGTCGTCGAGCGCGGCGCCGAGGGCTTCGAGCGCGGCCGCAACCTCGACAAGATCGGACAGAAGGCCCAGGACACCGCCGAGCTGTTCTTCCACGACGTGCGCGTGCCGAAGGAGAACCTGCTCGGGGAGCTGAACGGCGCCTTCGTCCACCTGATGACCAACCTCGCGCAGGAGCGGATGGGCATCGCGATGGCCGCCATCGCCGCCTCCGAACACCTGCTGGAGATCACCACGCGGTACGTGAAGGAGCGCGAGGCCTTCGGGCGGCCGCTCGCCAAGCTCCAGCACATCCGGTTCGAGATCGCGGAGATGGCCACCGAGTGCGCCGTCACCCGTACCTTCCTCGACCGGTGCATTGCCGACCACACCGCGGGCGAACTCGACCACGTCCACGCCTCCATGGCCAAGTGGTGGGCGACCGAGCTCCAGAAGCGGGTCGCCGACCGCTGCCTCCAACTCCACGGCGGATACGGCTACATGACCGAGTACCGGGTGGCGCGCGCCTTCGTCGACGGCCGCATCCAGACCATCTACGGCGGCACGACCGAGATCATGAAGGAGATCATCGGCCGTTCCCTCCTGGGCTGACCCGCCCCACCGACCTTCCCGGCCTCCCCCCAGCACCCTGCGAAAGGCTTGACCAGTGAGCACCGAAGCTTACGTATACGACGCGATCCGCACCCCGCGCGGGCGCGGCAAGGCCAACGGCGCCCTGCACGGCACCAAGCCGATCGACCTGGTCGTCGGCCTCATCCACGCCCTGCGCGAGCGCAACCCCGGACTGGACCCCGCCACCATCGACGACATCGTGCTCGGCGTCGTCGGCCCGGTCGGCGACCAGGGCTCCGACATCGCCCGGATCGCCGCCATCGCGGCCGGGCTCCCGGACACCGTCGCGGGCGTCCAGGAGAACCGCTTCTGCGCCTCCGGCCTGGAAGCCGTCAACATGGCCGCCGCGAAGGTCCGCTCGGGCTGGGAGGACCTGGTCCTCGCCGGCGGCGTGGAGTCCATGTCCCGCGTGCCGATGGCCTCCGACGGCGGAGCCTGGTTCGCCGACCCGATGACGAACTGGGACACCGGCTTCGTGCCCCAGGGCATCGGCGCCGACCTGATCGCCACCATCGAGGGCTTCTCCCGGCGCGACGTCGACGAGTACGCGGCCCTCTCCCAGGAGCGCGCCGCCGCGGCCGTCAAGGACGGCCGGTTCGCCGGGTCCGTCGTCCCGGTGACCGACCGCAACGGCCTGGTCGTCCTGGACCACGACGAGTTCATCCGCCCCGGCACCACGGCGGACACCCTCGCCCGCCTGAAGCCGTCCTTCGCGGACATCGGCGACCTCGGCGGGTTCGACGCCGTCGCCCTGCAGAAGTACCACTGGGTCGAGAAGATCGACCACGTCCACCACGCGGGCAACTCCTCCGGCATCGTCGACGGCGCCTCGCTCGTCGCGATCGGCTCCCGCGAGGCGGGGGAGCGGGGCGGCCTGCGGCCGCGCGCCCGGATCGTCTCGGCGGCGGTCTCCGGCTCCGAGCCGACCATCATGCTCACCGGCCCCGCCCCGGCCACCCGCAAGGCCCTGGCGAAGGCCGGCCTGACCATCGACGACATCGACCTGATCGAGATCAACGAGGCCTTCGCGGGCGTCGTGCTCCGCTTCGTCAAGGACATGGGCGTCTCGCTGGACAAGGTCAACGTGAACGGCGGCGCCATCGCGCTCGGCCACCCGCTCGGTGCCACCGGCGCGATGATCCTGGGAACCGTCATCGACGAACTGGAGCGCCAGGACAAGCGCTACGGGCTCGTCACCCTGTGCGTCGGCGGCGGCATGGGCGTCGCCACCATCGTCGAACGCCTGTAGCCGTGCGGCGCGGCGAACGCCCGACCCGCTCGTAGCGAACGCCCCCGTAGCGAACGCCCTCGCGGCGAACGCCCGACCCCCGCGTAGCGCCCGGGCCGCCCCCGGCCCCTTCCGCCCGGCCCCGCCGAACGAGACTTCCACGGAGAGACCCACCCATGACCGAGACCCGAACCATCCGCTGGGAACAGGACGAGACCGGCGTCGTCACCCTGATCCTCGACGACCCCGACCAGTCCGCCAACACGATGAACCAGGCCTTCAAGGACTCCATCGCAGCGATCGCCGACCGCGCCGAGGCCGAGAAGGACTCCATCCGCGGCATCATCTACACCTCCGCCAAGAAGACCTTCTTCGCGGGCGGCGACCTCAAGGACATGATCCGGCTGGGCGCCGAGCACGCGCAGCTGGCCTTCGACACCGGCACCGCCATCAAGGCCTCGCTGCGCCGCATCGAGACCCTGGGCAAGCCCGTCGTCGCCGCCATCAACGGCGCAGCCCTGGGCGGCGGTTACGAGATCGCCCTCGCCTCCCACCACCGTGTCGCCCTCGACGCCCCCGGCTCCAAGATCGGCCTGCCCGAGGTCACCCTCGGCCTCCTGCCGGCCGGCGGCGGCGTCACCCGCACCGTGCGCCTGATGGGCATCGCCGACGCGCTGCTCAAGGTGCTGCTGCAGGGGACCCAGTACAACCCGAAGCGCGCTCTGGAGAACGGCCTGGTCCATGAACTGGCCGCCACGCGCGAGGAGATGCTCGACAAAGCCCGCGCCTTCATCGACGCGAACCCCGAGTCGAAGCAGCCGTGGGACGTACCGGGCTACCGGATCCCGGGCGGCACGCCGTCCAGCCCCCGGTTCGCCGCGAACCTGCCGGCCTTCCCGGCCAACCTCAAGAAGCAGCTGAACGGAGCCCCGTACCCGGCCCCGCGCAACATCCTGGCCTGCGCCGTCGAGGGCTCCCAGGTGGACTTCGAGACCGCGCTGACCATCGAGGCCCGCTACTTCACCGAGCTGGTCACCGGGCAGACCGCCAAGAACATGATCCAGGCGTTCTTCTTCGACCTCCAGGCCGTCAACGCCGGCCGCAGCCGCCCCCGGGGCGTCGAGCCGCGCCCGGTCCGCAAGGTCGCCGTCCTCGGCGCGGGCATGATGGGCGCGGGCATCGCGTACTCCTGCGCCCGGGCCGGGATCGAGGTGGTCCTCAAGGACGTCACCGCCGAGGCGGCCGCCAAGGGCAAGGCGTACTCCGAGAAGCTGCTCGACAAGGCCCTCTCGCGCGGCCGCACGACCGAGGCCCAGCGCGCGGAGCTGCTCGGCCGGATCACAGCGACCGCCGACGCCGCCGACCTGGCCGGCTGCGACGCCGTCATCGAGGCGGTCTTCGAGGACACCTCCCTCAAGCACAAGGTGTTCCAGGAGATCCAGGACGTCATCGCGCCCGACGCGCTGCTGTGCTCCAACACCTCCACCCTGCCGATCTCAGGGCTCGCGGAGGGCGTGAAGCGGCCCGCGGACTTCATCGGGCTGCACTTCTTCTCGCCCGTGGACAAGATGCCGCTGGTCGAGATCATCAAGGGGGAGCAGACCGGCGACGAGGCCATCGCCCGCGCCTTCGACCTGGTGCGCCAGATCAACAAGACCCCGATCGTCGTCAACGACTCGCGCGGCTTCTTCACCTCGCGCGTGATCGGCCAGTTCATCAACGAGGGCGTGGCGATGGTCGGCGAGGGCATCGAGCCCGCCTCCGTCGAGCAGGCCGCGGCGCAGGCCGGCTACCCGGCCAAGGTGCTGTCGCTGATGGACGAGCTGACGCTCACCCTGCCGCGCAAGATCCGCAACGAGACCCGCAAGGCCTTCGAGGCCGAGGGGCGCACCTGGGCCGAGCACCCGGCGGACACCGTCATCGACCGGATGGTCGACGAGTTCGGGCGGCCCGGCCGCAGCGGCGGCGGCGGCTTCTACGCGTACGACGAGGCGGGCAAGCGCGCCGGCATCTGGCCGGGCCTGCGCGAGCACTTCACCAAGCCCGGGTACGAGATCCCCTTCGAGGACATGAAGGAGCGGATGCTCTTCTCGGAGGCGCTCGACTCGGTCCGCTGCCTCGACGAGGGCGTGCTGACCTCGGTCGCCGACGCCAACATCGGCTCCATCATGGGCATCGGCTTCCCGGCGTGGACGGGCGGCGTGCTCCAGTACGTCAACGGCTACGAGGGCGGCCTGGCGGGCTTCGTGGCCCGCGCCCGCGAGCTGGAGGCGGCGTACGGCGAGCGCTTCGCCCCGCCCGCGTCGCTGGTGGCGAAGGCCGAGCGCGGCGAGACGTACGCGGACTGAGTGCGCGGGTCCGCGGACCGAGTGCGCCGGTCCGCGGGCCGAGTGCGCGGGCCGGCCCGGGACATGCGGCCGGTCAGCGGCCGCCGTCGCCCCTGGCGGGGCCGTCCGCGTCCCGCAGTACGGCGACGGCTCCGCGCAGCTCGGCGCCGTCCGGGGCGGTCCACCGGGCCAGTACCTGTCCGAGGAGGCCGTCCCCGGCGGCGGGGCCGGGGCGCAGCACCCGGGTGAGGCTCAGCGTCAGGGGGGCGGCGTCGGGGTGCCCGGCCGGGCCGACCGCGAGGACCGTGGCGTCGGCGGTGTCGGCCGCGCCGCCGGGCCGCCGGGTCAGGTCCGCGGGTACGCCCGGCCCCTCGGGGCGGGCCTCGACGGTCGGGTCGGGGACGTTGCTCTCCCGCTGGGCCTGGGCCGCCGTCTTGCCTGCCAGCAGGGCGAGCAACTGCCCGACGAGGACCGGGTCGTGGGCCCCGTCGTAGATCCAGCGCGTGCCCAGGACGCCGTGCTCGCTGGTGCCGATCAGGCCCGCCTCGGCGCCGGCCAGCGGGGCGCCCCGGTAGGTGAGCGGCACCAGGTAGGCGACCGGGGTTCCGCCGGACCCGTCGGTGACGGCCATGAACTCGATGCCCACCTCGCCCTCCGGGTCGTCGATCCGGAACCCGCCCGCCGCGGAGAGCTCCGCCGCGGTGAGCTCCGCCGGCCCCCCGGTTCCCTGGTACCAGGAGCGCAAGGGAAGCCAGGCGGCGAGGAGTTCGTGCTTGGTCGGGGTCATGGTGGTGCGGTGGATGACAGCCATGACGGTGAATCTACCCCGGCCCCGCCGGCCCGGGCGGGCGGCCGCCGCCGTAGGAACGATCAGCCCTCTCCGGAGACGAACGCCGCCCGCAGTTCCTCCCTCAGCGACCGCTGGAAGGCCGTGACCAGGGCCTGCACCACCATCGGCTGCATGTGCGCCGACAGCGCCTTCATCGACTCCACCCGCTCGGGGTCGCTCTCGCCTTCGGTGAAGGGCCCCCACACCTCGTCGCGGAACAGCGCCGTCAACTCGTGCGCCGCCGACCTGGTGTGCTCCACCAGCACCCGCCGGGCCGCCAGGATCGTCTCGTGCGCGATCGGCACGTCGAGCAGCGCGACCCCCAGCCGCAGCAGCCCCACGTCCACCCGGAACCCGTCCCCCGAGACGGCGAGTACGTTCATCGCCGTCAGCCGCCGCAGATCGGCGTCCGACAGGCTGCGTCCGGCCCGCTTCTCCAGCTCCGCCCGCGAGGCCTCCCGGGCCGCGTCCGGAGCCCAACTTGCCACCATCGCCCGGTGGATGGCCAGGTCGTGCGCGCTCAGGTCGTCGGGCAGGGCGTCGAGGTACCGCTCGATGGCGGAGAGGGTCATGCCCTGGTGCTGCAACTCCTCGATCAGCGCGAGCCGCGAGAGGTGCTCCGGGCCGTAGTGGCCCACCCGACGAGGCCCGATCACGGGAGGGGGCAAAAGCCCGCGCGTGCTGTAGAACCGTACGGTGCGGACGGTGACGCCCGCCCGGGCCGCCAGCTCGTCCACGGTGAGCATCGGCTCGGGTGCCTGGTCGGCCATCGTCTGCGCCTCGCTCTCTGCTCCACAGCTTGGGTTCAACAGTATTGCTGTCGCACCAACGATGTGAAACGGCCAGGAGCTGCCCATGACCACGAACCTGCGACTGCCCGGACGACCCGAAGAGATCACCGTCCCCGCCCTGCTCGCCCGCAACGCCGCCGCGCACGGATCCCTCCCCGCGCTCTCGTGGCGCACGGGCCCCGACGCCGCCGAGTGGACGACCCTGACCTGGTCCGAGGTCCGCCTCAAGGTCGCCGTCCTCGCCGCCGGGTACGCCGCCTTCGGAGTCGGGCGCGGCGAACACGTCCTGCTGATGATGGGCAACCGCCCCGAGCACTGGCTCAGCGACCTCGCCCTCGTCCACCTCGGCGCCGTGCCCGTCACCGTGTACGGGACCTCCGCGCCCGAGCAGATCGCCCACATCGCCCGCCACAGCGGGGCCAGGCTCGCCGTCGTCGAGGGCGCCCGCGAGCTCGCCCGGTGGGAGCCGCTGCTGTCCGACGCCGACGTGCCCCTGGAGCGCCTGGTGGTCGCCGAGGCCGCCGAGGCCGGCCCGCACGGCACGTACGCCTCCCTGTACGCGTCCGGCGTCCGGCTGCACCGCGCCGACGCCTTCGACAAGGCCTGGCAGGAGACGCGCCCCGAGGACCCGCTGACCGTCGTCTACACCTCCGGGACCACCGGCGACCCCAAGGGGGTCCGGCTGACCCACCGCAACCTGATGCTCCAGGCGATCCGCCTCGACCGCCACGTGGACCTGCCGGAGCACGCCGAGCACATCTGCTACCTGCCCTTCGCGCACATAGCCGAGCGGGTCCTCGGCATCTACCTGCCGCTGCTGCGCGCCGCGCACGTACGGCTGTGCGCGGACCCCACCGCCGTGGCCGGCGCGGTCCGCGAGCTGCGGCCGGTGCAGTTCTTCGGGGTGCCCCGGGTGTGGGAGAAGCTGGCCGCCTCCGTACGGGCCGTACTCGCCCGGCTCCCCGAGGACCAGCGGGCGGCCATCGAGGCCGCGAACGACCTGGCCCGCGCCCGCGCCGCCCACCGGGAGCGCGGCGAACGGGTCCCGGCCGCGCTCGAAGCCTCGTACGCGGCGGCGAAGGAGCGGGTGCTGGACCCGCTGCTGGGCCTGGCGGGGATGGACCGGCTGGTCTGGACGGCCAGCGCCACGGCGCCGATGCCCATCGACGTGGTCCGGTTCTGGGCGGGCTGGGGCATCACGATCATGGACGCCTGGGGGCTCACCGAGACCTCCGGCGTGTGTACGGTCAACAGCCCGGACGCGTTCCGCCTCGGCTCGGTGGGCCGGCCGATCGAGGGACTGGAGCTGCGGCTCGCCGGGGACGGGGAGATCCTCACCCGCGGCGCGACCGTCTTCGGGGGCTACCTGCGGCCCGACGGCTCGCTGGAGGACGCGGCCGACGCGGAGGGCTGGTTCCCCACGGGAGACATCGGCCGGCTCGACGAGGACGGGTTCCTCTGGCTGACCGACCGCAAGAAGGAACTGATCATCACCTCGAACGGCAAGAACGTCTCGCCGGCGCTGGTGGAGAACACCGTCAAGGAGCACCCGCTGATCGGGCAGGCCCTGGTCCACGGCGACGGCCGCTCCTACCTCGTCGCCCTGCTGGTCCTGGACCCCGACCTGGCGCCCGCCTGGGCCGCCGCCCGGGGCATCGAGGCGGCCTCGCCCGCGGACCTGGCCGCGCACCCGGCCGTACGGGAGGAGGTCGACCGGGCGGTGGCCGCGGCAAACGCCCGGCTCAACCGGACCGAGCAGATCAAGCGCTACCGCCTGCTGACGGAGGAGTGGGGGCCCGAGAGCGGTGAGCTCACCCCCTCCCTCAAGCTCCGCCGCCGGGTGATCCGCGAGAAGTACGGCGCACTGATCGACGGGCTGTACGAGGACCCCGCCCCGGCGCCGTAACCCGAACGGCCCCGGTCCGGTGGGCGGCCGCCCGCCCGCCGGACCAAGGCGGTGGAATGTCGACACACATCGCTACCCACCCGCCCTCCGGGTCAGGCCGGGTGACGGCCGATGGGCGTACTGCGTGACAATCCGGAGTTCGCCCTCGACCCGTTGGACCAGCTCAGGCGATCGGCGATGGCTTGCAGGCCCCGCACTGGACGTTGCGAAGTACACTCGTCGCAGGGTCCACGATCAGAGTGACACCGGCTCCGTGCGGGCAGGTGCGGCGGGGCCGCTTCCCAGGTCGGCGGTCCACCCGGAGCCCATCCCAGCGCATTGCCAGATCGCGGTATCGAGGATCTACCCACAAGCGGGCCTCGCCCGTTTCTTCGCTCACTGCAATCTCTTCCTCACGGCTCGTAGTCAACGACTGTAAGGGACTGGGTGCTCAGGTGGCCGGTGGAGCGGCGCATGCCGATCCGCCCTCCGTGCACTCGCTGTGCATGCAGTCGCCGCCGTGCATCTCCGTATCCGCGAGCGCCCCCCACAGGTACGCGTCCGGCTCGTACCCGGCCTCTCGGATCGCCTCCATGGTCCGGTCCAGCGTGTCGGCCGCCCGGCGCAGCGTGTCCGGTCCTTCCGGCCTGTGGTCGACGAACCGCCCGGTGTGCCGGCACAGCTCCCGGTACATGGCCGTGTGGAGGATCAGGGCGTGCCAGCCGATGTCCACCACCCTGGACGGGCGCAGGTGCCGCCCGGTGGCCTGTCCGGCGGCGGCCACGAACTTGAGGGCCTCGTTTACGATCCGGGTGGCGAGGGCCTCGTCGATGCCGTCATTGTCGCGCTGTACGAGGTGCGCCACGCGGTCGAATCCCTCGTCGGACAGCAGCGCTCGGGCGGATGACTGCAGAGCGGTGGGCGTTGCCACGGTGGACCTCTCCTGTCGGGTGAGACGGATGGGTGGGAGTTCAGGTGCCGTTCACGATCGCGTTGAGCGCGAGGGCTGTGGCGGCGATGAACACGGCGGTGACGATCAGGGCTTGCTTCTGCCAGTCGGTCATCGTTCGACCGGCTCATCCGGCCGACGCCACGGACACCGCGCTTTGTGCAGCGTTGCCCCGCCCTCCGGTCCGCCGATCGGGAGCGCCTCGGCGCCGCAGCCACGACATCGGCGGGATTGGGCAGTCCACCGGCCGGTCGGGTACGTAGGCGTCGTCATGCCATGCCGCCGTCCGGCGGGCAGGAGTAGACGTCGTAGTCCAGGGCGTGCGGGCCGTCGTGTACCAAGGCGATCCCGCGGAGTAGGCGGTCAGTGGACAGCTGCCCCCCGCAGGCGACGCAGGCGACCCCCTTGAGCTGCTCCGTCGAGAGCTGGCTGGTGACCGGGACGGGAACGTCCCGGCAGGCGGCCCCCGTGCGGCGGTCGACCTCCACATCGTCACGTGAGCTGGTCATTTCGGGTCTCCTACCGCAGTTCTTCAGCGCGTCATGTGCGCGTAGATGGATGATGGCCGGACACACAGATGGGCAGATAGGCCATCGCGTGGCCATCGGTGGCCACGTGCCGGCCACGGCCGGAGGCAGACGCGATGACACCTCACACTGGAGCGGTTGGCCACCGAAATGACGCGCTTCGGGCAGCCCGGCTCAGGGCCGGGTGGCGCTCAATGCAGTGCGCAGCAGAAGCCGTCAGTCTCTATGGGCAGCGGCTTTTGGACGACCCGCACTTTCACGTGGCGGCCAGAACCTGGCGTCGCTGGGAGGGTGACGTGGGTCAGCGCGGCTGGCCGCCGGAGGCCACCGCGATCGTCCTTCACGATGCCCTCGGCCGCTGGCCTGAGGAGCTCGGGTTCCAGCCGCCAGTCGGCTGGATCCGACCCGAGGCACACCAAGAGGCAGACGTGAACCGCCCGACCTTCGTCAGCGTCACTGCGGCCGCGCTCGTGCCCGGCCCCACCGCCGCGCAACACGTCGATCCCGCGCTGATCAGCTACTTCCAGGAGCAGTTGGAGGGGCACTACCGGGCCGACATGCTGCTCGGGCCGCACGACCTCATCGGTACCGTATCCGCGCAGTACCAGCTCATCGACAAGCTTGTCCGCTCCGCGCAAGGCGAGACCCGCAGCGGGCTGCTCCGCGTCGGCGCCGCGTATGCCGCGCTCGTCGGCTGGCTCTACCAGGACGCTGGCGACCTGGGCGCGGCCAGCTTCTGGCGGGGGATAACGCAGGAGATCGCGGCCCGCTCCCGGGACCGGCACCTCTTCGGCTACAGCCTCGTCAACCTCGCGCAGGTCCGCACCGACCTCGGCGACGGGTACGGAGTCATCGACCTGTGCGAGGCCGCTCTCGTAGACGACCGGCTGTTCCCCAAGGTGAGGGTGATGGCCATGCAACAGCAGGCTCACGGCGCCAGCCTCGTCGGCGACCGCACCGCTGTCGACCGGCTCATCGACGTGGCCGACGACCTGATCTCCCGAGTCGATGACGACCTGCCCTGGGGCAACGCCTGCCGGCGGACACCCGGCTACCTCGAAGTGCAGCGCGCCACCTGCTACGGCCGGCTTGGCCTGGGGCGTGAGGCGGAGTCCCTGTGGTCGCAGGTCCTTGACGCGGTGCCCGCGACCGCCCGCCGGGATCGCGGCGTGTACCTCGCCCGGCACGCTACCGCCGCTGCCGGTGCCCGGGAGCCGGAGCAGGCCGTCGACATCGCGCGGGCGGCCGTCGAGATCGCCGTCGAGACCGGATCCGCCCGCATGCGCCGCGAACTGGGCATCCTGGAGAAGGCTATGCGGCCATGGCACGATGCCCCGGTAGGCCGGGACCTCGCGGGGATCCTGGCGTCGGTGAACGAGGGGAGCTGACATGGGCGTGCCGACGGTGCTGTCCGAAGAGGAGGTCGCGGAGGGCATGGCCGGGCTGCCGGGGTGGGAACGGAAGGGCGATGAGATCACCCGTACCTATCCGATTCGGTATCACGCGGCGGTGGCCGCGATCGTGACGATCGCCGACCGGTCCCGGCGGGTCCAGCATCACGCCGACCTCGACCTCCGCATTGACAGCCTCCGCGCGTCGATCACGACCCACGACGCCGGGCACCGGCTCACCGCGGCCGACTTCGACCTCGCGCACCGCATCGACGCGATCGTCGCCGCGCACCAGGCGCTTCCGCTCGACTGACCCTGGATGAACGGGTGAGCCCCCTTCCTTCCCCGAAGGGCCGGAAGGGGTATCGGGAGGATGCGCCGGGCGTTGTGGGCGGGCGGTCAGCGGCCGATCAGCGGGTAGTGGTCGGAGAGGTTGGTGTAGGTGTAGGACGTGCCCCAGCTGGAGACGGTCCAGGGCGCGGACTGCTCCTTGACCACGTTGTTCTCCCAGCCCGCCGGGCGCGCGTTGCCCTTGCGGTACAGGACGTAGTCCAGGTCCTCGCGCGGGTCCGTCGGGTAGCGGTAGGACGCGATCGAGTTCAGCGCGGTGTCGAAGGAGTACGGGTGCCCGGTGCGGCTGTCGGAGCCGGCCAGGTCGGCGTTGGCGAGCAGGGACGCGTACTCGGGGGTGTGCGAGTCGACGTTCAGGTCACCGGCGACGATGACCTGCTCGTTCGCCGGGATGTTCTTCCCGTCCAGGAACGCGTCGATCGACCGGAACTGGCGGGCGCGCATCTCCGCCGCCTCACCCGCGCCGCAGCCGGGGTCGGTGGACTGCGCGTGCGTGCCGACCACGTGCACCTTGGCGCCGTTGACGTTCAGGACGACGTAGGCGAAGCCCTTGTTCGACCACCAGTCGGCGCCGCAGGCGTCCTTGTAGACCACCTGCTCCTTGCGCACGATGGGCCACTTGCTCAGGACCGTGACGCCGCCGTCCTCCGGGGTGGTGGAGGAGTACGCGCCCCCGGTGGCGTCCCAGCCGCTCTTGCTGCGGCCGATGACCGGGGTCTGGTACGGGTAGCGCGCGGCCGAGTTGGCCTTGATCGCGTCCGAGGCGGCGTTGTCGAAGGCCTCCTGGAGGACGACGACGTCGTGGCCCTGGTAGAAGTCCGCCTTGGGGATCTCCGCAGCCCGGTGGTCCTGGCCCCAGTTCGGGTAGAGGCTCTTGCTCATCAGGAACACGTTGTACGACAGGACGCTGAGCCGCGGGGCGGCGGCGCTCTCCGCGGCCGTGGCGGCCGGCGCGGTGGTGGCGGCCAGCGCACCGGCGGCTATCGCCGCGACGGCCGCGGCGGCGGCCCGGTGGCGGCGGTGGGAGGTGAGCAGCATGAGGTCTCCATCATTCCTGCGGGGGAAGATCGGCTCCGTCATCCAAGCAGCCACGGTTACTTCGGGGTAACACCCGTGACAAGACTTTCTGTCCACAGCGCGACGACGTGGGGGCGCCGGCGGGACCGGAGCCGATCACTCCTCCGCAGAGGTCCGCGTGAAGGACGCGCGGCCCCCCGGCCCGGCAGTACGGGGGCCCCGGCAGAAGCCGCGCGACCCCCGGCATACTGGAAAGACGGCGAGGTCCAGACCCTGGGGGACGCGATCATGAGTACGACGGAACACCCCGCGAAGGGATCGCCTGGCCGGACGGCCGCCGACCGCCGCGCCGACCCCGAGCCGCCGCCTCCCGGCGGTGTGCTGTGGACCATCGCCGGCGACGTCCGCGCCCTGCTGATGCTCCCCGCCGCCTTCACCATGCAGGTCGCCCACCCCGCCATCGGCGCCGGCGTCGACGAGCACTCCGTCTTCCGTACCGACCCCTGGGGCCGCGGCGAGCGCTCGCTGCGCTCGGTCCAGCTGTGGGTGTACGGCGGGCAGGACGCCGCCGAGGAGGGGCGCCGGGTCCGCCGCCTGCACAAGGAGATCCAGGGCACCGACACCCGGGGCCGGCGCTACCACTCCCTCGACCCCGCCTGCTACGCCTGGGTGCACGCCAGCGGCTTCCCGGTCTACCTGTACGCGGGCCGCTACCTGCTGCGCCGCTTCACCCCCGCCCAGGAGCGACAGCTCTACCGCGAGTGGCTCCAGGTGGGCCGCATCCTCGGCCTCCACGACCGGGACATGCCGCAGGGCATCGAGGAGTTCTGGGTCTACTACCGTCGCATGCTGGCCGAGGAGATCGAGCCGACGAAGGTCGCCCGCGAACTGGTCGCCACCGACGTGCCGCTGCCCCGCCCCGAGGGCGGCCCGCTGCCCGTACGGCTGCTGCTGCGGCTCACCTGGCCGGTGCTGCGGACGGCGTTCCTGCGCCTGCGGGCCTTCGTCACCGTCGGGTACATGCCGCCCGACGCGCGCGCCGCGATCGGCCTGGAGTGGACCCCGGCCCAGGAACGCCGCCTGCGGCGGTTCAGCACCGCCGTGCGGATCCTCGTACCGCTCCTGCCCGAGCGGCTTCGCTACCTGCCCGTCGCGCGGGCGGCCCGGGCCCGATGGCACGCCGCCGCCCGCTGACGGACCTCAGCGACCGTGGTCGTGGACCGTGTTCGTCTCCGCGATCTTCTTCCAGGACTTCGGCTCCACCCTCTCCGCCGGGGCGGCCGGGAGCGAGCGGGCCGAGGGGGACTGCGCGGCCTTGGCGGCGGCCGGGTTCAGGGCGGAGACGTCCGGCTTGCCCGGGGTGTAGAGCCAGGTCTCGAACAACTGGGCCAGCGGCTTCTTCGAGATCTTCTCCGCGTACCGGACGAAGTCGCCGACCTTGGCGTTGCCGTGCGCCCGCTCGGTCGGCCAGCCCTTCAGGATCTGGAAGAACGTCTCGTCACCGACCTCGTTGCGCAGCGCCTGCACGGCGATGGCGCCACGGTCGTAGACGGCGCCGTGGAACTGGTTCTCCGGACCCGGGTCACCCGGCTTGACCTGCCAGAACGGGTCCTCGGCCGGGCGGGTGGCGTACGCCCAGTCGGCGAGCTCCTGCGCGGTGCCCTCGCCCTCCTTCTCCGACCACAGCCACTGGCTGTAGCGGGCGAAGCCCTCGTTGATCCAGATGTCCTTCCAGCCCTCGACGGACACGCTGTCGCCGTACCACTGGTGGGCCAGCTCGTGGACGACCACCGAGACGTTCGCGCCGTTCTGGAACTGCCGCGGCCCGTAGAACGGCCGGGTCTGCGTCTCCAGGGCGAAGCCCGCGGTCACGTTCGGCACGTAGCCGCCCAGCGCGTTGAAGGGGTACGGCCCGAAGACCCCCTCCAGCCACTCCGCGACCTCACCGGTGCGCTCCACGCTGGCGCGCGCCGCGCCCGCGTTGTCGCCGAGGTCCTTGCTGTAGGCGTTGAGGATCGGCAGACCGCTCGCCGTCTTGTCGGTGGTGATGTCGAACTTGCCGACCGCGAGGGTGGCCAGGTACGTGGCCTGCGGCTTGTTGGAGCGCCAGTTGAACCGGGTCCAGCCCAGCCGCGAGGTCTGCGACTGGAGCACGCCGTTGCTGATGGCCTGGGTGCCGTCGGGGACGTTGACGGACACGTCGAAGGTGGCCTTGTCCGTGGGGTGGTCGTTGCTCGGGAACCACCAGACCGCCGAGTCCGGCTCCTGCGCGGCCACACCGCCGTCGGGCGTGCGCTGCCACGCCGACCAGCCGTCCACCTTGAACTCGGAGGGCTTTCCCGCGTACTTGACGACGACGGTGACCGAGGTGTTGCGCGCCAGCGGCTTCGCCGGGGTGACCTCCAGCTCGTGGTCGCCGGACGTGGCGAACTTCGCCTTCGTGCCGTTGACCCGGATCTCGCTGACCTTGAGGCCGAAGTCGAGGTTGAAACGGGAGAGGTCCTGCCTGGTGGTGGCCAGGAGGGTGGCCGTGCCCTCCAGGAGGTCCGTCTTCGGCTGGTACCGCAGGCGCAGGTCGTAGTGCGACACGTCGTATCCGCCATTGCCGCTGGCCGGGTAGTAGGGATCGCCGATACCCGGTGCGCCCGGACCGGAACTCGCCGCCGACGCCGGGATCACCAGCAGGAGGGAAGCGGCGAGCACGCTCGGGGCGATGACTTTGCGGTGCACGAAGGGCTCCAAGTGGTAGGGGAGACAGTGCGGTTCAAGGTCTCGTCGTTCGACCGTATTCACCCCTGCCGTCCCACGTCATGTCCATGGCCCCTGCATTCACACGATCGCCATTCGGCCGTCACGCCGGGGCCCGGCGAGCCGGTGCGGCGGGCCGCGCTGCCCGGTGGTACGGGCCACGTGGCGGGTCGGCGCGGGTGCGGCGGGCCCGGGGGAGCGGCGGCCGGGACGGGGGACCGGTCCGGGACCGGGGCCGGTCCGGCTCCGGCTCGGCTCCGGCCCGGCCCGGAGAACGGCCGGAAACGACCGCCCGCGCGGGGTGTCCCGGGCACCGGCGGCCTCACCTGCCCCGGCGGGGTACCCGACATACTGAGCAGTCGGTAACCTGGCCGCCATGACCGTCTCGACGCTTCCCCCGCTCGCCGCCCGGCACGCCTGGCACGGCGCGATCAACCCGATTCACTCCACCGTGTACTTCTCCCCGGACATCACCAGGGAGTTCGCCGCCCTCGGGGTCAAGGACCCGGTCGCCGTCAACCTGGCCCACCGGTCGGCCGCCATGGGAGCGGTCGGAGCGGGCGCCGTGACCGCCGCGTTCTACAACTACCGCCACGACCTCGTCGCCCGGCACCTCCCGGCCGTCTGGGAGACCGTCACGCCCGCCGAGGCCCTGGCCGCACGCCTGCGCGCCGCCGACGCCACCCTGACCCGCCTCCTCGGCGCCGAGACCGTCGAGTCGCCCGAGCTCGCCGAGGCCGCCGACCTGGCGATGCGCGCCACCGAGGCCTGTACCCGGCACGGCCGCGCCCTCTACTCCGCCCACGCCGACCTCCCCGTGCCCCAGGAGCCCCACCTGCGCCTGTGGCACGCCGCCACCCTGCTGCGCGAGCACCGCGGCGACGGCCACCTCGCCGCCCTGCTCGCGGCGGACCTCGACCCGCTGGAGGCCCTGGTCAGCCACACCGCCACCGGCAAGGGCATGGCCCCGAAGTGGCTCAAGGCCATCCGCGGCTGGGAGCAGTCCGACCTGGACGCCGCCACCGACCGGCTGCGCCGCCGCGGGGTCCTCGACGCCGACGGCGCTCTCACCGCGGAGGGCGCCGCGCTGCGCGAACGGCTGGAGGCGGAGACCGACCGGCTGGACGCCGCCCCGTACGAGCACCTCGGCGCGGCCGGCCTGGCCCGCCTGGCGGAACTCGGCGGCGGCCTCGTGATGAAGGCCGTCACCGCCGGGGCCTTCCCGGCGGACCTCCGCGGCTAGGCCGTCCCTTTCCCGGTCGCGCCGGTTCCGGAGCCGCCGTGTGGCGGGCTTGCCCGCCCTTGCGGCGGCCACCTGCCACACTTGGCAGCCTTCCAGTGCAAACGAAGGCAGGCGGGACCCGATCGTGACGACGTCCATCGAATGCAGGATCGCCGAGGAGCTCGGCGTACGGGAACGGCAGGTCAAGGCCGCCGTAGAGCTGCTCGACGGCGGCTCCACCGTGCCGTTCATCGCGCGCTACCGCAAGGAAGCGACCGAGATGCTCGACGACGCCCAGCTGCGCACCCTCGAGGAGCGGCTGCGCTACCTGCGGGAACTGGAGGACCGGCGCGCCGCGATCCTGGACTCCGTACGGGAGCAGGGCAAGCTCGACGCCGAGCTGGAAGCGCGGATCAACGCCGCCGACACCAAGGCCCGGCTGGAGGACATCTACCTGCCCTTCAAGCCCAAGCGGCGCACGAAGGCGCAGATCGCCCGCGAGGCGGGCCTGGAGCCGCTCGCCGACGGCCTGCTGGCCGACCCGTCCGTCGAACCGGCCGTCGCCGCGGCCGCGTTCGTCGACGGGGACAAGGGGGTCGCCGACGCGGCGGCCGCCCTGGAGGGCGCCCGCGCCATCCTCACCGAGAAGTTCGCCGAGGACGCCGACCTGATCGGCGAACTGCGCGAGCGCATGTGGGGCCGCGGCCGGCTCGCCGCGAAGGTCCGCGACGGCAAGGAGGAGGCGGGCGCCAAGTTCGCCGACTACTTCGACTTCGCCGAGCCGTTCACCGCACTGCCCTCCCACCGGGTGCTCGCCATGCTGCGCGGCGAGAAGGAGGACGTCCTCGTCCTCGACCTGGAGCCGGAGGCCCCCGAGGACGCGGACACCCCCGGGCCCTCCACCTACGAGGGCATGATCGCCCGCCGCGCCGGGGTGAACGACCGCGGCCGGCCCGGCGACAAGTGGCTGGCGGACACCGTCCGCTGGGCCTGGCGCACGAAGATCCAGGTGCACCTCGGCATCGACCTGCGCACGCGCCTGCGTCAGGCCGCCGAGGACGAGGCCGTACGGGTCTTCGCGGCCAACCTGCGCGACCTGCTGCTCGCGGCGCCCGCCGGCACCCGGGCCACGCTCGGCCTCGACCCGGGCTTCCGCACCGGTGTCAAGGTCGCCGTCGTGGACGACACCGGCAAGGTCGTCGCCACGGAGGTGATCTACCCGCACGTCCCCGCCAACAAGTGGGACGACTCCCTCGCCAAGCTGGCCCGCCTCGCCAAGGAGCACGCCGTCGAGCTGGTCGCCATCGGCAACGGCACCGCCTCCCGCGAGACCGACAAGCTGGCCGCGGACCTCATCGCCCGCCACCCCGAGCTGCGGCTCACCAAGGTGATGGTCTCGGAGGCGGGCGCCTCCGTGTACTCGGCCTCGGCCTTCGCCTCGCAGGAACTCCCCGACATGGACGTGTCGTTGCGCGGAGCCGTTTCCATCGCCCGCCGACTCCAGGACCCGCTCGCCGAGCTCGTGAAGATCGACCCGAAGTCGATCGGCGTCGGCCAGTACCAGCACGACCTGGCCGAGGTGAAGCTCTCGCGCTCGCTCGACACGGTCGTCGAGGACTGCGTGAACGGCGTCGGCGTGGACGTCAACACCGCCTCCGCGCCCCTGCTCTCCCGTGTGTCGGGCATCAGCGGCGGGCTCGCCGAGAACATCGTCGCCCACCGCGACGCCAACGGCCCCTTCCGCAGCCGCAAGGGGCTCAAGGACGTCGCCCGCCTCGGCCCGAAGGCGTACGAGCAGTGCGCGGGCTTCCTGCGGATCCGCGACGGGGACGACCCGCTGGACTCCTCGGCCGTGCACCCCGAGGCCTACCCGCTGGTCCGGGCCATGGGCAAGACGGCGGGCGGCGAGGTGGCGGCCCTGATCGGCAACACCGGCGTACTGCGCTCGCTGCGGCCGGAGCAGTTCGTCACCGAGGCCTTCGGCCTGCCCACGGTCACGGACATCCTGCGCGAGCTGGAGAAGCCGGGCCGGGACCCGCGCCCCGCCTTCAAGACGGCCACCTTCAAGGAGGGCGTGGAGAAGATCGGCGACCTGGCCCCGGGGATGATCCTGGAGGGCGTGGTCACCAACGTGGCCGCCTTCGGCGCCTTCATCGACATCGGCGTCCACCAGGACGGCCTGGCGCACGTCTCCGCCCTGTCGAAGACCTTCGTCAAGGACCCGCGTGACGTGGTCAAGCCCGGCGACATCGTCCGGGTCAAGGTCATGGAGGTCGACATCCCGCGCAAGCGGATCTCGCTCACGCTGCGCATCGACGACGAGCCCGGCGCGGAGCGGACCCCCGGCGCGCCCCGGCAGCGCGAAGAGCGGCGGGGCGGTGGCGGCCGGCCCCCGCAACAGCGCGGCCAGGGCGGCCAGGGCCAGGGCGGCGGCCAAGGCCAGCGCGGCCAGGCGCCGGCCGGGCAGGACCAGCGCGGACAGGGCCAGCGGAGCCAGGGCCAGGGCCAGCGCGGCCAAGGCGCCGGTCAGGGCCAGAGCGGTGGCGGCCAGGGCCAGCGCGGCCAGGGCCAGCGCCCCGGCGCCTCCGCCGCGGCCCCGGCGAACAGCGCCATGGCCGACGCCCTGCGCCGTGCCGGGCTCACCGGCCCCGACGAGCGCCGCAAGCGGTAGCCGCGCCGTCCGCGGCGTGCCATTGCAGCCACCGCGGCGCGCGCGGCGTCCGTACGGAATGGCCGAATAGCCTCCCCGTCAGGGGACGTGCCTTGCCAACGCCCGTACAAGATCTGTAGGCATGGTGGAACGCCCGTTCGTCACCCGGCGAACGGGCTTCCGCGTTTCCCCCTCAGGACCGTTTTCCCCGAGGCCGCCTTGAAGGCACAGGACGCCATGCCCATGCCCACGCACGCCTACCGACGCTGCCCGAGAAAGGGTCCGAAGAGGGATCACATGCCCCACCGGCAACTCAGCCTGCGCAAGAGGTGCGAGAACATTCTCGGCCATCTGGATCTGACCCGTCCGTTCTCCCTCGACGCGCTGTGCGACCGGATCGCCGAGCAGCGGGGCCGTCCCATCCGGCTCCACCCGCTGCCCAGGGAAGCCGCGGAATCAGGGGTCTGCGGGCTGTGGGTGGGCACCGCCAGCATCGACTACGTCTTCTACGAGGCGCAGACCACCCCGCTGCACCGCGAGCACATCGTCCTCCACGAGCTCGGTCACATCCTCTTCGGCCACCACTCGCTGGAAGGGCAGGAGGCGCAGGCCGACGGCGGCGCCCCCACCGTGCTGGGACGCACCAACTACACCACCCGTCAGGAGCAGGAGGCGGAGATGCTCGCCAGCATGATCCGCATCCGCACGGTGAACGCGGGCCCTCCGTCGGCCGCCCGGCCCGGGGGCACCCTGGGCCGGCTGGAGTCCGCCATGGGGTACGAGCGGGGGAACGATGGCAGCTGACCTGACCGCGTTCGGCGACTGGCTCGCCGTCCCGAGCGTCGTGTGCCTGTGGATCGCGGTCCTGCTGCGCGCCCCCGGCGCCCTGCGCTCCCCGCACCAGCGCGGCCTGTGGCTCGCCGTCGCCACCGCCGCCGCCGCGATGACGTTGAACCTCCCCGCCGTCGTCACCTACGCGATGGGCCGCGACCCCGGCTACGCGCACACCATCGGCCTCGTCCGCAACCTCATCGGGGTGCTGTCGGCGGGCGCCGTGCTCTACTTCGTCGCCGCCACCACCCGCGGCCGCCGGCTCCAACTCGCCTCCGCGGCCGCCACCGTCGCCTGGCTGGCCACCCTCGTCGCCCTGGACACGGCCGCGCCCGGACACGGCACGCACACCATGCCGCCGGTCGGCGACCCGGTGCCCTCCCTGGCGTACTGGCTGGTCCTGATCTGCGCCCACGTGATCGCCAACACCGTCTGCGTGGCCCTGTGCTGGCGCTACAGCCGCCGCACCGAGAGCCGCGGACTGGCGGCCGGGCTGCGGCTGTTCGGCCTCGGCACGGCCCTCGCCGGACTGTTCTGGCTGGCGTACCTGCTCAAGGCCCTGTCCGGCAGCACCTGGGCGATGCCCGCGCTGCCGCTGCTGATGAACCTGCACGGCCTGCTGCGGGCCGCCGCGATCCTGGTGCCGACCCTGTTCACCTTCCGGCGCACCGCCGCCGACGCCGCCACCGCCTGGCGGCTGTGGCCGCTCTGGCGGGACCTGGTGCAGGCGGTCCCGCACGTGGCGCTGAACAAGCCGCGGGCCGGGCGGGTCGTGGAGCTGCTGTGGCCGCCGGTCCCGCGCAACCTGCTCGTCTACCGCAAGGTCATCGAGACGCGCGACGCGATCCTGATCCTGGGGGAGCACGTCGCCCCGGGCGCCCTGGAACTCGCCCGGACCCACGTCGCCGGAGCCGGGGTCCCCGAGCAGCGGCGCACCGCGGCCGCGCTGGCCCGCGTACTGAAGGAGGCCCGGCAGGCCAAGCTGGCCGGGCTGCCCGGGCAGAGCGGCGAGGCGGCGGCGCTGGAACTGCCCGCCGCGATCCAGACCTCCGAGGACGGCGGGGACCTGGAGGACGAGGCCCGGTTCCTCGTCGACGTGGCCCGGGCGTACGCCTCGCCGGCCACCGCCTCCGCCCTCACCCCGTGAACCGCACCACCGCGAGGAAGTGACACCCCTTGACCACCGTACTGATCACCGGTGCCAGCGCCGGCCTGGGCGAGGCCTTCGCCCGGGGCTTCGCCGCCAAGGGCTGCGCCCTGGTTCTCGTGGCCCGCGACAAGGACCGGCTCGACGCCGTCGCCGAGCGCCTCGGCCGGGAGTACGGCGTACCCGCCGAAGTGCTGCCCGCCGACCTGCTGACGGACGGCGGCCTCACCGCGGTCGCGGAGCGGCTCGCCGACCGGGCGGCGCCCGTGGACATCCTCGTCAACAACGCCGGCTTCGGGCTGCCCGCGCCCTTCCCGTACAGCCCGGTGGAGGACGAGGAGCGGATGCTCGACCTGCTGGTCAAGGTCCCGCTGCGACTCACGCACGCCGTGGCGTCGGGCCTGCGCGAGCGGCGCCGGGGCGCGGTGCTGAACGTCTCCTCGGTAGCGGGCCTGCTGCCGACCGGGACGTACGGCGCGGCGAAGGCCTGGGTCACCGCCTTCAGCGAGTCGCTCCGGGTGGACATGGAGCCGTACGGGGTCCGGGTCCTGGCGGTGGTCCCCGGTTTCACCCGCACCGAGTTCCAGGCGCGGGCCGGGATGGACGTCAGCGCCCTGCGCGACGCGGTCTGGCTGGAGCCGGACGCCGTGGTGGCCAAGGCCCTGAGGGACCTCGCCCTGCGCCGCCCGGTCAGCATCACCGGCCGCCGATACCAGGCGTACGCCCTCGCCGCCCGCCACCTCCCGCGCGGTTTCGTGGCCCGCCGGATGGCCCGCACGCGGCGGCCCCCGGCGGACGCCGCGCACTGACGGGTCGGCTGCGCCGC
This sequence comes from Streptomyces antarcticus, assembly GCF_026627255.1. Classification (GTDB taxonomy): domain Bacteria; phylum Actinomycetota; class Actinomycetes; order Streptomycetales; family Streptomycetaceae; genus Streptomyces; species Streptomyces antarcticus. The sequence continues at coordinate 92,835 of NZ_JAPNLM010000008.1, read as the reverse complement.
GGCTACAGCTCGGTGACCTTGCCGTCCGCCACCCGCAGGCGGCGGGTCACCTGGACCGCGTCCAGCATCCGGCGGTCGTGGGTGACCAGGAGCAGCGTGCCCTCGTAGGCCTCCAGGGCGGCCTCCAGCTGCTCGATCGCCGGCAGGTCCAGGTGGTTCGTCGGCTCGTCCAGGACCAGCAGGTTCACCCCGCGGCCCTGGAGCAGTGCCAGCGCCGCCCGGGTGCGCTCGCCGGGCGAGAGGGTGGCCGCCGGACGCAGCACGTGGGCCGCCTTCAGCCCGAACTTGGCCAGCAGCGTACGGACTTCGGCCGGCTCGGTGTCCGGGACCGCCGCGCAGAACGCCTCCAGCAGCGGCTCGCCGCCGAGGAACAGCCCGCGCGCCTGGTCGACCTCGCCGACCAGCACGCCGGAGCCGAGCGTCGCCGCCCCCGAGTCCGGCGCCAGCCGGCCCAGCAGGACGGCGAGGAGCGTGGACTTGCCCGCGCCGTTGGCCCCGGTGATCGCCACCCGGTCCGCCCAGTCGATCTGCAGGCTGGCCGGCCCGAAGGCGAAGTCCCCGCGCGTGACGGACGCCTCGCGCAGGGTGGCCACCACCGAGCCGGAGCGCGGAGCCGTCGCGATCTCCATGCGCAGCTCCCACTCCTTGCGCGGCTCCTCGACGACGTCGAGGCGCTCGATCGCGCGCTGCGTCTGGCGGGCCTTCGCGGCCTGCTTCTCGCTGGACTCGCCGCGCAGGTTCTTGCCGATCTTGTCGTTGTCGCTCGACTTGCGGCGGGCGTTGCGCACGCCCTTGTCCATCCAGTTGCGCTGCATCTGCGCCCGGCCCTCCAGGGCCGACTTCTTGCCCGCGTACTCCTCGAACTCCTCGCGGGCGTGGCCACGGGCCCGATCGCGCTCCTCCAGGTAGGAGTCGTAGCCGCCGCCGTAGAGGTTGATCTCCTGCTGGGCCAGGTCGAGTTCGAGGACCTTGGTGACCGTCCGGGTCAGGAACTCGCGGTCGTGGCTGATGACGACCGTGCCCGCGCGCAGCCCCTTCACGAACTGCTCCAGCCGCTCCAGGCCGTCCAGGTCCAGGTCGTTCGTCGGCTCGTCCAGCAGGAACACGTCGTAGCGGGACAGCAGCAGCGAGGCGAGGCCCGCCCGGGCCGCCTGCCCGCCCGAGAGCGCCGTCATCGGCAGGTCCAGGCCGACCGCCAGCCCGAGCGCGTCCGCGACCTCCTGGGCCCGCTCGTCGAGGTCGGCGCCACCGAGGTTCAGCCACTGGTCCAGCGCCGTGGCGTACGCGTCGTCCGCGCCCGGGGTGCCGTCCACCAGGCCCTGGGTCGCCTCGTCCAGCTCCGCCTGCGCCGTGGCCACGCCCGTACGCCGGGCCAGGAACTCCCGTACGGACTCCTCGGGCCGGCGCTCCGGCTCCTGCGGCAGGTGGCCCACCGCCGCGCTCGGCGGGGAGAGCCGCAGCTCACCGGTCTCGGGAGCGTCCAGTCCGGCGAGCATCCGCAGCAGGGTGGACTTCCCGGCGCCGTTGACGCCGACGAGGCCGATGACGTCGCCGGGCGCGACGACGAGGTCGAGATCGGCGAAGAGGGTGCGCTCACCGTGCGCGGCGGTGAGCTTCTTGGCGACGAGGGTTGCAGTCATGATCTGCCGATCCTATCCGGGCCCGGGACTCGGACTCCGACCAGCCGCAGGCCCGCCCACAGCGCGGTCACGGCGCCGACGAGGGCGGCCGCAGTGGTGACCGGGCCGAGGCGGGTGAACTCCCCGAGGGACACCCGGTCGTCGTGCGCGTGCAGGATCCGCCGCCACAGCAGGGTGGCCGGCGAACCGGCGTAGGTCAGGTTCGGGCCGATGTCACGCCGATCGACAGGGCCGGCACCGGACCGGGTCCGGCGGGGGCGGCCCCGGGCGCATGGCAGGAAAGGTGGGGCACCTGTCATTGCGGCCGCCGGACCGGCGTCACACCATGGGTACATGTCGTCGCGAAACGTGCTCGTCGTCCTCTACGACGGGGTGCAGAGCCTGGACGTCACCGGACCGATCGAGGTGTTCGACGGCGTGGCCCGCTTCCCCGGTCTGGCCGGCTACGCGATCCGCACCGTGTCCCCGGGCGGCGCCCCGGTCCGCACCGGCAGCGGCCTGACGCTGCTGCCCGACGGGGACCTGGAGAGCGCCCGGCCGGGACCCGGCACCACGCTGCTGGTGCCCGGCGGCCGGTACACGGCCGACTTCGAACCGAGGCTCACCGACTGGCTGCGCGCCCAGGCAGGCGGCGCGGAGCGGCTGGTGTCGGTGTGCACGGGAGGGCTGCTGCTGGCCGAGGCCGGGCTGCTCGACGGGCGCCGGGCCACCACCCACTGGAACGCGTGCGAGCGGATGGCCCGGGACTATCCGGCCGTCACCGTCGAGCCCGACCCGATCTACGTCCGGGACGGCCCGGTGGCCACCTCGGCCGGGGTCACGGCCGGGATCGACCTGGCCCTGGCCCTCGTGGAGGAGGACCACGGGCGGGACGTGGCCCTGACGATCGCCCGCCACCTGGTGGTGTTCCTGCGCAGGCCGGGCAACCAGGCCCAGTTCAGCGCGCAGCTCGCGGCCCAGACGGCGCGGCGCGAGCCGCTGCGCGAGGTGCAGCACTGGATCACCGAGCACCCGGGCGGTGACCTGAGCGTGGACGCCCTGGCAGCGCGGGCCCGCCTCTCGCCGCGCCACTTCGCCCGCGCCTTCCAGGCGGAGACGGGGGTCACGCCGGGGCGGTACGTGGAGCGGGTGCGCGTGGAGCACGCGCGCAGGCTCCTGGAGGAGGGCGGCGAGGGCATCGGGCAGATCTCCCGGGCCTGCGGGTACGGAACGCCCGAGGCGCTGCGACGGGCCTTCGTGAAGACCCTGGGCCAGCCCCCGGCCGAATACCGCCGCCGCTTCGGCCCCCCGTGACGCCGCGCGGCCCCGCACCCCCGGCCGCGACACCCACCGCGCGCGGCTTGTGACACCCACCGCGCGCGGCTTGTGACGGCCGCGGCGCGCGACCCGTGACGGCCGCGCCGTGACCGCCGTGCCGGGGCACCCGCCCCGCCCAGCGGCATCCGCGGACCGTCGCCCCCAGCACCCGCCCCCAGCACCCGCCCCCTGTACCGACCCCCGTACCGAGTCCCCGTGCCCAGTCGCCGTATCGAGTCCCGCTCCGGAGGAGCCATGCAGATCGCCGTACTGCTCTACGACCGCTTCACCGCCCTCGACGCCATCGGTCCCTTCGACACCCTCGGCCGGCTTCCCGGCGCCGAGACCGTGTTCGTCGCCGAGCGCCCCGGGCCGGTCCGCACCGACAGCGGAGCGCTCGCGCTCGTCGCCGACAAGGCGCTCGGCGAGGTGACGCGGCCCGACATCGTGATCGTGCCCGGCGGGCCGCACCCGGAGGTGGAGATGGAGAACCCCGCCGTCCTCGACTGGCTCCGGGCCGTCGACGCCACCACCACGTGGACCACGTCGGTCTGCACCGGCTCCCTCCTGCTCGCCGCGGCCGGCCTGCTCGACGGGCGCCGGGCCACCAGCCACTGGCTCTACCTGGACCGGCTGCCCCGCTTCGGGGCCGCGCCCACCGGGGAGCGGGTGGTGTTCGACGGGAAGTACGTCACCGCCGCCGGGGTGTCCTCCGGGATCGACATGGGGCTCACCCTGCTCGGCAGGATCGCCGGGGACGAGGTCGCCCAGACCGTCCAGCTAATGACCGAGTACGACCCCCAGCCGCCGTACGACGCGGGGTCGCCGGACAAGGCCCCGGCCGAGCTCGTGGCGCGCCTGCGGGGGGTCAGCCCGTAGGGGCGCCGGGGTCCGGCGTCCACGTGAAGACGGGCGGGCGGCGGGCGAGGAACGCGGCGACGCCCTCCGCCGTGTCGCCGCTCCCGGCCCCCTGCCCCGCCCAGTACCCGTCCCGGTCCGTGCGCCCGTCCGCGAACTCCTTGGCCGCCGCCTGCGTCAGCCGCGAGCGCGAAACGAGGACGCGGGTGAACTCCGCGACCCGCTTGTCCAACTGCCCGGCCGGCAGCAGCTCGTGGAGGAGGCCTGCGCGCAGCGCCGTCTCCGCGTCGATCAACTCCGCTGAGAAGAGCAGGTACTTGGCCCATGCGGGACCCACCACCGACGCGAGGCGCCGGGTGGACGAGGCCGCGTAGACGATGCCCAGCTTCGCCGGGGTCACCCCGAAGGACGCACCCTCCTCGGCGAACCGCAGGTCGCAGGCGGCGGCGAGCTGGCCGCCACCGCCGACGCAGAATCCGCGGACCGCCGCGAGCGTCGGCTTCGGGAAGGCGGCCAACGTCTCCTCCGCCGCCACCGCCAGGGCCTGCGGGTCGTCGTCCCCGGTCAGGGAGGAGATGTCGGCCCCCGCGCAGAAGGTCGGGCCGTCCCCGGTCAGGACGAGCACCCGTACGGCGGGGTCGGCCGCGAGGCCGTCCAGCAGGCCGGGCAGCGCCCGCCACATGGCGGCGGTCATGGCGTTGCGCTTGGCGGGGTGGGAGATCACGACGGTGGCGACCCCGCCGGCGACCGTGTGCCGGAGGGCCGCGCCGGCGACCGCGTCCGGGCCTGCTGCGTCCATGTGCCGGATGCTATCCCGGGCGGTCGCTCCTATGATCGGGGGAGTCCGTCCCGGGGGGTGCGAGGAGGCACGCTCATGGGCGCAGACCGTACCGAGGCGAAGGGCCGGGAACCGCGGCAGGAGAAGAAGAAGCTGGGCCGCGGCTTCGGACTGCTGGCCGTGCTCGGGGTGATCCTCGTCCTCGCCGGTCTGGTCGGTCTGGTCTACACGAGCGTGGCGACGCTGACCTCGATGTTCCTCTTCGGGTGGCTGTTGCTCATCGGCGGCGTGGTGGGCCTGCTGCAAGCCGTGCAGTCGCGCAAGAGCCACTACTTCTGGCTCGCCGTCATCGTCGCCGCGATCAACATCGCGGCCGGCTTCGTCATCCTGCGCCGCCCCGAGGCGAGCGCCGAGGCGCTCACCATGTTCGCCGCGCTGCTCTTCCTCACCGGCGGACTGTTCCGCCTGGTCGGATCGCTGGTGGTGCGCGGGAGCAACTTCGGGCTCGCCCTCGTCCAGGGTGCCTTCGGGGTCCTGCTGGGCATCCTGATCCTGTCCAACTGGCCCGGGAACAGCCTGTACGTGATCGGAACCTTCTTCTCCCTCGCCCTCCTGTTCGACGGCCTGAGCCTGGTGGCGCTGGGCCTGGGAGCCCGGCGCATCCTGGGGCTGGTCAGGGAAGACGAGGTGTCCGCGGAGGCGGGCGCGATGGGCGGGGCCAGCGGGACGGCCGAGAAGCGACCGGCAGAAGATCAGGAACAGTCGAACAACTGACTCTGACATACGCCGACGGTCAGAAAGTGTCCGAATGCGCTGACTTATGGTCAGTGGTCCGGTCCGGACCAGGCTGGTCCCACTCTTGACGCGTGGAGACGATCGAGCGTGAAGACGGGGGACGGAAGATGGATGTCAGCGGGAGCGTCCCGCCAGCCAGGGAGGGGGAGCCTGAGGGCGCGGCCGACGCCCTCGCGTACGAGGGAGTGTGGCGGTTCACCGCTCCCGCGGTAGAAGAATCCGTTCCGCAGGCGCGCCGCGCGGTCCGGGACCTCCTCGGCCGCCAGGGGGTGCCGGCCCATCAGGACCTGGTGTACTCCCTGCTGCTGATCGTCTCCGAGCTGGTGACGAACTCGGTCCGGCACGCCGCCCTGCTCTCGCCGGAGGTCGCGGTCGAGGTGGCGATCGGCCGGGAGTGGGTACGGGTGGCCGTCGAGGACAACCACCCGTACCGGCCCAAGGCGCTGGAGGCCGATTTCGGCCAGACCGGCGGCCGGGGCCTGCTCCTGGTACGGGAGATCACGCTGGAGGCCGGCGGGGTCTGCGACGTCGAGCACACCTCGACCGGCGGGAAGGTCATCTGGGCGGCCCTCCCGCTGCCCGCTCCGGCCCCGGCGGGCTGACCACCCGGGAGCCGGCGAGCCCGCGGCCTACCAGCCCGCGGCGTCCCCGGTCAGCTCGCGGATCGCCGGCCGCGCCGCGTCGAGCACGGTCATGAACCAGGCGGAGAACGGCACGTCGGCGTGGCGCTTCACCAGCTCGGCGGCGGTGACGAACGCGGTGTCGCCGACCTCCTCCGGATCCGGCCGCGGCACGGCCTGGGCCAGCCCCACGAACAGGTGGTTGAACTCCTGCTCCACCAGGCCCGACGCGGGGTCCGGGTGGTTGTAGCGCACGGTCCCCGCCTCCGCGAGCAGCGAGGGGGACAGGCCCAGCTCCTCGTGGGTCCGCCGGGCGGCCGCCGCGAACGGGGACTCCCCGGGGTAGGGGTGACCGCAGCACGTGTTCGACCAGACACCGGGCGAGTGGTACTTCCCGAGGGCCCGCTGCTGGAGCAGCAGGCGGCCCTGCTCGTCGAAGAGGAACACCGAGAACGCACGGTGCAACAGGCCGGGCGCCTGATGGGCGGACAGCTTCTCCGCCGTGCCGATGGTGTTGCCGGCCTCGTCGACCAGTTCGAGCATGATCGCTTCTTGAGTACCGGTGCCGTTGGACGCGCTGTTCGCGGCGGTGGCTGGTGTGGTCGGCATACCCATCCTTCGCTTCGGACTCCGGCCTTCAGTCTGCCGTACAAAAGAGGCTTGTCCCCACTTCGGAGATCCGCGCATGTCCGCACCCGGTACGTCAGACCCCGAACGGGGCCGGATAGCTGATCGTTCCCGCCGGGACCGGGACGGAATCGTCCAGCACGAGGGCCATCATCGCCTCGTCGGGGACCTCGAAGGGTGCCCGGATCCCGAAGCGCGACGCCGGCACGAACCCGAAGCGCTGGTAGTAGTCCGGGTGCCCGAGGACGAGGACCAGGGACTCCCCGCGCTCCCTGGCCGCCGCGAGCAGCGCCCGTACGACCGAGCTGCCCGCTCCCGAGCGCTGGAGCGCCGGGTCGGCCGCCACCGGCGCGAGCGCCAGCGCACGGGCGCCGTCGACCTTGCAGGCGGTGAGCAGGGCGTGCGCGGCCACCGACCCGTCCGGGCCCTCGGCGACGTACGAGAGCCCGGGGATCCAGGCGTCGTCCGAGCGCAGCGCGTCCACGAGGTCCGCCTCGAGCGGAGTGCCGAACGCCGCCAGGTTGACGCCCCGCACGGCGGCGGTGTCGGCCGCCGTCTCCGGCCGGGCGGGCCAGGCGGGACCGTCCCCGGCGGTGACCGTGCGCAGGACGTAGCCGGTGTAGCCGTACTCGTGCCCGTGGCGGGCCCGTGCGTCGAGCTCCTCGCGGGTGGCGGCCAGCGCGGCCTCCATCGCGGGGGAGCCGGCCATCGCGGGGGATCCGGCCTCGGCGCGGGCGCGGACCCGCTCCGCGAGCGGGCCGTAGTACTCGGCCCAGTCGGAGTCGGGCAGCTGGTGCACGCCGGTCACCCGGTACCCGGCGGCCTGGGCCGCCGCGAGGTTGCGCGCCGTGGTGCGCAGCGCGTACTGGGGATCCCAGAAGGCGCGCGCGCCGGCGGAAGGCTCCTCGACGGTCCATTGGCACTCGGTCAGCACGAGGGTGCCGCCGGGGGCGAGCAGCCGCTTCCACCGCGCGAGCGCGGTGTCGAAGCCGATGGCGTAGGCGGAGCCCTCGGCCCAGACGAGGTCGAAGGAGCCGTCCTCGAAGGGGAGCGTGCCCATGTCCGCCGAAACGGTGCGGACGCGCTCGGCGAGGCCACGGGCCGCGGCGGCCGTACGGAGCTCTTCGAGGAACCCGTCGTGGAGGTCGACGGCGGTCACCTCGGCGCCGTGCCCGCCCGCCTCGGCGGCGAGCAGCAGGGCGCTGCGGCCCGGACCGCAGCCCAGGTCGAGGACGCGCGGCCGCCCGGGCAGCGTTCCGCACAGGGAGAGCAGGTGCCGGGTGGACGCGTCGGAGCCGGGGGCCTGCCGGGGCAGACCGCCGTGGAGGGTGAGGAGCGCTTCGGTGAAGCCGGCCTCGCTGGAGGTGGCCCCGCCGGAGCCGGGCTCGCGAGATCGAGATCTGGAGCCGGAAGGGGTGGTGGAGCGGGTGTTGTCGGTGTCGGTCAACGTGAACCCTTGAACGGGGGCTCCGGCCGACGGGGCCGATCGGTCAGTACGAGATCAGGCCCGGCCGGATGCCCGGAAGGAAGTGGGGATGTACCGGAGTTCGCCGCGCATGGCCGCGACCTTCACGACGGTCATCAACCCACCTCTTTCCCGCTCGGTCACCGTGTGGTGTACAGGACGTACGTACGGAGATCGTACGCGTCGGCGTCCACGCTACCACCGGAGCGGTTTGTGATCCCTCGGCATGATCGTCAATGATGATCCCGCCCGGCCCCGGGGCCCGGGAATATTCGGCTTATCGGGGCGTAAACGGGTGATGAACCCTTGCTTCCATTCATCCGATAGCCTCTGCCGACGTGTCGCCGCCCACGCGGCGCGCGTTCGGATTTCGTTACAAGGAGTGAGTTCGTCTGCCGACCGTCATCCTTACCGGCCCGCCGGTGCCCGGATCACCGCTCGCGGACGAGCTGCGCGCCCTCGGCTTCGACGTCCGTCCCGCCACCGGGCCCGAGGAAGCGGCCGCCGTACTGGCCCGCGTACCCGCCGACCAGCGGGTCGGCGTCGTCGACAGCGGGTTCGTCGGGCACGTCCACGCGCTGCGCCTCGCGCTGACCGACCCCCGCTTCGACGCCTGCGCCGTCACCGGGGCCCTCGCCGTCCAGCCGGGCGCCCGCCCGGCCCTGGACCGGGCGGTTGCCGCCGCGGGTACGGCCGAGGGCGACGCCACCGCCACCACCGCTACCACCGGCGCCACCGCCACGGTCGACGCCACCACCGGCGCCACGGGCAGCGCCACCGTCGGGACCGGCGCCACCGTCGGGACCGGCCCGGTCCTCCGTGACCCGTACGCGGACCGCCTCGCCGACGCGGTCGAGGCCGCCGGCACTGCCGTCCAGCGCCCCGAGCTGGGCACGCTCGTCGCCACCGTGCCCGCGACCCCGGCGGAGCGCGCCGAGGCCGCCGCCGCCGTCGCCTCCGTCGACGACGAGGCCGTACGGCTGCGGACCGCCGTCAAGTCCCGCGACGGCTTCTTCACCACCTTCTGCGTCAGCCCGTACTCGCGCTACATCGCCCGCTGGTGCGCCCGCCGCGGCCTGACCCCGAACCAGGTCACCACCGCCTCGCTGATCACCGCCCTGATCGCGGCGGGCTGCGCCGCCACCGGCGACCGCTGGGGCTACGTCACCGCCGGCGTGCTGCTGCTCGTCTCGTTCGTCCTGGACTGCACCGACGGGCAGCTCGCCCGCTACTCGCTCCAGTACTCGACGATGGGCGCCTGGCTCGACGCCACCTTCGACCGGGCGAAGGAGTACTCCTTCTACGCGGGCCTCGCGCTCGGCGCCGCCCGCAACGGGGACGACGTCTGGGCCCTGGCCCTCGGCGCCATGATCCTCATGACCTGCCGGCACGTCGTCGACTTCGCCTTCAACGAGGCCAACCACGACGCCACCGCGAACACGAGCCCCACGGCCGCGCTGTCCGACAGGCTCGACAGCGTCGGCTGGACCGTCTGGCTCCGCCGGATGATCATCCTTCCGATCGGCGAGCGCTGGGCGATGATCGCGGTCCTGACCGCGCTGACCACCCCCCGCATCGTCTTCTACGCGCTCCTCGTCGGCTGTGCCTTCGGCGCCCTCTACACCACCGCCGGCCGCGTCCTGCGCTCCCTGACGCGCAAGGCCAAGCGGACGGCCCGGGCCGCCCAGGCCCTCGCCGACCTCACCGACTCGGGCCCGCTGGCCGAGCTCGCGGCCCGGCTCGTCGGCCGCATGGCACCCGGCGCCGGGATCGCCGCCGCAGTGATCGGCTCCGCCGCTCTGCTCTGGACCGCCTGGGCCTACGATTTCGGCGGCCGTCAGGTGATCATCGCCGCCGTCTTGTACGTGCTGCTCGCCGGAGCCGCCGTCGCGCGCCCCCTCACAGGCGCCCTCGACTGGCTCGTCCCGCCCGTCTTCCGGGCGGCCGAGTACACCACCGTGCTGATCCTCGCCGCGAAGGCGGACGTCCCCGGAGCGCTTCCGGCGGCATTCGGCCTGATCGCGGCGGTCGCCTACCATCACTACGACACGGTGTACCGGATTCGCGGTGGCACCGGCGCGCCCCCGCACTGGCTGGTGCGGACGGTCGGCGGTCACGAGGGCCGGGTCCTGCTGACCGTGGTCCTGGCCGCCGTCCTCGCCCGCGACGCGTTCCCCGTCGCGCTCACGGCCACTGCCGTGTTCGTGGCCCTCGTGGTGCTCGTGGAGAGCATCCGCTTCTGGGTCTCCTCCGGAGCACCCGCCGTACACGACGAAGGAGAACCAGCATGATCGGCCTTGTCCTCGCTGCCGGTGCCGGACGCCGTCTGCGTCCCTACACCGACACCCTGCCCAAGGCCCTCGTGCCCGTCGGCCCCGAAGGCGACGAGGAGAGCATCACGGTCCTCGACCTGACGCTCGGCAACTTCGCCGCGGTCGGCCTCACCGAGGTCGCCGTCGTCGTCGGCTACCGCAAGGAGGCCGTCTACGAGCGCCGCGAGGCGCTGGAGGCCAAGTACGGCGTCAAGATCACGCTGATCGACAACGACAAGGCCGAGGAGTGGAACAACGCCTACTCCCTGTGGTGCGCGCGTGACGTCCTGGGGCAGGGCGTGATCCTCGCCAACGGCGACACCGTCCACCCGGTCTCCGTCGAGAAGACCCTGCTCGCCGCCCGCGGCGACGGCAAGAAGATCATCCTCGCCCTCGACACGGTCAAGAGCCTGGCCGACGAGGAGATGAAGGTCGTCACCGCCGACGGCGAGGGCGTGCGGAAGATCACCAAGCTGATGGACCCGGCCGACGCGACGGGCGAGTACATCGGCGTCACGCTCATCGAGCCCGAGGCCGCCGAGCAGCTGGCCGAGGCGCTGAAGACCACCTTCGAGCGCGACCCCGACCTCTACTACGAGGACGGCTACCAGCAGCTCGTCAACGACGGTTTCACGATCGACGTGGCCCCCATCGGCGACGTCAAGTGGGTCGAGATCGACAACCACGACGACCTCGCCAAGGGCCGGACGATCGCATGCCAGTACTGACCCGGCTGATCCCCTCGCCGGTCGTCGTCGACATCAGCCGCGGCGCCATGGACGACCTGGCCGGCCTCCTGGCCGACCAGCGGATCTCCGCGTCGGGCAAGCTGGCGATCGCGATCAGCGGCGGCTCCGGCGTGGCGCTGCGCGCCAAGCTGGAGCCCGTGCTGCCGCACGCCGACTGGTACCCGGTCGTCGACGGCACCATCGACTCCGCCGTCAAGCTGGCCGACGACATAAAGGGCCGCCGCTACGACGCCGTCGTGGGCCTGGGCGGCGGCAAGATCATCGACGTGGCCAAGTACGCCGCGGCGCGGGTCGGACTGCCCATGGTGGCCGTCGCCACCAACCTCTCGCACGACGGTATCTGCTCGCCGGTGTCCATCCTGGACAACGACAACGGCCGCGGCTCCTACGGCGTGCCGACGCCGATCGCCATGGTGATCGACCTCGACGTGATCAAGGACGCCCCGGTGCGGTTCATCCGCGCGGGCATCGGCGACGTCATCTCCAACATCTCGGCGATCGCCGACTGGGAGCTCTCGCACCGGCTCAACGACGAGCCCGTCGACGGCCTCGCCGCCGCGATGGCCCGCACCGCCGGCGAGTCCGTGCTGCGCCACCCCGGCGGCTGCGGCGACGACGAGTTCCTCACCGTGCTCTCCGAGGGCCTGGTCCTCTCCGGCATCGCCATGTCGATCAGCGGCGACACCCGCCCGTCGTCCGGCGCCTGCCACGAGATCAGCCACGCCTTCGACCTGCTGTACCCGGGACGCTCCGCGCTGCACGGCGAGCAGGTCGGCCTCGGAGCCGCCTTCGCCATGCACCTGCGCGGCGCCGAACAGCAGTCGGGCCTCTTCGTGGAGGTGCTGCGCCGCCACGGTCTGCCGGTGTCGCCCGAGGAGATCGGCTTCAGCGTCGACGAGTTCGTCGCCGCCGTCGACTACGCCCCCCAGACCCGCCCGGGACGCTTCACGATCCTGGAGCACCTCAACCTGTCCGCCGCCGAGATCAGGGACGCTTACGCCGACTATGCCAAGACCATCCGTAGCTGAACTCCGGCCCGTCGTGCACCCGGCGGGCGTCAAGGACCGGGTCAGCGGCGAGCACTGGGGCGGGCGCCTCTACATGCGCGAGATCTCCCTGCGCATCACCCGCCTCCTGGTCACCACCCGGGTCACGCCGAACCAGCTGACCTACGTGATGACCCTCGCCGGCGTCCTCGCCCTCCCGGCCCTGCTCATCCCCGGTGTCTGGGGCGCGGTCCTCGGCGTGGTGGCGGTGCAGATGTACCTGCTGCTCGACTGCGTCGACGGCGAGGTCGCCCGCTGGAAGAAGCAGTACTCGCTCTCCGGCGTCTACCTGGACCGGGTCGGCGCCTACCTGTGCGACGCCGCGGTCCTCGTCGGCTTCGGCCTGCGCGCCTCCGACCTGTGGGGCAGCGGGCGGATCGACTGGCTGTGGGCCTTCCTGGGCACCCTCGCGGCGCTCGGCGCGATCCTGATCAAGGCCGAGACCGATCTGGTCGGCGTCGCCCGCCACCAGGCCGGGAAGCCCGTGGTCCAGGACGCGGCGGCCGAACCGCGCTCCTCCGGCATGGCGCTCGCCCGCCGGGCCGCGGCCGCGCTGAAGTTCCACCGCCTCGTCCTCGGCATCGAGGCGTCCCTGCTCATCCTGGTGCTGGCCGTCCTGGACCAGATGCGCGGCGACCTGTACTTCTCCCGGCTGGGTGTCGCCGTACTGGCCGGCATCGCTGTGCTGCAGACGGTGCTGCACCTCGTGTCCGTCCTGGCCTCCAGCAGGCTCAAGTGAGCACCCCGATGCGGCTGGGCGCCGTGATCATCACCATGGGCAACCGGCCCGACGACCTCAAGGCGCTCGTCGACTCGGTGGCCCGCCAGGACGGCGCCCCCGTCGAGGTCGTCGTGGTGGGCCAGGGCGTGGAGGTCACCGGGCTGCCCGAGGGCGTCCGTACGGTGGCCCTGCCCGAGAACCTGGGCATTCCGGGCGGCCGCAACGTCGGCATCGAGGCCTTCGGCCCCGGCGGCAGCGACGTGGACGCCCTGCTCTTCCTCGACGACGACGGGCTGCTGGAGCGCACCGACACCGCCGAGCTGTGCCGCCAGGCCTTCACGGAGGATCCGGCGCTCGGCATCGTCAGCTTCCGGATCGCCGATCCGGAGACCGGTGTCACACAGCGCCGGCACGTGCCGCGGCTGCGGGCCTCGGACCCGATGCGCTCCTCGCGCGTGACCACCTTCCTCGGCGGCGCCAACGCGGTCCGCACCTCGGTGTTCGAGCAGGTCGGACCCCTTCCCGGGGAGTTCTTCTACGCGCACGAGGAGACGGACCTGGCCTGGCGGGCGCTCGACGCGGGGTGGCTGATCGACTACCGGGCGGACATGGTGCTGCTGCACCCCACCACGTCCCCCTCCCGGCACGCCGTCTACCACCGTATGGTGGCTCGTAACCGGGTGTGGCTCGCCCGCCGCAACCTGCCTGCCCCGCTGGTCCCCGTCTACCTGGGGGTCTGGCTCCTGCTGACCCTCGTCCGCAGGCCGTCGGCGCCCGCGCTGAAGGCCTGGTTCGGCGGATTCCGCGAGGGGTGGACCACTCCCTGCGGCCCCCGCCGCCCCATGCGATGGCGGACGGTCTGGCGGTTGACCCGGTTGGGCCGACCACCTGTCATCTGACCCGATCGCGTCTGGGACCATGGCGCGATCACGGGTCTCGTGCCACCAGCTGATGCCCATCCTTCCTGCCGCATCTTGAAGACGGAAAGTTTCAACTTGTGAGTGACACAACCCACGACGGCGCCCTCGCCACGAGCAAGCCGCCGTCCGAAGACGCGGGGCTGAGCCCCGCGGAGCTCGCCAGGAAGTACGGCCTGTCCGTGAGCGGCGCCCGCCCCGGCCTGGGCGAGTACGTCCGCCAGCTCTGGGGCCGGCGCCACTTCGTCCTGGCGTTCTCCCGGGCGAAGCTGGTCGCGCAGTACAGCCAGGCGAAGCTCGGCCAGGTCTGGCAGGTGGCGACCCCCCTGCTGAACGCGGCCGTCTACTGGCTGATCTTCGGCCTGATCCTCGGAGCGGGCAAGGAGATGCCCGAGGGCGTCTACGTCCCCTTCCTGATGATGGGCATCTTCGTCTTCACCTTCACCCAGAGCTCGGTGATGGCGGGCGTCCGGGCGATCTCCGGGAACCTCGGGCTGGTACGGGCGCTGCACTTCCCGCGCGCCGCCCTCCCGGTGTCCTTCTCGCTCCAGCAGCTCCAGCAGCTGATGTACTCGATGATCGTCGTCTTCATCATCGCCATCAGCTTCGGCAACTACCCGCGGCTCTCCTGGCTGCTGGTGATCCCGACGCTGGCGCTCCAGTTCGTCTTCAACACCGGCCTCGCCATGATCTTCGCGCGGATGGGCTCCAAGACCCCCGACCTGGCGCAGCTGATGCCGTTCGTGATGCGCACCTGGATGTACGCCTCCGGCGTCATGTTCCCGATCGGGATCTACCTCAAGGACCAGCCGCAGTGGATCAGCGACGTGCTGCTGTGGAACCCGGTGGCGATCTACATGGACCTCATCCGGTTCGCCCTGATCGACGACTACGGCAGCAGCTACCTGCCGCCGCACGTCTGGCTCTTCGCCGTGGGCTGGGCCGCGGTGATCGGCCTCGGGGGCTTCGTGTACTTCTGGAAGGCTGAGGAGCGTTACGGCCGTGGCTGAGCAAACCGAGGGGCGCATCCCCACCGTGATCGCGGACGGCGTGCACATCGTCTACCGCGTCAACACCGGCGGAGTCGGCAAGGGCGCGGCCACCGCCGCGCTCAGCAAGATAGTCCGCCGGGGCAAGGGCAAGGGCGAGGAGCGCGGCGTCCGCCGGGTCCACGCCGTACGAGGGGTCACCTTCACCTCGTACCGCGGCGAGGCCATCGGCCTCATCGGCTCCAACGGATCCGGCAAGTCGACGCTGTTGCGCGCCATCGCGGGGCTGCTGCCCTGCGAGGAGGGCCGGGTCTACACCGACGGCCAGCCGTCGCTGCTCGGTGTCAACGCGGCGCTGATGAACGACCTGACCGGCGAGCGCAACATCGTCCTCGGCGGTCTCGCCATGGGCATGAGCCGCGAGCAGATCAGGGAGCGCTACCAGGGAATCGTCGACTTCTCGGGCATCAACGAGAAGGGCGACTTCATCTCCCTGCCGATGCGCACCTACTCCTCCGGAATGGCGGCGCGCCTGCGCTTCTCCATCGCGGCGGCCAAGGACCACGACGTTCTGATGATCGACGAGGCCCTCGCCACCGGTGACCGCAGCTTCCAGGTGCGCTCCGAGAACCGCATCCGCGAACTGCGGGAGAAGGCCGGCACCGTCTTTCTGGTGAGCCACAACAACAAGTCGATCCGCGACACATGTGACCGCGTGCTGTGGCTGGAGAAGGGCGAGCTCCTCATGGACGGGCCCACGGAGGAAGTCGTCTCGGCGTACGAGAAGGCGACCAACGGCTGATTCCCGCCCCGGGCGGAACGACGAGGCCCCCGCCGCTCAGCGCGGCGGGGGCCTCGTCGTGCCCGGCGTTGTGTCCCGCTCCGTGTCCGGCCGCCGCGGCGTGCGGTATCCGGCGGATTTCCACGCCATTCGACGCTGTTCGACGGCATTCGACGACATTCGTTGGCGGACACGGCGACATTCGGTGGCGGAGCGAATACCCGAGAGGCCTTCGCGGCGTTGTACAGCGTAAGCTGAAGCGGTCCTGAATCGCGGCAAGAGGGGACGATTCACCGCAGGTGAACGGCCTTGAGGTACCCCGGGGAATCCCCGGCGGCGTGTCCGAAATAGGATGCATTGGGTCGGCAGTGTAGAACGGGAGATGTGACGGCAATGGCTACGGGAATTCTCCGGCCCCCAGGCACGACGGCCGTCCCCGCCCCGGGCGGCGGGCGGTGACCCCGGGGCACGACGAACGGCCCGGGTCCGACGCGGACCACGCGCGTGCCACCCTCGGCAAGGCCCGGACGGAGAACTTCCCCGTCGCCCCCGCCTTCCTGCCGCGCGCCTGGCGCGACGGCCTGACGGCGGTCTACGGATACGCCCGCCTCGTCGACGACATCGGCGACGGGGACCTCGCCCCCGGCGGCCGCGACGCCGTGCTCCTCGGCCTCGAGCCGGCCGCCGTCGACGACCGGCTCGCCATGCTCGACGCCTTCGAGGCCGACCTGCACCGGGTGTTCGGCGCCGCCGACGGCGCCCCGCGCCACCCGCTGCTGCGCGCACTGCGGCCCGTCGTGCGCGAGCACGGCCTCACCCCCGAGCCGTTCCTCGGACTCATCGAGGCCAACCGCCAGGACCAGCGCGTCTCCCGCTACGAGACGTACGGCGACCTCCTCGCCTACTGCGAGCTCTCCGCGAACCCGGTGGGCCGCCTCGTGCTGTCCCTCACCGGCACCAGCACCCCCGAGCGGGTCCGCCGCTCCGACGCCGTCTGCACCGCCCTGCAGATCGCCGAACACCTCCAGGACGTCGCCGAGGACCTCGGCCGGGACCGGATCTACCTGCCCGGCGAGGACATGCGGCGCTTCCACGTCACGGAGGCCGACCTCAAGGCCCCGAGCGCCGGCGCGTCCGTACGCGCACTGGTCGCGTTCGAAAGCGAGCGCGCCGCCTCGCTCCTGAATGAAGGCACCCCGCTCGTGGGTAGCGTCCACGGCAGACTCCGGCTGCTGCTCGCGGGCTTCGTGGGAGGGGGCCGCGCGGCCCTGAGAGCCGTCACCGCCGCCGGCTTCGACGTACTTATCGGCCCGCCCAAGCCCACCAAGAGCGGCCTGATCCGCGAGGTGGCCGCCGTCCTGCGCACAGCGCCGAGAAAGGGGTGAGCCCCAACGTGGAGGGCCCCACACAAGCGTCATCACCGGCTGCGCCGTCCGCACCGGTCCTGGCGGCCTACAGCTACTGCGAGGCCGTCACCGGATCGCAGGCGCGGAACTTCGCGTACGGCATCCGGCTGCTGCCCACCGACAAGCGGCAGGCGATGTCCGCGCTGTACGCCTTCTCCCGCCGTGTCGACGACATCGGCGACGGCACGCTCGCGCCCGGCGCGAAGCTGGCCCGGCTGGAGGAGACCCGCGCCCTGCTGGGCCGGATCCGGGCCGAGGAGATCGACGAGGACGACACCGACCCGGTCGCCGTCGCCCTCGCGCACGCCGCGCGCCGGTTCCCGATCCCGCTCGGCGGACTCGACGAACTCATCGACGGTGTCCTGATGGACGTCCGCGGCGAGACCTACGAGACCTGGGACGACCTCAAGGACTACTGCCGGTGTGTCGCCGGCGCCATCGGGCGGCTCTCGCTCGGCGTGTTCGGCACCGTCGGCGCGGGCGGACTCGCAGCGGCCGACGCGGCCCGCGCCGGGGAGTACGCCGACACCCTCGGCCTCGCCCTGCAACTCACCAACATCCTCAGGGACGTTCGCGAGGACGCGGCCAACGGCCGCACCTACCTGCCCGCAGAGGACCTCGCCAAGTTCGGCTGCTCGGACGGGTTCGGCAGCGAGCGGATGCCCGCCGGATCCGACTTTGCCGGTCTCGTCCACCACGAAGTCCGGCGTGCCCGGGCCCTGTTCGTCGAGGGCTACCGGCTGCTGCCCCTGCTCGACCGGCGCAGCGGAGCCTGCGTGGCCGCCATGGCCGGGATCTACCGGCGCCTCCTCGACCGCATCGAGCGGGAGCCGGACGCCGTACTGCGCGGCCGCGTCTCGCTGCCGACGCACGAGAAGGCGTACGTCGCCGTACGCGGGCTCTCCGGCCTCGACGCGCGGACCATCTCCCGCCAGAACACCCG
Source organism: Streptomyces antarcticus (assembly GCF_026627255.1). Lineage (GTDB taxonomy): Bacteria > Actinomycetota > Actinomycetes > Streptomycetales > Streptomycetaceae > Streptomyces > Streptomyces antarcticus. The sequence goes on along the minus strand of NZ_JAPNLM010000008.1, from coordinate 74,892 downwards.
GAGGCGGATCTGATGAACCCGACCCGCTCCGCGCGGCCGGCGCACCCCGGCCGCGCCTCGACCCACCCGGGGGCCCGGCGTCCCGGGCCCCTGCCCGCCCCCGCCGGGCCGGGCAGGACCTCGGCGCCCGCGTCAGCGCACGCAACCCCGTACGCAACCTTCACCCCGCCCGCCGCGTCTCTCCGTTCGGGCCGTACACGGCCGGCCGCCGCGCGGGCGCGACGGGCGACCGCCCCGGAGGGGAACCGCAGCACCCGGGAGGGCGCATGAGCGACAGCGAACGCAACGCCGTCGTCGTCGGCGGCGGACTCGCCGGGGTCACCGCCGCACTCGAACTCGCCGACGCCGGACTGCGGGTCACGCTCCTGGAGGGCCGCCCGCGGCTCGGCGGGCTGGCCTTCTCGTTCAAGCGCGGCGAACTCACCGTCGACAACGGCCAGCACGTGTACCTGCGCTGCTGCACCGCCTACCGGTGGTTCCTCGACCGCGTCGACGGCGCCGCCCTCGCCCCGGTCCAGGACCGGCTCGACGTCCCCGTCCTCGACGTCGCCCACCCCGGCGGCCCGCGCCTGGGCCGGCTGCGCCGCAGCCGCCTGCCCGTGCCCCTGCACCTGGCCGGCTCCCTGGCCCGCTACCCGCACCTCTCCCTTGCCGAGCGGGCGTCCGTCGGGCGGGCCGCCCTCGCGCTGCGCCGGCTCGACCCCGCCGACCCGGTGCTGGACGGCCTGGACTTCGCGACCTGGCTCGGCCGCTACGGCCAGTCCGCCCGTACGATCGAGGCCCTGTGGGACCTCGTCGGCATCGCCACCCTCAACGCGACGGCCGAACAGTCCTCGCTGGGCCTGGCCGCCATGGTCTTCAAGACCGGCCTGCTCTCGGAGAACGGAGCCGCCGACATCGGCTGGGCCCGCGTACCGCTCGGCGACCTGCACGACACCCTCGCCCGCAAGGCGCTCGACGCGGCCGGCGTACGGACCGAGCTGCGCACCCGGGTCACCGCCGTCTCCCGTACGCCCGAAGGGCATTGGCGGGTCGACACCGAAGGGGAGTCCCTCGCCGCGGACACCGTCGTCCTCGCAGTCCCGCAGCGCGAGGCGCACGGACTGCTCCCGGCCGGGGCGCTCGCCGACCCGGACCGGCTCCTGGACATCGGCACCGCGCCGATCCTCAACGTCCACGTCGTCTACGACCGCAAGGTGCTCAAGCAGCCCTTCTTCGCCGCGCTCGGCTCCCCGGTGCAGTGGGTCTTCGACCGCACCGAGGCCTCCGGACTCCCCGACGGCGGCCAGTACCTGGCGCTGTCCCAGTCCGTCGCACAGGACGACATCGAGGAACCCGTCTCGCTCCTGCGCGACAAGTACCTGCCCGAGCTGGAGAAGCTGCTGCCGGCCGCGCGCGGCGCCAAGGTACGGGACTTCTTCGTCACCCGGGAGCGGACGGCCACCTTCGCCCCCACCCCCGGCGTCGGCCGGCTGCGCCCCGGCGCGCGGACCGACACGCCGGGGCTCTACCTGGCCGGTGCGTGGACTGCCACCGGCTGGCCCGCGACCATGGAGAGCGCCGTACGGAGCGGACTGAACGCGGCGCACGCCGCGCTCGCCGCACTCGGCCGCCCCCGCGAACACCCTCTGCAGGAGGCGGCATGACGACGACCACCAGCACGACCGGCACCGCACGTACAGGAACCAGAGGAGAACCAGTGAACCCGGGGAATCCGGCCGTCGAGAACACGGATGCCCGGGTGGGCACCGCCAGCGGGGAGAAGGCGGACACGCTCGCCCTCCTGGAGCGCGGCCGCACGCTGTCGACGCCCGTGCTCCGCGCCGCCGTCGGCCGGCTCGCGGCGCCCATGGACACCGTCGCCGCCTACCACTTCGGCTGGATCGACGCCCAGGGCAACCCCGCGGACGGCGACGGCGGCAAGGCCGTGCGCCCCGCCCTCGCGCTGCTCTCCGCAGAGGCCGCGGGCGCCGCGGCCGAGGTCGGCGTCCCGGGCGCCGTCGCGGTCGAACTCGTCCACAACTTCTCGCTGCTGCACGACGACCTGATGGACGGCGACGAGCAGCGCCGCCACCGCGACACGGTGTGGAAGGTGCACGGACCGGCGCTGGCGATCCTGGTCGGCGACGCGCTCTTCGCCCTCGCCAACGAGGTCCTGCTGGAGCTGGGCACCGTGGAGGCGGGCCGCGCCGCCCGCCGGCTGACCACCGCCAGCCGCAAGCTCATCGACGGCCAGGCCCAGGACATCTCCTACGAGCACCGCGAGCGCGTCAGCGTCGAGGAGTGCCTGGAGATGGAGGGCAACAAGACCGGCGCCCTCCTCGCCTGCGCCGTCTCCATCGGCGCGGTGCTCGGCGGAGCGGACGACCGCACCGCCGACAAGCTGGAGGAGTACGGCTACCACCTGGGCCTCGCCTTCCAGGCCGTCGACGACCTGCTCGGCATCTGGGGCGACCCGGAGGCCACCGGCAAGCAGACCTGGAGCGACCTGCGCCAGCGCAAGAAGTCGCTGCCGGTCGTCGCGGCCCTCGCGGCGGGCGGGCCCGCCTGCGAGGAGCTCGCCGAGCTGCTCGCCGCCGATGCCAAGAGCAACGACTTCGAGAACTTCTCGGAGGAGGAGTTCGCGGCCCGGGCGGCGCTGATCGAGGCGGCCGGCGGCCGCCAGTGGACCGCCGACGAGGCCCGCCGCCAGCACGCCGTCGCGATCCGCGCCCTGGACGACGTGGACATGCCGCAGACGGTGCGCGAGCAGCTGGTGGCCCTCGCCGACTTCGTCGTCGTACGCAAAAGGTGATCGCCGCCGACCAGCTGATATGACGCTACGGTCGCCGGCCGGCGCCGCCCCCCTCCGGGGCGTGCGCCGGTCGACGGCAGACCCCAGCACAGCACAGGCCACTGTTCTAAGGGGAAGCCATGACAGCGACGACCGACGGCGGCGCGGACAGCGCCGGCGCTGGCAGCGGAATCGAAGCCGGCCCCCGGCCGGGACCGGACCCGGCCGTGCCGTCGGTGGGTCCGGCCCGGCCGGAGGCCGCCGTCGCGGACCCGCCCGCACCACCGGATCCCGGGCCGCGGACACCGCACGAGGCGGCGGCGCGCGCGACGCGGCACCTCCTGGAACGCCAGGACCCCGAGGGCTGGTGGAAGGGCGACCTGGAGACCAACGTCACCATGGACGCCGAAGACCTGCTGCTGCGGCAGTTCCTCGGCATCCCGGACGAGGCCGTCACCGCCGCCACCGCCCTCTTCATCCGCGGCGAGCAGCGCTCCGACGGCACCTGGGCCACCTTCCACGGCGGACCCTCCGATCTCTCCGCCACCATCGAGGCGTACGTGGCCCTCCGCCTCGCCGGAGACGCCCCGGACTCCCCGCACATGGCCCGCGCCTCGGCATGGATCCGGGCCCACGGGGGCATCGCCGCCGCCCGGGTCTTCACCCGGATCTGGCTCGCGCTCTTCGGCTGGTGGAACTGGGACCACCTGCCCGAACTCCCCCCGGAGCTGGTGTTCCTGCCGTCCTGGGCCCCGCTGAACATCTACGACTTCGGCTGCTGGGCCCGCCAGACCATCGTCCCGCTCACCGTGGTCTCCGCGCTGCGCCCGGTCCGCCCCGGCCCGTTCGCCCTGGACGAGCTGCACGCCGACGCCCGGGTGCCGAACCCGCTCAAGCGGCTGGCCCCGCTGACCAGTTGGGACGGAGTCTTCCAGCGGATGGACAAGGCGCTGCACGTCTACCGGCGCTTCGCCCCGCGCCGGCTGCGCAAGGCCGCGATGGACACCGCCGGCCGCTGGATCGTCGAACGCCAGGAGAACGACGGCTGCTGGGGCGGCATCCAGCCGCCCGCCGTGTACTCCGTCATCGCCCTGCACCTGCTCGGCTACGACCTGAAGCATCCGGTGATGCGCGCCGGGCTGGAGTCCCTGGACCGGTTCGCGGTGTGGCGCGAGGACGGCGCCCGGATGATCGAGGCCTGCCAGTCGCCGGTCTGGGACACCTGCCTCGCCGCCATCGCACTGGCCGACGCGGGCCTGCCGGCCGACCACCCGGCGCTGGTCAAGGCGGCCGACTGGATGCTGGGCGAGGAGATCGTGCGCAGCGGGGACTGGGCGGTGCGGCGGCCCGGGCTCGCGCCCGGCGGGTGGGCGTTCGAGTTCCACAACGACACCTATCCCGACATCGACGACACCGCCGAGGTCGTCCTCGCCCTGCGCCGCGTCAGGCACCCCGACCCCGCCCGGGTGGAGGGTGCCATCGGCCGCGGGGTGTCCTGGACCCTCGGCATGCAGTCGAAGAACGGAGCCTGGGGCGCCTTCGACGCCGACAACACCAGCCCCTACCCGAACAAGCTGCCCTTCTGCGACTTCGGCGAGGTCATCGACCCGCCCTCGGCGGACGTCACCGCCCACGTCGTGGAGATGCTCGCCTTCGAGGGCCGGGCGGCGGACCCCCGGACCCGGCGCGGCATCACCTGGCTGCTCGCCGAACAGGAGCCGGAGGGAGGCTGGTTCGGCCGCTGGGGCACCAATTACGTCTACGGCACCGGCTCGGTGGTGCCCGCCCTGACCGCCGCCGGCCTCGCCCCGGGACACCCCGCGATCCGGCGGGCGGTGCGCTGGCTGGAGTCCGTACAGAACGAGGACGGCGGGTGGGGCGAGGACCAGCGCTCCTACAAGGACCCCTCGTGGGCCGGGAAGGGCGCCTCCACCGCCTCGCAGACCGCGTGGGCGCTGATGGCCCTGCTGTCGGCCGGCGAGCGCGACGGCGGGTCCGTCGAGCGCGGCATCGCCTACCTCGTGCGGACGCAGGAGGAGGACGGCTCCTGGGACGAGCCGTACTTCACGGGGACCGGGTTCCCCTGGGACTTCTCCATCAACTACCACTTGTACCGGCAGGTGTTCCCGCTCACCGCGCTCGGCCGCTACCTGTACGGGGAGCCCTCCGTCCGCGCCGCGGAGGCCTGATGGCCGGCGGGCCGGAGCACCCCTCCGGCGGCACGTCCCCGCTGCTCGTCGCCTGCGCGCTGCGCATCGAGCGGGCCGCCCTGCGCGGCACGGGCCGGGGGGGCGCCCCCGAGCGGTACGCCGTGCTGCGCACCGGCATGGGTCCGCGCGCGGCCGAGCGGGCCGTCGCCCGGGCCCTGGAACGACCGGGCATGGACCGGGCCGCCGTCCTCGCGACCGGGTTCTGCGCCGGACTCGTCCCCGGGATGCACCCCGGGGACCTGGTGGTGGCCGAGGAGACCCGGGACCCGCACGGTTCCGTCGCCTGCACCGGCACGGCCCTTCTCGCCGAGGCACTGGCCCGGGCCGCGCCCGGCCGTACCGTGCACCTCGGCGCACTGACCGGATCCGACCACGTCGTCCGCGGCCAGGAGCGCGCGCAGCTGCGCGCCACCGGCGCCGTCGCGGTCGACATGGAGTCCGCGGCCACGCTGTGGACCGCAACCCGGGGAGGCGGGGCGGCCGCAGGACGCCCCGTTGCCGCCGTCCGGGTGATCGTGGACGCTCCGGAGCACGAGCTCGTCCGCATCGGCACCGTCCGCGGTGGAATATCGGCCTTCCGTGTATTGCGTGCCGTACTGCCCGCTTTTTATGAATGGCACCGTTCTTCGCTGCTCCCCAGGAGGTGAGCCAGATGGCCATGCCGCTGCGCCAGTCCATCAGGGTCGGGACCTATCTTCTCGAACAGAAGCTCCGCAAGCGGGAGAAGTTCCCGCTGATCGTCGAGCTCGAACCGCTCTACGCCTGCAACCTGGCCTGTGAGGGCTGCGGGAAGATCCAGCACCCGGCGGGGGTGCTCAAGCAGCGCATGCCGGTCGCCCAGGCGGTCGGCGCCGTGCTGGAGTCGGGTGCGCCCATGGTGTCCATCGCGGGCGGCGAGCCCCTGATGCACCCGCAGATCCACGAGATCGTCCGGCAGCTGGTGGCGAAGCGGAAGTATGTATTCCTTTGCACCAACGCGCTGCTGCTGCGCAAGAAGATCGAGAAATTCACACCGTCCCCCTACTTCGCCTTCGCCGTGCACATCGACGGGCTGCGCGAGCGCCACGACGAGTCGGTCGCCAAGGAGGGCGTCTTCGACGAGGCGGTCGCGGCCATCAAGGAGGCGAAGCGCCGAGGTTTCCGGGTCACCACGAACTCGACCTTCTTCAACACCGACACCCCGCAGACGATCATCGAGGTGCTCAACTACCTGAACGACGACCTCCAAGTGGACGAGATGATGATCTCGCCCGCCTACGCCTACGAGAAGGCCCCCGACCAAGAGCACTTCCTGGGCGTCGAGCAGACCCGGGAACTCTTCAAAAAGGCCTTCTCCGGAGGCAACCGGCGCCGCTGGCGGCTCAACCACTCGCCGCTCTTCCTGGATTTCCTGGAAGGCAAGGCGGACTTCCCCTGCACCGCCTGGGCCATTCCGAATTACACGCTCTTCGGCTGGCAGCGCCCCTGTTACCTGATGAGCGACGGCTACGTGCCGACGTACCGCGAGCTCATCAACGACACCGACTGGAGCAAGTACGGCCGCGGCAAGGACCCGCGCTGCGCGAACTGTATGGCGCACTGCGGCTACGAGCCCACGGCCGTCCTCGCCACCATGGGCTCCCTGAAGGAGTCCCTGCGGGCGGCCCGGGAGACGATCGGCGGGAACCGGGGCAAGTCGGCATGAGCGCCGGACCGCGGGAGGAGGGCGGCCGGGGCGGGGGCTTCGACCTCGGCGCCCTGCTGGCCGAGCGCGGCGCGGAGCGGTACGAGCTGCACGCCCGGTACCTCAACCACCAGCTGCCCCGGATGCTGCACACCATCGGCTTCGACAAGGTCTACGAGCGGGCCGAGGGCGCCCACTTCTGGGACGACGAGGGCAACGACTACCTGGACATGCTGGCGGGATTCGGGGTGATGGGCGTGGGCCGCCACCACCCCGTGGTCCGCAAGGCCCTGCACGACGTGCTCGACGCCGGGCTCGCCGACCTGACCCGCTTCGACTGCCAGCCGCTGCCCGGGCTGCTGGCCGAGAAGCTCCTCTCGTACAGCCCGCACCTGGACCGGGTCTTCTTCGGCAACAGCGGCACCGAGGCGGTGGAGACCGCCCTGAAGTTCGCCCGGTACGCCACCGGGCGGCCCAGGGTCCTCTACTGCGACCACGCCTTCCACGGGCTGACCACGGGCGCGCTCTCGGTGAACGGGGAGGGCGGCTTCCGGGACGGCTTCGCGCCGCTGCTGCCCGACACGATGATCGCCCTCGGTGACCTGGCGGCCCTGGAGCGGGAACTGCGGCGCGGGGACGTGGCCGCCCTGGTGGTGGAGCCGATCCAGGGCAAGGGGGTCCTCGCCGCCCCGCCCGGATTCCTGCTCGCCGCTCAGGAGCTGCTGCACCGGTACAAGGCGCTGCTGATCGCCGACGAGGTGCAGACGGGCCTCGGACGGACCGGGGACTTCTACGCGTACCAGCACGAGCCGGGCGTGGAACCGGACCTCGTGTGCGTGGCCAAGGCGCTGTCCGGCGGCTACGTGCCGGTCGGCGCGACCCTGGGCAAGGACTGGATCTTCAGACGCGTCTACTCGTCCATGGACCGGGTGCTCGTCCACTCCGCGAGCTTCGGTTCCAACGCGCAGGCGATGGCGGCCGGGATCGCGGTGCTCTGCGTCATGGAGGACGAGGAGGTCGTCGCGAACGCGCGGGCCATGGGCGACCTGCTCCGCGGGCGGCTCGCGGCCCTCGTGGACGAGTACGAGCTGCTGCACGAGGTGCGGGGGCGCGGGCTGATGATCGGCATCGAGTTCGGCCGGCCGTCGTCGCTGGGGCTGCGCAGCCGGTGGACGATGCTCCAGGCGGCCCGCAAGGGTCTCTTCGCGCAGATGGTCGTGGTGCCGCTGCTGCAGAAGCACCGCATCCTCACCCAGGTGTCCGGTGACCACCTGGAAGTGATCAAGCTCATCCCGCCGCTCGTCGTGGACGAGGCCGACGTCGACCGGTTCGTCGGCGCCTTCCGCGAGGTCATGGACGAGGCCCACGCCGGGTCCGGGCTGATGTGGGACTTCGGCCGGACGCTGGTGAAGCAGGCCGTCGGCAACCGCTGAGCGCCGACGGCCCGCTCCGGCGAGGTCAGTCCAGCAGTCCGGCCCGGAGCCGGGCGAGGGTCTCGGGCGCGAGCCCGAGGCCCTCGGCCAGGTAGGCCTCCACCCCGCCCCAGGTCTCGTCGATGGTGTCGAACGCCGCCGTCAGGTACGCAGCGCGGGCGTCGAACAGCGGGGACAGCAGCTCCATCACCTCGGGGGAGCGGGCCTCGGGGGCGTCGCTGCCGCGGCGCAGCCGGTAGCGGCGGTGCGGGGCGTTGGACTCCAGGTAGTCCGCCACGATCGCCTCGCGCTCGACGCCCAGCGCGAGGAGGGTGACGGCGATCGACAGGCCGGCCCGGTCCTTGCCGGCCGCGCAGTGCATGAGCGCGGGGACGCTGTCCCCGGCGAGCGCGTGCAGGACCAGGCTGTGCTCGGCGGTGCGGTTCGCGATGATCGCGCGGTACGAGTGCGCCATCCGGGCCGCACCCCTCCCGTCGCCCAGGAGCCCGCGGAGCTGCTCCAGATCGCCGTCGCGGACCATCTTCCAGAACTCCCGGCCGTCCGCCGGATCCGAGAGCGGGATGTTGACGTTCCGGACTCCGGGGAGTTCCACGTCCGGCCCTTCCAGGGCGTGGTCGGCGTCGTTGCGGAAGTCGAAGACGGTGTGGAGCCCCAGCGAGTTGAGGAACTCTGTGTCGGTTTCGGTGGCATGTGCGAGATGTCCGCTTCGGAAGAGTCGTCCCGGCCTGACCCTCCGTCCGCCCGAAGCCGGCAATCCGCCCACGTCGCGGAAGTTCCGCACTCCGGTCAGCTCCGGCTCCGGTTGCGGTGCCCCGGTCGGGGTCGGGGGTATCTGCTGGGTCACGTGAACTCCTCCGCGTCGTCGTAGGGTGTCCGAATTGCGCTACTTGGCGACAACTTGCCATATCCGGAGGCGAGATCGGGCGCGTCCCCGTGAGCCAGATCATACGGTGACGGTGAGTGCCTGATCGCGGAAGCCGAATGGCCCAGCCAGACCGGTTGTTGGCGGCCGGGAATGGACGGAGGGTGACGGGAATTCCGTCGATCCCTCACCTCTGTGATTCCGTCAGGTAATTCGCGGCTTGTTCCTTGCGGCCGGACTCGATTACCTTCGCGATCGATCCGGGCGGACCGCCGAATCCTGCCGCCACCCGGAAAACCGCACCCGACTATTCACGCGCGGCAGGAGCGGGGGAACCAGGTAAGCCGCTGTCCCGAGTCTTCATATCGGGACGGCTTGGGGTGAAGCCGTACATGTGCCCATACGTGTGCGGCCGGACATCTCCAGTCCGAACCCGACAGCTCACCTCGCAGGCGACGGAGAGGAAACCGCCATGCCCGCAAAGGGTAAGCACCGCCGTCCCAAGTCCCTTTCCATCTCCCGCGGTTTCGCCGTCGCGGGCACCGGCGGTGCGGCCCTCGCGCTGCCGCTGCTGGGCGCCGCCGGCGCCCAGGCGGCCGGAGCCCCGGCCGCCGCGCCGGTGACGGCGCCCGCCGTGGCCCCTCAGCTGCCGGTCGCGCTGCAGGCGGCTCCCGCCGCGGCCCCGGCGGCCGCTCCGGCCGTGTACACGGTCGTGTCCGGCGACTACCTCTCCAAGATCGCCGCGGAGCGGGACCTGTCCGGCGGCTGGGAGCGGTTGTACGCCGACAACCGCGAGGCCGTCGGCGCCGACCCCTCGATGATCCACCCGGGCCTGAAGCTGACGCTCGGCGCGAAGGGCGCGTCGGCCCCGACCGCCTCCGCCCCGGCTCCGGCTCCGGCGGAGAAGCCGGTCCAGAAGAAGCAGAAGCCGGCCGAGGCCCCGGTCTCCGGCAAGGCCGCCGCCGGGGAGCAGGACGCCCCCGCCGCGAAGCCGCAGCCCAAGGCGAAGCAGAAGGCGCGCGACGCCGAGACCTCCACCGGCGCGGCGGCTCCCTCCGGCGCCGGCTTCGTGGCCCCCGTCGGCGGCGGGGTCTCCACCCAGTACAGGGCGAGCGGCGCCATGTGGTCCTCCGGTTACCACACCGGAGTCGACTTCATCGCGAGCTCCGGCACCACCGTCAAGGCCGTCGGCGCCGGCACCGTCGTCTCCGCCGGCTGGGGCGGCTCGTACGGCAACGAGGTCGTCATCCGGCACGCGGACGGCAAGTACTCCCAGTACGGCCACCTCTCCTCGCTGTCCGTCTCGGCCGGCCAGAGCGTGACCGCCGGCCAGCGCATCGGCCTCTCCGGCTCCACCGGCAACTCCTCCGGCCCGCACCTCCACTTCGAGATCCGCACGGGCCCGTCCTACGGCTCGGACATCAACCCGCTGGCCTACCTCCGCTCGAAGGGCGCCACCGTCTGACGGCATCCGCCGCGGGAGTGAAACGCGCGTCAGGCCGGGACCCGATGGGGGTCCCGGCCTGACGCGTACTTATTCCTTATCCCCCGGGTGGTATAGATCACGGTCCGTCAACCCCTGCTTACGTTGGCGTAGGTTGCCCGCCGCGGTGAAGGATGTTGTTTCGTGGCAGCGACGACGACGACACTCAAGACCATCGGCTCGTACGCGGCGATCGGGGACAGCTTCACCGAGGGTGTGGGGGACCCGGGACCGGGGGGATCGTTTCTCGGCTGGGCGGACCGGCTCGCCGTGCTCCTGGCCGATCGACGCGACGAGCACGACTTCCGATACGCGAACCTGGCCGTGCGCGGCCGGCTCCTCGACCAGATCGTGGCCGAGCAGGTCCCGCGGGCCAAGGCGCTCGCACCGGACCTCGTGACCTTCTGCGCGGGCGGCAACGACATCATCCGGCCCGGCAGCGACCCCGACGACGTGGCGGAGCGGTTCGAGGCCGCGGTGGCCGACCTCGCCGGGTCCGTAGGCCAGGTCATGATCACCACCGGCTTCGACACCCGCGGCGTTCCCGTCCTCAGGCACCTCCGCGGCAAGGTGGCGATGTACAGCGCCCACGTGCGCTCCATCGCCGACCGGTACGACTGCCCGGTGCTCGACCTCTGGTCCCTCAGGTCCGTACAGGACCGGCGGGCCTGGGACGGCGACCGGCTGCACCTGTCGCCCGAGGGGCACACGCGCGTGGCCCTGCGCGCCGCGCAGGTGCTGGGGATCCAGGTGCCGGCCGACCCCGACCAGCCGTGGCCGCCGCAGCGGCCGCGCGGCTCGGTGGACACCACCCGGGACAACATCCAGTGGGCGCGCGAACACCTCGCCCCCTGGATCGGCCGGCGGCTGCGCGGGGAGTCCTCCGGGGACCACGTCGCGGCGAAGCGGCCGGACCTGCTGCCGCTGTAGACGGGCGGGGACGGGAGACGGGGGTTGGGGCTGGGGGTCGGGGGTCGGGGCCGGGTGTCAAGACGCCGGGGCGGTGGCGGCGGGGCGCCCTCGGGGGAAAGGGGAGAGGGGCGGGACGGCCGGGGCGCGTGCGACACGGGGGACCACCCGGCCGGGAGAGGAATCCTTCGGGGCCCGTGTGCGTTGGGATGGGGGTAGACGTCCACGACCCGCGTGACCCATCCTCCCAGGAGGCGCTTTGACCGGCTCCCGTCCCCTGCGTCCACGGCTGCGCGCCCTGCGGCCCGAAGCCTTCGGCGCGGACCCGTCCGGCGCCCGGCTGGAGCGCATCCGCCGCTCGCCGAACTTCGCCGACGGCGTCTTCCAGAACCCGGTCGGCGCCCGGACCAGGCCCTCCGGGTCGATGCGGGAGTTCGCCAAGATCTACTTCCACAAGGAACAGCGGCTGCGCCGCAACCCAGGCGCGCCGATCCCCGTCTACCCGACCACCCTCGCGGAACTGGCCAGGCCGCCCGCGAGCGGGCTGCGCGTGACCTGGATGGGCCATTCCAGCGTGCTCGCCGAGATCGACGGGCGACGCGTGCTGTTCGACCCGGTCTGGGGCGACCGCTGCTCCCCCTTCCCGTTCGCCGGGCCCAAGCGGCTGCATCCGGTGCCGGTACCCCTGGCCTCGCTGGGTGACGTCGACGTCGTGGTGATCTCGCACGACCACTACGACCACCTCGACCTCCCGACGATCAAGAGCCTGGCCGGTACGGACACGGTCTTCGCGGTCCCGCTCGGCGTCGGCGCGCACCTGGAGCGCTGGGGAGTCCCGGCCGACCGGCTGCGCGAGCTCGACTGGAACGAGAGCACCAAGATCGCCGGACTCACCCTCACGGCGACCCCGGCCCGGCACTTCTGCGGGCGCGGCCTGCGCAACCAGCAGCACACCCTGTGGGCGTCCTGGGTGGTAGCGGGCGACGACCACCGGATCTACCACAGCGGCGACACCGGGTACTTCCCCGGCTTCCGCGAGATCGGCGCCGCGCACGGCCCCTTCGACGCCACGATGATCCAGATCGGGGCCTACTCGGAGTACTGGCCCGACATCCACATGACCCCCGAGGAGGGCATGCGCGCCCACCTCGACCTCCAGGGCGGCATCCCGCACGGCACGATGCTGCCGATCCACTGGGGCACCTTCAACCTGGCCCCCCACCCGTGGGACGAGCCGGGCGAGGGCACCGTCGCCGCCGCCGGGGAAAGCGGGGCGGCCATCGCCCTGCCGATTCCGGGCCAGCCCTTCGAACCGGGAACGGCCTCGGTCCCGGCCGCACCGTGGTGGCGCCCGTTCGTGGCGGCCAGGGCGGCGGGCACCGTGCAGACGGCGGAGGCCTTCCCGGCCGCCGGAGAAGCACCGTCGGCGGCGTCCGCGGCGCCGAGTCCCGTGGGGCGCGAGGAGTCCGAGGCCGTCGGGTCGTAGGTGCGCCGAGGGGCCGTCGGGTCGCAGGTGCGCCAAGAGGCCGTCGGCTCGTGGAGGCACCGGCCCGCGGGGGCGGGTCGTCCGGCGCGGGGCCACCGCGGTCCCCGCGCCGGAGGCGCCCCGGCGGATTCGGGCGGTTGTGCGAGCGCTCCACCGGGAGCGGGAAGCACCCTGCCCAACTTCCCCAACTCGCCGTCCGGGGCGGGAGGGTGCGGTCTAGCGTGGGTAACCGGTGATCAACACCGGCCCCGAGAACGCTGGGGGCCGGGCCCCACGTACCGAGGACGCAGATGTCCGGACTTCGCGCCGCCCGCCACTCCCCGTCGAGACACGCCGTCACCGGTCCGGGCCGGCAGATAAGGCCCCAGCTGGTCCGCGCCGCCCTGCTGCCCGCCCTCGCCGCCGGGCTCAGCGGCGCCGCCGCGGTGATCTTCACCCTCCAGCTCGGCGGCGGAGCGGGCGAGCTGGACGCCCGGCTGTGGCCCGTACTGACCGGCTGCGCCCTGCTCGTCGTCGCCGCCCTCGCGGCGGCCCTCCTCGGAGCCCAGCGCTCCGCCAAGGCGGTCCGGGACCGGTGCGAGGCGCTGCGCCGCTCGAGCGTGCGCGGGCGGCAGGAACTGCGGGCCGCCGCCGACCGGCTGGAGCGCGGCGAGGCACCGGCGCGCCCGGTGCGCGGCGGCCCGACCGGACCGCCGCCCGGCGGCGACCCGACGGGCGTGGACGAGTTCTGGCTGCTCTCCCAGGAGCTGCGGGGCGCCCGCGAGCAGGCGTACTCGACCGTCGCGCGGCTGGCCGGCCCGGTCACCCCGTCCGACAGCGAGCGGAAGGTGGAGGTGTTCGTCAACCTCGCCCGCCGGCTGCAGTCGCTCGTCCACCGGGAGATCTCGCTTCTGGACGGCCTGGAGGACACGGTCGAGGACCCGGACCTGCTCAAGGAGCTCTTCCACGTCGACCACCTCGCCACCCGCATCCGCCGCCACGCCGAGAACCTGGCCGTGCTCGGCGGCGCGGCTTCGCGCCGCCAGTGGACCCGGCCCATCGACCTGAGCGAGGTGCTCCGCTCCTCGGTCGCGGAGGTCGAGCAGTACACCCGGGTCAAGGTGGTACCCCCGGCCGGCGGCAGCGTACGCGGCCACGCCGTCGCCGACGTGGTGCACCTGCTGGCCGAACTGGTCGAGAACGCCACCGTGTTCTCCGCCCCCGACACCGATGTGGTGCTGCGGGCCGAGCGGGTCACCGCCGGGATCGCGGTCGAGGTGGAGGACCGGGGACTCGGCATGCCGCCCGCGGAGCAGCACCGGATGAACGCCCTGCTCGGCGACCCCGACCGGATCAGCGTCCGGAACCTGCTCGCCGACGGGCGGATCGGCCTGTTCGTCGTCGCGGCCCTGGCCCGGCGGCACGGGATCGCCGTCGAGCTCAAGTCCAACATCTACGGCGGTGTGCTCGCCGTCCTGGTGCTGCCGCAGGAACTGCTGGGCGCGGAGGCGCCGGGCGCCGCCGACGCGGTGGGCGGCTCCCGGCCGACCTCCTGGGGGACCGGTGCGGGGACGGGGACGCCGCCCCTGGAGCCCGTACGGGTGGGGCCGCCGCGCCAGGAGTCCCCGGACGCGGGACGGGCGGCACCGGCTTGGGGGGCCGCGCCCGCCCGGGAGGCGGAACCGGCATGGGGGACTGAACCGGCTTGGGGCGCCGCGCCGCCGCAGCCGGCGTGGGAGGAGCCGGCCCGCCCGCCGCGGCCCTCACGGGAGTGGGCCGCGAAGGCGGACGGGCTCGAGCGGTCCGACCGGCTCGAGCGGTCCGACCGGTCCGAGCGGGCCGAGTTCGGGGAGCCGGCCGAGGCCGGGCCGTGGGAGCCGGAGCGGACCGGGCCGTGGGGCGCGGTCGGGCCGGAGCTGTGGGGCACGGCCGGGCCGGAGCCGTGGGGCGCGGCCGAGACCCCGCCGTGGGATGCCGTGCCGGGGGTCCCCGGCCCGGCGGACCCCGGCCGGCGGGACGACGCCCGGGACGAGCCCCTCGCCGGGGTCGCGGCCCAAGCCCCCTACGGGCGGGCCGGGGAGGCGCGGGGCCTCGTACCCGTGCCGCTTCCCGAGCGCCCGTACGCCCCCGCCGAGCGGACCGTGCCCGCCGCCCGCGACGGCGGCGACCGGCCCTCGCTGCCCCGGCGCCGCGCCCAGGAGCACCTCGTCCCGCAGCTGCGCGAGGCCCCTGCCCCGCGCCGGGACGACGACACCGGACAACCCCTGCACGACCCCGGCCTGATGGCTGCCTTCCAACGGGGCTTCGGACTGGCCCAGTCGGAGCACCCGGCATGATCCCGACCCCCCACCCCAGCAAGGAGCGCACCCCCATGGAAGGCGAAGTGGCGACGAAGACCGGCGGCCCGCTCTCGGACCTGGACTGGCTGCTCAGCGGCCTGGTCCAGCGAGTGCCGTACACGCGCAGCGCCGTACTCCTCACCGCCGACGGGCTCGTGGGCTGCGTACACGGCCTCGACGCCGACAGCGCCGACCACTTGGCGGCCCTCGCGTCCGGGCTGTACTCGCTGGGCCGCAGCGCCGGTTCCCGCTTCGGGGACGGCGCGGAGGTCCGGCAGGTGGTGGTCGAGCTGGACACCGCGCTCGTGTTCGTCTCGGCGGCCGGGGCCGGAACCTGCCTCGCGGTCCTCGCCGACCGCGAGGCCGACGCCGGGGTGCTCGGCTACGAGATGGCGATGCTGGTCAAGAGCGTACGGCCGTACCTGGCGGTCCCGCCCCGGCGGCCCGCCGCCGATCCGGGGCCGTGAAGACCCGCGCCCCGGGGGCGTGCGCGCCGCAACGTCCGTACGGCAGGGGCACAGGCCGAGGCGGCGGTGCCGGGAGCGGCGTCGGCAGCGGTCCCGGCATCGGGAGCGGCATGGGGAGCGGCATGGGCAGCGGGTGGGACTCGCCCTTGCTCGACGACTCGGCGGGCCGGGTGACGCGCCCGTACACCGCCAGCGGCGGGCGGACCCGGTCCGCCGCCGCGCTCGACCTGCTGTCGCTGGTCACCGCGACCGGTGTACGCCCGCGCGTCCCGCTGGGACCGGAACACACCTCGGCGCTGCGGCTGTGCGCGGGCGCCGCCGCGGTCACGGTCGCCGAGGTGGCCGGACAACTGCGCCTGCCGGCGGGCGTCGTGAAGGTGCTGCTGTCCGACCTCATGGAACACGGGGCCCTCGAGGCGCGCGCCCCGCGCTTCCCGGCCTGCGGCGGCCCGCTCGTCGCCGACGACCGGTCCCTTCTGCTGGCGGTGCTCGATGGCCTGCGCAACCGACTGTGACCTCGGCGCGCCCGCCTGACGAGCACATGTCCACGGCCAGATCATCGTCTTCGGAGTCGGGGGAACCGCCATGACGTACTACGAATCGACCGGACACCTGCTGCTCACGCCGGTGGACCGGGAGGCGCCGGCCCGCGCCGTCCGGCTGCGCGAACTGGGGCTGGGGGAGCGGACGGACGCCGAGCTGGACGCCTTCGCCCGGCGCGTCGCGGAGGTACTGGACGTGCCCTACGCGGGGGTCAACTTCGTCGGTGAGGAACGGCAGTTCTTCGCCGGGCTGCACCACGCGCCCGACGCCCCGCAGAGCGGGTACCCGGCGCGCGTCCTGGCCCGCGACCGGGGCTACTGCCCGCACGTGGTGGTGCGCCGCCGGGCGCTGGTCCTGGAGGACGTACGGGACTTCGCGCGCTTCGCGGGCAACGCGGTGGTCGACGGGAGCGGGGTGCGCACCTACCTCGGCGCGCCGCTGACCGACCGGCGCGGGATCGTGCTCGGCACGGTGTGCGCGGTGGACGCGGTGCCGCGGCGGTGGGGGACCCAGGGGCTGGCCGCCGTCAAGGAGCTGGCGGCCGAGCTGGTCGCGCTGGTGCACGAGCGGGAGGACCGGCGGGCCTGAGGCGCGCGCCGCGGGCGATTGTCAGAGGCGGGGTCTACGGTCGGCGGACCGGGTTCCACCCGATGCCGGACTCCGGCGTCCGCCGTCTGGAGTCCGGCACGGCCGCCCGGCACGGGCCGCCCGGCCCTGGATCTGCGTCTGGAGAGGAGCCGCGGGGATGGCCACGACCGCGCAGCAAGTCCGTTCGATCGCAACTACGCTCCCGGAGAGCACCGAGAAGCTCGCCTGGGGCATGCCCACCTTCCGGGTGCGCGGGAAGATCTTCGCCGCGCTGGCGGACGACGACACCTCGATCGGCGTCAAGTGCCCCAAGGAGGACCGGGCCGAACTGATTGCGGCGGAGCCGGAGAAGTTCTTCATCCGCGAGGGCCACGACGACAACTACGCGTGGCTCCGGGTGCGCCTCGCGGCGGTTGGGGACGAGACCGAGCTGCGGGCGATCCTGACGGACTCCTGGCTCCAGGCCGCCCCGAAACGGCTGGCGGCGGCCCATCCCGAACTGGGCGGGGGCGCCGGCTGACGCCCCGGGGTGATCCCGGGGCCGCCGGGCCCGCGGAAGCCGCACCCCGGTACGCGTACCGCGGTCAGCCCACCGCCCCGGCGGGCAGCAGGAACGCGGTGATCCGCTCCCGCAGGCCGTACGGGTCCAGCCCGTGCGCGGCGGTGTGCTCCCGAACCGTGCCGTAGCGCCGCAGTTCGGCCCGGCCGACGCCCAGCCCCAGCACCCGGTGGGGCACGTCCGCCAGGGCGGCTCCCGCGGCGGCCGCCGAGGTGCCGGCGAGGTAGGGCTCGACGAGGACCACGGCGGGCACGGAGCGCCCGACGGCCTGCCGCAGCGCCGCGTCGTCGAAGGGCCGCACCGTGGCCGCGTACAGGACCGTCAGGTCGAGCCCCTCGGTGGCGGCCAGCACGTTGTCGAGCAGCGGACCCACGGCGACCACCACGCCCGCGCGCCCCTCCCGTACGGTCCGCAGGCGCGGGCCGTCCACCGGGCGGGGCGCAGCGTTCGACTGCTCGGAGAGGCGTACGTACACCTTGTCGTCCCCGGCGGCGTACGCGTGGCGCAGCAGTGCCTCGGCCTCGTCGGGGTGGCCCGGGACGTGGACGGTCCAGCCGTCCAGGGTGTCCAGGAGGGCGATGTCGCCCGGTGCCATGTGGGTGAACCCGCCGGCCGGCCAGTCGTAGCTCGCGCTCGCGCTGACCAGGACGCCGCCCGTGCCCTGGTGGCCGAAGTCCAGCTTGACCTGTTCGAACGGCCGCTCCACGAGGAAGCTGGCGAAGGTGTGCATGACGGGGCGCAGCCCGGTCAGTGCCATCCCGCCGCCGACGCCGACCAGGAGCTGCTCCCGGATGCCGACGTTGACGACCCGGTCGGGGTGGCGCCGCTGGGCCGGCCGGAACCCGTCCATCGAGATCTCGGCCAGCACGAGCGCCAGCCGCGGGTCCTCGTCGAGGAGGCGCGACGTGACCGAGATGAACCGTTCCCGCATGGTGTCCATGGCTGTCCTCACTTCTTCTCGACGCGGGCGACCACGACGTGCGGCCGTCCGGGGTGCGGTGCGGTGAAGGCCGCCCACAGGGCCGCGTGGTCCCGCCCGTCCACCGTCACCGCGGACCAGCCGGACGCCTCGAAGCGGGAGGCGATGCCGCCGGGCCAGCCGTGCGTGGCGGAGTCGTTGTCGATCACCACGGTGTGCAGCCGCTCCAGCCCGGCCGAGCCGGCGTACGCGAGCGCCTCGTGGTTGCTGCCCTCGTCCAGCTCCGCGTCGCCGATCAGCACCCACACCGCCGGTTCGTCGAGCCCCTGCGCGCGCAGCCCGAGCGCGCTGCCCACGGCGAGGGGCAGTCCGTGTCCGAGCGAGCCGCTGCCGATCTCCACGCCGGGGACGAGCGTGCGGTCCGGGTGGTGGCCGAGGGGGGAGTCGTAGGAGCCGAAGCCGCTGAGCCATTCGACGGGGAAGAACCCCTTCGCGGCGAGTACGGCGTAGTACGCCATGGGCCCGTGCCCCTTGGACAGCAGGAACCGGTCCCGCCCGGCGTCCTCGGCGGTCCCGGGGGTCACCCGGAGCACGCGGTCGTAGAGCACCCACAGCACGTCGAGGGTGGAGGTGGCGGCGGGGCCGTGCTTCTCGGCCCCGGTCATGAGCGCGATCAGGCGGCCCAGATCCTCATGGCGGAGCCCTGTGTCCGCGGTTGCCTGTGTCATGCACTGATCGTGCAACCTCAAGTCGGCTTGAGGTCAAGGGCCTGTTTCCCCGGCCCGGGAAACAGAAAGGTGCGCGCGGCCACCCCATGAAGTGCGGTATTGTTCTCCTGCGCGTTCAACCAGGGGAAAACCCCAGGTCAACGGGCATCGGGACGTGGCGCAGCTTGGTAGCGCACTTGACTGGGGGTCAAGGGGTCGCAGGTTCAAATCCTGTCGTCCCGACTCGAAAGAGTCGCAGGTCAGAGGCCGTGTCGGAGAAATCCGACACGGCCTTTTGGCCATTTCTGGGGACCAGATGGGGACCAGCGCACTTGACTGGGTCCGAAGCGCACCTTGACCCGGTCAAGGTGCGCTTCCAGCAGCGGGGACGTGGTGGTCAGAGGCCTGGCCCAGCCGCCTTCATTTGCGCCTGGCGGGACGGATCGCGTCCCATGTCGGCATGTGCCGAGCCACCGCCCGGGGGTTCATGGCGTGTCGTTGGCCATCGACGCCCACGCTCGCTTGGCCGGGGATCAAACAGGTCCCGCGTGAAGCCGCCGTCGGTGGGCACACGTCAGTGGCTCCCAGTGCGGCCGGCAAGCCCGAACGACTCCAGGTCCTCCGTCAGAACACTGCGACGGTTGGGTGAGCTGACGGCTGAGTGGGCTCACCGGCTGGGCGGTATCGACAACCACACCACGCGCATCCATGCGGTCGGCACCGATGAAACGGGACGGTGTGTTCCCGCTCGTGGCGCTGGCCGAAGGAAGGAACGCGAACGGCCTTGCGCTGGTGCGTACCGGATCGGGCGGCGCCCCGTCCCCGATGGTCGGTCTGAAAAGCACTCGACGGCGTGACTCGGCCTTCTTCGACGCAGACAACCCGGGCCAGTGGATGCTGCATTGCCACAACGCCTATCACGGTGAAGCCGGAATGATGGCGAACGTGGCCTACCGCGCTGCCTGAGCGCGGCGCCCCCGACTTCGGGCACAGGCCCGGCGCGTCAGTCGGCGTGCCGGGCCGGTCGTGGTGACGACGTGCAGCGTCAGCTGACGATGAGTGTCCCCTTCATCTGTGGGTGGATGGAGCAGAAGAAGGGGTAGCTGCCGGGCTTGGACGGTGCGGTGAAGGTGGCGGACGCGCCGCCTTCGATCGTGCTGGTGTCGAAGGCGTAGCCCTCGGTGGCGGTCAAGGTGTGCGGAGCCGAGTCCTCGTTCATCACGGTGACTGTTGCGCCGGCGGTTACCTTGACCTCCGCAGGGATGAATTTGAGGCCTTGGATGCGAACCTCTGTACCCTCGATCGTGACGGTCGACGTGCTGGCGGGTGGGGACAGGGGCGCGGCGCTGGTACTTGTGGCGCCGACGATGGCGAGCAAGGCGCAGGCGGCGCCGACGGCTGCTCCCCGAGTACGGTTACGAATGCGGCGGGACCGGGTGAGTGACATGGCCACCCCTCTCACGGATCTGTCATGGTCTTACCGGCCCTGACGGTCTCTCTCTTTCGTGACCTCGCCCGGCCGGTTCACGTCCGCCTGCCGTGGGCGAGGCGGGAGGGTTCGAGGAGGCCCTGGGTAGAGCAGAGGACGCGGCGACCCTCTGCCGACGCCTGACCGACGTACACCTCGCGGCGCATGAGTCCTACCTGACGTACGCGCTGTACGCGTACGCCAAGGTGCGGTTGCTCGCGGACACCGAATTGCACCAGGCGCGGGAGTGCATCACCCAGGCCTCACGATGTGCCGCGAGCTCGGCCGGCACGAACCCGGCCTCGTCGCCTATCACCTCCCGGACACGGAGAGAACGCGTAGGCGGCTCTGTGGCGCGTCACAACCCCGCTTGATCGCCCTCCCCTTTCCGAGGCGTCATGCTGACTACCCGTCACCCGGCCGTTCGGTGGCTGCTGTGATGAGGTCGAGGACCGCGCGGATGCCGCCGTGGGCGTAGGCGTGGCGCTGGCGGTCGGCGGGGGTGCCCCGGCGGAGGAGCCGGGTGAGCCGGGCGGTGACGGCCTGGGTGTCTCCGGCCTCCGCGAGGGCCGGGGCGATGTGGTGCATCAGCCGGTCCAGCAGCTCCCGGGCGCTCAGCCGGGTACCGCAGGCCGTCAGGAGGGCCCCGCCGAGCCCGTGCCGTGCGGCGTACCAGTTCGCTGCCTGGAGCATCTCGGGCGGGCAGGAGGGCAAGGGGGTGGCCGCCTCGGCCTCGCGCAGAGCCGTGGCGACGAGCGCGCGGGCCAGTCCGGCGAACAGGACGGCGTCGTGGGCACGCAGCTGCACGTCCGCGCACCGGATCTCCACCGTCGGATAGCGCTCGGACAGCCGTGCCTGCCAGTAGATCTGGCCGGTGTCGCGGATGACCCCGCCGGCCACGAGGGACCGTACCCGCCGCTCGTGGTCGGCGAGCCCGTCGAACCGGGGAGGGGGGCCGCTGACCGGCCACCGTCCGAAGACCACCGTACGCCAGCTGGCGAAGCCGGTGTCCATGCCGCCCCAGAAGGGGGAGTTGGCCGCCATTCCCACCAGTGCGGGCAGCCACACACGGATTCGGTTGAGGACCGCCACCCCCTGGTCGCGGTCCGGGACACCCACATGGATGTGCATGCCGTTGATCAGCTGTTCGGCCACCAGCTGCGGCGCCTGCTCCCGCAGTTCCAGATAGCGACGGGTCTCCGTCACGGGTACCGGTGCTGAGTGCTTCAGCGGAGGGGCGCCGCAGGCGGCGACCCGGCAGCCGAAGGCCTCGGCCGATGGCGGTGCGGTTGGCATGTGGCGTAGGTCAGCGGGCGGCGCCCCGGGGGACGGCGAAGTCGGTCAGGCGGGCCGAGCCCGGCGCGAGCGGCTGCCAGGGACCGGGGCAGGCAAGCACCGCGATCGCGGACGTCGGAAATTGCTCGGGCAAGCATTCGATTGCCTTGGCATCCGCACCGTCCACGGCCTCGCGGGCGAGGCGGACGGCCAGATCCGCCAGGCCCGGGTTGTGGTCCACGAGCAGCAGCGTCCGTCCCTCGTCCGGTACCTCGGACATCACTTCCAGCAGGTCCTCCGGCTCGGCGGCGTACACCCGTTCGTCGAAGCGCACGGGGACCACGGCGCCGAGCTGTCCGGCCGCCGGCGCCCAGGTCTCGAGGGCCCGCCGGACGGTGGAACAGATCGCCAAGCGACCGCCACGACCATCGCACGTGCCGGAGTGCCGTAGGGTGGTATTACCGACGCGGGGTGGAGCAGCTCGGTAGCTCGCTGGGCTCATAACCCAGAGGTCGCAGGTTCAAATCCTGTCCCCGCTACTGCTGGAAGAGGCCCAGATCCCATGGATCCGGGCCTCTTCTGTATCCGGCATCACCGCAGCCAGGAATCGACATCCAGTGCATTGCGGAGCTCAAGCCGATAGCACTGGAGTCGAAGGAGATCCCTTCACCGCTGCGTTCGAACACAGTTGTGGCGTCTCGAGCGTGCGGATGCTCTCAGGGCTGCCCAGAACGCGTCGGCCGGGACCACAGCTGCGACGGCTCAGTTGGACCCTTGGCCACCCAGAGCGTGGCGCTGCATCAGCCGGGATATGTCCTTCGCGGTGACGATCCCCACCAGATGGCCGGAGTCCACTACGAGGATGGGCATGCCGGTCCCTGGGCCGAGCCGGTCGAGAACTTCGCTCAGAAGCTCGTTCGGAGCGGCAGTCGCACACTGTGCGAGCGCCGTCGCCACCTCGCGTACGCGTAGCGCTTCCCGGTTCGCTCCCGGGATCGAGGCCAGCCTGCGCATATGCACGATTCCGCTGGGACGGCCTTCGAAGTCGAGCAGCGGCAGGGCGGAATGCCGGGATTTCACTGCTACGTCGTCGATGAAACGCCGGACGGTCAGCCAGTCGGGGCCGGTGGCCACCGGGTTGGACATTGCATCGGCCACGCCCACACCCTGTACGGCCGTGTCGAGAACGGCGCGCTGCCGTTCCGCGCCGGCGACGACCGTGATGAAGAAGCCGACGAGGATGAGCCACAGCCCGTCCGGCGCCCCGCGCAGGAAGAGAATCCATCCGACGGCTGCCAGCAGCACTCCCATGACCTGACCGCTGCGGGATGCCGCCCGATCCGCACGCTGCCGGTCTCCGGTGCGCCACCACAGCAGCGCCTGGAGCACCCTTCCGCCGTCGAGCGGAGCGGCGGGCAGCAGGTTGAACACGCCCAGGAACAGGTTCGCCCAGCCGAGCCACACCAGGACGGCCGCGGGCACCGCCCAGCCGAGCAGCGCATCCAGCCCTATTCCGGCTCCGAGTGCTACGCCTCCGATGGCCAGGCTGGCGAGGGGCCCGCTGACCGCCACCGCGAAGACCGCCGCGGCGGTCTGCGGGCGCCCCATCCTGGTCATCCCGCCCAGCGCCCACAGCGTCACGTCCTGTACCGAGATCTTCCTCCTGCGGGCCGTCGCGGCGTGTGCCGTCTCGTGGAGCAGCAGGCTGCCCATGAGCAGCACCGCTCCTACGACACTGGCGACGGCGTACACGGCATCCGAGCGTCCCGGAGCCAATGCGGGGAGGGTCTGGCGGCCGAGACCGTATGCGAGCAGCACTACCAGCAGCGGAACGCTCCAGTGCATCCGCAGCGGTACTCCGACAACACGTCCGACACGGACGGAGCCGTTCATCGTCGTCTCCTGCCGGCTCGGCAGCCGGTCCATCCGAGCAGGACCCGCGACCTGCGCTCCGTGAACCGACCGGCACGGCACTCACCCACAATTGTCACTCTCGGAATCTCCGGCAGTCGACCGGTGCGGCCGCGGTCGGCGGTGGCGTGCATGGGGATCGCCTCAGGAGCCGGAGGGAAGGCCGACGCCTCCAGCTTGCGATCACCACGACCCTCACACCGGCCGTGATCAGTGCGTTTCCCTTGTTGGTGCGCCAAGGCTCGCGCGCCACGCCTGCGAACGGCCGTGCCGTCCGGCGGTAGGTCCCTGTCTGCCGGTGAGCGCGCCGACGACGTCCAGCGGGGGGTCCCGCCGTGTTCTCAGAACTGAGAAGGCGACCGCTCGGGCGTCCGGGGCTTCTGCAGCCGGGCCGCGAGCTTCTCGGGCAGGCCGTCTCGGTTGGCCGGGGTGAGGTGGATGACCTCGATGTCGGCGCGCCGCTTGAGGGCGTCGGTGAACGGATCGCGGTGCGCGTGGATCGTGGCTACGACGTCGACGTCCGCGGCGAACAGCGTGATGACCGCGTCCCGGAACGCCGTGCACGCCAGTTCCATCCGCCCCAGCTCGTCGATGAGTACCAGCCGCCCTGTCGCCTCCTCGATTGCCGTCGGCCGTAGCGACGGCAGCGCCAGTCGTTCCATGACACTCAGGTCTACGCCGTATTTTCCTACCTGCGGCGGGCCAGGGAGGTCGACATGGGCGAGCACCTCGCGTCGGCCTGCCAGGGTCTCCAGGGTGAAACCGACCCGGATGCCGGACTGCCGGATCTCCTCCGTGGTAAAGCCGGCGGCCGTGTGGGCGGGCAGTAGCGCGGCCAGCCGGCGGAGAGCGGTCGTCTTGCCTGCGCCAGGGCGGCCCTCGAGCAGGATCCTCGTCGGCACACTGCCATCCTCACCCCTGCTCCTGAGCGCGGCCGGGTCAGATCGGCCGAACGGGGGTTTTGGTCTGCGGACCGGTGCTGGCGCCGCCGCCCGCGGGTATGGCGGGGCGCATGAGCGGAATTGAACTCAGCAGCACCGCGTTCGACGACAAAACGGTGATCCCCCGCCGGTACAGCGGGGAGGGAGAGAACATCTCACCGCCCCTGACCTGGTCGGGTACCCCAGGGGGCCACGGAGCTGGTGCTCCTGTGCGAGGACCCGGACGCGCCAAGGGACGACCTTCCTGCACTGGCTGGTGACCGGCATCGATCCGGGGACGACCGGGGTGGCGGAGGGCCAGAAGCCCCACGGCGGCCTGCCATGGCCCAACGGCTTCGGGCGCGTGGGCTGGGGAGGGCCGATGCCTCCACCGGGGCACGGGCCGCACCGGTACTTCTTCCACCTGTACGCCCTGTCCGAGCCGCTGGCGCTGCACGACCGTCCGGGTGTCGAGGACGTGCACCGTGCCCTGAAGGGTAGAGAGCTCGCCTCCGGCACCCTGATCGGGACCTATCGGCGCTGAGCGCATCACCGCCGGTCGTACCCGTGGGCGCCGTACCGCCGGACGAACCGGGCCGCGCCGCTGTCCAGAGTCCGCGCGATCAGTGAACATCATGGTGGTTCACCCCAATGAGGGGAGACGGAACCCTGTACACACCTACTTCGAAGCAACCCCATTTGCGACTTCGGCGCAAGCCGGGGACGGTCGGCGTATGGAACGAATCCGAGCGGTCCTGATCGACATCGACGGTGTGCTCACGGTGTCGTGGAAGCCACTGCCCGGCGCCGTAGAGGCCATGCGGCAGCTCCGGGCCGAGGGACTCCC
Organism: Streptomyces antarcticus; assembly: GCF_026627255.1. GTDB lineage: Bacteria > Actinomycetota > Actinomycetes > Streptomycetales > Streptomycetaceae > Streptomyces > Streptomyces antarcticus. Next base: position 49,551 of record NZ_JAPNLM010000008.1, on the reverse strand, counting down.
GCTGGCGCTGGTCACCAACAACACCTCACGGACTCGCGCCTCGATCGTCGCGAAACTATCCGGTGCGGGCTTCCCCGTCGGCGTCGACGACATCTTCACCGCACCCGCCGTCACCGCCGCATACCTGCGGGAGCACTACCCCGGCGCCCGCTGTCTGCTGGTCAACACCGGCGACGTCCGTGACGATCTCGCGGGCCTGACGCTCGTCGACGAAGCGGAATCGGATGCGGACGGCGCCGCGCTGGATGTGGTCGTCTTCGGGGGAGCGGGCGAAGCGTTCAGCTATGGGGCCCTCAACCGAGTCTTCAGGCATCTGCAGCGTGGTGCGCGTCTCGTCGCCATGCACCGGAATCTGTACTGGCGTACCGCCACCGGCCTCGACCTCGATACCGGGGCCTTCCTCCTGGGACTGGAACGGGCCGCCCGGGTCGAGGCGGAGATCACCGGCAAACCCGCCGAAGCGTTCTTCGCCTCCGCCCTCACGCAGATGGGCGCCACCCCGTCCGAAGCCCTCATGGTGGGCGACGACATCGAATCCGACGTGCTGGCGGCCCAGCGCAGCGGAATCACCGGCGTACTCGTCAGGACCGGCAAATACCTGCCCGAGACGCACCGGGCGGCCGACGGTACACCGGACCACGTCCTCGACTCCTTCGCCGACCTTCCCGCGCTGCTGGAACGGCTCGGGCACCGGGAGTGATGCAACGGGCGGCGATCCTGCCGAGGCAAGCCGTCCGGCGCCGTGTCTGAATTGATAGCGAATGGTGGCTCTCGGTAGTTTTATGCGTGCACTCCGGATGACTTGCTTGAACCGGTAGCGAGGATTCGGACAGGAGGTGCAGGCCAGTGCCGGGTTCAAGGCGGGAAGCGCGGCTGAGGAACAAGGCACGGCGTGCGGTGGTGCGGGGGGCCGACGGCTTGGACGCGCGGCTGCCGCTGTCGGAGCTGGCTCGGTCGGTCGTGCGGAAGGTCTTTCCCGACCACTGGTCGTTCCTGCTGGGCGAGCTGGCGCTGTACAGCTTCATCGTGCTGTTGCTGACCGGGGTGTTCCTCGCCTTCTTCTTCGATCCGTCGATGCGAGAAACTCCTTATCAGGGTCCCTACGAGCCGTTGCGTGGCGTGCTCATGTCGCAGGCCTACCTCTCCACCCTGAGGATCAGCTTCGAAGTACGGGGCGGGCTGCTGATCCGTCAGATCCATCACTGGGCCGCGCTGGTGTTCCTCGCCTCCATCGGGGCGCACATGCTGCGGGTGTTCCTCACCGGCGCCTTCCGCCGGCCCCGCGAAACCAACTGGCTGGTGGGCGTGACACTGTTCCTGCTGGCACTGCTGGAGGGCTTTGCGGGATATTCCCTGCCCGACGACCTGCTGTCGGGCACCGGCCTGCGGATCGCCCAGGGGATCATGCTGTCGATCCCAGTCGCCGGCACCTATCTGAGCTTCTTCGCCTTCGGCGGCGAGTACCCCGGGGACGACATCATGTCCCGCCTCTACCCCATGCACATCCTGCTGGTCCCCGGCCTGCTGCTGGGCCTGATCACGGTGCACATCCTTCTCGTCTTCACCCTGAAGCACACGCAATGGCCGGGGCCCGGCCGGACCGGCCGCAACGTCGTCGGCCTGCCCTTCTTCCCCCAGTACGTGGCCAAGTCCGCCGGGTTGTTCTTCACCGTCTTCGGACTGATGGCCGTCCTGGGAGCCGTCGCGCAGATCAACCCCATCTGGACCTACGGCCCCTACCGCGCCGACGTGGTCTCCACCGGCGCCCAGCCCGACTGGTACGTCGGGTTCCTGGAGGGGGCGCTGCGGCTGATGCCCGGTGTCGAAACACGCCTGTGGGGGCACACGATCATGTGGAACCCCCTGCTGACGGCGGTGGTCCTGCCCGGCATCCTCTTCGGGATCCTCTACGCCTACCCCTTCTTCGAACGCTGGATCACCGGCGCGGCGGGGGAGCGCCATCTGTGCGACCGTCCGCGTGACCGGCCCGTCCGCACAGCTCTGGGTGTGGCGGCACTCTCCTGCTACGCCGTGCTGCTCCTCGCCGGCGGCCAGGACATCCTCGCCTTCGTCTTCGACGTGCCCGTGCACGCACTGACCTGGGTGCTGCGCGTCGGGTTCTTCGCGGTACCGGTGACGGTCTTCTGGCTCACCCGGCGGCTGTGCCTGGCTCTCCAGTCGCGCGAGGGCCGACTGCTGGCCGAGGGGGACGCGTCCGGCCTGGTGCACCAGAGCGCCGAGGGCGGCTTCCACCCGCAGCTTCGGGCCCTCACGGCCGTCGAGCGGTACGCCGTGCTCGCCAGGGAGCGGCCACGGCCGCTGCGCCCCGTCGACGATGCCGACGCCGACCGCGGTGTCCTGCGCCGTCGGCTGGACGGGGTGCGGTCGGCGATCAGCGCCTGGTACTACGAGGACCAGATCGCCTACCCCACGACCGCCGAAGAGCGCCGGAAGATCGACGCGACCATCGCGGGACCGGATGCTCACGGGTCTGCCGAGGGCGGCTGAACTATTCCTCGCTGTCCGGGGTCCCGAGGTTCTGGAAGGCGAATCCCAGGACCCCCGGCAGCAGGACGCCGAATCCGATGAGGCACAGCCACAGGCCCTGGACCACCCCCAGGCCGATCAGCGCGCTGCCCGCGGCCGCGAGTACGGGAAAGTAGCTGCGGGCAGGGAAGAAGGCGTGCCGGCCGCCGGCTTCTCGTACCTCGGCCTCCTCACGGTCCTCCGGCCGCTCTCCGCCGCGCCGGTACTGGCGCCAGAGGTAGGCGGCGACGAGGCTCGCCATGACGAAGGAGACGCAGAGTGCGGCGCTGCCCGCCGGCTCCCGGGAGAACCAGCCGTAGACGATGGTGGTCGCCGCGAAGAACAGGGCCGTGCCGGTGAAGAGCCAGGCCTCACCTTTCACGGGGCACCTCCGGGTGGTGAAGGTCGAAGGCCGGGGATTCCGAGCGGATCCGGGGCAGGGCGTGGAAATTGTGCCGTGGTGGCGGGCAGCTCGTCGCCCACTCCAGGGAGCGGCCCCATCCCCAGGGGTCGTCGACGGTGACCCGCTCGCCGTAGCGGTGGGTCTTCCAGACGTTGTAGAGGAAGGGCAGCGTCGAGAGGCCCAGCAGGAAGGACCCGAGGGTGGACACCGTGTTGAGGAGCGTGAAGCCGTCGCTCGGGAGGTAGTTCGCGTACCGGCGCGGCATGCCGGCCTCACCCAGCCAGTGCTGGACCAGGAAGGTCGTCTGGAAGCCGATGAACAGCGTCCAGAAGTGGATTCTGCCGAGCCGCTCGTCCAGCATCCGCCCGGTCAGCTTGGGCCACCAGAAGTAGAAGCCGCCGAAGGTGGCGAAGACGATGGTGCCGAAGAGGACGTAATGAAGATGGGCGACGACGAAATAGCTGTCCGTCAGATGGAAGTCCAGCGGCGGTGACGCCACCAGAACACCCGTCAGGCCGCCCAGGAGGAAGGTGACGAGGAAGCCGATGGACCACAGCATCGGTGTCTCGAAGGAGAGCGATCCCTTCCACATCGTCCCGATCCAGTTGAAGAACTTCACGCCGGTCGGCACGGCGATCAGGAAGGACAGCAGGGAGAAGAAGGGCAGCAGAACGGCGCCCGTCGCGAACATGTGATGCGCCCACACAGTCGCGGACAGTCCGGTGATGGCGATCGTCGCACCGATCAGGGACACGTAGCCGAACATCGGCTTCCGGCTGAAGACGGGGAGGATCTCGCTCACCACCCCGAAGAACGGCAGAGCCACGATGTAGACCTCCGGATGCCCGAAGAACCAGAAGAGGTGCTGCCACAGCAGGGCGCCTCCATTGGCAGGGTCGAAAACATGCGAACCGAATTTCCTGTCCGCCTCCAGGACCAGCAGTGCCGCCGTGAGGACCGGAAAGGCCAGGAGCGCCAGAATGGAAGTGAACAGCACGTTCCAGGTGAAGATCGGCATGCGGAACAAGGTCATGCCGGGGGCGCGCAGACAGACGATGGTGGTAATGAAGTTCACCGACCCCAGGATCGTGCTGAGCCCTGAGACGGCCAGCCCCATGGCCCACAGGTCGGGGCCTGTTCCCGGGGAGTACCGGGCACCGTTCAGTGGTGCGTAGGCGAACCATCCGAAGGACGCCGCCCCGTCCGCGGTCAGGAAGCCGGAGACCACCAAGAGGCCCCCGAACAGGTACACCCAGTAGGTAAAGGCGTTGAGCCGAGGAAACGCGACATCCGGCGCGCCGATCTGCAACGGCATGATCGCGTTGGCGAATCCGGTGAATGTCGGGGTCGCGAATAGCAGCATCATGATCGTGGCGTGGATGGTGAATGCTTCGTTGTACTGCTGGTTCGAAATGATCTGCAGCCCGGGGCGGGCGAGTTCGGCGCGCATGAGCATGGCCAGAACGCCGGCGAAGAGGAAGAAGGCGAAGGCCGTCACCAGGTAGAGGTTGCCGATCACCTTGTGGTCGGTGGTCGACAGCCATCCCAGGACGGCGGAGCCCTGGCCGGCCCGCCGCGCGGTCCTCGGCCCGGTCGGGTCGTCGGGTAGTGCCTCTTCCGGTGAACGGTCCACCGACGTCATCCGTCCTCCAGAAAGCCTCGCCGCGGCACCTGCACCCCTTCCCCTACAGGCTGTGGCGTCCTGCGAACCGGCGGCGCGCCGGGGACGCCGGTCGTGTACCCCGGCTGCCGTGCTCAACGGCTCCGCAACTGCGGCCGTCGCGGGGACCGCTCAGTCCGCGGCGGCCGCCGCTGCCTCGCGGGCGCGGGTGTGGTGGGACCGGGCCGTGTGTTCGAGGGCGGTATGGCCGCTGTAGTGGAAGATCTGGGCGGCGTAGTCGCTCGCGCGCTCGGCCTCCGCGTACTTCCCCAGCGCCAGCAGCGTCGAGCGCAGGTCGAGTACGGCGAGGCCCTCGCGGTGGCGGTCCCCGAGCTTGCGCCAGTAGTGGCAGCAGCCGCGCTGGGCATGGAGGGCCCTCTCGTGGCGGCCCTTGGCCAGGTGCCCCCGGGCCTGGGCGGCCAGGCGGCGGGCGTACGCGGCGCGCAGCCGGTCGGCCGCGCCGCTGACACCGCGCCGGCCCTGGCGGGTCAGTGCGAGGTTGTACCGGGTCACCCGGAGCCGCTCCGTGTTCCCGAGGGCCCGGTAGAGCTCCACCGCCTCCGCGAGCACCTGGGCCGCCTCGCCGTAGGCGCCCGTCTCCCGCAAGGTGGTGCCGAGGTTGTTGAGTTCGCCGGCCACCTGCTCGGGCGACCCCACCGCCCGGCAGAGCGCCGTCCCCGCACGGTGGGTGCGCAGTGCCTCCTCGTACTCCCCCAGGTGGCGAAGGGCGAGCGCGAGGGTGCTCAGCGCGACGCGCTCGCCCTCCTGGTAGCCCTCCTCCCGGCAAAGCCGCAGCGCCTCGCGGGAGCTGCCGACGGTCGCCTCGTACAGGTGGTCCTGCTGCTGGACGACGCCGAGTTCGGCCAGGGTGTGACCCTCGCCGGTGCGCTCGCCGAGCTCGCGGCAGATGTCCACCGCCTGCCGGAGCGCCTCCTGGGCACCGATCAACTGCCCGGCGGAGCGCAGGACACGGCCCAGAGCTACGAGGCTGTCGGCGCGGCGGCGCGGCTCGCCCAACCGGGCGAAGGTCTCCGCGACCTCCTGCAGGTACGTGGCGGCCTCGGGGGTATCCCCGAGGCCGGCCAAGGCCATCGCCGCCTTGAAGAGCGCCTCGGCGGACTCGGTCTCGTCGCCGCTTTCCTCGTACAGATCGGCCGAGGCCTCGTAGATGCGCGCCGCACTGGCCTTCGCCCCCTGTGCCCACCGGGTCCGCGCGGCGCGGGCGAGCACCTCGGCGCGGGCGAGCACCTCGGCGCGCCGGTGCCGGTCGTTGAGTGCGTCGCTCAGCTCCGCGTTGCGCTCGTAGGTCTCCAGGGCCTCCTCGTAGCGGTCCTGGTCGTGGAGGGCGTCGGACAGGACGAGCAGGGCCTCCGACTCGTGGTGGCGGTCGCCGATGGCCCGATAGCGCTCCACCGCCGTCCGGACGGCCGTTTCCGCCTCCTGGGGGCGGTCCACGTCGAGCAGGGCGCGGGCCAAGTTGGTGAGCGCGATGCCCTCGTTCTCCGGGTCGCCCAGCGCCCGGTGCTGGTCGGCCGCGCCCCGCAGGATGCGGATGGCTTCGGTGAGCCGACCGGCGTCGCGCAGTGCGCTGCCGAGGTTGCCGCGCGCCGCGGCGAGAGCGCCCGGATTGCCCAGGGTGCGGAAGGCGTCGACGGCCTCGCGGCAGGCGGCGACCGTCTCCTCGCTCCGGCCAAGTCGGCGGTGGAGGCTGCCCATGTCGCTGAGCAGCGCGGCCTCGCCGGCCCGGTCGCCGCGCGCCCTGGCGTACGCCAGGGCCCGCCGGTGGGTCTCCAGGGCCTGCAGTTCCTCCGTGCGGCGCAAGCCCTCGGCGCGGAGCACGGCCAGCGTGGGCAGCAGGGCGGCGGCTTGGTCAGGCGCCGGACGCGCGTCGCAGGTCCCGGCGCCGTCCGGCCGTACCCCGCGCGCGGCCCAGATCTCGTCGCGCAGCGCTTCCGTACGCTCCAACTCGGCCCGGTACACGCGGGGGTTGACGGTGGCGAGCCGGCGGCGGACCGCGGCGGCCTCCGCGATCAGCTCGCGGGCCTCGTCGAGCACGCCGATCCGCAGCAGCCACAGTGCCGTGTTGTGCAGGGAGTTGGCGAGCCACGGCAGGTGAGTGTCCGGATCCTCCTCGGCGAGCCCGCGCCGGATCTCCAGAGCCTCGGCGGCGGGCAGGACGGCATCGGCGAAGTTGCCCACGGCGCCCAGCCGCAAACCGAGGTTGTCCAGCGACTTGGCCAGGCGCGGGGGTACGTCCCCGAGGTTGACGGTGTCCACGTTGACGTTGGCCGTACGGATGCCGCCGGCCTCGCGCACCTGCAAGCCTGGCGCGGCGGCGAGCCGACGGCGGATGTCCACCCCCTCGCGGGTGGCGGCCAGAGCCTCCTGGGCACGTCCGGCCAGGGAGAGGTAGGTGCCCAGGTTGTCGACGGCGGGGGCAAGGACGCGCAGCTCCCGGTGTTTGCCCAGGTCCCGGCTCAGCGGGCGCAGGATGGCCACCGCCTCCTCCGTGGCGGCGATGGCCTCGTCGAGCCGGTCCGAGTCGAACAGGGCATTGCCCAGGCTGATGAGCGCCCCGGCGAGCTCGTCGCGCTCCTCCGGGTCCTCGCCGACCAGGCCCCGCAGGAGGTCCACCGCCTCCTGGAGGGCCTGGGTGGCCTCCAGGGCCTGCCCGGACCTGAGGCAGGCGATACCGAGCCGCCGGTTCCAGTAGGCGAGGGTCATCGGGTCGCCGGTGGTGGCCCGGGCGTGCTCGGCGAGGCGGCGGGTGACGGCGGCGGCGGGCAGGTCGAGGCTGAGGTGCTCGTCGGGCGGCAGCCGGTCGTGCAGGGTCTCCAGGGCGCCCAGGAGATGGGGCCAGCGCTCGGCGGCGGAGTTGAGGTACGTCAGGAGGCGGGGGGCGTGCGGCGGGTGGGGCGTGTCGTGCTCCGGGGCGAAGAGCAGCTCGGGGATGTCGGTGGACCAGGGGTCCGGCTGGAAGTCGGGGTGGTCGTGGCCGGTGATCGTGAGGGCGAGGAAGTCCTCAGCGAGACGGTCGGGCAGGAGCGGTTCGAGGAGGTTGGCGCGGTCGGGGTCGGTGGCCGGGTAGCAGCGTCCGTGGTCGGCGAGCGCCCGGTCCGCGGGTACGTCGGGCAGGACCCGGCGAACGAGATCGGCGGCGCCCCCGGGGTGCTGGGGGCCGGTCAGCACGGCGGTGAACACGAGGCGGGACATGGTCCGGTCGGAGGTGGTGAAGTCCAGGCCGGCGGCCTTGTTCTCGTAGAGCTGCCGCCAGTTCTCGTGCTCGCGGTCCAGCAGGTGGATCGTGAGGCCGAGGACGTCGGTGGGAGCCGCCGGGGCACCGGCCCGGTGCCCGTCCACGGCCGCCAGGGCGGCCATCTGCACGGCCAGGGCCTGCCCGAAGTCGGGGTGGCGCAGGGACGGGGGCGGCTCGAGGGCCCGTACGGCGGCGGGGTGGATCGCCCGGTAGTGCGCGGCGAAGTCGTCCCGGGCGGCGGTGAACAGGGTCACCCGGGCGCCGTCGTCGGGGGGCAGGCCGGCGAGCGCGTGGGTGGAGGTCTCGACTCCGGTACGCCGCTTGGCGAGCTTGCCGCGTACGGCGGGCCAGGTCTGCGTGGAGCGGGCGAGGAGCAGTACCCGGACCGGGACCCGCTGGCGCAGCAGCCGGTTCTGGAAGAGCCAGCTCAGGTAGCTGACCGGCCAGCGGTCGGCGTAGTCGACCAGCAGCAGTACACCAGTGGCGTCCTGGATCCGCAGGTCCTGCGTGTCCTCGGTGGGCGGATGGGCGTCGGCGCCCTGGACGGCGTCGGCCACCAGCCAGCCGGAGGCTTCACTGAGGGCGGCGAAATGCCGGGCCAGCCGGGTCTTGCCCTGCCCGCCGGGGCCGTGCAGCCATCGGACGGTTAGCTTCGGCGGCCCGTCGCGCCACGCGATCAGGGCGGCGAGGTCCTGCTCCCGGCCGGTGAAGGCGAGGACCTCCGCACGGGCGTCGAGCATCCGGCTGGGCTGTGCGGTGAGCCAGTGGGAGGCGGGGGTGGGGGTGGCCCGGTGCCGGAAGAGCAGGTAGACGGGGGTGCCATTGCCGAAGACGTGGATGTCCGCGCCGATGGCCCCGTACGCCGTGCCGGCCTCGACCCGGATGGTCTGCTGCATGGAGTGCCGGACGACGTCCGGCTCGTCGTCGGGCGCCATCAGGGCGCCGTCGGGGGGAGCCGCCCGTCGTCTGCTAGTGGTACAGCAGCTGCGCCCATGCTGACCAGCGAAAAGGGCGGCATCAGAGGCCTCTTGGAGGGGCCTGGTCCGGAAATGGTCCGGATCTTGGTGCGCGTGGAGCCCAAGGGGTAGGCGCCGGGTGCGGCGGGGTGGGAGCGATCGGGAGCACCGGTCTGGCCGAGCGTGAGGCGAACGTGAGCGTTCTGCGGCCACGGTGGTCAGCAGCCGCCGGAGGAGACGGGGGCGCCGACGTCGATCTGCAGCGTGCTCGCGGTGGGAGCGGCGCAGCAGCCGCCACCCGTCTCCGCGGCCGTTTCGGGCTGGTCGAAGAGGCCGGCGCCGCCGCAGACTCCAGTCTCGGGGAGGGTGAGTTCGACGCGCTCGGCGGCTTCCTGGTCGCCGGCGAGGGCTGCGGCGATGGAGCGGACTTGCTCGTAGCCGGTCATGGCGAGGAAGGTCGGGGCGCGGCCGTAGGACTTCATGCCGACGAGGTAGACGCCCTTCTCCGGGTGGGAGAGCTCGCCCACGCCGTGCGGGTAGACGGTGCCGCAGGAGTGCTGGTTGGGGTCGATCAGCGGGGCCAGCTCGGTGGGGGCCTGGAGGCGCTCGTCCAGGCCGAGGCGGAGCTCGTCCAGGAAGGTGAGGTCGGGGCGGAAGCCGGTGAGGCCGATGATCTCGTCGACCGGGTCGAGGCGGCGGCCGTCCTCCCCGACGAGGACCAGACGGCCGTCCGCGTCGCGCTCGACCGCGTCGGTACGGAAGCCCGTGACGGCGTCGGCGTATCCGTTGTCGACGGCGGCCTTGGCGGCGAGGCCGAGGGCACCGCGGGCGGGGAGCTGGTCGGCTTCGCCGCCGCCGAAGGTGGAGCCGCTGATACCGCGCCGCAGGATCCACACGGCGTGCGTGCCGGGCTCCTCCTTCGCGAGGTCGGCCAGGTAGGCGAGGGCCGTGAACGCGGAGGCGCCGGAGCCGACGACGGCAGTGCGCTTGCCTGCGTACCGGGCACGCTGGGCCGGGTCCTTGAGGTCGGGGACGCGGTAGGAGATGCGATTCGCTGCCGTCCGTTCGCCGACGGCGGGGAGGCCGTCGCCGCCGATGGGGCTCGGGATCGACCAGGTGCCGGAGGCGTCGATGACGGCGGCGGCGAAGATCCGCTCCTCACGGCCGTCGGCGGTGGTGAGGTGAACTGTGAAGGGCTGGGCGTCGCGATCGGCGTCCACGACGCGGTCGCGGCCGGCACGGGAAACCCCGGTGACCGTCGTGTTGTAGCGGATCTGCTCGCCCAGCACCTCGGCCAGCGGCTGGAGGTACTGCTCCGCCCAGTCGCCACCCGTCGGGTAGGTGGCGCCGTCGGGCTTGACCCAGCCGGTCGGGGCGAGGAGCTTCTCGGCGGCCGGGTCGGTGATCTCGGCCCAGGTGGAGAACAGCCGGACGTGGGACCAGTCGCGGGTCGCGGTGCCCGCGCTCGGGCCTGCCTCCAGGACCAGGGGCGTCAGGCCGCGTTCGGCGAGGTGGGCGGCGGCGGCCAGGCCGATGGGGCCGGCGCCGATGATCACGGTCGGCAAGGTGGCGGGGGTGGTGTGGTCGCTCATCGAGGGCTCCATTTGGCAGGCTTCCGTCGATCTTCTGCTTCGGCGTTTGTCGATATGGCCGACACCTGGAGCTTGGACCACAGCATCGACCGATGTCAATATCGACACATGTCGAAATCGAGTGTGGTCGAGCTGCCGGTCCTCAGTGAGCCGGTCGCGCCGTGCTGCCCGCCGCTGAACGAACGCCCGCTGAGCGCGGAGGAGGCGGAGCGGACGTCGAAGATGTTCAAGGCGCTGGGTGACCCGGTGCGGCTGCGGCTGTTCTCGCTGGTCGCTTCCCACGCGGGCGGGGAAGCCTGCGTGTGCGACATCTCCGACGTCGGCGTCTCGCAGCCGACCGTCTCCCACCACCTGAAGAAGCTCAAGGACGCAGGCCTGCTGTCCTCCGAGCGGCGCGGCACCTGGGTGTACTACCGGGTCGAGCCTGCCGTCCTGGCAGCCATGGGCGCCCTGCTGACCACCGCCGCGACGAAGGCGGCCTGACGGGGATGCGTATCGCTCCGCTGCTTCCGGAACACGCGGACGAGGTCCTGGCGATCTCCCAGGCCGGGATCGACGAGGGCAACGCCACCTTCGAGACCGCCGCACCGACGTGGGCGGCCTTCGATGCCGCCAAGCTGCCCGAACACCGTTTCGCCGCCCTCGGCGAGGACCTCAAGGTGCTGGGCTGGGTCGCCGCCGGCCGGGTCTCCGACCGGTGCGCGTACGCGGGCGTAGTGGAGCATTCCGTCTACGTCCACCCGGGCGCTGCTGGATGAGCTGATCGCGTCCACGGAGGCGGCGGGGATCTGGACGATCCAGTCCGGCATCTTCCCCGAGAACGGCGCAAGCCTTGCCCTCCACCAGCGCGCCGGCTTCCGGGTCATCGGCACTCGGGAGCGCATCGGCCGTCACCACGGCGCCTGGCGCGACGTCGTCCTCCTTGAGCGCCGGAGTCCGTCGATCGTCTGACGGCTTCGCGAACGACGTCGCACCAGGTCGAACCAGGAGCGCTGCCACCCCGGCCAACCACTTCATCAGGCGGAGGGCCGCCCGCCAACCGTCTTGGCGCGCATGAAGATGACCGCCACCAGCGCCAGCCCGACCACAGCGCCTATGAGCTGCATGCCTATGAACGCCGGGACCGACGCGGGGGCGATGCCCGCGAAGGTGTCGGTAAATGCGCGACCGATGGTCACGGCCGGGTTGGCGAAGGAGGTGGAGGAGGTGAACCAGTACGCGGCACCGATGTAGGAGGCGACGGCGACGGGCGCGAACCGGAGCCGGTCGGTGCGTGCCAGCCCGAAGATCAGCAGGATCAGGCCGGCAGTGGCGACGACTTCACCCAGTAGCAGGTTCCCGGCGGACCGGTCGTGCGTGGACCACTTCACGAGGGGCTCGCCGAACATCGCGTCCGCCAGGATCGCGCCCGCGATGGCGCCGACGATCTGCGAAGGCACGTAGACGGCCAGCTCGCGTGCGGTGACACCGGCGCCACCGCGGCGGGCGGTCCACCACTCGGCCAGCGTGACGGCCGGGTTGAAGTGGGCGCCGGAGACCGGGCCGAGGAGCGCGATGAGGACCCCGAGGCCGAAGACGGTGGCGGTGGAGTTGGCCAGAAGCTGGAGGGCCACATCGTCGGTGAGCTTGGTGGCCTGGATTCCGGACCCGACCACGACCACGACCAGGGCCCCGGTACCGACCAGCTCGGCGGCGGCGCGGGCGATCAACGGAGTGCGGGGCGGGGTGGCGCCAGGTGCAGGCCGGGGCGCGTCGGCGGCTATGACGCCCTCCGCTGCGGGGCCGGTGTCAACAGGCTCGGTGACGGTCAAGACGGGTTCTCCTCGGGCAGGTGAGGCACAGCGGGAAAGACTATGGGCAGGACCGCTTGAGGTTCGCTTCGGCGGTGGCACGCGCGGTCTGGGCGAGGTCGGCGAACTGACCGGCGAGGGCTTCGATGACTTCCGGGCGCAGGCGGTAGTAGATGTACCTCCCGCATGGCTCCGTATCGACGAACCCCGCCTCGCGCAGCACCTTCAGGTGGTTGGAGAGGTTGGTCTGCTTGGCACCCGTCTCCTCCACGAGGTGGGTGGTGCAGAGCGTCTCCTTGGCGAGGAGGGTCACGATCCGGAGCCTGAGCGGGTCGGCCAGAACCCGGATCGGATCAGTGTCGACTGACGTCATCATGAACTGATACTTTCACATCACTCGGGAGTGATACCAGTCCGGGCTGAGCCGTCCCTTCGTGCGTGCGTGGAGTGTGGAGTGCGGCAGCCCCGCAGCCATGAAAGAAGAGCCGATGTCCGCCACCCCGCTCGCGTCCGTGCTGTTCGTCTGCATCCACAACGCAGGCCGTTCACAGATGGCCGCAGGCTTCCTGCGCCACCTCGCAGGGGATCGCGTCGAGGTCCGCTCCGCCGGCTCCGTGCCCGGCGATCAGATCAACCCCTCCGCCGTGGCCGCGATGGCCGAGCTGGGCATCGACATCTCCGACCAGAAACCCAAGGTGCTGACGACGGAGGCCGTCCAGGCCTCGGACTACGTGATCACCATGGGCTGCGGCGACGCCTGCCCGTACTTCCCCGGCAAGCAGTACCTCGACTGGCAGCTGGAGGACCCGGCCGGCCAGGGCGTCGAGGCCGTTCGCCCCATTCGCGACGAGATCAAGATTCTCATCGAAGGCCTCATCGCCGAGATTGACGCGAAGAAGCAGGAGAGCTGACGCGCCGGCCAGGAGTCGGGCGTGCGTGTATGTCAGGCGCGGTCGATGTGGACGCTGGTGGACTTCACCCGGGCGGTGGCCTGCGTGCCGACCTCAAGTCCGAGTTCTTCGACCGCTTCACGGGTCAGCAGGGATACCAGTCGGTGCGGGCCGGCCTGGATCTCCACCTGGGCTGCGACGTCGCCCACTTTGACCGCGGTCACGATGCCCGCGAAGGCGTTGCGGGCCGAGGTGTAGGACTCGCCGTACTCGGTGTCGGCCTCGTGGGCGACTTGGACGCAGAAGGCCGCCAGATCCGGGCCGTCGACGATCCGCCGACGGTGTCGAGGTAGCGGGTGGGGCCGTTGGGGAAGATCGCGGCGATCCGGGTTCCGGCCGGCCAGGTGCGGGCGGCCCAGCCCGCGACGAGCGCGACCGCTCCCACGCTCCAGCCCCGGAGGCGTAGTGGTGGCGAGCCAGGGTGCGGCAGGCCGAGACGGCATCGCCCGGGCCGACCCAGTGGATCTCGGTGAACGCTTCGTAGACGACTGCGCAGGAGAGGCGCAGTCTCCGGGGCTCGGCGCCAGAGTCGGGCGTCTGCGCCGAAGGGGATCCGGTAGGTGATCGGCGGGACGGGGAGCCGTCGATTTCGTCGCGGCCGGGGCGGCGAGGGCAAGGTGAGGGTGTGGGGGTGGGCCGGTCGGGGCTTCTCGGCGAGTCGGCCATGGCTCGTCGTGACCGCATGCCGGAGCTGGACGCGACGCGACCGCTAGGGTCGCTGTCCCAGGGGAGGGGCACCCTGCTGATAGGTCTTCCGTACCGTGCCGGAACACCGTCAGGCCGCCTTCGGTCCCTCGACACGGACTGCAGCGGCAAGCTGAGCGTCGACGAACTCCTCGCTGCCATGCGCCACTCCTACACCAGCCCCGGGGTCGACGCGGCCGGCAACTGGCTCTACGGCCCCATCGCCTGAGCCAACAACGGCCTGCGGCCCCCTGGCACACCACGAGCGCCACTCGGGCAGGCGAGGGTCCCGGATTCCGAGACGCATTTCGCGTGCTCTGAGTAGCCACGGGGCGTCACGGCGCGAATTCGGGGTCCCACAGAAGCGGTTGGCCAGGCGTATGTCTCTCAGGCAGGCGTTGCCGCCCGCGCGCGCGGGCGGCGGAGAAGAGGAGGGCCGCCAGGGCGATCGCCATCCAGGCGGTGAGGTACGTGAAGGCGGCCGTCGGGGAGACCGCGGTCCACAGGATGCCGGCGATCGTGCTGGCGGCGAGGTTGCCGAGGGACTGGACCGTGGCGAGCATGCCGAAGGCGGAGCCTCGGAGGTCCTTCGGGGCCAGGGCCGCGACGGCGGAGTGCTGGGCGGTCTCGACAGCGCCGATGCCGATGCCGGCCAGGACGAAGGGGACCGCCAGGAAGGCGAAGGCGGCGGCGTCGATGGTGAACAGGCCGTACGAGAGGGCGAATGCCCCGACTCCGGCGGCCATGACGATCACCGGGCCACGGGTGCCGAGCCGGTCGGACAGGCGTCCAGCGGGGACGGAGGCGATCGTGGCGGCAACGTTGTACACGGTGTAGAGGCCGAGCGCGATCGTGGTCGCGGTCTTCGTGCCGTGCCCGGGCGCCAGCAGGTCCGAAGCGCGCAGGATCAGGAGCGTGGCGGCGACATTGCCGACCTCGAAGGCCGCGACCGCGCTCAGCAGCCGGCCGAGGTCGCCGGTGAGGACCGGCTTGACCCCGATCTTGAGCGGGACCTTGTCCCGGCTCGTGGGCTTCGGGGTCTTGCGGATCGCGTAGACGATCGCCGCCGCGGCCAGCAGGCCGGGGATGACGGAGAGCCCGATGGCCCACTGAACGCCGAGCCAGGCGACGCGTCCGAGCGCGAACAACGGCCCGAAGATCGCGCCGAGGTTGTCCATCATTCACTCGAAGCCGTACGCGCGGCCATACGCCTTCGCCGGGACGATGTCCGCGAGCAGCGCGTTGCGCGCGGGGACCCGGAGCCCTCGGGCCGTCCAGGCCGCCGCGCGGAGCAGGCCGACCTGCCAGACCGCGGTGGCCCCGGCGGTGGCGGCACCGAGGGCGGCGGTGGTGGCATAGCCGCCGACGGCGACCTTCCGGCGACGGGCCGGGTCGTCCGCCAGGAAGCCCCCACCGAACCGGGCCGCACCCGCGAGCGCGTCCGAGATGCCCTCGATCGCGCCGAGCGCGGCAGCCGGCGCCCCAAGGGTGGAGGTCAGCAGCGAAGGAAGCAGGGCGGTCGGGATCTCGTGACCGACATGGGCCAGGAAGCTGGCCGCGCCGATGCCCTTGACCCGGGTGAGCCAGGCCTGGTCGGCAGCGGTATCGGCAGGTGGTGCGGTGTCGGTCATGCTTGGCAGTCTGCACAACGTCCCGTCGCAGATCACAGTGGACGATCGCATGAGGCATGCCGACTCGAAACTGCAATCCATCTGACACCATCACCTGGCAGATCGCAGGAGGCGAGCTCCGCGGCATCGCAGGTGCGCGCCAACGGCAGCAGCCGGGTAGACCCGTAGCCCGCAAGTACTCAGCCTCGTTGAAGGACTTCCCGCAGCTGCTCGACACTCGGGGCGCCTTCTCTGCGTCCATCAGCGCCGCCGTAGATCCTGCAGGAGACACTCGTGCCGACGCCCGCTGCGGCGAAGGGGTCCATTCCGTTCGCGAGCAGAGTCGGTGAGCCGTGCATTCCGAAGCGGGCCGCCTCCGCGTCGGTCGTGATCACGTGGACCCGGACAGGCGCTCGCGCCTCGGGTAGTGCCTGCTCCAGGCGCTGGAGCAGTAGGGCAACGTTCGGGCAGTCGGGCACAGCCAGCACGGTGAGCTCCATGGCCTCGTCCCCAGTCACCGGCCGGAGGCCCGGGGAGCGCGGGCCTCCCGCGTGGCGGCCTGCTCACGCAGCACGCGCAGTTCCTCACGGGTGTTCCTGATCTCCTCGTCGACGCTCTCCCGGGTGCGTGGGGGCGGAGTCGTACAGCAGCCGGCCTTGCGCCGCATCGGGCGGATGCAGCACACGTACATGAAGGCGACGGCGAGGAGAGTCGCGGCCAGGGGGAGCCAGATGCCGGTCACGGTGTGCCGTCCTTGCCGGGAGCGGTCTCCGGCGTGATCTCACTGCGCAGGGCCTCTACCTCCTTGCGGAGGCGGATGAGTTCCTGCTCCTGTTCGGTGGTGGGGGCGGTCTGTGGCGGCTGCGCGGTGTCCGAATGTCGGGAGCGCATCATGAACCACATCATCAGCCCCATGCCGATGGGGCATGCGAGCAGCGGCAGCAGGTACAGCAGCTTGTCCATCACCCGTCCTCCGATCCGTTCTGGCGGCATCGCAGGTCCACGGAGGAGAGCAGACCTCCAGATGCCTGACACTACGACGCTAAACCCTTCCCCCGGGGGCAAGGTCAAGGGCGACAGTTCGGCTCGTCGCCCGGATCGGTGGAAGTCATGGTTCGCCCTAGTGGTCGCGGCGGGGCGGCGGCAGGCTGTGGCCTACGATGGCGCGCATGACGCGACGCCTGCCCCCGGCGCTCCGGACTTGGTCCGGGGCGTTGCTGGTGTGCGCGTTGATGTTCTGCCTGACCGGGCTGGCGCGTTCCGCCATGGCGATGCCGATGGCGATGACGGGCCCGATGGGTGCTGTATCCGCGACGGTCGGCTCGGATGCCCCTGCGGGGCATGTGGTGATGGCGAGCGATTTCAGCGACAGCGGACCTGAGTGTCCGACCTCCCGGCAGGTGTGCGAGGCGCCGAAGGGGACCGTCGTCAACGACGGTCCGACGGCTCCGGTGCTCGACGCCGCGCCGGACACGGCCACCTGCCCGCCGGCTGCCCTGGTGTCGCAGCCGAACACGCCGCCGCGCGTACTGCCCCCTCCTGATCTACATCGGTTGTGTGTGTCACGGACGTGACAGCTCCCCTCTCGTGAGTCTCTGCCTCGCGGGACGCCGCGCTGTCCCCATGTCCGCCTCGGCACGCCCGATTTCACTGTGCGTTCCCTCTGCGCGTGCCGCTGTCGCAGAATAGGAGTTACGACGCATGCCGTCGTCCATCACCTTGCTCATCACCGGTCTCAGCACCGGTCTGCTCGCCGGTGGCGCTTCCTGCGCCGCCGTCCAAGGGGGGCTCCTCGCCGGCGCGGTCACCCGCCGCACCCCCGCCCGAGTCCCCGCCGCCGCTGCGTCCGCGAAGCGGCCGAAGTCCGGTGGCCGTACCGCCACCGCTGAGCGGGTCGCCGCGGCCCAGGCGCCCGAGCCGTTGGCCGGGCAGCTGGCTCCGGTGGGGGCCTTCCTCTCCGGGAAGCTGCTCTCGCACACTCTCCTCGGAGCGCTGCTGGGGATCTTCGGATCAGCATTGCAGCCCAGCCCCCGCGTCCAGGCAGGGATGGTGGTCGCCGCCGGGCTGCTGATGGTGCTGTTCGCGCTCGACCTATTCGGGGTCAAGGCGGTGGGGCGGCTGGTGCCGCGGCCTCCCGCCTCGTTCGGACGGCTGCTGCGGCGCAGCGCGAAGACCGACTCGGCCGCCACCCCGGCCCTGATCGGGTTCGCCACGGTCCTCGTACCATGCGGGGTGACGCTGTCCGTGGAGCTGCTCGCGATCACGGCCGGCTCGCCGGTGGCCGGAGCTGCGGTCATGTTCGGATTCGTGCTGGGGACGGCGCCGCTGTTCGCGGTACTCGGCTACGTACTCCGCCGGACCAGCAAGGCGCTCTCGGGCCAGCTCGCCTTCCTCACTGGTGTGGTGGTGCTGGCGGTCGCCGCCTGGACCGTCATGTCCGGGCTGCAAGCCGGCGGCTGGGTGTCCTTCGACTCCCCGGCCAAGCGGCCCGCAGCGAGCGGCCCGTTCATCGTCGAGGGCGGAGACCAGAACAGCGCCGAGGCAGACGCCGGGAGCGGAAAGACGTCTGCGGCCGACGCCCCCGTACGGATGGACGCCTCCGGGCAGCAGATCCTCACGCTGACGGTGACTGACTTCTACGAGACCACCCAGTTCACCGCCAAGGCGGACGTGCCCACCACGCTGGTGCTGCACGGGAAGGACTCCGGAGGCTGCGCCCGCGCCTTCACCATCCCGGAACTCGGCGTTCAGGAGATCGTCAAGCGCAACGGCGACACCACGGTGGACCTGGGCACCCGCAAAGCGGGCACCCTGCGCTTCACCTGCGCCATGGGCATGCAGACCGGCAGCATCGACTTCAAGTAGAGAGACCCTGGACGTGAGCCTGTTCAGCCGTAAGAAGACGAAGTCCGATGCCTCGGCCGGAGCAGGAGCCGGTACAGAGGTCGTCCTCCTCGTCGAGGGCATGCACTGCACCAGCTGCGGCCTGCTGATCGACGACGAGCTGGAGGAACTCCCCGGCGTCCGCTCGTCGAGCACCGATACCCGTGCTGGTCGGACCGTCGTCCGCCTGGAAGAGGGCGCCACCGTGGCAACCGCCGTGCTCATCGCGGCGGTCGAGGAGGCCGGGGAGTACCAGGCCCGGCCCGCCGCCTGACGCCCGTGCACGCAGGACCGCCCCGGTGACCGAAGTCGCCGGGGCGGTCCGGTTTTCCGGCTCAGGCGCGGCCGGCGGGCTGGAAGCGGCGCAGCCGAAGGCTGTTGGTGACGACGAACACCGACGAGGAGGCCATGGCGGCCCCCGCGATCAGTGGGTTGAGCAGGCCGAGCGCGGCCAGCGGCAGGGCGGCGACATTGTAGGCGAAGGCCCAGAACAGGTTGCCCTTGATGGTGGCAAGGGTCTTACGGGCGAGGCGGATCGCGTCGGCGGCGCCGCGCAGGTCCCCCTTCACCAGGGTGAGGTCGGCCGCGGCGATCGCCGCGTCGGTGCCCGTACCCATGGCCAGTCCCAGGTCGGCCTGGGCGAGGGCGGCCGCGTCGTTGACTCCGTCGCCCACCATCGCGACAACCTTGCCCAGCCCCTGAAGACGCTTGACCTCGGCGACCTTATCCTCGGGGTGGACCTCGGCAATGACGGTGTCGATGCCGACCTCGGCGGCCACGTGCCGGGCTGCCGCCTCGTTGTCCCCGGTGAGCAGCACCGGCGTCAGCCCGAGCGACTTGAACTGGGCGACGGCTTCGGCACTGGTCGGCTTGACGGTGTCGGCGACCACCAGGGCCGCGCGTACCTTGCCCTCCCAGGCTGCGAACACAACCGTACGACCGGCTCGTTCGGCCTGCTGCTGGGCCCGGAGCAGCGCGGGCGGAACCTCCAGTCCCCACTCGGCCCCGAGCCAGCTCGCCCGCCCCGCGATGACCTGACGGCCGTCGACGGTCCCGGTGACGCCCCGCCCCGCGTGATTGGCGAAGCCGGTCACGGGGGTGAGGCCGCCATTCTCCTCGGTGGCGGCGTCCGCGATCGCCTTGGCGATCGGGTGTTCACTGGCGTGCTCCAGAGCCCCGGCCAGGCGCAGGATCTCCGTACGGTCCTCACCGTCGGCGGTGACGACCTCGGCGAGCCGCATGCGGCCCTCGGTGACGGTGCCGGTCTTGTCCAGCACGATCGTGTCGATGCGGCGGGTGGACTCCAGCACCTCAGGTCCTCGGATCAGCAGCCCGAGCTGGGCCCCGCGTCCGGTGCCGACCATCAGCGCGGTCGGCGTGGCCAGTCCGAGCGCGCACGGGCAGGCGATGATCAGCACGGCCACCGCCGCGGTCAGCGCGAGTGCCACCGGGTGGCCGAGCAGCAGCCAGCCG
Organism: Streptomyces antarcticus; assembly: GCF_026627255.1. Lineage (GTDB taxonomy): Bacteria > Actinomycetota > Actinomycetes > Streptomycetales > Streptomycetaceae > Streptomyces > Streptomyces antarcticus. The sequence continues at coordinate 29,768 of NZ_JAPNLM010000008.1, read as the reverse complement.
GCCAGCGTCCCGGCTGCTATCAGGATCACGATCGGCACGAAGATCGCCGATATCCGGTCGGCGAGGCGCTGTACGGCCGCCTTGCCGGTCTGCGCCTCCTCCACCAGGCGGGCGATCTGCGCCAGCTTGGTGTCCGTACCCACCCGCGAGGCCCGTACGACGAGCCTGCCGCCGGCGTTGACGGTCGCGCCGGTGACCGCGTCACCCGGGCCGACCTCCACCGGCAGCGATTCACCGGTCAGCAGCGACTCGTCCACCGCGGAGGAACCCTCGGCTACGACCCCGTCGGTGGCGATCTTCTCGCCGGGCCGTACGACGAACTCCTCGCCCACCGCCAGCTGTTCGATCGGCACCCGCACCTCATGCCCGTCGCGTAGGACAGCGACGTCCTTGGCGCCCAGGTCCATCAGCGCCCGGATCGCGTCGCCGGCACGCCTGCGGGCACGCGCCTCGAAGAACCGCCCGGCCAGGATGAACGCGGTCAGCGCCGCGGCCACCTCCAGATACAGCTCGGCCGGACCGCCGTGCCCGCCTGCGGCCGAGCGGGGCAGCAGCGAGACCGCCATGCGCATCCCCGGCTCACCGGCTCCGCCGACGAAGAGCGCGTACACACTCCACACCCAGGCCGCCAGCACACCCAGCGAAACGAGGGTGTCCATGGTGACGGCCCGGTGCCGCAGATTCAGCGCGGCGGCCCGGTGGAAGGGCCACGCGCCCCACAGAGCCACCGGCGAGGCCAGCGCGAACGCCAGCCACTGCCAGAACCGGAACTGCGTCGCCGGAACCATCGACATCACCACGACCGGCACCGTCAGCACCGCAGAAGAGATCAGCCGGTCCCGCAGGGCCCGTACGTGCCGCTCCTCCGCGCCGGTGAACCCCTCAGCGTCGGTTGCCTGGCTTTCCGCACCGGCCGCAGCAGGCGAAGCGGGCAGGGCCGCCCCGTACCCCATCTCCTTGATCACGTCGATCAGGTCCTGCGTCGTCACATCGTCGGCGTAGCCGACGTGAGCGCCGGCGGTGGCGAAGTTCACCGACGCGCTCACCCCTGGCAGCTTGTTCAGCTTCCGCTCGATCCGTGCCGCGCACGAGGCACAGGTCATGCCCGTGATCGACAGGTCGACGGTGCGCGCTGGCTCGGTCTGCACCGGCGCCGCGGCGGCTCCGGGTATGTCAGTGGTCGTCATGACCCTGACGCTAAAACCTTGCCCCTGGGGCAAGGTCAAGCGCACACTGGCAGCATCCACACTCACAGGAGACCGAGCCCATGCTGACCGTCGGACGAGTGGCCAAACAAGCCGGACTGAGCCCCAAAGCCGTGCGCTTGTACGAGGCGAACGGCCTCATCGACCCGGCGGAGCGCACCGCGGCCGGATACCGCAGCTATCCCGAGAAGGCGCTGCCCGAACTGCACTTCATCCGCCAGGCCCAAGCCCTCGGCCTGAGCCTGAAGGAGATCAAACGCATCCTGGACCTCCAGCGCCAGGGCGCACAGCCCTGCGACCTGGTCACCAGCCTCCTCGACGAACACCTCGCCGAGATCGACCGCCGCATCGAGGACCTCCAGACCCTCCGGGAGACGCTGAAGAGTGCACGCGACCGCGCCGACCAGGCCGCCGGCCGCGGCGAACCCGGCGTCATCTGCCACATCATCGAGGCCACCCCCACCGAAACGGCCTGACGGCAACGGGAGAGGGCGGCAAACGATCACGCGCTGTGACTCAGGCGCGGGGGTGGGTTTCGTACATCCGGACGGCGACCAGGAGTCCGGAGGCGGCGGTGAGGGCGGCGATGGCCCAGATGGCGGTGGTGAGGCCGTAGGCGTCGGCGAGGATGCCGGCGAGGAGAGCGCCGATGGCGAAGCCGCCGTCGCGCCAGAGGCGGTAGACGCCCACCGCTCGGGCGCGCCAGGCGGGGTGGGCGACGTCGCCGATGGTGGCCAGCAGGGTGGGGTAGACCATCGCGGTGCCGGCGCCGAGGAGGATCTGGGCGACGGCCCACGTTCCGAAGGTGGTGCCTGCGGCGACCAGGGCGATGGCGGCAGCCTGGATGAGCATGCCCGTGGTGATGAGGTGTTTGCGGCCGATGTGGTCGGACCACCAGCCGGTGAGCATCTGCCCGGCTCCCCAGACGGCAGGGTAGAGGGCGGCGAGGATACCGATCTGAGTGATGGACAGGCCGTGGGCGGCGAAGAGCAGCGGGAAGATGCCCCAGGCGAGGGCGTCGTTGAGGTTGTTGACCAGGCCGGCTTGGCTGGCGGCGGACAGGGCCTTGTCGCGGGCGCTGGTGAGCCAGGCGATCTGGCGGGTAGTCAGTTCACCGTGGTGGTCGGGGTTGTCGGGTGCCGGATGCCGGGTGGCCTCCAGACGGGCGTGGTCGCGGGTCTCGCGGACGGCGAGGGTGGACAGGCCCAGGGCGAGCACGATGTAGGCGGCGCCGAGGAGGAACGGGGCGGGGCGAAGACCGTAGTGGCCGGCGATGGCTCCGGTGGCCATGGCGGTCGCGGCGACGGCGACGTAGCCGGCGGCCTCGTTGAAGCCCATCGCGAGGCCGCGTCGTTCGGGTCCGGCCAGGTCGATTTTCATGATGACGGTGGTGGACCAGGTCAGGCCCTGGTTGACGCCGAGCAGGACGTTCGCGGCGACGATCCAGCCCCAGGACGGGCCCCAGGCCAGCATCGCCGGTACGGGGAGGGCGATCAGCCAGCCCGCGACCAGGACGGGCTTGCGGCCGTATCGGTCGGACAGGGTGCCGGCGAAGAAGTTGGTGACGGCCTTGGTGGCGCCGAAGGCCAGGATGTAGGTCAGGGCCGAGGTGTAGCCGTCGAGGTGGAACGTCTGGTCGGCCAGCAGGGGTAGGACGGTGCGTTCCTGGCCGAGCATGCCGCCGACCAGGGCATTGACGGCAACGAGGAGGGTGAACTGGGCGAGGTTGGCGCGCAGTCCGAGCCGAATCCCTCCGGCAGGGCCGGTGGTGGTGGGCGGGGTGGTCACCGGCTCTCCCGCAGGGGGCGGCCGGTGGCGGCGGCCCAGTCGCCGGGGCCGCCGTCGAGGACGGCGAGGCCGTGGTGTCCGGCGCGCTGCAGCAGGCTGGCCGCCGTCATCGCGCGCTCGCCGTGCCCGCAGGCGACCACGGCGCCGACCGGGGTCCGGTCGGCGTGCGATGCCAGGTCGCCGAGTTCGATGTGCAGCGCGCCGGGAATGTGCCCGGCGGTGTGCTCCGCCGCCTGCCGGACGTCGAGGACCGGGCGGTTGGCGAGGCGGCCGGGCGCGAGAAGCTCGATGCTCTGCTCTGCTCCGCCGTCGGCCTTCCAGGCGATCATGCCGCCGCCCAGATGACCGGCGAGGCGCTCGTATCCGATCTTCAGGGACTGCCAGGTGACCTCGGCCAGATCCTGTCGGGGGCCGGCGACGAAGACGAGTGGGACGGTGTCGGGCAGCAGCCAGCCCAGCCAGGTCGCGAACTGGCCGCGCAGCGGGATGGACACCGCGCCAGGGATGTGGCCGGAGGCGAACTCCGCCACCGGCCGCACGTCGACCACGTACGCGCCTTCGCCGAGCAGGGTCCGCACCTCGGCAGGGGTCAGGGCCGGCAGGGCAGGCTCTGCGGCGATAAGAGCGGGGCCTCGGCGGTTGATCTCGCCCAGGCGGTCGAAGTAGGCAGGGTAGGAACCGAGACCGGACAGCAGCGCCGTCACAAAGGTGTCCTCGTCCGGGGCAGTCAGCAGCAGGTTGGCCCGCTTCTGCGCCCCGATGGTGGTGGTCCGCTCAGATCCGGGCGGTGCCGAACAGAACGACCCGGCGCCATGGGTCGGCCACACCCCGGTCGCATCGGGGAGGGCGGTCAGACGCTGGAGGGAGCGGTACTGGGCGCGGGCAAGTTCCACCGTCCGCTCCTCGCCGAGCAGGTCGGTGCGGGCGGCCGAGCCGACGATCAGGGACCCGCCGGTGAACACCCCCAGCTCGGCCGATCCGTCGAGCAACAGGAAGGACAGGTGCTCATCGGTGTGGCCGGGGGTGGCCAGCGCCCGCAGGGTCAGCCCGCCGAGGTCCACCTCGTCGCCATCGCCCAGAGCGGTGTGAAGGAAGGCCCGGTTTCCGGCGGCGGAGGCCAGCACCTGGGCGCCGTCGTCAGCGGCGAGCTGAAGCGCGCCGGAGAGGAAATCGGCGTGCAGGTGGGTGTCGGCGGCGAACGCCACCCTCAGGTCACGCCGGTCCGCGGCAGCCCGCAGGGCGCGCAGATCCCGGGCGGCGTCGACGGCCAGCGCCCGGCCGTCACCCAGGTCGACCAGGTAGGCACTGTTGCCCAGGCCCTCGTCGACCAGCGGCATCAGATGGCGGTCTTCGAAGCTCATCACACACTCCCAGGGGCGTAGGACCAGGGTCAGGGTGGCGCAACCACCTCCCTACTCATACAATATTCCATGGATTGATGGAGGAAGCTATGGGAGACCCCACCCGCAAAGCCGCCATGTACGAGGCGCTCGCGCTCACCGGCAAAGCGCTGGCCAGCGGCAAGCGCCTGGAACTGCTGGACCTGCTCGCCCAGGGCGAGCGCAGCGTCGACGCCCTCGCCAAAGCGGCGGGGCTGGGTCTCACGACCTGCTCTGCCCACCTGCAGACCCTCAAGCAGGCAGGACTGGTCGCCACACGCCGCGAGGGAGTGCGCATCCACTACCGGCTCGCGGGAGGCGACGTCGCCTCCCTCTACGCACTGCTGCAGCAGGTCGCCCGCACGCACCTCGCCGCTGTCGAGGCCGCCCGCACCGACTACCTCGGCCCCGCCGACACCGACCAGCTCACCCGCGAGGAACTGCTGGAACGCGTCGCGGCCGGCACCGCCACCGTCATCGACGTGCGCCCGTCCGAGGAATACACGGCAGGCCACATCCCCGGCGCCCTCTCCATCCCCCTGGAGGCACTCGAAGCACGTCTGGCCGAACTCCCCGCCGGCACCGAGATCGTCGCGTACTGCCGAGGCGCCAACTGCGTCCTGGCCCACGACGCCGTCCGCCTGCTCAACCACCGCGGCCGACGCGCGCTGCGCCTGGCCGAGGGCATGCTCGAATGGCGCCTGAGCGACCTGCCCGTCACCACCGGCACAGCCGCCTGAGCAACAACCCACCGGCGGTCGACAGGGCCAGCAGGGCCCTCACGGATGGCGCCCCAGAGGCCATCGACCCCCGCGCATCAGCGATCCCCAAGCCGATAGCGCGGGTCCCATTCCCGCCATCGCTCTCGATGGAAGGCCCAGGCCTGTCGGCCTGGTTCGCCGGTGGCTGTACGGCCGGAGCCATCACTCCGGCCGGGCAGACAGAGGCCCGGAACGTCAGGAGGGACGACTTCAGCTCCTTCGTGACAGGTATCGGCTGGTCGTTGCTCCCTCGATGCAACGGGGCATCCGGCGAAGAGGGACGGCTGGTGCGAGGTGATCGGCGGGGGCGCGGAAAGCTGTCGCCGGGAGCCGAACCGGCACCTCCTGCTCCACTTGACGGGACGGCCCCTTCCGCCGTCCGCCAGAGTGGCCACGCCGAGGGCGATCGCTTGGTAGGCGGGGTTCCCGTCCATCAGTCCCCTTCCGGCACAGACCCCACGATAGCCAGGCCGTCATGGCGGGTTCATGCCGGAACCCGGCAAGCAGCAGCGGCCGGAACTGCCGACAAACCACTGCCTCGTCATGGGCGAAGTGAAGTGGAGGAGTCCGACAGTCCGTCGAACGCCTCGTCATCTTCAACTCGCAGGACAAGTGGGCCTTGGAGGATGTCAGCCTGCGAGCGGGGCGCGGGTGCGGGCGGGGCCGGTGGCGTAGTGGATGTACTCGCGGGTCAGGCGGAAGCCGGCCGACCAGGCGAGTAGGCGGCTGGGGCGGTTGTCGCGGGAGCAGCTCCAGCTGGGGGTGCGGCCGCGGGCCGCGATGTCCGCGCACAGGGCGGCGACACAGGCGAGGGCCAGGTGTTGGCGCCGGTGGCCGGGTCGGCGAGGACGGCGATGTCCTCGTAGCGGCTGCCGAGGATGTACGTGCAGGCCACCGCGAGGAGGTGGTTTCGCTGGAAGGCGCCCGAGGCGGCGCCGGAGCTTGCCAGGGCGTGCGGGCCGCCCCAGATCGAGTGGATCCAGGCGGCCTTGGGTCCGAGGGCGGTCAGGTCCTGTGCGTCCTCGGCCGTCAGGTGGCGTACGGAGACTCCCCGGGATGATCGCGAAGTACTTCGCCACGTCGTTGGTGATGGAGAGCGTGGTGAGCGCGCCTCGGGTGATGAGAAGTTGCTTGCCGATTTCGATGAGCTTGGTGGGGTTGGAGTCCAGGTCCACCATGTTCCCGGCCTCTTTGGCGGCCGAGGTTCCGGTGTTCATCGCGACGCCTACGTCGGCCTGTGCGAGGGCGGGTGCGTCGTGCACACGGCGACGACCTCCTGAGCGTCTCCGACCTGCTGGCCCGTGACGACTGGGACTGGTGCAGCAAGTGCGGCGGCTACGCTGCGCGCCGGCTGACCGACACCCAACTCTCCTACTACCGCGCTGCCCACCAACTCCACGACATCGCCGGCCAGCTCGACGACGATCGCACCTACCGCGCTCCTGTCGAACCGGATGCCCTGATCAAGCAGCTGGAAGAGCTTGCGGACTGGGAGCCCGGCGGGCACGAGGACTGCGACTGGGACGGCTCCTGGCGTTGGTATGAGGTCATCCGCGACCTGCGACGCCGAGCCGAACGGAAGCGGCGTCACCCCGCTCCCTGAGCCGCTTTCCACCTGGCGCCCGTCTGTTGTGACGGGGGGCGGGCCCGAGGGTTATGTGGTGCCTCTTGGGGACCAGTTGGGGACCAGCGCCCACGTCGGTGGGCGCACGGCAGGTACGTATGTGCACGCTGTGCGCCCTCAGATTGAGGCGTATGTCGCGAAATTTCCTCCGACCCATCGATCTGGGGGTCAAGGGGTCGCAGGTTCAAATCCTGTCGTCCCGACTTTTCGAAGTCGCAGATCAGGGGCCGTTTCAGAGCAATCTGAAACGGCCCCTTGATCGTTCCTGAGGGCCATGTGAGGACCCCGTGGGGACCTCGTGGGGGTGCAACCCGCCTTGACCGCGTCAGTGGACCGCGACGATCTGCGCGGGTATCGATCGAGGCGCCCGCAGCACGCTCAGGCCCGTGTGCCGGAGGTCGTGTCGGCGTAGGTGCTTGTGCCCGAGCTTGGTGATCATCCCGTCATCCGGAGGGACAGGGGTCACGGGTCTGCAATTCGAGGCCGCGGGGCGCGAGTTCCGTGTTCGCATCGCCGTGCACGGTGGAGCGGAGCACCCCGCGGTGAATCGGCGCACCCACTTGGGTGTTCAAGCCTGCGTGCCGCTCTCGGTCGTGAACGCGCTGCCGGAAAGGCGTGCGCCTGGGTCGACGGAACCGCGTGGGGGGAGTGGTGGGTAGCCGTGGTGTCCTCCTGAGCGTCGCCTACCCGATCGCTGGAGCGACACCCATCACGGCAGGTTCCTTGAGCCGCTGCCGGCGGAACCGTGGTGGCGTGAGACAGACGGCTACGCCGCGTGAGCCAAGCGGGTTACCTCATGGCCGTCATACAGTCCATGGTCACTTTCCGTAGTACATGTGTAAGCCGCGCGTAAGTCTCGCCGCGGCGGCTATCGGCGCGCCCTGTGTGACCGACCGCGTGACCGACCGTGTGATCTGACATAAGGAATCGCCCATGGCGACGTCGACCGAGACCGTCACGCCCATCCCGGTACCGGGTCGCTCGTTCGGGAGCGTGCTGGTTTCCTGGCTGACCACCACCGACCACAAGAAGATCGGGCACCTGTACCTGATCGCGTCGTTCGGCTTCTTCATCATCGGCGGAGTTCTGGCGCTGCTGCTGCGGGCGGAGGTGGCCCGGCCCGGCATGCAGATCATGTCCAGCGAGCAGTACAACCAGATCTTCACCCTGCACGGCACGGTCATGCTGCTGTTCTTCGCGACCCCCACCTTCGCCGGTTTCGCCAACGCGATCATGCCGTTGCAGATCGGGGCCCCCGACGTGGCGTTCCCGCGGCTGAACATGCTGTCGTTCTGGTTGTTCCTCTTCGGCGGCCTCATCGTCGTGGGCAGCGTGCTCACTCCGAACGGCACCGCGGACTTTGGCTGGACCGCCTACACGCCACTCAGCGGTTCGACCCGTACCCCGTCCATCGGCGGCGACATGTGGATTATGGGCCTCGCCCTCTCCGGGTTCGGCACGATCCTCGGCTCGGTCAACTTCGTGACGACGATCATCTGCATGCGGATGCCCGGCATGACGATGTTCCGGATGCCGATCTTCACCTGGAACATCCTGCTGACCTCGGTGCTGGTGCTCTTCGCGTTCCCCGTCCTCGCCGCGGCCCTGCTGGTGCTGGAGGCGGACCGCAAGTTCGGCGCCCAGGTCTTCGATCCGCAGAACGGCGGTGCGCTCCTGTGGCAGCACCTGTTCTGGTTCTTCGGGCACCCCGAGGTCTACATCATCGCGCTGCCGTTCTTCGGGATCGTCACCGAGATCTTCCCTGTGTTCTCCCGCAAGCCGGTCTTCGGATACCTCGGGCTGGTCGGAGCGACCATCGTGATCGCCGGCCTCTCGCTGACGGTGTGGGCGCACCACATGTTCGCCACCGGTGCGGTGCTGCTGCCGTTCTTCTCCTTCATGACGTTCTTGATCGCGGTTCCGACCGGGGTGAAGTTCTTCAACTGGATCGGCACGATGTGGAAGGGCTCCCTCTCGTTCGAGACGCCGATGCTGTGGGCCATCGGCTTCCTGGTCACCTTCCTCTTCGGCGGCCTGACCGGCATCATCCTGGCTTCCCCGCCCATGGACTTCCACGTCACCGACTCGTACTTCGTGGTCGCCCACTTCCACTACGTGGTCTTCGGGACGGTCGTTTTCGCGACGTTCGCCGGCTTCTACTTCTGGTGGCCGAAGATGACCGGCACGATGCTCGACGAACGCCTCGGGAAGATCCACTTCTGGACGCTGTTCATCGGCTTCCACGGCACGTTCCTCGTGCAGCACTGGCTCGGCGCCGAGGGCATGCCGCGCCGCTACGCCGACTACCTGGATGCGGACGGTTTCACCGCACTGAACACGGTGTCCTCGATCGGCGCGTTCCTCCTTGGTGCTTCGACGCTGCCGTTCTTCTACAACGTGTGGAAGACGGCCAAGTTCGCGCCCCGTGTAGAGGTCGACGACCCGTGGGGGTACGGCCGCTCCCTGGAATGGGCCACGTCCTGCCCTCCGCCCCGGCACAACTTCGAGACCCTGCCAAGGATCCGGTCAGAGTCGCCGGCCTTCGATCTCCACCACCCGGATATCGCCGCCCTTGATTCCGCCGTCAACCCCAAACGGGACGTCGTCGACCAGGACAAGGCTTCCGGTCCTCGAGGGTCGCTTTCCGGGTCGGGTCCGGACCAGGCCGAATAGCCGGGGACCGCGCCGATGACCGAGCACCCGGACGAGACGGCGGCAGGCCTGGCCCGGATCGAAGGCTTCCTGATGAGTCAGGCGGCCCTTCGGGAGGCGCGCGAGGAAGGGGAGGCTTTCGCGCGCACCCTTACGTGGCTCGGCCCCGGCGAACAGGACGAGATCAGCGACCGCTTCGCCCAGCGCCACCTGAGCCTGCGCCGGGAGATGCTGGCCACGACCGTGGCGCGGGCGGCGGAACTCAAAGACGAGTACGCACACCGGTACGGCCGTCTGTGCCGGCGCGCCACCGGGCTGGCGGTAGGCGTTTTCGCTCTGTGGACGGCCGTCCTGATCCTCCTCTGCCGCCCCTGAACCACGTTCCCGGGGATACCGTGCGGGACGATGCCCCCGGGCCGCGTCGAGTCGATCGGCGTGCCCCGGGTAAGCGGCAGGCGGCCCGTCCCGTCCGCTCGTGCGGGTACCGGTCGGTGCCTGATCGTCGGCGGCCGTCCTGGACGTGTCCCCCGGCAGGACCGCGCGTCCCGGACGTCGATCGCCCTGGATGTGGCGGGACCACCCGCGCGTGCCCCCGCGCCATCGGGCCAACCGTCGTCCATCGCGCCGTCCGCCGCACTGCTCGTACGGGGGCGCAGCCGACGAGATCGCGGGCCCAGAGGGACAGCGGCAGTGCGCCCCGCGCCTCTCAGGTGGCTCGGGCCTGTCGGATAGGGGCGGCGGCGTGGTGGAGGCTGGCGAGGGTCTGCCGGTAGGAGTTGATCAGGCTGGTCTCCAGGTAGCTCACTCCGAGTTCCCGGCAGTGGCCGCGGACGATGGCCTGGGCCCGGCGCAGGTGCGGGCTGGGCATGCTCGGGAAGAGGTGGTGCTCGATCTGGTAGTTCAGGCCGCCGAGCATGATGTCGGTGAACCAGCCGCCCCGCACGTCGCGCGAGGTCAGCACCTGGCGGCGGAGGAAGTCGGGGCGGTCCGTCCCCCGCAGGGTCGGCATCCCCTTGTGGTTCGGGGCGAAGATGGAGCCCAGGTAGATCCCGAACAGGCACTGGTGCACGAACAGGAACGCGACCGCCTTGCCGGGCGGAAGCACCAGGAACAGCGCACTCAGGTAGACCGAGAGGTGCGCGAAGAGGAGGCCGGCCTCCCATGCACGGTTCTTGAGGGACTTGTCCGCCAGCGACCGGATCCCGGACACGTGCAGGTTAAACCCTTCCAGCGTGAGCAGCGGGAAGAACAGGTACGCCTGGCAGCGGCCGATCAGCCGCGGCAGTCCGCTGGCGGTGCGTGCCTGGTCCTGGGTCCAGACGAGGATGTCCGGATCGAGGTCGGGGTCGAGGTCCTCGTGGTTGGGGTTGGCGTGGTGGCGGGTGTGTTTGTCCTGCCACCAGCCGTAGCCCATGCCGATGCCGAGGTTCCCGGCGATGCGCCCGGACAGCTCGCTGGCCTTGCGCAGCCGGAAGACCTGTCGGTGCGCGACGTCGTGCGCCAAGAGCGCCACCTGCCCGAACACGAAGGCGAGGAATCCGGCGGCGAGCAGCGTCCACCAACTGTCGCCGATCAGTACGAATACCGCCCAGCCCACGGCGTAGAGGGCCGTCACGACAGCGATGCGGAGCGTGTAGTAGCCGGGGCGGCGGGCCATCAGTCCGGCCGCCTGGATCTTCTTGGAGAGCCGGGCGAAGTCACTGCCCGCTTCCGCCGGAGCGGGCGGGGGACGCTCCTGTTGCAGAGGATTCATGGTGAGGGGTCACTTTCCTTCGTCCACCACGGTGGAAGGAGCGGCAGGCTGGGTGCAGGGGACGAACCGGCGCGCCGGAACCCTGCACACGGCGCCTACCCGCATTCAGGCCATTGACCACCGCCCTCAGCAGCTCCCGGTCCGACGGGTCCCGTGGCCTTCGGCGGCGAGCAGGCAGTTCGGCGGTTTCTGCGGGGAGGCCACCCGGGGCTGCTCCTGCTGCTGCCCCTGCGTCTGGGCCACGGCGACTTCGCCTCAGCGGTCGCCGGTAGCCGGTTCGATATGGTCCTCGCCAATCCGCCCTGCGTCCCGGCCCCGGGAGCAGTGCTTCCTGTTGCGGGGGCCGGAGCGTGCGTGGGACGCCGGCCGCGACGGGCGGGCGGTCATCGACCGGATCTGCGCGAGCGCCCCCGACCTTCTGCGTCCGGGTGGTGTCCTGCCAAAGGTGCATTCCGGCATGTGCGGAGCGCGGGAAACCATCGACCGGCTGACAGCCGTAGGGCTGATCGCGGAGGTCACCGCCCGCGTGCTCGTGCCCTGGGGGCCCGTGCCGCGCTCCCGCCGGGCGTGGCTGGAGCAGTAGGGCCTGGCAGGCGAGGCGGAGGAACTCGAGGAGCTGGTGGTGATCCGTGCCCAGTACCTCTGACAGCCCCCGAATGACAGCCCCGAACCGCACCTGGCGTCCGGCAGGATCCGGCACGCGGGGTGACGGTGGATGCGCGGGGCCCGGTTCTGGTCGAAGGCCCGGTCGAGACCGTCATCGAGGCCGGGACCTGGCGGCCTCTTGGTGGTCCTTGGAGAGGCGGGTGCGGCCGGCCGCACATCGGCGTGCATGTTGCGCGGGCTTCTACCGGCCTTGACTGGGCTCGGTGGGGCGTAGTTGCTTGTTGCGGCTGGCGCCGTGCCATTCCAGGATCAGGACGGTGGCGTCGTCGGCGAGGCGTCCGTCGTGGTGGTCCAGGACGGCCTGCATGAGGCGGCGCAGGGTTTCGGGTACGGGTAGGCCGTTGGCGTGGTGGCGGATGATGAAGTCGGTGAACTGGTCCATGCCGAAGGGGCGTCCGTTGCGGTCGCGGGCTTCGGTGATGCCGTCGGTGTAGAGCATGATGCGGTCGCCGGGCTCCAGCTGCTCTCGGCACATGGTGATCGGCAGGCCCAGATCGGTGCCCAGCGGGTGGGCAGGCGGGCAGGACAGGGCGGTCGTCCAGCGGCCGCCGCGGATGAGGATCGGCGGGTGGTGTCCGCGGTTGATCCAGCTGAATACCCCGGTGTGCGCGTTGACTTCCCCCATCACGGCGGTGACGTAGGTGGTGTGCCCGAAGTGCTGGAGCAGGGTTTCCTCTACGCGTTTGCTGGTGGTGACCAGGTCGGTGTCCTGCCGCCGCTGGTTGCGGCAAGCGGTTACCGCCAGGTTCGCGGCGAGTCCGGCATGGCTGTCGTGCCCCATGGCGTCGAAGATCCCGATGTGGACCTGGCCGCCGGCGATGGCGTAGTCGAACGCGTCACCTCCGACGGCGTAGGCGGGCTCCATCGCCGCGGCGACCACCACGTCCTGGTTGGCGAATGCGCGTGGCGGCATCAGGTTCCACTGCAGTTCGGCCGCGAGGTTCATCGGCTGGGTGCGTACCAGACGGGGGTGGGCGTCGCTGTGCGGGCGTTTCGCGACCACCAGCAAACCCACCAGGGAGGCCAGAGCGGTTGCGTCTTCCAGGCCAACACCCTCGGCGAGCTCTGTGCCCAGTACGCCGATCCGTTCGGTCCCGTCGAGAATGGGCACCCAACAGGCGTGGGGCACGGCCTCGGGGCCGGACAACGGACGAATACCGGTGAAGACGCGACCGGGCAGCGTGCTCTCGATGGGCAGCGATTCGCCGCCTTCAGCGGCGTCTATGCCACGGCCGGTCGCCTCTCGCAGGACCCGCTCGCGCAGATCGGCCAGGAAGATGCGCACATTCCTGAAACCGGCCCTCTCAGCGTGTTCGGCCACGAGAGCCGGTACCTGATCGAACGAACGCAGGTGCCCATCGTCGAGGATCCGGGTGAGCATTTCCAGCATGTCCTGTTGCCGGTCCACGTCACGTCCTCATCCTTCTTACGAAAGGCGATGTCCTCTTTCTACCCAGAATGCGCCCCTACCGGGAAGTAGGGCCTTCACACCGGCCTGCTTGCGCATGACCGCCGACGTGCGCCCACGTGGTGATCGCCCCAGACGTGGACTGCCCCGAGAGCAGCGCGTGTCCCGTGTGGGCCTTCACCTTCTCTCGGCGTGGGGGGTCAGGGGCGGGCGGTGTGGTCGGGGTGGCCCCGGGTCCGACGTGCCTCTTTCATTTCGGCCTCGTACAGATGTGTCCGGCCTTCGGCGAGCTCCTGGCGTACCTGGCGCTCGACATCGGCGAACGGCGCGTAATAGGTGGCGTTGTACGCCTCGACGATCTGGAAGGTCCAGCAGCCGGGGATGACATTGCGGCCGACGATCTCTCGCTCCACCAGGTCCGCCTGCTCGCCATGGCCTGCCGCCCGCAGCTGCTCTACCGCCTTGCCAAGGGTCAGGTCGGCGCCTCCGGTCAGCTGGTGGAAGGCGTAGAGGTGTCCACGAGCCTGCTCCGCCGTTTCCAGTGCCTCCGACAGCGTGCCGAGGGCTTGCACGGTGCCGTCGCTGACGCTGTCCGGCCGTACATGACGGTCATCCGGACGATCCGTGTCGTGAATTTCGCTCATGGCGACGATCCTGCCCGCTCACGCTGCACAGACGGGGTGACCGGGCCGCAGGAGCGAAGTGCCGAGCCACGCACACGTTGCGGCTGCCACCGGTATCGGTATCTGCCTGACGGCTACATGACCGATTCCCGGCCGACGTAGCGTGTGTGACCTTGTGGTCACCGCTCTGGTCCGGCCGCCTTCCCGCCGACTCGGAAGCGGTGCGGCCGCCGTGGCGCGGGCGCAGCTGTCGTTACACCTCGGCCGGGGAACAGGTGGCCGGCGGACGGGGCCTGACCCGCGGTTCGGGTGCCGTTCCGGAGCGGTCCGGAACGGCCGGCAGCCGGGACCTCGTTACTTCGGCGGTATCAGCGGCTTGTGGCCCGGGTACACGTGGCCGGGGCTGACGATGCCGGTGACCGCCTCGCCGAAGAGGGTGCTGGGCTCCTGGCCCTCGTGCTGGACGTCCGTGGTGAGGAGGATGACCATCGTCGCCCCCGCCTGCGGGAGGTAGACGGGCAGCACCTCGTACCCGGGGAGCGAGCCGTTGTGGCCGATCCAGCCCTGGACGTCGAAGATGCCCAGCCCGTAGCCCGCGCCCGGGATGTCCATCGGGGTGGTCTTCAGGCGTTCGGCCTGGGTCGCCGGCGTCAGCAGCGTGCCGGTGGCGAGCGTGCGGGCCCATCCGCGCAGGTCCTGGAGGTCGGAGATCATCGCTCCGGCGGCCCAGGCCCAGGAGGGGTTCCAGTGGGTCGCGTCCTCGATCGCGCCGGAGGCCGTCTGGTTCGTGTAGCCCTGTGCGTAAGGAGCGGGCAGCTCAGGGCCCGTGGGGAAGACCGTCTCGCGGAGCCCGGCCTCTTCCAGCACGTCCTGCTTCACGACCTCGTGGAGCGGCCGGCCCGTGACCTTCTCCACCACCAGGCCGAGCAGGATCAGATTGGTGTTGGAGTAGTCGAACTCCGCGCCCGGCTGGAACAGCGCGGGATGCTTGAAGGAGTAGTCGAGCAACTGCCTTGGCAGGAAGGTCTGTTCCGGGTCGGCTTCGAACTTCTTGATGAAGTCCTCGTCCAGGCTGTAGTTGAAGAGTCCGCTCCGCATGCCCGCCAGCTCGCGCAGGGTGATGCGGTCCCCGTTAGGAACTCCCGGCACGTACCTGGCCACGGGGTCGTCCAGCCGCACCTTTCCCTGGTCGACCAGCTGGAGCAGGGCGGTGACCGTGAACGTCTTGGTCTCGCTGCCGATGCGCACGTGCAGCCCGGTCGTCATCGGCGCGCCGGTCGCCTTGTCCGCCACGCCGAAGGCCTTTACGTAGCTCCCCTTGCCGGGGGCCCACAGCCCCACGGTCACGCCCGGGACCCCCGTCTCGCGCATGACGCGGCGCACGGCCGCGTCCAGTCGCGCCGCAACGGCCGGCGTCAGCCGCACGAAGTCGCTGTCGGCGGCCGGGGCAGGGGTGGTGGACGGAGCGGGAGTGCCGGACGGAGCGGGGGTCGCGGCCGAGGGGGCGGACAGCACCGGGGGAGACGCCCCGTACGCGGAGCCGGCGACCGCCGGGGCCACGAGCACGCCTGCCGCGGCCGCGGCAGCGCAGGCCCGGCGCAGTCGGATGGGGGGTGGCTTCACGACATGGCCTCCGGTCGTCCGGGGACGCGGGCAACGGGACCAGCGTAGGTCCGCACCACCCCGGTCGCGAGGCGGGCCTTCCGGTTGCGCCGGCCCGCGCGGCGCGTACCCTGCGGCGGGCGCCGCCGCGTGCCGCTCCACCGGACGGCCGCGATCCGTTGAGGCTTGCCCGGGACCGTGCCGGGTTCTGTTCGCTAAAGTCTCAAACCATGGATCACCTGCGCCCGGTAGACCTCGCCCGCGAGCACGGCATCTCGACGCAGGCGGTTCGCAACTACGAGCAGGCCGGATGGATTCCGCCCGCCGAACGCACCCCGGCCGGCTACCGGACGTACACCGCCGCGCACGCGGCCGCCCTGCGCGCCTACTTGGCCCTCGTCCCGGCCCACGGCCACGCCCTGAGCGGGCAGATCATGACGGCGCTTCACGCGGGCGAGGTGGACGCCGCGCTGACGGCCGTCGACCGCGGCCACGCCCAGTTGCTGCGCGACCGGGAAACGCTGGACGTCGTAGGACGGGCCCTCGAGAACCTGGCGGCCGCCCCGGGCACCGCCGCGGACGGCCCGCGCACCGCCGCGGGCGGGCCTTCGGGCGCGCCCGAGGGCGGCCAGGAGCTGAGCATCGGAGAACTCGCCCGGCGCCTGCGCGTCACCGCGGCGACCCTCCGCAACTGGGAGGAGGCGGGCATCCTCGTCCCCGCTCGCACCCCGGTCACCACCCACCGCACGTACGGCGCCGACGACGTCCGCGACGCCGAACTCGCCCACCTCCTGCGGCGCGGCGGCTATCCGCTGGCTCACATCGCCACCGTCGTCCAGCAGATCCGTACCGCCGGCGGCACGCAAGCGCTGTCCGGCGCCCTCGACGACTGGCGGCACCGGCTGACGGCCCGCGGGCTCGCGATGCTGCACGCGGCCGGGCTCTGCGGCCGCTACATGTCCTTCCTCGGCATCGGCATCGGCCCCGACCTCGGCCCCGCCGCGCCCGGGCCGCGCGCCCCCGTACCGGAACGGTAGGCCGCCGGTTGAAGACCGGTTTGAGACTTGCCGGCCTCCTGTGCGGCTCGGTGCAGGGATACAGCGCTCCAAAGTCTCAACCGTTCTCTCAATGATTCAATTGAGACACATGAGACAGGACATTCACGGCCTCGTCACGGCCTCATGTGGCGTACTGGCACTCGGCGAGCCGACGCACCAGGAACACGCCTTCGGGTGGGTCCGCAACGAACTGCTCGTTCAACTGGCCGACCGCGGCTTCCGGTCGGTCGCCCTCGAAACCGACCGGGTGGCCGCGCTCCGTGTGAACGACTTCGTGCAGGGTGCGACCGGAAGCCTCGACGCGGTGATGCGCGAGGGCTTCTCCCACGGCTTCGGCGACCTGGAGCACAACCGGCGGCTGATCACCTGGATGCGCGACCGCAACGAGAACCGACCGCCGGGGGAGCGGCTGGCCTTCCACGGGTTCGACACCCCCACGGAGAACGCCAGCGCACCCAGCCCGCGGCGCTATCTCGAGCACGTCCGCGACTACCTGCGCCTCGACCTCGACCTCCGGCACCTGCTCGGCGACGACGAGCGCTGGAGCCGCACGGAGGCGGTCATGGACCCCGAGGCGTCGATCGGCGCCACGGCAGAGGCCGACAGCCTGCTCGGGATCGCCGAAGACATGGTCACCCTGCTCCACGCACGCGCACCGCGACCGGCCGAGGCCACTGCGCTCGCCGAGTGGCTCCGCGCCAAGACGCACCTCTACGCCGGCCTCGGCCTGCTGCGCTACCACCGCCAGTCGGCGGAGCGCCTCGACGCCGGCGCACGGCTCTCCCGCCTGCTCGGCGTCCGGGACGCGCTCATGGCCGAGAACCTGCTCGACATCCGCAGCACCGAGGCGCGGCGGGGCCCGACCCTGGTCTTCGCCCACAATCTCCACCTCCAACACAGCCGGAGCGCCTGGAGCCAGGGGGACATGGACGTCACCTGGTCCGGAGCCGGCACCGTCGTCGGATCCCTGCTGGGCGACCAGTACACCTTCGTCGCCGGCAGCCTGGGCCGCAGCGGGGCCCTCGGACTCGAGGACCCCGAGCCCGACACGTACGAGGGCTCCCTCCAGAGCCGTACCGACACCTGGGGCCTGACCACGGGGACCGCGGTCGCCCCCGCCCGTACGCGGACCGACACCCATCCCCGGCAGGGCTACTTCCCCCTCGACCGCTCGACGCTCGACGCGGCCGACGCGGTCCTGCACATCAGCGACGGCGCGGCCGTCGTCACGCAGGCGCAGGCGCAGGCGCAGGCGCAGGCGCGGGCGCAGGCACGGGACGGGCTCCGCCGGCCCCTGCTCGGAGGCGCGGTCTGACCGGCGCGCCTCGTCCGCCGGACGAACCGGCGTGCCGTGTCCGACGTACGGAGGCGGGACCTGGCGGGGCCGGACCGTACGCGGCGCGGTGCCCGGGCGAGGCTGCCCGGGCACATGCCGACTCCGAGTCGGGAAACGCCGTCGGTCATGCTTCCATGATGATGCCGTCCCCGTTTGCGCCCTCGATCTCCGGTCCGTCTCCGTCAGAGCCGTTACGGCCGCCCCGCCCCGCGCCGCCCGCCCGCCGCTCCCGCCGTACCGTTCGCCGCGTGTGCTGTACCCGTAGGAAACCAGGACGTGAACACCACCAGAACCCTCTGCTTCGTCATAGCGGCGCTCTCGTCGTACGCCGCACTCGCCTACCGGCTGTGCCAGGGACGGCGCGGCTGGAATGACGCCGGCTACCGCACGCTGATCACGACCCTGCTGTTCCAGTGCCTCACCTTCACGCTGGGCGCCGTCGCGATGGAGAGCGCGAGCCTCCTCGGCGTCGGAAACCTCGCCATCCTCCTCATGCACCTGTCGGCGGTGGCCTTCTGCGTCAGCGCGCAGGTCATCCTGCTGAGGTGGGCGGCCGTCGGTGCGGAGGCCGCGCGCAAGACGCGGTTCTGGGTGGCCACCGGCATCGCCCTCGACGTACTCCTGACGGCCCTGTTCTTCCTCGCCGACGGTCCCGCCCGGGCCCCGCTGGACTTCGACGGCAGCGGCGATCCGCTGCTCCTCGCGTACCTCCTGGCCTTCCTGGCCTCCCAGGCGATCCCCTGCGTCACGATGCTCCGGCAGTGCGGGCCCTGCATCCGGATGACCGGCAACGCGTCGCTGCGGCGGGCCCTGCGCATGCTGTCCCTCGCGGCGGCGATCCTGCTCCTGTACGGCCTGGTCCGGACGGCCAACGTGCTCACGATCGCCGCCGGGGTCGAGATCGGGGCGGCGAAGGAGACCGTCGCCTCCGTCCTCAACGCGCTGGGCATCGTCACCCTCTCGCTGAGCCTGGCCATGCCGTCCTGGGCCCCCTCGGCCGCGAGGCTCCTGGGGTGGGTCCGCACCTACCGGTCCTACCGGGCGCTCTACCCGCTGTGGCGCGACCTGTACGAGTCCTGCCCGGACATCGCCCTGGAGCCGCCGGGCGCCTCGTTCCGCGACCTCGACTACCGGCTCCACCGGCGGACCGTCGAGATACGGGACGGCTGGCGGGACCTGCGCCCGTACATCGACCGCACGGTCGACGGCGGCGCCGGAACGAGCGAGGAGTCGCGGCAGGCGTTCACCGAAGCCGCCCAGATCAAAAGCGCCCTGCTCGCCAAGCGCACCGGCACCGTCCCGCACGACAACAAGGACGTCGGCGATTTCAACGACCGCGATACGGACAACTTCAGCGCGGAAGTCGCCTGGCTCACCAAAGTGGCGGCCGCCTACCGTACGTTCCACAGGGCGAGTTGAGCGTTCCCAGCCGGTTCGCGGCCATCGTTCCGCGCACCCGCTTCGCGCCGGGGCTCCCCTTCCGCACCGGGTGAGCCGCGTCTCACCGGGGCGGCTGCGCTTGTTTATGCACCGAGTTGCATAGAAGGATCTGGGCATGGCGATTGAGCACGCGATCCTCGTCTCCCTGCTGGAGCAGCCGGGCTCCGGCTACGAGCTGGCCCGGCGGTTCGACCGGTCCATCGGCTACTTCTGGACCGCGACCCACCAGCAGATCTACCGCGTGCTCAAGCGCATGGAGGCCGACGGCTGGGTCGACGTCCGCGAGGTGGCGCAGCAGGCTCGGCCTGACAAGAGGGAGCACTCCGTCACCGAGGCCGGCCGGGCCGTCCTCGCCGCCTGGCTCCACGAGCCGATCCAGCCCGACAGCGTCCGGCACGAGCTGGCGGTGAAGATCCGCGGTGCGGCCTTCGACGACCCGGCCGCACTGATCCACGAGGTCGAACGGCACCACCGGGCACACGCCGACCGGCTCACGCACTACCTCGCGGGGGAGCTGCGCGACTTCACGGGCCCGGACGCCCCCGCACGGCCCGACGCCGGTCAGGAGCTCCAGCACGTCGTGCTCCGCGGCGGCATCGCCTACGAGCGGATGACGCTCGCCTGGCTCCAGGACGTACTCGACACGCTCCACCAGCTCGCCGAGCGCTGACCCGGCACCCACCGCCGGCCCCGGTCCCGCACCCCCCCCGCCGACCCGGCCCGGCACCCACCGCCGGCCCCCTCCCGGCCCTCGACCCGAAAGGCGAACGCCATGACCGCCGCCCTGCTGTTCAACCCGCGCACCTACGACCCCGCCCACTTCGACCCCGAGACCCGCAGGCTGCTGCGCGCCACCGTCGACTGGTTCGAGGGCCGCGGCAAGCGCAGGCTGATCGAGGACTACCGCTCCCGCGCCTGGCTGGCGGACTTCCTCGCGTTCTCGGCGAAGGAGGGGCTCTTCGCCACGTTCCTGACCCCGGCGGCCGCCGCCGGCGAGGGGGAGCCGGACAAGCGCTGGGACACCGCGCGGATCGCCGCCCTCAACGAGATCTTCGGCTTCTACGGCCTCGACTACTGGTACGCGTGGCAGGTCACCATCCTCGGCCTCGGCCCGGTCTGGCAGAGCGACAACGCGGCCGCCCGTGACCGCGCCGCCGAACTCCTGGCACAGGGCGAGGTGTTCGCCTTCGGTCTGTCGGAGAAGACGCACGGCGCCGACATCTACTCCACCGACATGCTGCTGGAGCCCGACGGCGACGGCGGCTTCCGCGCGAGCGGCTCCAAGTACTACATCGGCAACGGCAACGCCGCCGGCCTGGTCTCCGTCTTCGGCCGCCGCACCGACGTCGAGGGCCCCGACGGCTACGTCTTCTTCGCCGCCGACAGCCGCCACCCGGCGTACGGGCTCGTGAAGAACGTCGTCGACTCCTCCAAGTACGTCAGCGAGTTCCGCCTCACGGACTACCCGGTCGGCCCCGACGACGTCCTGCACACCGGCCGCGCCGCCTTCGACGCCGCCCTGAACACCGTCAACGTAGGCAAGTTCAACCTCTGCACCGCCTCGATCGGCATCTGCGAGCACGCGATGTACGAGGCCGTCACCCACGCCCACGGCCGCGTCCTCTACGGCCGCCCCGTCACCGCCTTCCCGCACGTGCGCCGGGAACTGGCCGACGCGTACGTCCGCCTCGTCGGGATGAAGCTGTTCAGCGACCGCGCCGTCGACTACTTCCGCTCCGCGGGACCCGACGACCGCCGCTACCTGCTGTTCAACCCGATGACCAAGATGAAGGTGACCACGGAGGGCGAGAAGGTCATCGACCTGCTGTGGGACGTCATCGCGGCCAAGGGCTTCGAGAAGGACACCTACTTCGCCCAGGCGGCCGTCGAGATCCGCGGGCTGCCCAAGCTGGAGGGCACGGTCCACGTCAACCTCGCCCTCATCCTGAAGTTCCTGCGCAACCACCTCCTGGACCCGGCGGACTACGCCCCCGTGCCGACCCGCCTCGACGCGGCCGACGACGCCTTCCTCTTCCGCCAGGGCCCGGCCCGCGGCCTCGGCTCCGTACGCTTCCACGACTGGCGCCCGGCCTTCGACGCGTACGCCGCCCTCCCCAACGTCGGCCGCTTCCGCGAGCAGGCCGACGCCCTGTGCGCGTTCGTCACCACGGCCGCCCCGGACGAGGAGCAGAGCCGCGACCTCGACCTCCTCCTGGCCGTGGGCCAGCTGTTCGCACTCGTCGTCCACGGCCAGCTGATCCTGGAACAGGCCCGCCTGACCGGTCTGGACGAGGACGTGCTGGACGAGCTGTTCGCCGTCCTCGTACGGGACTTCTCCGCGCACGCGGTCGAGCTCCACGGCAAGGACTCGGCCACCGCGGAGCAGCAGACCTGGGCGCTCGGCGCGGTCCGTCGCCCGGTCGTCGACGCCGACCGCTCCGCCCGCGTCTGGGACCGCGTGCAGGCGCTGGCCGGGACGTACGAGATGGCCCCCTGAGCCCGGACGGCTCCCGATACCCGCACGCCACCCGCACGCACGGACGGCTCCCGGAAGCGGGAGCCGTCCGTGCGCTCCGGGGCGCGCGGCGCGGCCCGGTGACCGCGCCGGGGCCGTCCCCCGGGCGCGGGCGCCGGCCGGGCCCTACTCTCCCCGGTCCGTTCCCCGTGCGGCCGACTCCTGGAGATAGGCGGAGATCATGGCCAGGTCGTTGGCGATGGCCAGGACGCCGGCGGGGTCGGCCGTCGGGGTGGAGGCGCCGTTGACGCCGACGTAGAAGGTGTCGAAGCGGCCGTCACCCCGGTCCAGGTAGCCCGCGATCGTGATGGCTCCCGCGCCCAGCCGGTCGTTGAGCGCGTCCAGCCCGACGGCGGCGCCGGTCTTGGCGAACACCTTGCCGCGCGCCGGGCAGTCGCGGCAGTTGTCCGCCAGCAGGCCGTCGACGCCGAGGACCGGCAGCGCCTCCCGGAAGCGCCGCGCCTCGGGCGTGCGCGTCCAGTACGTCAGCATCTGTACCTCGGCCCGCGGTGTCGCCCGGTCCACGGGGTTGCCGCCCCGGCCGTCCAGGAGCTCCACCTGCTCGCGGTCGACGCCCGCGCGGTCCAGGAACCGGGCCAGCACGGGGAAGCCGTCCATGCACTGCCCGCTGCCCGCCTCGACCGCCATCAGGCAGATGCCGAGGTTGGCCCCCAGGTTGTGGCTGACCTTGAGGATGAGCTCGGCGTAGTCGGCGTACGGCGGGGAGGTGTACACGGCCACGCGGTCGTCCTTCCCGTAGGAACCCGGCAGCCCGGCGACCGGGTTGGGGCCCGTCGGCTCCGCGGTGACCTCGACCCCGGCCCGTTCGAGCGCCTCGATCAGGGCGGTGCGGCCGAAGGCCGCCGGGTCGGCGATCGGGGACACCCGCAGCAGCGGGGCGGAGCCCGCCGCGATCGTCCCGGACAGGCTGATCCGGGTGCCGTCGGCCGACGCCGTCACCGCGATGGCGGTCGGCTTCCCCGCCGCCACGGTCTTCACCGTGGAGGTGACGCGGTACGGGGCGACCTTCGGCCGCCAGTCGAGCCGCACCGGTGCTCCGGCGCGGTCGCCGGGGGTCGTCATCAGGTCGATGAGGTTGTCGTTGATGATCAGCGGCGTCGGAGTGGGGTCGAGGACCGGCTCGGGCTGGAAGAGGCGGTCGTCCACGATCACGTCGCCGTCGACGCGGGTGATCCCGGACCGCCTCACCTGCCGCGCTATCAGGTCGATCCCGGCCAGCGGGTCCTGCGGGGTCAGCGTGGCGCCGGGGAAGTCGTTGGCGTACGTGTGGTCCAGGTCGGTGAAGGCGACCGTGCCGTCGGGGCGGGTGCGCCCGCCCATGGTGAGGTCGCCCTGCGCGACCAGGGCGAGGTCGCCGTCCAGGGTGCTCCCGCTGCGCGGGCCCACCGCGTAGACGGGAGTTTCGAAGCGGTGGCCGCCGCCGAGCGTGTCCCACGGCCCGGAGACGCTGAACAGCTTGGCCGTCGAGCCCGGGATGAAGAACTGCTCGGGGAACCGGCTGTGCGTCACCCGGCCGTTCTCCGGGTCGCTCTGGAGCAGGCCCCACTGGGCGTTGCGGTACTCCGGCTTCCGCATGATCTCCGTGATCCGCGGGTCGAGCCCGCCGGACCCGGCCTCGTCGGACGGTGATGGTGAAGGTGACGGCGTCGCGGCGGCGGCCGTGCCCGGAGCCAGCGCCACGAGCAGCAGGGCGCAGAGCCCGCCGGCCAAGCGGCGTCCGAAGGACGGGGTACGGGCGGCTCCGGAGCGGGCTGAGACGGAACGCTCTTCTCGCACCACAGCACGCCCCGTCCTCTCGGCGGTCCCTGTGCGCCGCCCGGTCGGAACGCGGCGCTCGGCGGCTGCGGTGGGCGGCCCCGATCAGGCCCCTCCACTCGTCCGGACCAGCGTGACACGTCCGAATGCGGCGCGCACATCGCCCGCGCGTCGCCCGTACGCCGCCCGCGCGTCGCCCGCGCCCCGCTCCGGGGCGGCGTACGGCGGGCGGTCTCCCGGGCCGCGTTCTCAGAGGTCCGGGGGTGCCTCTTCCGCGTTCCGGGCGGGGCGGCCCGCGTGCAGTTCGAGGGGGCCGGAGCCGGCCTCGCGCGCGGACAGGCAGGCCTTGATCTGACGGCGCAGCGAGGGCGCGACCAGGGAGCGCAGCTCCGCCGGGGCCGCCGTGCGCCAGCCGAGGAGTTCGGCGGGGGGCACCCGGATGCGGTCCAGGGCGGGGGAGTCGAGGATCCCGCCGTCGTAGAGGAACCGGATCCGGGCCGGACGCCCCGGCTTGTGCGACCAGTTCACGGCGAGGAGCCGGCCGGGGGCGATGTCCAGGCCGAGTTCCTCCAGGACCTCCCGGCGGGCCGCGGCGCGCGGGGTCTCGCCGAGGTCGCTGTCGACCCCGCCGCCCGGCAGCTGGTGGCGGCCGGACCTGCCGTACGCGGGCCGTACGAGCAGGACCCCGCCGTCCGGCCCGGTGAACAGGACGCTCGCCGCGGTGAGGGACTTGGGGCGGTTGGCCCGGTGGCTGGCGGAGTCGAGCGAGCCGGAGTGTTCGAGGGCCGCGCGCCGGTCCGGGTCCAGTCCGGCCGGGGAGCCCGGCTGCGGAACGCCGTCGGCGAGGTGGGCGAACGAGCCCGTGTACAGGGCCGCCAGCGCGGCGCGCAGCCGGGACGCGCCGCGCGTGGGGAGGACCCCGTACGCCTCGTCCGGCGGCAGCCACCGGGCGCTGACGGTCGTGCCGGCCGGGGCCGGGAGCGCCGCGGCCGCTTCGGGCGCGAGCGGGCCGACGAGGTGGACGTGGACGACGAGGGAGCGGCCGTGCGGGCCGCCCGGCCGGGAGTCGACGGCCAGCAGCCGGCCGACCGGCGCGCGCAGGCCCAGGTCCCGTGCCAGTCGCCGGGCCAGCCCCTCCTCGGGGGTCTCGCGCTCCCCGACCGGGCCGCCGGGCAGCCCCCGGCCGCCTTCCGACGGGTCCGCGCCGGCCGGTACGAGGACCCGGCCGCGCGCGTCCAGCACGACGGCGGCGGCGGTCACGAGCGGCGCCGGCCGGGCGGCGCGGTCCGCGCGCACCGCGTCGGGGGAGGGGCGGTCGGGTTCGGCGGTCACGGGACTCCCCGGGGTGGTCGGCGGCGGACAGGCCAGCACTATGCCCCGTACGCGGCCCGGTGGCCGCCGCTGACACGCCCCGCGGGCGCGTCGGCGGCGCGGCCCCGTACGCCGCCGGGGCCGGGCGGCCCCGGTCAGGCGCGGGCCAGCAGGAGTCCGCCCATGGTGACCATGGTCACGGCGACGAAGCCGTCGAGGACCCGCCAGGCGGCGGGGCGGGAGAGCAGCCCGCTGAGGAGGCGGGCACCGTAGCCCAGGGTGCCGAACCAGGCCAGGCTGGACACGGCGGCTCCGATGCCGAACACCCAGCGCAGGTCGCCCCGGTCGGCCGCGAGGGATCCGACGAGCAGCACGGTGTCCAGGTAGACGTGCGGGTTGAGCCAGGTCATGGCCAGGCAGGTCAGGACGGCGCGGCGCGCCGAGCCGGGAGCGGGGGCGGCCCCGTCGGCGGTGAGGGCGGCGCCCGGGGCGGGCCGCAGGACGCGACGGGCGGCGAGGATCCCGTACCCGATGAGGAACGTGCCGCCCGCCAGGCCGACGACGGTCAGGGCGGCGGGCCAGGCGGTCACGAAGGCGCCGACACCGGCGACGCCGAGGGCGATCAGCAGGGCGTCGGAGACCGCGCAGATGGCGACGACCGGGAGGACGGCGTGGCGGCGGGCCCCCTGGCGGAGGACGAACGCGTTCTGCGCGCCGATGGCCATGATGAGCGAGAGGCCGGTGCCGAAGCCGGCGAGGGCCGCCGTGATGATGCCGTGTGTCATGACACCGACCGTAAACAGCACATACATTTCAGTACAGCTAAAGATTTTTACGTACCCTTAGCGTTCGTGATGGAAGAACTTCCCCTGGACCAGGTGCGGACGCTGCTGGCCGTGGTCGACGAGGGCACCTTCGACGCGGCGGCCGCCGTCCTGCACGTGACGCCTTCGGCGGTGAGCCAGCGGGTCAAGGCGCTGGAGCAGCGGACGGGTCGGGTCCTGCTGATGCGGACGAAGCCGGTGCGGGCGACGGAGTCCGGGGAGGTGGTCGTCCGCTTCGCGCGGCAGCTGTCCCGGCTGGAGCGGGACGCGCGGGCCGAGCTGGGCATGTCCGACGGGGCGGGCCCGGTCCGGCTGCCGATCGCGGTGAACGCGGACTCCCTCGCCACCTGGTTCCTTCCCGCCCTGGCCCGGGTACCGCAGGATCCGCCGGTCTGCTTCGAGCTGTACCGCGAGGACGAGTCGCACACGACGGCTCTGCTGCGGGAGGGGCAGGTGATGGCGGCGGTGACCTCCTCGCCGGACCCGGTGGCGGGATGCACCGTGCGGCGGCTGGGGCGGGCGAGGTACCTGCCGGCGGCGAGTCCGGGCTTCGCGGCCCGGTACTTGACGGGGACGCTGAAGCGGGACCTCCGGGAGGCGCCGACGATCGCCTTCGACCGGAGGGACGACCTCCAGGACGCGTTCGTCCGGTCGCTCACCGGGGACGCGACGTCCGGGGCGGGACCGGTGCGGCACTACATGCCGACGTCGGAGGGGTTCCGCGACGCCGTGGTCGCCGGGCTGGGGTGGGGGATGGTGCCGGAGACGCAGGCGCGGCCGCTGGTGCGGACGGGGCAGCTGGTGCTGCTGGCGCCGCGGCGGCCGATGGACCTGCCGCTGTACTGGCAGCAGTGGAAGCTGGACTCGCCGGTCCTGTCGATGGTGGCCGAGGTCATCGCGGAGGCGGCCGGGGAGGCGCTGCGCCGGCCCTCACCGGACAAGACCTAAGCTGCGGGCCATGGAGTCCTACACGATCGGTCAGGCGGCGCGGCTGCTCGGCGTGAGCGTCGACACGGCGCGCCGCTGGGCGGACGCGGAACGGTTCCCCACCCGCCGGGAGGGGGCCCGCAGGATGGTGGAGGGGCCGGACCTGGCGGCGTTCTGCGTACAGGTCGCGCAGGAGGGCGCCGAGGGCGGTGAGGGAGCCCCGTACACCTCGGCGCGCAACGCCTTCCCGGGGATCGTCACCGGGGTGAAGCTCGGGACGGTCGACGCGCAGGTCGAGATCCAGGCCGGACCGCACCGGGTCGTGTCGCTGCTGACGCGGGAGGCGGTGGAGGAGCTCGGGCTCGTGGTCGGCGCGCGGGCGACGGCCCGCGTGAAGTCCACGAGCGTGTTCATCGACCGGGTGTGAGTCCGCCGCCTGGACCGGCCCCCGGACCGCCGCCTGGACCGGCCCCCGGACCGGCTCCCCGGGCGGACGCGGCCCCGGAGACGGGCGGCCCCGTCGGAAGGGGGCGGCAGCGGTGGCACACTTGCCGGTGTTCCGCCGAAGGGGAGAAAGCCGTTGTCCATGTTCAGCAGCCTGCGCCGGGCCGTGCGCCGCAGCTACCGGCGGGCCGTCGACCTCAGCCACCCCGCCCGCTCCCCGCTCGGCAGCGCGGTCGTCAACTGCGTCGTCTACCAGGACGGCGTACGCCAGGACGGCTGCGCGGAGGCCGAGGAGGCGCTGCGCCGGGTCCGCAAGACGGGCCACGGCTTCGTGTGGATCGGCCTGCACGAGCCGGCGCAGGAGGAGCTCGCGGGGCTCGCGGAGCTGTTCGGCCTGCACCCGCTCGCCGTCGAGGACGCCGTCAACGCCCACCAGCGACCCAAGGTCGAGCGGTACGACGACACCCTGTTCTCCGTCTTCAAGACCGTGCGCTACGTCGAGCACGAGGAACTGACGTCCACCAGTGAGGTGGTGGAGACCGGCGAGCTCATGGCGTTCACCGGCGACGACTTCGTCATCACCATCCGGCACGGTGGCCGCGGCACCCTCGGCCCGGTCCGCGAGGAGCTGGAAGCCTCCCCGGACCTGCTCGCCAAGGGGCCGGCGGCCGTCCTGCACGCCATGGCCGACCACGTCGTCGACGACTACCTGGCCGTGACGGACGCCGTCCAGAACGACATCGACGCCGTCGAGACCGCCGTGTTCAGCGAGTACGGGGGCCGGGGCGACGCCGGCCGGATCTACCAGCTCAAGCGCGAACTGCTGGAGCTGCGACGGGCGGTGGCGCCGCTCGGCCGCCCGCTCACCCAGCTGGCCACGCAGCCGATACCGGTCATCCCGCCAGAGGTCCGCACGTACTTCCGCGACGTGGCCGACCACCTGACCCGGGCCACCGAGCAGATCGGCGCGTACGACAACCTGCTCGACTCGATCCTTCAGGCGCACCTCGCCCAGGTGACCGTCGCGCAGAACGAGGACATGCGCAAGATCACGGCGTGGGCGGCGATCGTGGCCGTGCCCACCATGGTCTGCGGGGTCTACGGCATGAACTTCGACCACATGCCCGAACTGCACTGGACCTACGGGTACCCGCTCGTCCTCGGGGTCATGGCGCTCGCCTGCTTCGCCATCCACCGGGGCTTCCGCCGCAACGGCTGGCTCTGACCCGGCGGGCGGCGCGCCCCAACGCGCCGCCCGCCCCGTCAGGCGGTCAGGACCACCGGCCGCCGGCCGGCTCCGTCAGGCGGTCAGTGCCATCAGCATCACCGGAGCCGTCGTCGGCTGCGCCGATCCGCCCGCCGGCTCCAGCGTCAGGCCGACCGCCGAGGCCCGGCCCGGTGAGCCGGTCATCAGGGTGCCGCCGTCGCCGGCGAGCAGCCCGGCCGGCCGCATCGCGGAACCGTCCGCGAACCACAGCTGGTACGTCTTGCCCTCCGGCGCGGGCGGCAGCCCCGAGCCGAGGAACACGGCCCGGTCCTGCCGTGCGGAGAGCACCACCGTCGCCGTCGCGCCGCCGGGCGACCGGCCGGACACCGTACGGGCGTCGGGCGCCGTGATTACCGACGCCAGGTCCTGGAGGGCCTGGTCCGGCCGCGGGGACTCCTCGCCGGACCACAGCGCCGCACCGCCCAGGGCGAGGCCGCCGGCCAGTCCGCCGGCCAGGCACGCCGCGAGTGCCAGCGGGAGCGCCCGCCGCCGCAGCGCGACCATGCCGAGCCGGGCCGGGGGCAGTTGGCGGACCGTGTCGATCCGGGCCAGCACCTCGGTCCGCATCGCCGGCGGCGGCGCCAGCGCGACCGCCGAGCCCAGCCGGGCCGCGGTCGCGGAGAACTCCCGTACGTCCTGCGCGCACACCGGGCACCGCGTCAGGTGGCGCGCGAACGCGTCCCGTTCGCCGGCCTCCAGCGCGTTCACGGCGTACGCGCCCGACAGGGCGTGCAGGTGGTCGGAGTCGGTGGTCATGCGGTCACCCCCATGCAGTCGCGCAGCCGGATGAGGCCGTCGCGCAGGCGTGTCTTGATCGTGGGCAAGGGGGTGTCCAGGGTCTCGGCGACCTCGCGGTAGGTGAGGCCTCCGTAGTAGGCGAGGGTGACGGCCTGGCGCTGCAGCTCGGTCAGGCCGCGGACGCAGCGGCGTACCTGCTCGCTCTCCAGCCGGATCTCGACCTGCTCGCTGACCTCGTCGTACGGGCGCTTGTGCTCGCGGGCGGCGGTGTCCTGCTCGCGGGCCGCGGCGGCCTGGGCCGAGCGGACCCGGTCCACGGCGCGGCGGTGGGCGATGGTCATCACCCAGGTCATGACGGAGCCCTTGTCGGCCCGGTAGCGCGGCGCCTGGCGCCACACGTCGATCATCACCTCCTGGGCGACCTCCTCCGACTGGGCCCGGTCCCGCAGGACCTTGACGGCGATGCCGAAGACGGGGCCCGCGACCACGTCGTAGAGCGCGGCGAAGGCGTCCTCGTCGCCGCGGGCGACGCGTTCCATGAGGGCGGGGAGGTCGGGGGCGCCGGAGCGGTCCGGCGCGCCGAAGGCCGTCTGCTGCCTCACGCCGCCGCCCCCGGGCCGGCCGGCGGGCGGACACGCGTATGCGTCATGGCTGTTCCTTCACTGCGGGCG
>NZ_JAPNLM010000089.1 GCF_026627255.1 Streptomyces antarcticus | reverse complement strand
TGGACGCGGAGTTCGGCCAGGCGGAGGTCGCGGCGGGGGACGGCTCCACCGCGGTCGTCCAGGTCCGCCAGCTCGGCAGTGATCCGCTGATGCTCGGCAGTACCGCGCTGCTCTACGCGTACGACGAGGCCGGCGAGTTCTTCTGGGTCGCGCCCTTCGACGCGGCGCTCGACCCGCGCGGCTGATCCGCCGCCCTTCTTCTCAGCCTTCCAGGCTTCTCAGCTTCGACTTCTCACGTGGGGATTCCTCATGGATGCCATCTCATTGGGCCTCGGCACGCTCGTCATCGTCGTTCTCGTCCTCGTGGTCGCAGCACTGCTTGTCGTGACCCGGCTGTTCCGCAAGGTCGAGCAGGGCAAGGCGCTGATCGTCTCCAAGATGCGGAAGGTCGATGTGACCTTCACCGGGCAGGTCGTGCTGCCCGTGCTGCACAAGGCCGAGGTCATGGACATCTCGGTGAAGACCATCGAGATCTCCCGGACCGGCCGCGACGGTCTGATCTGCAAGGACAACATCCGCGCCGACATCCGCATCTCGTTCTTCGTACGCGTCAACAAGACCGTCGAGGA
>NZ_JAPNLM010000088.1 GCF_026627255.1 Streptomyces antarcticus | reverse complement strand
TGGCTTCGTATTCGACCGGCGGGATGTGCCCTATCTCACCGTGGAGTCGGCGGTGGCAGTACCAGTCGACCCACTCGGCGGTGGCCAGCTCGACCTGGGACAGTGTCTTCCAGGGCCGCCCGGGTTTGATCAGCCCGGTTTTGAACAGGCCGATCGTGGACTCCATCAGGGCGTTGTCATAGGCGTCGCCGACCGATCCGATGGAGGCCGCGATGCCGGCGGCGTCCAGGTGTTCGGCGAGCCGGAAACTCGTGTACTGCGACCCGGCATCCGAGTGATGTATCAACTCGCCCCGCTGGTGCGGGAATCCGTCGCGGTCGCGCTGCCACAGCGCCATCTCCAGGGCGTCCAGGACGAGCCTGGTCTCCTTGGAAGTGGCGGCCGACCAGCCGACGATACGGCGGGAGAAAGTGTCCACGACGAACGCGGCGTAGACGACGCCGGCCCAGGTGGTGATGTGAGTGAAATCGGCCACCCAGCAGCGGTTCGGCGCGGTGGCGACGAAGTTCCGGTCCACCAGGTCCGGGGCCCGCTCGGCCTGCCCGCCGGGGATCGTGGTGACCACCCGTTTGCCGCGGACGGCGCCGGTGATGCCGAGCTCTCGCATGAGGCGTTCGACGGTGCAGCGGGCCACGTCATGGCCCTGCCGGCTCAGCTCGCGCCAGATCTTCCGGGCCCCGTAGACGCGGTAGTTGGTGGTGAAAAC
>NZ_JAPNLM010000087.1 GCF_026627255.1 Streptomyces antarcticus | reverse complement strand
ACGGCTGATCTTGGTTTTTGAGGTTGTCAGTGGTCAGTGGGGGTGAGGCGGCCGTCGAGGGCGATCTGGAAGGCGTTCAGCGGGGCCTTCCAGCGCATGGTCCACTTCTTGCGGCCCTTGCCCGTGGGGTCGAGGGACATCAGGGCCATGTAGACGCACTTCATGGCGGCGGCCTCGTTGGGGAAGTGTCCGCGGGCGCGGACGGCCTTGCGTATCCGGGCGTTCACGGACTCGATGGCGTTCGTCGAGCAGATGACCTTGCGGATCTCGACGTCGAAGGACAGGAACGGGACGAACTCGGCCCAGGCGTCCGACCACAGCTTGATGATCGCCGGATACTTTCGGCCCCAGGCTTCCTGGAACTCCAGGAACCGCTCCGTCGCGGCGTCCTCGCTCGGCGCGGTGTAAACCGGCTTGAGCGCCTTGGCGACCTTGTCCCAGTCCTGCCGGGCGGCGTAACGGAAGCTGTTCCTCAGCACATGAACGACGCAGGTCTGGACAATCGTTCGAGGCCAGACGGTGTTCACCGCGTCGGGCAGGCCCTTCAGGCCGTCGCAGACCAGCATCAGGACGTCGTCCAGGCCGCGGTTCTTCAGCTCGGTGAAGACGTGCAGCCAGAACTTCGCGCCCTCGCCGCCGTCACCGGCCCAGATCCCGAGAATGTCGCGGTGGCCCTCGGTGGTCACGGCCATCACGACGTAGATCGGCCGGTTCGCGACCTGC
>NZ_JAPNLM010000086.1 GCF_026627255.1 Streptomyces antarcticus | reverse complement strand
TTGAGGCCGGTGATGGTGCCGGAGCGGTGGGCGTTGAGGGGCTGCTCCATCTTCATGGCTTCGAGGACGACGATGAGTTCGCCCTCGGTGACCTGCTGGCCTTCTTCGACGGCGACCTTGACGATGGTGCCCTGCATGGGGGAGGCGAGGGTGTCGCCGGAGGCGGCGGGGCCGGTCTTCTTGGCGGCGCGGCGTTTGGGCTTGGCGCCGCCGGCGGCCGCGGTGCGGGCCAGGGTCATGCCCAGGGACGACGGCAGCGAGACCTCCAGGCGTTTGCCGCCGACCTCGACGACGACGGTTTCGCGGCCGGGTTCGTCCTCGGTGTCGTCGGCGGCGGGGGCGACGAAGGCGGGGATCTTGTTGACGAACTCGGTTTCGATCCAGCGGGTGTGGACGGTGAAGGGGTTTGCGTCGGCGGGGTTGAAGGCGGGGTCGGTGACGACGGCGCGGTGGAAGGGGATGGCGGTGGCCATGCCTTCGATCTCGAACTCGGCCAGGGCGCGGGCGGCGCGCTGGAGGGCTTGTTCGCGGGTGGCGCCGGTGATGATGAGTTTGGCGAGGAGGGAGTCCCAGGCGGGTCCGATGACGGAGCCGGATTCGACGCCTGCGTCGAGGCGGACGCCGGGGCCCGAGGGCGGGGCGAACTTGGTGACGGTGCCGGGGGCGGGGAGGAAGCCGCGGCCGGGGTCTTCGCCGTTGATGCGGAACTCGATGGAGTGGCCGCGCAGGGCGGGGTCGTCGTAGCCGAGGGGTTCGCCGTCGGCGATGCGGAACATCTCGCGGACGAGGTCGATGCCGGAGACTTCTTCGGTGACGGGGTGTTCGACCTGGAGGCGGGTGTTGACCTCGAGGAAGGAGATGTAGCCGTCGGCGGAGACGAGGAATTCGACGGTGCCGGCGCCGACGTA
>NZ_JAPNLM010000085.1 GCF_026627255.1 Streptomyces antarcticus | reverse complement strand
GCACGAGGAGGGTTTCCGTGCGGCGCTGACCGGGCTGGTGAACCGTTACGCGCGGGAGAAGAAGTTCCTGCGGGAGAAGGACGACAACCTCGCCGGCGAGGACATCCGCGAGGGTCTGACGGCGATCATCTCGGTGAAGCTGGGCGAGCCCCAGTTCGAGGGCCAGACGAAGACGAAGCTGGGCAACACCGAGGCCAAGACCTTCGTGCAGAAGGTCGTCCACGAGCACCTCAACGACTGGTTCGACCGGAACCCGAACGAGGCCGCGGACATCATCCGCAAGTCGATCCAGGCCGCCACGGCCCGCGTCGCGGCCCGCAAGGCCCGCGACCTCACCCGCCGCAAGGGCCTCCTGGAGAGCGCCTCGCTGCCGGGCAAGCTGTCCGACTGCCAGTCCAACGACCCGGCCAAGTGCGAGATCTTCATCGTCGAGGGCGACTCGGCCGGCGGCTCCGCGAAGTCCGGCCGCAACCCGATGTACCAGGCCATCCTGCCCATCCGCGGCAAGATCCTGAACGTCGAGAAGGCCCGCATCGACAAGATCCTCCAGAACACCGAGGTCCAGGCCCTCATCAGCGCCTTCGGCACCGGTGTCCACGAGGACTTCGACATCGGGAAGCTCCGCTACCACAAGATCATCCTGATGGCGGACGCCGACGTCGACGGCCAGCACATCAACACCCTCCTCCTCACCTTCCTCTTCCGCTTCATGCGGCCGCTGGTCGAGGCCGGACACGTGTACCTCTCCCGCCCCCCGCTCTACAAGATCAAGTGGGGCCGGGACGACTTCGAGTACGCGTACTCCGACCGCGAACGCGACGCCCTGGTCGAACTCGGCAAGCACAACGGCAAGCGGATCCGGGAAGACTCCATCCAGCGCTTCAAGGGTCTGGGCGAGATGAACGCCGAGGAACTGCGCATCACCACCATGGACG
>NZ_JAPNLM010000084.1 GCF_026627255.1 Streptomyces antarcticus | reverse complement strand
ACCAATGACCGTTCTTCCCGGGGCCGCAGTGGCGGTTCGGGTTCTTCCGGCGGCTCCTACGGCGGCTCGTACGGCGGCTCGTACGGCTCCGGAAGCCCGTCGGGTTCCGGCGGGTCGGGCGGGTCGGGCCGCGGGAGCCGTTTCGGTTCCTCCGCGCCGTCCCGTTCCGGGTCTTCCGGCCGCTCCGGCGGTTCCGGATACGGCGGCGGCCGCCGCTCCTCGGGGCCGCAGGGCGAGTTCGCGCTCCCCAAGACGATCACCCCCGCGCTCCCGGCCGCCGAGGCGTTCGCCGACCTCGACATGCCCGCCGAGCTCCTCGCCGCGCTGGGCACACAGGGCGTATCGGTGCCGTTCCCGATCCAGGCCGCGACGCTCCCGAACTCCCTCGCCGGCCGCGACGTCCTGGGCCGCGGCCGCACCGGCTCCGGCAAGACCCTCGCCTTCGGCCTGGCCCTGCTCGCCCGCACCGCCGGACAGCGCGCCGAGCCCCGCCAGCCCCTGGCCCTGATCCTGGTACCGACCCGCGAGCTCGCCCAGCAGGTCACCGAGGCCCTCACCCCCTACGCCCGCGCCCTGGGCCTGCGCACGGCGACCGTCGTGGGCGGCATGCCCATCGGCCGCCAGGCCAGCGCCCTGCGCGGCGGCGCCGAAATGGTCGTCGCGACCCCCGGCCGCCTCAAGGACCTCATCGACCGCGGCGACTGCCGCCTCAACCAGGTCGCCATCACCGTCCTGGACGAAGCCGACCAGATGGCCGACATGGGCTTCATGCCCCAGGTCACCGCGCTCCTGGACCAGGTCCGCCCCGAAGGCCAGCGGATGCTGTTCTCCGCGACCCTGGACCGCAACGTCGACCTCCTGGTCCGCCGCTACCTCACCGACCCCGTCGTCCACTCCGTGGACCCCTCCCAGGGCGCGGTCACCACGATGGAACACCACGTCCTGCACGTCCACGGCGCGGACAAGCAGGCCACCACCACCGAGATCGCCGCCCGC
>NZ_JAPNLM010000083.1 GCF_026627255.1 Streptomyces antarcticus | reverse complement strand
AGCCCCACACTGTCCCGATGACGCAGCGTGTGGACCTCGCGACGGTAATGGACCGGCTGGCGATCGACGAGGTGGTCTCGGGGTACGCGGTGGCCGTCGACGACGGCGACTGGGCCGCGGTCCGCGCGCTGTTCGCCGCGGGCGGGCGGGCCGACGACAGCGCGGCGGGCGGTGGCGGGGGGCCGGCGGGGGTGGGGGTTGGGGGGAGGCCGTGGAAGAAGGCCCGGTGGCAGCCCCGGCGCCGGGCAGCAGGCTCAGGTCTGCCCCGGTCGTGTTCCGCGGGCGGATCCCGCCCGGCTCGCGGGAGACCGCGGCGTCCCCGGCTACCGCCCCGGGCCCCGTACGCGGTGTACCCGAGGCGTTCCGTCAGCACCCCGAAGGCCGGCGCGACCTGACAGAACTCCACCGGGGAGCCGGGTCAGCCCCGGTTTGTCAGCGAACTTGGCGGCCGGTCCGGGCGGACGCGGGTACGCGCTACTGCTCCCGGGCGCGGCCGGCCGGGGCCGTGAACTGCGGCCAGCGGGTTCAGGTGTTCAGGTGTTCAGATGGTCCGCGGCTGTCCGCCAGTGGTGGGTGTGGCGCCGGTACCGGGCGGGCTGGTACCGGGCGCGTTCATCACCGGCCCTGCCCCGCGGCATCCCGTACGCCCGCCCCGCGCCGGGAAGTTCACCGGGCCGGCGGGCCCGGCCCGGGCCGTCCGGCTCCCTGTGGACCGCGTGGAGCGGGCAGGGGGCGAGGATCTCCGCCAGCACGGCTGACGGGCCCCGCGTGCCAAGGCGTGCGGTGAGGGGTGGCGGCGGGCACCGAAGGGCAGGGCGGACGGGGCTTCCGCGACAGGCCCCGGGCGCCCCGCATGCCAGGCGCGGAGCGCCCGGAGGGCGGGGCGCCCGGGGCGCGGGGCTCACACGGCGTACAGGTCGAACGTCGAGCCGCGCCTCGCCCCCGCCTGCCCGTCCAGTGCGGGGTCGACGGCGAGCATGGCCTGGTGGAGGCGCTGGAGCTGGGGCGAGGGCTCCACGCCGAGGTCTTCTATGAGGCGGGCTCTGAGTCTGCGGTAGACGTCCAGGGCGCCGGCCTG
>NZ_JAPNLM010000082.1 GCF_026627255.1 Streptomyces antarcticus | reverse complement strand
TACTGACTTCGGCTCTTCAAGGTGACGTTGGTTCGTCGAGGGTGAGGCCGGTGCCGGCTATGAAGCCGTCGAGGGTGTGTGGCCGGTATTGCAGGCGCTTGAGGCGGTTGCGGACGAGTGCTTCGAGGCGGTCGAGGGCCATGACGGCGAGGTTGGCGAGGCTGCGTTTGACGTGGGCCCATACCCACTCGACCGGGTTGAGGTCGGGTGAGTAGGCGGGCAGCAGGAACACCGTCAGCCACTCCCGCTCCGCCACGAGACCCTGCATCTTGCGGGACACGTGGGTGTTCAGGCGGTCCCAGACCAGCACGATCGGCGCTCTGACCAGTTGGTGGACGCCGTCCAGGAGCGCGATGAAGTCCCGCTCGCCCATGCTGCGACGTGT
This sequence comes from Streptomyces antarcticus, assembly GCF_026627255.1. GTDB lineage: Bacteria > Actinomycetota > Actinomycetes > Streptomycetales > Streptomycetaceae > Streptomyces > Streptomyces antarcticus. Next base: position 788 of record NZ_JAPNLM010000082.1, on the reverse strand, counting down.
GCCCTTGCCCGCGGGATGAGACCGAAGCCGGTGACAGAGCCGGGTCCTGGACCCCGGTCGCATCGCGATCAGCCCGGCCACCGACAGCCGCCCCGAACGCCGGCCGCTGATGGTGACGACCGGAGTCACCCCACGCCGACCCCAGGTCCGCCCCCGCGGCGGCCTGCGGGTGAAGCCGGCTTCGTCCTCGAAGCAGACGTAGCCCCCGCAGGCCGCCCGCGCTCTTTTACCTCCGCCCAGGTCGCCTCCCGCCACACCGCGACGGCCTGATCGTCGCGTTCGGCGACCCGCCGGGCGGGGACCTGCGGGCTGAAGCCGAGCCGGTGCATCAACCGGGTGGCACCCGAGACGCTGTAGGAGACGTGGAACTTCCTGCCGATCAGCGTGGCCACCCGCGACGCCGTCCACACCTGGTCCTCCACCCAGCCGTGCGCGGCCGGACCCTGCTCCAGATACCCGGCCAGCTTCTCCAGACACCGCGGGGACAACCGGCACCGCGACCCGCCCGGGCCGCCGGAGGCCAGAGCCTCCACACCGCCTTCCCGCCACAACTGATACCACTGATAAGCCGACTTCCGGCTCACCCTCAGTCGTCTGGCGACCTCAAGTGGCTTGACCCTCTGCTCGAACAGCTCGGCCGCCTGCCTTCGCACCGTCTCCCGGCGCCGACGTCCCTCGGCGGTCAGCCCGCCCCCATCTGCATACCTCACACACCACGGAATACAGCCAACACCTCAGCCCCGTCAGACACTCCGTGGAGAATCACCCTGGCGAGCCGAAGTCAGTAA
>NZ_JAPNLM010000081.1 GCF_026627255.1 Streptomyces antarcticus | reverse complement strand
TTAGAGGCGATCTCATTTGGGGGCTTGGGTAGGCTGCCGGTCGTGGTGGGGATTGTTGAGCGGCTGGTGCCGGATGAGTTGTGGGGGCTGTTCCAGCGAGTAGTTCCGGAGGCGCCATCGCGGCCTCAAGGCGGTGGCCGGCGTCGGCATGGCGACCGGGAGGTGCTGGCGGCGATTCTGTTCGTGGCTACGTCGGGCTGCACCTGGCAGCAGCTGCCTACGGCGTCGTTCGGGACGTCGGGGGCGACAGCCCACCGGAGGTTCTCCGAGTGGACGAAGGCCCGAGTATGGGCCAAACTCCACCGCCTGATCCTCGACGAACTCGGCGCCCGCGGCGAGCTGGACTGGTCCCGCTGCGCGATCGACTCCGTCAACATGAGGGCCCTAAAAAGGGGGATCTGACGGGTCCGAATCCTGTCGACAGAGGCAAGTTCGGGTCGAAGATCCACTTGATCACCGAACGGACAGGTCTGCCCCTGTCCGTCGGAATCTCCGGGGCGAACCTCCACGACAGCCAGGCCCTCAAATCTCTCGTTCGCGGCATCCCGCCGATCCGATCCCGCCGCGGGCCCCGTCGCCGCCGCCCCGGCAAGCTCCACGGCGACAAGGGCTATGACTACGCCCACCTGCGGAGATGGCTGCACAAACGCGGGATCCGCCATCGCATCGCCCGCCGGGGAGTCGAGCCGTCGAACCGGCTCGGCCGACACCGATGGGTCGTGGAGCGAACGATGTCCTGGCTCTCAGGCTGCCGTCGATTACATCGGCGCTATGAACGCAAGGCCGAACACTTCCTGGCGTTCGCAGGCATCGCGGCAGCCCTCATCTGCTACCGCCGCTTGAAGGTGAACGCCAAACCAGCTCAACGACTGCTGCAAAATGGCTCAAATGAGCGAATCGACTGAGCAGGTGCAGAACGCAGACCGTCTCTGGCGGGGATTCCGCCAAGAGCCCTTCCCCGACAGTCTGCGACGTGCCACGTTCGGGGGTACACACGTATGGCTGCTCGAATTGGACATCGCTGGCTGCGTTCTTCGCTGGCTCGACAACGGCGGCACCCTCGACTCGATGAACAGCATCCTCCTGCAGAGCAGCATCAAGGACCTGGACCGAGTCATCCCCGAGATCGATGACCCCGCAGCAGCCAAGTACTGCCAGCAGTTGCACCAGCTCGCTGTGCTCGTGTCAAGGAACCTGCCCAGCACCAAATGAGACAACTTCTTAG
>NZ_JAPNLM010000080.1 GCF_026627255.1 Streptomyces antarcticus | reverse complement strand
CTAGTGCGTTGTCCACGAACGTTCGCCGGGCTGGGTGACCGGGCGGTTGGTGTTCGGGATGCTGGTTCTGTCAGCCTCACTCTCGATGGCAACATGTTCGCTGTTGAGGGTGGGGTCGTGGATGGCAGAACCGGTCAGGGCACGGCGGTTGACCGATGACGAGGGACAGCGGCTGCAGCGGATCGTCCGGCGTGGCAGACATGAATCGGTGCGGGTTCGACGGGCTTTGATCATCATGGCGTCGGCGTCCGGGACCCCGGTAACGGCGATCGCCCGGCTGGTCGCCGCTCATGAGGACACGGTTCGGGACGTCATCCACGCGTTCAACGAGAGGGGCCTGGCAGCCCTGGACCCTCAGTGGGCGGGAGGCCGTCCCCGCCTGATCAGCGATGAGGAACGAGAGTTCATCACGGCGACGGCCAAGACCCGCCCCGTCCAACTCGGGCGTCCGTTCACGCACTGGAGTCTTCGCAAGCTCGCCGATTACCTGGCCCGCAACCGGGTCCGGGTAGTCAAGATCAGCCGGGAACGGCTGCGGCAGATCCTGCGCGAGCATGGAATCTCCTTCCAGCGCACTCGGACCTGGAAGGAGTCCAAGGACCCCGACAAGGACATCAAACTCGACCGCATTGAGCACGTGACCAGGCATTTCCCGGATCGCTGCTTCGCCTTCGACCAGTTCGGCCCACTGTCGATCCGTCCCTGCCACGGCTCCTCCTGGGCCAAGGAGAAGAAACCGGACCGGCTGCCGGCGACCTACCACCGCACCCACGGCATCCGCTACTTCCACGGCTGCTACTCCATCGGTGACGACCAGCTGTGGGGCGTGACCCGGCGCCGCAAGGGCGGTGACCACAGCCTCGCGGCACTGAAGTCGATCCGTGCCGCCCGGCCCGACGGCGCACCCATCTACGTGATCATGGACAACCTGTCGGCGAACAAGACGCCGGCGATCCGAACCTGGGCGGGCAAAAACAAGGTCGAGTTATGCCTGACACCGACCAGTGCGTCGTGGGCCAACCCGATCGAGGCCCAGTTCGGGCCCCTACGGAACTTCGTCATGGGAGGTTCCAACCACCCCAACCACCCGGCCCTGGCCCGGAAGCTGCAGGACTACCTGCGGTGGCGCAACGCGAATGCCCGACACCCCGACGTCCTGGCCGCCCAACGTCGCGAACGCGCCAAGGTCCGCAGCGAGCGCCAACAGCGCTGGGGCCGACCACGGCCCCAAGCCGCCTGACCGACCCGGCCAACGTTCGTGGACAACGCACTAG
>NZ_JAPNLM010000007.1 GCF_026627255.1 Streptomyces antarcticus | reverse complement strand
ATGGGATCCGATCTCCAAACTCCCAGCTCAAGCCGCTAAGTTGCAGGACGTTAGAGTCCTCGCCGGACCCTGACCTGACCTCGTCACCTGCAATTTCTCGCCCGTCTGATGCAATTCCTGAGGGTTGCCATAGAGGTCGAGCGTGGTCTGGACGTGCGCATGCCCGAGCCTGCGGGAGACCACCCACTCCGGCGTCCCGGCCAGCAACAACGCGGTCGCGTGAGTATGCCGGAACCAGTGCGGGGTCCAGGATGCAGGGCCGATGCCCTTCTTGCGCAGGGCGGCGGTCTTGTCCCGCACCGTCCCCTCCTTCAGCGCGGCCAGCAGCGGCGGCCGGTCCAGATTCACCAGCAGCGGCGAGTCCGAGCTGATCTCCAGCCCGGCGCCAGCGGCACGGACGGCGAGATGGACGAGGTAGTCGGCAAGCAACCGCTCCAGGTCGACGCCGACATAGACGCGCCGCGGCCGCATCATCTTCACCCTCGCCCCGTTCGCGTTGTCCTCGCGCGGGACGACCTCGACGTACGGAGTGCTGCCGCGGCCCATGACGAAGTCCCTAATCCGCAGGCCGAGCACCTCACCGAGGCGCATGCCGGTCTCTGCGAGCAGCGCGAACAGAAGGCGATCCCGCAGGTTGCCCGCCCACTCACCGCCGGCCTCCGGCCTTGCGCAGCCGTCCAGGACCGCCTGGATCTCGGATGGCAACAGCAGCGGCGGCCGCCCACGATGGCGATGACGACGCACCCTCACCAGCGACGACGGCCCCGGCGCGGAACGGGCATCCAGATGCGCCAGCAGACCGCGGGCCGGAGCCCGGCGAGGCGCCCCGCGCATCAGCCGGCCCGCGACCGGGACGGAAAAGACCGCCCCCTGCCAGCGATAGAAGGAGATCAGCGCGGCCAGCCGGGCCTCCAGCGTCTCCGGTGCCGGAGCGTGCTCCGGGACGACCAGGGCATGTTCGACCGTGCGGCCGTTGCGCAGCCAGGACAAGAACCCCGCCACCGCCGGAACCCCGACATCGCTCCAGGCCGCGGTCTCCTCGCGCTGTTCGAGGAAGGTCCACCACTGGGCCAGCGAGGTCGCATAGCCCCGGACGGTGTTCGGCGACCACAACAGCCGGTGGGCCTCCAGCCACTCCTCCACCGGAGCGACCGTCCGGTACTTCTCGTCGACCACGGTCCACGTCCGCCGTCCGCCCGAGGGCAGGACCGCCAAGCTGAGTGCCACTGATGCCGTTCCGTCTCGTTGAAGAACTCCCGTTGATAGCAGTGCATCAACGACACAGAACGCTCGCGGTGACGCTCGTCGCAGGCAGAGAATCGAGGGGCTCACGCCCCGCTGATAACGCCCGGGGTCGGCAAGACACACATCGCGGTCGCTCTGGCCGTCGCGGCCTGCCGGGCCGGCTACTCCGTCTACTTCACCAGCCTCGACGACATGGTCCGCAACCTCAAAGCCGCTGAAGCCGCCGGGCGCCTGGCCAACAAGCTCGGCACCTACCTGCGGCCGGGCGTTCTCGTGGTCGACGAGGTGGGCTACGAGATCCTTGAGCGCGGAGAAGCCAACCTGGTGTTCCAGGTCATCTCAAAGCGGTATGAAAAGGGCTCGATCATCCTGACCTCAAACAAGACCTTCAGCGAATGGGGACAGGTGTTCGGGGATGAAGTCCTCGCCACCGCCATCCTCGACCGCCTTCTGCACCACTGCGACGTGATCGCCATCAACGGCCCCAGCTACCGCCTCAAGAACCGCCTTAAGGCCATCGAGCGGGACACTGACGTGGCCTGACATTCCACTTCGCACTCGGTGGCTGGAGGCCTGATCAGTCATCTTCAAATCGCTGGAAGATCGCAGAGAACTCGTCCGCCTCGATCAGCCCGGCGATCACATGGGTCATGTTGTCGATGCCGGGATCCCGGACGATCAGGCCATCCGAGACCCAGAAGTATCGGCCGCCCAGGGCCTCTCCGCTGGTTGTCCACGTCTCCATCAACCTCGCGACTTCGGCGACGGTGAAGACGGTCGCGCTCCATCGCGATCCGTCCGTCAGCATGACCTCGGCATCGACGTTGCACACCGCGTCCAGGTCCTCGCCTGAGCTGGGCAGGAACGATGCCTCGAAAGCTTCTGCGCGAACCCGGTACCACGGCCCGTCCCAACCTCGTTCGACCGATCCAGGCGATGCCATGCGACTCATCGTGCGAGTGTCTCCGGTCGGCCTGACGATCTCAACCAGGAACCTCAACCGCACTCCCACCCGCGACATAGCTGGGGACGTTCATCCGTACGCGACTGGGGAGCTCAGGTCGTACGCCGACACATAGCGACTCAACGCCGCCTTCAGCCGTACGCGTGAGTCGAACAGCCCCACGCCGTGCTCGGCCAGGAACTCCATCCACTCCTTGACCACCCGTGCGTAGTTCTCCCACGAGCTCGGCGCCGGCGCCCCGCTAACCGGGAGTTCCCTCAGCCATCGGTTCACCACCGCCGTCGGACGCGGCGCGGCCGGACCGTCCTCGAAGCGCAGGTCGTCGTCGATGAGCACGGGCATCCCCTCGGGGATCAACGGCCGATGCTCGATGTCCCAGGACTGCCAGCCCCGGGACGAGAAGAAGTTCAGGATCATGAGCGCTGACAGTAGAAACACCACACACCCGAGCGCAAAGCCCAAACACCCTGGTCAACTGTTCAGTTGCAGTCAATCGCCACACGGAAACTAAGCAGAGACAATGTGCCGCAGGTCGTGCAGGGTCCAGTTCGACCCCAGCAACTCGTTCGCCCGGCAGAACATCGCTCTGGCCGCGTGGTAATTCAGCGGCCTCCACGGCCGGCGAAGCGTCCACCACAACGGCAACCGCCGCCCCTGCGGGGCGCCCTGGCGCCGGGCATCCTCCTGGTAGAGGCGCAGCCACACGAACGTATCCGGCGACGCCGGCAGCGGCTGGCTTTCCCTTGTTCCCTTGCGGACGACGGTGATGAGCTGCTGGCCAGGGTCGGTGTCCAACTGACGGCTGGTGAGCATTTCGTCGGCTCGGGCGCCGGTGGAGACCCAGGCTGAGAGCAGGGCGCGGTCGCGGTGGTACTTCAACGCGGCGAACAGCGCGTTGAACATCTCGTCCGGGATGCGGCGCGGGAGCTTCTTGGGCACGCGCGGCCGGTAGCGGCCCTTCCCTTCTTGCCTGAACGGTTCCATCGGATTGTGGTGGGCATTGGCCCGGCCTCGCCGGAAGCGGTCCAGCGGAAAGGGGTTGATGATCGGCCCGGTGCCCTCTTCGAGGTGGAAGTCGTAGAAGGACCGCAGCACGGTCTCGCTGTGTGCGCGGGTGGTCGGTGCGTACTTCCGGCCCGGCGTCGGCTTGCCCGTCACCGGATTCGGTGCCCCTGGCTCGGCCCGCTTCGCTCCGCTCGGCCTGGGGATAGTGATGCCCTGGCGTTGGTGGCGCCAGTGGATCCGAACCGGCTTGTCCGCGAGTTGCAGCCAGCGGGAGAACTCCCGGGCCTCGCGGCGGGTCGCCCGATCCCAGGCGACGTCGACCGCCCACAGGAAGCGGTACCACCTGAGCAGATCCATGCCGTACGACCGGACCGTGGTCACCGGCCTGCTGGCCGCCTGCAACTCAGCGAAGAACGACGTGACCGGCACGACCGGTAAACCAGCCGGATCAAGCAGCCGGTAGGGCTCCTGCGGTTCGCCGGTCTCGACTAACCGGCCAACATCGGGCAGCAGGAAACGTGTCAGATCCCGCCCGGGATCGTTCAGATCAACCATGGCGGGAAGCTAGCAGACACAGGGTCTGACCTGCTAAAACGCAAGAGTTAGTTCAGTCAATGGACCCCGGACGCGGGCGACGTTCTCGTGGACGATGGTCCTTTCATCCTCGCCGAGTTGGCGGTCCCGAAGGCCCGGAACGGTGCGGCCGGCGGCAGCGACGAAGGAGTGGCAGGCCGTGACCAGATCCATGAACTCCATGGTCCGCTCGATCTGGCGGACCGCCGGCGCGACCGGGCTGCTGCGTTCGAAGTGCTCGCGGGCCTGGCGGCCCCGCTCCACCTGGGCGTGATTGACCTCGTGGCGGGCCCGGTCATCCGACATGGCCTTGAACGCGACATCCGGCCGGCGCAGGAGACCGGTAGTGACCTCGGTGGCGACGGACTCGTCGCGGGTCAGCTCTTCCACGACCCGGACTTTGTCCTCCCGGCTGACCTGGGCCGTGACCGCCGGACGTTTCAGGAGACCGGTGGTCACCGCCGCGGCGACGCCTTCGTCCCGGGTAAGTTCCTCCACCACCCGGACCTTGTCCTCGGCACTGACCTGCGCGGCCACCGTCGGATGGCGCAAGAGCTCGGTGGTCACCGCCGCGGCCACCTGCTCGTCGGCGGGCCAGGGCATGGATCGCGCTGACCTTCTCCTCAGGCGAGATGGGTGTCTCCACCTGATTGCCGATCCGGCGCCTGGCCTCGTCGGCCGTCCAACGGATCTTGCCCTCAGGCGGGGTGCAGATTGCGGTGAACCGCTCGTCCTCATCCTCGATCTGGGCCAGGATTCGGTGGACCTTGAACGAGACGTCCGGCCTGCGACGCTCCTTTGGCCACCGCGAGGCGGTGAACCGGGCCGCCTTGACCGCGCTGAAGGACAACCCGATGTCCTCCGCCAGCCTCGTCAGCGAGTCGCGGACGACTGGAATCCTCTCGCCCGCCGTCCGTCCGCCGTGCTCACGCATCGGCTCGATCTCCAGGGCACGGTCCCCGATGACGAACGACCCCCGGGACTGCTGCTCGACCACTTCACGCAGCTCAGCGACGATCTGCTCGTAACGCTGTTGGCTGACGCTTCCGACCTCGATGTGATTCTCGGGCATTGGCTTTCACCACCCAGAGCGGACCGGGCACGGCTCTCAAGACCGTGACGGAACGCGGTCCGCTGCCCTCACAGCGTCAGACCGGAAAACCGCTGATCGCAACAAATCCTGTGGAACTGAACGGAATTGGACATAGCGTGACCGGATGGGCGTTCGCCCAGCGGTTACCGTGACCGTTCGCCGAACGATTCGTTCCGGGCCCTCCAGGCCCTCACCTTGCACCGCCCCGAGCAGTACATGGCATTCGACCGCCGGTCCAACCCGGCGATCCACCGCGTCCCGCAGACGGTGCACTCCGCCACGCCGGCCCCGTCCTGCACCGCCGCCAGCCGCTTCCGCAGCCTCTGCTGACGACGCCATGACCTGGAACGACAAGCCGACGAGCAGAACACCGCACCCGGACCGGCCCCCGGCGCCAGAGCCTCATCGCACCCCCGGCACCGACGCTCACCAACCCGCCCAGCGCCAGCAGACACCCCACCAGATTAGGCCGTCCGCCCAGTCAAATCAGGGGATCGCAAACAAGTACTAAGGAAGTTCAGCGCCCGTGCTCGCCCGCGCCGTGTACTGCCGCCATCCCCGTTGGCCCCTTCGACGACTGCTCGTCTCTTGGAGACCAGCCACAGGGCGGCTGAGACGATCGCCCTGTGGCTGGTCTCGTCACGGCGTCGGAGCCGTCTTGAACAGCCCCTGTTCAGCGGACCTGGCGAAAATTGACCGGCAGTTCGGTCAGCCCCCGGAGCAGGGTGCTGGTCCGCCAGGTCAGGTGCGCCGGGTCGGTGGCGAAGGTCATCGTGCGGCGCTGTTCCATGAGCAGACGCAGGGCGATCGCGGCCTCCGCGCGGGCCAGTGGGGCGCCCAGGCAGTGGTGCAGTCCGTGGCCGAAGGCGGCGTGGCCCGGTGTGCGGCGCGTGATGTCGAAACGGTCGGGGTCCGGGAAGTGGTGCGGGTCGCGGGAGGCCGCGGCGAGGGAGACCTGGACCGCGTCACCGGCGCGGATGTGGGTGTCGGCGAGGTCCAGGGGCTCGGCGGCGAAGCGGAACGCCGAGGCGTGGACGGGGGAGTTGTATCGCAGGGACTCCTCCACGGCGGCGGGGGCCAGGCTCACGTCGGCGCGTAGCAGCGCGAGTTGTTCAGGGTCGGCGAGCAGGGCGTGCAGTGTCCCCGAGATCAGGTTGACCGTTGTCTCGTGGCCTGCGACCAGGAGCAGGAAGGCCATGCCGAGGAGTTCCTCGGCGGTGAGGCCGGACGCGTCGGCTGCGAGGTCGCTGAGCAGGGTGCCGTCCGGGGCGCCGGCCTTCCGGGCGGTCAGTTCGGTGAGGTAGCCGGTCAGCTCGGCGGCCGCAGAAGCCGCCGCCTGCGGCGAGGTGGGCATGACCAGCTCGTTCGACCAGTCATGGAAGGCGGAGCGGTCCGTCACCGGAACGCCCAGCAGGTCGCAGATCACAGTGATGGGCAACGGCAGCGCATACCCGCCCACCAGGTCGGCGGTCCCCTGCCGGGGCAGCGCGGCGAGCAGCTCCGCCGCGACCGCCTCGATCCCCGGCCGCAGGGCGGCGATCCGCCCCGGCGTGAAGTGCTTCGCCACCAGCCCGCGCAGGCGGGTATGGAGCGGCGGGTCGCTCTGGAGCATGTTGCGGCCGAGGGCGTGGCCGCCGTCGGTCCGCCAGGACGAGGAGTGCCGTATGTCGTTGCGCAGCCGCGGGTCGGTAAGCGCGGCCCTGGCCGCGTCGCGCGTCACGACCAGCCAGCATTCCCCGCTGCCCGGAACGAGCACGCGGTGGACGGGGCCCTTGGCACGCAGGGCCGCGTAGACGGGATACGGGTCCCTCGCCAGGTCGTGGCCGTCGGGGGCCAGTTCCTCCAGGGTGGGCGCCTGCATGCTGTGGCCTTTCGGTAAGGGAAGCGTCCGGGAATCAGCCGTGCCATACGTCCGCCACGCCGGCTGCCAGCGCCGTGGCCCGGGCGTATCCGGCGCGGGCGGCGGCGGGGATGTGGGCGTTGGCCGTCATGTCGCGGCCCATGATGCGGCGGTCGGTGCGGTCGGGGCACAGCAGGGAGACGGCGGTTCCCCCGGCGGCGAGTTCGGCCGCCTGCTGCTGGGCGCTGGGGTGTGGGCCGACGGCGTTCGGGATGGGGACGACTGCCAGCACCCGGCCGTATCCGCGGGCCAGTTGGACGTTGGCGGTGGAGCGGCTGCCGCCGTCGATCCAGCGCCGGCCGTCGAGCGCGACGGGCGGCCAGACCAGGGGCACCGCACAGCTCGCGGCGACCGCGTCGACGAGGCCGGCCTTCGTGTCCGCGTCGAAGGTCCCCACCTCGCCGCTCACCGCGTCGACCGCGGCGATCCGCAGGGCCCGTGCGGGCCAGTCCGTCGCCCCGCACAGCAGGGTCCGTACGGCGTCGTACATCTCGGACGCGGGGCTGGTGCGCGCTGCCAGGGCGGCGCGGCCGAGGCGCTGTACGGAGCGCTCGGGGTCGCGGGAACCGAGGGCCGCCCAGAGGAAGCGGAGCGTCTGGGTCGTGGTGACGTCGAGATCGATGCGGTCGTCGCCGGCGAGCTGGCGTTCGTACAGCTCGCGGGGCGGCCGGCCGCAGGCCAGACGGGAGCCGAAGATCGCGCCCGCCGAGGTGCCGATGACCACGTCGGCCCGGTCGAGGTCGATGCCCGCGTCCGCGAGGCCGGCGAGCACCCCCGTCAGCCATGCGCCGCCGACCGGACCTCCGCCGCCGAGTACGAGTGCGGTTCCGCTGCTGCTTCCACTCACGCCGAGCCCTCCCGAGCGCACGAACGAACGAACGCAGTCGGGGGTGGCCCCTTCCCTCGTGGGGACCACCCGCGATGAAGTGGGGAGTGGTCCCCACTTCATGTTCCGACGATAGCATCAGTACCGGGGATACCTCCCCACTTCTTACGGAGGATGATGATGACCGTCGGCACAGGTGATGCAACGGCCCCGCAGCGACGCGACGCGCGCCGCAACCGGCAGCTCCTGGTGGAGGCAGGACACGAGGTGTTCACCGAGCAGGGGCTGCAGGCACCGCTGGACGTGATCGCCCGCCGGGCGGGCGTGGGCAACGCGACGCTCTACCGGCACTTCCCCACCCGCGCCGCCCTCGTCGACGCAGTCTTCCGCGACCAGTTGACCGGCACGACGGAGGCGGGCGAACGGGCCCGGGCGGCCGCGGATGCCTGGACAGGACTGAACGACTATCTCCAGGCCGTCTTCGGCACGCTCGCCGCCGACCGCGGCACCAACGACCTCATGACCACGCACGTCGAGGGCATCGAGGCGCTGGACGCCGTGCACGCGCACAACCGGGAGACGATGGAACTCCTGCTGGAGCGCGGGCGGGAGGAGGGCGCGATCCGCGCGGACGTCACCACCGCGGACATCCTGTTCGCGCTGGCTGCTCTGGGCCGCGCCGTCCCGGCCCTGACGACCGCGACCACGCCGGACGCCTGGCACCGCCCCCTCGCCCTGCTCCTGGACGGCCTGCGCCCGGCACCCGCTCCCCTTCCGGGCCCCGCCCTCACCACCGCCCAACTGGGCGACGTCCTACGGGAACTGGGGCCGCACCGGGCGCCCGCGCGGGGCGTGAATGACGAGTGAAGCACTCCGCCGCCCGGGCATCGGCCTGACGGCCGTCGAAGATGCCCTGGTGAACGGCCACATAAGACCGGGGCGGTCTTCCACAGCTGGGCGTCTGGGTCTCCAACACCAAGTCGAGGCGGGACAGGCTCGCGGCGGAGCAGCTGGACGCGCTGCGGAAGCTCGGCATGGAGTGGGCATAGACCAGGGGCGGGGGCGGCCTGCCCGCGCGCTCCGTGGTCGAAGTGCTGCCCGACGGCGCCGAGCAACGCGCGGGGATCTGGCACGGATCGGAAAGCCCGCCGCGACCGGCTCGACCGGGCGCAGCTGGCCGCGGCTCGCCGAACTCGGGGTGGAGTAGACGCGGTAGCGGGGCCCGGGCGGGGCGCCGTACGGGTCCGCCTCGCTCCGCGAAGCGTACATACCGCGTACGCAGGGCGTGCAGGCAGCGGGCGCGGCGGGGAATGGCATGCCCTGTGGCTTGGTAGCGAGCTGGCGCCTCCGGGCCGGCGCTCTCGGCGGGGACCGGCAGGACGGGAGCAGCTGCCTCACCCCGTCGGCGTTGTACCGGCATGACGCCCCGCACGAACACCGCCCGGCCCGAACCCGTCCATGCCCGGACACCGTACTGACCGGCAACCAGCTGACCCGCTCCATCACCAAAACCGTCAGCACCAGATCGGCAACCGTGTCACCATCCGAACCACTCACCGCGACCATCTGACCAGCACGGCTACCGCAGCTACCGCACTGACAGCACGATGCCGAACCACCACCGACAAAAACCCGCAGATCATCAGTACGCCACGTACGCCTTCCTGGTGGACCGCGAGGACATCGACGCCCCCGTGGACCAGCGGAAGGTTCGCGGGCCGCTGGAGGCCGCCCTGGCGGGCGGAGACCGGCTTTATGGCCAGCAGATGGCCCCGTTCGACCTCGCGATCATTGATGAGGCCCACGGAACGCAAACGATCAAGACTCCCACGGTGTGGTTCACCGCGAGGGGCTGGTCAGACTTCGCCGCGCCAGGATCCGGTCTCGCGGCCGCGGTCCTCGATGTACTCCTTGAACCGCTTCAGGTCGCCCATGATCTGGCGCTTGACGAAGCCGAGCTTGTCGCAGACGTTCTCGGTGAAGCCTTCAGGGTCGTAGTCGAGCTGGAGCACCACCTTCGACTTGTTGTCGGCGAGGTGGTGGAGAGTGACCACACCGGCCTGCTTCACCCCGGTGACCCTCGCCTGCGAGGAGCTCGGCGTGCGTATCACCTTCGGGGAACAGAACCAGAGGCTGCTGGACCTGGTGCCGCAACCAACATGCTCCTGGCGGGTAACGGACTGAGCAGCGTGCCCGCCGCAGGAGGGGAATGGCGGGCACACCCAGGCTGTGATGACCTTGTCGCTCAGGGGCGCTGGTCGGTGTGTCCGCACACCCAGGCCAGTGCGTCGCGCACCCCGTGAATGTAGTCGCGAGGGACGGTGCGCTGGGTGGAATCCTTCATCTGCACCGTCGCAGCGTCCACCTCCGCGGTCAGATCCTTCAGAGCGGGTGCCTCGTCCACCGATTGGGCAGTGATCGGCGCAGGCCCGCCACGCCCCAGCGCCCACAGGTACCCGGTCAGGGCTCCCCGAGAGAACTGCGTCTGTTGATCCGGTCCGGCCGCCTCGGCCTCCAGCCGCCGAAACACCTCTTCGACTTCGGCGAAGGGTCGCACGCCGGCCCGTGCTTCCGCGGTACTAGTCGAATGCGTCGTCATACTGGTAAGTATTGCCGCGCACTTCGCCCCTACACGCCAGGTACTCAGCCTCACCCGCCCAGCGGTAGCCGCCCCGGCGCACATCCCGGCGCGTAGCCGTACCAGCACTGCGGCGGCACGGGGCCCCTGGGCACCCCGGGGGACCGAAGCGCAGCAGGCCACGCCCGCTTCGCCCTCGCTCGCTCGCTCTCAGTGACGCATTCGGCCGTCGGCAGCCGTGCCTGTTCCACCGGGGTTGCCAGGGCGACGATCCCATGTGAGCCGAACTGACCGCCAAGCCGCGCTACCGCCTCGGCCGCCACCACCACCGCAGCTCTCGTCCTCGCCGCCTACGGCGGCGACGGCAACAACAGCGGCTCCGCCCGCAACGGGCACCACACCCCCTCTCCGTCTCGCGCAGGAGGGCGACATCTGTGATCATCCCGCCACGCTAACGCCACCCCAACACCCGCTCCCTCCCTCACCCACCCCCGCTCATCCCGCCCTCCCCAGCTCCCCATCCGCCCCTCAACTCCCCCGACCCGCCATCCACCCACCCCCTCCCTACCTATAAGTCAGACCTCAAGGCGCCTGAAAAAGGGGGTCTGAACAGGCAAAATGCAAGCCGTAAGCGGCATGCACCTACCCCCACCTGTGCCCGGACCTGTACCCCCCTCCCCGGGGCCGGATGCGGCGTCACCGCCGGTGTCCCGCCGCCCTGGCGGGCGCGGTGACTCGCCGGTGGGCGGGGACGCCGGCTCGGCCGGGGCCGGCTGTCCGGGGGCCGCGGCTGCGGTTGTGGTGGAGCGGGAACGGGCCGCCGCCGGGGAAACCCTCACGCGGGACGCGGGCGCGGACGGCGCGGAGGGCGGCGTCGTCAGGGAGTACAGGGGCGCGTCCACGAGACGGCCCACCACCGTGAACGACGGGCCCTCCTTCCAGGAGGTGTCGGTCCCGAGGCGGGCCAGGTGTCCGGCGAGGAGTGCGGGGCCGCCCTGGTCGCGGACCTGGTCCATCCGGTGGGCCAGCAGGGGCCCCTTGGCGGGAGCCGATCAGGAGGCCCACCTCCTGGTCGGGGAGGACGTCCTTGACGAGTCCGACGATCGTGGCGTGCCCGAGGCGGTTGACGCCGAGCTGCTCCAGCGCCTTCGCCCGGTCGCAGAGGTCCAGGTCGCGCGGCACGCTCAACCCCTCAGTGAGCGGGCCCCAGGAGCGCTTCGCATCCGTACTGGCGGGCGGCGCCCACGGATCAGCGGCTTCCCGCACCGGCGCCGCCGCAGCAGCGACGGGAGCGACGCCCGCGGCGGGGACGGCAGTAGGCGCGGCGCCCGGAACGGGGGCGGGTGCGGGGACACGGGCGTCAGCGGGGGCAGGGGCGGAGGGCGCGGCCGGGGCGGGGGCGGGAGCTGTGGTCGCGGCCGCGGTGATGACGGCGGCGACGGCCTGGTCGACGCCGGCCCCGGCGGCGTGCGCGTCCAGGAGGATCCGGGCGACGTCGACGCCCTTGGCGTCGAGGCCGGCCATGGCGGCCGCGATGTCGGGCCACGCCGGGGAGGCGAGGATCGCGTCGCGGACCAGGCCCTCGGGCATCGTCGTACGAAGGAGGTCGGCCCACCGGTCCGTGCCCTCCGCCTTCGTCCGCGCCGCGTTCGCCACCACGGCCTGGTGGACTCCGGCGGTCATGCGGCCCATCTGCGGCAGAAACGTCCCGAGGTCGACACCGGCCTGCTGGAGGCCGACGAGCTGGCGGGACATCACCGGCCAGACCGCCCCCGCCATCAGCTCGGCCAGGACGTCGTCGCCGAGGACGCCGCGCAGCTGGTCGGCCGACCAGCCCGGCGCCATCTTCTCCGCGTCCTCGCCGAGCTCTTCCTCCGCACCGGTCAGGCGCTTTGGGGTGGCGCGGCGGATCCCGTCGGTGATGGTCATCACCAGCCGGTAGGCCATCGCGGCGGCGCGCGCGGGCAACCTCCCCGCCTCAGGGGGTGAACGGGGTGACGCGGTTCGGTTCCGGCACACGCCTTCCGTCGGAGCTCCGCCAGGTCAGCGGGTAGCCACCGCGGTGGCGGGCGAGTCCACCCAGACCATTGCGCTACGCCCTGCGACGCTCAGGCCATAGCGGTCGATGCCAGGCCGGCCCAGCTGCTCCCAACGGCGGTACGCCGCGGCGATCTCGTCCCAGAGGCGCTGGCGGGTGCCCGCCTGGGCGACCGTGAAGGCGGCTGAGGTCCGTCCGTCGTAGTCGACGGTCGCCCAGGAGCCCGTGGTGGTGTCGGCGACCTCCAAGCGGGTGTGGGTGTGTTCGCCGCTGGTGTCCCAGGCGAAGGACGCGCCGGGTACGACGAGGCCGATGTGGAACTCGGCGTCGAGGTCACCGCCGGCGACCGCCCACGGCGACAGCGTCGTGGACGAGCCCTCCGCTGCGCCCTCCCCGCTCGCGGACGAGGCCGGCACGGACGCCGGGCCGACCCCGGCAGTGCGCGGGCGGGTCATCTGCATGAACGAGGCGAAGGCGTGAAACCGGCCCTCGGCACGGCCCTGCTCGCCGGCCGTCAGCGACAGGGTGCCGTACCGGCACCACTGCGAAGTCCACGGCGTCACGATCCGCCCGCCGGGCCGGGCCTGGGTGAGCCAGGCGGGCGGGACGTGGTCGACGGAGAACGTGGCGAGGACCACGTCGTACGGTCCGCCCGGCGGCCAGCCGTCGGCGGCGTCTCCGACCACCACCCTCGGCGCGTACCCGGCCGCCTTCAGGCTCTCCCCCGCCCTGGCGGCAAGCAACGGATCGAGGTCGACGGTGGTCACCTGCCGGTCGCCGAGCAGCGCGCACAGCAGACCCGCGTTGAAGCCGGTACCGGCGCCCAGTTCCAGCACGCGCGGGCTGGCGATCTCCCGGCCCGGGGGACGTTCGCCGAGCCCGGCCAGGAGCAGCATGCGGGCGACCATCGAGGGCATCGAGGCCGAGGAGGACGGCAGGCCGTCGGTGAACTGCGTGACGAGCGACTCGTCCGAGTAGGCCGCGGTCATCCAGCGGGCTGGTTCGGCGGCGCGGTCGACGAGCTCGTATCCGCCGGTCCCGTCCCGCAGCCAGATCCGGGCGGGCAGGAACCGGTGCCGGTGCACCCGGCGGAATGCCTGCTCCAGGCGGGCAGGCAGCGGCCGGCCGAGCTGCTCGGCAACCACGGCGAGCAGCCCGCCGACAAGCCCGTCAACGGCGGGGGCATTGCGGTGCGGGGTGGCGGCCACGGCTCTACTTCTGCTTGCCGGGCTCGGTCGGTGGCGGTGGGGGTGGGGGTGGGGGTGGCGGCGGGACCGGCCGGTTCGGCTGGTGCCCGTCGTCACCGACCGGCGACCGGTGCTTGCCCTCCACGATCCCTGCCACAGCAGCCTCCCCGTACATACCGAACCTCAACGGTAGAACGGGAAGGCTGGATACGGCAGGGCGTATACCGGGCGCGTTGCCGGCGCCGTGGCCGCATTTCCCCTACTCGCCTGCCGGGCAGGGCTTCACGGCACGGTGCCGGCCACTGCGTCGCCCCATGCCTGCGACGAGAGGCCGGACAAGCGCACTCGATGGGGTGGTAGCCACCGCGTGCGCGGAACCAGTCGACGGACACAGCTGTTCCCCCGTCATGAGCGACGAGAGCCTGATCACGATCGAGATCCGGGGCCATGAGAAGGCCGGGCTCGAAGCGGCCCACCGGATCTCGACCCTGTTCCTGTCCAGCGGACCGTGCCGACTGGGGCGTACCCCCGGCGAGGGCGAAGTACAGGTCCTCGTCCACGCGGACATCAGCCGGGGCGCTTGCGAGGGCGGGTACCTCGCTCCTGACGAGGCGGAGGGAGCAGGTTCGTTTCTGCGGTGAGTCCGGCCGTCCGCGCGGGTGAATTGTCCGCCGAGGGCCTGTTGGAGCGGGTGTCGGGCCCGTTAGACCCGCCTGTGTGATCAAGAACCTGATGCTGCGTGGTCTGCCCGCGTTCGCCCTCTGCGCCCTTCCGCTCTTCGCGGCTCCAGCCGCGCACTCCGCTCCCGCCGCCACGGTGGCACCGGCGGCCGCTGGTGCGGCCGGCCCGGCCGGGGTGCGGGCTCCGCTGCCGCTGTTCGAGGCGATCGACCGGCTCCCGTGGCCGTTGAGCACCGTGAGGGATACAAGCGGGACCTGTACTTCACCCGGACAGATAGCCATACGGGTGACGTCACTCATTCGCACGTCGAGAAAGGCTGGAGACCGTGGGAGGCGTGCTGTGCTGCCTACACGACTCAAAGGCTCGAGGCGGGCTGGTGTCACCGGGTGGCGGGACCGGTCCGACCGACGACGAGGAGGACTGATGACTCATCAGGGCAATAGGCGCGCACGAATCTCCAGCAGGGCACCCTGGTACGCGGTGCTCCTCTGCCAGGCAGTTCTGATCAGCTTTCCGAGTGCTCAAGCCACTGCCAGCCCCTCGGGACCACACGCCAACTGGGATGCCATCGCCAGATGTGAGTCCGGCGGAAACTGGCGTGCCAATACGGGCAACGGTCACTACGGCGGGCTCCAATTCACGCAGTCCAGCTGGAGGGCTGCCGGCGGTCAGCGGTACGCGAATCGAGCCGACCAGGCGACGAAGTCCGAACAGATCGCCACAGCCAAGCGGCTTGCCGAGATCCAGGGAATGGGCGCATGGACCTGCGCCAGGCGCTAAAGGAGGTCGTCACATGGTTCAACGACGAGAGCCGCAGTTTCGTGCGCTGCTCGCGAATCGGCATGAATGCCGAGTACGGGAAGAACGACCCGGACGCGGCACCGTGGGCGTCGATGGTCAGCCGCAGCAGGCTGTAGCAGAGCCACGGCGACTCCCACGGCGTCAGAACACCCCGCCCGGCTTTGTCTGGGCGATGGCCGGTGGGACCGTTCGGACCGAACAGGTCGCCAGGATCCGGTCGTAGGGCCCTCCGTCTGAATCGCCCCGGGTTTGATGGAGACATCGAAGACCCGGAAGGATGCCGATCATGGCTGCTCCCCGTAAGTACCCCGACGAACTGCGTGAACGCGCGACGCGTCTGGCCGTCGAGGCCCGCAAGGACCCGGTCGGCCGGGCTGGGGCGATCAAGCGCATCGCCGACCAGCTGGACGTGCACCCCGAGGCTCTGCGGGGGTGGGTCAAGCGGGCCGAGACCGACGAGGGACTCGTGCCCGGGACCACCAGCGCCGAAGCCGCCCGGATCGCGGAGCTGGAGCGAGAGGTGAAGGAACTGCGGCGGGCGAACGCGAGATTGAAGTCCGCCTCGGCTTTCTTCGCGGCGGAGCTGGACCGTCCACTGCGATGAAGGTCGCCTACATTGACCAGTACAAGAACCTGTTCGGCGTCCAGCCGATCTGCGACGTCCTCGCCGAGACGGACGCGCCGATTGCGCCGAGCACCTACTACGCCGCCCACACCCGTCCGCCGTCGGCCCGCAGCCGGCGCGACGAGCGCCTCACCGACGAGATACGCCCCATCCACACCGACAACTACGGCGTCTACGGCGCCCGCAAGGTCCATGCCGCCCTGGTGCGCGAGGACTTCACGGTGGCCCGCTGCACGGTCGAACGCCTCATGCGGCAGGCCGGACTACGCGGGGTGATCCGGGCGAAGAGCCCGCGCACCACACGCCCCGCCCCCGAGACCGACCGGCCCGCCGACCTGGTCGAGCGCCAGTTCACCGCCACCGCCCCGAACCAGCTGTGGGTCGCCGACATCACCTACATCAAGACGTTCTCGGGCTGGGTCTACGCCGCCTTCGTCATCGACGTGGTCAACCTCGCGATGACCGACCTCCTGGCGCAACCCGCAAGAGACGATCAAACAGCCCATTCCGGGATGAAACATCGGACGAAAACGACCTCTTCAGAGGTCGATTACTCCCAGTGTTTTATCCCGGAATGGGCTGTTTAGCGTGTGGCGTCGGGTCGCGCCAGGAGATGGTGTTTTCGTTGGTGAGGGTGATGTCACGTTGTCGGATACGCCCAGCCGTGGGCGAACCTGCGCGCCTTCCACCACCACACCTCCGGCGGACCGCTCTCCCGGCTGTGACGTCCCATGGACCCCACGCCTCCTTCAGACCACCTGGACGGGCCAGGCGCCCCGGGCACCGGTTCTTCGGACCCGACCCGCGCCGAGCCCGAAACGTTCGACCTCCCGGAAGGAACGGGAGCGAACCGCCAAGGCATAGTCCCGGTGGCCTACTCGTGGTCTGTGCAGAGGTGGGCACTCAGGGCCACACATGCCCACTCTTCCCAGGCGTCGGGGGACCAGCCCCGGTCGCGGACAAAGATCAGGTATAGCTCCGGACTGAGCAGCCCGTACAGCAGGTCGGCGGCGCGGGCGGTATCGACGTCGGGGCGGGCGTCGGGCTTGGAGGTCAATGCCTTCGCTGCGGCGTGCTGGACGGTATAGCGCGGGTCAGGGCCGACGGGCCACTGCGCGGCGATCTCCGGGTCCGTGGCCGCCGCAGCCGCGATCAGCGGCATGATCGGGGCGACCCGGCCGAGGATGTCGCGTACGCCCCGCACGTGGATGCGCAGTTGCCCGGCCGCAGTGGGTTCGGCGCACGCCGCGCGGAACCAGTCTCGGTCCATCGTGGCGACCGGCTCGGCATCGCCCGCGATCGACGTATCGACGACGTCCTTGAACAGCGCGCGCTTGTTGCGGAACACGAAGTACACGGTCTGGACTGCCACGCCCGCGCGATCCGCAACCTCCTGAAGGCTTGTCGCACCGTACCCCTGCGCGACGAACAGCTCCCGCGCCGCCGCAACGATCTTCTCGCGGGTACGCCGCGAGCGCTCAACCCTCTTGTCGGGGCGCTTGACGTTCTGTCCGTCGGATCCCTTGACCACATCCATGCCGAGAGTCTATCTCTAGAGTCAGACATTAGAGCTGGACTCTAATTTCTTGGAGGGGTAGCGATGAGTGAGACTCGGACTGCTGCAGAACTCGACCAAGAGGCTTCTGTGCGCGGCGTGTTGGAGGACTTCTACCGAGACGGTAAGCCGCCGTGGGACAGCGGTGTCACGCCGCCCGAGCTCGTGGCCCTGATAGAGGGGCCCGGCGCGTTGATGGCGGGCCGGGTGCTCGAACTCGGCTGTGGCACCGGGACCAACGCGGTGTACCTGGCCCAGCACGGCTGGCAGGTGACCGCCGTCGACCTGGTCGACCGCGCGGTCCGGCAGGCGAGGGAGAAGGCCACCGCGGCCGGAGCGGACGTCCTGGTGCTGTGCGCGGACGCCACCCGACTCGACGAGGTGGGCGTGCCCGGGCCGTACGACCTGTTCTTCGACCTGAGCTGCTACTGCGGGATTCCACCGCACCGCCGCGACGCCTACACCGCCGGCGTCACCAAGCGTGCCGCCCCCGGTGCACGATTGCTGATGTTCGGCTACGGGCCCGGGGCGTTTGACGACTCGTGGTCCGGCGTCACTGCGGACGAACTCAACACCAGGTTCGCTGGGTGGCAGCTGGCCGACGTGACGCCGGGCACGAACCCGGTCCCGACTTTCTGGTTCACACTGCGCCGCGCCGCCGCATGAGTTGGGGCTGGCCTCGCCGCCGTATGAGCTGGGGCTGCAAAAGAAGCAGTGTGACTCCGATCATGGCGGATTGCACCTGTGACCAGCGGGAACATAGCAACACCGTCCGAGGCGGGGGCCGCGTCGGCGGGCATAGCTGACCGGTTCCTAAACGAGATCGTGGCCATGTCGTCTGGTGTCAGGCTGCGGCGATGCGGGTGAGGGCGGCTTGGAGCCAGCGGATCGCGGCTTTGCTGCCGTGTACTGCTGGAGGACCGGCGGGACGGCGCCGAGGGTGGGGCCGTCTTCGGCGGGCATGGCGCGCCAGTGCAGGATTGGCGTGAGGACGGTGACAGCTGCCCCGAGGAACCAGGCCAGGCATCCGTGGACGTGGGCGATGGCAACAGCAGCGAATGCTTCCCCGCAAGTGTTCCAACCGGTCAACTCCTGGGAGGGCCTGCCGGGACTGTCGGGGGGGGCCACCGACACCGTGCAGATCGGCGGCGGCCTTTGCCGCGACGGTACGGTCAGCGGGTGTCACGGCCCACGCCTGATCCCGAATCAGCCGTCCGGCCTCCTCCACCAGTCCTTCGATATCCGACCACCATGTGTCCGCGGCCGTCACGCACGCAGTCGGTGAGCGCGCTCACCGACTGGCGGGCTGCCGGTGCGCTCACGGGCGCCGCTGGCCGGGGAGCGCACTCGCACTTGATCGTGTAGTCATGCCGTAGTGGTTGCCGCCACGTCGTCCCAGGCCAGCGAGGCGATACGCCATCCTGCCGGAGTTCGAAGGAACTGGGTGGTCTTGTGGCCGGAGCCCTGGAACGACTCACCATGGTGGATGCCGGACTTGCGGTATCGGCTGAACCGGTGCGCTACCGATCCGAGAATCTCGGTACTTTCGGATACCTCCCATTCGGAGAACTCCGTCAGCGTCCCGTCCGTGAGCATCTTCTGCCGGGGCTCGATGAAGGCGTCGAGGTCGTAGATCACGGGCTTGCCCCCGACGTTCGAGATGATCCTGCCCTGGGGGATGAAGACGTCGCGGATGACGTCGAGATCAGGGCGGTTGCCGCCGGTGTTGGTAAACGCGCCGGCGAACACTGCCATCAGCCGATCGAGCTCGGCCTTGACACCGGCCTCGGGCGCTTCGGACGCCTCACCGGGGCAGGGCCATTCCTCGGAAAGGACCGACCAGACTTCGCTGTCGTGCCGCACACCGCGGTGGGCAGAGCGCCGCCGCAGCACTCCTTCACGGGTCATACCCAACCGCTGTGCGACATCGACGCTGCATGAGTTGCCCGCCGCGACCCACCATTCGACGCGGCTCATCCCGCGTGTACGGAAGGCCCAGTCGATCAACGCCCGGCAAGCACGGGTGACCAGACCCCGTCCCTCCGCCGCCCGTTCCAGCCAGCAGCCGAGCTCGCAGACCCCGGAAGCGCTGTCGAAGCGGGTGAACATCACCCCGCCGACCAGTGTGCTGTCGAGCCAGATCCCGTAGATCCGGCCGGTGTCCAGGGCCGTACGGTCGGCATAGCGCTGGAGGGTGGCCGTAGCCGAGTCACCGTCGGTGCTCAACGACGCCCAGGGTATCCACGGATCCACGGTGCCCCGTGCGCGGTCCATATGAGCGAGGAACTCATCGGCCTGCCAGGGCTCGAGCGAGCGGAGTTGGGCCCGGTCGCCGAGCGGCATGGTGAACATGGAAGCCTCACTCTCGGGTGCGTAACAAGCGTTCGGTACGTAAGCTAGCAGCATGCCACCCGCACCCGGAGATCGAGAAGCCCGCCGCCAGGACGTTTCCGAGGCGGTCTGGCGCGTCATGGCCGACAAGGGGTTCGGTGGCCTGACCCTGCGTGCGGTCGCCGCCACCATGGACGTGTCGACCGGGATGCTCATGCACTACTTCCCGACGAAACGAGCCCTGATCCAACATGCCTTGGACCTGCTGGAGCACCGCACCGCACAGAGGCCCCGCCGCGCACGTCCTGGACCCGGCCTCGCCACCGTACGCGCCGCCCTCCTGGACATTCTGCCGCTGACCTCGGACGACACTGCCCGAAACCGCATCTGGGTCAGTTCCTGGGACCTCTCCCTCGCCGACGATGAACTGGCCAGGCAACAGGCTGACCGATACACCCGCCTCCGCTCGGCCATCAGCCCCCACTTCGAGGTCGCGCGCGACCTCGGCCAGCTGCCCGCAGACGCCGATCCGGAACAACTGTCGGCAGCTGCCGTCGCCTTCACACACGGCCTCGTCGTGCAAGCCCTCTTCGACCCCGGCCGATTCCCTGAAGACGCACAGATCACCATGCTCGACGACTTCCTCACTGCTACCGCAGGGCCACGGGGCAACAGCGACGGCAGCCGACCCGCGCCGGATACCTCCGAACGGACCTGACGTGGGGCGGTCAGTTGCCGAATGTGTCTGTCCGGTTGGTGATCACCGAGCCTCCGCCCACTTGAATTCGCTGGTCAGAGATTTAGTGTGACCAGGTTTCGGGGCACTCGCGCTGGTCGTGGGCTCTCTGCGCCGCCACCCCGCTCCCATCGGCTGGCGGCGGCGTCTGGCGTTGGCCGAGCGCGACCGCACCTGTCGCGGGTCAGGAGGGGCAGGGTCGTGGTGGCCACGGTGAGCCGGTAGTTCACGCTCCCCACCCTGCGGGCCCGCTCGTGGAAGACGGCCTCCCTCGTGGTCGGCACCGCGCGGCGTGGGGCCGGGGCGAAGACGAACAGCACCGGCGGGAACCGCCGCTCCAGGAACGGGCCGGCGTAGGTCTCCTGCCAGTGGCTGCGTGGTGCGCGGGCGGCGTTGCCGCGGCCGGATGCCGAGGCGTTGCGGTAGGCGTCGTAGCGCTCCAGCTTGGCGACCAGGCGGGCGTAGGACATCGTGCGGTCGATCTCCACGAACGCGCTGGAGCCGCTCGCCAGGAGTGCGATCTCTCGGATTCGTATCAGTGCGCCACCTGCACGAATATCGCCTTGTGGCAGTGGAATCGTCGCGATCTCTCACACCCATGACAGTGCGCTCTACTCAGGAAACCGGCGCTGACCTGCGCCAACGCACAAGCCCTCGCTGTCTCTCACTTCACTGTCACAAGACCGAGAGATCGCACAGAACATCGGCCGGGCGCTCCGGCTCAACAAGGACGGCTCCACCAAGGTGGCGCGGATCATCGTGCCGGTGTTCCTGGAGCCGAACGAGGACCCGACCGACATGGTCGCCTCCGCGAGCTTCAAGCCTCCCGTGGCCGTGCTCCAGGGCCTGCGCTCGCATGATGAGCGCCTGGTCGAGCAGCTCGCCTCCCGTGCGCTCACCAGCGGGAAGCGCAAGGTGCACGTCCGGCACGACGAAGAGGGGCGGATCGTCGGGGCCGGTGGCGAAGGCGACGGCGGGGACCAGGAGCACGATGTCACGCAGGCCGCTGCCGGAGCGGCCCTGCTGCACTTCTCCAGCCCGTGCGACGCCGCCACGATCGCGGCGTTCCTGCGCACCCGGGTGTACCGGCCGGAGTCGCTGGTGTGGCTGGAGGGCTACCAGGCCCTGCTGCGGTGGCGCAGGGAGAACGAGATCACCGGTCTCTACGCTGTTCCGTATGACGTCGAGGTCGAGGTCGGCGTCACCAAGGACTTCCCGCTCGGGCGATGGGTGCATCAGCAGCGGAAGGCGCTGCGGGCCGGGGAGCTGGAGGACCGGCGCAAGACGCTGTCCCGACTGTCTCAGTTTGGGGACACGGCACTTCTGTCTCACGATCTTGTCCCTTGGGGCCGCCGCCGCTGTCCATTGACTCATCCGCGCTTGCCGGGGGTTGGCAGGCCACCCGACACCGTTCGCGCACTGCGCCCGCGACGGGCCGACCGTTTGGCCATCAGCAGTTGACGGGCCAGTGCGCTCCATTGCGCGGCCTCGTCCTGGTGTCCCGAAGTTCTCCGTATCTGGCCGACGGTGAGCATGGCGGGGCACCGCGACCGCATCGCCACGCTCACCCCACGCGAGCGGGAGACTCCGCATCTCCTGGTGGAGGGTCTGAGCAACAAGCTGATCACACGTCGGCTCCAGATCTCGGAGCACGGTGCCAAACGGCTCGTGGCCAACGTCCTCGCCAAGATGAACTGCCCCGACCGCACCCAGGCAGCGAGAGACCGGCTCCGCGTCGGTCACCCAGACTGGCCCGAACGGGGGTGGCACCCTCCAGCAGCTCAGTCGCCGACGTGCACGTGCGCGGCCCACCGCGTCGGCACGGCCGGGTAGGCGTCCCTCATGCGACGTGAGGTCTCGGTGAGCGCGGTGGCCGCCTGGGCGGTGTCGGCGGGCCGGGTGCCGTACGCGGTGAGCGCCTCGTACACCGCCACGGCGGTCTCGGTGCTGTCCGCGGTGTGCCACAGCGTGCCGATGACTCCGCGGAAGCCGGCGAGGTGGAACGCCGATGCCAGGTTCAGCGGCTCGTCCACCAGCGCCGGGTCGGGACTGGCTGTGTCGCACGCGGACAGGAACGCGAGCTGCGCTTGCGTGGTGCGCAAGTCGCCCACGAACGACGGAACGAACATCCCGTTGTTGAGCATCAGCCCGCCGAGGTCGGGGTGCCCGGCGGAGCTGACCGCACGGCCGTGGCAGGCGAAGTGGGCGATCACATGATCGTGCAGGCCGTCCTTGATGGCGTCCGCGGAGGCGGCGGAGTCCATGAGCACAGTAGAGCCGGGCAGAAGCGCGGCCACCGCCTCGGCCTCGTCGCGGGCGCTCGGCAGCGTGGGCACGCCTTCACGCTCGCCGACGCCGACGACGAGCGCGGTGGGCCGGGAGTGCTGCGGCGAGGGCGTGGTGACGGTGTCGGCGAGCGCGGTGAGCGACGGCGTGTACGAAGCGACAACGCGGTCGAAGACGGTCAGCCCTGCGCGGTCGCGGTGCCTGCCTGCCGCGTGCAGCGGCAGCCCTGCCATGACGCCGACCGGACACCACCACAGCCGCGAGTCCGCGACCCGGTCCAGTACCGGGCCGGCCGTGGTGTCCCACAGCCACTCCAGCACGGCGTGCAGGTCCAGCTGTGCCTGCTCGCGCCGGTCGAACGAGCACCCAGGGGCCTTCACGTCAGCGAGCGCCGCCCGCAGCTTTTTGAGCTGGGCGCGGGCTGTGCTTGCGGTCATCTGCCGCAACGGCACGGCCTCGACGGGCCGCAAGTAGTCGCCGGGAACGACGAGCGCGGTGCCCGCCGCGCTGACGATCACCGCGGTGTGCCCGGTCAGGCGCTCGCGCAGCATCTCAAGGTCGGCCGGCATCAGTAGGTTCTCAAGCCCCCGCACCGCCCGCGCGGTCTGGATCAGCCCGTCCCGGCGCGCCGCGAGCCGCCTGATCCGTTCCACGGCCTGCGGCCGCGGATCCCAGTCCCTGGTGGAGGTCCGGCCGGCGTACTCCACCTCGATGTGGAACGTCAGGTCGGAGTAGGAGTCGGCGTCGGCGAGATCCTTCTCCACCCGGCTGAGCTCCTCGGCGAGTTCCGGCCGGATCTTGTGCAGCTTCGCCCAGCCGCGGCGGATTCCCCACGCGTCGCCGAACAGCACGGCCCGGGACTGTTCGAGCAGCTCCAGCGCCCGGTCCAGCTCGCCTGACTGCGCCCCGGCGTCCACCACACGGTCGGCGAGCCCGTCCAACTGCCGCACGGCCCGCAGCCGCTGACTTCGCGGCAGCGCCCGGCTGATCGTCGCCGGTATGGCCGCGATCACGCGTTCCAGCGCGTTCAGTATCGTCGCCGGGTCCGCCTCGGCGAGTATGTCGGCCTGCCCCCGCTCGCACAGCATCCGGTGCTGCGCGGTGGCGGCCGGGTGCGTGCCGACCGCCCGGTAGTGGGCGATCGCCTGTTGGCGCAACTCGTCGGCGCGCGGTCCGCCGAACGTCGCGAGCGCTCGGGCCGAGCGCGCGAGTGCGAACGCTCGCAACGGCCACCAGTGGTGGTCATGCGGCGTCTCGCGAACGGCCTTCTCGGCCAGGGTGAGCGAGTCGTCCAGTGCGTCCAGGTCGCCGCACTGGTGGTACCGGTGGTAGAGCAGATCGGCGATCGTGCTTTCGATGCGCGGGTTGTCGGGGTGGTCGGGAGCCAGCAGTGCGAGCGCGGCGCGGTAGGCGCGTTCGGCCTCGCGAAACGGCTCGGCGTCCGTGACGTCGGTCGCGACCGCCTGCGTCTGCACGGCGGCGGCGTAGTTGTAGAGCATTCCGATACGGCGTACGTCGTCCGTGGGAATGGTGGCCACTGCCTGTGCGCCCGCCTCGACGGCCCGGGCAAACAGAGCGTGGTCCCCGGCCTCTGCCACCTGCAGCGCGGCGGTGGACAATCCCGACCAGCGCAACGGGAGGTCCTCGTCGCCGGGCGGGGTCAGCGCGAGGGCCTCCTCCGCGACGGTGACGGCCTCCTGGCCGGCCGCCGGGTTGGCGCCGAGTTCGAACTGCCTGACCAGCGTGGATGCCAGGGTGGAGAGCCGCACTGCTCGCTGGCCTTCGTCGCGGGCGGGCATCTCCAGCAGCGCGCGGGCCGCGGCGACCGCGACCGTCGCGTCATCGGGGGAGCCGGTCTGGACGGAGAGGGTCTCCGCCGCGTGGGCGAGCGCCTTCAACAGCTCGGCTCTGCGCGAGTCGTCTGGTGAGGTGGTGAGCATCGCTTCGAAGACCGTGTCGCAGGCGAGCCCGATCGCCGCGGTGTCACCGCCGAGCTCCCAGAGGTCGGTGTGCCGGCTGTAGAGGTCCAGCAGCGCGTCCAGCCTGCCCTCGTGGTCGAGCGGCAGCCCGATGGCGAGCAACCACGCCTGGTCTCGCCGTTCCACCAGTACGCCAGGCCCGATGTCCTGCCGCCGCAAAGCTTCGACCTTGTCCTGCTGCGCCAGCAGAGCGTGGGGATCGCGGTGGCAGGTCCGCAGGAAGCGCGCCATGTCCGGCCCGATGCGGCTGCTGACCTCATGTTCGAGCTGGGCGAGCGGGGACAGGGTCACCGTGTTGCCGAAATCCCGCTCCAGCGCGTCGGCGAGGTCGCGGCAGGTGACGAACGCGCCTGCCAGATAGATCGGCGCGGCGCCGTTCGCGTAGAGGTCCGACTCGTACTGCGCGAGCTCGACCACGATGTCGCGCCACACCGGGCGTTCGCGCAGTGCCAGCTGGGCGGCGGCCCGGTAGTCGGCGAGCACCTGACCTCGCCGCCTGCCCGCGGACACCCGAGCGCGGGCGCGATCGACCAGCCGGCGGGCGCGTTGCGGGTCGGCCAGGGGCGTGCGGGCCAGCACCCAGTCCAGCGCGTTGAGGACCTTCTCGGCGTAGTCGTTCGTGCCGTGGTACTCGTCGAGCATGAGCAGCAAGGCGCACTGGTCGGCGGTGAGCGCGGCCTTCATCCGCTCGTCGTCCACAGCGTCCAGCAACGCGGTGTAGGCATTCACGAAGTCGACGAGCGACTCGGGGTCCTGGCATTCGAGGAAATCCGCCCGTGCCTCCATCAGCTCCCGGTACTGCTCCGCGGCGGTGACGGCGGCGACCACGGGATCGGCGTCCCCGCCCACGACGGACGCCCAGAACTCCTGGTCGATCAAGCCGTCGAACCCGCTCTGCGCGCGGTAGCGGAGCCAGTACGCCTGCGCGAGGTGCGGCAACAGGTGCCGCGGGCACCGTGACGGCGGAGGGAGAGTGGCGGCGAGCAGTGCGCCGACGTCAGCGGAAGACTCGAAGTTCTCGACCACCAACCGGACATCGTCGTACATGCGGCCCCCCGATCCGTTCCCTCCACGGTAGCGTTAGCAGGATCGTCGCGAAGGGGGTTCGGAGTAGGCATGGCACCAACGACCGGTCCGCGTGTCGGGACTCTTTGCGAGCAGGCGGGAGAGGCGCTGGCGGAACGCGCCGCGCGGTACGGCGTGGCAGACGTGCTGGCCAGGGTCGTCGAGGCGGCTTCTCGGGGCGCGGTGCCCGAAGCCGACCTCGACCTGCTCGACAGCGCCTTCGCCGAGCACGGCATAGACAACCTGACTCGGGCGTACCGCGACTTCGCCCGGTGGCCGGGACCACGGAACGTGGTCGTCACGGCATGGAAGTGCCCGACCGGCGCGTGCCCGCGCAATGCGACCGACAAGCAGCCGTCGTGCCATCTCACCGGGCAGCCGTTCCGCGAGATCAGGGTCGAGCTGTGAACGTCTTCCTCACGGAGCTCGGCAAGAATCTGGCAGGTCGCTGGGCAGCCCTACTCGCGCTGCCCGCCGCGGTGTTCGTGGCCGTCGTGGTGGCGGCGGTCGTACTCGGACCCTCGCACGCACTCGACATCGCGCTGCTGCGGACGCGCGTGATGGCGGTGTCCACGGGGCCGGCTCTGGTGTGGACCGCGGCGGGGTTCCTCGCCGCGACCGCTGCGGTGGGGCTCGCGGTGACGGCGTTGGGCGATGTCGTGATCAGCTCCTGGGGAGCGACGGGTACGGGCCTCGGCAGGCCGTTCACCGCGCTGCGCCACCGCCGCTGGCACCGGGCAGAGGCGAAGGCGGACACCGCGATCAGGGCGGTGCTGGCCGACCCGGACAACCGCCAGGCCAAGGCCAGGGCGCGTCGCGCTGTGCTGCGCCGCGACGCGATCTCCGAGACCGAGCCGAACTGCCCGACGTGGGCGGGCGACCGACTACGTACCGTCGCCGACCGCGTCCGCCGCGGCACTGGCCTCGACCTGACCACCACGTGGCCGCGGCTGTGGCTGGTGCTGCCCGACGCGGCACGGGTGGAGGTGACAACGATCCAGGAGCGGTCTGCCTCAGCCGCCCGAACGCCGGTGTGGAGTTTGGCCTACCTGGTCGTCGGCGCGTACTGGTGGCCCGCGCTCGTGCCAGGACTTTGGCTGTTGTTGGTATCGCCACGGCGGATCCGCCGCTCGGTCGATGTGTACGCGGACCTCGTGGAGTCCTCGGTCGACATGCACAGCCGTGACGTCGCCCATCAACTCGGGTTCGAGCTGACGGGTCGGCTGACCCCGGAGATCGGAGCGCAGATGACCGAGGCATTCCAGAAACACCAACCATCAGCCGATCCGGCCCACCACTGATCCGACGCACTCTCACCTCTTCGTCCCGGAACCGGTGTTCATCTGGTAGGGCAGGGACGCCTGAACCTTCATCCACAGCTTAGGCACCCAGGTTTTCACCGCAGGCGATGAGCAGGGAGGCCGGGGCCATCGGAACCGGGGAGCACACCTTCAACGACGTCGAAATCGACTCGGTGGGCGCCGACCTGCAGCCAGAGGCGAGCGGTTGCGTGAGCGGATTTCTCGGTCTTGTGCTGACGGGGCCTCAGAGCATGTCCAAGAGGGCCGGTTCTTTCACGGAACGCGCGTCGGGGGGCCGCGGCTCGGCCGGCTTTCGGACGGGAGGAAGATCGTGGTGCAGTGCAAGCGGTACGCCAAGCACCGCACCGTCGGCAGCCCGGACCTCCAGAAATTCAACGGGACCGTCCGCGACGAACACGGCGCAGACGTCGCCGCCGCCCGCGACCAGTTGGTCCTGGCCGCCGGTATCACCACCGACACCATGACCGACCTGGTCGGAGCCATCGGACGTCACGTGCTGGCCCACCTCCTGCCCGCCCGGCGGATCCGCACCAAAGACCGCATCGTCAAACGAGCGATCTCCAAATACAACGCACGCGGACCCGCCATCGACCGGACCACCTACAAGGCCACCATCAACATCAACATGCTCACGAGCAGCCCTTGACATCCCGACCCCCGCCCACACTGAACGGCGTTGATTCTAGTGTTCTGCGCCTGAAATGAGGCAGCTAATTAGCTAGAGTGTTTGCATGACGCGTTCTGGTCCCCGTGCTGTTGAAGTCGTGTTGTCCGAGGAGGAGCGCGCTGAGCTGGAGCGTTGGGTGGCCGGGGCGGTGTCGCGTCGGTTCGCCGAGCGTGCGCGAATCGTGCTTGCGTGTGTTGATGGTGCGTCAAATGTTGAGGTTGCCAGGGTATGTGGTGTGACGGTGACGACGGCCCGTAAGTGGCGTGGTCGTTTCGCCGACCTGCGGATGGCGGGGCTGGCGGATGAGTCGAGGCCGGGCCGGCGGATGGCGGAGCTGGTGCTCACCGAGTCGGAGCGCGCCGAGTTGACGAGGTGGGCGCGGCGCGCGAAGACCGCCCAGTTCCTGGCGTTGCGGGCGAAGATCGTGCTGCGGTGCGCGGAGGGTGCGACGAACCTGCAGGTCGCGGAGGATCTGGGGATCGGCCAGGACACGGTGAGCCGCTGGCGGGCGAGGTTCATCGAGGACCGCCTGGACGGTCTGGCGGACGAACAGCGCGTGGGCCGCCCGCCCTCGATCCTGTTGGACCGGGTCGAGGACATCGTGGTGGCAACGCTGGAGTCGATACCGGGCAGGGATACGCACTGGTCGCGCGCCTCGATGGCTCAGCGCACCGGTCTGTCGAAGTCCACGATCGGGCGGATCTGGAAGAAATTCGACCTCAAGCCGCACCTGCAGGACGACTCGTTCAAGCTCTCCACCAACCCGCAGTTCGTTGACAAGGTCGTCGACGTGGTCGGGCTCTACCACAACCCGCCCGAGCGCGCTGTAGTGCTCTGCGTCGACGAGAAGTCCCAGATACAGGCCCTGGACCGGTCCCAGGCCGTGCTGCCGATGATGCCGGGAATGCCCGAGCGCCACACCCACGACTACCTGCGCCACGGCATCACGAGCCTGTTCGCCGCGTTCAACATCGCCGACGGCACAGTCATCAGCGCCCTGCACCGCCGCCACCGCGCCATCGAGTTCCGGAAGTTCCTGATCACCATAGACAAGGCCGTCCCGGCCGAACTGGACGTGCACCTCGTCTGCGACAACTACGCCACCCACAAGACCGAAGAAGTCCAGAAGTGGCTCGCCCGCCACCCCCGCTTCCACGTCCACTTCACGCCTACCGGCTCCTCCTGGATGAACCAGGTCGAGCGCTGGTTCGGCCTCCTGACGGACAAGCTCATCCGCCGGGGTGTGCACACCTCAGTCCAAACCCTGGAACGTGACATCCGGGCGTGGATCGAGACCTGGAACGAGAACCCGAGACCGTTCACCTGGGCCAAGACCGCCGACGAGATCCTCAACTCCCTCGCCGACTACCTCGAAAAGATCACCCCACCGAACACCAAAAAGAGGTAGAAACTTAGCTGCCCTATTTCAGGCGCAGAACACTAGAGCTGCCGCAGTAAATGCGTACACCTCGTCCCGGCAGCCGGAACGGCCAGCCGCAGGTCGCGATGATCACGGTAGGGGCTCCGTCGCGGTAAATCCGGCATTTACTGCGGCGGCAAGCTGCGTCGGAGCCACGGACCGCTGACCAGAGGTTCCTACTCGCTATGCCTGTTCCGGTCGCACTCCCGCCGCCCTCCTACTGAGGACAACGACGAGTTCGCCATCTTGCGTGGGCGCGCGGCCGTGGTCGTCGGCCGACCGCTGACGCTCAGTCCTGCGTGGAGATGCAGAAGGGGTGGCCTGCGGGGTCCAGCAGGACCCTCCTCTGATCGGGGTGCGGTTGGACAGGGGGTTCCATGGCGCCCAGTGCCAGCATCCGTGCGTGGGCGGCGTCCAGATCGTCGACGCCCAGTTCCATGTGAGCCTGCTTGCCCTGGGACGGGTCCGGCCAGGTCGGACGCCGGTAGTCGGCCACCCGGATGAAGCCCAGTCCAGGTGAACCCTCCCGACCGAGCAGGATGAAGTCGTCGCTGGAGTAGACGACGGGCAAGCCGAGCGCGTCGCCGTAGAAGCGGGCCAGCTCGGCGGGGTCTGGGCAATCGAAGTCGACGGACAGCAAGCGGATTGCGGGTCCGGATGTGGGTTCGGTACTCATGGGGAGGACGCTATGACGGAACCAGGACAGTTCCGGTCCTGGTCATGGGGAACACTTCGGGATGTGATCAGTACCTCCGCCCGCCTGCTGCGATTGGTCTCGCTGCTGTCCACTCGACCGACGTGGACCTGCCGCGAGCTGGCCGAGCGAATGGCGGTCACCGACCGCACGGTCCGGCGGGACATCGCCCGGCTGAGGGAACTCGGCTACGGCATCGAGTCCGACCCCGGACCCTGGGGCGGCTACCGCCTCGGCGGTGGCACCCGAGTGCCACCGCTGATCCTCGACGACGAGGAGGCGCTTGCCGTGGCCATCGCGCTGCGAGAGGCCGCGCTCAGCGGCGTCCTGGGCAGCGACCAGGCCGCGCTGTCGGCGCTGTTGCAACTACGGCAGGTCCTACCGCCCCGGATCGCGGACCGGCTGGGGGAGATGGACGCGACCTTCGTACACACTCCCAGGCCCGAGGGACGTCAGATCTCGCCCGGCGTGCTGCTGGAACTGGCCGCCGCCTGCCGTCGTGGCGAGCGCACCCGTCTTTCGTACCGCGACCATGCGGGGAAGGCCACTGTTCGGGACATCGACCCCTACCGCCTGGTACACACAGGCCGCCGCTGGTACTTCGTCGCCCGGGACGTGGCCCGGGACCAGTGGCGGACATTCCGGGCCGACCGGGTGGTACAGGTCCAGCCGACCGGACATACCGTCGAACTCGTCGACCCGCCCGACCCGGCGCTCCTCGTCTCTCGATCCATCGCGGGCGTCGTGTACCCGCTCTATGTCACAGTCCGGCTAGCGCACCCCATGGACCAGGCGCTACGGCTGGTCCCGCCCACGATCGGCACCCATCACCCGGACGGCCCCGATGCCACCATCGTCGAAATCGGCGGCAACGACGCCGACCAGCTCGCCACATACCTCCTCAGCCTGGGCACCACGCTACGGATCCTGTCACCGGACCACGTACGGGAGGCGCTGCTGCGCCGTACCCGAGACCTGTTCGAGGACAACGGGGGCGGTCAGCCCCGGTAGCGGGCGTTGCGCCGGGTACGAGACCTCAGCCGCAACTGGTGTCAGAGGGTCGCTCAGCTCCTTCGGACGGATGTGATCAGCGGGTGCCTTCAGGACCGGCCCGGACGGCGGGTCCGCGATGGCCAACCTACAGAAGTCCTGGGTAGCAGATGCAGCGCTGAGGATCTGCGCCGGTGCGCTCACCGGCACTTCGGCCGGCGCGCAGGCTCAAGCGCCGGTCGCAATCGTCGTACGCAGCTCGCGGTCGGTCAAGCGGCCTGGTCGAGTCCGGCAGCGGTCAGGTCCTGCTCGCGCAGCGGGGTGAAGTCGACGTCGAGTTTCGGGTCGTACGCGTCGGGCTGGATGCCGAGCTCGTGCGTGGAGTACTCGCCGAACCGGTTGATGTGCTCGGTCAGGTACGGCGAGATGTGCGCCAGGTCTTCCGGGTCGATCTCCCATCCCTCCTCCAGCAGCTGCCGCACGATCTCCGCGATGTCCAGGGCGTTGTGGAAGATCACCGCGTTCGTGAGCAGCGCGTTGAACTTCATCGCCTTTTCCTGCTCAATGGGGTCGTTGTCGGCGATGACGCCACGGTTGCCGAAGCCGATCCACTGAGAGGGCGTTAAGTCCGTTTCTGGTAGCGGCCTCGTCCAGGTTGGGTGAGGAAGCCTTGGCGGGTGAGGCGTCCGAGGCGGCTGCGGGTGATGTTGACGGATGCCTCGTCGGTGGGCATGTCGAGGAGTTCGTGCAGCTTGCGGGCCCTGAACACCTGGTCGGAGTGCTGGTTGAAGGCGTTCACGATGGCCTGGTAGGTGGTGCCCGACTCGGGCGGATCGGGGTTGGTCCCGTCCGGTGCGAGTTCGGCGATGATCTTGCGGGTGGTGGCCAGGTCCGCAAGACGCGCTTCGGTCTCTGCGAGGGCGGCACTGAAATGCGCGATCTGATTACGGAGCTCGTCCGCCCGGGCCCTGGCCTCATTCTCCCGGGGGACTGTAAAATGTTCGGCTCTTACAAGATTTTCGTGACCGATGATCGAGGCCGGTGATCGTGGGTCAGTTGAGCAGGATGCGTTGGCGGAGGAGGGGGAATCCTGCGCGACCGTAGGTCTGCCGCTTGAGTAGTTTGATCTTGTTGTTGACGCCTTCGGTGCGTCCGTTGTGGTGCGGCAGGGTGAGGGCGGCGTCGACGGCGACCCGGTCGCGGTCGACGCCATTGGTGTAGGAGTGGAGGAAGGGCAGCTCGGCGTCCCGGGCCTGGGTGATCCACTTCGTGAGCTTGCCCGGATTGCCCTCGGCCGGGGCGAGGAGCCCGGCGAACTCGCCGATCAGACTGGTCAGGGTGGTCATTTCGGGGCAGGTCCCGGCCAGTTGGTCGCGCAGGACGATCTGATCCTCGCGCAGGTGGGCGGGGTCGGTGAGCAGGAGGCGAGTGACCCGGCGTGCGGAGAGGGTGGCGTGGTCGGCTTCGACGCGTCCCTGGGTGATGTAGCGGGTCAGGAGGTTGGTAGCGCCGGTGTAGCCCATCTCCTTGATCTCCCGCAGGAGGCGGGCGACGGGGACACCCGGCTCCTCGGCCCGGCGTTGACGCAGGTGATCGCGGTAGGGGTCGACCAGTGTGGGCCGGTACTGCGGCGCCCTGACCAGGCGTTCTGGCTCAGCGTGGCGGGCGTAGCGCTTGACGGTGTTCAGGGCGAGGTTCAGGCGGCGGGCACATTCCAGGAGGCCGACGCCGGCGTCCAGGAGTTCATGGACCTGCTTCCATCGCTCCAGCGTGGTGGCCGCTCGCTTGCCCTCACGCAGGGGCGGGCCGGCCTTGGCCCAGCAGCCGCTGTGTGCGCCGACCTCCTTGTGGGCCGCCTCAGCCAGGCCGTGCCACAGGTGCCAGCGGTCGGCGACCTGCACGATCCCGGGGTCCGCCTCGGTGATCGCCTGGGCGAAGCTCCCGGAACCGTCCCGGCACACGATCTCGATCCCGGGGTGTTCTTGCAGCCAGGCGAGGACGGTCTCCTTCTGCCGGTCGGGGAGCACCTCGATCCGCTCACCGCTCTCGGCATCGATCAGAATGCTGGCGTAGCGGTGGCCACGGCGCAGGGCGAATTCGTCGATACCCACCACCCGCGGAACAGGCCGGTCCGGCACGCTGATGCGCATCAGGCAGTTCAGCACGCTCGCCCAGGTCAGCGTGGAGTGCAGGACACCGAGCAGGCGGGCCCCGGCCGAGCCAGCCAGCGCCACGGCCACCGCGTCGACCACCCGCTGCAGGGCCGGGGTACGGCGCTGATAGCGCACGGTGAGCCCTTCCACCTGCTCGACGAACGTCGCCTTCACACAGCCGGGATTCTCGCAATACAGACGACGTACCGACAGATCGATCCGCAACGGCCGCCCCCCGACCGCCTCATCGGCCACGTGCCGCACGTAGCGGGAGTGCTCCCAGTCCGAGAGATCCCCGCAACCGGGACACTTCGCCGGCCCGTCATGGGTACGCGCGACGATAGAGACCACTCCATCCGCCGTCACCGACTCGACGGCCACAGAAGCAAGTTGAGGAAGCAACAGGGTCAAGAATTCGTCAGACACTCCCCAGCGTCCTACCGCACGACCCCACTGTCACGAGATATCGATCACCGGTCACGAAAATCTTGTAAGAGCCGAACGTTTTACAGTCCCGCACCACGTGGTCAGCGGCACCGGTGTGGGCGAGTAGCAGCGGTAGTAGGCGAGTTCGCCGGTGCTGCGGTTGCGGCGGATCAGCAGTTGGCGACTGCCGGGCCTTGGGTCGGCGAGGTCGATGACGGCCCAGTCGTAGAAGCGGTGGCCCTTGGCTCCGGCCCCGGCGGAGAGCTTCTGCCAGGCCCGCCTGGGCACCTTCTTGGCCAGCGTGTCTGCACGGAACTTCCCCGCGCCGGTGGTGACTTCGTGCGAGCAGGCCACAGCGAGGACGTAGCCGATACCGCGTTTCTCCAGCGCGTCTCGCAGCTTGGGGTTGCCGCCGTAGACCTCGTCGCCCACGATCCATGCGGCCTGATGGCCGGCGTCCAGGAACCGGGCGACCATGCGGGCGGCCAGCTCCGGTTTGGTAGCGAAGGGGGTCTCCCCGCCCAGCCCAGCGGCGCGGCAGCAGTCGGGGGCGGAGGTCCAGGAGCGCGGGACGTACAGTTCCCGATCCACTGCCGCGTGCCCGCGTCGGCCGGCGTAGACCAGGTAGACGGCGACCTGGGCGTTCTCGATCCTGCCCGCGGTGCCGGTGTATTGGCGCTGGACGCCGACCGTGCCGGTGCCCTTCTTCACGTCCCCGGTCTCGTCGACCACCAGCACCGCCTGGTCGTCGTGCAGGTGCTCCACCACGTAGTCGCGCAGGTCGTCGCGTACCTGGTCGGCTTCCCACTTGGCCCGGCCGAGCAGGTGCTGCATGCCGTCCGGGGTGGCCTCCCCGGCCCACTCGGCGATGGTCCAGCAGTTCTTGCGCGGCAGGTCCGACAGCAGCCCGAACACCAACTGCTTCGCCCGACGCCGGGGTTCGACCCGCGCGAACCGGCCCGCTATCCGGCTCATCAGGCCCTCGAACGCCTCCTGCCAGCGGGCAGGGTCTACGCTGTGCCCTGCGGCCACCGCATGATCTTCAGTCTTCACACACCGATGATCAACGGTGGCCGCACCCGTCTCCACAGCGCGTCAGGGTCGCGCAGCGTCCGCCTGCCGTCCCCTGTCAGGAGGACATGTGCAACGTGGCGAAGTCTGGTGGGTCGAGTTCGACGAGCGGCGGCTGGTCGTACTGCTGTCGGGAGACGACGCGTCCGGGATCCGGGTGATGCAGGTCGTCGCTCCGGCGGGCGTCGACATCAGCGCTCTGGGCGTCGAAGTGGTAGTAGGCGCCATGGAAGGACTGCCCTTTGAAGGCGTGCTGCGGTTCGCGTTCCCGCGTCCAGGCTTTACCCCTTGCACGTGGCTGACCACCGTGTCCCGGGACGACCTGATCGAGCGGGCGGGCGCCCTGTCCTCAGCGAAGCTCAGCGAGATTGAGGATGCCCTCCGTCTCGGTGAACAGGCGAAGGAGCGGACCCCGGCGACGACCGCGAAGCTCAGCGAGATAAGGGACGCCCTCCGGCTCGGTGGACTCGGTTAGGCCGAGAAGGAACGGACGCCCCCGATGGCGTGGTCGATCTCGTCCAGATGATCGACGCTGGCCACCTGTCTCCTCGGCGCCCCTCACCATCGAGATCACGATCTACGGCTGGAGTACTAGGAGGCGCGGGCCTAGGCATGGGCACCGCTCACGATGCTCGGAACAGTGCTTGCAGGGGCTTCCGAGCTCGAAGCCGGTGTGGCACACGATGGGGTGGAACGGCCTCCCATACGAAACCTCCACTCCGTGCTGGGCGTTCTCCGGCTATGAGTGTCGACGGTCACGTAATTCCCCAGGGCTGGGGAGTGTACGAATAACGGCGGATCCGATGATCAAGGAGACGCCAGATGACGGACACCGTCGTTGAGTTCGAGCCGGCCGAGGTGTCGGTGAAGGAGCCGGCCGCTGGGGCGGCGTCGGACGAGCAGTTGGTCGCGATGCTCGTGGACCGGGCCCGGTCTGAGGGGCTGCAGCTGACCGGGGAGGGCGGGCTGCTGCAGCTGCTGACAAAGCGTGTGCTGGAGTCCGCCCTGGAGGGCGAGATCACCGATCACCTCGGCTACGAGAAGCACGATGCCGAGGGTCGGAACAGCGGGAACTCCCGCAACGGAACCCGGGCCAAGACGGTGCTGACCGACGTCGGCCCGGTCGAGGTGCGGGTGCCCAGGGACGTATCCGGCACGTTCGAGCCGCAGATCGTGAAGAAGCGGCAGCGCCGGCTGACCGGCGTGGACGAGATGGTGCTGTCCCTGTCGGCGAAGGGGCTGACGCACGGGGAGATCTCCGCGCATCTGGCCGAGGTCTACGGTGCGGAGGTCTCCAAGCAGACCATCTCCACCATCACCGACAAGGTCATGGACGGCATGGCGGAATGGTCCAACCGCCCGCTGGACCGCGTCTATCCGGTCCTGTTCGTGGACGCCATCAACGTCAAGATCCGTGACGGGCAGGTCGCGAACCGGCCGATCTACGTCGTGATGGCCGTGACCACCGAGGGCCACCGCGACATTCTCGGGATCTGGGCCGGTGACGGCGGCGAGGGCGCGAAGTTCTGGCTGCACGTCTTCACCGAGTTGAAGAACCGCGGCCCGGACGACGTCCTGATGCTGGTCTGCGACGGCCTGAAGGGCCTGCCCGACGCGGTGAACACCGTCTGGCCTCGAACGATCGTCCAGACCTGCGTCGTTCATCTGCTGAGGAACAGCTTCCGTTACGCCGCCCGGCAGGACTGGGACAAGGTTGCCAAGGCGCTCAAGCCGGTCTACACCGCGCCGAGCGAGGACGCCGCGACGGAGCGGTTCCTGGAGTTCCAGGAAGCCTGGGGCCGCAAGTATCCGGCGATCATCAAGCTGTGGTCGGACGCCTGGGCCGAGTTCGTCCCGTTCCTGTCCTTCGACGTCGAGATCCGCAAGGTCATCTGCTCAACGAACGCCATCGAGTCCGTGAACGCCCGGATACGCAAGGCCGTCCGCGCCCGCGGACACTTCCCCAACGAGGCCGCCGCCATGAAGTGCGCCTACATGGCCCTGATGTCCCTCGACCCCACCACGGGCAAG
The DNA here is from genome assembly GCF_026627255.1 of Streptomyces antarcticus. GTDB lineage: Bacteria > Actinomycetota > Actinomycetes > Streptomycetales > Streptomycetaceae > Streptomyces > Streptomyces antarcticus. The sequence goes on along the minus strand of NZ_JAPNLM010000007.1, from coordinate 276,550 downwards.
GGCCGCAAGAAGTGGACCATGCGCTGGAAGGCCCCGCTGAACGCCTTCCAGATCGCCCTCGACGGCCGCCTCACCCCCACTGACCACTGACAACCTCAAAAACCAAGATCAGCCGTTAACTTGGCTCTGTCGCACATTTGGTGGTGACGGAGGGCGATGATGTCGGTGAGTAAACCCAGCGATCACAGAGTCGCAGGTCAGTACGTTGGAGCGGTTCGTTCTAGGGAATCGGTGGCCGGCGCAGGGGCCGATGTGAGCCCGGCCTGCCGGTCTCCGCATCCCCACTGCAGGGCCGCCCGCTCGTGAAACACCGAGGTCGGAGCGCCATTCGCACTCTCTGCTACTGACGGCACCCAATGCTCACGATCCGTCACCACCGAATGTGCGACAGAGCCGTTAACTTCTCCCCCACCTGCCAGTGCTGCACCCAGGGACTCGACGCCGAACGGAAGAGGTGCTGCGCGGTCGGCGAGTGCTGCCAGAAACGGCTGTCCGCCTTGACCGTGACCTACGTGCACTCGGTGCTCAAGTCCGCCCTGGAACACGCCGTCCGCGAAGACGAACTGCCCCGCATTGTCGCCCGCAACGTCAAGACCACCGCACCCCGGCCCAGGCGCTTCCGGCCCCTCACCGGAACCGAGGCCCGCCAGTTCCTCGACGCTGCCCACGCCGACCGGCTCCACGCGCTGTACGAACTCGCCTTGCGCACCGGCCTCCGCAAGGGCGAACTCCTCGGCCTGCACTGGGAAGACCTCGACCTCAACGGCGGAACGGCCAGCATCCGGCGCTCGCTCCAGCGCACCCGCACCGGCGGCCTCACGCATCTGCCCACCAAGACCCGGGCCTCCGAGCGCGGGATCGCGCTCCCGACCGAATGCCTCCACTCCCTCAAGGAGCACAAGGAGCGGCAGAGGAAGGAGCGGGAAGAGGCCGGGTCGGGCTGGCAGGACAGCGGCCTCGCCTTCACCACGCCAACCGGGGGGGGCCTCTCGACCCTGCCAACCTCACCCGCCGATTCCGCAGCTTCCTCGACCGAGCTGGGCTGCGGCGCATCCGCTTCCACGACCTCCGGCACTCGACCGCAACGCTGCTCCTGGAGCAGGGCGTCGACCTCGTTGTGATCAAGGAACTCCTCGGCCACGCTCACATCGGCGTCACAGCTGGCGTCTACGCCCATGTCCGACTCCGACTCCAGCGCCAGGCCATCGACACCCTCAACGACGCCCTGAGGCTGGCTGAACACGGCAACGATGACCCACCCGTAGCACCCGTCGTCCGCTGACGTTGCCGTCACCGTTGCCGTCAAACGCCACAGCAGCCCCTCCAGATTGAATCTGGAGGGGCTGCTGGACGAAACCCGTACGCCTCAGGGTGATTAAGCGAACCAGACCTCAGGGTTCAAGGTGACCGTGACGAATTCCCCGTCTTTAACGACGGTCAGGTCGGGGTGCTCAACCTTGTCCACAAAATCCACCACATCGAAGTCATTCAACAAGAAGACGAAATGCTGGGCAATTGCAGGCCGGTCGAGCGGGTCCCCATCCAGGTCGACATCGGAATTCGCGCGAGCGGCACCTTGGCAAAGAACAGATACAAACAGTTCCAGATTCCCTGAGTCAATGAGCGAATCAGCCTCATGGATCACGCCAACCATTCCGACTCCGCCAGTGACTTCCACGCAAAGATCATCGAGGCAGTCGACCATGGCGTCCCAGTTCCGCCCAAAGTAGCTCGGAAATTCGAGCCTATCGGCGAAAACCCGAAAGACATCCTCGTCCCGACGAAGATCCCGGGCCTGAAAGTCATACACTCGGCCGCCCCTGCCCTCCAGCACGCCAAGCTGTCGACGGAGCACCCCTGATTCCTTCGACCCAAAAATCACCCAGGGGCCCCGGGTCTCGCTCACATCGAATGAAATCATGACCGATTCACCCCGTAAATTCGCCGGCATAGTAGAAAGTCCCATAGTGGTCCGGGGTGTAATACGCGGGCCCTGGGCCATCCTTCGGCGTCAGTAGGCGTTCGGGGCCTCTAATCGCCTTACCGCAGCCCGGGGCGCTACAGACTGGGAGGTTGGATGTGGCATTCACATCCCACTCCTTATACTTTCCTCCCGGCAATTGACCCAAGTTGTTGCCCCAGTTTGCATTTCCGTTGTATCCCGGAACTTTCCCTATACCTCCGGGACGGCTGTTCACCATGTTGAGCATATCCTCCGCATGCTGCGGAGCGGCACCCGACATAAGCCCTGCACCGGTCGGACTACCGCCTGCACCACCGTGAGTCTGACAGAGCGACGAATTATGCACCAAGACCGGAGTCTTACCTGCCAGCACATATTGAGCCGAAACTGATGGGTTGCCTGCTCGTTGATGGTGTGTGATCGACGGTGGAGACATGAGGCGGTTGTCGCCGGCTGCGCAGGAGGATCTGCGGTTGCGGGTGGTGGCGGCGCTGGAGTCGGGGCGGGTTCGGACGTATGGGCAGGCGGCGGAGGTGTTCGGGGTCTCCACGCGGTCGGTGGGGACGTGGTGGCGAGCCAGCCGCGCGGGTGGCCGAAGCGCGCTGCTCGCGGTAGTTCGAGAACCCCGGGCGGGCAAAGGCGAGTTGATCGACGTGTCCGCTCGCGGGGCGGTCCTGGCGGCGATGCGTGACTACACCCCGGCCGACATCGGGCACAGCGGCGTGCTGTGGACCCGCGCCTCGGTCAGGGCGTTGATCAAGTTGGTGTGCGGGGTGGTGATGACCGAGCAGGGCGTGGGCAAGTGGCTGCGCCGGCACGGCTTCACCCCGCAGCGGCCCGCCCGCCGCTCCTACCGGCAGCGGGACGACCAGGTCCAGCGGTGGCTTGAGGAGGAGTATCCGGCGATCCGGGCCAGGGCGAGTGGGGAGAAGGCCGAGCTGGTCTGGGCCGATCAGTGCGGACTGCGATCGGACACCGCCCCGCCCGGCCGCTCGTGGGCGCCGGCCGGGCAGACCCCGCTGGTCCGGGTGAATGGCCGCCGGTTCCGCGTCAACATCATGTCGGCGGTCGCCTCCCGTGGCGCGCTGTGGTTCACCGTCTTCCCCGGCAAGTTCAACGCGAAGGTGATGTGCGCGTTCCTCGACCGCCTCGCCCGCCAGGCCGGGCGGAAGGTCCACGTGATCGTCGACCGGCACCCGGTCCACCGCAGCAAAGCCGTCCGGGCCTGGCTCGCCGACAACGCCGAGCGCATCGAACTGCACCTGATGCCCGGCTACAGCCCGGAACTCAACCCCGACGAGCTGCTGAACGCCGACTTGAAACACCACGTCCACGCCGCCCGCGCTACCTCCGCTGACGACCTCGCCCGTGAGACCCGGCGCTTCCTGCACCGCAGACAGCACCAGCCCCGCATCGTCTGCGGGTACTTCGCCGCCCGACACGTCCGCTACACAATCCAGTAGGAAACCCATCAGTTTCGGCTCAATAGTACGTGTGCTGGCTGACACGTCCTCAACTGCGTATATGCAGGTGAACGGCGCTTTGGGGTTCCGCTGACGTCCGTCGTAGTGCGTGGAAATCCGTGGTTGTTGCCGTCGCTACTGCCGTCAGGAGCCGTACGCCGCCCCGCATGTCGCGGTGCTCCCGGCGTCAGCCGCCTTCGGTCGTCTCAGGCGGGTCCGGGATGCGCTCCCCGCGCGATTCCGCGACCCTGAGCGCGTCCGTCAGTGCTTCGGTCAGCCGGCAGGCGAGCCAGCGGTACTCGACGGCCGACAGCTCCTGGGCTCCTGGGGCCACGGCCTTTCGGGCGTACTCCAGGAGTTCTTCGCCCATGTCGAGTTGCACTTCTTCGATGCTGTCGGCGAGGGAGGAGAGGTAGCCCCTGCCGTCGGTGCTGAGGTAGCAGGGGTTTCCGTCCTGAGTGGTCCATGGCAGTAAGCGGGGACCGGTCACGCCTGCCGCGGCGTCGTGCAGCTCCCTGCGTCGCATGCGGTCTGCGTCGGTCCTGGATGTGCTCACGGTGCACCCCACCTGGGTCGCCGAATGGAATACGGCGACCGTAGGGGCCTACTGTCCGTCACTCCATCACTGAGGCATGTCAGTTGGCGACAGAGGGTGCTGGAAGTATCGCGTTGCGTGGTAGCTATCCGACGACGCCCAGGTAGTCGGCCATCTCGCGCATCTCTGTCGTGAGGGTGCGCTTGCGCTTGCCCAGGATCTCCTGCATGGTCTCGGCGGCCATGTTCTGGTGCCGCATCCACTCCGGGGCCGCCTCCCGGGCGCGGGTCAGCTCATCCATGGCGGCCGACAGGTCGCCGGTCCGTGTGTGGGCGCGGGCCACGTCGAGGGTGAAGCGGTTCCCGTCGTTCGTGCTGGGCCTGCCCAAGCGTTTCCACGCCTTGGGTGACAACTCTTCCTGCTCGCCTGCCTTGCGCACCACGGCGCGCGCGTCTCCGACCACCATGGAGTCTTCGAGCGCCTTCATCGCCGCTGTGACCGGCCCGAAGACGGACCAGTGCCGGGAGAGGTTGCGGTGCGATGTACCAACGGCGGCTGCCGCCACGCGGGCTGCCTTCCGGTATTCCTTGGCCGCATCCGGGCGGTTGTTGCGGGCGGCTGCGGCTGCGGCCTCCATCGCCAATCCGCCCCACACCGCGTAGTCGTCCGGCTCGGCGCCGGTGATCTTCGGTTCCACCGCGTCCATGCTCTGGGCGGCGATCCGCTCAGCCTCGTCCAGCCTGCCCTGCCGCACCAGCAGCCAGCACATACCGCCGACACCCGAGCCTGCCGCGAGCATGTCACCAGCCTGTCGGGCATCCGTGATCGCGCTTGCCAGGGCCGTGTACGCGATGTCGTACTGCCGCACCTGCGTGAGATAGGTGCCGGCCAGGCGTAGCGCCTCGGCGCGAGCGAGTAGGGCCTGGCGGTGCTCGTCTCCGCTGTCGTAGTAGGCAACGGCCCTCGCTGCGTCGCGCAGCAGGTCCGGCAGTTGAGCCGCGACACTCTTGTAGCTGTCGGAGAAGTACAGGACTCGCGCGTCTCCCACCGTCCGGCTGAAGGCGCGCAGGTTGGGTTCCTCGCCCAACACTTCGGCGTCCTGGTCCACGAGCCCAACAGCCGGGGTGAGTACAGCGCGAAGTTGGATCAGGTTGACCCGGTTCGGCTCCTCTGCGCGGCCCACGGGTTCGGGGGCGTCGGACGCCATCAGCGCGCCGGTGGTCACCCTCAGCGCGCGGGCCAGGGCGTGAAGCGTCTCCATGCGGACCGTGCCGCCCTGCTCTACCTTGCGCACCGTGCCCGGCGAGACGGCCGCGGCGTGGGCCAGATCTTCCTGACTCAGCCCGGCCCGACGCCGGTACTTACGGACGTTGTCCGCCAGTTCCGTAATCATCAGCTGACCACCTCCAGCGCCACGGTACGCCGGTCCGACGAGTCAACCGAGGGCTATCCGGCAGATACCCGCCCGAAGCGGTGACCCACCACCGCACTCGGTGCCGGTCAGGCGGAGGAACGGTGCAGGGCCAGGCCCCGGCAGCATCGGGGCCTGAGCGGGAGGGGTCCCTCGTCGGTCGGGCAGCTTCGCCGTACCAGGGTTCTCCGGGGGCCGCCAAGGCTCACCGGGTGACGCTTGCGCTTGGCCTTGGCGGCCCCCGGGGGTTCCTGGTACGCCTCCGGGGGCCGGGCGACGAGCGACCCCTCCCGCGACCCCGATCACCCATCACCACGACGGAGCCGCACTCGTAGGTCGGCCTCCTCCCCCTCGGAGAGAGGGCCGGGGCCTGGGGCAGAGCCCCAGAACAGTGCCTGCTGGTGGTGTTGCGCGCCCGGACTGGCGGGGCCGCCGGCAAGCGGGGCGGAGACAGGAGCGGGCGGCGGCCCCGAGGGGCCGGAGCGCGCGCGGGCCGCGTCAGCGGGCCGCCTTGATCAAGTAAAGAAACTCTGAACAGCTCACCCGGTACTGCGTGTCCTGCCGCTCCGACGGGTGTGGCCGGTTCAGCGTCGGCGTCTGCTTTCGTTCAGCCGGTCGTGCAGGCGCTGGGCCTTGGCGGCGGTCTCTTCGGGTGTGTAGTTGCCGCTGAGGCGCTTGCGTTGCTCCATGACGGCGCGCATGGCGTCGCGGTGGGTGGTGGCGGCTTCGAACTCTGTGCTGGCCTTGGTGAACCGTTCTTCGGCGGCGGCGAGTTCGGCGGCCACTTCGTCGTCGCTCTTGCCGCTGAGCCGTACGGCCTCCTCGTCCGCCCGGTGCTGGGCCGTCGCCTCCTCCAACCCCTCGTGGTAGCGCTTGAGGAACTGGTCGCGCGGGCTGAGCTGGTGAACGAACACACCCCGGCCCTGCACGGAGTAGATCAGCCCCTCCTCCTTGAGGACCCGCAGGGCGTTCTGTGCGGTGGAGTTGGCGATGCCGAACTGTTCTTGCAGTTCGCGGGCGGACGGCAGCTTGGCGCCTGGTGCGAGTCGGCCGTCCTGGATCTGCTTGCGGAGCGTGTCCGCAGTCCGCACGTACGGGGGGCGGGGATCGTCAGCGGGGCTGGTGGCGGTCTGCCATCCGCGCTGGAGATCACCGAGACCGGTGTACGCGGGATCGGACTCGCCGGGATCAGTTCCTTCGCTTTCCGCTGCGGTCTCCGGCTCCCCTTCGGCCGGCGTCTCCTGCGTGCGGACGTAGCTGCCTCGGCCGAGGACGGAGTAGATCAATCCCTCGCGCTTGAGGAGTCGCAGGGCGTTTTGGACCGTGGAGCTGGCGATGCCGAAGCGTCGTTGCAGCTCGCGCGCGGCGGGGAGGCGCTCGCCTGGGCGTAGCTCGCCGTCGTGGATGGCGGCGCGCAGGACATCGGCGGCCTGGACGTACGGCGGCCGGGGGTCCTCTCCCAGGGGCAGCTTCATGGCACGAGGGTATCGGCGTCGGCACTCATGGCACACCCGGGTGTCCTCGGCGTTCCAGACGTATCGGTGTAGCGATACGAATCGACCGTTGCGTGTGTAGCGGGCGTGCCGCTATGGTTATGGCGAGTCGATCAAGCGGCTCCACCGAACAAGGGGTGTGATGGCATGGCCATGACTCGTATCCGTGTTGCCCTGCTGCCGTCGGCGGTGTGCATCGCGGGCACCGAACCGGCGCTGAAGATCAAGGACCAGCAGACCGGGGAGGTCGCCACCGACCGGGAGACCGGCGCGTCGCTGTACACGGTGACCGTGATGCTCATGGAGGACGGCCGCGCCGAAGTCCTGAAGCTCACCGTCCCGGAGACCGGCCTTGCGACCGGACTCAAGCCGGGGGCGATGGTGCGGCCGGTGGAGCTGTTCGCGACCCCGTGGGCTCGGATCTTCAACGGGCAGCTCTCCGACGGCGTCGCCTACCGGGCCACCCGCCTGGAGCTGGTGACGGCGGAGGCGAACCAGTGACTCGCTTCGAACACCGTGCGCCGGAGCGGGAGTTGTCCCCGCTCCGGCCCCTGCCGGGGGCCGAGGGCAAGGCCACCTTCGCCGTCTCGGCCGCCATGCTCGATCTGCTCGCCCTGAGCCCGGAGCAGGCGGCCCGCCTGGACCTGCGCGACGTGCTGCGCCTGATACACGAAGAGGGGGCCTGACATGGAAGCCATCACGGGATACGCGTCGTATGTGCTGCCGATCGCTACTGCGCTGGCCGGTGTGTGGCTGCTGGTGACGGTGGTGCGCTACGTGCGGGCCGACCAGGGCACCCGGGTCAGCATGCGGCAGGCCGTGCGGGTGCGCTGGGGCTGGGTACGGCTCGCGCGGATGGCCGGGCTGACGGTCACCGACAAGACCCCGAGCCTGCTCGCGCAGATCACCGCCCAGAAGGACGGTGCGGTCCCCGCGCCCCGGGTGCTGACTCCGAAGATCAAGGTCAAGCCCGATCAGTACGGGGTGATCGTGCGGGCTCGCACGCTGCCGCAGGTCGGTTTGGAGGAGTACCAGAAGTCGGCGCGGTTCCTGGCGGATGCCTGGCGGTGCACGCGGGTGTCCGTGCTGCCGGACGGCCCCGGCAAGGTGGTGATCCGGGGTGTGCGCTCCGACCCGCTGACCACGCCGACCACCCACCGGCCCACTGGTCTGCCGCTCACGGACCTGACGCACTGGGAGCTGGGGGTGGACGAGTTCGCCGCCCAGGTGTCCGTGTCCCTGGCCAACGTGCCCGGGGTGACAGTGGCCGGCGTCCCTGGTGCGGGCAAGACCTCGGGGGTCAACAAGTTCGTCTGCGACTTCGCGCCGTCTCCGTCCGTGCAGATCGCGACTGCGGACGGGAAGGTGTCGCGGGCCTCGGAGGGTGACTACGCCGACCTGGTCAAGCGGATGTTCGCGCTCTGCGGGGATGACCTGGATGAGGCGAACGCGCTGTTCAAGCGCCTGGTGGAGTTGCGCAAGCGGCGCTCTGCAACCATCCGTGACGTACTGGGCGTGAAGAACATGTGGCACGTCGGCCCGTCACCACAGTGGCCGCTCACGGTCCTGATCATCGATGAGGCGCACACGTTCTTCCGCGAGTACAAGGGCAGCGATGCGACGGCGAAACGTCTGGCCGCGCTGACGGCGGAGAATGCCCGGTTGGTGGAGGACCTGGTCAAGAAGGGCCGCAGCGTCGGCATCCTGGTGATCCTGATCAGCCAGAAGACCACTGGCGACGCCATCCCCACCCTTATCCGCGACGTGTGCCCCATCGGGCTGTCTTTCGCGCAGAAGACCGTGGAAGCCGCGGTGGCCGCGCTGGGTGAGGACATCCGCAACTGGCCCGACGCCAGCCCGGTCGCCTTGCAGGACCCCGCCTACGTCGGCGTCGCGGTGATGGCGATGCAGGGCCGCCCCGGCTACACCCGCATCCGCACCCCCTACGTCTCCGACACCGACGCGGCCCGCGTCGCGGACGCCACTTCGCACCTGACCGCCGACCCGAACCTGTGCCTGGACGCCCTTCTCCGCTCGACCGGTCGGACGGCAACGCCCGCGTCCTCACTCACCAAGTGATCCCGAAACGCCCACGGCAGAAAGGAGGTTGAGACTATGGCGGAGGAGCGGTTCACCCGGCGCACCGTGACCGTGGTCATGGCGATCATCGCGGCCCTGGCCTTCGTCTTCTCCTTCGGCAACGTCTGGGCGCTCGCCCTGCGACTCGGCGTACCCCGCCCGATCGCGCCGCTGATCGCACCCATGGTGGACCTGTCGGTCGTCGGGCTCCTGGTCGCGCTGCGGTTCCTGGCCCTGCGCGGCGTGCCCAAGGCGGAGTTGCGGGCCGGTACCCGGCTGCTGCACCTGTGCGGCCTGCTCACCCTCGCACTGAACACCGCCGAACCCCTGCTGGCCGGACGCTACGGCCGGGCCTGCCTGGACACCGTCGCCCCGCTCCTGCTCCTCGGCTGGGGCCACGTCGGCCCTGCCTTCCTCGCCCAGTTCCACACACCCATCGCCCCCGCCCCGCACCCGGAGGAAACTGCCGCTCCTCTCTCCGAGCCGGTGCCCGACGAGGCACCCGCACTCGAATCAGCACCGACGATCCCCATCCCGGCTCCGGCCGCCTTCGCCAAGACGGCCCGCTCCGTCTCCGGCCCGGCCCTGCCGTCCGCTCTGTTGGACGCGGCCCGGCGCATCGCGGACACTCACCGCGCCGAGCACGGAACCCCGATCACCGCCGCCCACCTCGGCGCGCGCATGGGCATCGCCCTGCCGGTGGCCACCACCGCGCTCGCTCAGCTCTGAGCCCCGGCCCTCACCGGCCGCATCCCCTCGCTGAACCCCACGCCCGCCCATGGGCCTGGTTCGTCATGCCCCGAGCAGCACCAACACGCCGCCCCGCCTGGCTGGTTGCTGCTCGGGGCCACCCACCCGAACTGAAGGGACACGCCCCGAATGGTCACCCTGGACCTGCGCCACGTGGCAAGCCCCGCCGTACGGGACCTGCTCCACCTGGCCAACCACCCCGACTTCGACCGCGCACACCAGCAGATCGAACACCTCGGCGGCTGCACCGAGCCCGTCCGCCTGACCGGCCAGAGCACCACGATCGAAACCACGACCGGCGAGGTGCTGCGCTCCTACAGCTCCGCCGAGGAGCCCACGGGCAGCCTGCTCACCGCATGCGGCAACCGCCGCGCCTCCCGCTGCCCGGCCTGCTCCCGCCTCTACGCCGCCGACACCTACCACCTCATCCGCGCCGGCCTCTCCGGCGGCAAGACCGTCCCCGACACCGTCCGCACCCACCCCCGCGTCTTCGTCACCCTCACCGCCCCCTCCTCCGGCCCCGTCCACAACCGCCCCGACGCCCGGCCCTGCCGCTGCGGAACCCGGCACGAACCCACAGACGCGCTGCTCGGTACGCCGCTCAATCCGGCGACGTACGACTACGTCGGCGCGGTCCTGTTCAATGCCCACGCCGGAGCCTTGTGGGCCCGCTTCGCGATCTACCTGCGGCGGGAACTCGCCACCCGGCTCGGCATTACGCAGAAGGCCGCCCGCGCGGTGCTTCGGGTGTCCTTCGCCAAGGTCGCCGAGTACCAGAAGCGCGGCCTGGTCCACTTCCACGCCGTGATCCGCCTCGACGGCCCGGACGGCAACACCCAGCCCCCACCGTCCTACGCCACCGCCGCCGTACTCACCGACGCCATTCGCTCCGCCGCACCACGCGCCCGCATCTCAGTCACCTCGGACGCGATCGGGGAACGCGAACTCTCCTGGGGCCAGCAGCTCGACGTACGCGAGATCGCCGCCTTCGGCACCGACAGCGAACTCACCGACCAGGCCGTGGCCGCCTACGTGGCCAAGTACGCCACCAAGTCCGCCGACGCCTCCGGCACCCTCGACCGCGCCCTGTACTGCCGCCCCTGCCAGGGACGTGGCGCCACCCTCCTGCCCCACGGAACCCCGCTCCCGTGCACCGCCTGCGACGGCACCGGGCAGGCCCGCCCGCTGCCCCGCCTCGCCGTCGCCCGCCACGTCCGGCAGATGATCCGCACCTGCTGGGAGCTCGGCAGGCTGCCCGAGTTCGCCGAACTCAAGCTCTGGAAGTGGGCGCACATGCTCGGCTTCCGGGGCCACTTCTCCACCAAATCCCGCCGGTACTCCTTCACTCTCGGCGCGCTGCGCGACGCCCGCCGCGCCTGGCGCACCGAACAGGCCCGCGCCCACGCCGGCCTTCCCGAACCCGACCCGACAACCACGCTCGTCATCGGCCACTGGGACTACCTCGGCTCGGGCTACAGCCCCGGCGCGAGCCTCCTCGCCGCCCACGTCTGGCACCGCAAGGAACTGGAACGCCAGTTCGCGGCCGAAGGCGGCTGCTCATGACCTCGCCCCCGACTGCCGTCCTCCACGCCGGGACGGGCCCGGCGCTGGAGTTGCTGACGGTCCCCCAGGTCATGGCCCGCCTCCAGCTCGGCCGCTCCACCGTCTACGACCTGCTCCGCACCGGGCAACTCGCCTCGATCACCCTCGGCCGCGCCCGCCGCATCCCCACTCACGCCCTCACCGACTTCATCCGCACCCGCCTGGAACAGGACGCCGCCTGATGACCACGCCCCTCCCCGCTTCGTCCCGCCGCTCCCGTACCCGTGCGAACGGCGACGGGACCGTCTACCAGCGCAAAGACAGCCGCTGGGAAGCCGCCGGATACGTCCTCGCCCCCGGCAACACCCGCAAGCGCATCCGTGTCTACGGCACCACCCGCAAGGAAGCACTGGCCAAGCTCACCGAGAAGATCGCCGCCAGCAACCGCGGCCTCCCCGCCCCATCCGCGCAGGGCAGCCTGGCCGCGTACCTCACGTACTGGCTGGAGAACGTCGCCGTTCACCAGCTCCGCGAGAACACGCACACCCGCTACACCGCCGTCGCCCGGCTCTACCTCGTCCCCGGCCTCGGCAAGAAGAAGCTCGCGAAGCTCACCGCCAAGGACGTCCGCACCTGGCTCAACGAGCTCCGCACCACCTGCCAGTGCTGCACGCGCGGCCTCGACGCGGCTCGCGAGGAGTCCCGCTGCTGCGCCGCTGGTGAGTGCTGCTCAAAGCGACTCTCGCCGCTGACCCTGGCCTACGTCCACTCCGTACTCAAGTCCGCTCTGGAGCACGCGGTACGCGAGGAGGAGATCCCGCGCAACGTCGCCCGCAACGTCCGCACCGGCACACCCCGCCCCCGCCGCTTCGACCCCCTCACCGCCGAAGAAGCCCGCGAGTTCCTGGCCGCCGCCAGCCGTCACCGCTTGCAGCCGTTGTTCGAACTCGCCCTGCACACCGGACTCCGCAAGGGCGAACTCCTCGGCCTACGCTGGGAAGACCTCGACCTGGCCGGCGGAACCGCCAGCATCCGCCGCACCCTCCAACGCACCAACTCCAGCGGCCTGACCGCCCTCCCGACCAAGACCAAGAACTCCGAACGGCGCATCGCCGTGCCGACCACGTGCCTGCGTTCCCTCGAACAGCACCGCGACCGCCAGCGCCAGGAACGCGAAGCGGCAGGGGAAGGCTGGCAGAACAGCGGCTACGTCTTCACCCGCCCCGACGGCGCACCGGTCGAAGGGTCCACCCTCACCCGCCACTTCAACACCCTGCTCCGCCAGGCAAAGCTCCGCCGCATCCGGTTCCACGACCTCCGACACTCAGCGGCAACCCTCCTCCTGGAACAGGGAGTGGAACTCGTCGTGATCAAGGAGCTGTTGGGCCACGCCCACATCGGCGTCACCGCCACCGTCTACGCCCACGTCCGGCTCCGCCTCCAACGCGACGCCATCGACCTCCTCAGCAACGCTCTCCGCACTCTCACCGAGACGGCAAGTCAGCCCGACGATGGCGACGATCCGCCGCCTCGCGCAGCAATCGTCCGCTGACGTTGCCGTCAACCGTTGCCGTCAAGATACTCCAGAGGCCCCATCGGAAATGTTCCGATGGGGCCTCTGGCGCCCTATTCGCCTATAGCGGGCGCACCTGCGACAGGAATTTCAGAACCCCCTTGAGAGGTGCAGTGAGGTCCTTGCGATCAATTCCAGCCGCCTCCAGGTGGACGAGAATTTTCGAGCTTTCCCCGCGCTCGGGAAAAGTATTCAAAAACTCAGCCACGCACGAGTCCAGGACATGGAATACGTACCTTTCGATCTCTGAATCTCTACCACTAGTCGCCGAAGTTTGCGGAGGAGCGGGAGGGGTTGCCATGATTATACTTGGCGCGCCATCCCCTCGCGTGTTCACCAGGGCCTGTGCTACCCCAATTCGCGGGGTTCCGCCATAGCGTTCATGAGCAAGCGGAAAGCTCAAAATCGCAGCGTCACAGTCTGCTCCCGTTTCAGGTACTGATCCAACCCGGAACTCAACTCCTGGCAGCCCGCACAAGGCTTCCCGGCACGCCTCCATGATTCGCTCGGTAGATGCCGCGACTATGTATCTCATCAGCAGCTCATACCGGTCATGATTGAAGGCCTTCCAAGGATCTCCAATTCGCCATTATTGAGAGCAACTCCACCATCAATCACATCGGCAGTGTACGCCATGCGGGCACCCTCAGGCAGATCCGCAACGTTAACCGTGGTGCGAATCATAGTATACGGACCTTCTTTAGGATAGGCCGCGTAGGCCCTGCGGGAATACTCGGCAGCACCCTTTTCCGTAAAGGAGAAATACTTGACGCCCTGCGGGCTATTCCAAGTCCGATTTGCCGATATATCCGCGAGTTCATTAGCAGTAACGCCGCGCCAGAGGTGTATCTGCCCCGGGCCCAGCCCGCCGCTATTGTGAACCAGAATTGGCGTATCGCCTGCGAGTACATAGTACGTGTGGAGGTCGGCGACGGTGAGGTTGTAGGTCTCGTTGACGGCTTGGTAGGTGCGGATCCGAACCACGGCCGCTGTTTGTCCCTCATCGGTCCGGAGGGTTGTGCCTGGCTTGAGCTCGTCCGCGTTCACCCAAGTCTGATCCGTTTCGGACCAGAACGGGTGGTGGCCTGTTGTGGTGATGGTCGCGATGCCGTTGTTGGTTTCGATTCCGAGGTCGACGTATTTCTTGTCGTCCTCGGTGAAGATTGTGGCTGTGACCGTCTTGGCTGCAGTTTCCCCTGTTTCAGGGTCGGTTGCGGTGACTTCCTCGCCTGTGGTCAATTCTTCGATGGGTTTGCTGGTGCCGTCGGCCAGGAGGACTTTGGTTCCTGCGGTAAAGCTGTCGCAGCGCCCGAATACCTTCGTCAGGAGTTTTGCGAGTCCCTTGGTGCCAGCCTTGACTCCACCCTTTACCAATCCGCCCGGCATGGGTGCTACCACTTCGCCCAGGAGGTACGAACCACTGTTCGTGTCTACGCCGAGGTGTTGCATTAGGGCGCCGTACCCTGTTGCGAAGGGCCCCGGCCTAGTAATGGTCCCTGAACCGAAGACGGCGTAGTCGGCAACCTCAACGAAGCTTTTTCCTATGCCACCGGCCATGTTCTTCAGGGAGAGTTGGCGTGGTTTGTATCCCTTGTAGGGGTCTCGGGGTGCCCTTCTTTGGAAGTTTGCCGAGATTTGTTCGCTGATGGTGCTGCGGTTCCAGCCTTGTTGGCCGGATTTCCGGCCGACGCGGGATTCGTAGTACATGTACTGGTGGGACCAGGGCATGTAGTCGATTTGGCTGGAGTTGGAGGCGGTGATGGTGGTGTTGCCGTTGCAGCTGTAGAGGGTTCCGCATTCTTCGCTGCGCAGGCCGCTGGGGTCGGATCCGGTGATGGGGTTGCCACTTGCGTAGGTGTAGCCGTTCATCTGGAGCGGGTCGGTGATGTCGATGATGGGGTCGACGCTGATGAAGCGGCCGGTGACCGGGTCGTACTCGCGGGCGCCGATGTGGGTGAGGCCGGTGGTGTTGTCGTCTGTGCCGGTTCCGAGGAAGGTGCGGTTGCCGGGCCAGTCGGCGGGCTGTGCGCCGCGGGGGTTGCCGTAGGGGTCGGATTTGCGGCGGGTGATCTTCTGGTTTTCGGCTTGTTCGACGTTGGCGGTGGCGGTGTTGTGGTGGTCGGTGACCAGGACGGAGAGCTTGTGGTTGTCCTTCTTGCCGTCGGTGTGGCGCACTGTGGTGCCGCCGGGGCCGGTGTAGTAGCGGACGGCGTCGATGGGCTGGCCGGCCTTGTTGACGGTGATCTCGGTTTCACCGAGGTAGAGGGTGCGTGCGCTGCCGGTTTCCTGGATGAGTCGGTTGTCGCCGGCGTCGTAGAGGTAACTGGTGGCGTTGCTGAAGGTCCACTGCTGGGCGGCGGCTCCGCTGGCGCAGGTGAAGACGTGAAGGTCGCTGCCTTCGGCGGGGTTGTTGTTGGGGACGGTGACGCAGGCCTTGGCGGCCGTGCTGTAGAGGGTCTTGTCCGCGGCGTTGTGGGTGAACTTCTGCTCTTCGCTGCCGTTGCAGGTTGCCAGCCGGGCCCGGGCGTCCTGGGCGGTGAGGCATTTGCCGAGGGCCTGGATGGTGTCGCCGGTGATGCGCCACTGCTGGGCTTTGGACTCGTTGCACGACAGGAGTTGTGCGGGTGTCCCGTCGGTGTTCTTGCCGTCTTCGACGTCGAGGCATTTCCCGGCCAGGCCGGTGACGGCTACGCCGCCGATGCCGGGGCTGGTGGCGTTGACCAGCTTGTTGCGGCGGTCCCAGCCGAGGGTCTGGGTGTCGCCGTCGATGCGGCGGGTCTTGGTGTTTCCGGTCGCGTCGTAGGTGTAGGTGGACAGGGAGTTGACGGTTGATCCCGCCTTGCGGGTGGTCTCCTCGGCCTTGGCCAGTGCGTGGGGCTGGGTGGTGACCGGGGGCTGGGTCCCGTTGCCGGCGACGGTTACGCCGTAGGTGTACGAGGTTTCGTCGTCGGTGGCGTACGCGACCTTGCCGTCAAGACCCCTGGTGAGGGTGCGGTTGATGAACTTGGTGCGGTTGCCGATCTTGTCGAACTGGTATTCCTGCCAGAATCCGTCGTTGTCTGGGCCGGCGTCGACGTTCTCGAGGGTGGGGGCGGTGCAGGCGGCGGTCTTGCCGGTCCAGGCCTGGGTGAGCTGGCCCATGGTGTCGTGGGTGAAGCACTGGCGCTCTACGCGGCCGCCGGGCTGGGTGTCGGTGATCGAGGTCGGGTTGCCGACTGCGTCGTAGGTGTACGCCAGCGCCGAGACGAGGGGGTCGGTGGTCTCGCGGTGGTTGGAGGCTTCCGTGACGCGGCCCGTGTTCTGGTTGTAAAGAGTGCTGGACCACACGCGGTTGGGGGCACTGCCGGTTGCGGTGCGCTGGACTTGTCCGAGCGGGCTGTAGATGGTGTCGGCGGTGTACCAGGCCAGGCCGGACATGGTCTGGGGGAGGCCGTCGGTGTTGTACCGGGTGATCAGCTTTTCGGCGGCGAGCCCGCCCGGGGTGGAAGGAAGGGTGGAGGACTGGACCTTGCCCGTCGGGGTGTAGGTGGTGCTGTAGGCGTAGGTTCCGGCCAGGCCCTTGGTGGCGCCGACGTCCGGGATCGTGGTCTTGGAGCCGGTGGGCCGGCCCTCGGTGTCGTAGCCGGTGACCTCGCTGGTGTATGCGGTGCCGTTGGCGCCGCCGGTGTAGCGCGTGGAGGCGACGGGCAGGCCCTTGCCGTTGGGGAGGGTGTCGTAGGTCCAGGCAGAGATGAGGGCGCCGTCGGCAGTGTCCGCGTGAAGTGCGGTTTTGCGGCCGAGGGCGTCGTACTTCGTGACCTGGGAACGGTTCAGGGAGTTGGTGGTGGAGACTTGCTGGTCGAGGTTGTCGTAGGTGAACGTCGAGCGGCCCATGTCGGGGTCGTCGGAGGACGTCATGCGGCCGCGGGCGTCGTAGGCGTAGGTCCAGTTGTTGCCGGCGGCGTCGGTGACCTTGGCCAGGTTTCCGCGGGTGTCGTAGGAGTACCTGGTCTTGGTCGTGGTGGGGTCCTCGACCTTGTCCGCGTCGACCGTGGTGGACGTGTAGTGCTCTACCAGGGCGGTCCGGTTCTGGGTGTCGGTGGTGGTCTTGACCGCGCGGCTTCCCGGCAGCGGGGATGCGCCGTTGGCGGACATGCCCGTCCGTGCCAGTGTCCAGTCACCGCCGTACTGGGTGGTGGCGGACTGTATGGGCACTCCCTCGAAGAGGGTGGTGGTGCGCAGTGCGCGGCCGAGTCCGTCGTATGCGGTCTGGGTCGAGTTGTGTACTTCGGTCATGGACTTCGGTACGAAAATTCCGGTGTCCGGGGTGCCTTCGGCGAGGTATCCGCTGTTGGTCTGGCGGACGGTGCCGTTCGCACTGTAGAGCGTGTCGGTGACGATCCGGCCGCCGCCCAGGGCCTCGGCCTGGGTCTGGCGGGGGCGCAGGAGGCCGTCATAGATGGTGAGTGAGGTGCTGTAGGTTCCGTTGTCCTTGAGCGCACGGGAGATGACGACCGGCGTTTTGAGTTCGGAGATCTGGTATTCGAACGTGTAGGCGGCCTTGTCGGTGGCCTTCTGCGAAGCCGTCCGGACTTCGGTACGGCGGCCGAGTTCGTCGTAGGCCGTCGTGGCCTTGCCGCCGTTTGCGTCGGTCGTCTCCAGGACGTTGCCCCGGGCAGGATCGAGCTTGGTCGTCACCGTGTGCCCGAGAGCGTTGGTGGAGGTGACGCTGAACGCCGGCCCCGTCGCCGGGCTGAAGGCAGAGGCCGAGGGGTTGCCCGCACCGTCGTAGCTTTTGACGGCACGCCCGAGCGCGTCGTACTCAGTTCGCATCGTGGTCACCCAGGCGGTGCCTGCCGCGTCGAGGGTGTCGACCTGGTAGGGGAGGCCCCTCGTGGGGGCTGCTCCGAACGCGGCGGGAGCGTCGTAGGAGATGCGTTCGTCGGCGAGGACCGTGCCGGTTGCGGTCTTCGAGCAGTCACCGGCGGTCTTCCGGTTCTGCTGGGGAAGGCCGATCAGGTTCTTCTCGGTGTTGTGTACGTAGACCGGCTTGGCGCAGGCCTGCTCGACCTCAACCCATCTGGTGCCGTCGTGCGTCAGGGTCTCAATCTGAGTGGTGAAAGGCAGACCGTAGTTGACGGCGTCGGTGGCGTCGTCGCTGTCATAGGTGGTGCGGGTGCGCACCATGCGAGACTTTCCGCCGCTGACGCTCTGGATCTCGTCAGTTCGCGAGGTGCCCCGTCGGAATGCCTCGAGATTTGTGGTGTCGGTCCGGGTCCGGACTGCCGTCCGCTCGCTCCAGGGCACGGTGAGTACCCGGGAGACGATGCTCCCGCCGGTCTTGGAGTAGGTGATGGTCTCGGCGGCCTGGCCCTGGTGCTGCATCAGGTCTTCGCCGAGGTTCTCGGCGCCGGTGGAGTCCTTGACCGTGATCTTCGCGCGGCCCGCGTCACCGGACATGCCACGGAAGTAGCGGGTACGGGTCTGGGACTGCTCGGTGGAGTCAGGTTTGCCCGCGTTCGCGGTGACTCCGCGCTTGGTCAGGACGCTGGCGTAGCCGCGCCACTGGCTGTAGGTGCGCAGATCTGACTTGGTGAACTCGTCGGTGTCCTTCGCCCAGGCGGCATCGCCCTCGTAGGTGTACGTGGTGGTGATGTCGGGCTGGCGGGCGACGCGGTCCTTTTCGACGACGCTCTCGACGACGTACTTGTTGAACCACTCCACCGGCACCTTCTCCGGCTCCAGTCCGGAGTCCGCGGACCAGCGGGAGGGGAAGCAGCGCGTGGTGTTCTCTTCGGGCTTTGGACGGGTGGCTCCGACCGGGCACGGGTCGGAGTAGTTGACGTATATGTCCCCGCCGGTTTCGGTGCGGATCGTCTCCACACGCAGCCGGTCGAAGTCGGGTGCGTCCTCATCGGCCGACTTCGCGACGCGGTTGGGCATGTCGATCTCATTGGCCAGGAAGGAGACCGCCGGCATCGGCACGCCGGTGGCGCTGTCCTTGGCGCCGTACCCGGTGCGGGTGATCGACTCCAGCCACAGCGGCGGATGCGTGTCGGTCCGATGCGCGGGCAGGGACTGCTTTAGGGCCCATTGGTCGACTTTGGACAGGGCGGTCGAGCCTTCGGTGCGCTGTCCATAGGTGGTGACTGCGGCAAGGCGCTTGCGCGACCAGAAGGTTGGTGAGGAGACGTAGCATTTCGCCGCGTCCGTCTTGCAGTGCAGGGTGGTGGGGGTGTCCCACCACCCGCGCTTGTCCACGGCGTTCTTGGAACCGAACTGCGCATCGCCGCACTTGGTGTCGCGGTCCTCGAAGCAGCGTTCCTCTACCCCGAACTCAACCCGGCCGGCGGGTGCGCCGGCGAGGTTGTCGGCGCGGAGGCCGTAGAGGATGCGAAGGGGATACCCCCCGCGGACGTATCCGACCTTGTCGCTGTCCTTCTCCCCGTACTTTTCGTTCTTGGCGTAGCGGTTGTTCTCCGGTTGCCAGTCGATGACCATGGCATTGCCGTGGACGTCCTCGACGTAGTCGAGGTTCCAGCGCCAGGCCTGCTTGCAGGAAGAGTCGGCGTAGGCGGGCTTGTAGCAGGGTTCGTCAGGGTGGTTGCCGAAGACGGGGACGTTGAACACCGAGTTGGTGACGTTCTGCGGCGACGTGCCGTCGCCGTGGGTGCCGACGTTGTGGCGACCGTAGTGGTAGCGCATCCCGTCGCGGGTGGTGACGATCCAGTACTCGCCGTCCTTGGCGCCGTTCGCGCCGCCTGTCTTCCGCTCCACCTTGGAGCCGTCGTCAGAGGCGGGTATCCACTTGCCGCTCGCGGTGTCGTGGACGAGTTCGGTGGTGTTGCCGCCGAGGGACAGGGCGACATTGTCTCCCGCCCAGCAGAGGTCTTCCTTCTTCTTGTCCTTGGTGTTGTCGTTGTTGGGCTTGCTCGGGTTCGCCTTCACGTCCGCGGCGCAGGATCGGTAGCGGCGCTCGATGAAGCCGGGGTTGTAATCCCAGCCGTCGCCTACCCAGGAGGCCTGGCCGTTGGTTGCCGACGTCTTGCCGTCCACCGCCTGGGAGGAGTACGAGAACGCGATGCTGGGTGTGGGTCCCGCGGCAGCCGGCGGCACTGTCAGCGGATAGGTCCAGGAGAAACCCCCACCGCTGCTGCCGGCCGTCCAGGTACCCGAAGGGGAGAGCGACGTGGCCTTGTAACTGCCACCCGTTCCCGCACCTCCGTCGCTCGCCGCAAGGAGGAAGGAGCCACCCCCGCCTCCGCTCATCGTGCGCATGCCGGGATCCGGGGAAGCGGCCGGATCAACGGTGGCCCGGATCTTCTTGCCAGACGGGTCAGAGGTGTTCGGGATGTCGGTTGAGACGGTGCATTCGTCCCGGAGCGGCTTTTCAAGGAAGCACACGGGTAGCTGCTTCAGCTTCAGGCGGGTAGCCCACTCCGTGCCGTAGAGGTCCTTGAACTTCGCGTAGTCCAGCGCGACGTCAACGGGAGTGGCCCCGCCGGCAGGCGGTGTGATCTTGATGAGGGCGCCGTCGATGTCGGCGTCCTCGGTGGTGGCACGCGCCTCCATGGACACCGACCAGGTGCCCGACGGGGCGGTGTCGGAGCCCTTTGCCTTGCCGATGCTGACGGGAAGGGAACCGACCGGGACGAGCGCGTCGCCTGCTGCAGGCTGCAGGTTGACGGTGCCCGCGCCCTCCTGGGGCGTCTTCTGTTTCGGCTCGTATGCCCCGGGAGGGAGCGGCGCGGTGCCGGCCCAGCCCTTGAGCTTCGCGGCCGCGACCTCGTCGAGCTTGGCCTTGAGGTCCTTCTGGAGATCTGGGAGCTGTATCCCGGACCGGTCGCCCGGTGGCGCGGCCCAGGCCTGAACGGGAAGAAGAGATGCGACCAGCACCACGGACAGCGTGATGCCGACTTGCCCGGCGAGGCGCGCGCGTCTAGGGCGCGCCTTTCTGTTTCCGGGCAGGCGGAAATTCGCCGAGAACGGCGACATGTGGACCCCCCACGATCTGCCGCCGCGGCAATGGCACACGGCAGGCAGGAAACTGACAGATATCCTGCTAATCCTGCGGCCATCAAAGAAGAAAATCCATACCCCGATAATCGATGTGGCCTTAATCACCTTACCGTCCACATATCTGGGATAAATAATGCAAAACGGTCGTTAACGGCGACCTGGATGGTGAATGCCAGAGGCGATGATGTCAGTGCGATGGTCCATGCTCGGCTCGCGCATTCTTTGCGTGAAAGGCGAGCGGGGAACGGACCTTTCGCCATCAAGTTGATGGCTGAATCATTTGTGAGTGCCGAGGGCTGCGGAACCGTGTGCCCGAGGGGGGAGAAGAACAACGATGGCTGTCAGTGAACCCGTGGACGGCAGTCCGCCAACAGCTCCGGCGGAACCGGGAGCCGCTGTACCCGCGCGACGGTGGTTTCAGCGGCGCAGGACCGTGGGCGGCCTCGCCGCCCTCCTCGCCCTGGCCGTCGCGGTCCCGGCCGGCGTCCACCTGACCCTGGACGAGGACAGCAACGGCAGAAGCGTCGACCCCGACGCGCCCGTGTCCGGGCCGGAAGCCCGCCGCCTGGCCCGTGAAGCAGGCAAGGACGTAGAGGTCACCGCCGAGCGCGGCGCGAACACCACCACCTGGGCCCAGAGCGACGGCCTGTTCAGGAAGCAGGTCTACTCCGCGGCGATCCGGGCCAAGGCCGGCGGCGTGTGGAAGCCGATCAACACCGACCTGGAACGGGTGGAGGGCGGTTTCGCAGCCAAGGCGGTCAACGGCTCCGTCGTCTTCAGCGCCGGATCCAAGCAGCAGACCGACGGCGGGCAGCGCGCCTCGCGCGCCGCAACACGCATATCGCTGACACCCGCGGCCCTCCAGCGTGACACGCCGTCCACGGCCTGGACGGAACTCGTCCGGCTGAACACCGACGGCCACGACATGGTGGTGAGCTGGCCCGGCCCCCTTCCCGAGCCCGTCCTCGACGGCCCCCGGGCCCTGTACGAGAACGTCCGGCCCGGCATCGACCTCGTCATGACGGCCCAGGACGGCGGCTACTCCCACCTCCTGGTCATCAAAGACAAGCAGGCCGCCGCCGACCCCCTCCTGAGCCGGCTCGACTACCGCCTCGCCTCACCCACCCTGACATTCCACCTGAACGCGCCATCCGGCTCCGTCAGCGCCCACGACGACCGGGGCGAGGAAGTCGTCGGCGCGCCGTCCCCCCTGATGTGGGACTCCAGCGGCAAGGTCGCCACCACCGACGACGCGTCCGCCTGGAAGCCCACCGAGGTCGCCGCCGCGCACCCCACCCTGGCCCTCGCCGGGCTCGCCGGAGCGGAGGGCGCACACATGAACGTCGCCGGTTCCGCTCTCGCCGACAACACGCTTTCCCTTACACCGGACAATGCCTGGCTCAACGCCCCAGAAACGGTATATCCGGTCTTTATCGACCCCTCCTTCAAGGGGCACAAGCACTCCTGGAGCCTGCTCTACAAGACCCAGGGCAGATCGAGCTTCTACAACGGCCAGAATTACAACGCGAGCGGCACCAATGAGGCCCGCGTCGGTTACGAGTCCACTTCGGGCGGTACCTCCCGGTCCATCTTCAATTTCTACTTCGGCAGCGAGCTCCACGGCGCCGGAATCAGGTCGGCCACCGTAAGGGCGCTGCAGACCTACTCCTGGTCCTGTGACCGCAAACGGATGGACATCTACTCGACGCCGTTCGTCGGCTCCTCGAACACCTGGGACAACACGACGGGCTGGTGGGGCAGAAAGGTCGCCTCCGAGGACGCCGGGTACGGATACAACAGCTCCTGCCCGGACAACTGGGTGGCGACCGACATCCACGGGCTGGTGGCGGAGGCGGCGAACGCCCGCTGGGGCGCTCTGTCGCTGGGCTTCGCGGCCCCGAACGAGTCCGACTCGTACTACTGGAAGAAGCTCCTGGCCAACGGCGAGACCGCTCCGTACCTGGAGATCGTCTACAACACGCCGCCGGACGTGCCGGTCGCGGCGAACATGCAGACCTTCCCCGGCGGTCCGTGTCTCACCAGCGGTGCCGGCACCAGCATCGGGAAGACCGACCTGACCTTCCAGGTCAAGGGAACTGACCAGGACGGCAACCTCAGGCAGGTCCAGATCGAGATCTGGGAAGCCGCAACCGGCGTCAAAACCTATGAGGAATGGCTGTGGCCCAACAGCGACGGGGTCATCACCAAAGACATTCCCTGGGACTACTTCAAGACAGGAACGAAGTACTACTGGCTCTCCCGCACCAACGACTGGGACGGGTGGGGATCCCCGGGCAGCGGCCCCGCCGACTCCGGAGGCGGCGGATGGTGCACGTTCACCGTCGACCACTCCGCGCCGCCCGCACCCGCGGTCCGCTCCACCGCCTTCCCCGCGCCCGGCGCCGACCACACCGAATGGAGCGTTGAGGAGGCCGGAACCAAGGACCAGGTCGTCGAGATTGTAGGTAACGGCGCCAAGGCGGAGGAGATCCGCGAGTACCAGTGGAGCCTGAACAAGCCCCACTTCAACCAGACAGCTGCCCCCACGGCCGGCGACGTGGCCTCGGTCAAACTCCAGGTCGACACCGCAGGCCCCAACGTCCTGTACGTCCGCACGGTCAGCAAGTTCGGCAACATCTCGCCTCAAGCCGAGTATTTGTTCCTCGTCAAACCCAGGGCCGGCCTGGACAAGCCCGGCGACGCAACGGGTGACGGCCACCCCGACATTCTCGGCATCGACAAGGACGGAAACCTCCGCACCTACGCCGGCGACGCCTACGGCGACACCGACGCCTACATCCCCGGCGCCGTCGAGAACGGCAAGCCAGTCCAGAGCGGCTACTGGAAGGACGCCGCCACGGGGAAGTCAGCACTCATCGCCCACTCCACCGACTGGTTCCCCGGCGACGGCCTCACCGACCTGATCGCACGCATGCCCGACGGGAAGATGTACGTCTACCCCGGCACCGGCACCGGCCAGTTCGACGTCGGAGGCCGCATGGAGATCCTCCTGCCCGCCGGCGCACCCGACCCGGCCACCCTCCGCCAGCTCGTCGCCGCAGAAGACGTCGACGGCGACACCTTCGCCGACATGTTCGCCATCGACACCGCCGGCGCACTCTGGGCCCTCACCGGATACACCGGAGCCAGCTTCACCGCCTCGAAGAAGATGGCCACCAACTGGGCGCCCCGCGACATCATCGGCGTCCGCGACATCTCCGGCGACAACGTCCCTGACCTGCTGTACCGCGACGACGCCAACAGCAACCGCGGCCTCGTCCTCCGCAAGGGCAAGCCGGGTCCCAGCGGGGGCACCGACCTGACCTCGCTCCAGACCGCCGCCGACTCCGCCGGCGGCGTCGACACCACCTACGCCACCACCAAGTGGAGCAGAGCCGAGCTCCCCATGGTCCTCGGCACACCCGACGCCAACGGCGACCAGATCCCCGACATCTGGACCGTCAGCACCAACGGCAACCAGTACCTCTTCCCCGGCGCCCGCGCCACCATGCCCGGCTCCGCGTCAGGCGCCGACGAAGACAACTGGAACACCTTCCTCACCATCGGCTAACCAGCCACCACCCCACTGAACAGACGGGCGCCCGGCCGGACACCTCCGACCGGGCGCCCGTCCCTGTTCCCGCCGTGGGACTGTAAAACGTTCGGCTCTGTCGCACATTCGGTGGTGACGGAGGGCGATGATGTCGGTGAACAAACCCAGCGATCACAGAGTCGCAGGTCAGTACGTTGGAGCGGTTCGTTCTATGGCATCGGTGGCCGGCGCAGGGGCCGATGTGAGCCCGGCCTGCCGGTCCCCGCATCCCCACTGCAGCGCCGCCCGCTCGTGAAACACCGAGGTCGGAGCGCCATTCGCACTCTCTGCCACTGACGGCGCCCGATGCTCACGATCCGTCACCACCGAATGTGCGACAGAGCCGTTCGTTTGACAGACCCCTGCCCGACCGGCTCGTAGAGGACTTCCTCGCCCTGACGCGGCACTGACTCGGCACGGACGCGGCTTCCCGCCGCGCCGGCCCGGAGGATGCTCAGTCGAGGCAGAACTCGTTGCCCTCGAAGTCCTGCATCACGATGCACGACTCGTTGGTGCCGTCGGCAAGCATCGTACGCACGTGCACCGCGCCGAGTGCGGCCAGTCGTGCGCACTCGGCCCGGAGCGTGGCGAGGCGCTCTTCCCCCACGAGCCCGGTTCCGGCCCGCACGCAGAGGTGCACCCGATTCTTGACGACCTTGGTTTCGGGAACGCGCTGGAAGAGCAGGCGCGGGCCCACACCTGAGGGATCAACACAGGAGAACCACCGCACCTGATGGTCAGGCGGCAGTGAGCGATGGTAGTCGTCCCACGTGTCGAACCCCTTCGGCACCGGCGAGACGACGTACCCCAGCACCTCGCACCAGAAGCGGGCGACGCGCTCGGGTTCCGCGCAGTCGAAGGTGACTTGGAACTGCTTGATCGATGACATCGGCGCACCATAACAGGGGGCATTCCGGTGCGAGCCGCCACGGGCTCGCCGCCCTTCAGCGCCCAGGGGGAACCGGGACCGCACGAACGGTGCCCGGCGCCGGCCCGCCGGACTGCCGTGATCCCGGGGGGCGTCGAGGTGGTCAGGACTCCACGTCAGGCGTGGCGGGGGCGGCTCGCGGTGTCGAGGTAGAAGGCGTCGATGCTCTGCACGGCCTGCTCGAACTCCTCGAGGTTGACCGGCTTGGTCACGTACGCGTTGGCGTGGCTGCTGTACGCGCCGACGACGTCGTCGGGCGCGGAGGACGTGGTGAGGACGACGACCGGGATGGTCTGCAGGTCCTCGTCGGCCTTGAGGACCTTCAGGAGGTCCCGGCCGTTCATGCGCGGCATGTTCAGGTCGAGCACGATGAGGTCGGGGCGCACGCTGCCGGGGGTGCGGAGGTGTTCGAGGGCGGCGACCCCGTCGGTGACCTGGACCAGGTTGCGGGCGCCGCGCTCGGAGAGGGCTTCCTCGATGAGCAGGGTTCGGCCATGTCGTCCTCGACGAGCAGGACGTCGAAGGGGCGGGCGGGGGTGGTCGTCATCGGTTGTTCCGTGGTGGGTGCTTCGGTGGAGTGGTGGAAGAGCCCCGGCCAGCGGCGTCGCGCGCCCTGGCGGGTCAGGCCGCAGGCGGCGCCGAGTTGGGGGTATCCGGCGCCCGCGCGCGCGGCGGCCACGGCCGCGCCCCGCTGGAGGCGTTCGGTGGCCTGCTGAAGCTGGTCCAGCAGGTGCAACCGGGCCAGGGCGTGGGCCGGCTGACCGTCCGGTCCGGGCGGTGCGTCTTCCAGTAGCTCAAGGACAAGACGGTGCGCGAGCCGGCCGACGGCCGCGTCCGCGGCGGCGGCCGTCTCCTCGGGGGTGGTCCGCAACACGAAGTTCTTGCCAGGCATACGGGCACTGTAGGCCGCTGACCGCCCCTGCGACAACAATGGTTGTCACCCTCCCCCGCTCCGGGATCTGGCGCGCGATCTCAGGAGGCACACGTGCCCCTGGCAGGCCCTCACGTTCACCGGCCGGACAGGCGCGCGCGGGCCCGGCGGCTTCGTTGAGATCGCCGGCGCGCGGCGGGCACGGACCGGGACGCGCCGCACCCGGCTCCGTCGTGGACCGGTACTCCCCGCGCCAGAGGCCGCCGGCAGCAGCGCGGCCACGAACAGGTGGCGCTTGACCGGCCCCACCCGGTGACGGCTTTCCCGACGCCCAGCGGGCCGCCGCTCCCCGTACGGCTGCACCGGGCATGCCGGGCGCCGGTGCGCGGGCCCGCACCCCGCCGAAGCGGCGGGCCCGCGCCCTCCCGTCCGACGCGCGGCCGCTACCAGGAGGACTTGGTGACCCCGGGGAGGAACCCGGCGTGGGCCTGCTCTCGCATGCGGACTCGGGAGAGTCCGAACTTCCGGAGGTGTCCGCGGGGGCGGCCGTCGACTCCATCCCGGTTCCGCACGCGGGTCGCGCTGGCGTCGCGGGGCTGCCCGCGCAGCTCCGCCAGCGCGGCATCGCGCTCGGCCCCGGTCGAGGACGGCCGCCGCACGACCTCCTTCAGCTCGGCCCGCCGGGCGGCGTACCGTTCGACGATCGCCTTGCGCTTCTCGTTCTGCGCGATCTTGCTCCTCTTGGCCATCAGAGCTTCACCCCCCGGGCGCGGATCCGGGCCACGGCGGCCTCGATGCCGATGGCGTCGATCGTCTTGATCGCCTTCGCGCTGAGCGTCAGACGGACGTGGCGTCCCTCGCTCGCCAGCCAGTACCTCTTGCGCTGGACGTTGGGGTCGAAGCGACGGGAGGTGCGCCGGTGCGAGTGGGAGATGGTGTTGCCGAAGCCCGGCTGGGACCCGGTCAGTTGGCAGTGGGCGGACACGGTGTTACCTGCCTCTCTTTGAGCCGAAACCGTTATTGGAAACGATTTCCATTCCCGTATAGTAGCGGCATGGCACGCAACGAAGTACGCCCGGTCATCAAGCTGCGCTCCACCGCGGGGACCGGCTTCACCTACGTCACCCGCAAGAACCGCCGCAACGATCCGGACCGGATGGTGCTGCGCAAGTTCGACCCGGTGGTACGCCGGCACGTCGACTTCCGCGAGGAACGCTGATCCCCAGCCCGCCCCAGCACTCCTCAGCCCGCCCCGGCCCGTCCTCGCCCGCCCGCCCCCGCCTGACCTGCCCTGACCTCAACTGACCTGCCTGAAGGACACCGCCATGAAGCCCGGAATCCATCCCGCCTACGGCCCCGTCGTCTTCCGCGACAAGGCCGCGGACTTCGCCTTCCTCACCCGGTCCACGGCCACCAGCGCCGATCCCGGCAAGACGATCGTGTGGGAGGACGGAAACACCTACCCCGTCATCGACGTCGAGATCTCCTCCGAGAGCCACCCCTTCTACACGGGTACGGCCCGCGTCCTGGACACCGCCGGCCGCGTCGAGCGCTTCGAGCGCCGCTACGGGAGCAAGCCGTGAACCTGCCCGTCGTCATCGTCGGCGGATTGCACTCCGACGCCCGCAAGGAGGTCGTGGACCGTCTGCTGCGTTCCGTGCCCGGCAGCGTCGCCCTCCACCACGACCTGGCCACCGCTCCGGCGGGCACGGTGCGGCGCCTGGTGCGCGACGCTTCCGGCGAGCTGTCCCGCGGCGAGGCTCCCCTCGTCAACGACTGCGCCTGCTGCGCCCTGCGCGAGGACCTGGTCCCCGAGCTGGAACGCCTGGCCGCCGACGGCACGACCCGCCTGGCGGTGGTCGAGCTGTGGGACTCCGTCGAGCCCAAGGCGATGGCCGAGGTCGTCACCGCACACGGCGGCGACGCGCTCAACCTCACCGGCGTGATCACCGCGGTCGATCCCGCGCTCGTACTGCCCTACCTCGTCAACGGCGACGACCTGGCCGAGGTGGGCCTCGCCGCGGCCGCCACCGACCAGCGCACCGTAGGGGACACCTGGGCGCGGCAGCTGGAATACGCCCCCGTACTCGCCCTCATCGAAAGCGAAGCCGCCAACGACGAGGACCGCGCCCTCCTCGCCCAGCTCCACCCGACCGCCCGCCGGGTACCCGCCGCGTCCGGAGAACTCGCCCGGGCGGCCTTCGCCGGCTTCGACGTGGAAACGGCGGCCGCGGCCCAGCATCCGGCCTGTGCCCTCCTCCCCCAGGATGCTGAGGAGGCAGGTGTCACCACCTTCGTCTGGCACCGCCGCCGCCCCTTCCACCCCGAACGCCTCTACGCTGCGCTGGAAGACCTCTGCTGCGCGGCAGCCCGCAGCCGCGGCAGGTTCTGGCTCGCCGACCGCCCCGACGCCCTGCTCGCCTGGGACGCCGCGGGCGGTGCGCTCTGCGTGGAGAACGCCGGCCCCTGGCTGGCCTCCCTCCCGGACGCAGCCTGGGACATGGTGCCGCCGATGCGCAGAGCGGCCGCCTCCCTCGACTGGCATCCCGAACACGGTGACTGCTGCCAGCACCTCGTCTTCACCTCACCCGCACTCGACCGGCAGGGCCTGGAACACCTCCTGGAGTCCTGCCTGCTCACCGACGCCGAATTCGCGGCAGGACGAGACGCGTGGAAAGCACTTCCCGCCGCCTTCGACTCCCTCCTCGACCACGCTTCCTGACCACCGGGGACTACCGGGACCTCCGGAACCGGTCCCCCCGCCAACACCCCGTCACTACCCGTCAATATCCCGTCGATATCCCGTCGATATCCCGCAAGGAATCCTCATGGCCCGCCGCCAAGCCCCCCACACTCCGCCGAAGTCCCGTCCGAACCCGCTGGACGCGGCGAAGATCACCTACATCGACTACAAAGACACCGACCTGCTGAAGAAGTTCACATCCGACCGCGGCAAGATCCGCAGCCGCCGGGTCACCCGCGTCACGGCACAGCAGCAGCGCCGACTCGCCGCAGCGATCAAGAACGCCCGCGAGATGGCCCTGCTCCCCTACGGCGCCGGGCGGTAGACGAGCAGGTCCCGACAAGAGGGGCTCGGGGTCTGGTGCCGCGGCGCGCGGTCCGCATCACCCTCATTCAAGCCACGGGCCACGGGCCACAGCCTCGCACGGCGTGAAGAGAGCCTGCGCGATCGTCTCCCACCAGATACTCACCGCCATGGAAGCCGCCGTACTGGTGTTGCACTCTGGCTCAAACGAATCCCCCGCAGGGCAAACTCCGCGCGGGACGAGATCACTACATTGAGGCACATCGCCTCGGTGCCGTCGGAAGCGGACCACTCAGGCCGCTACTTTCCTCCATGACGCCAGATTGATTCCCATGAAAATTCGCACGCATTCCCCATTTCGTCGAACGGCGCTCACGCATGGAGAACGCCGTTCGCCCCCGTGAGCAAGGAGAGCTCGCCCGATGACCGTTGACAGCAGCCCGGAGGCGCAGCCGGCGCCGCCGCGTCAGTCCAGTCTCAGCACGGCGGCCGCCCGCAATCTCGCCACCACCACCAAGTCAGCTCCTCAGATGCAGGAGATCAGCTCCCGCTGGCTGCTGCGGATGCTGCCCTGGGTGGAGACCAAGGGCGGCACGTACCGGGTCAACCGACGGCTGAGCTACACGGTCGGCGACGGACGCGTCGAGTTCGTCCAGGACGGCGCCCGCGTCCGGGTGATCCCCCGCGAGCTGGGCGAACTGGCCCTGCTGCGCGGCTTCGACGACATGGAGGTGCTGACGGCCCTCGCCGGCCGGTGCGTCCAGCGCGACTTCCGGGCCGGTGAGGTGCTGGCCGAACGGGGCGATGCCGCCGAGCAGATGTACCTCATCGCCCACGGCAGGGTCTCCCAGACCTCCGTCGGCAAGTACGGCGACGAGATCGCCGTCACCGTCCTCGCCGACGGTGACCACTTCGGCGAGCACGCCCTGCTGGACGCCGGTGCCAGGTGGGACCGCACCGCCACCGCGGAGACCGCCGGCACACTCCTCACCCTGTCCCGCGCCGAGTTCGACGCCGTCGTGTCGACCGCGCCGGCCCTCCGGACGCACCTGGGGGAGTTCGCCGCACTGCCCCTCCAACGGCAGAACCGGCACGGCGAGGCCGAGATCGCCATGTCGGCCGGCCACACCGGTGAGGCCGAGCTGCCCGGCACGTACGTCGACTACGAACCCCACCCGCGCGAGTACGAACTCTCCCTCGCCCAGACCGTACTGCGGGTTCACACCAGGGTCGGCGACCTCTACAACGAGCCGATGAACCAGACCGAGGAGCAACTCAGGCTCACCATCGAGGCGTTGCGTGAACGCCAGGAGTATGAGCTGCTCCACAACCGCGAGTTCGGGCTCCTGCACAACGTCTCCTTCAAGCAGCGGCTCCAGACCCACTCCGGCCCGCCCACGCCCGACGACCTGGACGAGCTGCTCTGCCGCCGCCGCGGATCCAAGTTCTTCCTCGCCCACCCCCGCGCCATCGCGGCGATGGGACGCGAGTTCAACGCCCGCGGGCTCTACCCGGACCACGCCGATCTCGGCGGTCAGCAGGTCCCGGCCTGGCGCGGCGTCCCGATCCTGCCCTGCGGCAAGATCCCCATCAGCAAGGAGAACACCACCTCGATCCTCTGCATGCGCACCGGCGAGGACAACCAGGGCGTCATCGGCCTGCGTCAGACCGGACTGCCGGAGGAGTACGAGCCCGGACTGTCCGTACGGTTCATGGGCATCGACGAGCGCTCGATCATCTCCTACCTGGTCACCACCTATTTCTCCGCCGCCATCCTGGTGCCGGACGCGCTGGGTGTCCTGGAAAACGTGCAGATCGGCCGCAGGCGCGACTAGTGCTGTGACCTCGGCACACACCCCGAGCTCTCCCGGGGCGGCCGCGCGCGCCCGGAGCCCGGGACAGCCCTTTCCGCCTCACCAAGGAGCCACGGATGTCCGAAACCGGGGATTCCCCTGTGCAATCGAGCCTGCCCGCCGCCGGGGCCCGCTTCGGCGCCGCCGTCCTCACCGGGGCTCACCATGCCCTTCCCGTGTCCGCCGCGGAGGCCGCGGCAGAGAAGGCCGCGGCAGAGGGGACCGCCGCAGTGGGGGTCGCCGCGGGGGCCGCCGCGCCGGCGAGCCGGTCGAGCCCCGCCCTCGCGCGGATCCTGCGCGGCCCCAGCGGACTGGGCACCGCGGGTCTCTACCCGACCCGGCGCGAGGAACCGACGCCCGCCCCGCCCCCGGCCGAAGCCGCACCGGGCAACCCCATCCCGGGGCTCTACCACCACCCCGTGGCCGAGCCCGATCCGGTCCGGGTGGAGGAGGTCAGCCGCAGGATCAAGGCCTGGGCGCTGGACGAGGTCGACCTCTACCCCGAGGACTGGGAGGACCAGTTCGACGGCTTCTCCGTCGGGCGCTACATGGTCGCCTGCCACCCGGACGCCCCGACCGTCGACCACCTGATGATCGCCACCCGGCTGATGGTCGCGGAGAACGCGCTCGACGACTGCTACTGCGAGGACCACGGAGGCTCGCCCATCGGCCTGGGCGGACGCCTCCTCCTCGCGCACACCGCCCTCGACCCCCTCCACACGACGAAGGAATACGAACCCCAGTGGGCCGCATCCCTGCACGCGGACGCGCCCCGCCGCGCCTACCGCTCCGCCATGGAGTACTTCGTACGGGAGGCGAGCCCCTCGCAGACCGACCGGTACCGGCACGACATGGCCCGTCTCCACCTGGGGTACCTCGCCGAAGCGGCCTGGGCTCAGACGGACCACGTGCCCGAGGTGTGGGAGTACCTGGCGATGCGGCAGTTCAACAACTTCCGCCCCTGCCCGACCATCACCGACACCGTCGGCGGCTACGAACTGCCGGCGGACCTCCACGCGCAGCCGGCCGTGCAGCGCGTCATCGCGCTCGCCGGGAACGCCACCACCCTCGTCAACGACCTGTACTCCTACACCAAAGAACTCGCCGCCCCCGGCCGTCACCTGAACCTGCCCGTGGTGATCGCCGACCGCGAGGACCTCCCCGTCCGGGAGGCCTACCTCAAAGCCGTCGAGGTCCACAACGACCTCATGCACGACTTCGAAGCCGAAGCCGCCGTCCTGGTGGCCGACTGTCCGATCCCGGGCATGGCGCGCTTCCTGCGCGGAGTGGCCGCCTGGGTCGACGGCAACCACTACTGGCACCAGACCAACACCTACCGCTACAGCCTGCCCGACTTCTGGTAACGATGGGACGAATCCATGACGAGCTACGACCTCAGCACCACGACCACCACCACCTCCGCCGGCAACTCCGTGGTCATTCCCGCCCCGACGACGCCGTACCAGGGGGACATCGCCCGGTACTGGGACCACGAGGCCAGGCCCGTGAACCTGCGCCTCGGTGACGTCGACGGGCTGTACCACCACCACTACGGCATCGGCGACGTCGACCACACCGCCCTCGGCGACACCGGGGACGCCGCGTACGAGAAGAACCTCATCGCCGAACTCCACCGCCTCGAGTCCGCCCAGGCCGAAGTCCTCCTGAACCACCTCGGTCCCGTCACGCGCGAGGACACCCTCGTCGACGCCGGCTGTGGCCGCGGCGGTTCGATGGTCATGGCCCACCAGCGCTTCGGATGCGACGTCGAGGGCGTCACCCTGTCCGCCAAACAGGCCGACTTCGCCAACCGGCGTGCCCGCGAACTCGGCATCGACGACCGCGTCAACGCCCGTGTCTGCAACATGCTCGGCACACCCTTCGAAACCGGGCGCGCCGCGGCCTCGTGGAACAACGAGTCCAGCATGTACGTCGACCTGCACGACCTCTTCGCCGAGCACTCGCGCATCCTCAAGGTCGGCGGCCGCTACGTGACCATCACCGGCTGCTGGAACCCGCGCTACGGCCAGCCCTCGAAGTGGGTCTCCCAGATCAACGCGCACTTCGAGTGCAACATCCACTCCCGCCGGGAGTACCTGCGCGCCATGGCCGACAACCGTCTGGTCCCGCAGGCCGTCATCGACCTGACCCCCGAGACCCTGCCCTACTGGGAGCTGCGGGCCACGTCCCGCCTGGTCACCGGCATCGAAGAGGCGTTCATCAACTCCTACAAGGACGGCTCCTTCCAATACGTCCTGATCGCCGCCGACCGCGTCTGACGGAGGGCACTGCCCGCCGGGCCGTCCGCACGCCGGGCTCACTCCTCGGGAGGCCCCCTGGGGCAAAGGTTCGAATGCACCAGCCTTCCCGTTCCACGGCGCCGCACGCCCCGACTCGCCGATCATGGGTCCAGACATGATGGCGTGGTGCTCCTCCTTCTTCCCCTCACCCCTCCTTTCCCGGTTCGCTTCGGCGTCCGGACGGGGAGTGACGCGGGCTGCCGCCTTCGCCGTGACGGCGATGGCACCGGCACCGGCACCGGCACCGGCACCGGCGGGACGCCACTCCCCGCGGTCAGACGGGCGGGTGGCCTGACGAAGACCTCCTGGCCGACGCGGTGGTGCGCCGGGGTCCGCCGAGGCGTCGCCTCCTGCGGCTGTCCGAACCCCGCGAGCCATCCCATGAACCAGGAGCCGACGTGCCCACTCAACGCATCGACGTGATGCACCCCGCCGACATGAGCCCGGCGGACCTCCAGCTGTGGAGCGCGCTGCGGGCCAGGACGGCGCCCGTCGCCAATCCCTTCATGAGCCCCGGGTTCTGCCGGGCGGTCGGCCGGGTCCGGCCGGGTGCCAGGGTCGCGGTCGTACGTCAGGACGGCGAGCCCGCCGGCTTCTTCCCCTTCGAGCGCGGCCGGTGGGGCCGCGGCCGGGCGATCGGCTTGGGCGTCTCCGACTGTCAGGGCGCTGTGCTGCATCCCGACGTACGCGTGGATCCGCACCAGCTCCTGCGCGCCAGTTCCCTGACGGTCTGGGAGTTCAACCATCTCGAAAGCGGCCAGGACCTGTTCCTGCCGTTCGCGACGGGGCGGTTCGCCTCGCCCGTCATCGACCTCAGCGGCGGCTACGCCCACTACGAGGACCTGCTCCGCGCGGGTTCCCGCAAGTTCCTGAAGGCGACGCTGGCGCAGGACCGCCGGCTGCAACGCCGGGTCGGGCCGCTGAGGTTCGTGTTCGACGAACGGGACCCGGCGGCCCTGCGAACGCTCATGGCATGGAAGTCGGCCCAGTACCGCCGGACGGGCCGGCGCGACCGGTTCGCCCAGCAGTGGATCAACAACCTGGTGCACATCCTCGCCGGCACGCGCACACCCGACTGTTCGGGCGTGCTGTCGGTGCTCTACGCGGGCGAACGGCCCGTGGCCGCACACTTCGGGCTGCGCTCACGCACCGTACTGTCGTGCTGGTTCCCCGCTTATGACCGGGACTTCGCCCCGTTGTCCCCCGGTCTCGTTCTCCATCTCCGCATGATCGAGGCGGCCGCTGCCGCGGGCATCGACATGCTCGACCTGGGCAGGGGGGACGCCGCCTACAAGGATTCCCTCAAGACGCGGGAGCTCACGGTGCACGAAGGAGCCCTGTTGCGGCCCAGGCCGGGTGCGGCTCTCCACTGGCTCAGCCGCGAGCCGTCACGTGCGGTCCGCCGCTTCGTACGGGAGCGTCCCCAGCTCAAGACCGCGGCGGTGCGCACCCTGGAAACGGTCGGCAGGATGCGCGACCGCCGCCCTTGAGGAGTCGGCTGCCCGGCCGGCTGCCCGACCGGCGGCCCGGCCCGGGAGGTCCCGGTCGGGCCGCCGCTCGCCGCGGTCCCCGGCCGTCAGCGCGTCGGGAGCGTGCCCGTCCCCGTTTCCAGCCAGTCGCGTTCCGCCCCGGTCAGCCGGTACGACGCGGCCGTCAGGGAGTCCCGGACTTCCTCCGGCTGGCGCGGCCCGATCAGGGCGACGACCGGGAACGGCTGGGACAGCGTCCACGCGAGGGCGACCCCGGTCGAGGAGATTCCCCGGTCGGCGGCGAACTCCCGTGCCCGCAGCAACCGTTGCTCATTGGCCTCGCTGTACCAGCTCTCCGCGAGCGGACCGGTGCGCAGCTCGCTGGGGTCCGCCAGGGCGTGCGCGCCGCGCCCCTGGCTCGCCCATGGGTACAGCGGCAGGGACTCCTCCGCCAGCCAGGTCCGCCACGCCCGGTCGTTGGAGGTCTCCGTCCCCGGATAGATGGGGTGCACCATGTCGATGAGGCTGAACTGGTTGCTCACCCCGGACGGCGTCACCAGGCCGTGGGCCCGCGCGTACGCCACCGCCTCCCGCACCCGTTCCAGCGGCCAGTTCGACATCCCGTACCCGCCGATCACCCCGCGTGCGACGAGATCGGCCAGGACCGTCACGAACTCGCCGACGGGCACCTCGGGATTGTCGCGGTGCAGCATGTACAGCGCCGCGCCGTCCCGCTGCATGCGCTCCAGGCTCTCGGTCAGCTGTCCTTCCACCCGGTCGGGCAGGCACTCCGGTGTGTGGGCCCCCTTGGCCAGGACCCACACCTCCTTCTCCAGGCCGCGGGAGCGGGTCCACGCGCCGAAGGACCGCTCGCAGCAGCCGGGACCGTAGGCGTGGCCGTACAGCCACGCCGTGTCGAAGGCCCGGCCGCCGCCCTCCCAGTAGGCGTCGTAGACGGGGAAGGACCGCTCGTCCTGGCCGAAGGCCGACGTGCCCAGGAGCACCGGCGGCCCCTCGGCGAGCGGCGGGGCGGGGAACACGGAATCGGACATCGGCTCTCCTGCGGCTCGGGGCCCGGTCACGGCGCGAAGGCCTTGCGGACCTCGTCGGCCATGTGGTCGAGGTGGCCCTCCGCCAGCCCCGGGTGCGAGGGGAGCGCCAGCAGCTCCTGCGACAGCCGCTCCGCGACCGGCAGGGACACCTCGGCGTGGTCGGCGAAGGCGGGCTGCTTGTGCAGCGGGAACGGGTAGCGGAGCAGCACCGGGACCCCCCGGGAGCGCAGCGTCGCCGCGATCTCGGCGGCCGGCGGCCGGCCCCCGCCCGGAACGGCGCGCACCACGTACTTCCAGAACGCGTGGACCGTGCCCTCCGGCTCCACGGGCAGTTCGAGGCCCTCGATCCCCGCGAGGCGTTCGGAGAGGTACGCGGCATTGCGCCGGCGTGCCGCGACCATCGAGCCGAGCCGGGCGTGCTGGGCGAGGCCCACCGCCGCCTGTACCGAGGTGAGCCGGTAGTTGTAGCCGACCTCGTGGGCCCAGATCAGGCCGGGGCGGCCCTCGATCAGCCCCTCGCCGTGGCTGCGCAGGCGCCGTACCCGTTCCGCGAAGACGGGGTTGTCCGTGAGGACGGCGCCGCCCTCGCCCGCCGACGTGATCACCTTCTGCTCGAAGAGGCTGACGCAGGCCAGGTCGCCGAAGCCGCCCACGGGCCGCCCGCCGATGCTGGTGCCCAGGGCCTGGGCCATGTCCTCGACGACCGGGACGCCGGCCTCGGCGCCCACCGCGGCCAGGGCCTTCATGTCGGCGGCGCAGCCGTTGATGTGCACGACCACGATCGCCTTGGTGCGCTCGGTGATGAGCGATTTGACGGAGTCGGGGTCGAGGCAGTGCGTGTCGGGGGTGACGTCGGCGAACACGGGACGCGCCCCGAGATAGGTGACCGGGCTCGCCGACCCGATGAAGGTGTGGGTGGGCACGATCACCTCGTCGCCCGGCCCGACGTCCAGGGCGTGCAGCGCGAGGTGGACCGCGGCCGTGCCCGAGGAGACGACGACCGCGTGCCCGACGCCCTGACCGGCGGCGAGAGCCGCCTCGAACTCGTCGACCACGGGGTTGCCCAGGCCGACCAGCCGGTTGGAGCGCAGGGCCGCGACCGCTGCCTCGACGTCGTCGTCGGAGAGCTGGGGCCACCTCGGTAGTTCATGGAAGTTGCTCAAGACTTCACACCTTTCTGATGCCGCGGAGGGCGTGCTGAGGGTCGGATCGGTGAGCGGACAGGGTGAGGGGAAGGAGGAAAGGGAGAAAGGGAAGGGGAAGGGGAAGGGGAGTCGTTCAGCGCAGGCGCAGCGCGTTGCGCACGGTGTCGAACAGGGCGGTGTTCTCGTTCAGGCCGGACACCCGGTGGGCCAGCGGCCCCTGGGCGGCGACCCGTACGGAGACCCCCGTGTGCTCCTGTACGTCGTCGGCCGGCCCGCTGGCGTAGCCGAGCCGCATGAGCCCGCCCTCGTCGGTGACGAGCGTCGCCGACAGCCCCGCGGACCGCGCGTCCGCCGGGAGGATCTGGCCGCCGTGGCCGTGGTCCGCGGTGACGATCACCAGCGTGCGCGGGTTGCGGGCGGCGTGGTCGAGCGCGGCCCGTACGGCCCGGTCGAAGGCGAGGGTCTCGCCGATCTGGCCGCAGGGGTCGGCGTCGTGGGCGCGGTCGTCGATCGAGGCTCCTTCGACCTGGAGCAGGAAGCCCTTGCCGCCGCCCGCCCCGTGCCGTCCACGTCCCGCGCCCAGCAGTTCCAGCGCGGCCCGGGTCGACTCCTCCAGGGTGGGCGTGCCCGGCGGCCGGGCGGGGTTGGCCGTGGCGCAGCGCTGGGGCGGTGTACCGCCGGCGGCCGCCCGGGGGCCCACCCGTTCGACCGGTACGTAGTCCGGCGCGAACAGCCCCAGGACCGGCTCGCCGGGCCGGGCCGACCGCAGCTCGGCCCGGTCTCGCACCACCCGGTAGCCGCTCGCGCGGGCCTGCTCCAGCAGGGACCGCCCCCGGTACGGTCCGTCGGTCACGGTCTGCGCGAAGAGGTCCGCGCCGCCGCCGAGCAGGACGTCCGGGCGCGAGGCCAGCGTCTGCTCCGCGATGGAGCCGGCGCCGCCCGCGGCGCGCGTGTCGGCCGGGCAGGCTTCCATGTCGGCCGGACCCTTGCAGGAACGATCCGTCACGTGCGCCGTGAGGGCGGCGGGCGTCGCGTCGGCGACCGAGGCCGTGGTCACGCTGCCGGTGGCGTACCCGTGCTTCCGGGCCAGCTCCAGCAGCGTCGGCAGCGGCCGGTTCGTGTCCGCCGACTTCGAGACCCGGCCGTTCAGCGTCTTGTGGCCGGTGGCCCAGGCGGTGGCTCCGGCGGCCGAGTCGGTGACGTAGTCCGGCCTGCCGCGCCCGTCCACCGCGTAGGTGAGGGAGGAGCCGGTCACCGCCAGGGTGTCCATGGCCAGCCGGCCGCCCGCTCCCGGGCCGTAGTTGCGGGCGGCGGTGATCTCGGAGTCGCCCATGCCGTCCCCGACCAGAAGGATCACGTCGCGCACCGGCGCACCGGCGTCCGGGGCCGTGGCGGGGGCCCTGCCCTTGGCGGGGGTGGCCGCGGACACCGTCAGGAGCGTCAGCACGGCCGC
The DNA here is from genome assembly GCF_026627255.1 of Streptomyces antarcticus. Lineage (GTDB taxonomy): Bacteria > Actinomycetota > Actinomycetes > Streptomycetales > Streptomycetaceae > Streptomyces > Streptomyces antarcticus. The sequence goes on along the minus strand of NZ_JAPNLM010000007.1, from coordinate 238,034 downwards.
GCCCGCCACCGCGCCCCGCCGCCACCCGCCGGACAGCGCGGCACCCGCGGTCCGGGCCGTCACCGGGTCCGGCCCGACGCGGTCGCGGTCGCGACCGCGGTCGCGACCGCGGTCGTCGGGGACGCGGTCACCGGAGTCGCGGTCGCCGGGGACACGGTCTCGGCGGACGCGGTCGCAGGAGACGCGGATGCCCCCGCCCCGGCCTCCGGTGGGAGCGGACCCCCGCCCGGCGCGATCCGGGCGCCGGTCCGCGCCGAGCGGCCCGCCGCCGCGGCCACCTCCTGGGCCAGCAGCGCGTCCCGCAGGGTGCACGGGCTCGGTTCGCCGTGCGTCACCATCCGCAGGAACGCCCGCATCTCCTGCCGGTACGCCTCCTCGAAGCGGTCGGTGAAGTCCCGGTACGGGGACCGCGGCCCGGGCCCCACCGGAGCCGCCCCGCCGGCCGGCCCCGGCCCCACCCGGCGCAGCGGCGTCCGCTCGCCGAGCCCCACCGCGAGCGATCCCCGCGTACCGAGGACCTCGACCCGGTGGTCGTAGCCCTCGGGGTCGAGCCGGGAGGCCGAGAGGACGGCGCGGGCGCCGCCGGAGAGGGTCAGTACGGCGGTGGCCACGTCGTACCCGCCACCGCCGAGCAGCCGGGCCCCATCGGCCTGCACCGCGACCGTGTGCTGTCCCGTCAGCCAGTGCACGGCGTCCATGTCGTGCACCAGGCAGTCGGTGAAGATGTCCCCGGCGGTCCGCTCGTACGCGCCCGCGGGCGGCTCCCGGTCGAAGGCCGTGCACCGGACGAGCAGGATCCGCCCCAGCCGTCCCGAGGCGATCTCCTCGCGCAGGACCCGGTACTCGGGGTCGCAGCGCCGCTGGAACCCCACGTGCAGCCGGACTCCCGCGAGGGAAGCGGCGAGCTCCCGCGCCTCCTCCACGTCGGCGGCCAGCGGCTTCTCGCAGAACACGGGCAGGCCCGCCCGGCAGGCGGCCGACAGGGCCGCCCGGCGCCGGCCGGCCGGGGTGGCGACCACGACGGCGTCGGACTCCGCCAGCACCTCCTCCAGGGTCCGCCGGGCCCGGCCCGGCCCGCCGGGGCCCGTCCCGGGCGAGCCGGCGAGCCGCTCGGCGGCGCCCTGGTCGACGTCGTGGAAGAGCAGCGAGGGCGGTTCGTGCAGGGCGGCCAGCGTTCTCGCGTGCAGCCCGCCCATCCGGCCGGCTCCGACGATCCCCACCTTCATGCGCGCACTCCCGTCATTGGTCCCACACCTTCCAGGGGGCGTTGCCCGCCGACCACAGGGCGTTCAGGTGCTGGTGGTCCTTGTATGTGTCCATGGCGCACCAGAAGTCGTGGTGCTGATGGAGCGTCAACTGCTTGTCCCTGGCCAGCCGTTGCAGGGGCTCGCTCTCCAGCCACAGCATCGGATCGTCGTCCAGGTAGTCGTCCAGGAACTCCCGGCGGAACATGAAGAACCCGCCCGACACGAAGCCCGTCACCTGCGTGGGCTTCTCGTTGAACTCGACGACCTCGCCGCCCGCGACGTCCATCTCGCCGAACTTCGAGGTGGGATGGATGCCGGTGACCGTCCCGATCCGTCCGGCGGCGCGGTGCTCCTTCTCCAGCGCGGCCAGGTCGATGTTCCCGACGCCGTCGCCGTAGCCCATCATGAAGTCGTCGGTGTCCACGTAGTGCCGCACCCGGCGCAGGCGCGCGCCGGTCGCCGTGTCCAGGCCCGTCTCGGCGAAGGTGATCTCCCAGTTCTCGTCGGCCCGGTCGTCGTGGAAGTGCATCCGGTGCTCGTCGGTGAGCGAGATCGTGAAGTCGGACATCTGGGCCCGGTAGTTGAGGAAGAACCGCTTGATCTCCCAGCCCTTGTAGCCCAGGCAGAGCACGAACCGGCGGAAGCCGTAATGGCCGTAGATCTTCATGATGTGCCACAGGATCGGCCGGCCGCCGATCTCGACCATGGCCTTCGGCAAGCGGTCGCTGGCCTCCCGGATGCGGGTGCCGTAGCCCCCGCACAGGAGCACGACCGGGATGTCCGAGTTTCCCGTCACCCTGCTCACGTTGCTCTCCTCCCTCCTCGGACCGGCCGTCTCAACCCGCCGGGATCCGCATGGACTCGTCCACCGTTCCGTGCCGCCGCAGTCGTGTGAGCACCTCGAGCCGGGTGAACTGCCCCCGGGACGCCGTCTCCGTCAGCCCGCGCGCGGTGTACTCCCGGCGCAGCTCGGCCGCGCCGTCCGGGATGCTCCACCGTGCCCGGAAGCCCAGCTCGGTGCGGGCCCGCGCGAAGTCGACACGGTAGGAGCGCGGATCGCTGCCGGTCTCGCCGGTGATGTCCACCACCGAGCCGGGCACCGCCTCCGCGGCGGCTTCGGCGATCTCGGCGACGGTTCGGTTGTTCTCCTCGGTGCCCACGTTGAACGCCCGGGCCCGGACCGCGTCCGACGGCGCGGCGAGCCCCGCGACCACCGCGCGGGCGATGTCCTCGGCGTGCACCAGCGGCCGCCAGGGGGTGCCGTCCGACAGCACGGTGACCCTGCCGGTCAGCACCGCCGCCGCGACCAGGTTGTTCAGCACGATGTCCGTGCGCAGGCGGGGCGAGAAGCCGAACGCGGTCGCGTTGCGGAGGAAGAAGGGCGTGAAGTGCCCGTCGGCCAGCTCGGCCAGGTCGTCCTCCACCCGCACCTTCGACACCGCGTACGGCGTCACCGGCTTCAGCGGGGCGTCCTCGTCGACCAGGCCGTCACCGGACTGCGCCCCGTACACCGAGCAGGTGGAGGCGTAGGCGAACCTGCGCACCCCGGCCTCCTTGGCGAGCCGGGCCAGCCGGGTGGAGGCGTGGTGGTTGACGGCGAAGGTCACCTCCGGGGCCAGCGAGCCCAGCGGGTCGTTGGACAGCGCCGCGAGGTGCACCACGGCGTCGAAGCCGCGCAGCGTCCCCACGGTGACCTCGCGCAGGTCCATGGCCCGCCCCGGTACGTCCGGGGTGTCGAGCGACCCCAGGACGCAGGACGCGAACAGGCCGCTGTCCAGGCCCGTCACCTCGTGTCCGGCCGCGGCCAGGACCGGGGCCATGACGGTCCCCAGGTAGCCCTGGTGGCCGGTCAGCAGTACGCGCATCGCCCGCCCCGCCCTCAGCCGACCACGGGATGCCACCGGGGATCGGTGACGTCGACGCCGGCCCCGGCGAGCCGCTCGCGCAGCTGCTTGCGCAGGCCCGCCAGATCGAGTTCGGAGCGCCGCAGGTTCGCGGCGAGCCGGGTGCCGCGCGCCAGGTACGCATCGGGCGCGTCCGGGCGGGAGTTGAAGTCCTCCAGCAGCAGCGCGTCGATGTGCGCCGACCACGGCAGTTCGTGGATTCCGGCGGCGACCTCGCTGGGCCGCAGCCGGTGCCAGTAGGAGATGCCGCCCGCGTGGACCAGTTCCGGGGCGAAGACCTTGGTGCCGGGGAAGCTGTGGAAGTGCGCGATGCGCCAGCCCGCCGCCAGGGCCATCAGCTGGTAGAACATGAGCCCGTCGAAGACGACGCGGATCACGCTGTGGCCGTCCTGTACGTGGTGGTACCGCTCCTGGCTGCGGACCTCGCGCCCGTCGTCCAGTACGTCCAGCAGTCCGCCCTGCGGGAACGGCAGCCGGTGCTCCTCGAGCGCCAGCACCCGGGCCAGCGCCGCCTCGTGGTGGGGCCGGATCAGGCGCACCATGGCGCCGTCGATCTCCTGCTCCGGTCCGGGAGGGGCGTAGGCGTAGGCGGCCGGGGACACGGGCCCGCCGATGGCGCGCTCGATGGAGGGGCGGGCCGCCGGGTTGATCGCCAGGAACGGTGGAGCGGCCAGTGGGATGGGACCGTAGCTGAGCGGTCCGCTGACCGCAACGTCCGGCGCGAGGCCGTCCGTGCACCGGGTGAACCAGTCGGGTTCCATGACGAAGCAGTCGCTGTCGACGATGCCGAAGGGCCGGTCGAGGTTGCGGAGCAGGAACTCGAAGATCTCGTGGCTGCCGACCGGCTCGTCCATGTCGAAGGCGGGCAGGCCGCGGCTCATCCTGTCGCGGACCTCGACTTCGGCGGGGGTCAGCCCGGTGCAGACGAAGGCGCAGTTCAGGTCCGGCGGGAGGAACCGCAGGAAGTGCTGGATGACGTGCAGGAGCCCGGAGGAGAAGAAGCAGAACCACACCGGACGGTCATTCGGCAGGCCGGCCACGAACTGCCGGAACCGGTCGTCCAGATGGACGAGGGCCTCGTCGGTGCGCTCGTCCTCGGGACGGCCCTGGGGTGCGTGCGGGGGTGCGTGCGGGGGTGTGTCCATGGCGACCGCCTTTCAGATGATGTCCCAGTACTCCCCGAGCAGGAACGGCATTCCGAAGGACACCGATGTCTTCGCGTTGGGGCGGTACCGGTCACGGGGAAGGGTGCGGAAATCCATGCTGACCCGGCTGATGTCGGTGTCGTTGACGACGTTGCCGTGCCAGGAGTTGGCCCCGTCGAAGACGATGACCTCGCCGTACTCGGCGTGCACCGGCTCGTGGTCGATCCAGACGGTGTTGTTGCCGAACGCCCTGGTGAGCGGCACCCAGTAGTTGACCTCGGAGGGGTCGTGGCCGAAGTCGCGGTCGCGGTGCCAGGAGCCGACGGCGAGGGAGTTGCGCAGGTGCACCCGGAAGGTCGGCACCCGCTGGAGGTAGAGCTCCTCCGTGTCCTGGCCCAACAGCTCCTGGGCGAGCTTGCGGTAGACCGGCGCCACGACGTCGAAGTTGTCGTAGAAGCGGCGGTGGTAGGGCGTGCTCTGGTCGGTCTCGCGGGTGGCCGGCACGTCACTGGCGGCCAGGCCCTCCAGGTCGTCCACCGCCATGATCTCGCGGACCAGTTCGGCGACGGGGATCTTCGTGACGTCGTAGCGCAGCCGCGTGTAGTTCGCCATGTCCTCTCCTCACACCGTCATCCGGCCGCGCAGCCGCCTGCACCGCCGGTACCAGCCGTCCACCAGGACGTCGATCGCCGGGTCGCCCGACTCCCCGTCGCTGACCTCGCGGCCGCGGCCCGCGGCGCGCAGTGCGAGGCGCCGCGCGGCTATCCGGGCGGGGATGGCCGGTACGGCCAGGTCCTCCAGGTGGTTTCCCAGCCGCTCCAGCGGACCGAGGTCGAAGAACTCCCGGTGCCAGCGCAGCTCGTTGTGGCGCCAGTCCTTCAGCCCGTTGAATCCGCGGCCGGCGTTGTGGTGCATCACGTCCTGGAGGTCCTCGACCACGACCTTCTTTCCGGCGGCGCGCACCAGCGTGGCGAGGATGACGCCGAGCCCCTCGAAGCCGCGGTAGTGGCCCTGCGGGAAGCGGACGTTCTCGATCACCCAGCGGTTCACGCACAGGATGACGTCGTCCACGGCGTGGACGTCGAACCGGCCGGCGCCGTGGTCGTGCACCTTGTCGTAGTCGGCCACCCGGCCGCGCCGGGTGGCCTTCTCGTTCCACCAGGCCAGTGACACGGTGTCCGAGCCGCCGAGCGAGCCGAGCATGCCCACGGACTCGTCCTCGAAGACCGGTCCGGCCACGTCCACGGGATTCTTGCGCAGTTCGACGTCGTCGTGGAGCATCACCAGCCCCGTGATGTCCGAGTTGGCGGCCGCCTGGTCGAAGAGGGCGTTGTACGCCTCGAACATGGAGCGCTGGTGGCGCATGGTGAACAGCGGGCTGCCCGGGGTGCGGACGCGCTCGATGCCCGGGCGGCAGATACGGTCGAAGAGGTCGGTCGGGCCGACGCAGACCCCGTAGCCAATCATGGGGGACAGCCTCCTGTCGCGGTCGGGATGTGAGGGTGCGGTGCCCCGCGGCGGCTCGGGGGAACGGCCGCCGCGGGGCGGTCGGAGCGGTCAGAAGCGGTAGGTCTCCAAGGACCCGCCGCGCCGGACGTCGAGGGTGGCGCAGTGGAAACCGCCCCCGAGGGTCCGGGAATGGGTGAGCTGCAGCGGCAGCACGTCCATGCCGTGCTTCTCCAGCAGCTTGATCAGCCCGGTCTGGCGGCGGTCCACCACCGCGAGGTCGGGGCGGACGACGAGCAGGTTCATCCCGATCCACACCGAGCAGTGCGGCCGGTCGCCGGTGAAGCCGATGTCCACCAGGTCGGGGCAGGTGATGGTCTGCCAGGACCGCAGGAAGTCCGGCATGTTCTCGTCGTTGACCCGCGAGGGGTTGACGAGCACCAGGCCGGGTCGCAGCGGCACGATGGTGGAGTCGACGTGGGTGGAGGCGTACAGCTTGCGGCAGGGGTGCACGGTGTAGGTGTCCCCGAGCGCCGACTGCAGCCATGTGGCGCCGAGTTCGTTGCCGCTGTCGGAGACCAGGTACAGCAGGTCGGTGCCGAAGCGGAGGACGTTCGCGGCGTCGAAGACCGGTTCCCGTTCCAGGAGCCGCTCCCCCGCGGGCGCCGACGGATCGTACATGTCGTCGGTGAGCCGCGGTTTGGGTGCGGAGATCCAGCGGCTGCCGGAGGCGAAGTACTCCAGCAGGATGTCCTTGTACGCCAGCGGCTCCAGGAACCGGGCGCGCAGGGCCATCGGGGTCTCGATGACCGTCTGGCCGACCGAGAGCAGGCCGTCGCGCGGGCAGTAGTCGTGGAAGCCGTCGGTCTGCCAGTCGGGGGTGGTGATCGTCGCGGAGTTGTCCCGTTCGCCGGGGCGCCGGACCGTGACCCCGAGCTTGGTCAGCTCCTCGGCCAGGACCTGGAGTTCCTCTTCGGTCTCCTTGAGCACGCGGTCCGGATAGGGGCCGGAGGGGACCTGGTCCTGGTTCTCGTACTGGTCGGCGTATTCGACGGTGAAAACACTGCGATCGGCTCGGGGGACACGCGCCCCGAGGGCCGTACCGACGATTATCTCCTCCAGCGGATCCCATTCGTTGTGCACGCTGACGAGACTCATGCCACTCCTCATTGGGTATCGGTGTGCGTTCGGTATCGGTCCGGCCGCCGGGAGTGCGGAACCTGCCCGGCGCGTGCGGTCAGCGGATCGCCAGCGCCTCCGCGACGGCGATCTGGGACGGAGCCAGGACGGCGCTGCCGTCCTCGATGTCCCACAGGGAGTTCTGCAGCAGCCGGCCCATCGTCCAGCCCGCCGCCCTGTCCCGGTCGAGCCCCAGGGCCTCGGTCAGGAGGTCGAACCGGCGCCGCACCACGCGCAGGTCGTCGCCCGTGGCGGCGAGTTCCTCCCAGCCGCTGTCCAGGGCCGGCCACAGGTCGAAGCCCGGGTCCCCGGCCAGCGGCTCCGGGTCGATGGCGAGCCAGGGCTCGCGCTCGGCGGCGAGCACGTTGCCGTAGTGCAGGTCCCAGTGGAGCATCCGGTCCCCGGGTTCGCCCACCAGCTCCTCCACCGCGGACGCCCAGGTGTGCAGGCGCCGTTGGTCGGCGGGGTCCACCAGGGCGGACACCGCCCGCGGCACCTGCTCCAGCATCTCGGCGGCGATGTCGCCGAGACCGCGCAGGCCCTGCGGCGCGGGTACGCGGACGAGCCTGGCGAGGAGCCCGGCGAGGATGCCCATCGCGGTGTCGTCGTCCTCGACGGACTCCAGGGTGCGCGAGCCGTCGAGCCGTTCCAGCAGCATGGTGGCGCTCACCGGGTCGTGGTCGAGCAGGCGCACCACCCCGTCACCGTTCCACGTCCGCAGCCCGATCAGCGCCGCCGCGGTCTCCTCCCGGGGCATCTGGAACCTCAGCGCGGCGCGGGTTCCGTCCCGCCGTACCACCGGAAGGACCAGCGAGGCCTCACCGGAGCCGGCCGCGCCGTCCCGCTTCAGTTCCCAGCGGTCGAGGAATGCGGAGGCCAAGTGCGGCAGTGCGGCGATCCAGGCCCGCCCGGCCTCGTCACCGCTCTTGGTGTACGACGCGACCAGCGCGTCCGGGACGTCGATGGTTTCCGACGTGCTCATAGGAAGAATTTCCTTCAGGGAGATCGATGGTGCAGCGCGGAAGTGCGCTCGTGGGCCGGCGCCCGGGCCAAAGCCGATGCGGGGGGAGGGGCCGTTGCGCACGCTACTCCGGAATTCAGCCGCGGGCTTCTGTGCGCCTCGCCACCGGGGAGAAGGTACTCATGTCGGCCGCGTCGCCCAAAGGCCCGTTCATCGCGGCCGGCGCCTCTTCGCCACCCGCCTGTTCGAGTTGCTCGGCCACCTGCTGCCAGATCTCGGCGCAGCCGCGCGCCAGTTCGGCGATGGCTCCCACCCGGTGCGGCGGCACGTTGCCGAGCAGCCGGTGCCAGTCCGCGCTGCGTACCGCCACGATGTTGAGCCACCGGAGGAGGGCGCGCCCGTCCTCGGTCAGCCGGACGGACGGGTCACGGCTCAGGTGGTGCAGCATCAGGGCGCGTGAGGGCCGCCTCGCTTCGGCCTCGTCGGCGCGGCGCTGTCTCATCTGCCCGGCGTCGGCCTCCGGCTCCGCGCGGGGGCGGGATCCTTCGGGCAGCGGACCCTCGCCGCGGCGCAGCCGTTTGCGTACGTCGGACGCGGTGCCGAGGGACACGCCGGCCTGGGCGGCGATCTGGCGCAGCGGTGCCGAGGGGTTCTCCCGCATCAGGCGGCCGGCGAGCAGCCGCCCCTCGGTGGGGTCGAGGGGCCGGGCCCGCCCGTCCCGGCCGATGCGGATGTTCGACTGGGGAAGTCCCTCGGTTGAACAGGAGCGGAGGGTCCCGACGGTCTTGGCCGAGAGGCCGGTGGCCAGTCCGATGGCCCGGTCGGACCAGAGGGGGTGGCTGTCCAGGATGCGCCCCGCGGCCGCCTTGCGGTCGTCGAGGGAGAGCGGCAGTCCGTGCGCGATGTTGGACTTGACGGCGAGGACGAAGGCGTCCTTCTCCTCGCCCTCGAAATAGCGTGCGTCGATCTCGGTGGCGCCCCGGAGCACGGCGGCCCGCAGCCGGTGCATGCCGTCGATCACCCGCATCGTCGAGGACATCACCACGATGGGGGGAAGCGGTGCGTCTGACTCCGCCAGGGCCCGGACGTGTTCCATGTCCTCGCCCGCGCTGCGCGGGGAATCGGAAGGGTAGAGGGAAGAAATGGATACGCTGACCGTGCCGGATAATAACGGAGAAATTCCCTCGGCTTCGTCCGGATAGTGTTCCGGCTGAGCGCGTACACGGAGAGAATCATTTCCCAGAACAGGATTCACTGACACCCCTTCGATGAAAAGAAATGCCGCATCACGGCATACCGAAGCGCCCCCGTCAATCTTTCCCCCCGCATATGCCTATCAGGTGCCGTGCCGTTAGTAAAGTAAGGTAAAGCGACTGGTAAACGCCCCCACCGGGAACGGATACGACCGCCCCTGAGCCGTCCCGGACGGGCCGACCATCGCGATTCCCACCGAGGAAGGTGCCTCCGGGAATGTAACTAGCCCTCCCTACGGCAAAATCCGGCCAGCCCGACCAGCCCTGACGGCGCGCATACATACACAGTTCATACGCGCCCGGATCATGCCGGGACAGATACGCGCCAAGCGTCGTACCTTTCTTGCCACACCACCCAGGGAGAACACGATGAAAGCCCTCGTACTCGCCGGCGGCTCGGGGACCCGCCTCCGGCCCATCACCCATACCTCGGCCAAGCAATTAGTCCCGGTCGCCAACAAGCCCGTGCTGTTCTACGGGCTGGAGGCGATAGCGGCCGCGGGAATCAAGGACGTCGGAATCGTCGTCGGGGACACCTCGCGCGAGATATCGGACGCCGTGGGCGACGGCTCGGAATTCGGCCTCGACGTCACCTACATTCCCCAGTCGGCGCCGTTGGGCCTGGCCCACGCGGTCCTCGTCTCCCGCGACTACCTGGGAGACGACGACTTCGCGATGTACCTGGGGGACAACTTCGTCGTCGGCGGGATCGACCGGCCGATCCGCGAATTCCGCGCCCACCGGCCGGACGCGCACCTCCTGCTCACCCACGTCTCGGACCCCCGTGCCTTCGGCGTCGCGGAACTCGACGCGTCGGGGCGCGTGCGCGGCCTGGAGGAGAAGCCGGCCCACCCGAAGAGCGACCTCGCGCTCGTCGGGGTCTACCTCTTCTCCTCGGCCATCCACGAGGCCGTCCGGGCCGTCAAGCCGTCCTGGCGGGGCGAGTTGGAGATCACGCACGCCGTGCAGTGGCTGATCGACGAGGGCCGGGACGTCCGGTCCAGCCAGATCACCGGCTACTGGAAGGACACCGGCAACGTCACCGACATGCTGGAGGTGAACCGGCTGGTGCTGGAGACCATCGAGCCGCACTGCGACGGTCTGGTGGAGAACAGCGAGATCATCGGCCGGGTCCGGATCGAGGAGGGCGCCGTCGTGCGCAACTCCCGGGTCGTGGGCCCCGTTGTCATCGGCGCTGGTACGGTCGTCGCCGACTCCTACGTCGGACCGTTCACCTCGATCGCCGAGGAGTGCCTCGTCGAGGACAGCGAGCTGGAGTTCTCCATCGTGCTGCGCGGAGCGTCCATCACCGGAGTGCGGCGCATCGAGGCCTCGCTCATCGGCCGCCACGTCCAGGTCACCCCGGCGCCGCCGGTGCCGCACGCCCACCGGCTCGTCCTCGGGGACCACAGCAGGGCCCAGATCTCGTCGTAGCCACCGGGGGTCCCCTCCGCCGCGGCGGCGGAGGAGGCCGGGTCAGCCTTCGGCGGGCAGCGGGTCAGCCCCGGGGGGAGGCAGCGGGTCAGCCTTCGGGGAGGTAGCGGGTCAGCCTGTCCCACATGGCCCGGTCGTCGGCGTCGCCCAGGTGGGACGCCAAGAAGCGGGCCGCGTACTCGGCGATCTCCGCCAGGGTCCAGCGCAGTTCGTAGAACCGCAGGAACGGCTCCCGGCCGCCGGGCCGGGCCCCGAACGCCCGTATCAGGGCCGACCAGTCGCGCTCCGGCGGGGCCCACATGGCCCCGCCCCAGTCCAGGATCTCCCCGCCCGCGCCGAACAGCACGTTGTCCGGGCTCAGGTCCCCGTGCGTCAGCACCGGACGCTCGGCCCGCCACAGCGCGGCGCACCGGGCGGCCACCCGTGCCGCCTCCCGCCGAAGGGCGGCGAGGTGGTCCGACCGTACGGAGAGGAGCTCCGCCAGCGGGCCGCCGTACGGGCCGCGCTCGGCGGCCGCCCCGTCCAGCGCGGCCTGGACCGCCTTCTCCAGATCGGTCTCGAAGGGGAACCGGAAGTCCTCCACCGGCACCTGGGCGCCGAGTTCGGCGGGCGAGGAGAATCCGTGGATCCTGCGCAACCGGGCCACGAGCAGGCCGAGCTGGGCCGCAGTCGGGTCCGCGGCGGCGGCGAGCGCCCGCTCGGCGTACGCGAAGACGACGACCGGCAGCCCCGCGACCGTGTACACGACGCGGCCGTCCCGTCCGGCCAGGGGCGCGAGGACGAAATCCATTCCGCTCGCCCGCAGCCGCACGGCCGCTTCGTAGGCTCCGGGGAAATGCCCGTCGAGATCGCGGCGCACACTGATCCACAGGGGTCCGCAGCGGTAGGACCAGCTGTCCTCGCCGAGCGGGAAGAATTCCGGCTCGAACGCTTCCGCTCCGCCGGGAAGGCAATCCGGGAACTGGTCCGAGACGAGCCGGAGCAGGCTCCGGCGTTCCACGAGCTTGTTCTCCATGAGCATGCCCGAGGCTAACACCGGCGCCTTCAGCGGCGAATGTCCGCTACTGCGTTCAACTCGCTTGCCTGGCTAGGGTGTTGGGATGGACATCGACAGCGACATACGGCTCGCGCACCGCCTGGTGGACCTGGCCGACGCAATTGCGCTCCGCCATTTCCGGAACGGACCCCGCTCGCACCGGAAAGCGGACGGAAGTCCGGTCAGCGAGGCGGACCTCGCCGTGGAGAAGGCCCTGCTGGAGGTATTGGCGGCGGAGCGGCCGGGGGATTCGGTCCTGAGCGAGGAGAGCGGGCCGACTCCGGCGGCGAGCGGGCACGCGGGGACCGCACGCCGCTGGATCCTCGATCCGATCGACGGCACGATCCCCTTCCTGGCGGGCGAGCGGGCCTGGGGCACCCACGTGGCGCTGGAGGTCGACGGCGCGCTCAGGGCCGTAGTCCTCAGCCGGCCCACCGAACGCCGCAGGTGGTGGGCCCGGTCCGGGTCCGGCACGTACGCCTCCGCCGGCGCCGAGCCGCTGTCGGCGGGCCGCCGGCTGCGGATGCCGGACGAGACGGTCGCGCTGCGCTCCGCCCGGGTGGGCGGCTTCCTCTTCCCGGATTCGCCGGCCGCCCGCGTCCAGACCGGCACCACCTGGGTCGACGCCCCGGTCTGCCTCATCGGCGACCTGCTGGAAGGACGGGTGGACGCGGCCGTCGACGAGGGCGGACACGTGTGGGACCGGGCCCCGGCCGCCCTGCTGGTACGGGAGGCCGGGGGCGACGTCGACGACCTGGCCGGCGGCCACCGGCTGGACGGGCCCTGGCTGGTGTACGCGCGGCGCGGCCTGGCCGCGGAACTGACCGGCCGGCTCCGCGCCCAGGTGCTCTGACCCGCACCCTCGCAACGGGCCCCGCCCCTCAACCGGCCCCACCGCTCAACCGGTCCCACTGCCCAAGACGGCCGCGCCCCCTCAGCCGGCCCCGCCCCTCAACCGGTCCCGCCGCCCAGGACGGCCCGCCGGAAGGTGGCCGCCGCCTCGCGGATCTCCTGCGACGACGAGCCCGCGTGCACCCCGAACCCCGCCCCCAGGTAGCTGTCGGACACCCCCGTAGCCAGCGCCAGCGAGCGCCCCAGGACGCTGTCCGTGCGCGGCAGCGAGCCGGGTTCGTAGGAATGCGCCGGCGGCAGGGTGCCCGGGGCCCGGAAGGGGACGGCCGAGCGGTCCCCGCGGCCGAACGCGGTCAGCGCGGGCAGGCTCCCGTAGTGGTGCGTCGGCGACTGCGCCAGCGGCTTGACCTTGAGGTGCTCGGCGGTCCGCCGGGCGTGCCCCGCGTCCTCGAAGACGTACACGGCGAAGGTCCCGCACTCGCCCTCCGCGTCGTGAAGCGTCCGGCGCCGCACCCCGGGCAGGTCCCCGATCCGCTCGTCCATCTCCCGCTTCACCGCCCTGACCCGCTCCAGCACGCGGTCGAGCTTGCCGAGCTGCGCCAGCGCCACCGCCGCGTGCAGCTCGCCGAGCCCCAGGTTCATGCCGAGCAGCCGGTGCCCCTCCCCCCGGTCCCGGCGGTACGGGAACCACCCCTGGTCGTGGAAGGAGTACGCCCGCTGGAACACCAGCGGATCGCCGGTCAGCACGAAGCCGCCCGCGAGCGCGGTGATCACCTTGAAGTGGTTGAGGGAGAAGGCCCCGACGGCGCCGATCGTCCCCAGCGCGCGTCCCGCGTGACTGCCGCCCGCGCTCTGCGCGCAGTCCTCGACGAGGTGCAGCCCGTACTCGTCGGCCAAGGCCCGCAGCGCGGTCATGTCCGCGGGTGCGCCCAGCATGTGCACCGGCATGATCGCCTTCGTACGCGGGGTGATCCTCGCCCGCACGTCCGCCGGGTCGAGGGTCAGCGACTCGTCGATCTCGGCGAGTACGGCGTCGGCCCCGCAGTACAGCACCGACGCGATCGAGGCGACGAACATGTAGCCGGGCACGATCACCTCGTCGCCGGGCCCGATGCCGAGGCCGACGAGCGCCGCGATCAGCGCCGAGGTGCCGCTGTTGACGCCGAGGCAGTGGGCGGCGCCGAAGCGGTCGGCCGCGGCCTGCTCGAAACGGCGCACCCACACGCCCTCCTCGGGTGCGTCGAAGGTCTCGCGGCCTGCGCTCCACTGGTCGAGTACGGCGAGCACGTTCTCCCGCTCCTCCTCGCCGACGAAGCGGTATCCGGGTCCTGGCACGTTTCCTCCTGGGTGTGGTGTGCGTCAGCGGGGCCCGGCGGCGAGGATCGCGGCGAGCCGGCGCGACAGGGCGATGGTCGTGAGCGACGGGTTCGCGGCGCCGAGCCGGGGGAAGACCGCGGGTCCCGCCGCGTACAGGCCGGGGAGGCCGGCGAACTCGTGGCGCGGGGTCAGCACCCGGCCCAGCGGCAGGCTGCCGCCCTCGTGGTCCTCGGTGCCGAGCAGACTGGTCCAGGTTTCCGGCCGGCCGACGGGCTGGCGCCGCGTACGCCCGGGCAGGACCCGGGTGTTGTCCCGGTCGGCGTCCCCGAACGCGGTGAACTCCAGCGGCCGCGCCCGTACTCCGACCTCGGGGGCGGCCGCCCGCCAGAAGTCCCGCAGCACCTGGCGCTGCGCGGCGACCAGTTGGCGGTCCTCCGTCCCCAGCCCGGTCCGCACCCGGGTCGGCCAGGGGAACGCGGCCGAGGGCCGGCACTCGACGGCGCTCCGCTCGTCCGGGAGCTGCTCCCCGGTGATCCGGACGTCCAGCAGGCAGGCGCCGGGACCGTCCGGGGTCACGTCCATCCGCAGGTACGACCGCGTGGCCGGACTCGTCGGAACGTAGAAGGAGCCGGGCGGCGGGCCGCCGGAGGGCAGGCGGACCACGAAGCCCTGCACGATGTGGTCGGCGAGGCCGCCGAGCCGCGGCTCGCGCAGCACGCCCGCCACCGTCAGGGCCTGGACGGCCAGCCGGGTGCTCTCCACGGTCCCCGCGCACAGGACCACGGTGTCGGCGGCGATCGTCCGCGTCCCGCCGGCACCGTCACCGATCACGACGCCCCGGGCCCGGCCGCCGCGCACCTCCACCGCCAGCACGTCGGTGCCGCAGCGGACGCCGATCCCCGGCGGCGGCGCCACGCGCCCGTCCCCGTCGCGCCAGCGCTCCAGCGGGGTGTACGCCTCCCAGCGGTCGCCGCCTGGAACGGCGCGGCAGGCCCGGGGCAGCGGCAGGAAGGACCGCCCGCCGAACCGGCGTGTCCCCGGTCCGGCGGCGTCCCCGGCCGGGGCGCCGCTCCACTCGAGGAGGTCGGCGGTGACCTGCTCGTAGAGGGAGGGGCCGCCCCGGTGGCCCGTGGTGAGGTCGGTCACGACGGCGGCCGGCCACCACGGCTCGCGCAGCGCCCAGTCCTCGAGGGGCAGGATCACCCCGTGCCAGTACAGCGACCGGCCGCCGAGCCGGCGGCGCAGGCCCGAGATGCCGGTGTAGTGCGGCCGCGTCCGCGAGGACCAGGGGCGGTGGAAGTACGGGTCGCCCTCTGGGGCGAACACCATCTCCGAGGCCCTTTCGCGGCTGTACGCCCGGTGGATGTGGTCCAGGTCCTCCCCCGGGCCCGCCTCCAGGACCAGGATGTCATCGACCCCGTGTCCCGCCAGGGCCGTGGCGCATTCCAGTCCGGCGAGACCGCCCCCCACGACGACGACCCGCGCGCGCCGGGCGGATCCGTGTTTCGCTTCAGGATTACCGGACATCGCTGACTCCCCTTGCCGGATGGTTTTCCCTGTTCCCGCCATTGGCCGCGAGGAAGCGGAGGCCGTGAAGAAGCGGAGGCCCTGAAGACGCGGAGGCCGTGAAGAAGCGGACCGCCATTCCGGTGGCCGGTCCAGCGCAGCGTACCCACCCGTTCGACTGCGCGCGTTCCTCAGTCGAACGGGTGCCGCAAGGCCCGGAGTCCGGCGGGTACGGGGCCCCGCGCCCTGTGGCGTACGCCGCACGGAGGCGCGTAAATTCCGCTCTCATTCGTCGCTTCCTGGAAAGGCGAGGGCAACCATGGGAACTTCACTGGCGATCTCCGGCGGGCCTCGGCTGACCGACCGTGAGTGGCCGCGCTGGCCACAACCCGGCGACCGGGCATTGAAAAGTCTCGAAGACGTGTTGACGAGCGGCCGCTGGACGATCAGTTGCGCCTATCAGGGGCGGCAATCCTACGAGCGGCAATTCGCGGAGGCATTCGCCGACTACTGCCGTTCCGCTATCTGCGTGCCGACGGCGACCGGAACCGCCGCGCTGGCCATCGCACTGGAGGCCTGCGGGGTCGGAGCGTCGGACGAGGTGATCGTCCCCGGGCTGAGCTGGGTGGCCTCCGCCTCCGCCGTGCTCGGCATCAACGCCGTGCCCGTCCTCGTCGACGTAGATCCCGCCACCTACTGCCTGGATCCCGCCGCGGTGGAGGCCGCGATCACCGAGCGGACCCGGGCCATCACCCTGGTCCACGCCTACTCGGCGGTCGCCGACCTGGACTCGCTGCTGGACATCGCCCAGCGGCACGCGCTGCCCCTGATCGAGGACTGCGCCCACGCCCACGGTGCCCGGTACGGGAACTGGCCGGTGGGGGCGTTCGGCGCGGCCGGAGTCTTCAGCATGCAGGGCAGCAAGCTGCTGACCTGCGGCGAAGGCGGGGCCGTGGTCACGGACGACCCGGAGATCGCCGGCCGCGCGGAGCACCTGCGGGCGGACGGACGCATCCTGCGGCGCGACGAGGTGGGCATCGGTGAGATGGAACTCCAGGAGACGGGGCGGCTGATGGGCAGCAACGCCTGCCTTTCCGAGTTCCATGCCGCGGTGCTGCTGGACCAACTCGGTCTGCTGGACGGGCAGAACGCCCGTCGGGTACGGGCGGCCGAGCACCTGGACGACCGGCTCGGCGAGCTCGGGCTGACCGTCCAGGACACGTCGCCGGGGACGACCGACCGCGCCTACTACCGCTACGCGGTGCGGCTGCCGGACGAGTTGCTCGCGGTCGCTCCGGTCGAGCGCGTGGCGCAGGCGCTGACGGCCGAGCTCGGCTTCCCGGTGATGCAGACGCACCGGCCGCTCAACGACAATCCGCTCAACCGGCCCAGCTCGCGGCGTCGGTTCGCCACCGGCCCCGACTACCTGGCCCGGGTGGACCCCTCCCGGTTCGACCTTCCCGTGGCCAAGAGCATCCACGAGAGCGTGGTCAGCTTCGGCCACGAGGTCCTCCTGGCGCCCCTCGATGCCGTCAACGACATCGTCATGGCGTTCCGGAAGGTGCTGGACAACAGGCACGAGATCACCGACTGAGCCCGGCTGCCCGCGGGGCCGTCACGAGGTGGCCGGCAGGCTCCCGCCCCCGACCGCCTGTCGGAGCCGACGGGCGAGGACCTCGGGCGTGGACACGTGCAGCGTGCGCATCCCGAGTGCGGCCCCCGCCCGCAGGACATTGACGCGGTCGTCGACGAGCAGGGTCTCGGCGGCCGTCGCCCGGCATCTGCGCAGGGCCTCGGCGAAGAACGATCCGGACGGCTTCACCCGGCGCACCCGCCACGACGAGCACACCGAGTCGAAGAGCGCGAAGTGGCCGAAGGCCGCGTCCTTGAGCCGGTCCCAGTGCTCGGCCTCGTTGTTGGTGAGCACCACCGCCAGGCCCGGCCGCTCCCGGCGCAGTGCGCGCAGTGCGCGGAAACTGTCCTCGTACGCGTGCACGCTGTCCGTGTAGGCGCGGTCCAGCCAGCTCCGGTCCGCCGGCCCGCCGCAGGGGCGGCCGCGGCCGGCCGCGACGATCCGCTCGAAGACCCGGTGCACGTGCGTGCCGCCGTCCTCGTACGAGGGCGCCGCCTCCTCGACGCGCCGGGCCAGTTCCGTACGGTCCACGCCGTACCGGTCGGCCACCCGGACGAGGAAGTCCGTCTCCTCGTTGATGTTGTTGTAGAGCACGCCGCCCGCGTCCACGAAAAGCGTCCGTATCACCGTGAGGTCCCTTCTCGGCTCGGTCTTCCGGTCGTTGCCCGCCCCTCGGCGGCGCCCCCGTCCGGTCCTGCGTTCAGTCGCGCAGCAGCGGGGCGTAGCAGCCGCCGTCCCGGTGCGCGCACGCGACGAGCATCCGGTACGGCTCCCACGTACGGAACGCCTCGCGGCCCGGTTTGGCCAGCTCCCGTTCCAGGCCCCACGCCTCCAACTGGATGCTGTGCCCGATCAGCAGGTCCACGCCCGCCCGCGTGCGCAGGAACGGCCGGGCCAGATCCCGTACGGCCTGCCGCAGCCGGAGGCGGCCCGCCGCGTCCGGACCGGTCTGCGCGGTGCCCGCCTCCGGGGGTGCGAAGGCCAGTTTCACCAGCTCGTTCAGGTCCAGGTGCACGGGAGCGAGTACGGCGAACTCGAAGTCGAGCAGCGACACCACCCCGGTGCCGTCCCACAGGGCGTTGACCGGGGAGAGGTCGCCGTGGTTGAGGACGGGCCGCTCCCCGGGCAGCGCCGCCCAGTACCGGTCGAGCGCGGGGAGCAGCCGGTCGAGCTCGCCGTCGGTGAGCACCCCGGCCGCGTGCAGGGACCGCAGCGTGTCCCCCGACTCGCCCGGCGACGCGGCGTAGAACGGGCTGCGCGGCCGGGCCAGCGGAGCGGCGGCGGCCGGGTCGGCCCGGTGCACCGCCCGCGCCCTGGCCCAGAGCTGCCGGGTGGCCTCGATCCGCCGGTCCCAGTCCAGGCCGGCCCAGGCCTCGTCGAGCGGGACGGCGGGGATCCGTGCGGTCGCCACCCACTGCCGGCCGCGCGAGGTGCCGTTCTCCAGCACCCGGGGGTAGCCGA
Source organism: Streptomyces antarcticus (assembly GCF_026627255.1). Classification (GTDB taxonomy): domain Bacteria; phylum Actinomycetota; class Actinomycetes; order Streptomycetales; family Streptomycetaceae; genus Streptomyces; species Streptomyces antarcticus. The sequence continues at coordinate 219,660 of NZ_JAPNLM010000007.1, read as the reverse complement.
CCTCGGGCGGCAGTACGGCCGCCAGGCGGGTCTCCCGCTCCAGGTCCCCGGAGCCCGGCGTACCCGCGACGCGCACCGCGAGAGCGCCGCCCAGCCAGGTGGCGTTGGTCCAGCCGGCCGCCCGCCGCGCCTGCGCGAAGTCCACGCCGTGGCGCCGGAAGACCTCGGCCGCCACCGCCTCGGCCTCCAGCGCTTCGGCCTCCACCGCTTCGGCCGCTCCCCCGGGTCCGGGCGGCGTCACTACGCGGCCATCAGGCGCAGCGAGACGACGAGGCGCAGCGGATCCGGGCCGCCCGGCAGCCGGAACAGCGGCGGCACCTCGTGCCACATGCGGGGGCCGAGCAGCCGGGCGTCGCCGTCGTGGTCGTACATCGGCTCCAGGTAGCCCTCGCGCAGGATGCGCATGGAGCCGACCGAGTCGTAGCACAGGGGGAACTGGAGGTTGAAGCGGTTGAGGTCGGTGTCCTGCTCGGCGCCGTGCGGGCCGATGTAGTCGCCCTCCCGGTAGGCCAGCAGGAAGACGCGTTCGTAGCGCAGTTCGCGGCCGGTGATCCGGTTGACGGTGGGCAGGAGGTCGGCGGCCATCCGCTCGGCCCAGCCCAGCAGCCCGAACTCGCGGAACACGGAGGTGACCCGCTCGGTGTGCTCCGGCGAGTCGGACTTCGCGTCGATGCGCAGCAGCCGGAAGCCGTAGCCGAGCGTGCCCGCCTCGTCGGTGTGCTCCTGCGCGTCCAGTACGGGTTCCCCGCGCAGCAGTTCGTAGGCGGAGCGGGCCGCGGTGCGCAGCTCGGAGACGTCGGCGACCTTCGGCAACTGGGCGCAGCGGTGTGCCGCGTAGTGCGCGCGCAGGTGCTCCACGTCGATGCCGGTGGTGCGGAACCTGTCGATCGAGGCCATGAGCCGGGCGGAACTCTGGGCGGAACTGACGACCACGGAACGCTCCTTCACGGTGAACTGGCTGCCTTTTGGGGGTGGGGTGTCCTGCGGGTGTGCGGATGTGCGGGGTGTCTAGGAGGGAGGCCCGGGCGGCGCGCCCGCGGCGCCCCTGACGAACGGGCGGACGGGCGGACGGGCGGACGGGCGGACGGGCGGACGGGCCTCAGGCGGTGCCGAGCACGATGAGGCGCCGGCTGCCGACCGTGAACGTGCCGCCGCGCTCGTCCATCACGCGCGCCGCGGAGAACCCTGCGGTACGGAACCAGTCGAGGATCTCCGGCGCGTTGAACATGCGGACGCTGTAGTGGGCCCGCTCCACCTTCTCGTCCCGGATGGTGATCTTCTCCGCGTAGTAGCGGCTGGCCACCGCGTCGAGCTCTTGGATGTCGATGGCCATGTCCGCACCGCGGCGCAGGACGTCGACGTGCATCTCGTGGTTGGCGAGCACGCTCGGGATGTGCCGGTACGGAGAGTGCATGTCGAGCAGGAACCGGCCGCCGGGGCGCAGCGCGCGACGGTAGCGGCGGAGGATGTCCCGGTCGGTTTCGTCGTCGAAGTAGCCGAAGGAACTGTACCAGGACACCACTCCGTCGAATTCGGCGTCGAAGGACATTTCGCGCAGGTCGACGTGCTGGTATTCGACGTCCACGCCCATCTGCCGGGCCTCTTCGGCCGCCATGGAGAGGAATCGCTCGTCACGGTCGATGCCGGTCACCGTATATCCCCTGGAGGCCAGCACATTCGCGTGCCGACCGTGTCCGCAGGGCGCGTCGAGAAGGGTGGTGCCGGGCTCGAAACCGCCGAGCCGGATCATGTCCGATGCTTCTTTGGCGCTCAGTTCCGGGGTGAGGTCCGGAAGGTCGAAATGGTCGTAGTCGACGCCGAAAAGGCTGTCCCAATCCACATGTGGCTGCCTTGGATTCATATCTCCAAGGCTAGGACCGAGACCTCGTTTCCGGCAACGATCTCAATTGCCGTGCCAGGCACGCCACAAGGCGGCGTAGGCGCCGTCGGCCGCCAGCAGCTCGTGGTGGCTGCCGAGTTCGCTGACCCGGCCGTCCTCGACCACCGCGATGCGGTCGGCGTCCTGGGCCGTGTGCAGCCGGTGCGCGATGGCGATGACGCTGCGGTCGCTCAGCAGCGCCGCAAGCGCCCGTTCGGCGTGCCGGGCCGTCGCCGGATCGAGCAGCGCCGTGGCCTCGTCGAGCACGAGGGTGTGCGGGTCGGTCAGCACCAGCCGGGCCAACGCCACCTGCTGGGCCTGCGCGGCGGTGAGTTCGTACCCGGCGGAGCCCACGCGGGTGTCCAGACCTCGCGGCAGGTCCGCCGCCCACTGCTCGGCGCCGACGGTCTTCAGCGCGCGTCCGATCTCCTCCTCGGGGGCCGGACGGGCGAGCGTCAGGTTCTCCCGCAGGGTGCCCTGGAAGATGTGGTGCTCCTGGGTCACCAGGGCGATCCTGCCGCGCAGCTCCTCGGTGCTCAGGTCCAGCAGGGGCACCCCGCCCAGTTCCACCGCTCCGCTCCCCGGCTCGTAGATGCCGGCGAGCAGCTTGCCCAGCGTGGACTTCCCCGAGCCGGACGGGCCCACGATGGCGAGGCGTTCGCCCGGGGCGAGGCGGAGGTCGACTCCGCGCAGGATGTCCCGCCCGGGCAGGTAGGAGTACGAGAGGGAGCGCGCGACGAGTTCCTTGCCGCCGGGCCGCGCGCCGGTGGGCCGCCGGTCGGCGGGCAGCTTGCTCACGCCCAGGACCCGCGCGAGGGAGGCGGAGCCGATCTGGAGCTCGTCCATCCAGCTCAGCACGTCGTCCAGCGGGAAGATCAGCTGCCGGACGTACAGGGTGGCCGTGACCACCTCGCCGAGGGTGGCCAGGCCGCCCGTGTGCAGCAGGCCGCCGACGGCCAGCGTGGCGACCACGGGCACGACGTAGCTGAACTCCACCAGCAGGTACCAGGAGCTGCGCAGCCACATCGTGTGCCGCTCGGCCTCGTACGCCTCGCCGAGGGCGCCGTCCAGCACCCGTCGCCGCGCCGACTGCAGGCCCAGCGCCTCGGCTGTGCGCGCGCCCGGCACCGTCTCGGCGAGGTCGTCGCCGAGTGCGACGTAACTGGCGCCGCGCCTGCGGTAGCTGTCGCCCGAGCGGCGCAGGTACCAGCGGGTGCCGGTCCACAGCAGCGGGATGACGACCAGGCTCGGCAGCGCGGTGAGCGGATCGACGAGGATCAGCGCGCCGAAGGTGAACAGGCAGGTCATCACCGCGATCAGGGTTTCGGGAACGGCGTAGCGCACCGTGTTGGTCAGGGCGTCGGTGTCGCGCGAGGCCCTGGTGATGAGGTCGCCGGGCTCGGCGTCCTCCACCGTGGACAGCGGCAGGACGACGACGCGGTCGACGAAGTCCTCCCGGACCTCGGCGGTGACCTTCTCCCCGAACCGGCAGGAGCGCTGGACCGCCCAGTACGTCAGCACGGCCTGCGCGACGAGCGACAGCAGCAGGGCGAGGCCGAGGCGGCCGACCGCGTCGGCGGTGGTGCCGCGGACCACCTCGTCGATGAGCCGGCCGATGAGCCATGGCCCGAGCAGTCCGCAGATCGCGGCCAGGCCGTGCAGCGCGAGCATCCAGGCGAGGTCCACGCGGTGGCGGCGGGCCAGCGCGCGGGCGTGGGCGCGTACCTCCGCCGTCCCGGCGACGGGCAGCGGGGCCCTGCTCATTCGGTGCTCCGGGGGGAGGCCAGGGGGGCGGGCGGTGGGCCCGTAGGCGGGGCTGCGAAGGGGTCGGGGCTCGGGTCCGCGGGTGCGCCCCCGCCGGTCTCGCGCTCGATGACCAGGCGGTACTCCTCGTCGCCGGCCAGCAGTTCGCGGTGGGAGCCCGACGCGCTCAAGCGGCCGCGCGGCAGGAAGGCCACCTGGTCCGCCCGGTCGAGCAGCAGCGGGCTGGAGCTGATCAGCACGGTGGTCCGCCCGGCGCGCGCGGCCCGAAGGCGCCGCCCTATCCGGTCCTCGGTGTGCGCGTCCACCGCCGAGGTGGGGTCCACCACGACCAGCACGTCCGGGTCGGCGAGCAGGGCCCGGGCCAGTACGAGGCGCTGCCGCTGGCCGCCGGAGAACCGGCGCCCGTCGCCGGTGATCTCGGTGTCCAGGCCGTCCGGGAGCGCCTCGACCACGTCCTCGGCCGCCGCCGCGCGCAGGGCGGCGGCGATGGCGGCCCCGTCGGCGCGGTGGTGCGGGTCCAGCGCGTCGCGCAGCGGCCCCCGGAACAGCCGGGAGCGGTTGTCGACGACCAGGATCCGGCGCCGGACCTCCCGCGTCGGCAGCCCCGCGAGCGGCAGCCCGTCGTAGGTGACGGGGGCGTCGGTGTAGCCGCCGAGGCGGTCGGCGAGGCGTACGCCCTCCGCCGGGGGTGCGACCACGGCGAGGAGCACTCCGGCGGGCGCCGTCAGGCCGGAGCGCTCGTCCACCAGGACCGGCGCACGGCGGGCCCGGTCCGGTCCGGCGGACTCGTCGCCGGGACGTGCGCCGGCCGGGGGCCCGGGGGGTGGGGCCACGGGCGCGGGCGGCACGGGCGCGGGGTGCGCGCCAACGGGGGCCATGGGGGCCACGGACGCGTGGCCTGTGCCCACCGTGGCCACCGACGCCGGACGCGCGGAACCCTCAGGCACCGGCACCGGTGCCGGTGCCGGCCGCGTCTCCGGCCGCGTCTCCGGCCGTAGGGCCAGTACGGCCACCACGCGCCGCGCGGCCACGTGGGCGCGGGCGAACCGGTCGGCGGTCTCGGTGAAGATGCCCAGCGGTTCCACGAGGAACGCGGCGTAGGCGTAAAAGGCCACCAGCTCGCCGGGGGTGACCGAGCCCGAGAGGGCCGCCCGCGCGCCGATCCAGGTGACGGTGGCGACCAGCAGCCCGGGCAGCAGCACCTGGGCGGCCCGGATCAGGGCCTCCGCCCCTGCGACCCGCGATCCGGCGTCCCGTACCCGCTGGGACCGCTCGCGGTAGGACCGCGCGAAAGAGGTCTCGCCGCCTACGCCCCGCAGGACGCGCAGCCCGGCGACCACGTCGGTGAGCCGCGACGTCAGCTCGCCCTGGAGTTCGCGGTAGGCGCCCTGGCGGCGATGCAGCGGGCGCAGGGTGTAGCCCATCAGGAGGATGATGGCGGGCAGGGCCACGAGCAGCATCAGGGCCAGCGAGGCGGACTGGTCGAGCAGCACCACGGCCACAAGGGCCACCGCGAACACCGCGCCGACCGTCCGCCCGACGATGTCGAAGGCGTTGCCGATCGAGTTCATGTCCGAGGTGCCGATGCTGACCATCTCACCGCCGTCCACCCGTCGTTCGAGGGATGCGCCGAGCCGGTTGGCGTGCCCGACGACGAGCTGGACGGTGCGGAAGCCGGCCGACAGCGCGTTGTACAGGTTGAGCCGCCTGCGCACGGTCCCCGAGAGGGCCTGCACCACACCGAGGCCGAGGAGCACGGCCGACCAGTACAGCACCGCGTCCATGTCGCCGGGCACGAGGCCCTCGTCGATGGCCTCGCGGATGACGACCGGCATCAGCGCCTGGGATCCGAGCCAGAGCAGCCCGCAGAAGGAGGCGGCGGTCAGCGGGCGGGCGGTACGGCCCGCGAGCCACAGCAAATAGCGGGTGGCGGACCGGATATCCGGATTTCCTGGCTCTGCGACGGGCAGCGGACGCATTGCGCGAGGATAGCGAGCGGGTCCGGTTCGGCGTCAACTCCCGCTATGAACAGGCTCACCGTGTTCAAGTGCGGACGATAAGCAGTCGAAAGGCCGTCCGGCAAACAGCCGGCGGACCCGTCGCGCGGCAGGACACCCGGAAGGTCACACGGAAGGCAGCGCGGAAGAAGGCGTGGAAGTAGCGCGGCAGGTCGAACGGGTTGTTGCCCGAATTCGACCCGCGGTCGTAGCCTCGCTTTCCCGTGCCGACACGACTCACCTCAGGGAATCGCCATGCTGGTTCACGAAACCCCGCTGGAAGGTGCCGCGCTCATCGAGCTGGAGGCTGCCGAGGACGAGCGGGGTTTCTTCGCCCGCTCGTTCTGCCGCGGGGAATTCGAGGCGGCCGGGCTCGAACCGGTGGTCGAGCAGTGCAATCTGTCCTTCAACCACCGCAAGGGCACCCTGCGGGGATTCCACTACCAGCTGGCGCCGAACGCGGAGGCCAAGACCATCCGCTGCACCCGCGGGGCCGTCTACGACGTCATCGTCGACCTGCGGCCCGACTCCCCCACCTACCTCGCTCACTTCGGAGCGGCTCTCACCGCGGAGAACCGGCTGGCCATGCACGTACCCCGGAACTTCGGGCACGCCTACCTGACGCTGACCGACGACGCCGAGACCTTCTACCAGGTGTCCGCCGCCTACACCGCGCGCGCCGAACGCGGACTGCGCTGGGACGATCCGGTGCTCGGGGTGCAGTGGCCGGCAGCGGTGGAACTGGTCTCGGCCAAGGACGCGAGCTGGCCGCTGCTGACCGGCACGGCGCGGCTGCCGCACGCCGACGGCGCCCCGCTGAGCTCGCGATGATCATCGTCGACACCGCGTTGCGCCGGCGCGAGGAACAGGACCGTCCGATCCGCGTCGCCTTGGTCGGCGCCGGTTTCATGGGGCGCGGGCTCGCCCGCCACATCGTCCGCTCGGTACCCGGGATGCGCTTGGCCGCGGTCGCCAACCGGACCCTCGCCAGCGCCGAACGCGCCTGCGCCGAGGCCGGTATCCGGCCCGTACGCGCGGAGACGACGGGGCGCATCGAGGCGGAGGTCTCCGCCGGGCGCACGGTGGTGACCGAGGACGCGTTCGCCCTGCTCGCCGCCGAGGGCATCGACTGCCTGGTCGATGCCACGGGCGCGGTGGAGTTCGGCGCGCGGGTCACCACGGCGGCCATCGGGCGCGGGCTGCCCGTGGTGACCATGAACGCCGAACTCGACGGTACGGTAGGCCCGTTGCTCGCCCACCGGGCGCGCGAGGCCGGGGTCGTGCTGACCGCCGCCGACGGCGACCAGCCCGCGGTCCAGGGCAACCTGCTGCGCTTCGTCCGGGGCCTCGGAGTGACACCCCTGGTGGCGGGCAACGTCAAGGGCCTCCAGGACGAGTACCGTACGCCGACGACGCAGCGGCACTTCGCCGAACGCTGGGGCCAGAACGTACACATGGTCACCAGCTTCGCCGACGGGACGAAGGTCTCCTTCGAACAGGCCGTCGTCGCGAACGCCTTCGGCTTCACGGTCGGCCGGCGCGGGATGTACGGGCGCACGCACACCGGCCACGTGGACGAGCTGACCGCGCACTACGACCCGGACCGTCTGCGCGAGCTCGGTGGCGTCGTGGACTACGTGGTCGGCGCGAAACCCGGTCCCGGCGTGTACGTGCTGGGCACCCACGACGACCCGAGGCAGCGGCACTACCTGGAGCTGTACAAGCTCGGCAAGGGTCCGCTGTACAGCTTCTACGCCCCCTACCACCTGTGCCACTTCGAGGTGCCCCACTCGATCGCGCGCGCCGTCGACTTCGCCGATCCGGCCCTGACGCCGACCGCCGGACCGCGGGTCGACGTGGTCGCCACCGCCAAGCGCGACCTGTCGGCCGGAGCGACGGTGGACGGCATCGGCGGCTACGACACCTACGGCGTGGCCGAGGCCCACGGGACGGCCCGTACGCAGGACCTGCTGCCGATGGGCGTCGCCGAGGGCTGCGTCCTGCGCCGCGCCGTGCCGCGGGACGCCGTGCTCACCTACGCGGACGTGACCCTGCCACCGAACCGGCTGATCGACGCCCTCCGAGCGGAGCAGGACAAGCTGTTCGCCCCCTGACCATCACAGTGAGCGGCACGGGCGCGCGGGCGGCGCCCGGCGCCCGGCCGGCAGGGGCGGGGCTTGCGGGAGTTGCCTTCAGAAGGCGTAGCGGATGCGCAGCCACGGCGCGTGGGTGGCGACGAGCGTGCGCACCGTCTCGACCGCCCCGGCCTTCACGCCGTCGCGGTAGCGGACGTTCGCGCTGCCGTTCTCGGAGCGTTTGGGCTGCTGGAGACCGGGCTGCCACAGGGCGTCCTCGGCGCGCGGGTGCCAGCCGAGGTTGAGCTCGTGGAGGTCCTCGTTGTGCGTCAGCATGATCACCTCCGCTGCCGCCTGCTCCTTCACCGCGCGGGGCAGGACGTCGTCCATGCGGGTCAGCAGGAGGGCCCAGTCCCGCTCCCAGCCGGGCCTGATGACCACGGGCGAGAGGTTGAAGTGGACCTCGTACCCCGCTTCGAGGAAGTCCCCGGCGGCGGCGATCCGGCTCGCCACCGGGCTCGTGCGGATGTCCAGCAGCTTGGAGTCCTCCTGCGGCATGACGGAGAACCGTACGCGGGTGCGGCCGCGCGGGTCGCAGAGCAGCAGGTCCGGGTTGACGAACTTGGTGGCGAAGGAGGCCTTGGCGGTCGGCCAGCGGGCGAAGGCGCGGATCAGATCCCCGACGTTCTCGCTGATCAGGGCGTCCACCGAGCAGTCGCTGTTCTCCCCGATGTCGTAGACCCATGCGGTCGGGTCGCACTGGTTCGCCTCCGGCTTGGGGCCGAGGCGCGCGACGTGACGGGAGAGGTGGGCGGTGATGCGCTCGATGTTGGTGAACACGGTGATCGGGTTGGCGAAACCCTTGCGGCGCGGGACGTAGCAGTAGGCGCAGGCCATGGCACAGCCGTTGGCGTGCCCGGGGGCGATCCAGTCCGCGGAGCGTCCGTTGGGGCGGGTGGTCAGCGTCTTCCGCTCCCCCAGGACCAGGACCTCGCTCTTGATGCGGACCCAGCGGTCGACGTTCCCCTCGTTGCCGTGGAGGTCCGGGATGCGCCAGTGCGAGTCCACGGGGACGACCTCGGCCCCGGGGAAGCGGGCGAGGACCTGCCGCCCGCGCGGCGATGCGGCGGCCGCGGGCTCGGCGTGAATGGCCCGTACGGACAGCAGGCGGCGCGCGGCCGGGGAGTCGCGGAACAGCGGGCCGGCGTCCGCCGGGCGGCGGCTCTCCCGCCCGGTGTCGATGTCCTCCAGGCCGAACAGGGCGTCCGCGTGCCCGTCCGGGCCCGTGGCGTGCGGCGGGGCGGCGCCCATGTGCGTCTCCTGCGGATCTGTCGCGGTCGGCCCCGCGAGGGGGCCGGGCTGGGGGGCTGTGGATGGGGAGCCCGGGATGGGGAGCCCCGGGGGACCGGAGCCCGGGGGACGGGGAGCCCGGTCCGTACTCGCCCCGGCTGGTCTTCCACTGTAGGTGGCCCGATGCCGCACCGGCGGGGCGCGCCCGCGGATGCCTCAGGGCGGGCCGTCGCCCGCGTCGCGGTGGGCCCGGACGACCTGCGCCACGTCCGCCAGCCGGTCCAGCCCCCGTACGGCCTGGGCCATGCGCGGGTTCCCCTCCAGCCGTGCGCGGTGCCGGTCCAGGAAGGACCAGTAGCCGACGGTGTACGGACAGGCCCGCTCCCCCGTACGGTCACCGGGCCGGTACCGGCAGCCCCCGCACAGGTCGCTCATCCGGTGGATGTAGGCGCCGCCGGAGGTGTAGGGCTTGGTGGTCATCAGCCCGCCGTCCGCGTACTGCGACATGCCCACCACGTTCGGCAGCATCACCCAGTCGTAGCCGTCGACGAAGCAGCGGTGGAACCAGTCCGTCACCTGCGCCGGTTCCCAGCCCTGCTGCAGCGCCCGGCTGCCGAGGACCATCAGCCGGGGGATGTGGTGCGTCCACCCCGTGTCCCGGACCTGCGCCAGCACGGTGGACAGGCAGCGGGCCCCGGGCGCGTCCGCGTCCAGCTCCGCGAACCACGCGGGCAGGGGCGCCGTGTGGTGCAGGTCGTTCCGGTGCCGGTACTCCTCGCCGAGGTGCCAGTACAGGTTCCACACGTACTCGCGCCAGCCGCAGACCTGCCGGACGAACCCCTCGGCGCTGTTGAGCGGAACGAGCCCGGCCCGCCAGGCGCCTTCGGCCCGGCTCACGCACTCCCACGGATCGAGGAGCCCGAGGTTGAGGGAGGAGGACAGCAGGCTGTGGCTCATCACGGGGTCGGCGGCCAGCATGGCGTCCTCGTGCGCGCCGAAGCCGGCGAGACGGTGCGTGACGAAGTGGTCGAGCGCGGCCAGCGCCTCGCGGCGGCTCGCGGGGAACAGGCGCGGGCCGTCGCGGCCCACGAAGGTGATGCCCTCCTCGCGTTCCCAGCGGTCCAGGTCCCGCCGGACGCCCTCGTCGATCTCGTCCTCCCGGGGCCGGTACGGCCCCGGCGCGCCCAGGGTGGCCCGGCCGCGGGGCGGGGGCTCGCGATTGTCGTGGTCGAGGTTCCAGCGGCCGCCGGCCGGCCGGTCCCCTTCCATCAGGATGTCGTGGGTGCGCCGGGTGTGCTCGTAGAGGTTCTCCTGGAGCAGCCGCCGGCCCTTCTGCCGTGCGGCCCAGTCGGCGAACTCCCGGTGGCCGACCAGGAACCCGCGGGCCGGGTGGACCGTGACCTGCGGCAGCGAGTCCACCAGCGCGAGGGCCGCGCGGGAGGTGGGGTGGTGCACGGAGACGGGTGCGTCACCCACGGCGCGCGCCAGGCCTTCCCGGTAGGTCTCCGCCTCGACGTACCGCGCGCTGTGGCCGAGGTCGGCGGCCCGGTGGCGCATGGCGCTGAGGACCAGATGGGCCTTGGCCCGGTGGAACCGGCGGCGGCGGAAGACGGCCCGGGACTCGATGAGCAGCCATTGGGTGTTCCGCGGCCTCCCGCCGGCGGCGGTGGCGGTGAAGTGCGGGCCGAGCTGGTCGCCGAACAACCAGTGCACTGGACTCATGGCCACATCCAAGCAACCCGGCCCGTGCCCACCAGGGCCGACGCGGCCGTCCCGTCCGGCTCGAACGCCCGTACCGCGACGCCGGCCCGAAGGTGCGCGACCGGGGCGAGGGCCCGAGGCTGGAACACGTACGCCGTGCCGGGCACGGCGGAACCGCGGAGACGGCCGGACGGCCGGACCTCGTGACCGCCGGTCCTCCCCGCCCGCCTGTCCTCCCTGACGGCAGGTGCGCAGGGTGACCGGACGCGACGCGACCCCGGAGGCGTTCAAGGGCCGTCACCCTGTGGGGCTGCCGGTGAGGGGCGCCTGAGCCGTGCTGGAAGCCCGCGTCACGGTCGGATACCGGCCAGACGTACGGGGACGGCCTCGCCGGTATCCGCCCAGACGTCCGGGGTGCCGTGCGGGCCCCGCACGAGGCTTCGTACGCCCGCACGGTCCCCTTGCGCGCCGGGTCGCGCGCCGGGTCATGCGCCGGGTCATGCGCCGGGTCATGCGTCGAGCGCGGCCAGTCCCTCCGTCCAGCGGGCGCGCCGCTCCTCCGCGCTCTGCTCCCACCAGGGGACGCCACGTTCCCCGAGCGCCACCTTCGCCGTCTGCACCCGGTCCCGGGCGGCGCGTTCGGCCTGCGGGTCGTCGGCGCGGCGGGCTGCGCCGACCGCGCGCCGTGCCGCCATCAAGTGGACGCGCAGCCGTGCTCCGGCGTCTTCGTCCAGGGCCGGATCGGTGGCACGCCACCGGCGGCCGTCGATGACGACGTGGTGCCCGTCGGGGGTCGTGGCCGGCCTGGGTTTCGAGCTCACGGCCAGCGGCTGCCCAGCCTCGGCCCCGGTCAACCCTCCCACCGCGGATCCCGGGGGCACCCGACCACAGCTCCGGCCCGATCCCGCCGGACGATCGCGCGTCAGGTCCGGGCGGGTCGTGTCAGGGGGCGCGGCGGATGCGGATCGGACCGCGTGCCCCCGCCGGCTCGACGGGGCGGCCTGCCTGAGTGATCTCCACTTCGCCGGTCGCGACCAGCCGCCGGGCCGCCTGCCGGGCCGGTTCCATGAGCGCGCGCCAGCCGTCGCCGTCCCCGTCGTACACGGCCCGGGCGGCGTCGGAGGGGCAGATCGTCGCGGTCGGGCCACGCCGCTCCAGCAGTTCCAGGATCGCCCGCTCCAGGCGGCGGCCCGTCTGCCGTTCGCTGTCCGTCACCCGACCAGTGTCGCAAAGGCGAGGAAAGCCCGCTTCGGCCTCCCCTCTCCCGCGAGCCGGAGCCCGAGCCGCACATGCCGGAGCCCGGCCGGCAAACCGCGCCGGCCGGGCTTTCATACGGCAACGCCGCTGAGACCGCGGCGCCCGTCATGAGCGGGGAAAGCTCAGGCGGGGGTGATGTTCTCCGCCTGGGGGCCCTTCTGGCCCTGGGTGACGTCGAAGTTCACCTTCTGGCCTTCCTGGAGCTCACGGAAGCCGGAGCTGGCGATGTTCGAGTAGTGGGCGAAGACGTCCGGGCCGCCGCCGTCCTGCTCGATGAAGCCGAAGCCCTTTTCCGAATTGAACCACTTGACGGTTCCGCTGGCCATGTGTCCTCCAAGGGACTAGAAACCGGTCCCGCACCGTGCGGGAGCCGGAGGTGATCGCCCTGGTCCTCAGAGACGCTGAACAGCAAAATCACCCGTGAAACTTGCGCTCACGGGTGACCGGTACTTCGGAACCATGACAGCTGACGCTGACGCTACACGGACAGCCCTGTTCGCACCACGAAAACACCCATGCCGAACTCCTCGGATTGACTTCCATTGGGTGCCCGCCGACTGGACGGGGGCGGCCACGGGGATGCGCCTGGGGTCAGCGTCCGGCCCCGAACCGCCCGGTCACCATCACGAGGGGCCCGGGCGGAACGAACGGACGGCTCGGGCGAACAGGCTCAACCGGCGTGCCCACTTCGCCCCGCCGAGCTGGTCGACGTACAGGCCGGCCTGCGGGTCGACGGCGCGCAGGCCGGTCTCCAACTGGACGCTCAGCGCCAGTTGGCAGAGCTGCTCCAGCGCCACTGTCGGCGGCACGGTGTCACCCGTAAGGGGTAGGGACACCTCGTACCGGCCCGACGTCCGGTCCAGGGCCAGGCGGACGCCCGTGACCGGATGGGCCACGGCTGTCTCGTCCGGCGCGCCCGCCGACAGCCCCAGCACCTCGCGGGCCTCCCGGGCGACCCGGTCCCATGCGGCGAGGGCCGCGACCGGGCCGGTCGGTGTCGGGGCGTCGCCCTCGCGGAAGGTGATCACGTACCGCCCAGGCGTGCGGACCCCGCCCAGGGAGCTTTCCGAGGCGCCTTCCGGAGACGCGTCGTCCGCCGGGTCGTACGCGTCCTCGTACCCGCCCTCGTACGCGTCCTCGATCGGAAAGCGGCTGCGCAACCACCTCTCGGCAGCCTCCCAGCCCTCCTCGCCCCCCGGGCCGGCCCACCTCCGCAGCCGGTCCTCCGCCTTCACCAGCCCCTCCCCGGAGTCGACGGCCCGCTCGAGCGCGCCTTCCAGCTCCGCCAGGTCCGCCGACTCCGTCGGATCCGCCGGATCGCCCGGCTCAGGCTCCGGGTCCGCCTTCGTCTTCGCCGCCGTTCCCGAGGGCGGCAGCACCGCTCGCGTCCCCTCGGTGCGTACGACCTCGCCGGCCGGCCCTTCCGGTAAGCGGCGCCGGGTCAGCGTGAAGGACGTACTGCTCCCGATCTCCTGGGCCTGAACGGCGAGCACGTCCGGGCCGGGTCGCCAGGCCAGCGCGCACCGGAGGTAGCCGTGGGTCGGGTCGGCCAGGTGCTCGCGGGCCTCGGCCAGGTCCGCGAAGGTGTACAGGTACCGGTCCGCGATGTCGTCGGCAAACAGGAACACGTCTCGGACGCCGGCTCCTGCGCCCGTACCAGCACCGGCGCCCGCGCCCGCCACCGGCGCGTCACCCGCGTACTCCAGTGCGAACGCGGCGAGCTCGGCGAGCTGCCCGCCCGACACCTCGCTCCAGGACATGAAGGTGCTTCCTCTCGGCCGGCCGTTCCCGCTGCCGGATGATACGGGGATACGTAGATACGAAGGCACCGGCCGCACCCTCACCAGTCGGCCGAGCGTCCGCGCCACATCCTCGGCGGCGTCGAGGTCGACCAGAGACGTGGCGACGTGGCTCGTGCCCATCGCTCTCACGGTGTCCGACACCCTGCGTCACGTGGGGCTGCCCGCGGTCTACGGCGGCCGGCTCCAGCAGATCATCCGGCCGGGGGTCAGACCTCCAGGCCGTAGCCCTCGGCTCCGCAGCATTCTCGGCGGGTCCTGCTGTGCCACGCTTCTGAGGGCGGGGTACACAGCGCGGCCCCGGTGTTCCGTCGGAGCACCGGGGCCGGAGGCGGTCCGGTCATGTTCCAGAGCGCCTGGGAACCGGTCCTGTCCCGCGCACCCATGTCGGCACGGATTGATCATGACCTTAACCGTGTCCGAGCCCGCCCGCGGCCGAAAGGGAAAGCCGGCCCTGTTGCAGAACGGCCTGCTCCTCGACCTGCTCGCGGGCCGCGGGGACGGTAAGCCCCGCCAGCGCGAAGGAAGTGGTCCGAGAGCGACCTGGGAGCGGTCAGGGAGTGTCGCCGTCCCAGAGGAACGGGCCCTCCCGGTCGGCGGGCTCCGCGGGACTGTAGAGCGCACGCCCGCCGGGCCCGAACAGGCCCCGATCCGTGGCCAGAAGCACACCGTCCACCCGCTCCTGGTCGGGCAGGTTGGTGACGTCGAGGAGCTGGCCGTCGAGCGGTCCGCCCGTCAGCCTCACGTACAACCGCCCGGGCACCGGCCGGACCAAATGGCCCTCGTCACCGCAGTACACCCACTCATCAGCTGTGCTCATTCCGCCCGCTCTCTCCCCTGCCCTGCGTCCCCAGGAGCGGACGAACCCCACTCTTCCGGACCCGCGCGGACGCCGGCAGGGGGGACGACGAACCTGCTCAGGAGATCATCGTCCCTCACTCGTCCAGACCGGGCGGGGATGCCCGTCGGCGGACACCTCGCCTGGGCCTTCAAGGGAGTGTGGAGGCCCGGCGAACTCCAGCTCCAAGCCCCGTGCGGGTGCCGTGTCAGGCCTTGGCGCCGGTCATACCGATGGTGACGACGATCGTGGCCACGTCGCCGGTCGCGGTACGGCCCAGCCAGACGACGCCGCCCGACTGGGCCGTGAACGTGACCAGATCGGCTTGTCGCGACTTGTCACTGATCCGCTCGCACCCGTCCGGCAGACGCCCTCGGTCTCGCGGCTCCCAACGGCCGTCCACGCGCGTGCGAAAGGGCGCGCACAGAGTCGTCCACGCACCTGCGTCGGCGAAGCAGCCAACATTGGCGTCCGCGCCGAAGCGGGGTACCTCGCCCGGCCGAAGCCCGTCGACGTCGTCGTCGACGCCCAGACCCACCTCCCACCCGGCCACGTGATCGTTGCTGACGCACGGGCGGGTCGCGGCACACTCAACGCCGTCGAACCGCTCACCGAAGAACTCGTACGGGCCCGCCGTCCACGCGATCTCCACCCGGTAGACGCCCGGGGGAATCCGCACCGCCAGTTCCCGTCGGGGGCCTCGTCGGCACCCCTCGCGCGTACCTGTAGGTGTCGTCGTCGTCCCAAGGCGCATCGACAACGAGACGGCCGCTGGGCACGCGCATCTCGGCCACCTCCTCGATGCGCGTCACGATGACGGGCGTTGTCGGATCGTCGTACCCCGTCCCGAGGCGGGCGCCGGGCGTGAAAGCCGCCTCCAGGCACCCGGCAGCCTCAGCCCCGGCCCCCGGCCCCCGGCCCCCGGCCCCCGACCCACTCCATGTATCCCCCTGCTCCCCGCCCGGCGGTCGGTCGGTCGATCGGTCGATCGGTCGATCGGTCGATCGGTCGATCGGTCGACCGGTCGACCGGTCACGCGACACGTACGTGGACCCGCCGATATCGGCACCCGGCACATCCCGCTCACGGCCGACTGCCCAGCAGGTCAACCTGCCGGGCAGCGGACGGCATACGGCAGACGGCAGACGGCACGGTGGTGACCGAGGCGGCACTGACCCGGAAGGCGTGACCACCGGCCCTCTGTCGGTCTAACGCGTCCAGGGCGGCGTGATGGTGCTGCCGTCGGCCAGCTTGGCGCTGAGCCCGGCCCGTGTAGTGACCCACATGTGCGCGGGCTGGTCGGTGGTATTGGCAACCGCCAGCTCGGACCCTGCCGGAGCCACCGCCGCGTCACCGGCGCCGAGTTCGGCGCTCTCGCCGCCGATGGTGAGCCGCAGGCGACCGGACAGGACGTAGAACGTTTCCTCGTGACTGATCATGTGGGCCGGACCCACCGTGCCGGCCGGGATCTCGCCGCGCCAAGCGGCCAGGTCCCGGCTGCCCGTGCCCGGACGGACGTAGGAAACGAAGCGGACACCGTGCATCTCGTGCACGACGGCCTCGTCACTGCGGATGAAGGACATGCCAGCCTCCTGGTAGACAACTTACTTGTCTATAAAGACAAGCAGCTTGACGAGTTATAGTCAAGGTATGGATGACGCTCTGGCCTTCTCCGCACTCGTGCTGGCACTCTCCGGACAGTTGGTGCAGGAGATCCACGCTCGCGTGTCCCAACAGGGATTCGAGGACCTGCGGCCCGCACACGGCTTCGCCTTCGCCCGCATTTCCCTGGGCGGCGCCACCACGGCCGGACTGGCCGAGCACCTGGGGGTGACCAAGCAGGCCGCCGCCCAGCTGGTCGAGGAGCTGGTCCGCAAGGGATACGTTGTGCGGCACCCGCACCCCCACGACGCCCGCGCGCGGCTGCTGGCGCTGACCGAGACCGGCTGGGCCGCCACTCGCGCCGCCGACCAGGCGGCCCAAACTGCCGTCGCACCGTGGCGAGAGGCGCTGGGCGAGGCACGCTTCAGCGAACTCGTCGCCGACCTCACCCGCCTTACTTCACCGGGGCCGATCCGCCCCGCCTGGTGAGTCGGCCCCGCGGTGATGCCCAGCATGCCCGCGAAAGTGACCGCCGGCTCCGGCACCGCGCAGCGGCTGCCCCGCCACCTCAACGCCGCCGCCACCGCGCCACGTGCCCGCCGCGCCGACACCGTGTGCGGCCGCAGTGGATCCACGCCGCCTACGCGCTCACGTTCACCCTCGGGATGATCACCGGCGGCCGGCTCGGGGACCTCTACGGCCGTGGGCGGATCTTCCTGCTGGGTACCGGCGCATTCACCGTCGCCTCGCTACTGTGCGGCCTCGCAGCCGACCCCGCCACGCTGATCGCCACCCGCGCGGTACAGGGCGCCGGGCGCGATCTGCCCTCACCTCGACGCTGCGGCACGGCACGTTCGTGCGGCATCACATCAACATGCTGGTCCGCTATTCGCTCTGTCTGCCCGACCTGCCGGACCTGCCGGACCCGCCTGGCAGCCTGCGGCCCCTGCCGTGCCCCGGCCATCTGGGAGGAGGAGTGAGAAGCCCTCGGCGGGCCTGCGCGGCCGGGCGCCAGGGGCATCCGGCCGGTTGGCGGGAGGCAGCGGCCAGCCTCATCAGGGCGTGCCCGGCCGGCCAGCGTTGCCGGAGCCCGGACCAAGGTAGGCGTGACCGGTCGCTAGGGATGCTGACCCGCATTCGCGCCGCCTCATCGGAGAACGACCTCTTGCTCACTTATCGCCGGCCGGGTTGGGTGCGTCTTGTCGGCCGGTGGGGGCGGGGGCGTGTGGCGGGTGGTGAGGAAGGAGTGCGGCGGCGGTGAGGCCGATGAGTCCGACGGCTCCCAGGGTGATCATCGCAGCGGCGTAGGCGTGGCTGGTGAGGCCGGCGACGAGGATGGTGCCTGCGACTGCCGTACCGAGGGAGGAGCCGAGGTTGGAGACGCTGCGGGACAGGCCGGAGATCTCGCCCTGCTGGTCCTCGGCGAAGCTCGACTGGACGATGTTGACCGAGGGGGTGAGCATCACGCCGAGTCCGAGGCCGATGAGGAGCAGTCCGGGCGCGAAGGCCCAGGGGCTGGGGGAGCCGCCGACCACGATGATCAGAACAATGATGCCGACGATCGTGGTGACGAACCCCGTGAGGATGAGCGTGCGCTGTGCGCGGCGCTTGGCGAGGCGTTCGGCTGCGAGGGAGGACACGAGGATTCCGAGGGTGGCCGCGGTGAAGATCACGCCGGTCTGGACCGCGTCGTAGCCGCGGACGACCTGCAGGTAGGAGGCCACCGTGAAGGACACCCCCATCAGGAGCAGCCACTGGGTGTTCTGGGTGACGAGCCCGAGGTTGGAGGTGCGGATGCGGAACAGGCTGGTGGAGAGCAGCGGTTCCTTGCCTGCGCGTTCCCTGGCACGGACCCAGCGGAAGAAGCCGGCCAGGAAGAGCGCGCCGAGGGCGAGGAGGGCGAGCATCAGCCAGCCGTTGTCGGCTGACACCAGTGAGCTCGCCGAAGAAGAGCTGGAACAGGTGGGCTACTGGCGCCCCAGCACAGTCGGCGAGCTGATGTTCAACTGGTGGGACTGAACGGGGTCGTTTGCCCGGGGGCTTGTCGGTAAGTTCTCAAGGCGCTTGCTGTCGACCACGACGAACGTCCCCCTTGCCATCCGGGCTGCCCAGCGGGGTGTCGGCCGTCATGGCGTGATGCCTTCCAGGACCTTGACGGCATCGTCCGGATCCATCTGTTCGTCCTCGCTGCCGTCGATGAACCGGAGGACATCGACCAAGGCATCGGCCAAGGCGTGGGTCGAGGCGTGGGCCGAGGACGAGGACGAGTACACGGGCTTCGCGGCGGACTTCCAGCAGTTCAGGAAGCTGAGTCCGCCCATCTCTGCACGGACCACTGACATCGCGTTCGGTCAACCTTCTGATCCGGCCCTTCGCCTGCCGCTCGACGCGCGTGCGGCGTATGGGCCTTCAGCCGTTCAGGGCGACCAGCCTTCGGTAGTCCAGTTGGTCCTTCTGCCCGGCGGTGAGATGCATGCGAGTGTCCGTGAGGAACTCCTTCAGGGCCGCGTATCCCTCGGTACAGGGCTCCTCTTGTCCGCCGGCCTCCGCCGGGGCCCACTGGATCAGCACCGTCTCATGCCTGCGCGAACCCTCCCGGGTGGCGAAGGCCAGTTCGTGGACGACCAGGCGCGCCGCGTCCGGCGGAAGGGCCTGGAGGAGCTCTTCGTGGGTCAGGTTGCCTACCAGTTCGACCTCCAGCGCATGCGGCGCCGGGGCGCAGTGGAGGATCACGGTGTTGACGTCACGCTGGTCCTTGAGGCGGTGGAGGGCGTCGACAGCTTCGGGTGACAGGCCGGTCGGGTGGCTCATGGTGGCTCGCTTCGGTCGCAGGGCTGGACCTGGGATCAACGAATCAAGCGTTCGCGAGGTTGCGCCGACCGGTGCGTGCCCTGGTCGGCGAGTCGCCTCGCGCGCGAGCTGTGCTGGAACGCGTGGAGGGGCCCTGGTGCCTGTGGCACCAGGGCCCCGAAGGAACTGCTACACCATCTGCCGGCCCTGATCCTGCGCCGGCCTTCTGTGTCCGCGTGCCCGACCGGAATGCTGCCGGGGCTGCGGGGATCGCGGTTGCTTGACCGGAGACCACCTCACTATCGATGTCCTGCGGTACCCGGACTCAACACTCCGTCCGGGCGATCCTGATGGCGCCCAATCCCTCCGTTCATCCCTCAGGCGATCAACTGCTTACCAACGGGAACTGCGTACTGCTCGTGATGCGAACTGCTGGTGATGCGAACTGCTCGTACTGCGCGTGACCTGACCGAGCGCCACGCCTTCGGCAGCCAGCCCCGTCGCCCGTCCTGCGTCTGCTCTGGCTTGGAACCCCACTGCCGAACCTCCCGATGCGCGCGCCCGCAGCCGACGCCTTCACCGAGGTACCACTCACTGACTTCACTGCTGGGTACTGCGTACTGCCGACGGCAGCCCCTGATGACTGCGGGCCACCCGGTCCGGTCGCCAGTCCCGTCGCCGTCCTGCAACCGCTCTGGCTTCGGAACTCCACCACCGCACCGCACTGCTGAACTGCGACTACCTGTCTTGCGGGTACTGCTGCCCGGCAGTTCGTCTCTGCCAGGCCCTTCGGTCTCTCTGGGCTACGAGAGAAACCATAACCAGACCGGAATCCAATGTCTACTCCAGCCAGCATAGATTTTTGGGCGTTCGACGGTGAGGTAATCGATTTCGAACAGCGGCCCAGGGAGGGGAGTCGACGCACGGTACGGGCGTCCACGGCTTCGCCGCCGTCGGCGACGTGCGATCCGATGTCACAGGCCTGCCAGGGCGAGGATCCTGTGCATGGCCGCGGACGACAGGTCGGGATTGCCCGCCGCGGCGCTCGCGAAGGACTCCGATGGGTCGACCAGCAGCCTCGCCAAGCCCTCCGCCAGCAGCCGGGGATGGGCCGCTGTCACGCGGCGCACCATGCGGTCGGGGTCGGGGGCAAGGCGATGCAGGGATTCGACCGGCAAGTCCACCTCCCTCAGGGCCAGTTGCCAGTCGTCGGCCGGACGCCACCGGGTTCTCCCATCGCGGCCGATGCACGGAGTAGGCGTACGGCGAGGCGTGACGGTCGGATCGGGGTCTGCGGCGAGCTCGTCGCGCAGCGCCGGTGGGAGGTCTGGGTGCTTCGCGAGCTCCCTGCGTACGCCCTCGTCGGGATCGTCGGCCGGCGGAACCGGGTGGGGAAGCCGCCGGTAGTTGGTCGTACAGGCTGCCGCCCCTGCCCGATCCCTCGCGATGGGCGAGGAGGCGACGTACGAGCTCGGACGGCAGGGCAGGGGTAGCCGCGAGTCAGTGCACCTCCTCGTCGAGATGAACCGGCAGCGGTACGGCGTCCGACACGGCGTCCGACATGGTGAGTGACCCTTCTGCATGGCGACCTGACCACGGAGTCCTTACCGGATGCGGCACACGGTGCCGACCAGCCCGGGATGTTGTAGTTGATCCCCTTTCGATGTTTCGTCCTCCGACCATGGGACAGTCGATAGACAGATCGTGACTTTCACTTCCGAAGGAGACATTTTCATGCGCGTGGCGTTCCTGGTGGCCACCGAGGGCATCGAACAGGTCGAGCTGACCCAACCGTGGCAGGCCGTCGTCCAGGCTGGGGGCAGCCCCTCCCTGGTGTCCCTCGAGCCGGGCCGTGTGCAGGCGTTCGACCATCTGGACAAGGCCGACACGTTCCCCGTCGACCTCACCGTGGGCGAGGCCAAGGCCGAGGAGTTCGACGCTCTGGTCCTGCCCGGCGGTGTGGCCAACCCCGACGCGCTGCGGGTGAACGCGGAGGCCGTCGCGCTGGTCCGCAGCTTCTTCGACCAGGGCAAGCCCGTCGCGGCGATCTGCCACGCGCCGTGGACGCTGGTGGAGGCCGATGTCCTGCGCGGCCGCACCCTGACGTCCTGGCCCAGTCTGCGCACAGACCTGGTCAACGCGGGTGGCAACTGGGTGGACGAAGAGGTTCACGTCTGCACGGCGGCGCCCTCCACGCTCATCACCAGCCGGAACCCGGACGACCTGCCCGCGTTCTGCACCGCACTGGTCACCGAACTGAAGGGCTGAGGGGACACACCGTGGGAATCATCGCCTGGATCCTGATCGGACTGCTGGCCGGCGCCATCGCCAAAGCGATCACCCCCGGCCGCGACCCCGGCGGCTGCCTGATCACCATGCTGATCGGCATCGCCGGCGGACTGCTCGGCGGCTGGCTCGGGAAGGTCATCTTCGGAGTCGAATCGATCAACGGATTCTTCCACCTGTCCACCTGGATCGCGGCCATCGTGGGCTCGGTCATCCTGCTCCTGCTGTACCGGCTCGTGGCCGGGCGCCGCAGCCACTGAAACGAATCTCCCGCGCCCCGTCCTCCATCCCGTCCTCCGCCCCGCTGGGCCCTGTCCATCAGGACCCGGCGGGGCGGAGTCCGTTCCCGGCTTCGGCCGCAACCGGCGGCCGCCGGTTGCGGCTAAGACCGACCGGCAAATGGGTCACTTGAGGCGGCGGGTGGTGGGGCGGTCGTCCCAGCGGTAGAGGCTGGTCGCGCGGCGGACAAGCATGCGGAGCGTGACGAGGGCGGCGGCCAGGTAGAGGTAGAAATCCACGGCCTTGCCGTCCCTCTCGGTGCACCGCCGCAGCTTGCCGTAGCCGTTCATCCACGAGTGCGTGCGCTCGATAACCCACCGCTTCCCCGCCTGGATCGGGGCGGGTATCCCCTTGCGGGCGATCTCACCGGTGAAGCCGAACTCATCCAGCAGTTCACGGGTCTTGCCGCTGTCGTAGCCGCGGTCCAGATTGACGTTCACGTTGTCCGGCAGGGCGCCGACCTGATCCTTCGTGGCTTGCAGGGTGGGGCCGAGCAGAGGTGAGTCGTGCCGGTTGGCGCCGGCCGAGACGATCCCCAGCGGCACCCCGGCCGCGTCGGAGGAAACCGGGCGCTTCAGCCCTGCTTGCCGCGGTCGACCGGGGAGCGGCCGGCCTTCTCGCCACCGGAAGGAGCCTTGGTGATGCAGCCGTCCACCGAGATCTCGGCCAGCCCGAGGCCGATCATTCGGTCGTACGCCTCCAGTGCCAGTGCGTGGACCTGTTCCGATATCCCCATCTCGGCCCACTGTCTGACACGGCGTCGGATCGTGCGGTCTGAGCACCCGGGGCTGGAGAGCCGCTCGTATCCGGAGCCGTGGACCAGGACTTGGACGACATGTTCAAAGACGATCCGGTCGGCGACTCGGCGACTCGGCGGCGGTGGCAGCCCAGTGGGTGGGTCGGCGCGTACTCGTCCCGTACGGGCAGGAGGTCGGCGAACTGGTCCCACAGGGGTTCGAGCAGGCAAGATGGGACAGCAGGCACGGGCCCTCCGGTAATCACTGAGCGTAGAGAACTCCATGATCACTCAGGCCCGTGCCTGTCTTGCCTCGGAGCCGTAGGCCAGCGCCGGTCCGCACCATTTGCCGGTCGGTCTAAGACGTCGTTTCTTGTGGAGGTGGCTTCAGCACTCGTGGGCGGAGGGGGTGAGCGTGAGCTGTGCTGGGCTCCTGGTAGAACCGGTGTATGACATACAGGTTCACAGCCCGTGCGGTGGCTGCCGAGGTCGACGCTGAAGGCGAGATGCAGGCTGGTGTGGCGGAGGAGGATGAGGGCTTCTTCCTGCTGTTCACGAGCGCTATCGGCGAACCGTCCGTACAGGACATCTCGCTCGGGCTCGACACGTACTGCGTGATGACCCCGGACCAGTGCACGGCCTATGGCTGTGTCCTTGAGGTGGCTCTGACGGGCAGCCTGCTCACGGTGTCGCTGGACCCCGATCGTCTGGATGACTTGGAGTTGGAGGACGCGAAGATCGAGGCAGTGCTCGACGTGCCGGCCGAGAGCATTGACGAGATGCGCGAGGTGCTTGCGAAGGTGCTGACCTTCGGACGCGAGGAAGCCCGGCCTCGGCTCACTGGTTTCTCGGTTTGATCCGCTTGTTGAGGCGGCGTATCCGATCAGGAGTGCCGCGATGCCGACGAAGGCGAGGAAGTGTTCGGCCTTGCGTTCGTAGCGGCGGTGGAGGCGTCGGCATCCGGCGAGCCCGCCGCCGTCATCGCCCGCCTCGGCATCGACCCCGACGAAGCCCTGCGCATCGTCCGCGCGGCACTGCCCCGCGGCACCGCGCCGCACTGGCACGACGCGATCTGCCGCGCCTTTACAGGGTGCGTGCCGCCTCGATGCCGTCAGCCGTCGGGAACAGGTCGCGGGCCTGGGTGAGGTCCAGGAGCCGGCCGAGCCGAGGGGGCACCGGGCCGGCCAGGACCAGGCGACCGGTGCGCAGCATGCGGACCATCAGGTTGAGCATGGAGGAGTCGGCGAAGGCGACCTGGGTGACGTCCAGGACGATCCGGCGTACGCCGGGATCGTCGGCGGCGGCCATGCAGGCCGCCCGGAGGGGTTCCAGGGTCTCCTGGTCGAACTCGCCCGCACACACGATGACGCGGACACCGTCCTCATCGCCCAGGACATGGACCTGGACCTCGACCTGCTGCTCCACCTGCGCTCCCCAGCGTCTGCCGGCCGTTCGCCGGCGGTGCGGTTCCGTGTCCGCCCCGCCGCCAACATACCGGTGACAGAGCCGTGCACCGCTTCGGGCGGCCCATGATCCAAAACACAGGCCGAGGAGGGTCCCGACGGCGTGTTCGAGGGAGTCGAGTTCGACGGTCACGGGCAGGCCGGTGAGGGTGGCGCGGACCAGGGCCGCTCGCAACGTCCCCTCGTCCCGGCAGGTCGAGGTGCCGCGCAGGAGGGACCCGGGCCGGGGGCCTGGTGATGGGACCTTCGAGGACGGTGAGCCGGCTGTGAGGGTCCGGGCTGGTGTCCATGGCCGGGGCCTTCAGCCTCGGTGGTCGTCGGGGACGCGCAGGGCGAGGAGGGCGGTGTCGTCGCTGGCCCACCCCGCGTGGCGCGCGGCGAGGGCGTTGTTGATGTGGCCGACGGTGTCGGCGGCGTTCATGCCGGCCGTGGCGGCCAGGGTGCGGGCCAGGTCGGCGTCGTCGAAGACGTCCCGCGTACGGTCCGGGCGCCCGGGGCGGGCACGGGCCTCGGTCGCGCCGTCGGTGAACAGGAGGAACAGGTCGCCCGGGCCGAGGCGGAACCTGGTGTCGGTCAGCCGGATGGGGTCGAAGACGCCCAGGAGCTGGCCCGGTACGCCGATCTCCCGGACCGTGCCGTCGGCCCGGCGGACGAAGGCGGGCGGGTGGCCGGCCAGGGCGAGGGTGCCGGCGATGCCGGCGGGGGTGAGGCGGAAGCGAGCGTAGACGGCCGTCAGGAACCGTGGGGCGCCCTGGGCGAGCATCGCCGTGTTCAGGTGGGCCAGGACGTCGGCGGGAGTGTGGTTCTCGTTGGCGACCGCGCGGATCGTGTAGCGGGCCATGGAGGAGACCTGGGCGGCCTGGACGCCCTTGCCGCACACGTCGCCCAGGACGGCGGCCCAGGACGTGCCGCGGGTGCGGAACAGGTCGTAGAAGTCGCCGCCGACCTCGATGTCCGAGCGTCCGGCGCGGGAGGCGGGGGTGTAGGAGGCCGCGACCTCGATGCCCGGCACGGCGGGCGGGGCCGGGGGCAGGAGGCCCTGCTGCAGGGAGTGGGCGAGGTCCGCGGAGAGGCTGTGGGCGTTCTGGGCGGCGGTGAGGGACTGGCGCAGGCCTATCTCCGCGCCCACCGCGCGCGACAGGGTCTCCAGCGTCGTCAGGTCGGCGGGAGTCCAGGGGCGGGGGTTGTCGTCGATGACGCAGAAGCTGCCCAGGACTTCCCCTCCGGAGCCGAGAAGGGGGTAGCCGGCCCAGGCGCCGATGCCCATCGTCGCGACGGACGGGTGGTCGCGGGTGCGGGGGTCGTTGGCGGCGTCGTCCACGATGAACGGAGCCCCGTCGAGGCCGACGAGGAAGGAGCAGAAGCTCTCCTCGACCGGGTTCTGCCGGTCCTGGACCGCGACCGCGTCCACACCGACGCAGGCCTTCCAGAACGAGCGGTGCTCGTCCACCAGCGTGATGAAGGCCCGCCCCGAGACGGTGACCCGGGCCGCCAGACCGGCGAGGTCCTCGAAGACCTGCTCCGGCCCCGTGTCCAGCAGGCCCGTCGCCTTCACGGCCGCCAGGCGTGCCCGGTCCCGGAGCTGCCCCGGCAGCGCGGCCGGCTGCTGTACTCGTACTCCCACAGCGCTCCACGCCCTCCCCGGAGGCTGTCCCGGCACCTCCGGCAGTCCTCGCTCATCCGTACGGCCCAAAGCCAACCACGCCGCTCCCCACCTGCCCAACCCTCGGCCGCGCCGCGGACCGCCCGGGGCCCGCGATGGTGATGCCGCCCGACGGGAGGACGATCCGGGCGAGCACGCGCGCGGACGCGTGTTACTCAGGCCGGGACTGAGTACGCGCGCTCTGGGGGGAGTTCGGGTGGGGCGCGACACTGGGGCCATGCGAAGAGAACTGCCGAAGACTCTTGTCCACCAGTTGGCGGTCCCGGTGCTGGCCGGGTTGGCGATGGCGTCCTGGGCCGCCTGGCTGGGCTGGGACCAGCACCGTGACGTGCAAACCGACGGTTCCACGACCGGTCCGTACGAGGCGTGGCAGGTGATCGGGTTGGGGCTGACGCTGCTGGCGATGGTGTCCTGGGCCGCTTCCCGTTCGTACGGCGTGGCCGCGGTGTTCGGCACCAGCATCGGGCTGACCGTCGCCGCGTACTACGACTGGTCGGACGACGGGAGCGGGCTCTACATGATCGGTGTGGGCCTGGTCATGATCGGGAGTCTGACCGTGACCGGCGTCCTTTCGCTGGTGATCGCCTCCACGCGACGGACCCGGCACTGATCCCTCGTGGTCAAGGCCCGTCGCCATCGGAATCGGAATCAGGATCGGGATCAGAACAGGGGCGGCGCCTCCGGAGTACAGCCTTCGTCGCGCCTTCCGGACCGGGCGGTCACAGCCATCTGTTGCGGCGCAGGGCGCGGTAGATGACGGTGCAGGCGGTCACGATGACCACCCAGACCGCGGGATAGCCGTACGGCGACTTCAGCTCGGGCATGTGGTCGAAGTTCATCCCGTACACGCCGACGATCATGGTGGGGACGGCGATGAGCGCGGCCCAGGCGCTGATGCGGCGCATGTCGGCGTTCTGCTGGACGCCCAGCTGGGCGATGCTGGCGCTCAGCATGCCGGTGATGAGTTCGTCGAAGGACAGGATCTGTTCGCTGACCCGCTGGTGGTGATCGGCCACGTCCCGGAAGTAGGCGGCGACCTCCTTGGGGACCTGTGGGACGGCGCCTTCGCTGAGGCGCTGCAGCGCCGGGGCCAGGGGCATCACCGCGCGCTTGAACTCGAGGAGTTCACGCTTGAGCTGATAGATGCGCCCGGCGTCGACCGGCCGGTCCGGGGAGAAGACCTCGCTCTCCAGGGTGTCCACATCACCGGCGAAGGCGTCGGCGACGTCGACGTAGCGGTCGACGACCATGTCCGCGACGGCGTGCAGGACGGCGGCGGGACCACAGCCCAGCTGCTGCGGGTCCTCCTGCAAGCGGCGGCGGACGTCGTCGAGCGGCGGGGCGCTGCCGTGGCGGACGGTGATCGCGTAGCCGGGTCCGGCGAACACCATGATCTCGCCCGTGTCGACGATCTCGCTCGTCGCGGTGACCTTCTCGTGGTCCACGTAGACGATCGTTTTGAGGACGAGGAACAGCATGTCGTCGTAGCGTTCCAGCTTCGGGCGCTGATGGGCGTGGACGGCGTCTTCCACCGCCAGCGGGTGCAGGCCGAAGGCCTCGGCGACCTCCTGCAACTGCTCCTCGGTCGGCTCGTACAGGCCGATCCACGCGAAGCGCCCCGCCCGCGGGTCTATCCGCTCCATGACCTTGCCCAGGTCCACCTGCCCGGGAACGCGGTGCCCGTCTTCGTAGAGCGCGCAGTCCACAACTGCCGACGGCAGCCCCGCACGATCGCCCCTGTGCTGCCCCGCGACCATTTGCTGCCTCTGTTCTTCGTCTCTTCGTCCGACGTCCGACGTCGGACGTCCGGGAACACCGCCTACCCCCGTCCAGCGGGTCATCACCCCACACCTCGGTGGCAGGATCCTTCCCGCCGCCGCTCGCCTACGCGGGCCGTCCACGTCGGGGATACGGGTGCGGGGGATCACGCGTGGGGCGGGTCAGGTGCGGGGCGGGTCAGGTGCGGGGGCGGCTCGCGGTGTCGAGGTAGAAGGCGTCGATGCTCTGCACGGCCTGCTCGAACTCCTCGAGGTTGACCGGCTTGGTCACGTACGCGTTGGCGTGGCTGCTGTACGCGCCGACGATGTCGTCCGGTGCGGCGGAGGTGGTCAGGACGACCACGGGGATGGTCTGGAGGTCGGCGTCGCTCTTCAGGACGCGGAGCAGGTCGCGGCCGTTCATGCGGGGCATGTTGAGGTCGAGGACGATCAGGTCCGGGCGGACGCTGCCCGGCGCGCGCAGGTGTTCCAGCGCGGCGACTCCGTCGGTGACCTGGACCAGGTTGCGGGCGCCGCGCTCGGAGAGGGCTTCCTCGATGAGCATGGCGTCCGCGATGTCGTCCTCGACGAGGAGCACGTCGAAGGGCCGGTCGGGGGTGGTCATCATCGGATGCTCCGTGGGTGCTTCGTCGGTGTGGTTGAAGATTCCCGGCCAGCGGCGGCGTGCGCCTTGGCGGGTCATGCCGCATGCGGCGCCCATCTGCGGGTAGCCGGCTCCCGCGCGGGCCGCGGCTCCCGCCGCGTCGCGCTGAAGGCGTTCCGCGGCCTGCTGGAGGTGGTCCAGCAGGTGGAGCAGGGCCAGCGCCCCCGCCGGATCGTCCGGTGACGGATGGACGGGGGATTCCAGCAGACGCAGGGCCAGGCGCCGCGCGAGAGCGCCGACCGCCGCGTCCGCGACCGCGGCCGTCTCCTGCGGGGTCGTCCGCAACACGAAGTTCTTGCCAGGCATGTCCGGCACCTTAGACCCCCGGGTCAGTCCTCGACAACACAGGTTGTCGCCTTCCCCTTAGAGTGTGCGGGCCGCACTCCTTCGAGGGCGGCTCCACTGCGGAGGGGTTCACACGATGACCGGCGATCAAGGGCGCCCGCGCACGCGGCCGCTTGCCACGTGGACGACCCGGCGCTGGCTGCGCGCGGGCGTGGCGTCGGCCTTGGTGGTCCTGGCGCTGCTCGGGGCGACCGGGGCGTGGGTGCTCGGTCGCACCGCCTCGCTGAGCGAGGAGCTCGTGGACACGCGGTCTCCCGCCCTGAGCACCTCGTTCCGCCTGGAGTCGGCCCTGCTCAACCAGGAGACCGGCATCCGCGGCTACGGCCTCACCGGCACGGTGTCGTTCCTCGAACCCTACGAGAAGGGGCTCGCCGAGGAGAAGGAGTTCACCGCCCGGCTCCAGGAGCTGCTGGGCCGTGACCGGGCCGCACCCGCCGACCAGAGGGCGGTCCAGGACGCCGTGCGCGCGTGGCAGGAGCGGATCGCCCGGCCCATCGCCGCCTCACCGTCCGGAGAGGCCTCACCCCTGGCCGCCGAGCGGGCGGCGGAGGGCAAGACGGCCTTCGACGAGGTGCGGGCGGCCATGACCACCCAGCAGGAGCGTCTGCGCGAGGAGCAGGCCCGGGCCAGGGAAGACCTGCTGGCCACGACGGCCCTGAGGAACTGGGTGTTCACCACGATCGCCGCGGTCATCGCCCTCCTCGCCATCCTGGTCTTCGAAGGGCTCCGACGGGGCATCAACGGGCCGCTGGAGCAGCTCGGGGCGGACGCGAGGGCCATCGCAGGCGGTGACTTCGACCACCCCATCACCCCGACCGGCCCCGCCGACCTGCGGCACCTCAGCGGTGAGATCGACTTCATGCGCCGCCGTCTCGTACGGGAGCTCGCGTTCGCCGAGGAGACCCGGCAGCGTCTGGACGCGCAGGCCGCCGACCTCCAGCGGTCCAACGCCGAGCTGGAGCAGTTCGCGTACGTCGCCTCCCACGACCTCCAGGAACCCCTGCGGAAGGTCTCCAGCTTCACCCAGCTCCTCCAGCGCCGGTACGGCGGGCAGCTCGACGCCAAGGCCGACCAGTACATCGACTTCGCCGTGGACGGGGCGAACCGCATGCAGACCCTCATCAACGACCTCCTCGACTTCTCCCGCGTCGGCCGGGTCCACCACGACCACCAGGACGTCGACCTCGACAAGGTGCTGAAGCGGACCCTGTCCTCGCTGGACGTGAGCATCGAGGAGTCGGGGGCGGTCATCACCTCGGACCCGCTGCCGGCGATCTCCGCCGACCCCACCCAGATGGGCATGCTCTGGCAGAACCTGATCGGCAACGCCGTCAAGTTCCGCCGCCCTGGCCGGGCGCCGGAGATCCACGTCACCGCGGCCCGGGAAGGCGACCTGTGGCGCTTCACGGTCACCGACAACGGCATCGGCATCGCGCCCGAGTACGCCGCCAAGGTCTTCGTGATCTTCCAGCGCCTCCACACCAAGGACGCCTACTCCGGCAGCGGCATCGGCCTCGCGATGTGCAAGAAGATCGTCGAGTTCCAGGGCGGCACGATCTCCATCGACCCGGACTACCGCGAGGGCGCCCGGATCTCCTTCACCCTCGCCCCCGAACCGCCCCAGAACCCCGGCGTCTCCATCCTTCCGGAGGCCACCCGAGCCGGCGCGGAGCCGCAGCCGTGACCGATTCACCCGATGTCGCCCCCGGCGAGGCCGTGTACCGCATCCTCCTCGTCGAGGACGACGAAGGCGACGCCCTGATCGTCGGGGAACTCCTCCACGACACCGGGCTCCGGTTCGAGCTGACCACCAGGACGACCCTCGCAGCGGCCCGCGCCGAACTGGCCCGCGGCCCGATCGACTGCGTCCTGCTGGACCTGCACCTGCCCGACATGGCCGGCACCGACGCGGTCACCACCCTCCGCGGCGTGGCCCCGCACGCCGCCGTGATCGTCATGACCGGCCTGTCCGAAGCGCAGGCGGGCGCCGACGCGATGGCCGCCGGCGCCCAGGACTACCTCGTCAAGGGGAAGGTCGACGCCGATCTGCTGCACCGGACGGTCCGCTACGCCGTCTACCGCAGCCGGACCGAACGCGCGAGCGCCGAAGCGCAGGCCGCCCGCCTGCGGGCCGAGGAGAACGTCCGTCTGGAACGCGGGCTGCTGCCGCAGCCGATCCTCGACACCTCTACCGTGACCGTCACCACCCGCTACCTGCCCGGAGCCGAACGCGCCCTCCTCGGCGGCGACTTTCTCGACGTGGTCGAAGGCGATGACGGGCTGCTGCACGCCGTCGTCGGAGACGTCAGCGGCCACGGCCCGGACGCCGCCGCCCTCGGCGTCTGCCTGCGCATCGCCTGGCGCGCCCTAGTCCTCGGCGGACACCGGGGCCCCGCTCTCCTGCACCTGATGGAACGCATCCTGCACGCCGAGCGCGGCGGCCTGCCGCTGTTCGCGACCTGCGCCCTCCTCACCCTCGACCAGGAGGCGGCCACGGCCACCCTCCACCTCGCCGGCCACCACGAACCCCTCCTCACCACCGACGAAGGCAGCCGCCAGCTGCCCGCGGCGCACGGCGTCGCCCTGGGCGTCGCCCCGAAACTGGGCAACTGGCACGCCACGGTCATCCCGCTCCCGCCGTCCGGAGCCCTGACCCTCTACACCGACGGCCTCACCGAAGGCCACAACGGCACCGCCGCCGGCCGGCTCGAAGTCGCGGGGCTGCTGGAACTCATCGACCGGCTGCCCCCGGCGGACCCCGGCGCCTTCGTCGACCGCCTCATCGAAGAGACTCAGACCCTGAACGCCGGACGCCACACCGACGACCTCGCCGTCCTGCGCCTCGACTGGGACAGCCGCTAGCCCCGACGGGGACAGCCGCTGGGGGTCTCTTCGGGATGTGGCTATGCGGCGCCCACCGCTGTCAGTATCCCGACCGGCAGGAGCAGGATCCACTGCGGCAGTCGCAGCAGGGGCCTGGGCCAGCCGACGGAGAGCGTGACGACCAGGAAGACGGCCGCGTAGGAGACGAAGTGCGCGGCGACGAACCATGCCACCAGGCCGGTCTCCCGCGTACCGTCCGTCAGGGAGAGGCAGATCAGGGCGAGTCCGGAGAGCGTGAGGTCGACGCTCACCATGTGCCACACGGCGTGCAGGACGCGCTTGGGTTCGTCCGCGATCCCGCCGGCGAGCAGGGGACGCACCACATCCCGGTGCCCGCCGACGACGTGCACCGCGGCGACGCCGAGCGCGGTGATCCCTGCCGCGAGGAGCCAGCCGTTCATCGGACCTCGATTCCTTTGGCCACGACAGCGGCCAGGAGTGGGGCCAGCTGCGGGGCAGGGTGTTCCCCGATCAGCCCCACGTGGAAGAACACGGCTCCCGCCAGGGTGTCCAGGACCAGGTCCACGGGTGTTTCAGCCGCGATCTCCCCGCGCAGCACGGCGCGTTCGAAGACGACCAGCAGTCGTTCCTTCGACGGGGCCAGGAAGTCGCCGCGGATGCGCGCCTTCAGTTCCGGGTCGGCGGCGAAGTCGGCGAGCAGCCCCGGGAGGGCCGCCGCGGCGGCAGGCGCGTGGAACTCGTCGATCAGGCCCTGCAGCAGTACGGTCAGGTCCCCGGCCAGCGTTCCGGTGTCCGGGGCGGGAGCGTCGTCGGTGGCCGTGAAGACGGCTTCGAAGACCAACTCCGGCTTGCCCGGCCACCGCCGGTAGATCGTGTCCTTGCCGACGCCGGCCCGTGCGGCCACCGCCCCGATCGATGTCGCGGCGTAGCCGACCTCGGCCACCAGCTCAGCGGTCGCGCCGACGATCGCATCGTGCGAACGGGGATCTCTGGGACGCCCCCGGGGAGGCGGAGAGGAACTCATGTCATTTACCTTACGGGTCGACCCGTAAATAAACAACGGCTCGGCCGGGGCCCCCACGGCACCACGGCCCCTCCCCCTCCCCCTCCCCCTCCCCGTCGCGGACGTGCGGTCACACGTCCCAGGTGACCGGCAGGCTCTTCACCCCATGGATGTCCGCGCTCTCCGGGCGCACGGCGACGTCCTCGGCCAGTACGGCCAGGCGCAGCGTGGGAAAGCGCTGGAGCAGCGCGGAGAACGCGACCCGCATCTCGACGCGCGCCAACTGCGCGCCCAGGCACAGGTGGATGCCGTGGCCGAAGGCCAGGTGCCCGCCGGACTCCCGTCGGAGGTCGAGCAGGTGGGGATCCCCGAAGCGTTCGAAGTCGCGGTTCGCGGTGTTGTACGACAGGACGACCGTCGTGCCGGCCTCGATGGTCTGTCCGCCCACCACGACGTCCTCCAGCGCCGTCCTCATGAAGGACTTGGCGACGCTCAGGTACCGCAGCAGCTCCTCCACGGCCTGGTCGGCCAGCGAGGGATCGGCGCGCAGGGCGGCCTGGATACGACGGTCCAGATGTCGGACGGCGAAGTGAGACGGGCTCGGCAGGGGGCGTGGAGGCGACCGGCGTGGAACGGCTTCAGCGCCGGTGTCTGGCCGTCGCCAGGGCGTCCTTGACCTCGCGCGCCACGCGGGCCGCGTCATCGGGGTTGTTCACCACGTCGGTGTTGTTCATGTCGACGACGAGGACTTCGCTGGCCGAGTAGTGCGTGTGCACCCAGTCGTCGTAGCCGGTCCACAGGGTCCGGTAGTACTCGACGAGGCTCTCGTCCTGCTCGAAGTCACGGCCCCGCAGCCCGATGCGGTGCAGCACCGTCTCGAAGTCCGCCTTGAGGTAGACCATGAGATCGGGTGCCTTGCGGTACGGCAGGCCGTCGATCTCGCGCATCATCTCGCCCAGCAGCCCCTCGTACACCCGCATCTCGAGGGGGCTGATCCGGCCCAGATCGTGATTGACCTTGGCGAAGTACCAGTCCTCGTAGATGGACCGGTCGAGGACGTTGTCACCCTGCTTGTACGCCTCCTTGACGGAGGCGAACCGCGTCTGGAGGAAGTAGAGCTGGAGCAGGAAGGGGTAGCGCTTGGCCTGGATCTCCTCGGGGCTCGACGTGTAGAAGAGCGGCAGGATCGGATTGTCTTCCACGCTCTCGTAGAAGACCTCGCTGCCCAGCTCCTTGGCGAGCAGCTCGGCCACGCTCGTCTTGCCGATTCCGATCATGCCTCCGACGCAGATCACAGCCATACCTCACTTCTCCCTGGGGGATCTTCTGTTCGCGGGCGGGGAGGCTGGGCACCCCACACCACTGAGCGCGTGCCGGCGGCCACTCGATTCCCCGGATCTTCGTGATCAACATCATGTGGTCCCTGCCCGGCGCGAGCCCCGGCGCGAGCCGCATTCCTCGACCGACCGGGCTCCCCGTTTCGCGGGTCCCGCGTACAGCGGCGCGCCACCGCGCCACCGCCCCGCGGCCGCTTCGAAGCATAAATGACGTCTCGCCCCCCGTCGGCCAGAGCGCCGTCACCCGCCTGGCCTGCCCGCGGCGTGCCTGGAGTCGAGGAGCGCGCGGCAGAGGCCGCCGCGGGCAACACCGGGTCCCCTCCCGCGACACCGGGCGCCCGGGGGTGGGCGCACGGCATGGCGGAAGGGGACCGCGAGGGGCGGGGTCACATGGGTGTGAGCACCGTGTCGATGATGTTGACCGTGGCGTTGGAGGTCTGGACGTCGCCGCAGACGATCTTCGCCTTGCCGTTGACGGTGAACTCCTCACCGGATCCGGTCGTGGTCAGGGTGCCTCCCTCAAGCGTCTTGAAGGACCCGTCGCTGAGCTGGTTCGGAGTGATCTTCTCGCCGACCACGTGGTACGTGAGGATCTTGGTCAGCTCGGCCTTGTCCGCGAGGATCTTGTCGAGGTCGGCCTTGGGGATCTTCGCGAACGCCTCGTTGGTCGGGGCGAAGACGGTGATGCCCTCGGCATTGTTCAGGGTGTCGACCAGACCCGCCTTCTCCACGGCGGTGACGAGGGTCGAAAGCGCCGGGTTGTTCGACGCCGCGGTGGCCACGGGGTCCTTGGCCATCCCCTCGAGACTGCCGGAGCCCTCCTTGGGCACCGATGCGCAGGCCGGCCCGTACGGGTCTGCCTGCTGGGAGCCGGCGAACGCCGGGGCGGCCACGCCCAAGGCGATGGGGAGAGCGAACGCCGCTGCCGCGACTGCGGCGCTGCGGCGGATGCGTGAGGTACTCATGTGTCCTCCTGATGCAGGTGGGCCTTACTGGGGACCGCAGCGCCGCACAGCCCGATCACCCCCGAGGCGACGGTGCGAGAGGAGAGGCCCCGGTCCGCCCCCGTTCTCCTACACGGACCGTTTCCTCTTCGCCCTCTACCGCTCGTTCGTCGCCAAGCGACGGAGGGATTGCTGGAGAAACGTACGAAATAAGTATATATCTCACTTTTTATTATTTTTGCTGCTATTTACATCTAATGAACCATTTATACGGTGTGCCCATCTTTTCCTCCCTCGGCGCCGAATCAAGGTCATGCCGCCCGGCCACCGCCTGCACCGGCCCGCCAGAGCCGGACGGTGACGTGCAGGGCCCGGTCGTGGACCTCCGAGGGAGCCCGTCGTGACCAGTCGACCCGTAGAAACACCGCCCCCGGGCTGCCGGGAGCCGGTCCCGGGGCGCCGTGCCGCCAGTGCGCCGGACACAGGGACCGAGCTTCTCTACGCCCGGGTGCTCGCGGACGTCGCCCGACTCGACCGGGTTTCCGTCGACAGCCACTTCTTCGACGAACTCGGCGCCGACTCCATGGTGATGGCCCGCTTCTGCGCACGGGTCAGGAAGACGGAGGGCCTGCCACCGGTATCGATGAGGGACGTCTACCGCCATCCGACGATCGGGCGGCTGGCCGCGGCCCTGACCGCACCCGAATCCGTACCTCCTGCGCAGACAGGGACCGCGGCCCGGGCTCCGACGCCGGCGCCGCCGATGCCGGAAGCCGCGACGGGGGCACCCCACTACCTGCTGTGCGGTGCCCTACAGCTCCTGGCGTTCCTCGGGTACTCCTACCTCGTCGCGCTCATCGGCGTCACCGGCTACGAGTGGATCTCCGCCGGACCGGGGCCCGCCGGCGTGTACCTGCGGTCGGTCCTGTTCGGGGCGATCGTCCTCGTCTGGCTGTGTACCTTTCCCGTCCTGGCGAAGTGGGTGCTCATCGGCCGGTGGCGGCCGTGCCAGATCCGGATCTGGAGCCTGGGCTACCTCCGGTTCTGGGCCGTCAAGACCCTCGTCCGGTCCGCCCCGCCGGTGCTCTTCGTCGGCTCGCCCCTCTACGTCCTCTACCTGAGAGCGCTGGGCGCGCGGATCGGTCGCGGCGCCGCCGTCTTCTCCCGGAACGTGCCGGTGTGCACCGACCTCCTCGTGATCGGCGACGGCGCGGTGATCCGTAAGGACGTGTACTTCACCTGCTACCGGGCGCGGGCCGGCCTCATCCAGACCGGCCCGGTCTCCGTGGGCGAGGACGCCGTGGTCGGCGAGGCCTGCGTCCTCGACATCGGGACCGCGGTGGGCGACCGCGCCCGGCTCGCCCACGCCTCCTCGCTGCACCGCGGCCAAGTGGTACCGGACGGTGAGCACTGGCACGGCTCTCCCGCGCTGCGGGCCGGGACCCCCTACCCGGTGGTCGGCCCGGCCGCCTGCGGCACCGTCCGCCGCGCCGCACACGGCGTCCTCCAGGTCCTGGCCGTCCTGCTCGTCTACCTGCCGCTGTCCTTCGGCGGCGTGGGCCTCCTGCTGGCCGAGGCCCCGCAACTGGCCGCAGCCCTGGAACCGGGACCGACGGCCCTGACCGCGTGGACGTTCTACGCGGAGGCGGTCACGGCCTCGGCGGTGCTCTTCTTCGGGGCCATCCCGCTCGGCATCCTGGTGATCGCCACGGTGCCCCGGCTGCTGTCCCGGGCCATCACACCGGGCACGGTGTATCCGCTCTACGGCTTCCGGTACGGGGTGCACCGGACCATCACGCTGATGACCAACCGGCGTTTTCTGACGCGCCTGTTCGGCGACAGCTCCGGCATCGTCCCCTACCTGCGCTGCCTCGGGTACGCCCTCTCCCCCGTGGAGCAGACCGGCTCGAACTTCGGTACCGAGGTCAAGCAGGACTCCCCGTACCTGAGTTCCGTCGGCACCGGCACGATGGTCGCGGACGGGCTCTCCCTCAACAACGCCGAGCTCTCCAGCACCTCGTTCCGGGTGTCCCCGGTGGCGATCGGCTCGCACAACTTCCTCGGGAACCGGATCGCGTACCCCCCGCACGGCAGGACGGGCGACAACTGCCTCCTCGCGACCAAGGTCATGGTGCCCGTCGACGGGAGGATCAGGGAGAACGTGGGGCTGCTCGGCTCACCGAGCTTCGAGATACCCCGGTCGGTCCGGCGGGACAGCAGCTTCGACCGGCTGACGACAGGCGGCGGACGGCGAAGGCTGCTCGCCGCCAAGAACCGGCACAACGCCGCCACCATGGCGTGGTACCTGTTCGTGCGGTGGCTGTACTTCCTCCTGATCAGCCTCCTGTTCGCGGTCGCGGCCGAACTCTACGACGTGCTGGGCGCGACGGTCGTCGCCCTGGCCAACGTCCTGGCCCTGCTGTTCACGGCCCTGTACTTCGTCGTCGTCGAGCGCACCGTCACCCTCCGGCACCCGCCCGGTGTGCTGTTCTGCTCGATCTACGACCGCCGCTTCTGGCAGCGCGAGCGCTTCTGGAAGGTCCCGTCCGAGACGTACCTGCGGCTCTTCAACGGCACCCCGTTCAAGAGCTTCGTCTGGCGGCTGCTGGGCGTCCGGGCGGGAAGCCGGATCTTCGACGACGGCTGCTCCCTCACCGAGCGGACGATGGTCACGCTCGGCGACGACTGCACCCTCAACGCGGGAAGCGTGGTCCAGTGCCATTCACAGGAGGACGGCGCCTTCAAGTCGGACCGCACCACCGTCGGTTCCGGCTGCACGCTCGGCGTCGGCGCCTTCGTGCACTACGGCGTCACCGTCGGCGACGGCGCCGAACTCGCCCCCGACTCCTTCCTCATGAAGGGGGAAAGCGTCCCCCCGCACGCGTGCTGGGGAGGAAACCCGGCCCGGCAGACGGACCGCGGCAACGGCGGCGGTGGCAACGGCGGTGGCAACCGCGGTGGCGGCGACGCCACCGGCAGCGGCCGCATCCGGCCGTGAACAGCAAGCCAGGAAGGTGAGACCGATGGGAAGGCCCGAGACGACGACCACCGACGCGGAGTTCTGGAGCACCATGCTCAGGGCCGGCAGGTTCACCCCCGTACCGCCGTGGTGCCCCACACCCGTACCGGGGACGGCCGAGCACGACGCGGAGATCCCCGACGACCTGGCGACGGCCCTGCGCCGCCTCGCCCACGACCTCGGCGTGACCCTGTCCTCGGTGGTGCTCGCCGCGCACCTGAAGGTCCTCGGCACGCTGTCCGGGGAACGCGGGGCCGGCTGCGGCTACATCGCCGAGCCGGGTGGTTCCCCCCTGCCCTGCCACCTGACGACCGACTCCCGCTCGTGGCGCACGCTCGTGCGCGCCGCCGACCGGGCCGCGTCCGCGATGACCGCCCACCGCGCCTTTCCCGTCGACGCCCTGCGGGTCGAGCAGGGCCTCCCGGTGTCCGCGCCCCCGGCGGTGTTCGACCCGTACGGTGCACTCGGCCCCACCGGCGCCGGTACGGCGCTGCGGGTGGCGCTGACGGCCCGGGACGGGCGGTACCTCCTGCGGATGCGCTACCGCACCGATGTGATCGACGGCGACCACGCCGCCAGGATCGTCGGCTACCACCTCACCGCGCTGAGGCTGATCGCCGAGGACCCGGAAGGCGCGCCGGGGCCGCAGGGCCTGGTGAGCGCGGAGGAACTGCGCCACCAGGTCACCGCGCTCGCCGGACCCCGGCGGGAACTGCCGGACCTCAGGGCCCACGAGCTCTTCGCCCGCCGGGCCCGCGCCCACCCGCACGCCGTCGCGGCCGTACAGGACGGGCAGAGCTGGACGTTCGGGGAGCTGAACGCCCGCGCGAACCGGATGGCCCACGCCCTGCTCGCGCTGGGGCTTCGCCGGGAGGAGCCCGTGGCCGTGGTGAGCGAACGCAACCTGGGCTGGATGGCCGCCGTCCTCGCCGTCCTCAAGGCCGGCGGGGCGTACCTGCCGGTCGAGCCGCACTTCCCGGCCGACCGGATCGCCACCATGCTCGCCCGCTCCTCGTGCCGCTTCGCGCTGACGGAAACCGGCAGCACCACGACGCTCGACCGGGCGCTGGACGCCCTGGCGGAGGTGCGGACCGTGAGCATCGAAACCGCGTACGACGACACGCTCCGCGCCGACGACCCCCGCGTCCACGTCCCGGCGGACTCCCTCGCCTACATCTACTTCACCTCCGGCTCCACCGGTGAGCCCAAGGGCGTCATGTGCGAGCACCTCGGGATGCTCAACCACCTCTACGCCAAGATCGACGACCTGGACATCGGCCCGGGGCGGACCGTCGCCCAGACGGCGCCGCAGTGCTTCGACATCTCCCTGTGGCAGCTGCTCGCCGGGCCGCTCGCCGGCGGGCGCACCCTGATCGTCGGGCAGGAGGCCGTCCTGGACATCGGGCGTTTCCTCGACACGGTCGCCGAGGGCCGGGTCGGCGTGCTCCAGGTGGTGCCGTCCTACCTCGACGCGGTGCTGACCGCCCTGGAGCGGAACCCGCGGCACCTGCCCGACCTGCGCTGCGTGTCGGTGACCGGCGAGGCCGTACGGAAGGAACTCGTCGAGCGCTGGTTCGCGAACCAGCCCGGTATCCCGCTGGTCAACGCCTACGGGCTCACCGAGACCTCCGACGACACCCACCACGAGGTCATGAACCGCGTCCCCGACGCAACCGACCGCATCCCGCTGGGCCGGCCCATCGGCAACGTACGCGTCTGCCTCCTGGGCCCCGCCCGGGAGCCGGTACCGCTCGGTACGCCCGGCGAGATCGTCTTCTCCGGGATCTGTGTCGGCCGCGGGTACGTCAACGACCCCGAACGCACCCGGTACGCCTTCACCACCGACCCCTGCCGTCCGGGCAGCCGGATCTACCACAGCGGCGACTACGGCCGGTGGCTGCCGAACGGCAAGCTGGAGTTCCTCGGCCGCCGCGACAGCCAGGTCAAGATCCGCGGCTTCCGCATCGAACTCGGCGAAGTCGCCAGTGCCCTGCTGCGCGCCCCGGGGGTGGGCGACGCCGCCGTCGTCCCCGTACGACGGGACAGCGGCGGCCCGTACCTGGCGGCGTTCTACACGGCGCCGGCGGCCCTGGCGAGTGACGGTCTGCGCGACCTGCTGGGCGGCTCGCTGCCCGCGTACATGATCCCGTCGGCGTTCCACTGGCTGGAGCGGCTGCCCGTGACCGCCAACGGCAAGACCGACACCAAGGCGCTGCTCACGCTCGCGGCGCGGGGCGACGCCGCCCAGGACGGCCGGGAGCGGGAGGACACGCCGACCGAACTGCGCCTCGCCGCCGTCTGGTCCCAGGTCCTGGGCATCCCCGTGGACCGGATCGGCCCGCAGGACCGCTTCTTCGACCTTGGCGGCACCTCCTTGTCGGCCCTGCGGGTCGTCGTCGCCCTGGACCGGGAGATCTCCTTCAAGGACCTCACCCACCACCCCCGCCTCGCGGACCTGGCCCGGCTGATCGCCGGCCGCGGGGCGTAAGGAGCCGAAACGGCTGACACGGCTGACACGGCTGGATACGAGACCGAAAGGAATCACGATGTCCACGCACACGCAGACATCCACGCACACATCCACGCCCACGCCCACGCCCACGCCCGAGCCCACGCCCACGCCCGAGCCCACGTCCATGCCCTCCCCCGCCCCTTCCCCCTTCCCGGACGGCCGGCCGCGGCCGGGCCTCCCGCCCCTCCTCTACGCCGACGCTCCCGCCGGAGCCGCGGGCTGGGTGGCCGGGAACCGCGACGCGCTGCGCGCCGCGGTCGCCGGGCACGGTGCCGTCCTCGTCCGCGGCCTCGGGATCCGCGAGCCCGGCCAGGTCGGCGGGATCCTCGACGGGTTCGGCACCCCGCCGGTCGGGGACACCGAAGCCTTCGCACCCCGGCGCACCTACGCGAACGGCGTGTACTCCTCGTCTCCATGGCCATCGAACCAGCCGATGTGCATGCACCACGAGCTCAGCTACACGCTGGCGTTCCCCTCCGTGATGATGTTCGCCTGCCTCGGCGCGCCCACCGCGGGCGGCGCCACCGCGGTGGCCGACTCGGCCGACGTGTTCGACGCGCTCCCGCCCGCGGTCACCGAGCGCTTCGTCCGCGAGGGCTGGCTGCTCGCCCGCAGTTACGGCAACGACATCGGAGCCTCCACCGCGGAGGCGTTCGGCACCGACGACCCGCGCGCGATCGAGAGGTACTGCCGGGCCAACGCGATCGACCTCTCATGGCAGCCCGACGGCACGCTGCACACCCGGCAGCGGCGCAGCGCCGTGCTACGGCATCCGGTGACCGGTCGACGTTGCTGGTTCAACCAGATCGCCTTCCTCAACGAATGGACGATCGACCCCGAGGTGCACGACTACCTCACCGCCGAATACGGAGCCGACGGACTGCCCTTCAACACCTTCCACGGCAACGGCGACCCCGTGTCCCCCGAGACCGTCCGCCTCATCGACACCGCCTACAAGGCCCACGCCGCGGGGCGTCCGTGGCAGGAGGGAGACCTCCTGATCCTGGACAACCTCCGCACGGCACACAGCCGCGAAGCGTTCCAGGGCCCCCGCGACGTGGTCGTCGCCATGGGCGGACCGCTGCATCCGAACGACTGCTCCCCGACCATCGAGGTGACCCGGCCATGACCGCCACCGATCTCACGGCGCCGCACCCGTCCGGGGCCCGGCTCCGCGTACCGCCCTTCGCCGTCGTCTCGGGCACCCAGGTGCACGATGCCCTGCTGGGGCGCGAGGAGCACCTCGTACAGGTGGTCCAGGACAC
Source organism: Streptomyces antarcticus (assembly GCF_026627255.1). GTDB lineage: Bacteria > Actinomycetota > Actinomycetes > Streptomycetales > Streptomycetaceae > Streptomyces > Streptomyces antarcticus. The sequence continues at coordinate 178,551 of NZ_JAPNLM010000007.1, read as the reverse complement.
CTACCGCTTGCACGGCGCCGGCCTGACCGTCAACCCTCCGTCGTCCTTCCTCAGGTTCCCGGACCGCCGCTCGGCCCGCATCATCGCGCTGCCCGCCTCCCTCGGGGGAGCCGCGCCGGTGGACGGCCTGAAGTGGATCTCCAGCTTCCCGGAGAACGTGACCGCGGAGATACCCAGGGCCTCGGCCGTCCTGATCCTCAACGACCCCGCCACCGGCTACCCGTACGCCTGCCTGGAGAGTTCCATCATCAGCGCCAGCCGGACGGCGGCGTCCGCCGCGTCGGCCGCCGACTGGCTCAGCCGCGGCCGCGCCCGCCCGTCCCGTATCGGATTCATCGGGGCCGGGCTGATCGCCCGCTACGTCCACACCTTCCTGGCGGGCACCGGATGGACCTTCGACGAACTCGGCGTCCACGACCTGTCGTCCGACAGCGCGTACGGGTTCCGCACCTATCTCGAACAGTCCGGAGCCGGGGGCCGGGTCACCGTGCACGCCGCCGCCGAGGACCTCGTACGCGCCAGCGACTTGCTTGTCATCGCCACCGTCGCCGACCGGCCCCATCTGAGCGACCCGTCCTGGTTCGGCCACCATCCGCTGGTGCTGCACCTGTCCCTGCGCGACCTCACCCCCGGGGTCCTGCTGGCCTCGACCAACATCGTCGACGACATCGACCACTGCCTCAGGGCGGAAACCTCGCCGCACCTCACCGAACGGCTCACCGGGAACCGCCGGTTCGTCGCCGGCACCCTGGACGACGTGATGGCCGGGCGGATCGCCGTACCGGCGGACCGGACCACGGTGTTCTCCCCGTTCGGCCTCGGGGTCCTCGACCTCGCCGTCGGCAAGTACGTCTACGACGAGGTGGCCCGGTCCGGCGAACTACAGGTCGTCGACGACTTCTTCCACGAACTGCGCAGGTACGGATGAGCCGTGCCCCACCCTCCGCCAGCAGCCCTTCGGCCACCCGAGGAGACCACCGTGCACGTCATATCCGTTCCCCACGCCTTCAACGAAGAGGAACTCTTCGTCGACCTGCGCCCGGCACTCGGCTGCCCGCTCTTCCTCAAGTGCGAGGGGTTCAACTTCGCCGGTTCCGTCAAGCTCAAGGCCGCGGCCGAAATGGTAGAGACCGCCGAGCAGGACGGCACTCTCGGACCGGACTCCATCCTGGTCGAATCCTCGTCCGGAAACCTCGGCGTCGCCCTGAGCGTGATCGCGGCCAGCAAGGGGTACCGGTTCCTCTGCGTGACGGACTCCCGCTGCAACCTGGCCACCCGGCTGATGATGGAGGCCCTGGGCAGCAGCGTCCACGTCATCAACGCGTACGAGTCCGGCGGGAGTTTCCTCGCCGCCCGGCTCTCCTACGTCCGCGACCTGTGCGACGCCGACGGCACGTACGTATGGCTCAGCCAGTACACGAACCCGGCCAACTGGAAGGCCCACTACCGCACGACCGCGCCGGCCATCGCCCGGGGCTTCCCGGAGCTCGACGTACTGTTCGTGGGAGCCGGAACCACCGGCACGCTCATGGGGTGCGCCCGCTTCTTCAGCGAGTGGCACCGCCCCGTGCGGATCGTCGCCGTCGACAGCACGGGTTCGGTGTCCTTCGGCGGCGCCCCGGGGCGGCGCATGATTCCCGGCCTGGGCATGAGCGTACCGCCGCCGCTGCTCGACGCGTCCCTGGTCGACGAGGCCGTACTCGTCGACGAGGCCGACTCCGTGCGCGCCTGCCGGGCCCTCGCCCGCCGCGGCTTCCTCTTCGGCGGGTCGACCGGCACGGTCGTCAGCGGGGCGACGGACTGGCTCGCCCGCCACCCGGACGGCGGCGTCACCGCCGTTGCCATAGCCCCTGACCTGGGGGAACGCTACCTGGACACCGTCTACCAGGAGAACTGGGTCCGCGGGCTCTACGGCGCCGACGTGGCGGCGGAGCCGCGCGGGCTCCACCGGGGACGGCCTCAGGTCCTCACGGACCCGTGACACCGGCGGATCACCGGCGGATCACCGGCGACACGGACGCCGGCGTCCGTTACTGCCGGCGGCGCCGGAACCTCTGAGGTCGGGTCGTGCGGACGAAGCCTGCCGGGCGGCGGTCCGGTCCATCGGCGAGATCGGTGTCCCGGGTTACCCATGGGCTGGCCCGCGCGGCGCTGGCGGCCGTCGGCGAGGACGGCGTTCGGCGAGGACCGTCGCGCGGCTCGCCGCCTTCGACACACCGTGCCCGGGTTCACGCGGCGCCGACGACCACGCGCCGCTGAGGGCGCCCCGGGGCAGGGCCGGCCCGGCCGGCTCGTACGCGGCCTCGGAGGCCTTATCGGCGGCGTCCCCGGCTGCGGCGCACCAGCAGGAACACGCTCAGTGCGGTGCCGAGCACGATCAGTGGGGTGCGGTTGGCGCGCGCGGCCGTCGCCGCACGGCCGGCCTTCTCGAGGAGCGGGTCGGGGGTCTTGTCCGCCGCGTACTGGCCCGCCCTGGCCGCGCTCTGGCGTACCTGGACTGCCGCCCGCGCGGTCTTCTCCCGTACGGGGTCGGGGGTCTTGTCCTTCAGCAGCTGTGCGGCCCGGCCGGCCTTCTCGCGGATCTGGCCGGAGACCAGGGCGGCCTTGTCGGCGGCCTGTTCCTTCACCGCGGCCGCCTTCTCCTTCGCCTGGGCCTTGACGTCGGTCTTCGAGGCGAGGGCTTCGACGGTCTGCCCGAGCTCCTCGCGGGTGCGCGCGACCTGCTCGCGCAGTTCCGTTTCATCGGAGCTGGTGGTGGCGGGGGTGGGGGTGCCGATGTTGGTTCGGGCGTCGTCGTTCATCGGTGTGCTTTCTCCTTGATCTCGGCCAGGTCGGCCTTGACGCTGTCGATGGTCTGCTCGGGGGCGGGGGTGCCGGCCCGGGCGATCTGCTTCTTGCCCGCCAGCGCGGTCACGGCCGCGACGACTCCCAGGACCGCGGTGACGATGAGGGCTGCCGCCCACACCGGCAGGACCAGCGCGAGAGCCGCGATACAGGCGGCCACCAGGGCCTGGAGCGCCAGGATGCCGATCAGGCCGGCCGCGCCGAAGAGGCCGCCGCCCTTCCCGTAGCGCCTGCCCTTCTGGGTCATCTCCGCCCGGGCCAGTTGCATCTCCTCGCGGACCAGTTCGGAAATCTGCTGCGAGGCGCGTGAGACCAGCACGCCCACCGAGTCGTCGGCGGCGTGGGCCTGTTGCTCTTCTGTCCTCATGATGAGGTCACCTTGCCTTCCCTCCATCTGTTGGTGCGCGCGACACGTCGGTGGGCCGCTCGCCGACGGAGCTGAGCGTCCCACCGACCGCGCGGCGATGGGCGGGCCCGCCCCGCCACTACGACGTCCTGGACCGACTAGGGCTCTTCGATGACGTGTACGGCCGCTTCCTCGGCGGATGCTCCTCCGGCGTCGATGCCCACGTCACGGGCCAGTACGTTGTTCTCGTACGGGGAGCCGGTGACGGGTGCCAGTCGCCCGGCTCGGGCCCCGCCCGCTTGCGGGTCGACCGGTTCGCCGTCACCGTCCACCAGATCCCCGATGCCGTCACCGGCCGGGGGAGCCTGGTCGGGAAGTTCCCGTGCGAGGCGTTCGTCGAGGCTCTCGCCCTCTCGCTGCTGCTCGCCCGTCGTGGCGTTGCGGTCACTCCCGTAAGGCCGCTCGACCGGTGAGTGGCCCTGGTCAAGCATCTCGTCGGCGTTGGGCTCCCCCAGACTGTCGTCCATGTCCGGCTGGGCCTCGGAAGGCCCGTCTTCCGGCTGGGGCTGGTAGACGTCGTCGCCGCGGGCGTCGGAGTCACTCATCGGTAGCGTCCTTTCTCCTCGGATCCCCCGCTCCGGGTTGATCCGGACTCCTTGGGCGTCTCCCCACAGATCGGCGGATCACACAGCCGGCGGTCCGCGAGTCTGGGTTTCCCCTCCGGTTGGACCGTGCCGGCCGGTTCCCGCAGGAATCCTCACGGCCGGGTCCGGTCCTCGGGCATGATCTGGAGAAGCGCGGCCGCCCCCTCGCTTCCCATGCCCCCGCTGGACGCCGATGGCCGTCCGGGGGTGGTGGCACGACCGGGGCCGGATCAGCGAGTACCCGGCACTTCAGCGCAGCAGGTTCGAGGCCGGTTCCGGCTCGAAGAACGACGCTCGGCGACGCCGGCAGACCTGCCGCCGCAGCCCTAAAGGGCGTCTCCCCTCCGCTCCCGCTGCACGTCGTGGTCCGGGTGGTAGCTGATCAGGTCTCCGGGTTGGCACTGGAGCACCCTGCAGATGTTGGTCAGGGTGGTGAAGCGGATGGCTTTGGCGCGGCCGTTCTTGAGGATGGAGAGGTTGACGTTGGTGACGCCGACGCGTGTGGCGAGTTCGGCCAGTGTCATGCCCCGCGCCTCGAGCAGCCGGTCCAGGTGGACGTGGATGGCGTGCCCTTCGGTGTCCTCGACGGGCATCAGACGATCCCTTCGAGGTCCTCGCGCATGGTCGCGCCGGCGCTCACGATCCGGCCGAACACGAGAAGCCCCAAGCCGGTGAGTACCGCCAGGTAGGGAAACGTCGCGGTGTGGAGGGCTACTCCGGCCAGCGTGGCACCCCCGGTGAGAGTGGTGAGCAGGGCGGCCTGAGAAACGGCCTGCGCGAGCTCGGCCGCCAGGCTGCCGATCAGGAGCCACCATCCGAGGAATCGGATCCTGGACGCGGTCTGCCGGGTGTGGACTCCGTTACGGGCCGCCGCCCGGAGCAGCTGGTTGAGAACGACGAGGCCGCCGACGAGCAGGACGAGCGCGGGAGCCTCGGACAGTGCGCCCAGGGCCTGCTGGCCGGTGCTGGGGTTGTCCGCACAGTACCGGGGGATCGAGCTGACGCTCGCTCCGTCCAGTGCCGTGAACGCGGTGTCGGCCGTGGCGGAGGTGCCAGAGGTCCAGTCGGCGGTGACACACGTGCTCGCCCCGGACCAGAAGGGGATGGTGCCGCTGACGATGTTCAGTACGACGCCGGCGAGGAGGAGGCCCAGGAGCAGGCGGGTTCCGGTGGAGACCACGGCGGCGAGCGGCTCCAGGAGCTTGCGGTCTTCGGACATCAACCCCACCGCCCTATCGTTTGTCGATGTTATCGATAAACGATACATCGGGAGGGTCGGCCAGGACAGCCCCCTTCACCGAAGTACACCTCGGAAGGACTCAGTTGGCGTCTCGCCGCCGGCCCCGCCTGTCGCGGCAACGAGGCGACACTCCTCGCTCCGGTACACCAGGTAGGCGCACAGGAACCCGGCGAAGCCGATCACGATCATGACGGCGATCACCGTCCACTGCCCGGGCTCCGGCACGTGGAGGGCGAGGAACCACACCTTGTCCGGTGCCCCGTTGAGCTTGCTGCCCAGCGGTACCAGGCCCTGCCGGAACAGCCCGACGATGCCGGCGACCGCGGCCGTCCACATGAGGCCTGGCGCGGGCCCGAGACGTTCCGAACGGGAACGAGGAGGCGCCCGCGTCCCCGCCCGGCTTGGCGGGAGTGCAACGGCCCCGAGCCGGTGGACGAGACGTTGTCGGGGGGTCGCGGTGCCCCACGTCCAGTCCCGGTGCGGAATCCGGGCCAGGTGATCAGCGCTTTCGCGGCGGGCCCGCTCCACCAGCGCGTCGCCGCGGAGCAGCCAGCCGGCGCACGCGTTAGCGAGCCCGTCTTGGGCATGGGAGCCGGTCAGGGTGCGCCACTCGTTGCGGTATGGGCTCTCCGCCCGTGCCAGCAGCGGCTCCGACGCTGAAGTGACACGCCAGCAGGTCGGAAATCCGATGCGCAGGTAGGCGAGCTCCATCAAGCTGCTGCCCAGTGACGCTTGCTCACAGTCGATGAATCGGATCCCCGTGGCGGTGTGGAGATCGTTACCGGGACAGGGATCCCCGTGGCGAAGGGCATGCCCGGATGCCTGGCCGAGCCGGTTCACGAGGTCATCGAGCTCGCCGGACACGCCAGAGCCTTGGGCAACTCGACACGTCACACGCGCGAGCGAGGGCTGCTGCCCCGTCTGCGAGTGCGGCTGGGCGATCCCAGCTTGGCCCTCAACTCGTCCCCGAACGGCAGTCGCACCCACATGCGCTCATCGTTCCGCGGCGCCGAACGAGCCTGCTGCTGCTGCGCGCGACTGGTCGTCCTGCTTCACGCCGCCCCGGCCAGCATCAACAATCGCTCTCCGTTCTCACCTACGCCTACGCCTACGCCTACGCAGCGAACCGTGGATGCGCGGTCCGCTCGATCCGATCGGGGTCACGATCTTCCGAGGCTACGGCTTCACGGGCTCCAGCCTCAGGCGCCGGGTCGGCCAGGGGGTCGGCTCGGCCGGGCCGAACCACACGCGGACGTCCTCCCCGGTGCGTACGGGCAGGCGGGGGTAGTCGTTCTCGGCGTGCTCGGTACGGTGCAGTGCGTGGTCCGGGCCCAGGTGCCGGGCGGCGTACGCATCGAAGGCGGCCGCGTCGGCCGGGTGGCAGACGGTCGCGAGCACCTCACGGGCGCCGGGCGGAACTGTGAAGCCGGGACCCCGCAGGAGCAGGACGTCGTCGCTGTCGACCATGGTGGCGTTGGCCGCATCGCGGTGCTCCCGCCAGACCGGGCCGGTGTAGAACGCCTCCAGCGCGTGCCGGCGGTGCGCCATGTCGGGGAACGCGCGCAGCCAGACGAAGCGGTCCGGGTCGTCCAGGTCGCGGAAACGGGTGCCGACGGCGATGCCGACCGCCTGCTGACCGGTCACGAACTCGCGCTCGAACAGGTCGATCAGCGCCTCCCGGGCTCCGGGACACAGGGTGTACTGACGGAGTTCGACGATGCTCATGCGGCGGCCCGCCCGATACGAGTGAGGTTCATGCGCCGCAGGTTAGGGCCGGTCCACTGACACCCTCTGTCAGCGGACCCGCTCAGGATCGCTGCGTCCTCCGCTCCGGGTCGGGCATCGGAGGGGCGGGCCGCGCGTCCGGGTCGCGACCGGGTGGCGGTGTGGCCGGCTGTGCCCGACTGTGCCCGGCTGTGCCCGGAGCCTTTTGTGGGGCTCCGGGCACAGTCTGCGGGTCAGCCGTTGCCGGGGGTCATGCCGGCGATCATCTCGGCCAGCACGGTCCTGCGGTCCTCCCCCGGCCGTGGCCGCAGGGGCCGGGCCAGTCGTGCGCTGTCGTAGTGCCAGCGGTGATCGAGGTCCCGGGGGGCCTCGTCGGTTTCGCGGGGGTCCGCGGTGGTGCCGAGCAGGTCCGTGAGGTCGTGTGCCAGGTCGCGCCAGGACACGTGTCCGCCGCACGCGTTGGCGACTCCGTGCACGGGGCGGTCCAGGCACTCGGCCACCGCGCGGGCCAAGGCGGCCGCGTGCACCCAGGCGGCTCCGTACCAGGCGTGACCGCCCGTACCGGGACACGGCAGTTCGATCGGCCGGCCCTGGCGGGCGGACTGGTAGAGCGTGCCGATGGCGCCCCAGCGCAGCTGTTCGCGCAGCCGGTCGTGCGCGCCCCAGACGATCGGGGACCGCACGGCGCTCGCGCCCCCGCGTCCCTCGGTGCCCGCGGCGCGCAGCAGCATGGCCTCGCAGTCGAGCTTGGCCCTCCCGTACGGGCTGACGGGCTCGTGCGGCGGCGCTTCCTCGGCGACCCGGTCCGTGTCGGGGTGCCCGTAGGCGTCGACGCTGCTGACGAAGACGAACGGTCCGCGCCGCCAGGCGTCGACCATCGTCTCCATGGCCGCGAGGTCCACATCGTGCCGGGTGAAGGTGCAGGCGGCGTGGACGACCGCGTCCGCCTGCGCGACGGCGTCCCGGAGTCCGGCCAGGTCGGTGAGGTCGCCCTCGATGACGTCGACGCCCTCGGCGGCGATCAGGTGGGCGGACTCGGGCCGGGCCAGCGCCAGCACGGGGCGGCCCCGCGCGGCCAGTTCGCGTACGACGAACGCGCCCACGCCGCCCGTCGCACCGGTGACCAGTACCGTGCCCGGGCGGACGTCCCGGGAGCGGGGGGCCGGCCTGCTCGCGGCCTTCGCGGCGCTCTGCCGTGCCGCCCGTTCGTGGAGGAGCGCGGTCAGCGCCCGGGGCGTACGGGCCTGGAGCACGTCGAGGCCCGTGAGCGGCAACCCGAGCTCCGTACGCAGCCGTTCGGCGAGCTGCACGGCCTTCAGGGAGTGGCCGCCGAGGGCGAAGAAGTCGTCGTCGGGCGACGGGAGGAGACCGAGCACGGCGGTGAAGCCCTCCGTGACCGCTTCGGCCCGGGGGCCGGACGGGGCGCCCGGCGTGGACGGTCCGGGCAGCCGGGCCCGGTCGAGCGGGCCGGTGGACGTGCGCGGCAGGGCGTCGAGCACCGTGACCGTGGCGGGTACGGCCTCGGGGTCGAGCGACCGGCGCAGCAGGCCCAGCAGTTCGTGACCGGACGGGCCGACGCTGTCGTGCAGGACCGCGTACGCGAGGAGCGGCCCCCGCGCCGGCTGGACCACTGTGGCGTCGGCGACCCGCGGGTGGGCCCGCAGGGCCCGCGCGGCCGGGTGCCGGTCGCCGTCCGGGTCGGCGCTGTCAGGGTCGGCGCCGTCCGGGTCGGCGCCGTCCGGGGCGCCGGGGTCCGGGGCGCCGGGGTCGGAGGCGCCAGGGTCCGAGGCACCAGGACCCGGGGCGTCCGAGTCCCGAGCTCCCGAGTTCCGAGCTCCCGAGTCCGGGCCGGGGAGGGGCAGTTCACCCAGGGTGAGTTCCGGGTCGGCGGCCGCCGCGTGGAGCAGGGCCGCGTAGTCCCGTACGGCTGCCTCCGCCACGGTGTCGTCCAGCGTGTTCGCGTCGTACTGGACGAGCGCCCGGGGCTGGGCGGCGTCGCCCAGCCCCAGCCCGTAGGACAGGGTGAACTTCGCGCCGTCGGACGGGACATCGACGTACTCGGCCGACGTGCCCGGCAGCCGGAGCACCGTCGGCTCACCGAGGACGTCGGCGGTGACGCGCACCAGCCCGGTGCCGTCGGCGCCGCGTGCCCCGGCGCCGAGGCGTTCGAGGACCAGGTCGAACGGGATCTGCCGGTGGCGCTGGGCTTCGAGGAGCGCGTCGCTGACGCGGCGCAGCAGTTGGGCGAAGGACGGCCCGCCGGAGACGTCGACCCGTACGGGCAGGGTGTTGACGCACAGGCCGACCAGGCCGCGCATCGCGCTGCCGCGGCGGTGGGTGCCCGCCACGCCGATGACGAGGTCGTCGTCGCCGGTGAGGCGGTGCAGCGCGGCGAAGGCCGCCGTGAGCGACACCGCGAAGAGCGTGGCACCCCGCTCCGCACCCAGCGCCCGCAGGGCGTCGGGCACGGTCGGTGCGAGGGGTACGGTGCGCACGGCCGCGGGCCGTACGGAGGTCTGCGCCGGCGCGGCCGCCGCCGGCCGGGGCAGGCGCGGCGGGGCGGCGTCGGCCAGCAGCTCGCTCCAGCGGTTCAGCTCCGCCTCGAAGCCGGGCAGGCCGCCGTGCTCGCGGCGCGCGTGGTCGGCGTACTGGGGCGGTGTGGCGAGTGCGGGGCGGTGTGTTCCGTCGACGGCCGCCGTGTAGAGGGCGGCGAGTTCGTCGGCCACGGTCTCCAGTGATCCGCCGTCCACCGCGATGTGGTGGAACGTCAGCAGCACGGTGTGGTCCTGCGGGCCGTGGCGCAGGACGAGCGCCCGTACGGCGTCGCCGGCCGCGAGGTCGAACGGCCGGGCCGTCTCGCGCCTCAGCAGCTCCCGCGCGTGCGCTTCGTCGGTGTCGACGACGTGGACGGGAACCGTCCGCGGCGTCGGGAGCACCTGCTGGCAGGGTTCGCCCCCGCGCTCCGCGTAGCGGGTGCGGAGAATGGTGTGCCGGGCCACCAGCGAGGTGAGGGCGGTGGCGAACGCGGCCGCGTCGAACGGGCCGCGCACCCGGGTGGCGAACGGTACGTGGTAGGAGTCCCCCGCGCCGCCGAGCCGCTCCATCAGCCACATGCGGCGCTGGGCGCGGGACAGCGGCACGCTTCCGCCCTGCGGGGCGGTGGCGCCGGGGTCCGTGGTGGCGTCGGGGTCGGCGGTGGCGTCGGGGTCGGCGGTGGCGTCGGGGTCGGCGGTCTCCTGCGGTGCGTGCCCGTCCAGGCCGGCGTCCGCCTCGGTGGCGGGCTCGGTGGCGGGCTCGGCCGGCGCGCGCCGGGCGGTTCCGGCGCGGGCGCGGCGCAGCAGTTCCCGCTGGAGCTGCTGACGGCGGTTGCGGGCCGCGGAGTCGGCGTCAGTGGGCATCGCTGCGCTCCGGGGTGTCGGGGTGGAGGTGGTCTGGGTGGAGGTCGGGATGGAGGTCGGGGTGGAGGTCGGGGTGGAGGTCGGGGTGGAGGTCGGGGTGGAGGTCGCTGTGGAGGTCGGGGTGGAGGTCGCTGTGGGCGGCCAGGAGGGCGCGTTCGACCAGCGCGGCCTGCGCGGCGACGGTCGGGGCGGCGAAGAAGTCGGCCAGGGCGAGTTCCACTCCGAGTTCCTCGCGCAGGTCGTCGGTGACGGCGAGGGCGAGGAGGGAATGGCCGCCGAGGGCGAGGAACTCGGCGTCGGCGCGGGTCACTTCGGTGCCCAGGGACAGGCTCCACACCTCGGCGACGGCCTGTTCGAGCGGGGTCATCGGCGCTGTCGGCCCGTCGGCGGACCGGTTCTCGCCGGCGTGGGCGCTTCCGGTGAGCGCGCGCCGGTCGACCTTCCCGGCCGGGGTGAGGGGAAGCCGCTCCAGTACGGTGACCGCGTCGGGCACCAGGTGGGCCGGCAGGACGCCGGTGAGCCGCTCCCGCAGCGCTCCCCCCGAGGGCACGGGACCGGGAGCGGCGACGACGAACGCGACGAGGGACGCCTCGGGGGTGCCGGCGCCGTCGACGGTGACGGCGGCGTCGTCCACGTCCGGCTGCTCGCGCAGCGCGTGTTCGACCTCGGCGGGTTCGATGCGGAAGCCGCGTACCTTCACCTGGTCGTCGTTGCGGCCGTGGAACCGGAGGATGCCGTCGGGCCGGAGGGAGACGATGTCGCCCGTACGGTAGAGCCGGCCGGCGGCGGGATCCTCGACGAACCGGTCGGCGGTGAGTTCGGGCAGGCCCACGTACCCGTGGGCGAGCCTGCTGCCGCCGATCCACAGTTCGCCCCGGTCGCCGTCGGCCACCGGGGCGCCGTCGGCGTCCAGGACGTGGGCCGTGGCCCCGGAGACGGGCCTGCCGATCGGTATCGGCGCCTCGAAGTCCCGCGCGGTGACCCGGTGGGCGGTGGCGAAGGTGGTCGTCTCGGTCGGGCCGTAGCCGTTGACGAGCTCCAGCCAGGGGAACGCGGTGAGCACCTCACGGGCCTGTGCGGCGGCCATCGCCTCGCCGCCGACGACCACCGAGCGGAGCTGGGCGAAGACCCGGGAGCGGCGCGCGGCGAGCTGGTGGAAGAGGGCCGTGGTGAAGAACGCCACCGTCACGCCGTGCCGCTCCACGTGCCGGGCCAGGTCCTCCAGGGAGGGCCGCTGCTCGGTGCACACGACGACGGCGGCCCCGTTGGCGAGCGCGACCCAGACTTCGAACGTCGAGGCGTCGAAGGTCATGGGCGAGTGGAACAGGACGCGGTCGCGGCCGGTGACGCTGACGTAGTCGGGTGCGGTGACCAGCTCGGCGATGGCACGGTGCGGCACCGCGACGCCCTTGGGGCGGCCGGTCGAACCGGAGGTGAACATGACGAACGCCGGACCGTCCGGGTCGGACCGGTCGACCGCCCGACCGCTCGTGAGCGGCTCCTCGGGCAGGGCGAGGACGGGGCCGGGGAGCGTGGCCGCGTCCAGCAGCTTCGCGTCGCCGACGGTGAGCGTGACCCCGGCGTCGGCGATCATCCCCTCCGTACGCGGCCGGGGCTGGGCGGGATCGAGCGGTACGCACACGGCTCCGGCCAGCCACAGCCCGAGCTGCGCCACGACCGTACGGGACGACCGTGCCGTCAGCAGTGCCACTCGGTCGCCGCGGTCCACCCCGTGGTCGCGCAGGCGGGCCGCGAGGGCGCGGCCGGCCTGGAGGAGGCGGCCGTAGGTGAGGGTGGTGTCGCCGTCCACGACCGCGAGGGCGTCCGGGGTGAGTTCGGCGTGCCGCGCGAGGAGTGCCGGCAGGGTGGCGGCAGCCCGGGCCGGCCGCGGGGCGGTGGCGTCGCCCGGCCACGGGGCGGTGGCGTCGGCGGGCTGCGGGGTGGTGGTTGTCATGTCAGGCTCCTTCCGGTCGCGGGGTTCGGCGTTGGTCGAGGAGGGCGGCGAACGCGCGCAGGTCGGTGCTGCGCAGCAGCTCGGGGGCGCGCAGGCGCACTCCGGTCTCGTGTTCGACGGTCGCCAGCAGCCGTGCGGCGACGAGGGAGGTGCCGCCGATGTCGGTGAAGCGGTCGCCGAGGCCGGTGCCGGGCCGGCCGATGAGGTCGCGCACGGTCGTCAGGACGAGCCGCTCGGTGGCGGTGGCGCCGGTGAGGTCGTCCGCGGCGCCGGTCCGGGGATCTTCGGAGACGGGGGCCGTGGCCTGGGCCGCGGCCTGGGCCTGGGCGGCCAGGGCGGCTCGGTCGACCTTGCCGTTGGCGTCGAGCGGGAAGCCGTCGACGATCCGTACGGCGGTGGGGACGGCCTGCTCGGGGAGCCAGGCACGGACCGCGTCGAGGAGGTCCCCGGCCGCGGGTTCGGCGCCCTCGGCGGGCCGTACGTGGGCGACGAGGCGGCCGAGGCCGGAGCTGTCGCGCAGCACGGTGACGACGGCACTGCGGACCCGGGGGTCCTGCTCGAACGCGGCTTCGACCTCGGCCGGTTCGATCCGTACCCCGCTGATCTTCACCTGGTCGTCGAGGCGGCCGAGGAAGTCCAGGCTGCCGTCGCTGTTCATCCGTACCCGGTCGCCGGTGCGGTAGAGGCGGTCGAGCGCGGGCGCGAGGAGTTCCCGCGGCGGCGGGGTGAACCTTCGTGCGGTGAGTTCGGGGTCGAGGTAGCCGAGCGCCAGGCAGTGGCCGCCGACGCGCAGTTCACCGTCCTGCCCGCGGGCGACTGGGGTGCCGTCGCCGTCCGTGACGACGAGGGTGACGCCCGGCAGCGCGGTGCCGATGGGCGGCGGGGCGGGGTCGCCGGCCCCGGGGTCGGTGGCGCGCATGGTGTGGGTGGTGGTGACGACGGTGGCTTCGGCGGGGCCGTAGGCGTTGTGGACGGTGGCGGTGACGTCGGTGCCGGGGCGGCGGCGCATGCGGTCGCCGCCGACGACGAGATGACGGAGCTTCAGGTCTTGCGGCCACGGTCGGTCCAGGAGCGGTTCGACGGTGGGGGTGGCCGCCACGACGTGGGTGAGGGCGGTGTCGCGCCACCAGTCGGTGAGCACGTGCGAGTCCCAGCGGGTGTCGTCCGGGGCCGGGACGAGGGCGGCGCCGGAGGTCAGGCCGGCCCACAGCTCCAGCAGGTGCGGGTCGAACGCGACACCGATCAGCAGGGACTGGCGGTCGCCCGGTGCGAGGCCGGTGGCGGCCCGGTACCAGTCGAGGGCGACGGAGAGCGAGGCCTCGGCCACGGCGACCGCCTTGGGGCGGCCGGTGGAACCGGAGGTGAGGACGGCGTACAGGGCGCCCTCGGGCGCGCGCCGGGTGCCGCGGCCGGAGCCGGAACCGGAGCCCGAGCCGGAGCCGGAGCCGGTGAAGGCCGCCACCGCGGCGGCGGGGGCGTTGACACCGCCGGTGGGCAGCGGCAGCGGGACGTGTTCCCCGGCGCGGTGTTCCTCGGGCAGCACACCCAGGTCGCCGATGAGGCAGGCGACGTCGAGGTCCTCGGTGACGGCCCGGGTCCGGCGTTCGCCGGGGCGGGGGCCGAGCGGCAGGTAGACGGCGCCGATCCGGGCGAGCGCGACGGCGGTCACCACCAGCGCGGTGGACCGGTCGAGGCAGACGCCGACCAGGTCACCGGGGCGTACCCGGTCGCCCAGGGCGGCGGCGACCCGTACGGCCGCCGCGTCGAGGTCCTGGTACGTCCAGATCCGGGTGCCGTCGATGACGGCCGGGGCCTGCGGGTCACGCCGGACATGGTCCTCGAAGCGGGCGACCACACGGGTCGGTTCGGCGGCGGGGCCGTGGGCGACGCTCAGCGCGGTGCCGGTGGCGATGGCGGGGCCGGTGCCGGTCACGAGGCCCGTGCCGGTGGCTACCGGCACAGCGGGCACGACCGGCGCGACGGGCGTGGCGGGTGTGGTCGGGGTCACGGGAAGGGGCGGGGGCTGGGTCATCACGACTCCGTGGAAAGGGGGGTGGTGGTGGCGAGGGCCTCGGCCTGGTCGGCGAGCACGGGGTTGCGGAAGAGCACCCGCAGCGGCGGGCGCGTGCCCAGCCGGGGCTCCAGCCAGGCGGCCAGCTCGGCGGCCAGCAGGGAATGGCCCCCGCTGTGGAAGAAGTGGGAGCGGACGTCGAACCGGCTGTGGCCCAGGACCTCGCGCCAGCCTTCCGCGAGCAGCGCCGTCATCGGATCGTCGGACCCGACGACGGCAGCGGCGGCCGCCTCGGCACCGCCTCCGGCACCGGGACCGGCACCGGCCTCGGCCGTCACGGCGACGTCGGGGTCGAGCTCCGCCGCTCGGCGGGACAGTGCCGTACGGTCGGGCTTGCCTCCGGCGAGGGTCGGCATGGTGTCCAGCCGCGCCCACCGGGCGGGCACGAGGGGGCCGGGCAGGCGGCGGCTCAGCTCGGCGTGCAGCGCCTTCGCGTCGAAGGCCGTACCGTCGGCGCCGTCTTCGAGGAAGCCGACGAGCCGGGGCCCGCCGGGGGTCTCCCGGTCCAGTACGACGGCACAGGACCGGCCGCCCAGCACCGCGGACGCCGCCGCCTCGATCTCCTCCAGCTCGATGCGGTGACCGCGCAGCTTGACCTGGTTGTCGCGCCGCCCGAGGAAGTACAGCAGGCCGTCCAGGCCGCGGTAGCCGAGGTCGCCGGTGAGGTAGACGCGCTGCCCGTCGAGGGCGTCGACGGTGACGAACCGGGCGGCCGTCGTCTCCGCGTTGCCGGCGTAGCCCTCGGCGAGACCGGGCCCGGCGACGGCGAGTTCACCGACCGCGCCGGACGGCAGCGGGCGGTGGTGGGCGTCCAGGACGTGGACCCGCTCGCCGGGGAGCTCGGTGCCCAGGGGGATCTCGGCGCCCTCGGCGAGGGCGTCGCGGGAGACCTCGTGGACGGTCGAGCTGATGGCCGCCTCCGTGACGCCGTACACGTTGAGCACGGTGGCGTCGGTGTCGGCGAGGACGCCGCGCAGTGCCTCCACGGGCAGGCGCTCGCCGCCGAGGACCAGGAGCCTGGGCGCCCAGCTCTCGTCCCGCAGGGCGGGGCGCAGGTCCTCGCGGGTGGCGAGGAAGTAGCTGGTGGGCAGGTTGGCGACGGTGACCCGGGCGGATGCGAGCAGTTCGGTGAGCTCCGCGCCCGTGGGCACCTCGTACTCGGGCAGGACCAGGCAGGCACCGGCGTGCAGCGTCGGCAGGACCTCCTCGAGCGCCACGTCGAAGGAGGGCTGGGCGAACATCAGGACGCGGTCCGAGGTGGTGAGGCCGAAGCGGTCGGCGACCGCCGTCAGATGGTGCGCCAGCGCCGCGGGGCCGACGGCGACCGGCTTCGGCGTACCGGTGGAGCCGGAGGTGTGGATGACGTACGCGGTCCCGGGGAGTTCGGCGGCCCCGTGCGCGGCGGGCAGGACCGGGGCGTCGATCCGGGCGGTCGGCAGTGCTTCCGGCAGGGCCGGGGTGCCGTCGCCGGTGAGGACCAGCGCCGGGGCGAGGCGTTCCAGCAGCAGTGCGAGCCGGGCCGGCGGGTCAGCCGGGGAGAGCGGGCAGTAGACGGCGCCGGTCCGCAGGCACGCGAGCAGGGCGACGACCGAGTCGGTCCCCCGGGGCAGGACCACGGCCACCGGCCGGCCGGGCGTCACACCGGCGGCGCGCAGGCGCTCGGCGAGCGAGCCGACGCGGTCGTCGAGTTCGCCGTACGTGAGCCGGCGCGCACCGCACAGCAGGGCGGGCAGTGACGGGTGGTGCGCGGCCACGGGATCCAGCGGATCGCGGCCGGCCGGTACGGGTACGGGCTCGGCGGCCGCCTCCACGGCGGTCGGTGCAAGGTCGGCCAGCGGGGTCTCGGGGCCGTCGAGATAGGCGCGCAGCAGGTCCAGGAAGCGGCCGGAGAGCAGCCGGGCCACGTCCTCGCCGAAGAGGTCGACGTCGTAGTCCCAGACCAGGGTCATGCCGGGCGAGCCGTGGCGCGGGGTGACGCCGCGCCGGTCGTCCGGGAGGAGCACCACGTCGAGGTCGAAGCGGGTGGTGCCGGTGTTGAAGCCCTCGAAGAGGGTGATGTCGAGGCCGGGTACGTCGATCTCGGGCAGCGGTGCGTCGTGGGCGCTGAACATGACGGAGAAGAGCGGGTTGTCGGCGCCGGAGGTGTGCATGCCGAGCGCCCGGGTCAGTTCCTGGACCGGCACGTCCTGGTGCGGCAGGGCGCGGATGAGGGTGTCGGTGACCTCGTCCATGGCGTCCTGGGCGGGGGCGGCGCCGTCGAGGGCGAGCGGCAGCGGGATGGTGTTGACGAACATGCCCACGGCGTCCTCGTAGCCGAGGGGGCGGTTGCCGACGGCGGTGCCGATGACCATCCGGGAGCGGCCGCTGTGCCGGCGCAGGAGTTCCGCGAACAGCCCGAGGAGCGTGGCGAAAGGGGTGAGGCCGCGGGAACGGGCGTGCCCGCGCAGGCGTTCGGCGAGGTCGGCGCCGATCGTCTGGCGCAGCTGGCCGCCGTGGTGCCTGCGGCGGGCACCGGGCCGGGTGAGGCCGGGCAGCGGCAGGTCGTGCTGCTGGTCGCGCAGCGCGGCCCGCCAGAAGTCGAGCGACGCGGGGGCGTACGCCGTCCCGGCCTGAGCCCGGACGTGGTCCGCGTACGACGAGGGGGCCTCGAGCTCCAGGGTCTCGCCGAGGACGTGGGCGCGGTACACGCGGAAGACGTCGTCGAGCAGGATCGCGAAGGAGTGCCCGTCGTGGATCAGGTGGTGCTCGACGTGGACCAGCCGGTGGTGGCACTCGGCCAGCCGTACGAGCGTCCAGCGGATCAGCGGTGCCTCGAAGGTGTCGAGCGGCGTCTCGGCCTCGGTGCGCAGGAGCCGGGCGAACGCCGCCTCGGGGTCCGCCTCCGTGCCGAGGTCGATCGTGCGCAGCCGCGGCGAGCACCGCGGAGCGACCCGCTGGCCCGGTACGGAGCCCGCGGAGGCGACGAGTTCGAGCCGCAGTCCGGGGTGGCGGGCCAGCGTGGCGTCGAGCCCCCGGCGCAGCGCCTCGGTGTCGAGGGTGCCCCACAGGTCCAGTGAGGCGGTGAAGTTGTAGGCGCGACTGCCGGGCTGCATCTGTTCGTGCAGCCAGACGATCTCCTGCGAGGAGGAGAGGGGAAGCATGGGCGATCCCTGGGGTTGTCGGGTCGGTGTCCGGTGCCGGTCACGGTCGTGTCCGGCGGTCGTACGGGCGGCCTCGCGGGTCGCGCGGTGCCGCTTTCTGCGTGGGGATGCCGTGGGGGAAGCTCTGGGTACGTCCGCGGGCGGCGCGGGACGCGGGGCGGGACTGTGTGGTGCAGCGTGGCGTGGCGTGGTGCCGGGCGGCGCGGGGCTCGGGTGGGCGCCGGGCCCCGTGGTGCCGGGCGGCGTGGGTGCGCCGCGGTGGCCTCGGGCCGGGTACGCGCCGGGGGCGCTGCGGTGGCACCGGGTGCCGGAGGGGGACGTCGGGGGCGGGCGAATGGCACGGAGTCACCACGGAGGCAGCACGGAGGCAGCACCGGCGTGCCGCGGGAGGGACGCGCGCGTCGGCGGCACGCGGGCGTCCGGCGGCGGGCTCACCCCACGGTGGGCTCCGGGGGCCGCAGGGCGTGGGTGAGCGCGCGGGTGAGCGCGTCGAACGCCCGGTGCGCGGTCTCGTCGTCGAGCACCGCCCGGTCCCACACCATCCGCAGGCGGATCTCCGCTCCCTGAGTGACGGAGACGGCGAAGGGCCCGCGGACCGGTCTGCCGTCGACGTGGACCTCCCGTCCCTCGACACCGGCCAGCCTGAGGGGCGGGCGGCGACTGTCGTCGTCCACGGTGAGCAGGCCGTCGAGGCCCCCGGTCCAGCCCGAGCCGGAGGCGCGGACGGCGGCCACGACCGCGTCGAACGGTACGTCGGCCCGGTCGAGGTCGTCCCACCATCCGTCGGCCGTCGCCTCGGGGCCGGCTCCCGGGCCGGTGTCGGCCGGGAAGACGAGGGTGTTGAGGAAGCAGCCGACGACCGGCTCCGCTCCCGCGGGACGGCCGCCCCACGGGTAGCCGAGCGGGACCGCGCGGTCCGGACCGTACAGTTCGCGGGCCGCGGAGCGGCAGGCGTCGAGCAGTCCGGGGAAGGACACGCCGCCGTCGTGCGCGGGCAGCCGGGCCTGCGCGGCGCCGCTGGGCGGCGCGCCCCCGGGGACGCGTTCCGGACGGGGCGGCGGAGCGTGCGCGTGCAGCGCGCGCAGCCGGTCCGCCCAGTACGCGGCCGCACCGGCCGTCTCCGCCCGTTCCTCGGCGGCGAGTTGGCGCAGGACCGCGTCCCGGTAGGCGGCGAGTTCGGCCTCCGTCTCCCCCGGTGCCACCCGGGCGCCGGTGGCCTCCTCGGCGTAGGCGGCGCCGAGCTCGTCGACGATCCGAGCCAGCGAACGGCCGTCGCAGACGGCGTGGTCCAGGACGACGGCGAGGATGTCCTCACCGCGCGCCTCATCGCGTACGAGGAAGAGCCGCAAGGGGGGTCCCTGCGCATCCCACGAGGCCAGCGCGCGACGGAGCGCGTCGGCAGGGGTCTCACCCGGCACGAGGGTCGGCCGGGTCACGCCGACGTCGGGATCGCCGACGCTCAGCACGGGGGTGCCGCGGACGACGGCGGGCCGCGAGCGCAGGGCGGTGTGCCGTGCGGCGAGCCTGCGGGCCGCCGCGCGCAGGCGTTCGGGGTCGATGGTTCCGGACGGGAAGGCGAAGCACATCGGCACCAGGTCGGGGCGTCCCGCCGGGTCCAGCGAGCGCACCAGCGCGAAGCGGCGCTGTGCTCCGGTGACCGGCAGCAGGGCGTCGGACCTGTCGCCGGCGAGGCGCCGGTAGCGGGCCAGGTACTGACTCGTGATGCTGGGCACGTGGTCCTCTTCGTCGTGACCGCGGTCGCGGTAGCGGTCGTGGCCGCCGTCGCGGTCGCGGTAGCGCGGATCGGTGGGCGGCGGTCGGGGGCGGTCGGGGGCGGTGCCCCCGACCCGCCGACATGGCCGTACGGCGGTCAGCCGGTGGGTGCGGGGGCCGGCCGTTCCTCGCCGTCGGCGGAGGCCTTCTCCAGCGGTGTCCCCCGGTCGGCGCCGGCGCTGCCGTCGTCGTCCTGCGGACCGGGGAGGTCCCGCATCCGGCGCAGCGGGGAGAGGAGCAGCGGCAGCGGTACGGCGAGGATGCCGACGGCGCACCAGGCGAGTGCCGTACGCGACCCGTAGGACTGGGCGAGGGCTCCGCCGAGGAGCGCGCCGAGCGGCAAGGTGCCCCACATGAGGAAGCGCAGGGTGGCGTTCATCCGGCCGAGCAGCCGTGGCGGGCACAACCCCTGGCGGAAGCTGACCTGGGCGACGTTGTAGACGACGGCGCCGAAGGAGACGACTCCCGATCCGGCGGCGAAGACGACCGCGCCGGTGACACCGTGCCCGGACAGGGGCCACAGCAGCGCGAACGGGCCGGTCACGAGGACGGACAGGAGGATGACCCGCGCCTGCCCGAGCCGGGCGGCGAGGCGGCCGGCGCACACGGCGCCGAGCAGCCCGCCCACGGCCGACGCGGACAGCACCAGCCCGAGGCCGCCGGCCTCCAGTCCGACGACGCGGACGAGGTGCACGGTCTGCGTCGCCATGAGGACGGCCGTGGAGAAGTTGGCGAGGCCGGTGGTGACGGCGATGACGCGGAGCAGCGGGTGGCCGAAGACGAAGCGGACGCCCTCGCCGATCTCCTTGCGCAGGGAGCCTCCGGCGGCGACGGGCGCCGGTGTTCCCTCTGCCTGCTTGATGCGGGAGAGGAAGAGGGCGGAGAGCAGGTAGCCGACGGCGTCGACGATGACCGCGAAGTGCGCTCCGACGAGCTGGACCAGTCCGCCGCCGACACCGGGGCCGGTCACCTGGGCGGAGGAACGGACCGTCTCCAGTGCGCCGTTGCCCGCCACCAGTTGCTCACGGGGCACGATCTGCGGCAGGTAGCTCTGATGGGCGACGTCGAAGAACACGGTCGCCACGCCGGTCACGAGCGCGACGACGTAGAGCTGGGCCATGGTCAGGGCATCGGCGAGGGCGGCGGCCGGGATGCTCGCCATGGCCACGGCGCGCACCAGGTCCGCGCGGATCATCAGGGGCCGCTTGCGCATGCGGTCGGTGAGCGCCCCGGCGGGCAGTCCGACGAGCAGGAAGGCGGCGGTCTCCGCGGCCGTCAGGAGGCCCACCTGGAAGGCAGGAGCGTCGAGTTCGAGGACGGCCACGAGGGGCAGCGCCACCAGGGTGACCTGGGCACCGAGCTGTCCGGTGGCAGCTCCCGCGAGTAACAGTCGGAAGTCGCGCAAGCGCATGGGGCCACCGGCGGCGGCTCGGGATGTGTCGGACATGTGAACGACATTCACCGACTCACCGAGCAAGAGTCAAAGCAAACCTGTCAGTTTCGGACTTATTTTGCGGCAGTGCGGACACGAACCAGGAAATCTTTCGCACTACCCGGGGTGCGACCGCGTGAACTCCTGCCCCTTGCGCACGCGGTGCGGGACGGTCGGAGCAAGCGGGGTGGGGGATGAGGGGAGGGGCCGGGCGACGCTCCTTACCCTGAGTAATCGTTTCGATCCTGACCGAAAAGGCTCATCCGTGATCATGTCTTTACGGAAGCCCCCTGTTCCGTCCGCTATGAACACCGCATGTCCCGGCGCGTGCGCACCGGAGCCACGCACCGGAGCCGCGCACCGGACCGGTCAGCGGACCCGGTAGCGGGAGCGGGCTCGGCGCATCTGGACGACGGTGTCGCGCGCCCGCCCGGTCTGGACCCCTTGCATGCATGGCCTCGAGGGGGCGCGGGTCAAGCTGGCGCAGGCCGCGTCGACAATGCCGCGCTGCATCCGGACGGCGCCCAGGAGGCCGAGGGGGCAAGTTCCTGGTGGCCCTCACCCGTGCCCCCCGGTTCCTCACCGCCGAGACCGTGCTGACGTACGAGGAGGACGGCCCCCACGGCCCGGGCTACTACGTCCCGGGCACGCCCAGCTGACCGCGGCGAAGGCGATCACGACGGAAGTCGACGAGACGGCACCAGCCGCATGATGGCGCGTTAGGGTGCAGTTCGACGGGACATCCGTCGACCAGATGTGCTGGTCGCCGAGTCACCGTGTTGAGACGTCAGCGGGGTTGTCCGGACCGGGCAACCTGGCTATGCGCTGAGCCGCTTGGGGGAACTCACCATGACCAAAGCTCCAACTGACGCTGCCGAGGCCACCGAAGCCGACATTGACATCGACATCGACGATGCCGATCGTCAGGCTGTCGAGCACGAGCGGGCCGAGCTGAAGGACTTCGTCGCGGGGCTGAGCGCGGACGACATCAAGTCGGGCGGCTGGTTCACCAAACTCAGCGCCCAGGCCATGAGCTCCTACACCGCCAAGGTCAACTGGCAGTTCTTCCAGGACCGGTATGCGGGCGTGCCCGCGGATGCCATCGTCGACCAGCGGATCAAGATGGCGGCCCGGTACGCCGCGCTCGAAGGCGGGCTCTCCGCCGGGGCCTACTCGGCGGCCGTCGTCGCCACTCTCGGAAGCCTTGGCGGTGCCTCACCGGCGACTGTCCCGGCCGCCCTCGCGACCGTCATGGTCGATGTCGTGTTCATCACCCGGCTCCAGCTCCGCCTGGCCTACGACATCGCAGTCCTCTATCGGGTCCCGCTCGACCTGTCCGACCCCGAGGACATGTGGAAGCTCATCCGAGTGGCCTTCACGATCAAGAGCGGGGAAGTGGTGCGGGAAGGCGTGGTCAAGGCGGTCCCGTTCGTCATGCGACCGGTGATCAAACGCTTCTACTCCGGCGCGGCGCTGACCGCCGCGAAGGGGCTCCCCTTCGTCGGCAAGTTCCTCCTGCAGCGCAACATCATCAAGATCGGCATCCCCGTGGTCGGCGTTCCCCTCGCGGTGGTGATGAACCGCTACACCACGCTGCTCGCAGGGCGGCACGCGCGAGCCGTCTTCCGGAACGAGGCACGGGTGATCGAACTCGCCGAGGGGCTGAGCGAGCGGAGTCGGCACCCGCAGTTGATGCTGTGGGTCGCGTGGCTCGTCATCAAGGCGGACGGCAAGATGGCGGACGATGAGGCGCTGCTGATGCGGCACCTGGTGAGGCTGGTCCGGGACAAGCACCAGGTGATCGATGAGCAGCTCGCCCACCTCGTCGACATCGACCCCGCCGACGTGTGGCGACGCCTGGACAGCGAGCCGGGGGATCTGAGCGACATACTCGACGCGGCCAACCGGGTGGGTGCTGTGGACGGCCCCGTCAACGCGCTCGAGAAGGCCGTCATCTCCGAGCTTCGAGATCGCTGCCACCGAGTCTGACCCGACCGTGCGCCACCCCCACCCCCCAACCCCCCAGCCTTACCCGATGGGCCGCGAAAGCCCGCGCAGGCGCTTCGGTTACGTGACCGGATGTTCCTCGGCTCGTGAGACCCGCTTCGACCGTAGCCACTTGTGATGCGCAGCATGGTGGCGTCGGCGTGGGGGGTGTCGGTGCCGCACAGGCTGGCGCCGTCGATGGCGGGGACGCCGGGTCCGAACATGGCCGCGGCACGCGTGGCATCGGGTGCCGGGGCTGTCTCGTGCGGTGGCACTACTGACTTACAGGCGCGGGGAGTTCGCCAGCAAGGGGGCGGCCAAGGGCTGCCAATGGGCGCCGAAGAGGAGGAGATGGCCGTCGCGCAGGGCGGGGTCGCCGAGCCCGGGCACTCAGCCGGACCTCACCGTCTACCGTCCCCGTGCGCTGCTCGGCTTCGGCATGCCGCGGTCCCGGCGGGGCGAGCCCGCGCGGGCCGCGGTGGAAAGCCCGCGGGCGGAGGCCCGGGCGACGTCCCCGGTCACCGCGACCGCCTGCTCGGTGTTCACGTCCGCCGTTCTCCTTCGCGTAGCCGAAGGAGGTACGTCGCGGTCAGCGCGACGGCGCGGTCCCCGTCGTGCGACAGCTCCACGAGGGCACGCGACGCCTTGCTCCCCGGGACATCGGCCAGCGCCTGAGTCAGGCGCCCGCGTGCGGGCGCGTCGCCGGTGTCGTGGGCGAGGCGGTCGATGAGGCCGGCCGCGATCCGGTCCGCCATCGCGGTGTCGCTCGCCAGCACGCTCAGCGCGTCGGCCGCGTCGACGTCGTTCCTCCCCCTCACGATCATGTCGATGAGCGTCGGGACCGCCTCCGCCGCTCCACGCGTCCCCAGTGCGAGAGCCGCATACCCGCGGACCGCGACGTCGGGGCTCTCGAGGGCCTGCCGCAGCTGCGCGGTGGCCTCGGCGCCGGGCATCTCGGCGAGGGACCGAACGGCGCTTTCCCGCACCTCCGGCACCGGAGAGCCCAGGCCGTCGGCCAGCAGGGCGGTGACGCCATCCCCCGATCGCGCGAGCGCCCATCGGAGGGCTCCGGCGACGTGCGGGTCCGTCTCGGTCAGTGCCGCCTCGACCAGGGCCTCCACCGGCACCGGAACCTCGTCGACCGAGGAGAGGGCCGCGCGCTGCCGGGCGCCGGCGTTCTTCGAGCCCAGTGCCTGGAGGAGCGCGACGACCTGGAGGACGTCCGCCCAGCCGGCGGGATCCGCGGCATCGATCCGGCGCAGCCGCGTGAGCAGTTCGGTCTCGGCCGCGATGCGTTCGCGGGCTTCGCGAATGAGGTCGCCGACGAGCGCCGCGGGCGTGAAGCCGGGGT
Organism: Streptomyces antarcticus; assembly: GCF_026627255.1. Lineage (GTDB taxonomy): Bacteria > Actinomycetota > Actinomycetes > Streptomycetales > Streptomycetaceae > Streptomyces > Streptomyces antarcticus. Next base: position 154,647 of record NZ_JAPNLM010000007.1, on the reverse strand, counting down.
CGTCGAGCGCGCGCCCGATCGCGCGCAGCGACAGCCCCAGCGACCGCAGGCTCTCGATGTGGAAGATCCGCCGGATGTCCTCCTCGGAGTACTCCCGGTATCCCGAGCCGGTACGGCCGCAGGGCCGTACCAGGCCGAGGGACTCGTAGTGCCGGAGCATGCGCGCACTGACCCCGGACCGTCGCGCCACCTCACCGATCAACACGCCCTCATCCTCCCTCTCGGCCGGACCCGCCGAGGGCCACGACGCGCTTCGCCTCCTCGATCGCGAACTCGAATCCGGTGTCCGGGTCGCTCAACAGCCGTTGGGTGGCGAGCGCGTGTGCGCGCACGACCGGGTCGGGGACCGTCGTGGCCGCGTGCAGAGCCGGCACGGTCGCTTCGCCCAGTGCGACCAGTGCCCGGCTGAGACTCAGCTGCGTCTCCCGTTCGCCGCGCCCGAGTTGCGTCGCCAGCACCGTGGCCAGGGCGGACTCCTCTCCTTCCGGAACGAGCACGACCGCTACGCGCCAGGCGCTCCGCGCCACCTCGTCGTCGGCGTCGGACAGCAGCTTCCGGGTGATCGCCGGCCATGCCTCCCGACTCCCGATCTTGGACAGCGTGTGCAGCGCCTGGCTCCGGGCCTGCGCACGCTCCGAGCCGACTTCGCGGACCAGCGCGGGGAGCGTGAGGGACACCGGGTGGCGGGTGAGCGCCCAGGTCAGCATGTCGCGGACGAAGAACTCGGGCTCGATCGCGCTCCGCTCGATGAGCTTGTCGACGAAGCGCGGGTCAGGAGTCGTGCCGACCGCCAGCGCGGCCTTCAGGCGCACGGACGAACGGTCGTCCTCCAGCGCCCCGAGCGCTCGTGTGGCGTCTTCGTCCTGTTTCGTGATCGTCATGGAGACCACCTCCTCGAGAAGCAGTGAAGACCCTGTCACCGTGTCAAGGTCAACCGGCCGGCGCCCAGGGCGGACCGGCACCCGGGCGATCCGACCGCCCGGGACGGCCCGGCCACCCGGCCCGGCGGCAGCGCAGTCCGGCGCGCCGATCAGGCCGCCCATCGGATCAGCGATCGGGGCGGCGATCGGGGCAGCAGACGGAACTCCTTTGCTGTACAACGGCGTTGTGCCCACGCCCCGGGGAACACCTGCCGAACCCGCAGGAGGAGCACATGGACGTGACCCGCGCCGGGGCGAGCTGGCCGTGTCGGTCCGCTTGGACGACGGCCATTCCGACGGCTTCCCGGTCGGCCACATCGTGCCTTCCGGCTCCACCTGGGTCGTCTACGCCCGGATGCCGCACGGCGACACCTTCAGGAACCGGGAGTTCCTGGGAGCGCGGACCTTCGAAGGGGCGCCGGAGATCGTTCTGTCCTGCGCCCGGTACGACGGACCTCGTCCGCAACGCGGAGCGCTCCGGCCGTACCGAGAGGACCTACAGCGCGGTCGTGGGCGCGGAGCGGGCGGACTGGCTCGCCGAACACACGGAACGGAGCGACCGGCGTCCGCTACGGCCGGTCGATGTGGACGGCGCCCCAGACGGGCCCCGTAGGCACGGGCTTGCGTCGCCGCACCACCAGTGCGGCGATCCCCAGCCCGATGCCCACCGGCAGGAGGCACACCCCTGCGAGCATCGCCGCGCCGAGGGCCAGCTGTTCCGGGCCCTCCTGGTCCTCCTCGACGCCGGTCACGGCCGATACCGGCAGCGTGCCCCCGTCGCCGTCGGAGTGGAAGCGGGAGTCCGCGGAGTTGCCGCGGTTGTCACCCAGGATGAAGACCCGGCCCCGCGGCACCGCGACGTCGAAGGCCATTCCGCCGTCTCCGGGGGCGTCCTTCACGTACGGCTCGTCGAGCGGCTGTCCGTTGAGGGTCAGGGCTTCGTCCCCCATCGCGTACGAGACACGGTCGCCCCCCACGGCCACCACGCGTCCGAGGAACGGGCCCTCCAGCCCCCACGTGCCGGGGTCGTAGGTCACCACGTCACCGCGCCGGACCTCGGACGGATCCTTGCGCAGGACGATGAGGTCTCCCATGACGAGGGTGGGCAGCATGTTGTCGCTGGCCTGGTGCGTCGCGGTGAACCGGCTCAGCATGACCGCGACCGGTCCGCCGATCAGTACGAAGCCCAGCACCAGCAGGACGATCGCCCACGTGCCCCTCCTGCGCCCAGGCCTGCGTTCCATGACTCCGTAACCCCTCCCACCAGTGCGAATGCCCAGAGACTACGGTCTGGCCGAAACCACACGGCAGCCGGGCCGGAACGCGCGACCGGAGGGGCCACCGCCCGACGGGGTGGCTTCCCCTGCCATGCGCTGCGCGGTGGCGCCGCGCGGTGTGGCGTTACGATCGACTTCGCGCATGCCCTTCGGGGGACGGCGAGCGGCCGCGCGGCAGTTCGCCCTCCGGTGCGCGTACCGGGGGTCAAGGGCACGGAGGGGAAGCGGCGCATGTCCAAGCAGGCACGGTGGAGCAAGCTGCTGGAACTGCTCGCGGTCGACGGCAAGCTGGAGGTGGAGGAGGCGGCCGCCTCGGTCGCGGTGTCACCGGCCACCATCCGACGCGATCTCGACGAGCTGGCCGAGCAGAAGCTGCTCGTCCGCACGCGGGGCGGGGCGATCGGGCACGGCGTGTCCTACGAGCTGCCGCTCCGCTACAAGTCCTCGCGCCAGGTCTCCGAGAAGCAGCGCATCGCGAGCGCCGTGGCGGACCTCCTGGGCGAGGGGGACGTCGTCGGCCTCAACGGGGGCACCACCACCACCGAGGTGGCCCGCGCGCTGGTGCTCCGGGCGGGCGGCGGGACCGCCGATCGGGGGGAGGGGCCCTCCGGGCCGAGCTACACGGTCGTCACGAACGCCCTGAACATCGCCGGTGAGCTGGCGGTACGCCCGCAGTTCAAGATCGTGGTGACCGGCGGGGTGGCGCGTCCCCAGACCTATGAGCTGGTCGGCCCGCTGGCGGTAGGCGTGCTGAACCAGGTGGTGCTCGACGTCGCGGTGCTCGGTGTGGACGGTGTGGACCCTCAACTGGGCGTCATGACGCACCACGAGGACGAGGCCGGCATCAGCCGGCTCTTCGCCGAGCGCGCCCGGAAGGTGGTCCTCGCGACGGACTCGTCCAAGATGGGCCGGCGCGCCTTCGCCAGGATCTGCGGCCTGGACCGGATCGACATGCTCGTCACGGACTCCGGCCTCGACCCCGACATGGCGGCACGGTTCACCGAGGCGGGCATCGAGGTCGTCACCGTCTGACGCGCCCGTACCGTCTGACGCCCCCGCACCGGTCCCACGTGCCCGCACCGGTCCCTCGTGCCCGTACCGTCCGACCCGCTCGTTCCCACCGATCTGACCGGCCGCGGCCCCCGGGGGCTCCCGAAGGGCGCGAAGCCACCCCGCGGTGCCATGCTGGAAGGAGCGCCGGGGCCGTCAGCCGGACAGTCCGGCCTGCGCCCGGTCGGTGAGGAGAAGTGACATGCCCGGTCTTCTTCGAGGAGTGGCACGCACCGCGGTCGTCGCGGGTACGGCGACGGCGGTATCCAACCGGGTCTCCCGGCGCCAAGGGGGACGGTGGGCCGCCCAGGAATCCCAGGGCTACGAGCAGCAGCAGGCCGCGCCCGCCCCTCCCCCGGCGCCCGCGCAGCCGCCCGCCGGCGACATGAGCGACCGGATCGCTCAGCTCAAGGAGCTCGGGGCGTTGAAGGAGCAGGGAATCCTGACCGAGGCGGAGTTCGCCGAACAGAAGAGCCGGATCCTCGGCTCCTGAACTTCGGCTCCTGGTCCTCGGCCGTCGAACTAAGGCTCTTGAACTACGGCTCTTGAACTACGGCCCCTGAGCGGGCGGTTCACCCCGTGAGCTGGTAGAGGCTCCTGCCGACGAGCCACAGGCCGAGGACCAGACAGGTGACCACGATCGCCGGTTCCTTGTGGCGTTCGAGCCATGCGCGCAGGCTCGTCAGGGCGGACTGGGCCCTGACCGGCGCGAACACCATGTACAGCTCCATGGCCAGCAGGCTGGAGGTGGCCAGGAGGCAGAACGCGGCCAGCGCCACGAAGGACGCGCCGTGGGAGAGGTCGGCCTGCACGACGGTGGCGGCAGCGGCGCCGACCATCCCCCAGGGCTGCAGGAGCACGGCGAGGGCGGCCGAGGACCATCCGGTGGCGTCGTCCATGCGGGAGGACTGCGCCGCACCGGAGGCCTCGGGCCGCGGCTGCCCGGCGGGGCCCGCGGCCGTGTCGTCGCGGCGGCGCCCACGGCGTCTGCGCTCGCTGTAGACGATCAGGCTCACGCCGATGACCAGGGTGGCGACGAGAGCCGCGAGTGAGGGCGGGGAGCGGGGCGGGGGCGGGGAACCGCCGGTCAGGAACAGGACGACGGCGATGACGGTCACCAGGCAGGCCAGCCAGGCCAGGATGAAGGCCAGCCCGTTGCGCACCCCGCGGGGAGCGGCGACGACCAGGACGAAGGCCATGATCGGCAGGGGAAAGAGGGTGACGGCCAGGGCGATGAGGAGCAGGTCGAGCACCATGGTCACACCCCGCGCCCGTACCGCGTCGGGGCCGGCGGGAAGGTGGCCGCGCACGCCTCGGTCGCCACGCTCGCCTCGCTCGCCTCGAACGCCCGGGTCGCCGCGGTGGCCGGGGTGGCCGCCGCGCGACGGCGAAAGCGACGGCGACGGCGGGAGCGGGAGCGGGCGGGCGACGGGACGGCGTACTCGTCAGGTCTCGCGTCCATGGTCTGCGCCTTCCCGGCGGGTGCCCCGGCGGCCGCCCCTCGGGAGCGGGAGCGGAAGCGGGAGGGTGCGGGTGCGGCCGTGCGCGTCAGCCGCCGGATGACGCCGGTTCCGGAGTGAAGGGATACAGCTCGTCTGCCCCTGGCTGTACGACGCCGTAGCTGCTCTCCGGGACCTCGTTCCAGGCACCGGGCAGGTCGCCGAGGGGTTCGGAGACGACGAGGCGGGTCTCATCGGAGATGTCCCGCAGGAACGCGACATCGGGGTGCAGTCTGCGCAGCGCGTCCACGCGGCTGCTGTAGAACAGCGACCGGGAGGTGTGCCCGCTGGAGTACCGGAAGGCCCACAGGCTTTCGCCGTCGGTGATGGCGAGCGTCATCTGGAGGGGGAATTCCACACCGTGGTCCCGCCCGGCGCGCTCCACCACTCCCGCCATCCGGGCCACGGCGGTCGGCGGGTCCTGCTCCAGGCCGAAGGTCAGGGCGAGGAAGAACATCACCTCGGAGTCGGTGGTTCCCCCGATGTCGGCGTACAGGGCCGGGTCGACGAGCAGGGTGAGGTCACGGCGCATCAGGTGGAAGCCGGTGATGGCGCCGTTGTGCATGAACATCCACCGGCCGTGCCGGAAGGGGTGACAGTTCGACTGCTGCACCGCCGTGCCCGTCGACGCCCGGATGTGGGCGAAGAACAGCGGCGACCGGACGTGGTCGGCCATCTCCCGCAGGTTGCGGTTGTTCCAGGCGGGCCCGATGTCCCTGAGGAGGGCGGGGGTTTCGTTGTCCTCCGAATACCACCCCACGCCGAACCCGTCACCGTTCGTGGTCTCCACGCCGAGCTTGGAGTGCAAACTCTGGTCGATGAGGGAGTGGGCGGGTTTGTACAGGATCGTGTCGAGCAGCATGGGCGTTCCCGAATAGGCGAGCCATCTGCACATGTGCGATCACCTGTGTTCCCACTGCCGGCCATCTGCCACCTGCTATCGGCTACCGGCCAATTCGCGCGACCGGCTGCTGCCGTCCACGGCAACTCATTCTCCCGGGCCCCCAGGATGATCGCCACGCGGGCGGCGACCGGTCAGGGTTCAGGTGCTGACCGCGGTCACCGTCCGCGTGGGCCGCGGGCACCGTCCACGTGGGCCGCGGGCACCGTCCTCGTCGGGCCCGCTGTCACCGGGTGTGCGGCTCCCGTCCCGCCGGGCGCTCCGGCCTCGTAGTGACCCGGCCGTCGGCCGCCAGAAGCGCCAGTACGGCGAGCACGGCGAGGAGGATGAGGACCAGCAGCAGCACCGTGAGCACCGTGGGGTGGTTCCACAGGGCGAACACGAGGGCGAGGAAGAGCAGCGCTCCCATGGTGATCCAGCGCCGGTGGGCCTGCACCCACGTGCCGACCCGGCCGGTGTGCACGCCGTGGGAGGCGCCCCAGCCGGCAGCGGAGTCCGCGGTGCGCTCGGCCTTGGCTCGCATCCCGCGCGGCAGTCGGCCGGCGCCGGACAGGTAGGCGCCGATGGCCACCACGACCCCGAGGACCATCGCGGTGCGGATGCTGACCTTCAGGAACCGCACGAGCGTGTCGAAGACCGCCGCTGCGGCGGCCGGTGACTGGACCTGCTCCGGAAGGTGGTCGAGGTAGTAGCGGCGGGCGACGGCCAGGCCGATGGCGAGGATCAGACAGGCGGCGGCCGCGCACAGCATGGTGGTGACCAGCGCCCGGCGCCGGCGCCGTGCGAGCAGGACCCCGATGGCGCCGAGGATCACCGTGAGGACGGGCAGCCAGTTTCCGACGACGTCGAGGAGGTGGACCGCGCCTCTGATCTTCGCCAGCTTGTCGGACTGGAAGAGCACCATCTGCTTGTTGACCTCGGGGATCTTCTCGGCAGGGGCGAGCCCCGCCTTCACGAGGTCCTGCTTGACGGTCTCCACGGCGGTCCCGACGTCAAGGGTCACGGTGCCGCCCTCGACTCCCACCGCGCCCCGGCCCTGACCGGTCAGCGCGTGCACCACCGCGGAGTGAGCGGCGCGGTTGGCGGTGGTCCAGACCTTCTCGAACCGGTCGCTCTCCACGAAGCGGGTCGCCACCTTGGACACGGCCGCGTCGGCGGCCGAGTCCAGCTGCGGCCCCAACGCCTTGACCGCCGTGCCGACGCGGGCCGGCAGCCCCTGCGATTCGAGCCACGCGGCGAGGTCGGACGTGACCTGGGCGCCGTCGACCCGGACATCGGCCGCCTCGGTGATGCGGTGAACGGCCGCCGCTTCGATCGCCGGGTCGGACGCCAGAGGAGAGACGGTGGACACGTACCGGTTGGTGTCCAGCACAATGTCGTGCACCCATACCGTGAGGAGCGAGAGCGGTACGAGGATGCAGGTGAGCGTGATCAGCACCGCCGAAACGACGCTCTTCACGACCCGCCGGGGACGTGGTCCGTCCGCCCGAACCGGTGCGGGCGCCGCGGCGGCGGGCGGCTCGGGCGGCTCAGTCATGATTCTCCCTCGGGACGGCCGGGGCGAAAGACCGGCTCCCGGCCATTGCACACGCGGCGCCGCAGGTCCGCGCGTTGGGTTACGCCCCCTGTGGGAGGCACCGCGCGGCGCGACCCGCGGGCCGACGCCTCGGCCGGCAGCGGCCGCAGGGCACCACGACAGCGGAGCCCCGGGCTTCCGGCGTCCGCACCGGTGGTTCGTTAGGCTTGCAGGCAGACGTCCGTCTCCGTCGGGAGCCCGAGCACCGGGGGACCGAGCACCGGGAGCTCCAGCACCCGGGGCCCGAGCACCGGGAGGCGGGAGCACCAGGGGCCCACGTACCCGGCAGCCCAAGTGCGCGTGGCCCGCGCACCCGGGGCGTCGCCGAGAAGCTTCGGCTCCGCACCACTCGTACGACTGGAGCGTCGCGTGTCCTCTCACCTGCGGCCCGGCCTGGCGCGAACGACCGGTGTGGCCGCCTTCGTGATCGCCCTGGCCGCCGTGCCGTCCGACCCCGCGTACGCGTTCACCGGCGGCAACCACGAGACCGTCACCCGGGCGGCCCTGCCCTGGGAGCCGGCCACGCTGTTCGAGATGGCTGACGCGCGCGACGGGGCGATCAATGCCGATGACCACGGCGGATACTTCCTCCTGGGCCCCCTGCACTGCGACAACGCCGACTATCTCGCACCCCGTTACGCCGAGGACTATCCCCGCAGCCGGGACGAGGCCACCACCGAGCTCCTCGCCTGCGTCCGTACCTCCGTCACCCGTTTCCGGAACGCCGTCCGGGCCGCCGACGCCTTGGTCGACGTACACGGCAAGGTCCGGGCCGACCAGAGCGACCTGTCCTCCCACTGCACGTGGAAGGAGACTCCCGACCGTGCCAAGTGCGACGTCCTGGAACAGCTCGGCCGCGGCTGGCACCCGCTCCAGGACTTCTACTCGCACTCGAACTGGGCCGACCGGGCCGCCCCCGGCCCTGTCGACCTCGCCAACCCTCCCGGTCTGGCGCGTACGGATGTGGCCCCCTTCTTCGACATCCGCCGCTACAGCGCCATGAAGGACGCCGACTGGACGCGGGAGGCACGCACCCGGATACCCGTGGACCTCACGACCGGCTGCTACTCCGACTTCGATTCCACCGGCGTCAAGGCGGGGGACTGCGCCGGCCGGGTCACCCACAACCGGGACCTGAACAAGGACACGGCCGCTTCCCGCCGCTCGAGGACGGGCGACAACTTCAACCGCGCCACTTCCGGAGCCACCGCCGAGATCACCCGGCAGTGGAACGACTTCAAGGCCGAACTGCTCGCGACCTATCCGGACGCCCGCCGGGGGGAGCGGGTGGTCTGCGCCCTCGTCCACGACGACCCGGGATCAAGCTGCCCGTGAACCCCGGGCGTGCCGGGCGGCGGGGGGCGGCGGAGGCCGCCTGGAACAGCGAGCTGGATCATACCGGCTTAAAATGGGCCACATCGGCGGACGAGGCATGTCCGATGGGTTCGAGGGGCCCCACGGGGCCGTTCGGCTGGACCAGGAGGCGTGATGACCGTAACCCCCGAGGCTGCACCGCACAGTCCCCAGAGTGATCCCGAGGACTTCCTCCGGCAGCTCGGAGGATCGTGGCACTGGGCGCTCGGCTTCGCCCTCGCGACCCTGATCCCCGGCATCCTGGTACTCGTCTGGCCCGACGAGACATTGCACATCCTCGCCGTGATCATCGGTCTCCAGCTCCTGGTGGCCGGCGGTTTCCGCTTCGTGACGGCGTTCTCGCACAGCGGCGACCAGGGCGGCAGCAGACTGGCGGGGATCCTCATCGCCATGGCGGCGTTCCTGGCGGGCGTCCTGGTCCTGCGGCACCCGATGCAGACCATCGGCGCGCTCTCCCTGATCGTGGGGGTGTTCTGGCTGCTGACCGGAGTGCTCACGGCGTACGTGGCCATCGCCGACCGCGCACTCGTCCAACGCGGCCTGCTCTTCGCCCTGGGCGCGCTCGGCACCGTCGCCGGGATCGTCGTCCTCTGCTTCCCGGTGGACTCCGCCGTCGCCCTGACGCGCCTGCTGGGCCTGTGGCTCGTCCTGCTCGGCGTGTTCGAGGTGGTGATGGCCCTCGCACTGCGCTCCGCCACCCTCCGGGTCACGGGATCCACGACCGCGTGAGGGGACGGGGACGGGGACGGATGCGGGGGCGATAGGCGGTTCGGGCCGACTCGGCCGGGGGGCGTCGTGCCGGGCGCCGACTCTGATGGCGGTCACGCGAGGGATGACAGTGCTGGCAGGCTGACAGGCTGACAGGCTGACAGGCGCCAGCGATGGCGATGGCGATGGCGATGGCGAAGTCTAGGGCCGTCAGCAGCCCCGTCCTCTTGCCCCGCGCTCGTACGCCGCTGCCCGAGGCCGACGGGCGCTACGCGAAGGGGTTCGCCGCCGGGTCGGTGCTGGCGATGCCAGCCACCTACCTCGATGATCCCCGGGAAGACCAGCACTCCCCCGGCCGCGGCCGGCGCGTCGAAGGCCCACAGGCTGGGTTCTCCGCCCGTGGGACCAGTTCGTAGGCCACGGCCGCTGTCAGCGCGCCGGATCCTCGATCATCTGCGCACAGCGCGGGTCACTGCTGCGGCTGGCTCCCGGGGCCGGCTTGCTCCGCCTCGATGGAGGCCAGGAGCGCCTGCACGGGAATGCGACCGCCCGCCACCATCTGCGCACCACTGCGGCGCAGGGCCGCGGCGAAGGGGGCCGCCCAACGGTTCTCGTACACCAGGATCGCGGCCGCGTTGCCGGGCTGAAGGGCGTTGCCGGCTTCGTCGAGGTCGTCCTGGTCCAGTAGTTCGGAGGACGCGCCGTCGAAGACGGCCAGCTCCACCGCGCCCTCGTGGTCGTCGAGCCCGGTGATCTCCAGGGCGGTCACGGCACCGTCGGTGTCCTTCCGCACGAAGCGAAGATCAAGGATGCGGATGAGCCCCTTGTCGACCAGGTCGATCAGCAGCGGGAACGCCTCGCCCGTCATCCGGTTTCCGGGGAACTCGACGACCAGGTAGTCGACGGGGCCCATCTCTTCGATGTCCTGGCCCATGAGCACTCCTGACGTGAGAGCGGCGGCGCGGCGGCCGCCTGCGGGAACGGGGAATGGGAAACTGGGAATGGGGAACGGGATTGCGCGGACGGCGAGCGTTCGGACCCTGCTCGTCCGTTCTCTCATTCCAGCATCCGCCTTACGGTGTCGCATCTTCGCTCCGCGAGCGCGGCCTCGGGGCTCGGCGCCGGGAGCACCAGAGGATGTCCGATCGTGCGCACGGCCACAGAATGGGCGTAGCGCACCGTCCCATCCCCGTCCGGATTGGAAACGAGCATGACGGACCTCAAGTTTGAGCAGAAGCGCTCGCTGTCCCGCCTTGAGGCGGCTGACCAGCTGACGGCACTCGCCACCATGCTGAGGAAGGGTGGGCATGCCGAACTCGAACTCGGCGCGGCGACCCTGAGCCTGCGGATCCCCGATGACCTGCGCGGCGAGATCGAGATCGAGGTCGGAGACGGGGAGATCGAGCTGGAGATCGAGTTCAAGTGGCCGACCGCACCGGGCCGGGCAGCGTCACCGCAGGCGGCCTCGGGCACGGAGCGGGCCCCGAGCCGGAAGGCCGCGGGTCGGACAGCGGCGGGGCAGAAAGCCGGTGGTGAGAAGGCCGCGGGTGGGAAAGTCCCGGGGCGGAAGGCCGCTGCACGGAAGGCCGCGCCCGCCGGCGCCAGCGGGGGCAAAAGCACGAAGCGGGCCGCCACTAAAGCGCCCTGAGTGGCGTACGCCGGGCCCCGTCTCGGATCACAGCCAAGGCTCGCAGGCCACCCCGTCGCCGTCGCGGTCGAGCCCCGACCGGTAGCCCGGCTGCCCGCGGTACAGCGGCGCGGCGCCGGCCGCGCGGGCGTCGGCGCACCTGCGGTAGTACGCGCTCGAAGCCTCGGTGGCCGGTTCGGCCGGTTCGGCCGGGGTGGTGGCCGCGCTCGGCTCGGCGGGTGCGACCGGTTCCGTCGGCGTCGCGGGGGGTCCGCTGGGGGCGGCCGTCGTGGTCTTCGGCGCCGTGATGGATGGCGGTACCGGGCTGGGGGTGGTGGACGGCGGCGTCGGGGACGGCGGGGAGGTGGGCTGCGCCGTACGGGGTGGGGTGGAGGCCGACGGGCTCGCGGCGGGAGGAGTCTCCGCGGGCTCGGAGGGATCGCCCTGCCTCGGGGCCGGGTCGACGAACAGGCCGATCCAGATCAGCGTGGCGAGGACGCACCAGGCCGTCAGGGCGACCTTCGTCACGATCCGCAGACGGGACGAGCGCCACAGCCACACGGCAGCCACCGGCGGTACGAGGATCAGCGCGAGGGCCCGGACGAACCGATTGGCACCGGATCGGCGCGGCGGCGGCTCCGGAGGGTCGTAAGGGTTCATCTGGCCTCCCCGGAGTGGGAATGCAATGGTGCGCGAGAAGTCGGTGCCGCACCACCCGGGCCGAGACCCCGGCACCCGCGCAGGGTAGGTGTGTGTACCGAAGCCGCCCCGCACGCCGAAGGCACCCGTACTCCGGTGGGCGGCGACGGCCTTGCGTACCGCGGGATCCCGGTCGGCGGCCAACTCGGCGGTCGGCACGGTGTGGGCGACCGCGGCGGCACGGCTCGCCGGGTCCGCCAGCAGCCCGGGCAGGAGGTCCGCCGGAGGTACGAACGCCCGCGGACCGGCGCTGCGGATGCCCGGGTCGGCGTCCGTCAACAACATCACGCGGACGGCGTCGGGAACATCACGCGCACGGCTCGGGAACGTCGGGCCCGCGCTGGATCGCTGACGACCTCACACGGGACTCCAGGTCCGCGGCCGGGCGGGCCAGCCGTTCCGCCGACAGCCCAAGGCCGCCGTCCTGGTTGAGCAACGGCGCACACCTCTCGGCCGGGCGGGCGAGTCGTGCGGCACCCTCTTCGGGGAGGCCCGGGAGGCTTCCGAACACGGGAACTCCTTGGGAGCGGCCTGAGGGGGTGGAACCGCCCTGCTTTCGGCGCGCCTCGGGAAGCCGCCTATTTCCCGGCACCGCCGGAGACGGGTCGGGTGCCGCGTGCCGTGCGTCCGCCGGGCGATCCGACCGAGGCGCGGTCAACGGGCGCATTCCGCGGGCCTGTCAGGCCGCGTCGCGCAGCCGGGAACGTGCTGGGCGGGCCCGCATCCGGCGGCGGCGTAGAGCGCGTCCAGTTCCACCCACCGGCCCCTGGCCCCGTCCGGGCCGACCACGGCCAGACCGGTCCCGACCTCGGGCTCCCGGCCGTTGTGGAACCGCACTTCCACGTCCAGTCCGGCGCCGCGGAAGAGCAGTGCGCTGCCGCTGAAGCGCATGGTTCCCGTGGGCTCCGGAGGCGCGAAGCCCATCTCCTCCGTCAAGAACGAGAACGCCACAGCGACCTCGGTGCTGAACTCTGCCTGCAGATCCGGTGCGGGGCCCATGGCCCGAGCATGCGCCCACCAGAGCGCGTCCGGAAGTCTTCGACCGGCCGGAAGCGTTCGATCGGCGGAAGCGTTCGACCGACGGAGCCGTTCGGCCGACGGAGCCGTTCGGCCGGTTCCAACACCCAAGGAACGGCGTGCGGTTCCCCACGCGCGGGTGCGGCGCCGTCGGGGCCGAGGGCGGACCTGAACACCGGCGCATGAGCGCTCTTGACAGTCGGGACTCCCCCGGGCCACCCTTTCACTACTTCCCTAGTGAAAGCGGGGAGGAGAGGCGTGTGAACAGGCCCTGCGCCTGTGCCTGTTGGAGCCGGCCGGCCGGCCGCCCACGGCCCGTGAGGTGGTCGAGACCCTGGGCGTAAATCCCAACACCGTACTCAAGGCGCACCGAGCTCGCCCAGTGGCCGGCACGGGCCAGGCCGGCGGGCGGGCCTGGAGCAGGACGACATCACCGCGCCGTTCACGTCCGTGCTGAGCGGACCCGGCAGTGAACCGACCCAGGGGGACGAAGAATGAAGGCAGCCATCGAGGCGCACGGCCTCGGACGGAGGTTCCGCCGCCGCGGCCGGGCGCTCGGGGACGGCTCCTTCCGGCTCCCCGGCGGCGACGGCTCGCGGTGCATCGAACCCACCCTCGAGGAACGAGTGCCCGCCCATCTCGGCGCCCCGGACACCCCGGACGCCCCATGCGTCCCCGATGCCGCGGATGCCCCGGACACCCCGGACGTTCCGGCCCGGCTCACCCCGCCCGTGGAGGTTGCGGTATGACCCTCGCCGACCTGCGCGGCGCCCTTCGAATCACCGTCGGCTTGCACCGCCGTGTCCTGTGTGCCGGACTCGCCCTGGTGCTGCTCGCCGCCATCGCCCTGCCCGCCGGCCGCTGGTACGTCCAGTCACTGACCGAGGACCTCGCCGCGACCGGCTGCAGGGTGGAGAACACCGTGTCGGGCTGCGGCATCGAGGTCCGCGGCTTCCTCTCCCGCAGCCTGTACGTCGCGAAGATGTTCTCCTACGTCGCGCTCGGCGTGAGCGGGCTGCTGCCCCTGTTGCTCGGTGCGTTCGTCGCGGGCCCGCTAATCGGGCGCGAGTTCGAATCCGGCACGTACCGGCTCCAGTGGACCCAGTCGGTCAGTCCGGCCCGCTGGCTGGCCGCCAGGCTGGCGGTGCCGACCGCCGCCGTACTCCTGGTCCTGCCCGCGTTCGCGCTGCTGGCGGCATGGATCCGGCGGGGAACGGCGGACACCTGGTACCCGGTCCAGTGGTACGAGGTCCCCGTCTACGGGACGATCGGGCCGGTGGCGGTGGGCTCCGCCCTCCTCGGCATCGCCGTCGGCGCCCTGGCCGGGCTGCTGATCGGGCGTACGGTGCCCGCCATGGCCGCGACCGTGGCCGCGGTCGGGATCGTCGGGGCGGCCATCGTCCTGCTCCGCCCCCTCTTCTGGCCCGCCCTCGACGGGCCCGCGCCCGGCGGGGAGAACTGGGTCCTGTCCGATCAGGCGGAGGGGACCGGGAGCCGGTACCACCCCGAGTCCCACTTCTGGCCGCTCCAGCTGGTCGAGAGTGCGATCCTGCTGGCCCTCGCCGCCGCCGCGACCGTCGCGGCGTTCGCCCTCCTGCGCCGTCGGCACCGCTGACCGGACTCGGCGCCTCGAGGCGGCTCACGGGCGGCGGGCCGTCGCGACGCGTCCCGTCACGTCCCGTCGCGCCGGGTCTGGTCTGAGGGTTGAGGTCCGTATGGGCGAGATGATCACCGGCGAGAACGTGATCATCACCCCGGACGGGAGGGCGGTGCTGGTCAACTGGGCCTGGTCGGCCGCGGCCGCCCCCTGGCTCGACCCAGCCCTCGGGTGCATCTGGCTGATCGCCACCGGTAAGCGCCATCCCGCCGAAGCGGAACGGTGGGCGTCCCGGAAGCCGGCTTGGCGCGCCGCAACCCCTGACGCGCTGGACGCCTTCGCGGAGGCCAACGCCGGGCTGTGGGCCGATATCGCCGGCGAGAACCCCGGCCCCTGGGCGAACTCGCCGCGCGACGCCGCACGACGCCGCCCGGCGCTACGCGACGTTTCGCGACGTTTCGCGTCGGGACGAGCTGATCCACCCGCCACGAACGCCCACCGGTTGCGGCGCGCCGCAGACCGCCGATCGGGACCGCCCCACCAAGATGGGTGCTCCCGCGGGCCGGCCGCCTCGGGCGATGAGAGGGAGACGGTATTGATCAGCATGGACGTCCGGCGCTGCGGCAGCTCGGTGTTGGTCCGCGTCATCGGGGAACTCGCGGAGGACGCGGGCCTGGCGCTACAGCAGACACTCGACCATGTCACCGTCGACGAGCGGGACTTCATGATCGATCTGCACGAGGTCGTCTCCATGGATGGCGACGGCCTGCTTCACCTCCTGGAGCTGCACCGGCGCGCGGAATGCCTGGACCTGCGCGTTCTGGCCGTCGGCTGGCAGCCACAGCCCCAGCGGTTCATGGCCCAGGTCGCCGGGATCCGGGGGCCGGGCTCGGCCACGGGAGAGCGGTACGCGATGGCCGGCTTCCGCCGCCTCCTCCAGGCACGGGCAGAACGCGCAAGGGACCTCGCGGCCTTCGACACCGGGCAAACGCCGCACCCCTAGCCGAGACGCCTCCCGTCGTGCCGATGGCCCGGGAGGGGCATCCGGTATCCGGTCCCCGTCCTGACGCGAGCGATGCCGGTTGCCCTACAGCCACCGCACAGCCCTCGAACGCGTTCGAGAGGGTGCTCGTTCGTGCGGAGGGCCGCGCGGAGGGGGGACGCCGCACCGTGTTCCTCCACGGGGCGGAATCGACGCCGGTCGGGTCTGCCGCGGTTGGACCCCGTCCCGGCGGGGTACGGCCGCCTGCGCGGGCGCCCCGCCCGGCACGAGGGGGTCAGCCGAAGCAGACCCGGGTTCCGTCTGCCGGGTTCCCGGGCGTCACGCACGAGCGGATGCCCGCGGTCCCTTGCGGTACCGGGACCATCGGGGTGGCCACGTACTTGCCGAGTTGCCCGTCGCTCACCCGCAGTTCCTGCGGCTCCGGGACGCCGGGGACGAACAGTTCGACGCGGTCCCCGGGCTGGAGGCCCGACGTGCGTACCCACACGGCTTGACACAACTCCCCGTACCTCAGTTCCAGTTGGCGAAGTCCCGGACCCGTGTCCGTGCGCAGGCTGGTGACCATGCCCACGAGCTACCCGACGTGGCTGGCGGAAGACGGCCAGTTCGGTCAGGCCACGTACGACGCCGTGCGCGCCGTACAGCGCAAGGCCAAGATCTCGGACGACGGTCAGGTCGGCACCAACACCTGGGGCAAGCTGCGCGCCGGCCCCACCCCACCCCGCCCGGCCCGGCCCCGCTCAGGTCAGGTCAGGTCAGGTCGGGCAGGCAGGCAGGCCAGGTCACGGTGCGACGGCGCTGGCCCCGGCCCCGTGTGCCGCGACGAGCGAGGCGTGGGTGGGCGCGTCCGGCACGTGTGCCGGCCGGCCGATCGCGAACTCCTTGCGCAGGACCGGCACGACGTGCTCGCCGAGGAGGTCGATCTGCTCCAGCACGGTCTTCAGCGGCAGGCCCGCGTGGTCCACGAGGAAGAGCTGCCGCTGGTAGTCCCCCGCGTACGTACGGAACGACAGCGTCCGCTCGATGACCTGCTGGGGCGAGCCGACGGTGAGGGGCGTCTCGCGGGAGAAGTCCTCCAGCGACGGGCCATTGCCGTAGACCGGGGCCCGGTCGAAGTACGGGCGGAACTCCCGTACCGCGTCCTGGCTGTTGGCGCGCATGAACACGTGACCGCCCAGGCCGACGATCGCCTGTTCCTCGGTGCCGTGGCCGTGCTGGGCGTAGCGGCGGCGGTAGAGCCGGATCATCTTCTCGGTGTGCTCCTTGGGCCAGAAGATGTTGTTGTGGAAGAACCCGTCTCCGTGGAACGCGGCCTGTTCGGCGATCTCCGGGGAGCGGATCGAGCCGTGCCAGACGAAGGGCGGTACGCCGTCCAGCGGCCGGGGCGTCGAGGTGAACGACCGGAGCGGCGTACGGAACCTGCCCTCCCAGTCCACCGACTCCCGGCGCCACAGCTGACGCAGCAGCTCGTAGTTCTCCAGCGCCAGGTCGATGCCGTCCCGGATGTCCTTGCCGAACCACGGGTAGACCGGTCCGGTGTTGCCGCGCCCCATCATCAGGTCGACGCGGCCGTCGGCGAGGTGCTGGAGCATCGCGTAGTCCTCGGCGATCTTCACCGGGTCGTTGGTGGTGATCAGGGTCGTGGACGTCGACAGCAGGAGCTTGTGGGTCCGGGCAGCGATCCACCCGAGCATCGTGGTCGGTGAGGAGGGGACGAACGGCGGGTTGTGGTGCTCACCGGTGGCGAACACGTCGAGGCCGGCCTGCTCCGCGTGGAGGGCGATGGTGAGCATCGCCTTGATCCGGTCGTGCTCGGTGGCCGTCCTTCCGGTCGTGGGGTCCTCGGTCAGGTCGCCCACCGTGAAGATGCCGAACTGCATCCCGCTCATGCTTCCCACTCCCAATATCATTGAACTTTCAACCACACTCACACGCCTAAACCACGGGCCCGGTCCGGTCATTCCCGGGCGCCGCCGGAAGGGCGTGAACCGTCGACGTGATGCGCGTTCCTGGCGGTGCAGGCGGCCATCGTGGGATACGTCCTGTGGAGGACCTGGCAGCGTTCCGGCATCCTGCGCCGGGAGTGGCACGCCGGCGGCGGCCCGCGACGTGCCGCCCGCCGTAGCCGGCCCCACCGCGTCGGTGGTCGCCTTCGTCGTCACGTCGGGCGCCGGATGGATCACGTGGATGGCGGCCTGCTGGTTGGCGGGCGGCTTGTGCGCGCTCACCCTGCTGGTGGGTGAGCGCGCCGGTCAGACGTCGGGGACCGGACCGCAGTCCGCGGGTCCGCAGCACTCCTGAGGCGGCGGGGCGGGGGGCGGCGGGGGGGTGAGCCCGCGTGGGGTGGGCCCGGCGCACGAGCGCGGCCCGGTACGCCGACCCCCGCCGGTACGGTCGACGCCGCCGCGGCGGTCGACGCCGCCGATGCCGCCGGTCAGGGCAGGAGCTCGACGTACCCGCCCGTCCCGTGGACGCGGATCCGCTGCCCGTCCCGGATCAGCCGGGTGGCCCCCTCCACGCCCACGACGGCCGGCAAGCCGTACTCCCGGGCGATCACCGCGCCATGGGTCATCAGGCCGCCGACCTCCGTCACCAGACCCGCGATCCCGACGAACAGCGGGGACCAGCTGGGGTCCGTAAAGGCCGTGACCAGGATGTCGCCCGCTTCGAGATCGGCCCGCGCCATGTCGAGGACGACCCGGGCCCGTCCCTCGACGGTCCCGGCGGAGACCGGTACGCCGATCAGGGCGCCGTCCGGCACGTCGTCGCGCCGGTACGCCCCGGTGACGGCCTCACCGTCCGAGGTGAGCACCCGGGGCGGGGTGAGCGCGTGGTACGACCGGAACGCGTCCTTGCGGCGCCGGATGAGCCGGTCGTCCACCCGGTGCGAGCGTACGACGTCGTGGAGTTCCTGGAACGTGAGGTAGAAGACGTCCTCCTTCTCGGGAATCACCCCGGCCCGCACGAGGCGCTCGGCCTCCTC
This sequence comes from Streptomyces antarcticus, assembly GCF_026627255.1. GTDB lineage: Bacteria > Actinomycetota > Actinomycetes > Streptomycetales > Streptomycetaceae > Streptomyces > Streptomyces antarcticus. The sequence continues at coordinate 136,416 of NZ_JAPNLM010000007.1, read as the reverse complement.
CAGGAGGGCGCGCTTGTAGATGAAGGAGCGGCTGACGATGCCGTACTTCGGGTACTCCCGGTAGCCGATGAAGGTGCGGACCCGGTCGATCATCCGCTCGGTCTCGCCGGCCTTCCGGTCCCCGTCCGGCAGGGCCCGCAACCGCGCCAGCACGTCCTGTTCCTTCTGCCGCGCCTTCTGCCGACCCTCCTCGAAGCGCCGTGCGGCGGCGCCCGGCCGGAAGTTCCTGACGTTGTCGAGGATCACGGGCACGAGCGTGGTGGGACGCTCACGCCACCGCGGCCTCGTGATGTCGATCTCGCCGACGCAGCGCATGCCGTACCGGTCGAGGTAGGACTCGATGGCGTCGCGTGCCTCGGTCCCGCCCGCGAGCTTCGCCAGCTCGTCCAGGAAGTCCTCGTCCTCGACGCCCGCCAGGAACGCCACCACCTCCGCGTGCGGGCGGATCACGTCCGCGACGTCGAGGAGTGCCAGTCCCATCTCCGACGTGATGTTGCCGGGGGCGGACAGCGTGAGCGTGTCCGCCGCGTTCTCCTCGCCCAGCCACTCCCGCAGCTTGTCGTTGAGCCACCACGTGGCGTCCATGCCCGCCATGATCGCCTGAAGGTTCAGCGGATCGGCGAGGACCCGCTTGTGCTCCTCGAAGGCGCCCAGGAGGAAGTCGAACAGCGCCGGTCCGGTCTTCGTCCGGATGTCGCGCTCCAGGGCGGCGACGGACGCCCGGCTGCGCGCGATCAGCTCGGTGACGACGGCCGGATCGGTCGCGAGGGGGGCGGGCGCCGCGCCGGCCGGCGGGGCGCCGACCGACGGGGCGCCCGGACCCGCGTCCGGGAGCGATGGGACGAAGTCGTCGCGATCGAGGACGGTCTCCAGAGCGTCCCTGATCAGCGGATCGCCCTTCCCCATGGCGTCCAGGAAGCCAGCGCGGCCGGCGGGCGAGGCCAATCGCGGGGTGACGTCGACGAACAGCCTCCCGCCGGCCTCCTGCATCGGCACCATGGCCGTCAGCTGCCACATGGAGTACCCCAGGGGCTTCATGGGGTCGGTCATCATCTGCCCGTGACCGACGGAGACGTAGACGCGATTCCCCTGGTCGCCGGTCTCGGGTCCGGGTCCGGGTCCGGGTCCGGGTACGGGTACGGGTACGGGGGGTACGGGTACGGGGAACAGCGTCGTGATCGGCCGGCTCTGAACGATCTGGAAGCCGTCATCGGCCAGGCACCATTCGATGTCCTGCGGGCGGCCGAAGTGCGCTTCGATCCGCCGCCCGAGCCGCACGAGCCGTACGGCCTGCGCATCCGTCAGTGCCGGCTGCTCCTGCCGCTGCGGGTCGATCTCCACTTCCCGGGTACCGCCGGCCGGCAGGGCGTGAACGGCGCGCTGTTTGCCGGTGATCGCCTTGGCTACGACTTCGCCGTCCCGCACCGTGAAGACGTCCGGGTTCACCAGGCCGGAGACCAGGGCCTCCCCGAGGCCGAATCCAGCGTCCACGGTGGCGGTCTTCCGGTTGCCCGTGACGGGGTCGGCCGTGAACAGGACCCCGGCCGCGTGCGGGAAGACCATCCGCTGCACGACCACGGCCATGCGGACCGTACGGTGGTCGATGCCGTTGCGCCGGCGGTAGGTCACGGCCCGCTCGGTGAACAGGGAGGCCCAGCACCGGCTGACGTGCCGGAGGATCTCCGCCGCCCCCACGACGTTCAGGTACGTGTCCTGCTGCCCGGCGAAGGAAGCCGTCGGCAGGTCCTCCGCCGTCGCGCTGGACCGCACCGCGTAGGCGGCGCCCGCGCCGTGCCGGGCGAGCGCGCCGGTGATCGCCGCCGCGATGTCCTGCGGGACGACGATCCCCTCGATGGTCCCCCGGATCTCCGCACTGAGCGTGCGGACGGCCTCCCGGTCGTCCGGGTCGACCCGCGACAACCGATCGAGCCGATCGTCGATCGACGGCGCTCGGTCCTGCGCCTGCGCCCCGTCCTGTGCCTGTGCCTGTGCCTGCGCCATGGCCCGCTGGAAGGCGTCCGTCGTCACGCAGAAGCCGTCCGGCACGCGAACGCCGTCGATCCGCGCCAGGGCGCCCAGGTGCGCGCCCTTGCCTCCGACGATCGCGACCTGCCGCTCGTCCACGTCGTGAAGATCCCGTACGTACTGCTCGCTCACCGCGACACCTCCGGGGCAGCCGTCCTCCGTTGCACTGCGGTGGCCGGTCGAATGACCGGCGCCTCCCACGCTGCCCACACCAACACACGCACGCCGTGCCCTCATTTCCACTGGTTGTTGCGTTAGGCCGATGATTCTGTGCGGTGACCCGGGTCTTGCGGCAAGCCCCCCGGCGCGCTATAAATTGAGCATGGCAAGGAGAGGGCTCTCCTTGCCTTTCGCTTTTCTCGGATCATCGTCACGAGCGGACAGGGCTGGGCCGGCGGCACGGACGGCGAACCCAAGCCCCAAGCCCCTGGTGCAGTGGCAGGGGCAGGCCGCCTGTTGGGCCACGGGCGAGAAGCGCGAAACCTGGACGGACACCGGCATGACCGTGCTGATCGTCGAAGCACAGTCGTCACCCGATGACAGCATCATGGGTGAAGCCTCCCGCCAGGCCCGTCCGGCCCCGGTTGATCGTCCCGCGGCGGGGTAGCGGATCGGCATGGCCCCAGAGAACGCTTCCGCCCCCGCGACCGGCTACGTGCAGCCCCGGATCGACGTCTCCGCGCTGACCGGGGTGCTCGACGGCGAGTACGCCGGGATCCGCGACCTCGTCCGGACGAACCTGGCGACGTACGCCTCCGTCCTCGAAGACGCCGACGAACTCGGCATCGACGCGTTCCGCGAACGGGTGCGTGAGATCGTCGTCAAGATGGCCTCGACGGGCCAGACCGGCATGGGCTTTCCCGCCGAGTACGGCGGCGGCGCCGATGTCGGGGCCTCGATCGCCGCGTTCGAGACGCTGGCCTTCGGTGATCTGTCGGTCCTGGTGAAGGTCGGCGTGCAGTTCGGACTCTTCGGCGGCGCGATCCTGCACCTGGGCACCGGGCGTCACCACGACGCCTACCTCCCGGACCTCATCACGGGGGAGCTCATGGGCTGCTTCGCGATGACCGAGACCGGGCACGGCTCCAACGTCCAGGCGCTCGGCACCGTCGCGACGTACGACGCCGCGAGCCGGGAGTTCGTCATCACCACCCCCGACGACCAGGCGCGCAAGGACTACATCGGCAATGCGGCACGCCATGCCGAACTGGGCGTCGTCTTCGCCCAGTTGGAGGTGGACGGACTATCCCGGGGCGTGCACGCCTTCGTCGTCCCGCTCCGGGTCGACGGCGAGACGGCGCCCGGCGTCCGGATCGAGGACGACGGCCGCAAGATGGGGCTCAACGGCGTGGACAACGGCCGCATCTGGTTCGACGGCGTGCGCGTGCCGCGCGAGGCGCTGCTGAACCGGTTCGCCGACGTCACCCCCGAGGGCGTCTACGAGAGTGCGATCGACAACCCCAACCGGCGCTTCTTCACCATGCTCGGCACCCTGGTGCAGGGCCGGGTCAGCGTCGCGGGCGCCGGGATCAGCGTCGCCAAGGTCGCCCTCGCCATCGCCACGAAGTACGCCGTACGGCGACGGCAGTTCGAGGCGGCCGCCGACAGCGGGGAGCAGGTGCTCCTCGACTACGGCCTGCACCAGCGCCGCCTGCTGCCGCTCATCGCCCGGACGTACGCCCTGCACGCGGCGCAGGACGTCGTACGCACGCAGCTGCACGAGGTCTTCTCCGGCATCGAGGACGACGCGCAGGCCCGGCGCCGGCTCGAATCGCGCGCCGCGGGCATCAAGGCGCTCGGCACCTGGCACGCCACCCGGGTCGTCCAGGAGTGCCGCGAGGCGTGCGGCGGCGCCGGCTATCTCGCCGTCAACCGGTTCGCCGCCCTCAAGGGCGACAGCGACGTCTTCACCACCTTCGAGGGCGACAACCACGTCCTTCTCCAGCTCGTGGCCAAGGGGCTGCTCACCGATCACGCGAGCGAGTTCGAGGACCTCGACCAGCTCGGCATGGTCCGCTACGTCACCGGCCTCGCCGTGGAGACGGTCATCGAGCGGACGTCGGCCCACAAACTGCTCGAACGGGTACGCGACCTGCTGCCGGGCGGCGACGAGTGGGACCGGGAGGCCGGGCTGCTCGACTCGGAGTACCAGCTCGCCATGGTCCGCTTCCGCGAGGAGCACATGCTCGCCGGCCTGGCCCGGCGGATCAAACGCGGGATCGACCAGAAGCGCGATGTCGGCACCGTCTTCTCTCAGGTGCAGGACCACGTCATCGCGCTCGCGCGCGCCCACGTCGAGCGGCTGGTGACGGAGGCCTTCGTCGACCAGGTGCGCGCGCTGCCCGAAGGCGGCGAGAAAGCGGCGCTCGGCCTCCTCTGCGACCTGTTCGCCCTGTCGACGATCCAGGCGGACCGGGCTTGGTTCATGGAGCACGGGCGGCTGACCGGCCAGCGTTCCAAGGCGATCAGCCGCGAGGTGAACGACCTCTGCCGCAAGGTGCGTCCCCTCGCGGTCGACCTCGTCGACGCGTGGGGCATCCCGTCCGCCGTGCTGCGTGCACCGGACCTCGTGGGCTGAGCCGGTCTCCGTGGGCTGAGCCAGCCCCCCGCGCGGGTCTTGGCCGACGTGCCAGCCGCGGACTCAGGGCCCTGCCACGGTCCGACGGTCGAGTGTCCCGCGCCCGTCGTCGTAGGTGAGCCAGCATCGAGTATCCGGTGGCGGGCCCGGTCCGGGTCCTGGTCGGAAGCGACCGCCCTGCCGCCACCGTGGCCCCGGCAGGGCGGATCCCCCGGTCATCGTCATCGTCGTCGTCCTCTTCATCGCCGGACGGCGCGGGTGTTCCCTCGGCAAGCACCGCACCGTCCAGGGCAGGTGCAGTCGCGGGTCGGCGCCGTAGGGCTCAACCGTCAGGAAGCCCTGGATCCCCCTCCGGCTCGACCCCGACATGCGCCTCCTCCCCGGCGGACGGCCCGGACCGTGCGCTGGCCCGAGAACACGGCGAACGTACCGTCCGGGCTCACCGGTGGGGTCGACTTGTGGCCGAAACCTGGAGGCGGGGCGGCGACGTCCGTCACATCGCCTTCTTCGCGCGTGGCGTCGAACGCCGTAAGCAGGTTCAAATCCAGTTGCATGACGGTAAATCCAGTCGTGACTAGATTGCATTTGAAGTCAATGACACCCGGTCATAACGTCGTAAGCGAGCGGCCGGACGACCGAACGGCCACGCACCTCCCTTCCGCGTCAGGAGCGATCATGAACGCCTTCTCCGCCCCCCGCACCGTCTCCGCCGAGTCCGCCGAGTCCGCCGAGTCCGCCGAGCGCGCGAAGCTCGCTGAGCTTGAAGCGGTCCTGGAGCGCACCGTGACCGCCGTGAAGGCGGCGGGAGAGCTTCTGCGGGAACGCCATGACGTGGGCGCGCGCCCCGGTGACCTGGAGGAGGTCGTCGGCGCCATACACGCCAACGACGAGGCGGTCCTGGCGCTCATCAAGCAGCCGCTCCTCACGGCGCGTCCCGGATCCCGTTGGGTGGAGGACGAGTTGGCCGGTGGCGCGCTGCCGGCGGGCGAATGGTGGGTGGTGGATACGGCCGAGGGCAACATCAACCACGTCCACGGCATGGGCGACTGGGGGGTGACCGCCACTCTGGTGCGCGACAACGCTCCGGTGCTGACCGTGGTCCACCTGCCGCTGACCGGCGACACGTACACCGCCGTCCAGGGGAGAGGGGCTCTCCTGAACGGCGAGCGGTTGCGTTCCTCCGCCAAGACCGACCTGCGGGCGGCTCTGGTGGGCACTGGCCAGGCCAAGCCCGGTGAGGACGAGGCGGCCCTGTGCCGCATGGGCGCCTCGGTGACCGCGATGCTCATCAACGCGCTGGTCGTACGGGTCTCGGTGCCGGCCACGATGCAGCTCATCCACGTCGCGTCCGGCCGCATGGACGCCTTCTGGCAGTTCTCCGACGTGCGCTCGGGCCTCCTGCCCGGCGCGCTGCTGGTCGCCGAGGCCGGGGGCTCGGTCACCGACACCCGGGGCGTTCCGTGGAGCCTGACCAGTGACGACTTCCTCGCCTCCGCCCCCGGCCTGCACACCCAGGCCGTCGGTGTCCTGTCCGACCTGGGCTGACCCAGACCCTGACCCTGACCCTGACCCGGCCCCTGAGCCGACCCCTGTCCTTCCCCTGCTCTCACGACTGGAGATCATCGTGAAGATCGCCGTACTCGGTTCCACCGGACAGACCGGCCGCCTGGTGATCGCGCGCGCCCTGGAACGCGGCCATGACGTCATAGCCCTCGCCCGCCGGCCGGAGAGGGTAGATGCGCCCGCAGCCGACAACCTGTGGGTGGTCCGGGCGGATGTGACCCACCCCGGCAGTGTCACGGCCGCGGTCGAGGGTGCTGACGTCGTGGTGAGCACCCTGGGCATCGTCAAAGGACAAGACCCCGCGATTCTCGTCCAAGGCGCCCAGCAGATCGCCTCCGCCACCCCTCGCGTCGTCTTTCTCACCTCACTGGGCATGGGTGCCACCGAAGGAGCGCTCGGCGCCTTCAACGGCGCCCTGCTCAAGCGCATCCTGCGCCACGAGTGGGACGCGAAGAGGGACGCCGGGCGCGCCGTGCGCGCCGCGGGCGGAACCACCGTCCATGCCGGGCCGCTGACCAACAAGCCGCACCAGGGCAACGGCCGTCTGATGCGAGCCGCGGACTTCGGACCGCGGCTGATCCCTCCCATGGCGCCGCGCGCGGGAATCGCCGCCCTCTTGGTCGCGGAAGCGGAAGAGCCTCGGTTCACCGACTCGGACACCATCGCCCTGTTCGAGAGCCGCTGAGATCCCGGCGGCCGCTTCCGAGCCCCCTCAGTGGCGTCTCTCTCGCCCGCCCTCGCCGTCTTACCTCCAGAAGACCGATGGATTCACCTGCCCGCCTGCGAGAATAAGAAACACGTAAGATCGAATACATGGGTGGGGCACGGCCGGGCACACGGTGTCTCGGAGGTTGATAACTATGGTTCCCCTGCTTCTCGTTCTTCTGCTGGTACTGATCCTCTTCGGCGCGGGCTTCGCGGTGAAGATTCTCTGGTGGGTCGCGATCGCGGTCCTGATCCTGTGGCTGATCGGCTTCGTCGCGCGCCCCAAGAGTGGTGGCCGCGGCCGCTGGTACCGCTGGTAGCCGTACGCCGACACCGCGGTTCGGTTCCGCGGTTCCGCGGTTCCGACACTGCGTGCCGGTGGCCCGGCCTCCCGTCCGATCGGGGGGCCGGGCCACCGGCATTTCGTCGCGCCCCGGCTCCGCCCGGGTCCCGTCGGCCGATGTGGCTCGGTTTCCTGGGGTCCACGGGGCACTCCGTACCGAACCTCTCACTCGAACAGGTCAAGTGCCTTGGTTCATAGGGTGTTTGCCCAGGAGCCGCTGGTAGCTTGGCCGGCGTCGAGCGGCAGTGCCCTGGAGTCGCGGCCGCCGGCGCTCGGGATGCCGGGAGGCACCACACCATGCCCACCACCACGGCCGTACCGCTGCTCCCCGTCGACGGCCACCATCTGCTCCACCGCGCCCGCTTCGGATTCCCGAAGCGCGACCGCGCCCCCGACTCCACCGACGTGACCGGCGCCCACCGTGACGAACCGGCCGCCGCACCGGGCAGGCCGGGCAGGCCCCTGGCCCGGATCCGGGAGTCGTGGGACGAGGTGGTGCGCCGGCGGTCCCTCCCGCGCCCGAACAGTGTCCTCCCGTACCCGCAGGACGTCCTGACCGGCGCCGCGACACCCGAACTGGACTCCCCCGCACCGCTGATGAGGGCGGTCGGGCCGCGGTGAACGCCCCCGTCGCCCGTTCCGGCCCGGTGGTGCCCTCCCGTCCGCCGTCTCGCCTGCCTGCCGGTCCCCGCCGCGCCGGCGCCCGTACCCGAACGTCAGGAGTGACGACGTGAACGTCTCGTCCACCGAACCGCGCGGGACCGCCGCGCTGCTGGTCAACTCCCGAGGCCAGTACCTCCTGCACCTGAGGGACGCCAACAAGCCGCACATCTGCGACCCGGGCACGTGGTCGGTCCCGGGAGGCGGCCGGGAGGGCGAGGAGACCTGCCGCGAGGCGGTGGAGCGCGAACTCCTCGAGGAGACCGGCCTGACCGTACCGCTCGAACCGCTCTCCGTCGTCAACGCCCACGGGCCCGGTACCGGAGAAGGCCCGCACCAGGGCCAGGGGCAGGGACAGGGCCAAGGGCAGGGGCATGGGCAGGGGCAGGGGCAAGACCTGATTCAGGTGTACCTCGGGGAGTGGGACGGTGACGCCGACGCGCTCCCGTGTCCCGAGGGCATCATGTTCCGCTGGTTCGACGCGGCCACCACCGCGTGGCTGACCATGTGCCCGTGGACGGCCGAGGTGATCGCGCTGCACCAGCGGACCGCCCCCGTCCCCGCACCCCGCCCCGTGGACCCGTCGGCCCGTGCCGGGGGCAGCGGGGCCCGCCTCAACGTCCTCGGGGTCCACCTGTACCTCCAGCGGCCCGACGGCAGGATCCTGCTCGGGCTGCGCCACCCGGCCGTGGCGTTCGCCGGCCGCACATGGCACTTCCTCGCCGGTCACTGCGAGACGGAGGGGGCACGGGCCTCCCTGATCAGGGAGGCCGGGGAGGAGGCCGGCCTCACGATCGCCCCCGAGGACGTCGAACTGGTGCACACCGTCCACATCCTCGACGAGGACGGCGACGGCCAACCCCGCCTCCAGCTCGTCTTCCGCGCGCACGCCTGGTCGGGGACCCCGGAGGTCCGGGAGCCGGACAAGTGCCTGGAGTGGGGCTGGTTCGACCCAGGACGGCTTCCCGAGCCCGTCGTCGGATACACCCGCGCCGCGATCGAAGCCATCGGCCAGGGCCGTACGTACACGGAGCTGGGGTGGGCTTAGCCACATCGCTCGGACCGTTCTTGCCCCCTCCCGCCGGACGGCCCGCCGCGCCCGCACCCGCACCCGCACCCGCACCCGCACCCGCACCCGCACCCGCACCCATGATCGGAGACACGTGACCCTGTTCGACCCGGTGGCCGCCGACCGCAACCGGTGCAGGCCCGGTCCGCACGAGGAGTACGTCCTCACCGGACCACCCGCACGCCGTCCCCGGGCCGAGCGGTGAGCGGCGGCGCCCGGCACACCGTGCCGGTCGACGTCCACCTCGTCCTGCGCCGCGACGGCGAGTCCGGCCCCGAGGTGCTGCTGTCCCGCCGCGCCGGTCCGGTGTACGCCACCGGGCTGTGGCACCTGCCCTCCGGACACCTCGACCCCGGCGAGGACATGGTCGGGGCGGTGGTCCGGGAGGCCCGCGAGGAGACCGGCGTCCTCATCGACCCCGAGGACGTGACCTGCGCCGTCACGGTCCACCACCACCCGCCCGTGGGAACCCGTTCGCGGATCGGAGTGTTCTTCGAGGTCCGGCGGTGGTCCGGCCGGCCGCGGGTGCTGGAGCCGGACCGGTGCGACGGCATGGGCTGGTACCCGCTGGACGCGCTGCCGGAGCCGATGGTGGCGTACTGCCGGGCCGGCCTGGACGCCTACCGCGCCGGGCTGCCCGCCGCCGTGCACTTCCAGCGGACCGGCGACCCGGTCCAGCACACCCCGGACGGCCCCGACCGCACCCGCCTCCTGCCCGGCCCGCCCACCGGATCACCCGAACTGCCGTATGCGCTACGGGCGTTCACCGAGGGGGCCGTCGGCCGGATCACCGGGACGGCGGAGGTCTCCTGGGCCCGGACCGGCAGCCGGGTCTGGCGGGTCACCGGGTCCGAAGGAGGCGTCTGGTACCTCAAGCGGCACCCGGGGCATTTACCGAACGCGCCTTGGTTGTCTGGGTCGTTCGTAGGGAGGGAATTCGGCGTCTTCGCGTGTCCCTTTACCGACCGGCCTGGTTGTTGCCTTCACGTACATCGACGTGGAGGTAGCTGAGTGCGAAGTGTGATGGTGCTGGAGGACTTTCGGGTTCAGCAGATGCCGAGGGCTGGAGGCGGGTGGTCGTACACGATCTTGCATGCCGATGGTGGGGTGGAGGAGGAGTCGGATCGCTTCCTGCGGTTGTACGAGGGCAGAGGCACGCAGCGGACGTACGCGTACTTCCTCGTTGATCACCTGCGGTGGCGGAAGCAGGAGGGGCTCACGACGTCGTCGATGTCGCTGCAGGACCTGTACCGGTACATGGGGGCCGTGGGAGCGAAGGTGGCGATGCCGTTCGGGCAGCCGTGGCGGCAAGGCAAGCGTCCGTACAGCTCGTCGGCGCTGGAGGTCGCCGCGGCCTGCCTCAAGGGCTTCTACCTGCTGCAGTGCGGCACCGGGGTGAACGCGGAACTGGCAGTGGCACTGGAGGTGAGACGGCTGCCCACGCAAAGGGACCGCGATCGGTCCCTGCTGGGGCACCTTCAGACATCGCTGCCGGCCAACCCGCTGTCGCCACGGCGAGGCACACGTCGTCGGCATCCGAAGATGCTGCCGGACGGAGCCCGCCCCGAGCTGATGGAAGTGATGAACACCGCCCGTGACAGGCTGGTGGTGACGTGGCTGTCGGACGCCAGTCTGCGCATCGGCGGCCTGACGGGACTTCACCTCGTTGATCTGCACCTTCGCCCCGATGCCGCCTGCGGAGAATGCAAGAGCCCTCACCTGCACGTGTGCCATCGGTCGGGCAACGCCAATCGCGCCGCAGCCAAGATCAAGCCGGACTGGTGGCTGCGCGACGGGGTCATCACCGGAGGTGAGATCGTGCGCGTGAGCCCAGCCATGATCCGGACTTACTTCCAGTACATGACCACCGAGTACGCCAAGCACGCCGCCGATCACGGCATGCTGCTGATCCAACTGTCCGGTCCGCGCCGCGGCCAGCCGTGGACTGCCGATGCCGCTCGCGGGATGCTCCGGCGCGCCGGACGCCGCGCCAACCTGCCGGGCCGCATCAAACCCCACGCATTCCGGCACACCTTCACCAACGCTGTCCTGGACGCCACCGACGGCGACATGCTGGTCGCCCGAGAGGCGGGAAACTGGGCATCGGTTCAGACCGTCGAGGAGGTCTACGGGCACCCCGACCTGCATTCTCCGGAGTTCCAAGCGGCCCTGAGCGCGGTCTGGGGTGAAGACGCATGACCGCGCTCGAGCTTCTGCCAACCGAGCCGACGAACGGGCCCGCGAACCGGACCGGCACCGACCGGCTGGAGATCCTCACCGCGCTGATCGCCGCGCCGTCGTTCGACCCGCTCTACCGGCCCGACGTCATCGTGGTGCCCGGCGACCACCCGCACTTCCGCTGGCTGTGCGGCGTCCCCGCCTGCGAGAAGCCCCAGGAACCCGGCAGGGACTACTGCTACGTGCACCGCCGGCAGTGGATCAAACTTCGCACCACCGGCGTGAGCGTCACCGACTTCCTCAGTGGTGCCGTTCCGCAGAAGCGGGCCTCATGGTCCGTGCCGCCCCGGTGCGTGATCTGCCCGGATCTGCCGGCGTGGGCGTCGTCGCCGCTGTGTCAATTGCACGCCCGGCGCTGGAGGTTGCTCAGCAAGTACTGGCGCGAGAAGCACGGGACAACCGTCGACTACGACGGATGGCTGGCTGGAGAGAAGCCGTTCCCGACCTTCGGTGAGTGCTTGGTGGTGGCGTGTCCCGAGCTGGCAGCGCATCCACTGGGGCTGTGCGCGAACCACCTGTCGCGCTACAAACACCAAGGCCGACCCGGAGGGGCCTCACTGCATCAGAGCTGGAGCCGGCGCCTGGACCGCGGCGAGACCGTCACCGTCGCCTACACCGACAAGGCGGCCTTCCGCCGCTGGTGCTGGCAGAGCGGCCCGGCCCACCGGGTCAACGGAAAGCTCTCGCTCCTGGGCCTGCCTCCGCTGCTGAAGGCAGAGATCAAGTGGACCATGTTCCGCCATGCCCAGGGCTACACCCAAGGTCGCAGCTGGCCGCTGACCTGGGTGCAGTACCTGACGGACCACTGCCGCCTCCATGAGCTGAACTCGCTGGCTGACCTCGACCTCGACGAGGCGAAGAGCAAGCCGCTGGTCCATCAGGTCGGCCGCGAGATGGCCGATCAACTTCAGCTGGTCTACTTCTCCCGCCAGGACACCAAGGACGCCGGCTTTCTCGAGACGGAACACTTCGGTGTCCGCCTCCGAGGAAGCCGAAGCTACTTCGACCTGACGTCCATCTCCCAGCGATGGCTCCGCGACATGGTCTGGGACTCGATGGCAGACCGGTTGCAAAGCGATCCACCCCGCAGCCGAAGCGGGTTCGACGGCTTACGCCGCGCCGCCTCCGAGCTCAGCGCCTACCTGGAAGCACAGACACCCGGCGGCGGCCACGACCCCCGGCTGCTCACCCGCGACCACATGGTCGACTTCGTCGCCGACCAACGCCACCGCGCCAAGAACGGGCTGACTGCTCTGTCGATCTACTGCCAGGGCTCCAACCGGGGCAACGCGGCCAAGAAGCCTGCCATCGTCACCAACAACGCGCTGTCCCGGACCTTCAACACGGCACGTCGCCTGCTCCGCGACGCCCTGGAATCGGGCACGGCTGAGACGATCGGCCTGGACCGGGCCTTCATCGTGGCCCTGCCGACCTTCCATGCTCCCGGGGCACGTCGCCGGCCCTTCCCCGACGACGTCGCGCGAATCCTCGCCGACGACGCGAACCTGGCCGGGCTGCACTCACGTGACTACGAAGACCGCGGACTGCGCGACATCTGGGAAGCACTCGTCGTCACCGGCCGTCGCTGCGGCGAGGTCCTCAACGTCCGGTTGGAGTGCATCGGCCGGCTCAACAAACTGCCCGTCTTCTGGCACGACCAGACCAAGGTCGGCAACTACGACCAGGCCATCCGCATCCCCGAGCGCCTCTACCAGCTGATCGAAGAGCGCCAGAGCAAGACCATCGCCCGGTTCGTCCAGCGGTTCGGCCGTCCCCCGACACCACGCGAACGACGGCAGATCGCACTCTTCCCCCGCCGGCACACGAACCGAGACCTGCTCAAGGGAGCCAGCCGCGGCTGGTTCGCCAAGAACTTCCGCGCCTGGGTGGACACCCTCGACATCGCGCACTGCGTCCCGCACCAGGCCCGCCACACGCTGGCGACGAACCTCCTGCGCAATGGGGCCAACCTCACCCACGTCAAACGCTACTTGGGCCACGTCTCCGTGCAGATGGCCGAGCACTACGTCCACCTGGCCAACACCGATCCCCGGCTCGAGGAAGCACTCGCGGCTGTCTGGGTCTCCGGTCCAGGATCCGCCGCTCCGGGGACCGTGCTTTCCGCGGGCGAGCCCATGTCCCGGCAAGAGGCCGAGGCGCTGGCAATCGACCTCACCCGCCGCAGCACCCCGGCCGAGGGAGGTTTCTGCACCTTCCAACCCGTCGTCAATGGAAACGCGTGCCCCTGGAACATGGACTGCCACAATTGCGACAAGTTTGTCCTGTCCGGCGCCGACCTCGTCTATTGGCACCGCAAGCGCGAGCAGTGGCGCACCCTCGCCGAACGGGCACCCGACGGGTCCACCGCCGACTTCCTGCACGAGGTCTTCGAACCGACGGCCCGCGCGATCGACGGCCTCGAGAAGGCGTTGGAAGCCATCGGCCTCCTCGACGAGGCCCTGGCTCTAGACCTGCGGCGGCCCCAGGACTACTTCGGCAGGGTCTGGAACACTGCCTTCCGAGCCCAGGAACTTGCCGATCATTCGGCCGCCGAGGCGGTGACCGGGTGACATCCACTCCGCCCCAGACCGCAGCGGCCATCGCAGCTCGCCGCCGTCAGACCGGGCAAAAGCTCACCCAGGTCGAAAAGGCCATCGCTCAGCTCCGCCGGGAGACATCCAAGATCACCGTCAGGGCTATTGCGGCCAGAGCGCAGGTGTCGCCCACCTTCCTCTATGAGAACCGGGATGCTCAGTCCCTCGTCCGGGAGGCCGTCGCCGCAAGCACACGGCGACGCGATCAAACGGACCAGGACACACACGACCGCATCGAAGCCTCCTGGAGAGAACGGGCTCTGAATGCCGAGGAGGAACTCTCCCGAACCCAGAAGGAGATCCTCGTCCAGCGCCAGCGCATCGGTGAACTCATGGGCCAGCTACGTGACTTCGAGCAGATGGTCCCAGGCGAGTCCGTCCAAAGACTTGTCACCGAGAACACCTCGCTCAAGCACCGCGTCCGCCAGCTGGCCCAAGAACATCGAACGCTCCAGGAACGCCTTGAGGGAGCCCGGTCAAACAACCGCTTCGCCGAAAAACGCATCGCCGACCTGGAGGCCCAACTTGTCGAGCTTCAGCACCACCACGCCCAGCCCGTCCCCAGGACCACCGAATGACCAGCGCTTCGTATCAGCGAGCGGAGACCTCACGCAGCCATCGCGCATGCTGACGGACGCGCGATGCGTCCTCGGGGAAGTAGCGGGCCCAGTCCTCGCTCAAGGACGTCCAGGCCGCCGGCTGTCCACTCTCTGTGACCAAAGGCGTTGCCGCACTCACGATCGCGACGAACGACAGCCCAAGAGTCGCCGGCCAGTCCCGGCGATAGGAACGCACCGTGGCGGCGGCAGGTTCCGGCAGCAACTCAGCCTGGACGCCAGTCTCCTCGAAGAGCTCACGACGTGCTCCCTCTCGCGGCGTCTCCCCCGGCTCAACGCGTCCTCCCGGTGGCACCAAGCCCCGCCACCGGTGATGAACGAGCAGCACCCGAGCGAGATCCTCATCGAAAACCCACACCTCTGCGGCAAGCGGCTCCGAGGGCCCCTGGCGAGTGGCGGCCAGCCACTCGCCAGCGCCGTCAAACTCCACCTTCGCCAGCCGGACATCGGCGGCTGCGGCCTCTGCCACCCGTTGATCAAGCGCATCGTGAATCACTGGGACAACATAAGGCGAGGGTCTGACAACAGGGTGGCACCGAACAACGTCCCGGACACCCACGCGACGCCCCACCGCAGGTCACGGACGAACTGGACGTCTCGATGGTCGGTAAACAGCGAGCGGTTCCACGACCGGGAGGTCCGGGCTTGTGTACGCCTGGTCATTGACCGCCTTCGAACGCGGTGGATGCGACGGCGCGCTTGAACTGCGGGAGGGCTCCGGCCGATGTCGGCCGGAGCCCTCCCGTTTCGTTCGGTTCTGCCGCCTTGGGTCAGCTTTTTGTTTAACCTCGCTGGTCACCCGACCTGCTGATCTTGGTTCGTTTCGGGGACAGCGGGACGGCCGTTCTTCACGCTTCGAGGTGTCGAGCAACGTCGCGTGAAGGAACGGCCGCTGGTGAAGAGTCTCGCCCGTGAACAGTCCGCTGACGCCGCGCTGGGCGTCCTGTCCCACTTTCGTGTCGAGTTCTACGACTGCCTTTACAGCCGTGCGGATGCGCTCTTCGAGCTCACCGACGCGGTCCTGTGCGCCGATGGTCCGGTCACCTCGCTGGTCAAGCTGACGCTCACGGCCGAGCACCGGCGTGGGCACGGAGCGATGTACGACGCGGTCAACCACGGCTGGCTGGAGCCTCGCCGCCTGCGCAGGCTGCTGGCTTCCACCCCGCTGCCGCGGGCCGCCGACGGGCGGATCGTCCTGGCGGTGGATGTGAGCAACTGGCTGCGGCACGACGCACCCACCAGCCCTGACCTGCTGTTCTGCCACGTTTACGGACGGGGCCGCAGCGCCGACCAGATGATCCCCGGCTGGCCCTACTCCTTCGTCGCCGCCCTGGAAACAGGACGCACCTCCTGGACGGCCATCCTCGACGCGATCCGGCTCGGCCCGGCCGACGACGCCACCGCGGTCACCGCCGACCAGCTCCGCGAGGTCTTCGACCGGCTCCTGCGCGCGGGGCAGTGGAAGCCCGGTGACCCGGACATCCTCATCGTGATGGACTCCGGCTACGACGTCACCCGCCTCGCCCACGTCCTGGCCGACCTGCCCGTCGAACTGGTCGGCCGGCTGCGCTCGGACCGAGTCATGCTCCGCGACGCCGGCCCGCGCCGCTCCACCCCGCGCGGCGGACAGCCCCGCAAACACGGCGGCGTCCTCACTTTCTCCAAGCCGGATTCCTGGCACACCCCCGACCAGGCCACCACCTGCACCACCACCCGCTACGGCACCGCCGAGGCCCTCGCCTGGGACCGCATGCACCCACGCCTGCAAGCCCGCGGCCCCTGGCTCGACCACTGCGGTGAACTTCCTCTGATCCACGGCACGTTGATCCGGTTGAAGGTCGAGCACCTGCCGGGCGACCGCGACCCGAAACCGGTCTGGCTGTGGTCTTCACGCACCGGCATGACCGGCGCCGACGTCGACCTTCGATGGCAGGCCTTCCTCCGCAGATTCGACCTGGAGCACACTTTCCGGCTGTTCAAGCAGACCCTGGGCTGGACCGTCCCGAAGGTCCGTGACCCCACGACCGCCGACCTGTGGACCTGGCTGATCATCGCCTCCCACACCCAGCTCCACCTCGCCCGCCCCCTCGCAGAGGACCTCCGCCGCCCCTGGGAACGGACCGCTGAACCGCGCCGGCTCACCCCCGCACGCGTCCGCCGGGGGTTCCGCCACCTCCGCGCGAAGACCGCCCGCCCCGCAGCGGTGCCGCAACCCTCCCGGCCCGGCCCCGGACGCCCACCCGGCTCGAAAAACCGCAGGCCAGCCCCACGCCACGAGCCCGGGAAGACCGTGAAACGAGCCGAAACCCTCACCGAACACGTCCGCCTGAAACAGCAGCGAGGTTAAAGATCAAGGTCAGTGGCTGGTGAGTTCGCCGGTGAGCTTGCCGTGGAGGTCTGCGCTGGCGTCGTTGAGTCCGATGATCTCCACCGTCCTGCCGCGCTGGGCGTACTTGGTCTCGATGGCGTCGAGGGCGGCGACCGAGGAGGCGTCCCAGATGTGGGCGGCGGACAGGTCGATGACGACCTTGTCGGGGTCGCCTGCCCGTCACCCGGGCCATCGCCGTCCTGGAGGCCATCCATCCACCCCAGGCCGATCTGCTCTTCGCCCCGCCGCACCCCGGAGTGCGCACGACAGCCACCCAGGTTGCTCCGTCCAGCGTGACCAACCTGCGGCTGCGCAAGTTCATCACATGGGTCAAGGAGCATTGCGCCCGCTACGGCCGCGACGACGCCGTCCCCGACGTCGACGGACGCCCCTGGCACCTGCACACCCGGCAGTTCCGGCGCACGCTAGCCTGGTACATCGCCCGACGGCCCGGTGGTGCCATCGCCGGAGCCCTGCAGTTCCGGCACCACTCGATCCAGATGTTCGAGGGGTATGCGGGCACCAGCGACTCCGGGTTCCGCGCAGAAGTCGAGAGCGAACAGGCCCTGGCCCGCGGGGAGCACTACATGGCCATGATCGACGCCCATGAGCACGAGGGCCTTGCGGGGCCGGCCGCCGACGAAGCGGAGCGACGGCTCGCCGACTTCGGCCATCGCGCCCGCTTCCAGGGCAAGGTGGTCACCGACGAGCGCCGACTCCAGCGCATCATCAAGCGCCATGACCCTGCGGTCTACCCCGGCGAGTTCGTCACCTGCGTGCACGACCATCCCAAGGCGCTGTGCGAGAAGGCGCGACGCGGGCGATCCGAGCAACTGCCCGACCACGGAGACGGCAAGCCACTCGCCTGCCGCAACGTCACGCTCACCCGGGACAACATTGCCGCCTGGAGGCCCGGCCGTACCTGGCAGCCGGGGACGAGGACCTGGTCGTCGCCCTGGCCCGGGTGTACGCAGACCTCCCGCAGCCGGTGCTGGTGCCGACGCACGGGGACCTCCGGCCGATTCACTAGGCAAGCCATGTGTCGGGATTGAAGTTGTCGGCTCTACGTTCTCCAGCGCATCCGGATCTACGTTGCCTCAGGAGGGGGTGCGTATCCACATGTCGAATGCCAGGGACCGTTCCGTGGCAAGGGCGCGGGGGTCTGTCGTGGAGGTTGCCCAGGCGACATGTCCGTCCGGGCGGATGAGTACCTCGGTGATGCCGTTGAGACCAGTGTCCTTCTCGTCGGCTGTGGCGTTCACTGCCTTGACCGGTCCGGGCGGCATCAGGCTCTGTATGGGAGGTGCGAGGGTGTGCGGTGCTGTGGTGTCGCGCAGGTGAAGCAGGGCGAAGCGGCCATCGTGCTGGAGTTCGCTGGGCCTGGTCTGCCGTCCGCCTGGCAGGGTCAGTGTCGTGTCGGGCATGCGACGGCCTGTCAGCGGGTGTGCTGCTTGGTCGGCCGGGGGGTAGGCGGTGTCGATGGCGGAGAGGTGTCCGGCCAGGCGTCGATTGACCTCGTCCAGCCCGAGTAGGTCGTCCAGCAGTTTGCACAGGAGCGTGGCGGGGCGGCGGTAGCGCTCTACCAGGGGCAGTTCGACCAGGAGTGTCTGTGCTTCGGTCCGTTCGGTGACTGCCCTGCCCACCGGGTGGCGCTCGGTGTGGTAGGTGTCGAGCAGGCCCGGTGTGGCCCAGCCCTGGATTTCCGCGGCGAGTTTCCATCCGAGGTTCATCGCGTCCTGAAGGCCGGTGTTGAGGCCTTGGGCGCCGACGGGGAAGTGGATGTGGGCGGCGTCGCCGGCCAGGAGCAGGCGGCCGGAGCGGTAGCGTTCGGCGAGGCGGGTGGCGTTGCCGAACCTGGACAGCCAGGTGGGCCGGCCGGTGCCGCAGGTGGTGCCGCACACGCGCACGAGCGCGGTATGGAATTCGTCCGGTGTGACCGGTTCGGTGGACGGTACCCGCATGCGTTCGGGGTCCATGACGACGAACCGGGTCAGGTTGGGTTCGAGCCGTGCGACGAGGACGCCGTGCCGGCGGGCCTGGTCGATGTCCTTGTGGTCGACGGCGGTGAAGTCTCCCACCATTGCTGTGAACGACTCGTCCGTTCCCGGGAAGGCGATGCCGGCGGTTTGGCGGACGAGGCTGCGTGCGCCGTCGCATCCGGCCGCGTAGGCGGCACGGATCGTGGCCGGACCGTCGGGACCGTGTATGTCTGCTTCGATGCCTTCCGCGTTCTGCCGAAGGGCCGTCACTTCATGGCCGCGGTGGATCTCGACACCGAGTTCACGTGCCCGTTCCTCCAGCAGTGCCTCGGTGCGCGACTGAGCCAGGAGCAGGGCGTGCGGGTGCCGGGATGGCAGGGCGGAGAAGTCGAGTGGCGTCCTGAGGGTGGCGGCGAACTGCCAGCCGGGGACGGTCCTGCCGAGGGCCAGGAACCGGTCGGCCAGGCCGCGCTGGTCCATCAGCTCGAGGCTGCGCGGGTGCAGGTTCAGGGCGCGTGAGTCGCGCTGCGGCTCGGTACGCCGTTCGACGACGCGGGTCCGTACGCCGGCCAGCGCCAGCTCGGCGGCGAGGAACAGGCCGGTGGGTCCGGCGCCGACGACGAGCACGTCGGTATCCGTCGTGTCCGTCTCCATGCGGGCCCTCCTTCTCCGGTGAGGTGGGCGGTGCTCGGGCCGCGCTGCTGTCCTGGCGGGTACCGGCTCAGGCTGCCGGGGACCGTTTGCGGGCGAGTGTGAGTCCGTCAGCGATGGGGAGCACGAGGGATTCCACGCGCGGGTCGGCGCGTACGTGGGCGTTGAACTCGCTTACTGCGAGGGCTGTGCCGGTGGCGTCGGCGCGGTGGGCTTGTCCCTGGTAGAGGACGTTGTCGGCGAGCAGTAGTCCGCCCGGGCGGACACGTGGCACGAGCTGGTCCCAGTACGCCCGGTAGTTGGGCTTGTCGGCGTCGAGGAAGACCAGGTCGAGGTCGCAGTCCGAAGGCAGGGCGGTGATGGTGTCGAGTCCGGGACCGAGCCGTTGGTCGATGAGATGGTCCACCGCGGCCTCCTTCCATGCCTCGCGGGCTGCGGAGGTCCACTCCGCTGAGATGTCGCAGGTGATCACCGTGCCGCCGGGGGCCAGTCCGGCTGCGAGGGCGAGCGTGGAATAGCCGGTGAAGGTTCCCACCTCCACGATCCTTCGCGCGTCGACGAGCCGTGCGAGCAGCGTGAGCAGGACCGCCTGTTCATGCGGCACCTGCATGACGGCGAGCGGGCCGAGGGCGCGTGTTTTTGCCGCCAGCCGCCTCTGCACCTCGGTCGGAGGTTCGGACTGCGCCAGGACGTAGTCATACACGTCGCGGGTGAGGGGGACGGTCTTGATGCCGTCGTACGGAACGGGAGCGCTGCTCACGATGGGTGTCCTCCTGGGGTGGCGACGGGCTGCGGCAGGCCGGATCGGGCCTCTTCGATGGCGCCGAGCATGGTGGCGAGTTTCGTCTCGGTCTCGGCGAGTTCCGATTCGGGGCTGGAGCCGGTGACGATTCCGGCGCCCGCGAAGACGCGGAGGCCGGACGGGTCCAGCTCGCCGCAGCGCAGAGCGATGACCCAGTGGCCGTCTCCTTGCTGGTCCATCCAGCCGACCAGCCCGGAGAAGTAGCGGCGTGGTATGGGTTCGAGTGCCCGGATGAGGTCGGCGGCGCCGGGGGCGGGTGTGCCGCATACGGCGGGTGTGGGGTGGAGGGCGGTGGCCAGTGCGAGTGCGGACGGTGCCGGGTGGCGCAGCCGGGCGCGGATGGGTGTGGACAGGTGCCACAGGCGGCTGGTGGCGTGGAGGCGGGGTTCGGCAGGGATGTCGAGGGTCCGGCAGCAGGGACGGAGCCGGTGGCGGAGGGCGTCGATGACGTGCTGGTGTTCGGCGCGGTCCTTGCCGGAACGCAGGAGTGCGGCGGCCCTGGCGCGGTCCACGGCGGGGTTCGGGTGCCGGGCGATGGTCCCGGCCAGGGGGTTGAGAGTGAGGAGGTCGCCGGTGCGCCGGAGCAGTGTCTCCGGTGTCGCGCCGATGAGCACCGGCGGTGTGGCTCCCGGGTGCGGCGGCGGCAGGCTGACGGAGAAGAGGTGGCCGGCCGGCTCTTTACGGCCGAGGGCTGCGGTGAGCGCGGGGACCAGGTGCCTGTGGTCGTAGCTGCCGTCGAGGGGTATGCGGAGGCTACGTGCCAGCACCACCTTGCTGACGGTGCCGGCGTCGATCTCGGCCAGGATGTCGCGGACGGCGGCGAGGTAGGCGGCCGGCGGGGGTTCCGGTAGCGGCGGGGGCTGTGACCTGGGCGCATCGGCGGTGTGTGGGGCGACTGATGGCAGTTGAAGATCGGGGTCCTGTAAGGAGCGCACGAGATCCGACCGTCTGGCCGGCCGATGTGGGTGGCGTTCGAGGCGGGTGAGGACAAGGTGCGCCGGGATGGATTCGTCGAACGGCACGGCGCCGACTATGACGGCGCCCGCCGGGCTTGCGCGCAGGGCGCTCTCCGCGCTGGCGGCGAGTCTGCGGAACTGGCCTGGGCCGTCGTGCACGGGCAGGCGGTCGCCGCCTCGGGCGGTGAGGGTGAGACCCGGTGCCGACAGGAGCCAGTGCCCGGTTTCGGTTGCGTCGGGATGGGTGTGCGGGGACATCTTCTTGGCACCTCCTTGAGGTGGTCACCCGTGCAGGGCGGCTCCGCCGTCCACGTAGAGGCTGTGCAGAGTGATGTGACGTGCCTGCTCGGAGGCGAGGAAGACCACGGCCGCGGCGACGTCCCCGGGGTCCGCGACTCGGCCGAGCGGGATGCCGACGCGGAACGCCGCCGGGTCGCCGTGCACGACGGCGTCCATGGCCTCGGGGGTGGGGGCCATACGGTGGAGCATGGCAGTGTCGGTGGAGCCGGGACAGACCACGTTGCAGCGAATGCCGAGCCGGGCGACCTCCAGACCAAGGCCGAGCGTCAGGGCGCTGGCGGCCGCCTTGGACGCCGCGTAGGCGGCCATACCGGCTCGTGGAGTGCCCGCGCTGTTGGAGGCGACCGTGATGACACAGCCTCGGTGATGCGGTGTCATGCGCCGGACCACTGCCCTTGACCAGGTAAGTACACCTGTTGCGTTGGCCGTGAGCATTTCCTGCCATGCCTGGTCGGTAAGGGACAGCAGGGGGCCGGTGTGAAGGACTCCGGCCACGTTGACCAGCACGCCCACGGGACCGTGGTCGGCCTCCACCTGGTCAAGGATCCACTCGGCCGCCGTGGCGTCGGCGACGTCCGCGGTGTGGTGTGTGACGCGGGATCCGAACGCGTCCTCCTTCGCGACTGGGGCGGTGTCCACTGCTGCGACGGCCGCACCTTCGGCGGCCAGGTACTCAACGACGCGGGCGCCGATGCCGCCTGCGGCGCCGGTCACGACCGCCGTGATCCCCTCCAGGCCCGTCAGGCGCATGCCGGCCCGCCGTGCGCCGTCCGCGCGCCCTGGGCGGTGACGCCGCGGCAGGGGCACAATCGCGGGCGGACGCCGCCGTACGGGGACGGCGGGATACACCCTGCGCGGGGAGTGACGGATGTCTTTGCCTCACATCGCACCCTACGAACTACCCGATGCACGCTGTCTCTCCCTCAACCGTGTGACCTGGGCTCCCGACCCCGGGAGAGCGGTTCTTCTCGTGCACGACATGCAGAACTACTTCCTGCGTGCCTTCGCCCAGACCGGCCCTGCCGGACCGGCCACCGCCAACATCCGCCGCCTGCTCACCGCCTGTCGTCAAGCCGGCGTCCCCGTCATCTACACGGCGCAGCCGTCCAGCCAGCCCGCCTCCGCGCGAGGTCTGCTGGTGGACTTCTGGGGGCCGGGCCTGGGCGGCCGGCCCGACGACGACCAGATCACCGCGCCCCTCGCTCCCACACCAGGGGACACGGTCGTCACCAAGCACCGCTACAGCGCGTTCCACGGCACCGACCTGGACGATGTACTCGCCGCGCGGGGACGCGACCAGATGCTGATCACCGGGGTGTACGCCCATCTGGGCTGCCTGCTCACGGCCACGGATGCCTTCGCCCGCGGAGTCCAGCCTTTCCTCGTAGCCGATGCGATGGCCGACTTCGACAAGGAGCGGCACTGGCAGGCGCTGCGCTACGCGGCGGACTGCTGCGCCGGCGTGACCGTCACGGACGAGGTGCTCCGCCTGTCCGCCAGGCCCGAACCGCGAACCGGCCCCGCCCTGATCAGCGGCCATCCGTGACGGACCGTCGCCACAATCGGCCCCGAAACGCCCTCGCGTTGTTCGACCAGCGGTAGGAGAGACGATGCGCGTACTCGTTCTGGGCGAATTCCGGGTGGACCGGCTGGTGCCGGTCCTGGAGCGGTCCGGCGCGGACGTGACGGTGCTCGGGTTCGGGGATCTCACGGGCTTTCTACGCCCCGAGGTGACGTGCGCCCCACTGCCCCCGGACCTGACGGAAGAAACCCTGATGTTCGTGCTGGAGAGATACCGGGCAGACACGGTCGTTCCCAATATGGCCTCCCCCGGACAGGAGCAGATGCTCGCCCTGTACGCCCGTTTAGGCGCGAGACTGCGTGACGGGGACCGCCACATGCCCGTGCATTCGAAGAAGTTCGCCGCACTGGCCTGCGACAAGGTGGCGCTGCACCGGTACGCGGTCCAGCGCGGCTGGCCGGCCCCGGCCGCGATCGTCTGCGACGGCCCCGGGCAACTGGCCCCTGCGGCCCGGAAGGTCGGCTTCCCCCTGCTCGTCAAGAAAGCCCGCACCGAGTCCTTCGCGGGACGCCACTTCATCTCCGACCCGTCGCGGCTCGCCGCGGTCGCCGCCGGCCTCACGTACCCCGTGCTCGTGCAACAGGCCGTCCAGGGAGAGGAGTTCGCCGTCGAACTGCTCACCCTCCCCTCCGGTACCGTCGCCTGGCCGGTAGCCTCCCTGGGAACCCTCGACAGCGCCTGCGCCCCGGGCCGGCGGGCCAGGGTGCAGCCCGCCGCGCTTCCCGAGGATGCCGCCGCCGCTCTGGCCGCCGTCATACGGGACATCGCGACGCACTTCCGGCCGGTGGGGCCATGGCAGATCGACTTCGCCGTGACCCGGGAAGGACGACTGAACCTCATCGAACTCAACGGCCGATTCGGCGGCGTATCCAACATGAGCTGGACCAGCACGGGCACCGACCCGCACCACGCGCATGCGCAGGCCGTGCTCCACAGCCTCCTCCCCGCGCGCACCCGCGCCGAGCAGGTGGCCCTGGAGGTGCCGGTGGCGAACGGAACCACACTGCCGCCCCCACCTGCAGGCACGGCGCTGACCGCGTTCACCGCCAACCCCGGCTTCCCCGGCCCGTACACGTCCGGCTTCCACAAGGCCGTGCTCGCCATTCCTCCCGCCCATGCCGCGCCCGCACGCGCCTGGCTGCGCGGCCTGCCATCCGGCACGCTGCTGGTACCGGTCGAGTCCGCCGTCGGCCGGCTGGACCACGGCCTGGACGCTCTGGGCGCCAACCCGACCGTGGCACCACTGGCCGACACCTGATCACGCGCAGAGATCCGTGATGAGCTTGCGGCACCGGCCGGCAGTCACCGGAGTGACTCCGTGGATCAGCTGCGCCCCGTACACCAGAGTGGTGCCGGCCGGCGGGCGGCAGATCCAGCGGGTGGCCGCGATGGCACCCAGGTCGACCGGGCCCGAGCGGGCGGTGATCTCGTGCACGAACCGGCTGCCGGCCTCGAACACCCCGCCGGGGCCGGCCACCCGGTCGTTCCAGAGCTCCTCACAGGCACTGGTGTCGAGGTAGAACTCGCCCCCGCTCTCGGCATCCTGAAGGTTGAACACCACAC
The DNA here is from genome assembly GCF_026627255.1 of Streptomyces antarcticus. Classification (GTDB taxonomy): domain Bacteria; phylum Actinomycetota; class Actinomycetes; order Streptomycetales; family Streptomycetaceae; genus Streptomyces; species Streptomyces antarcticus. Next base: position 111,823 of record NZ_JAPNLM010000007.1, on the reverse strand, counting down.
GAGCCAGACGCACGGGGCGCGCCTCCGGGTCGCCCATGCCGTGCACATGCGAGCGAATCTGGTCCCCGGGCTTCAGGTCGTGATAGAGCCACGGGGCAACGGAGAGCGCGGACGGAAAGGCGCGCCGGATAACGGGCATGGCCCGCCGGATCGCTGCCGTGAGGATCTCCTGCGCCGCCTCGGGCGGGGTCAGTCCCTCGCTGGGCCGGGCGGGCACCCAGCCGGTGGCGGCGAGCTGGTCGTCCACGATCTTGGTGACCTGAGTGGTCTCGTCGGGGGTGAGAAAGTTCTCGATCGTCTGCACGGCCAGGGTCTCGGAGGTATTGATCACTACACGGCTCCTTCCGCAGCGCCTTTTTGCGACCATTCCACGATCCAAGGCGTGGACATGCCAAGGGTGCCGACCGGGTGGGCCGATGCATCGGCGGGCGCACGTCATGTCCCGCGCGGCGCACGGGGACGGCCCGCGCGCCCCCGGCGTGCGTTGCGCCTGGCGGGCCCTGCCGCCCTGTTTCGGGATATCGAAGTCGACGGCTCACCGCCGGTTCCTGATCTGGTCGAGGGCTGGAGTGTGGGGGCGGTTACACGAGGAGATCCTGCACCGCCTGGATGACGCCGGCCTCCTCGACCTCTCCCGCGCCGTCCTCGACTCCGCCCATGTGAGGGCCAAAAAAGGGCGAACTCACAGGTCCAAGCCCCATGGACCGGGGTAAACCGGGCTCCAAAATGCACGTCCTGTCGGACGCGAACGGCCTGCCCCTCCTCGTCGGCGTCACCGCCGCCAACACCCACGACAGCATCGCGCTGAAGCCCATGATCACGGGCGACCAAACGAGACACGACCCCCACCGCGGCCTGCATTTCAAGCCCCAGCGCCTCCACCCGGACAAGGCCTACGACATTCCCGACCTGCGGAAATGGCTCCGTGGTAAACCGGACGGCCGAAGCCTCAACGCATCACGGGGACGGTCAGCGGGGCCGTGGGGCGCACAGGCGCGGTCAGCCGGTCAGCACCGGAGGGAGCGGGGACAGCGGCGAACACCGCGTCCTGCTGCGCCTGAAGTTCCTTCTTACGAGCGGGGCCAGTGGACGGAAGGCGCTGCTCCTCGTACAGACGATGGGTGACCTCCTGGGCGTGCTTGCTCGCGGGGGTGTGGAACTGGACCTCGAAGAGCTGGCCGGAGCCCGGTGCACGCCAGCCTGTGTTGAGACCCTTGTAGCCGGCGGTGCGACCCCAGGTGTTGGACCACTTGGTTGACTCGTTGCCCCAGGCGGACAGGAGGACCGATGCGGTGGTGACCCCGTGGGCGTAGGTGTCGTCGGGCCATTGCAGGGTGTAGCGGACGGCGTCGCTCAGGCGGGCGAGGACAGCCTCGATGTCCTGCTGGGGTTGTTCCTTGAGGGAGGTGGCGACCTTGCGCTTGAGGGAGTCGGGGGATTTCAGCCGGGAGTCGAAGCCGATGAGTTCCGCTCCCGAGGCCAGGGCGGCGGTGCGTACATCCGTACTGATCGACCGCTCGGCCTCCCGTGCCCGGTTGAGGTAGGCATCGACCCTGGTGTTGTCGGTCGCGTCCAGGGTGAGCCCGCCCTCCCCCTTCCAGCCTCCGTCACCGGGCCCGGCCGCGGTCGCGGGCTGGACCCCGGCCATCAGGACTGCGGACACCGCCGCGGTCAGCAGCCCGCGGGTGAGATTGGATGCGGTGATCGTGTTCGTCCTCATGCATGCCGCCTTTACTGGGGGTGAATGGTCCTGGCGGAAGGCACAACCGGAGAGAGGACACCGAGGTCACGCGCGGACCGATGACGCGCTGAGGCAGGAACGCAGGGCTCGGCCGTGCGTCAGTACGAGCGGGATGCGGTGGCGGAGGAGGTCGAAACCCGCGCGTCCGTGCATCTGCCTCACGATTCAGGTGAGGGCCCGATGAGGGAGGGGAAGGCTTCCTCATCGGATCAGGGGGCGATGGTCCCTACTCGGGTGGGAGGCGGGTCACGCGCGAGACAACAGCAGGACACCACGGATGAGTTGAGGTCCTCACCCTCACCTGCGTACAACATAGACAACAGGGCCTCCAGGTGCGATCGGTGTCTCAGCAACTCCGAACTGCACCAGGGGCCCTGCCCTCATGCACGGCCACAACCAGGTTCACCCGCCCCGGCAGCCACTTCCGATCACATCGCACTCAAGATCGATAGGACAACGGCTTCTCAATCCCGTGGCTCGGCGACCCCAACGAGCGAGATCAGAGATGTGAATTGACGAATGCTTCATCCGTGCGGATGAAGGCCCGCCTTTCCCCGCTGTCGCCGGGTGGCCGCACCCGGTCTTTGCAGCAGTACCGCGCTGCCCGTCCTGCCAGCGCTTCCCCAAGATCACCAAACTGTGGGCCGACGGCGGCTACACCGGAACCCTGATCACCTGGGCCCTGGGCGTGCTGAACCTGATCGTCACCGTGATCAAAACGAGCTGGAGAATGAGGCTTGGGGCGAACCTGACCGCAGGCGGCAGGGCCGGCGCCGGCTTCGCGCCGGTGACGGCTCTGTCGCCCGCCCGGTTACTGGCTGCTGATCCAGGAGCGGTAGTGGGCGACGCTGGTGAACACGGAGGGCGAGTTGGCCTGGCCGCAGCCGCGTTCCCAGGACGCGATGCCGACGACCTTGCCGTTGACCGCGAGGGGGCCGCCGGCGTCGCCGCGGCAGATGCCCTTACCGCCCTCGGGGTAACCGGCGCACAGCATGCCGTCGGTCAGGACCGGCCTCGGATCCTGTGGGGTGCTGTCCTGATCACGGCTGGCGTATGCGGCTGAGCAGGCGGCGTGGGTGGTCACAGGCAGGGGGACCGTGTGCAGCATCCTGGCCAGGGGACCGCCTGGGTGGATCGCTCCCCAGCCGGTGGCCTGGGCGAGCGTGCCCAAGGCGGGGTCCTCGGTGGCGAGGTGGGCGAAACGGACCGTGCCGGTTTCCGAGGCCCGGTCGGCCAGGGTGAGGACCGCAACGTCATTGGCCAGTGTCTTGGGGTTCCAGCCCTCGTGAATATTGAGTTTGGTGACCGCGCTCTGCCGGGGCAGGTGGGAGCGGTCGAGCCCGCCCCACTTCACCGTCAGTTTGCCGGCAGTGGCTCCGTCGACGCAGTGGGCGGCGGTTACCACCTTGTTCGCCCTCAAGAGGAAGCCGCAGCGGCGGAAGGCAATATCGCGAACGTTCAGACCTGTCGCAAGAGGACAGCAGCGAGAACTTCACCATCGTGCCCATGGCCGAGTAGCCGCCCGCCCCGACAGCCGCGCGACCCCTGGGCGCCGGCCACGGGAATGAGCCGTGCTGCGATCGGCATGCACCGTCCAGCGCGGAACGCCCGCCGTTCGGCGCAACTGCCAGACGGCATCGTGCCGTGTATCTGGGGAGCTCGTTGACCACTGAGGTTCCCCCGATTGACAGGAGAATGCCCCGTGAAGATGTCCCGTTTCGTTGCTGTCGCTGCGTTGGCCTGTGCCGTGACGCTAACCGGGCAACATGCCTACGCTGCTCACGGCGACAGGGATGTGAATCCTTCCGACCTGATCCTTACCGACCTGACGACGGCAGGCGGTCTGGAGGCGTACGTCGACAAGCTGGACGTGATTGCCGACATCGGCGAGGGCGACTAACCTGCGTCAGTTTCGGCCGAGGCTCTGGAGCTACCAGGGCCTCAGTACGGTCTCATCGTCGAGCACAGCATCGTTCTCGTGACCCGGTCTTCCGATGCCCCGGCCCTGACGGTGGGGGTCCGTACGCTCCGGGCGCCCCGGGCGGGGAGGGTGATGGCCCCGCCCGGGGCGCCTGGCAGTTCGGCGGTGCTTTTACCAGGTCCGAGGACTGGGCCGGGGTGCTTCGCCGATGCCCGCGCCCGCTGTACAGCGGTGCCTCTACCGTCCAGCCCGACAGGTGGTCACGGGGGCGTGCGGAAGGGGCTGTGACGTGGGGCGGGATCTGGGTCTGGACGGGGTGGTGGACCACTTCACCCTGTCCGGTGATGAGGCGGGCTGGTTACGGAACAAGACCGGCAGCACGAGGCTGGGCTTCGCCGTCCAGCTCAAGTTTTTGATCTGGCGCGGCCGGTTTCCCAAGATGCGGCTGGAGCTGCCGCCCGACGCCGTCGAGCACGTCGCCAAGCAGGTCGGCGTCGCCGCCACCGAGCTGGGGTTCTACGACTTCACCTCCCGCGCAGCCAAACGGCACCGCAGCGAGCTGCGGGATCTGACCGGCTGGCACGAGTGCACCACGACCGACCAGGTCAAGCTCGTCTCCCGGCTGGTGGACGTGATCTGGCACGACGAGCGCCGCGAGGAGCAGGTGCGGGCCGAGCTGGGGCGGCAGATGCGCGAGGACCTGATCGAGCCGCCGACCGCGGCCCAGACTGACACGATCATCCGCTCCGCGCTGCACCAGGCTGATGAGCGCGCAGTCGCCGAGGTCGCCGCACGGCTCGCGCGGGAAGAGGACTGTCCCCGCCGGCTGGATGCGCTGGTCTTCACCAACCCGACCGACGACCACGCCGCCCAAGGCGACACGGCCGAGGGGGACGGTGACAGCGCCGAGGACGACGAAGGCGACGTGGAGACAGTGCTGGCGGACATCAAGTCCCATCCGGGCAACGTCAGTCTCATGGGCCTGATCGTGCGGCATGGTCATAAGTACTCCCGTGCGGTGCGGCCGAGCACACCGGCCGGGTGGGACTGCGCGAGGTCGGCGTGGGACCAGCGGCGCCGCTCGGCCAGCGTTACGGCCAGCGCGTCGCCGAGGGCGAGCGCGACGGTGCTGCTGGCCGTAGGCAGCGCATTGAGCGGGCACGCTTCGGCGTCCACGGAGGCGTCCAGGACGGCGTCGGCAGCCCGGGCCAGCGGGGAGGTGATGTCTCCGGTCAGCGCGATCACCGGTATCGAGGCGGCGCGCAGATGCTCGACCACGCGCAGGGTTTCCTCGGTGTGTCCGCTGTTGCTGACCACCACCGCGACATCTCCCGGGCGCACCACGCCCAGCATGCCATGCAGGGCGTCCGAGGCGTGCAAGAAAACCGAAGGCGTACCGGAGGAGGAGAACGCGGCGGCCAGCTTGTGTGCCACAGTGCCGGAGACGCCGGTGCCGACCGTCGTGACCAGCCGGGTGCAGCCCTCCAGCAGCTCGAGCACGTCTCCCACCTCAGGCCCGGTCAGGCGGTGGGCGGCCTGCCGTACCGCGTCGGCCTCCCGCAGCATCCACCGACGCACCGATACAGCCGCATCCTGCCCCGCATTCCCCACGACCGCTGCCTGCACCATCTCGGTGTCCGGGGACGTCATCGCACCGACCCCTTCACCACGGCGTCCAGTGCTGTGAGTTCGGCAAGCAGGCCCGGCAGTTGGTTCAGCGCCAGGCTGTTGGTGCCGTCGCTCAGGGCCCGCGCCGGATCCTCGTGGACCTCCATGAAAACACCGGCCACACCCACCGCAACCGCTGCTCTGGCCAGCACTGCGATGAACTGAGGCTGTCCGCCGGTGGCCCGCCCGGTGCCACCGGGCAACTGCACACTATGCGTGGCGTCGAACAGCACGGGCGCCCCCGTCTCGCGCAGCATCACCAGCGACCGGTAGTCCACCACCAGGTTCTGATAGCCAAAGGCAAAGCCACGCTCGGTGACCATCAGCGCGTCATTACCCGCCGTACGTGCCTTGGCCATCATCGGCAGGGCCTCCGCGGGTGACAGGAACTGCCCCTTCTTGATGTTCACCGGCTTGCCCGCGGCGCACACCGCCAGCAGAAGGTCGGTCTGGCGGCAGAGGAAGGCGGGGATCTGCAGCACATCCGCCACCTCCGCCACCGCCGCCACGTCCTGCCGCTCATGCACATCCGTGATCACCGGCACTCCCACCTCGGCCCGCACCTCGGCCAGGATCTTGAGCCCCTCCTCAAGACCAGGGCCGCGAAAGGAGTCCGCCGAAGTCCGGTTGGCCTTGTCGTACGACGCCTTGAAGACAAAGGGCACACCTGCCCGCTGCGCGATCGCCGCGATCTGCTCCGCATGCCGCAGCGCCGAGCTCCGGCTCTCGATCACACAGGGGCCCGCGATCAAAGCGAAGGGTGCGTCCTGCGCTACCGTTATCCCGCCAACCCGCACCCTCGCCGCAGGCCCCTCATGCCCGGGCGCCCGTCCGCCTGCTTCGGTCGACTCGCCCGGCCTGCTGTCATCGGCCACCCGAAAGCCCCCTCCCGTTCGTAATAAGACCCCGGCAGGCAGTGCCTCCGGCGCCGCGATACACCGTCGGTTGATCGTGGGGTGGTTGCTTGGGCGAGTCAAGGAGGCATAGGTCGTGCCGCCTCAAGCAGTGGCGTGGCATCGCTACCCGGTACGACAAGACCGCCGAGTCCTACGAAGCCGCCGTCGCTCTCGCATCACTTCTGATGTGGGCGGGACATTTGACGACAGAACCTAGGGCGGGCGCGGCGATCAATCAGGCAACGGTTAGCGGTAAGCCCGCCGCGGGTCTTCGGCGGTGCGGAGGTCGGTGAAGTCGGCGTGAGCCTGGGCGGTGGCTTCGGGGTCGGCCTGGCGCTTCTCGTGCTCGGCGAGCGCCCGGTAGATGCTGGCCAGGCCGGAGTTCTGGCCCTTGCGCTTGCCGGTGGGGATGATCAGGTCCGGGCGGATCTGCTCGACGGACTCGCCCGCCGACCGGCGGCGCAGCACAGTGTGCAGCATGCCGTCCGTACCGCTAACGGCTGCCCGATTGATCCCAAGGCCGAATGAGCAGACAACCCATCAGTTCCGGCTCAATATGTACGGCGGAGACGGTGACCACGGGATCGCGTCGGTTACGTGCAGACCGGGGGTGGCGCGGCCGCGCACCGTGACCTTTCAGATCGCCGGTCACGGTCGCCGGCAACGCAGCCCGCAAAAGGATCGGACAGACGGCGCGTGACGGCGGTCAGTACAGGTCGCCGTACGCGGGGAAGACCCCGCCCGGCCCGTCGAAGCCCTCGGCGGCACGCACCGCCTTCACGATGGACCGCATCACGGCGTCAGCGGCGCCCGCGAGGACGGCGTTCAGGGTGGCGGTGTCGGGTACCTCGCGTTCCTCTGTGGAGAGGGCGAATACGGTGTCCCCGTCATTCATCAGGTGCACCGGCCGTATGGCACGCGCGAGCCCGTCATGGGCGGCACCCGCCACCTTCTGCGCTTGTGCCCTGGTGAGCCTGGCATCGGTTGCCACTACCGCAAGCGTGGTGTTGAGCGGGCCGTGCTCGCCTTCGGCGCCGTGACGGCGGCTCTGGGTCTCGGCCCGCGCCCGCGCCAGGCGCCGCTGCGCGGCCTGGTGAACCGACGGCTCCGGGTATTCGACCCGCCCGCAGTAGAACTCTCCGTACAGGGCACCGGTATGCGGGTCCACGACGGACCCCGCGGCGTTGACGACGGCCAGCGCCCCCACCGTGATGCCCGATTCCAGCCGGATCCCGGCCGATCCGGTACCACCACGCAAACCTCCGGCGACCGCGCCGGTCCCCGCTCCCACACACCCCTGCAACACGGGGGCGCGTAGGGCCGTGCGCGCCGCGGCCTCCACGGCCGCACGACCGAGTGACGCGTCGGGCCGGGCTGCGAAGTCGCCGCCGCGTCCCAGGTCCAGCAAGGCGGCCGCAGGCACGACAGGCACCACCTGGCCGGGCCGGGGACCGACTGATACCCCGCGACCCTGCTCCTCCAACCAGGCCATCACCCCGTGGACGGCCGCCAGACCGTAGGCGCTACCTCCGGTCAGAACGACGGCCTCCACGCGCTGAACGAGATTGCGTGGATCGAGCGCGTCGGTCTCGTGCGTACCAGGGCCGCCCCCTCGCACATCTACCGCAGCCACGGCACCGCCGACGGGGGCCAGCACGACGGTGGTACCAGTAAGCGCACCGGAACCCACGAGCTGCGCATGGCCGACCCGCAGTCCGACCACATCCGTTATCGCGTCCACGCGTTCCATGAAATCCATGGCTCATGGCATATCACTTGTCGCCAGCGTCGAGGGCGCGGCCGGAGACATGAGGCCGTGATGTGGCCCCGGCTGCCAACCCCCTCGTCGTCGACACGTTCTCCCGCCGCGTCGTCGGCTGGTCCGCCTCCACCAGCAAGGAAACCCAATTCGTCCTGGACTCATGGAGATGGGCCTCTGGCACCGTGATCGGCAAGGCCGGCCCCTCACACCTGGCGAGCTGGTCCACCACTCGGACGCGGGCTCGCACCTGCGTGGCGTGGTGCTGACACGCGAGGGGGATGCCGGTTGAAGCTTCCCAACAGGGGTGATTCCGTGGCAGAGGACCCCGGCTCTACGAACCGGGGTCCTCTGGATTGCGCATGCGGTGGCCGTCAGTGGCTGGCCGCGAGTTCGCCGGAAAGCTTGCGCTTAGAAGCCGGGCAGCGTCGGGGTCGAGGGAAGGGTCGGTGCCGTCGGTACGGTGGGACGGTTGGGGTCGTTGGGGATGTACCGGAAGTCCGGCGTGAGCGTGCCCATCAGCGTGCCGGCCGCCGGGCCGGGGCGGCCGAGGTGGTCCTGGATCGTCTGGGCGAGCTCCAGGCTGGTGTAGAACGGCACCTTCTCGAGGCGGAAGCCGGTGGTGCTGGGGCGGGCGGTCAGCATCACCTCGTCGTACTTGGTGTCTGCGAGCGGCATTTCCTCGGCGAGCATCTTGCCGTCGACCTCGACGCCCGAGGTCCAGCCGGGGCGCGGCATGACGCGGATGTAGGTCGGCTTGAGCGTGACCTCCTTGCCCGTCTCTGCATGGCTCAGCCGGAGCCCGCCGGGGTAGAAGATGCGGCCCTTGGAGTCGAGACCGTCGCCGGCGGTGGAACCGATCGGCATGCTGAAGCCCTTGCCGTCCGCGTCCATCGTGAACGGGCTGATCGCCGTCATCGTGACGCCTTCGTCCCTCAGCCACTGCAGGAACGCGTCGCTGATCTTCGCCTGCGCGTCACCCCACGGGGAGATGTACAGGTTCGGCGGGATCGGCTCGCCGGCCCGGGACACGGCGGCGGGGGCCGCTGCCTGCGGGGTGACGGCGCCCGCGGAGCCGGATCCTGCGGCAAGAAGCACCGGCAGGCTGAGAGCGGCCGCGGCGGCCAGGGCGGTAAGGCGAAGCTTTGCGTGCAAGCGCATGGTCCGTCGTTCCTTTTCTCGGGATAGGGGACGCGCGGCCGAAACGTGCCCCCAGTACGGTCATGCGCACGCGTCTTGCCTGGTGACAGCGGGCACGAGAGATGAGCGCGCTGAAGGAGGCGCGGCTCGGCGAAGCGGCGACAACCCACTTCTATCCAAAGCGGCGCATAGGAGCGAAACCCCTGGAGAGAGGAAAGCTTTTTGCTCGGTCTGATCGGGTGAAAACAATCACCGGTTGGGTCAACGTGGTTTCCGAGGCGCCGCGTTGGGGTCTGCCCCGCTGCAACCCTGAGGCCCCCCGCCTCCCGAATCCGGAGTACTCCCATGCCCCAAACCGTCTGGCTCTCCCATCGACGGGTCCTCCGGCTTACCGCGGCCACCGTCGCCCTCTCCACGGCGGCCCTGTTCGGACCGCTCACCGACAGCGGCCGCGCGGGTGGGCACATCGACGCTCCGTCGTCGGTCCTCGACTCACCGGCAGACCTCACGGACGTATTTGCCTTCACCAGCCCCGACAACCCCGACACCGTCACGCTCATCGCCAACGTCCGCCCCTTCCAACTCCCCGGCAACCCGGCCAACGCGCTGGCGGACTACCCCTTCGCGACCGGCGCCCGCTACGAGATTCACACCGACGCCGACGGAGACGGAGCCCCCGACACCTCCTACCGCTGGACGTTCCACGACGAGGACCGCCGCCCCTTCGGCATGGGCCCCAAGGTGGGCCCCGGCCAGGTCACGTCGCTCGACTCCACCTCGCTGGGCGTGCGACAGCGCTACACCCTGGAACGGGTCCGGCAGGACAAGGCGGTGAAGCTGGTGGACGGAATCGCCGCGCCCACCCACGTCGGCCGCGCACTCATGCCGAACTACAGCGCCCTGCGCAACCAGGCTGTGCGCAAGCTGCCCAGCGGCGGACAGACCCTGGCCACCCAGGCCGCGGACGCGTTCAAGGCGGACACTCAGGTCTTCGGCCTGTACACGGTCGGCACGGCAGGCCCCGTACCCAAGTGGGGCCCCGACGCCAACCCGCTGTCGGCGCTGAACGTCAACAGTCTGATCCTTCAGGTGCCCAAGAAGGACATCGCGCTCAAGGGCGACCCGCAGCGCAACCCCGTGGTCGGGGTGTGGGCGACCGTGTCCCGGCCGGGCGCGGACCTCAGCCGGAGCCTCGAACACCAGGAGCCGGTGTTCCGGCAGATCTCCCGCCACGGCATGCCGCATGTGGCTTTCGCCATCTACGGCTCCACCATCGGCCTGCAGCAGCCGGGCGGCCCCGAGGACCGCTTCCAGGCCCGCGTCCCCAAGGACGACGCCCTCGATCCGCCGTTCCTCACGGCCGTACGGGACCCCGCGCCCCCGCACCGCATCGAGACAGCCCAGGGCATCAAAGCGCCGGCTACCCCCCGCACGGACATCGAGACCCTCTTCCTCAAGGGGATCGGCAAGAGCAACGGCGCTGCGTTCGGCTTCGACCTGAACGCCCACACCATGAACGCGGACGCCGACCCGCAGCACATGGTCCTCGGCGAGGAACTCCGCCTGAACCTCACCACCCCCCTCACCGTCAAGCCGAACCCCAACGGGGTCCTCGAAGGCGACCTTCAGGGCTTCCCCAACGGGCGCCGCCCGAATGACACCATCGACGGCCCGCTGCTGCGCATGCTGGAAGGCGAGCCCGCCGGACCCTCGGCCGCCCGCCTGCTGCCGAAGCCGGTCATCGCGCTGCAGCCCGCCGACGCCCAGAACACCTTCCCCTACCTCAACCTGCCGCACGCCCTGTGAGTCGATCACGACGACTGATCAGCGCGGCGGGTGCGGTCACGGTGGTCCTCGCCTGCGCAGCCGGTCTCCTGGCACTCGGGCCCGACGACCAAGCGCCGGCAACACCGGCCGTATCGGCCACCCATCCAGGCTCCGCGGCCGACACGGCCCGCCGCGCGGTCCAGCAGTATCCGAAGGCCCCCTATGCGTGGGCCCAGCTGGCCCGCGCCGAGATCGAACAAGCCCGCACCACCCTTGACGCAGACCGTCTCGAAACGGCCGAGCAGGCACTGCGCCGCTCCCTTGACCTGGACGCCACGGACAACTACGCCGCCGTCACCGGCCAAGGCCTGCTGGCCAACGCCCGGCACGAGTTCGTACGAGGACGCGAGTTCGCCCTGCGTGCCACCCGGATGGCTCCTGACCGGGCCGAGGGATACGGCGTCCTTGCCGACGCCGAGATCCAGCTCGGCCGCTACCCGCAGGCCCGTAACGCGGTGCAGCGGATGCTCGACCTCGCCCCGTCCACTGCCTCCTACAGCAGGGCCGCCTACGACCTGGAGACCCACGGCAGGAAGCGTGACGCCGAGATCGCCCTCGGCCGAGCCGAGCAGGCCTCAAGCACACCGGACGAGAAGGCGTACACCGCCTACCGGCTCGGCGAACTGGCGTGGTCCGATGGCGATGTCACCCGGGCGGAGCACCATTTCCGGCGTGCCCTTGCCACCGTACCCGGGCACCCGTACGCGGAGTCGGGGCTCGCGCGGGTGGAGGCCGCGCACAGGCGCGGCGGCGCGGCCCTGCAGCGCTACGGCCGGCTCGTCGAACGGACACCCACGCCGCAGTTCCTTCTGGAGGCGCTGGAACTCACCCTCGCCACCGCACCAACGGGCCAGGACTCGAGCACCGGTCCGTTGCGGGCGGCGCTCGACGCACAGCTGCGTCTGGCGCGGGCCGGAAACGGCCCGGTCGACCCGCACCTCGCGCTCTACGCCGCCGACCACGGCGATCCTCAGGTGGCGGTGGAGTTGATGCGCCGCGAGGCGAAGAACTCGAACAGTGTCATCGTCGCCGACGCCCTCGGCTGGGCGCTTTTCCGGGCAGGACGCCTGGCCGAAGCCGCTGAACAGGCCCGGTCGGCCGCGCGCACCGGATGGGACCACGCGCTGTTCCTGTACCACCGCGGTGTAATCGAAACGGCGCTGGGGCTCCCCGACGGGCACAGGCGGGTGCGACGGGCACTCGAGGTCAACCCGCACTTCTCGCCCTACCACTGCCAGCGGGCACAGAAGCTGCTGGGCGGCGAAGACATGAGCACGAGCACGGGAAACTGACGGTCAAGCCGATGAACACCCAAGGCCCCTCGCGGCGGCCGCGATCCCGCTCGTCGCTGTGACGCTCGGCTTGTGGGCCGCCCCACCGGCGCAAGCCCATCCTCTCGGCAATTTCAGCGTCAACCACTATGACGGGCTACGCCTGACGCCCGACCACATCGAGGACACCACCGTCGTGGACACCGCGGAGATTCCCACGGCCCAAGACCACGAAGCAACTGACAACGACCATGACGAACAGACCTCACTGGCCGAAGCGGCGGCACGCGCCACCCACCGGTGCGCCGAACTCGCCCGCCGCACCCACGCCACCGTCGACGAAAGCCCCTTGACCTGGCACAGCACGCGCAGCACCCTCACCTATGCCACGGGCGCCGCAGGCCTGCCGATCGCCCGACTCACCTGCGCCCTGCGCGCCCCGGCCCCGCTGTCCGAAACCGCCGCCGTGTCCTTCACCTCCGGCGCCGAGGCGGCCCGTACCGGATGGAAGGAGATCACCGCCACCGGATCCGGCGGGCTGCGCATCACCACCTCATCGGTCCCGACGACCAGTGTGAGCGGCGCCCTGCGTACCTACCCGGCGAAAGCAGAGAGCCGGCCGCTCAACACAACCACCGCAGAACTGCGCACCGAGCCCGGCAGCACTGGAGCCGTCGGTGACGGGGCGGCCGGACCGGGAGCAGTACCCAATGCCCTGGCCAGGGAACCCGTCCTCTTCCCCGCGCTGGAAAACAGACTCACCAACCTGACCACCGGCCGAGACCTCACCCTCGCCCTGCGCCAATGGGAGCCCTACGGAACTCTCCTCACTGCCCTGGCAGTGCTATTCGTCGGGGTCGGACTGACACTCCGAAACCTGTTCCCGCTGTAAGAGGTCGTTTGATGTAGACGGCATGCCCTCTATTTCCTAGTAGGCCCCGGCACCTGGCTCCGGTACAGCCGACGCTGACGCGACCATCCTTCACCGAGATCATCTGCAACGACGACGTCAACAAGGCGCAGCAACGGCTGCGCGCCCTACGACCTCGCAGCTCCTCGCGGGCCGGGCAGCCTGGTGATTTGCCGAGCCGTTGCGAGTTCTTCACGCGCCTGTTCCAGCTCCAGCGACAGCTCGGCAGCGGCTCGCCTCAGGGCGCGAACTCGTTCTCGCCCTGAGGCGAGATCCGCCTTGGTCTTCGCCAAGGCTTCCCGCAGCGCGGCGTTCTCCGCGGCCATGTTCTGGAGGACCTGCGGGGTGAAGTTCTGGGCCTTGGCGCGCGCTCGGAACTCATCCACGAGATCCTTGTGATCTCCGTAGACGACGTCGCGCCGCAGCCTGCACTCGGTAATCAGCTCGGTTCCGGTGAGCTTGCCGACCGTCGAGCGCAGCGGTGTGCCGGCCAGAAGACGCTCCACGGCGGCTCTGATCTCCTCGCGCTCCGCATCGCGGTCTCTGTTCCTTCGCGTCATGCGACCCGGCCGCCTTCCATGTCGAGTGCGCCCGGCCGCGACGCTTCGTGTCGTTCGATCACCACACGTATCTGCTCTGCCTGGGCTGCGGCTCGGTCCCGGCGCGGACGTGGAGTCATCGGATCGTGGGCTTCCTTCTCCAGGACGGGCAACCGCATGTGGCGTTCCGCGATGTCCCGGTCGGTGTAGGCGAGGTTGGCGCAGGTGCTGCGGCACAGCGATTCATCGGGCCCGTCGTCGGCGGGCACTCCGAGCAGCAGCTTCTCGGTGCGGCATGCTGCCGTCTCGGCGCGGTGGACGCAGGTCATGGCGTCGCCGTGGTGGATGTCGGTGTCGCTCTGTTCGAGGAGCCGTTTGACGCTGGCCTGCGCGCGTACGGTGCGGCCGAGGAAGGTCGCTGCGCCGGCGGTGCGGCGACGGTACTCGGATGCGGCCGGCCCGCTGACGTGCTCGTTGTCCTCATCCAGACGGGTCCAGTCGTCCTCGGACTGTTCGAGGACCATCTCCAGTCGCTCCACAGCGACGTCGTCCAGCCAGGAATCGTCGCCGGTGGCAGCGTAGTTCAGAGTGACTTTCGTCTTGAGATGGCCGTACTGCAGGGCGGCGGCGATGAGGCCGCGGGGTCGGCGGACGATGAAGTACGCGAGGGTGCGGCGGAAGCGCGACCCGTGCAGGTGCTTGATGGGATCTGGAGGAATCGCCGCTGTGCCATCGGCGGCGGTGAAGGTGGAGTTCACCCAGTCCTGGAGCCTCTGCAGTTCACGGATGGTCTTGCTGGAGCCCCACGTCAGGGTGCCCATTCGACGGCTCTTGCGGCCGCTGCTGCCGGGCAGGCGGGTCGGGAAGAGCAGGTCGGTTGCGTGGAGCGTCTCCAGCAGGTCGATGGCCTGGTGTACGGGGCGGGCAACGGCCCAGGGACGGCTGGCCGGTCTGTGTGACTCGGCCGCGGTGCGGTTGTGGCCCTTGCCGCGATGCCCGAGCACCAGCACGCGCGCAGTGCCCCGGCGGCGAGCAGGACCTCGTGCCGTCCGAACCGTGCGACGAGCCGGCGGGCGAGCCGTGAGCCGATGATGCCGCCGACGCAGGGCAGGCCGAACGCGAGGCCGTACTGCCAGGGGGTGAACCCGAGGTCGCCGAGCATGAGGACGGCAAGCAGCGGCGAGGTCGCCAGGATCAGGCCGTTGACGAGGACCGTGTTGAAGAACAGGGGGCGCAGGGCCGGGTGGGTCAGGATGTACCGCCACCCTTCGAGCAGGTCGCCGGGCCGGAGCCGCGCCCCGTGCACGCCGGTGCGCACGGGGGGCGGCTCGCTGCCGCCGATCGCACGGATTCCCGCGGCCGAGAGCAGATGGCTGACCGCGTTGGCCACCACGGTCATCGCCGGGCCGAACAGCCCGATCACGGCCGTGCCGACGGGCGGTCCGAGCACGGTGGCGGTCCAGGTCGTGGACTCGAACCGCCCGTTCGCGACGAGCAGGTCCTCCGGCGGCACGAGCGCGTTCAGGTACGCGCCACTGGCCGCGTTGAAGGCGATGTCGGCCGCGCCGACGACGACGGACACAACCAAGAGCTGGACGAAACAGAGCAGGCCGAACGCGTACGCGGCGGGGACGCTCATCAGTGCCACGAACCGGGTCAGGTCCATCGCGACCATCACCGGCCGCTTGCGGCGGAACTCCACCCACGGCCCGAGCGGCACCGCCACCGCGGCCCCCACCGCCAGCCCCGCGGCTGCCAGCACCGACACCTCGGCCGGCCCGGCGTGCAGCACGAGGATGGCGATCAGAGCGAACGCATCGAACGCGAGCCACGTGCCGAACGTGCTGAGCCCATACGCCGCCCACAGCCACCCGAACCGCCGGCCCAGCCGTCTCCCGCCCACCATGCTCAGCGCACCTCTCAATGCCTCATCCGAACACACCAGCGTTGACCAGTGAGAGCAAAACCCGCAGCACAACAGCAGGTCAAACAACCAATTAGCCAGCACGTCACAACCACACGTTGTGCACTAGGGTGGATCGGCATGGACCTCGACACCGTCCGGACCTTCGTCGCCGCCGCCGACGCGGGGCAGTTCCAGGAAGCCGCCGCCGAGCTGTCGGTCACCCAGCAGGCCGTCTCCAAACGCATCGCCACGCTGGAGCGCAACCTCGGCGCGCGCCTGTTCACCCGCACCGCGCGTGGCGCCCAGCTCACCATCGACGGGCAGGCGTTCCTGCCCCACGCGCGCGAGCTGCTGCGCGTCGCCGAGCGCGCGGTCGCGTCCGTACGCTCCGGCAGCCGTCCGCTGCGCGTCGACGTGATCAACTCGCGCGGCGCGATGTCGGGCCTGATGCGCGGCTTCCACCGCGCGCACCCCGAGATCGACCTCGACGTGCTGATGCTGTTCGACATCGAGACGGCCGTCGCCGCCATCCGGTCCGGTGCGATCGACGCGTCCTTCCGCGCCGTCGCCGTGCCCGGCCGGCCCCTTCCCGAGGACATCGAGTCCGTCCGGGTGCTCGACGAGCCGCTCCAGCTCCTCACCGGCCCCGCCCACGCGCTGGCGGGCGCCCGGTCGGTGACTGTCGCTCAGCTCGCCGGGCACCGGATCTGGATGCCCGGCATCGTCCCCGGTACCGAGTGGGCCGCCTACTACGACGATCTCGTCGCCGAGTTCGGCCTCACCATCGAGGCGACCGGCCCCAACTTCGGCTCCGACGCGCTCCTGGACACGGTCGCCGACACCCCTGCCCTGGCCACCTTCATGGGCGAGCAGACCCGCCTCGTCTGGCCCGCCGGCCACGGCCTGCGCCGCATCCCGGTGACCGACCCGACGCCCGTCTACCCGCACTCACTGATCTGGCGCCGCGACAACCCACACCCCGCACTCACCACACTCCGCAGCCACCTCTGCTCCACACAGCCCGACCGCACCGGCAGCGAGACGTGGACCCCCGCATGGACACAGCGGTGAGCAGCACCGCGCACGCCGACGGCCTGCGCAACACGGCGGCCGGCCGCAACGGCCCCGGCAACGCCCGCTGGTCATCGGCCGGGTGGCGTCAGGAATTGGTCCGGGTTGGTGGACACGTCCTGGAGGAGCTCGCTGTAGCGCTCGGTGAGGCGGGTCGCGTCCGTCTCCTCGTACCGGGCCAGCCGGAACTCGAAGGTGCCCGTCAGGCTTCCGTCCGCAGCCTCCTCGACCATCACCGCCGCGTCGAACTTCGCCGCGCCGGTCGCCACGGTGAGGGGTTCCACGGTCAGGCCCTCTAGTTCGGGGGCCCTGACGGCGGTGCCGCCGAAGGAGAACATCAGCTGGAAGACCGGGCTGTGCTCCCGGCCGCGCTCGGAGCACACCTCGCGTACTACGCGGTCGAACGGTACGTCCTGGTGACCGACGGCCTCCCGCACCGTGGTGCGGACCCGGCGCACCAGCTCCCGGAAGGTGCCGCCCGCGGGCACCTCGGTGCGCAGGGCCAGGGTGTTCACGAACAGGCCCATCAGTTCGCCGAGTTGGGGGAGGTCACGGCCGGACGACAGGCCGCCGACGACGAGGTCCTCGGCCCCCGTGGTGCGGTGCACCAGGGTTTTGAAGGCCGCCAGGAGCACCACGTACGGGGTGGTGCGCTCGGCGGCCGCCAGCGCGCGGAGGCGGCGGGAGGTGTCGGCGTCGACGGCGAACGGCAGGGACACGCCGCCGGGCCGGGCCGGATCCGCGCCGGGCGAGACGGGCAGCCGTGTCACCGCGGGGGCTCCGGCGAGCCGGCGTGCCCAGTAGGCGAGCTGGGCCGCTTCCTGCGGACCGCCTTGCGACGCGTGCCGGAGCCGCGCGTGCTCGGCGTAGGAGACGGGCAGCTCGGGCAGGCCGGCCGGCTCGCCGGTCAGCGCCTCCCGGTAGAGGCGGGACACGTCCCGGTGCAGCACGTCCAGCGACCAGCCGTCGCAGACGGTGTGGTGCATGACGAGGACGAGTACGTGGTCCTCCGCACCGAGCCGTAGCAGTGCCGTACGGATCAGCGGACCGCGGGCGAGGTCGAACGGCAGCGAGGCCAACTCGCTTATGGTTGTGCCGAGTTGTGCCGGGGACGCTCCTTCGAGGTCCGTCACGGGCAGGGGGTGGGCGGCCGCGGAGGCGGGCGGGGCGACGAACTGGGTCAGGAGGCCGTCCGCGAGGCGCAGGGTCGTACGCAGCACGCCGTGCCGCCGCAGGAGCCCGCGTACGGCCGCCTTCACGTGGTCGGGGTCCAGGGGGCCGGTCATGCGCAGGACGAGCGGCTCGTTGTAGGCGGCTCCGGACTTGCCCATCCGGTGCGCCATCCACATCTGCCGCTGCGCGGGGGTCGCGGGCGCCGTGACGACGGCCGGAACGGCCCGCGCGTCGGGGACGGCGTGTACGTCGGAGACGGCGTGTGCGTCGGGGACGGTGAGCGCCTTCGGGCCCACGGCCGACTCCGGGTCCGCGGCCGGGCCCGCGGGCGTCTTCGGCCCGAGGGCCGCCGGGGGCGGCGCAGCGGGGCGTACGGCGGTGCGCCGCGCCGTCTCGATACGGGCGGCGAGTCCGGCCACCGTCGGGGTCTCGAAGACCATGTGCTGGCGGATGTCCGCGCCCAGCGCCTCGCGGATGTGCGCGGAGAGCCGGGTCGCGGTCAGCGAGTCCCCGCCCAGCAGGAAGAAGTCGTCCTCGGCGCCGACGGAGGGCAGGTCCAGCAGCATGGACCAGATGCCCGCGAGCGCCGCCTCGACCGCGCTGCGGGGCCGTCGGCCGGAGCCGGCCGAAGCGGGCGCGGGCACGTCGAGCGGGAGCTCGCGCAGGGCGTTGCGGTCGATCTTGCCGTTCGGGTTCAGCGGGAGTTCGGGTACGGCGACCAGCCGGGCGGGGACCAGTCCGGGGGCGAGCCGGGCGCGCAGGTGCGCGCGCAGGCCGGCCGGGTCGGGGGCACCCTCCCAGACCACGCACGCCACGAGCTGGGCGGCCCCGGTGGCCGACTCCCGGGCCAGCACGGCGTTCCGGGCGACTCCAGGGTGGCTGCCGATGGCGGCCTCGACCTCGCCGGGCTCGATCCGGATGCCGTGCACCTTGAGCTGGTGGTCGATCCTGCCCAGGAACTCCACGTTGCCGTCCGGACGGCGCACCGCGAGGTCACCGGTCCGGTACATGCGTCCGCCGGGGACGGGTGACGCGGGATCCGGCAGGAAGCGCTCCGCGGTGAGGCCGGGGCGGGCGAGGTAGCCGCGGGAGACGCAGTCGCCGGCCACGTACAGCTCGCCGGGCTCCCCGTCCGGCACGGCGCGCAGGGACTCGTCGAGGACGCGCACGGAGATTCCGGGCAGGGGGGTGCCCACCGGGACCCGAGGCCAGGCGCGTACCTCGGCGGCGGGCGCCGAGGGCTCGTAGAGGAGTTGGGAGACGGTGCCCTCGGTCGCGCCGTACTCCTGTACCAGGCGCACCCCGCCGGTGAGCCACTCCCCCGCCTTGTCGGCGGAGACCTGCTCGCTGCCGACCACGAGCAGCCGCAGCGACTCCGGGGCGACGGGTGCCCCGTCGGGATCCCGGTCGAGTTCGCGCAGCCACTCGTACCAGTAGGCGGGGGTGAGCTGGAGGACGGTGACGCCCTGCTTCTCGATCACGCCGTGCAGGCTCGCGGCGTCGGCGAGCGACTCGTCGGGGTCCAGGACCAGGCAGGCGCCGGCGTACCAGGTGGAGAAGATCTCCTCGGCGGCGACCGAGAAACCGATGGACGCGAACTGCAGGACCCGGTCCTCGGGGGTGAGTTCCAGGCGGGCGGCGATGCCTTCGGCGAGGGAGGCCAGCGGGCCGTGGGAGAGCATCACGCCCTTGGGCCGGCCGGTGGATCCGGAGGTGTACGAGGCCCAGGCGAGGGTCTGGGGGTGGGTGGCTGCGGCCGCTGCGCCGGGCCGGGCGGCCGGCCGGGCGGGCGCGGGCGTCCGGGCGGGCGCGGGCGCCGGCGCGGGATCCGCGGGTTCGTCCAGGGACACCACCGTCGCCCCGTGCCGCGGGAGCCCGTCGCGCAGGGCCCGTACCGTGAGGACGACCGGGGCGGCCACCTCCTCCAGGACGAGCCGCAGCCGCTCGGCGGGGTACCCGGGGTCGAGGGGGACGCAGTAGCCGCCCGCCTTGAGGACGGCGAGCAACGCCACCGGCAGTTCGGGGCCGCGGCGCAGGTGGATGCCGACGGGGGTCTCGGGGCCGACGCCCAGGCCGTGCAGGAGCGGTACGAGCTCTTCGGCGCGCCGGTCGAGTTCCGCGTAGCCGATCACCTGGTCGCCGCAGTGCACCGCGGGGGCGTCGGGGGTGCGGCGGGCCTGTTCGACGACCCGGGCGTGCAGGGTCGTCACGGGATCAGCACCACCTTCGAGGCCAGGCCGGCGTCGAAGAGGCGGAAACCCTCGGCGGCCTCGGCGAGCGGCATGCGGTGGGAGATGACGAACGTGGGGTCCAGGCGCCCGGTGCGCACCAGGTTCATCAGCGGCTCGCGCACGCTGATCGGGTCGCCCACGACGAACCGGAGGGTCAGTTCCTTGCCGAAGGCCAGGCCGGTGGGCATCGGCATCGCCGTGGAGGCGTGCGCGCCGGCCGCGCTGACGGTGCCGCGCGGACGGACGATCTCCAGGGCGCTGAGCAGCGAGGCGTCGGTGCCGACGGCTTCCAGGACGACGTCGGCCCCGCGTCCGCCCGTCAGCTCGCGGACCCGTTCCACCAGGTCCGGGCCGGGGGCCAGGCCGACGGCCCCGTGTTCCTCGGCGAGTGCGCGGCGGGCGGGGAGCGGGTCGACGGCCAGGACGGTGGCGGCGCCGAGGATGCCGGCGGCCTTCATGGCGAGCAGTCCGACGGGGCCGCAGCCGACGACGGCCACGGTGTCGCCGGGCTTGACCCCGCCGCCGGTGGCGCAGGCGTATCCGGTGGACAGGACGTCGCCGATGAGGAGGGCGCGCTCGTCGCTGACGTCCTCCGGGATCGGGGAGAGCACGACGTCGGCGAAGGGCACGCGTACGTACTCGGCGTGGCCGCCGGCCACGGCGGTGGTCCCGACCACGGTGTCGTAGCCGAACAGGCCGACGCGGTCGCACTGGTAGTGCCAGCCGCGGCGGCAGTTCCAGCAGGTGCCGCAGGCGATGACGTCGGAGGCCACGACCCGGTCCCCGGGCCGCAGGTGGCGCACGTCGGGACCGACCTCCTCGACCACGCCGGTGAACTCGTGGCCGGTCACGGTGCCGGGGGTGAAGGAGTCGATCTCGCCGCGGTAGGGGTGCAGGTCGGTGCCGCAGATGGCGGAGCGGACCACGCGGACCACGGCGTCGCCGGGGGCGGTCACGGTGGGTGCGGGGATGTCGTCCGCGACCTCGACCTTGTACGCGCCGTGCCACTGCAGGGCCTTCATGACTGTTCCTCCCCCGGGCCGGTGGCCGGAATCTCGATCTCGGACTGGGCGTGCCCGCGGGCGGCATCCCCGGCGGATCGCCGGGCCGGTTCCCCGGCGGGTTGCCGGGCCGGTTCCGCGGCGCGTTGCCGGGCGGCTTCCCCGGCGGCATCTCCGGCGGGCGGCGGGTCCACCGGGCCGGCTGCCGCGAGCCGGGACAGCTGGGTGGCCAGGAACGGCGCCAGCGCGCTGGCGGTTTCGGCGGCGACGGACTCCGGGTGGCCGGTGGCCACGACGGCCCCGCCGTCGGTGCCGCCGCCGGGTCCGAGGTCGACGATCCAGTCGCTGGCCGCCGCGAACTCGATGCTGTGCTCGATGACGATCACCGTGTTGCCGCGGTCGACGAGGTCGTGCACGACCTGGAGCAGCAGCTGCACGTCGGAGAAGTGCAGTCCGGTGGTGGGCTCGTCGATGAGGTACAGGGTGCGGCCCTGGCCGCCGCGCAACAGCTCACGGCTGAGTTTGAGCCGCTGCGCCTCGCCGCCGCTGAGGGTCATGGAGTCCTGGCCGAGCTTGAGGTAGCCCAGGCCGACGTCGCTGAGCACCCGCAGGGGTTCGGCGATGGACGCAACGTCGTGGAAGACCTCCAGGGCCTGCGCGGCCTCCAGGTTCAGGGTCTCGGCGATGTTCAGGCCCCGGCAGTGGATCTCCAGGGTCTCCGGGGAGTAGCGCAGGCCGCGGCAGGAGGGGCACTCGACGCTGACGTCGGCCAGGAAGAGCATCTCGATGCGGATGACGCCCTTGCCGAGGCAGCGGTCGCACCGTCCGCCGCCGCGTTCGGCGTTGAAGCTGAACTTGGAGGTGGAGTAGCGGCGGCGCACGGCCTCCTCGGTCTTCGCGAACATCTTGCGGATCTCGTCGAAGATGCCGATGTACGTGGCCGGGGTGGAGCGGGAGGAGGCGCCGATGGACTCCTGGGTCACCGTCACGATCCGCTCGAAGTGCTCCCAGCCGGTGAGCTCGCGGAAGGCTCCGACGGGGACGCGCCGGAAGCGCAGCGCCTCGTCGAGCGCGGGTTGCAGGGTGCGCGTCACCAGGGAGCTCTTGCCGCTGCCGCTGACACCGGTGACGCAGGTCAGCAGTCCGACCGGGAACGCGGCGTCCGCGTCGCGCAGGTTGTGCAGGCGGGCGCCGGTCACGGACAGCCAGCGGTCGCCGGGGGTCCGCCGGGTCGCGCGCGGAGAGCGTACCTGCGCCTCGTCGCGCAGGTACGCGCCGGTGCGGGAGTCGGGGTGGGCGATGACGTCGGCGGCGGGGCCGCTGGCGATGACGCGGCCGCCGCGGGTTCCGGCGCCGGGGCCGAGGTCGACGAGGTGGTCGGCCGCCTCCATCGTCTCGCGGTCGTGTTCGACGACGAGGACGGCGTTGCCCGAGGCGGCCAGACGGCGCAGCATCGCGATGAGCCGGCCGTTGTCCTTGGCGTGCAGACCGATGGACGGCTCGTCCAGTACGTAGGTGACTCCGACGAGGCCGCTGCCGAGCTGGCGGGCCAGGCGCAGCCGCTGGCCCTCGCCCGCCGAGAGGGTGGGGGCGGAGCGGTCGAGGGACAGGTAGTGCAGGCCCACGTCGAGCATGAACTCGATGCGGGCGGAGATCTGCTCGAGGAGTTCGGCCGCTATCTCGGAGAGGAAGCTCTGCTCCAGTTCGCCGCGCACGGTCCCCAGCCAGGTGCCGAGGCGGGTGATCGGCAGGGCGTTGACCTCGGCGATGTTGATGCCGGCGAGCGTGACGGCGAGGGCCTCGGCGTGGTGCCGGGTGCCGGAGCAGCTCGTACAGGTGATGGCCGACATGAACACCTGGTAGAACTGCTTGCGCCCCGGGGAGTCCGCCTCCCGGAAGAGGCGCTCGATGTGCCCGGTGAACCCGTCGAAGGGCCGGGCGCGCAGGTGCTCGGCGAGTTCCGGCGCCAGGTCGCGTTCGGTGCTGCCGTGCAGGACCACGTCGCGCAGCCCCGGGGGGAGTTCGTTCCAGGGGGTGTCCAGGCTGCCGCCGCCGAGGGCGACCAGGTCGGGCAGTTCGCGTACCGGCCACCAGGTCTTCTTGCTGCCTCGGCGGTCGCCGAAGAAGGTCAGGGCGCCGGAGCGGATCGACTCGTTCTCGTCCCCGACGAGCAGCGCGGGGTCCACGCGCAGGATGAACCCGAGCCCCTCGCAGCCCTCGCACATGCCGATCGGCGAGTTGGGGGTGAACCACTGGGAGGACGTGGCGCGGGCCCGGGTGCCGCATTCGGCGCAGACGAAGCCCTCCCCGATGTGCCGGACGGTCTCGGTGCCGCGCAGTACGACGAGGTGGCGATCGGTGCGCAGGGCGGACTCGATGTGCTCCCGTACGGCGGAGAACTCGTCGGCGCCGGAGTCCGGGCCGACGGCGGCGAGGAACCGGCCGGGGCGGTCGCCCGCGGGCGGCTGTCCCACTTCCAGCCGGGCGTCGCGGGCGTGCTCGCGCAGCCAGTCCACGTGCTCGGCGGCGTCGCGGGGGTGGATGTCGCCACCACAGGTGCGGCAGTTGTGGCGGCCGGCCCGGGCGAAGAGCAGCCGGAGGCGGTCGGAGATCTCGGTGATGGTGCCGACGTTGGAGCGGGGGTTGCGGCTGATGGTCTTCTGTTCGATGGCGACGGTGGGGCTGAGGCCGCTGATCCAGTCGACCGCCGGCTTGGGCACCTTGGGGAGCTTGCGGCGCACGTAGGCGGAGAGGCTCTCGAGGTACTGGCGGTAGCCCTCGGCGTAGATGGTGTCGAAGGCGAGGGAGGACTTGCCGCTGCCGGAGACGCCGGTCAGGACGGTCACTCCGTGCCGGGGCAGGTGCAGTTCGGCGATGTCCAGGTTGTGCTGGCGGACGCCCTTGAGCACCATCCAGTCCCGGTCGTGGTTGCTGCTGGCCGTACTCATGGTGCGGTGTCTCCTCCGGAGAGCCGGGCGGAGGCCCGGTCTATGCGGCCGTCGGGGGTCAGGGGCAGCCGCTCGCCGACCACGAGGGTGTCGGGGGTGGTGAAGCCGGGGAGGGTGCGGCGCAGGTGGGCGCGGAGCACTCCCTCGTCCCCCTCCGCCCCGGTGGTCCCCGCGTAGGCGGTGATCGTACCGTCGGGACCGGTGGTCACGACCGCGCCGTGGACCGCGGGGTGGGCGGTGAGCGCCCATTCGACGTCGGCGAGGCGGACGCGGTAGCCGTCGCGCTCGGTGTACTCCCCGCCGGGGCCCAGGAGTTCGAGCCGGTCGCCGGGCAGCCGCCGGGCGGCCAGGCCGGTCGCGAGCGGGTCGGCGCCGGGTCCGGCGGCGACGTACAGCTCGCCCTCGGAGCCGTCGAGGACCTCTCGGCCCGCCGGGTCCAGCAGGGCCGAGCCGGTCCCCGGGTCGGGGACGAGGGGCCCGCGCGGGCCCGCGCCGAGGTCCGCGAAGGGCAGCGGCGGCAGGCCGGGGGCGCCGAGGGCCCGTACGAGGCGCAGGTGTTCGGCGCCGGGCAGCCGGACGGGGTCGCCGCCGGTGGCGACGGCGACCCGCAGCCCGGTGAGGGGGGCGCCCGGCCGCGCGGCGAGCGCGGCGAGCAGGGGGCCCGGCAGGGCCGCGGCGGTGGCTCCGGAGCCCGCCGGATCGGGCAGGCCCGCGCCCTCGTGCGGGGCCAGGCACAGGACGGCGCCCGCGGCCAGCGGCAGCAGGGTCTCCAGTGCCGCGGTGGGGGCGCCGGCGGGCGCGGTCCGCAGGAAGCGGTCCGCGGCGGTGAGGTCAAGGGCCGCGGACCACTGCCCGAGCAAGCCGTCGGGGCAGGCGGGGACGGGGGCGGGGGCCTGCCCGCCGTCGGGGGCGGTGCCGACACCGGCACCGGCACCGGAGGCGGTACCGGTACCGGTGCCGGTACCGCCTCCGGTGCCGGCCAGCGCGTCGACGGCCGCCACGAGGGCCCCCGGGGTGGGGTCGGCCTCCACCAGGGCCCACAGTTCGCCGTAGCTCACGGTCCGGTTCCCGGTCACCACGGCGGGGCGGCCGGGTTCGGCGGCGGCCAGCGCGTGCACCGCCCGCACGGGCTCGGCGGTCGGTGCCGCCCCCGCGTCGACGTCGGGGTGTACGGTCCGCGGCCGTACGGCGACGGGCAGCGCGGCCACCGGGGTGTCGGGGCCGTCGAGCGCGGCGCCCAGGAGGGCGGTGAACTGGGCCGCGAGGCGCGGCACGGTGTCCTCGTCGAAGAGGTCGGCGTTGCAGAGCAGTTGCATGCGCATGCCGTCGACCTGCTCGAAGTGGCGCAGCTCGACGTCGAACGGGGTCGAGGGGCGCTCGGCGGCGGCCTGGATCTGCTCGAAGCGCAGGCCCGCCAGCTCCAGGGTCGCCATGCTGTGCTGGGCGTGCACGGAGAAGAACATGGCCTGCGAGATCGGGTTGTGGGTGTCCTCGCGCCGCTTGGCCAGCCGCAGCGACAGGCGGTGGGCGGGTACGTCGGCGTGCTCCTGGGTCTCCAGCACCGCGTCCCGGACCCGGACGATCAGCTCGCGGAAGGTGAGGCCGTCGCCGCGCAGGTCGGCCGGTACGGCGACCAGGTTGCCGAAGTCACCGATGACGTTGGCGACTTCGGCCCGGTCGCGGTAGGCGGTCAGCGTGCTGGTGGCGAAGGTGTCGTGGCCGCAGGAGCGGTGCAGCCACAGCTGGAAGGCGGCCATCAGGGTCATGAAGGGGGTGACGCCCACGGTGCGGGACACCACCCGGACCCGCTCGGACAGCTCGTGCGGCAGGTCGAACCAGTGCACGAGCGCGCCGAAGCTGCGGCCGGCCGGGCGGGGGCGGTCGGTGGGCATGTCCAGTGGTACCGGGGCACCGGCCAGCCGCTCGGCCCAGTAGTCGAACTCGGCTTCCATCCGGGCGTCGTCGAGGTAGTCGCGCTGCCAGGCGGCGAAGTCGGCGTACTGGATGGGCAGCGGCGCCAGCGGCGACGGCTTGCCCTCGCTGAAGGCCCCGTACAGGGTCACGATCTCGCCGAGCAGGATCCGCATCGACCAGTCGTCGGTGACCAGGTGGTGGGTGGTGAGCAGCAGGACGTGCTCGTCGGCGGCGAGCCGGAGCAGCCGGCCGCGCAGCAGGTGGCCGCGGGTGACGTCGAAGGTGCGTGAGCGCTCCTCGACGGCGAGCCGCTCGACGGCCCGGTCGCGCTCGTCCCGGTCGAGCCCGGTGAGGTCCTCGACGGGCAGCTCGAAGTGCGGCGGCACCGGCTCGACGGCCTGGACGACCGTACGGGCGAGGTGGTGGAAGCTGGTGCGCAGCACCTCGTGGCGGTCGACGAGCTCCTGGAAGCTCCGCTCGAGGACCGCGGTGTCGAGCGCGCCCTCGATGCGCAGCGCCATGGGCGCGTTGTACAGGGAGGTGCCGGGCTTGAGGCGGGCGTTCCACCACACCCATTCCTGGGTGAAGGAGAGCGGGAACAGGTTCAGTCCCTGGGCGCCGGAGGCCATCAGGTCCTCCAGGCCCCGGCGCTCGCGGGCGGACAGAGCGGCTATCTTCGTGGCCCATTCCACGCTGCTACGCCTCCTCGAGGTCGTCGTTGAATCCGGAGCCGAAGGGGTCGGCGGGCGGTGCCCCGAGGGAGAGGGCGGAGACCCGGGTGCCCGGTTCGGCGCATGCGTCGGCGAGCAGGGCGAGGTACTGCCCGGCGAGCCGCTCGGCCGTGGAACGGTCGAACAGGTCGGTGTTGTACTCCAGTTGTCCGCGCAGCTCGTGCTCGGACTGGAAGAGGTCCAGGCGCAGGTCGAAGATCGAGGTGGTGCGGACGTCCTCGCGCAGGGCCATGACGAGTCCGGCGAACTCGACGTTCCGGCGGCGCGGCGGGATGTTCTGGAGGATGAACATCACCTGGAACAGGGGGTTGCGGTGCGGGACCCGCTCGGGCTTGAGTTCTTCCACCAGGACCCGGAACGGCAGGTCGCGGTGGACGAAGGCGTCGAGCGAGGACCGGCGCACCCGGGTGAGCAGCTCCGCGAAGGTGGGGTCGTCGGCGAGCTCGGTGCGCATGACAAGGGTGTCGGCGAAGTAGCCGACCACCGGCGACCATTCGGGCCTGTCGCGGTTGCCGACGGGGGTGCCGAGGAGGACGTCGCTCTGGCCCGACCAGCGGGAGAGCAGGACGCCGAACCCGGCGAGGCAGGTCATGAAGAGGCTGGCGCCGGCGGCGCGGCCCAGCGCGGTCAGCTCCAGGTGCAGGTCCTGCGGGACCGTGAAGGCGTACCGGTCGCCGCGGAAGGTGGCCTCGGCGGGCCGGGGCCGGTCGGTGGGCAGGTCCAGGGCGGTGGGGGATCCGGCGAGCCGTTCGCCCCAGTAGGACACCAGCTTGTCGCGGCGGGGTCCGGCCAGCCGCTCGCGCTGGCGTACCGCGTAGTCGGCGAACTGCCGCTCCAGCGGTGCGTGTTCCACTTCGGTGCCGGTGACGGCGGCGGCGTAGAGGTCGGCGACCTCCTGGATCAGGACCTGGAGGGACCAGCCGTCGGCGATGATGTGGTGCATCACGAAGACCATGACGTGCTCGTCGGGGCCCGTACGGATGAGCCGGACCCGGAAGAGCGGTGCGGCGGCCAGGTCGAAGGGTACGTGTACCTCCTCGCTGACGAGGCGGTCGGCGGCGGCCGCGCGCTCGGGCTCCGGCAGGCCGGTGAGGTCGGAGACGGCCAGGGGTACGGGCACGTCGTCGACGAGGACCTGGGAGGGGACGCCGTCGACCTCGGTGACGGCGGTGCGCAGCATGTGCTGGCGGTCCATGGTGCGCGCGAGGGCGGTGTGCAGCGCGCCGGTGTCGAGCGGGCCGGTCAGGGTCCAGGTCGCGGTGGTGTTGTAGAAGGCACTCCCGGGGTCGAGTCGGGTCAGGAACCACAGCTGTTCCTGGGTGAGGGAGAGCGGTGCGAGCTGGTGGCTCTGGCCGTCGGGCATCGGGGTCACACCTTCGTGGCGATCGGGTGCAGGGCGCTCGTGAGGACCTGCTGGAGGTCGTCGAGCAGGCTCTGCGCGGCTTCGTCGTCGTACTGGGCGGGGTCGTGGGTCAGCAGGGCCCGCAGCGACCCGTCGTCCTCGTAGAAGCCGAGGTCGAGGTCGAAGGCGCTGAACGGGTCGTGGTTGATGAGGGTGGCTTCCAGCCCGTCGAGGGCCGGGGGCACCTCGGGGGTGGACTGGAAGGAGACGCAGACGTTCACCACGGGGCGGCTGCCGCGGCGCTGGAGGCCCAGGTCGGCGACGAGCCGTTCGAACGGCACGGTGCGGTGGACGTAGGCGCCGAGGGTGCTGCGGCGTACGGCCTGGAGCAGGCTCCGGAAGTCGGCGTTCTCGGGGACGCGGGTGCGCAGCGGGAGCAGGTTCACGAGGAAGCCGACGGTGTGCTCGAACTCGGGCCGGCCGCGGAAGCCGGCGCGGGTGCCGACGAGGATGTCGTGGGCGCCGGTGTGGCGGTGCAGCAGGCTGGTGAACGCCGTGAGCAGGACCATGTACGGGGTGGCGCGTTCGCGCGCGGCGAACTCGCGGAGGCCGTCGTAGAGCGGCTGGGGGAAGGTCAGCCAGCGGGTGGCGACGGGTCCGCGGCGTGCGGGCCGGTCTTCGCGGGGGCGGGCCAGGGCGAGTTCGGGGAGCGGGGTGACGCCCTCCAGTTCGCGCCGCCAGTAGGCGAGTTCGCGGGTGGCGGCGGGGCTTTCCAGCCATTCCCGCTGCCAGCGGACGAACGCCGCGTACTGGGTGGTGACGGGTTCCAGCGGGGAGGGACGGCCGGCCAGGCGGGCCGCGTAGAGGCGCTCCAGCTCGCGGAAGAGGACCGACCACCAGGAGACCGCGTCCGAGACGATGTGGTGCGTGGTGATGCGGACGACGTGTTCGCGGGGGCCGAGCCGGTGGAGCGCGGCTCTGACCACCGGGCCGCGGGCCAGGTCGAAGCGGGCGTCCTGGTCCTCCCGCAGCAGTCGCTCGAGCTCCGACTCCCTTTCTGCGGGCGGGAGTTCGGAGAGATCGGTGAGCGGCACGGCCAGTCCCGCCCGGTCCGCGGGGACGACCTCCTGCGCGGGGCGGCCGCCGGTGACCGGGAAGCGGGTGCGCAGGGCCTCGTGGCGGCCGACGAGCTCCCGGAGGCTCCACCGCAGGGCGTCCGCGTCGAGGTCGCCGACCAGGCGGAAGGTCATCGGGTCGACGAAGGAGGTGCCCGAGAACCGCTCCAGGAACCACATGCCCTGCTGGGCGTGGGTCAGCTGAAATTCCGCCATTGACCGCAACCTCACTTTCCTTGCCGGAGCGTCCCCGAATTAGCCTTCATTCGGCGGGGCCGCCATCCAAACACACCGGTGATCATGTCCGCAAGGGTGGCCGACCGGATGAAGCGGAGGGCCCAATTGGGCTTCCGAACACAGGAATCCAATGGCATGGTGTGTAGTACGATCCCGCCATGAGTTCGCTGGTGAAGAATCTCCGAGAGAAATCCTCATGAATCTCCGCACACCTGTCAGAACTCTCGGAGTTCTGGGTGGAATGGGCCCTTCCGCAACAGCTGAATTCCTTCGCGTCTTCGCCGCGAAAGCCCCGGCGACCACGGACCAGGAACATCCCCGCGTCATTCTCCTGTCCGATCCGGGCATACCCGACCGGACGGCCTCGCTCGTCGCGGGTGACGAAGCGCCTTTGGTCCCGCTCCGCGAGGGCCTGCACACCCTGGCCGGATGGGGCGCCGGACTCCTCGCCGTGCCCTGCAACACCGCCCACGCCTTCATCGACCGCTTCCGCGCCGAACTTCCGGTACCGGTCGTCCACATCATCGACGCCACGCTGCTGGCGGCGATGCGGACCAGCCCCGAGGGCAGCTGGCTGGCGGCCACCACCGGAACCGTCCTGAGCGGCCTCTACCAGCGCCGCGCCGAGGAACTCGGCCACCCGCTGTTCGTCCCGGGCGGTGACGTGCAGGAACTGGTCCACGAGGCCAGCGTCCTCATCAAGGCGGGCCGCTCGGCCGCGGCCGGCGCCGTCTACGCCGAGGCCGTGCGGAACCTCCGCGAGAAGATCGACGCGCCGGTGCTGGCCGCCTGCACCGAACTCCCGCTGGCCCACGCGGCCGCCGGCCTTCCGGCGGAGCAGATGGTCTCCAGCCTGGACGCCCTGGCCGACGCCTGTCTGGCCGAGCTCTACCGCTGACGCCCGCCCCGGGACCCCGCCGCGCCCGGGGTCCCCGCGCGCCCGGCGGCGCCGGACAGCACCGTGTCCCGCCCGGCGGCCCCGGGCGGGAAACGGCGGCCCCGCGGTGGGGCGGACGGTCACGAGCGGTGGGCGACGAATGCGGCGAGCCGGTCGAGCCCCTCGTTTATCGAAGCCGGTGTCAGAACGCTGAAGGAAAGCCGCATCTGCCGGAATCCACCGGCGCCCGCATAGAAGTGGTACATCGGAGTCCACAACACCCCGAAGCGCTCCGCGGACACCTCGAGCGCTTCCTCGTCGGCCCGGAAGGGGACGGTGAGGACCACGAACATTCCGCCGTCGGGCGCATTCCATTCGACGCCGCCCCTTTCGGCGGCCGAGGCCCCGGGGAATCGCGCGGCGAGCCCGGACAGGACGGCCCCGAGGTTCTCCCGGTAGACGGCGGCCTCGCGGAACACCGCCTTCTCCACGCTGCACCCGTGCTCCAGCAGGAAGCCTCCGATGACCGCCTGGGCGACCGTGGAGGTGTTCAGGGTGAGCATGCTCTTGAGCTTCGCGAGCTCGTCCGCGAGCATCCCGGCGCCGCTGCCGCCCTCGACCGGCTGGTCCGCCACCACATAGCCCACCCTCGCCCCGGCGAAGGCCGACTTGGCGAACGAGCCCAGGTAGACCACCCGGTGGTGCTCGTCCATCGACTTGACGGTCGGCGGCCGGCCGCCGCTCGTGCGGAACATCGAGTACGGGTTGTCCTCCAGGAGCAGAATGTCCTCCTCCTCGGCGATCCGCAGCACTGCCAGGCGCCGCTCCGCCGTCATCGACACGCCCCCGGGGTTGGCGAAGTCGGGCACCAGGTAGCAGGCACGCGGGCGCAGGCCCTCGGCCCGCGCGGCCCTGATCTGGCGGACCAGGTCCTCCGGGTCGACGCCGTCGGCGCCCTCGAACACCGGGCGCACCGGCATGTCGACCAGCCGGGCCGCGCCGATGAAGCCGACGTAGGTGGGTGCGGGGGCGAGGACCACGTCCCGCTCGTCGCGGCGCAGCGCCCGCAGGACCAGGACCATCGCCTCCTGGCAGCCGGTGGTGACCACCACCGACTCCGGGTGGACGCGCAGTCCCTCGTCCGCCTCCAGGTGCCGGGCGACGAGGTGGCTGATCGTGCCCTTGGTACGGCCGTACTGGAAGAGCGTGCGCCGGACTTGCTCGGGGCTCTGCCCGAGGTCCGTCTCCAGGTGTCTGCGGAACACCCCGATGTGCCGCTGGAGCGAATCGGGATCCTGGAACCCCTCGTAGGGGCGGCCGGCGGCGAAGCTGACCGCGGCGGGGAAACGGCCGGTGATCTCGTTGAGCAGGGTCATGGACGTCAGAGCCGGATCGCTCAGCGAGCTGTGCAAGTCGCCCAGGGCCAGCGGTCGGAGGGATGTGGTGTGCACGGCGTCACCTGCCGGTCTTACGGGGCCCCGCGGGACGCGGGGCGGGCGGACGGGGTGAGGGGTCCCGGCGGTGCGGACACCGCCTAGGCTGTGGAGCGAACGGCACCGGGCAACAAGGAGGTTGGCGTGGCGCTCCATGGGGCTCCCGAAGCGGAGCAGTGGTTCAGGCACCGGCAGGCGCCGGCCCCGCACGTCCGGCTGGTCTGCTTTCCCCACGCCGGGGGCGCGGCGAGCGCGTACCGCGACTGGGGCCCGCTGCTGCCGCCCGGGGTGGATCTGCTGGCGGTGCAGTATCCGGGCCGGCAGAACCGGATGAAGGAACGCTGCGTGGAGGACATGGCGGAGCTGGCGGACCGGATCGCGGCGGCCCTGGCCCCGTACCTGGGGCTGCCGCTGGCCTTCTTCGGCCACAGCATGGGCTCCTCGGTGGCGTACGAGGTGGCCCTGAGGCTGGAGCGGCGCAGCGGGCTCGTGCTGGAGCGGCTGTTCGCCTCGGGCCGGGCCGCGCCGCACCGGGTGGCGCCCGGACCCGTCCGGCCGCCGGACGACGCGGGGCTGGTGGCTTCGGTGCGCCGGCTCGGTGCGCAGGACGCCGCCGCCTACGACGACCCCGACCTGCTGCCTCTGCTGCTGCCGTCGCTGCGCGCGGACCACCGGCTGATCAACGCGTACCGCCCGGAGCGGCCGGTGCCGCTGTCCGCCCCGGTGACCGCCCTCGGCGGGGACAGCGACCCGGCCTGCCCGGTCGGGGAACTCGCCGGCTGGGCGGAGCTGACCACCGCGGACGCGCGGCAGCGCGTCTTCCCCGGCGGGCACTTCTACCTCGTGGAGCACCGGGAGGAACTCGTTCCCCTGGTCGGCGCTCACCTGGCGGGCGCCCCGCTGCACGGCTGACCGGGGCCCGTCATCCGAGGAGCCGTGCCGCGGTGCCGCCCATCAGCGCCAGGTGCTCCCCGGGGGTCAGCGGGGCGCCGTCGGGCCACGGCTCCGGGTCCCGGGCCAGCTCGGCCATCCGGGCCACCGAGTCGGTCATCGTGGCGAACGGGTAGTCGGTGCCCCACAGCAGCCGGTCCAGCACGCCGGCCTTGCGGGCGTGCGCGAGCGCCGCGGCCACCGTGGGGGCCGGCCGGTACGACCCGAAGATCGAGAGGTCGGCGTAGAGGTTGGCGTGCCGGGCCAGCAGCTCGACGCACGGGCCGGTCCACGGGGTGCCCAGGTGGGCGAGGATCAGGGTGAGCCCGGGGAAGTCGCGGGCGACCGGCTCCAGGAGCAGCGGGGAGAAGTACCGGGCGTCGGCCTTCTTCGACGGGGTGTACCCGGTGTGCACCAGCACCGGGAGGCCCAGCTCCTCGGCCGTGGCGTACACGTCGTACCAGAGCGGGTCGGCCGGGGACATCCGCAGGTAGCAGGGGGCGGTCTTCAGCCCGCGCAGGCCCAGGTCTGCCACCGCGTGCCGGAGGTCGGCGGCGGCTCCGGGGCGGCCGGCGTCCACCGAGGCGAAGCCGACGAACCGGCCGGGGTGTCGGGCGCACATCGCGGCGACGAACTCGTTCGGCACGGAGAAGCCCTCGACCCGGCTGACCTCGAAGGCCAGCAGGAACGCCGTGTCGACCCCGGCGGCGTCCATCTCCGCGATCAGCTTGGCCTCGGGAGCCGACAGGGACTGCGGTGGCATTCCGGTGGTCGCCATCATCTGGTCCGCGAACTCGGCGGTGTAGTGGCGGTGGTACTCACCGGCGTGGACATGGGAATCGATGATCACGTGGGGCCGTTCCGTTCGGTGCGGGGGTGGTTCAGGCGGTTCCGGTGGTTCCTGCGGTTCCGGTGGTTCCTGCGGTTCCGGTGCTTCCCGCGGTTCCGGTGCTTCCCGCGGTTCCTGCGTGCCAGTGGACGAGGCGTACGCCCTTGGGTTCCAGGACGACCTCGGTGGCGGGTCCCGCCGGGGCTCCGGCCCGGAGCAGGGTGGTGCGTACGGCGACGGGCGCGTGGTTGACCACGACGGCGCAGCGCTCGTCGCCCCGGTGCAGGACGGTCGTCTCGACGGCCGGCTCGTCCGCGGTGATCTCCGGTTCGATGCCGGCGGCCCGGGCGAGTCCCGCGTACAGCAGGTGCCAGGGCGCCTCCTCCAGCCGGTAGGGGGCATTGATGCCCTCTTCCAGCGGGGCGCTCAGGTGGTAGGCGGTGCCCAGGCCGTGCCGGTTGCGGGTCAGCGCGGGCGCGCCCGAGGGGAAGGCGGCGAGGACGTCGGCGCCGACGGACTCCAGGACCGGGATCTGGCCGGGCGGGCGGTGCACGGGGTAGCGGATGCCCTGCCAGGTGAAGGAGTCGGCGGCCGCCGGGTCGAGGGTGTAGTCGCGGATCCGGACGCCGAACAGTTCCTCGCCGCCGAAGGCGTGGAGCAGGTCCCCCGTGGTGTAGAGCAGGGTGCCGCCGCCGGCCACGTACGCCGTCAGCCGCTGCTGGTCGGGCAGGGAAAGGTGCCGTACGGAGGGGCAGACGACCAGGGCGTGCCGGTCCAGGGCGTCCGGCCGTGCGAACGCGTAGGGCAGGTGGGCGCGCTGGAGCAGCAGATGGGCGTAGAAGCCGGCGGCCTCGCCGGAGCCGCCGGTGGCGAGGTAGGCGGCGTCGCCGGGGTCGGCCTCGGGCAGGAAGACGCCGACGGCGGGCGGGCCGGGGGTGAAGCCGGCGAGTTCGCCGGTGGCCCGGGCCGCGAACTCCCGGTAGGCGTCCATGGCGGGCTTGAGCCTGCCGTCGGCGTCCACGAGCCCGACGAAGCGCTCGTTGGGCCGCAGCGCGTAGGGCTTGTCCTGCGTGGTGAAGTCCTGCCAGCACCACACGGCGGTGCCGGCCGCGCCGGCCGCGAAGGCGCTGTGCGCGGTGGCCCGCAGGTAGCGGGCGGCCGTGGCCTCGTCGCACCCGTAGCTGCCGAGCTCGTCGACGAGTACGGCCGTCTCGGCGCGGCCCCGGCGGACCAGGTAGGGGACGAACGAGCTGGCCTTGACCGAGTCGACGGCCTCGATGTGGAAGGGGGTCCACACGGGGAAGCCGTGCAGGCCGACGAGGTCGAGCGGGCCCGCGTTCTCGGGGCGGAAGGCGTGGCCGCCGGTGACCGCGCTGGCCTCGTTGGCCTGGAGGACCAGGGCGGCGCGGTCGGCTCCGCGGATCGCCGCGGCGAGCAGCGCCCACCAGCGGCGGACCTCCTCGGGGGAGAGGGCGGCGGACGCCGCGGAGTCCACGTGGATGACCTCGTCGCCCAGGTCGTAGGCGAGGACGTTCGGGGCGTCGGCCAGTGCTCCCGCGATGTGCTCGACGAAGGCGCGCTGGCGCTCGACCATGGCCTCGTCGTGCCACAGGTCGCGGCCGCCGCGCCACGGGGGGTCGAACCGCTGGCCGTTCATCCAGATGGTGAGCAGCGACGGCAGGCAGTACAGCCCGTGGCGCTCGGCGATCCGGGCCAGTTCGCGCAGCCGGCCGGTCTTCTCGGTGTCGTACACGCCTTCGGCGGGTTCGAAGTCGGCCCAGAAGACGAAGAACCGGACGGTGTTGAAGCCGAGTTCGGCCATCCGGCGGAAGTCGGCGTCCAGGACCTCGGGATCCCACTTCTCCCAGTAGGCGCAGCCGGCCCGTGAGGGGTGGTAGTTGAACCCGGCGGCGAAGAACGGGCGGCCCTCGCGGTGCAGGGCGCCGCCGGCGAGGGTGAGGCGGGTCGTGGGGGCTACGGCGCCGGCCATGCCTGCCTCACCGCCTCGACGACCAGGGCGGCGTCGTCGGCGTCCATGCCCGCGTACAGCGGCAGGCTGAGCTGGGCGTCGGTGACGCGTTCGGTGACGGGCAGGTCGCCGCGGCCGGTGCCGAACCGCTCGCGGTAGGCGGTGAAGAGGTGGCTGGGCGGGTAGTGCACGCCGGTCTGGATGCCGGCGCCCTTGAGCCGTTCCTGGATCTCCGCCCGGTTCGTGCCGTCGGGCAGCAGGACGGCGAAGAGGTGGTGGGCGCTCTCCTGTACGGGGCGCCCGGCGAACGGGACGGTGATGCCGGGCAGGTCGGCGAGGTGCTCCCGGTAGTGGCGCACCACGGCCTGGCGGCGCTCCTGGGCGGCGGGCAGGCCCGCGAGCTGGACCCGGCCCAGTGCGCTGCTGATCTCGGTGGGCCGGTAGTTCAGGCCGAAGCCGTCCACGTCGTAGACGGAGGGTCCGCCGCGGTGGCGGTCCTGGGCGCTGACGGTGAGGGCGTGCGAGCGCAGCGCGCGGATCCGGGCGAGGAGCCCGGGGTCGCGCGCGACGACCATGCCGCCCTCGCCGGTGGCGAGGTTCTTGGTGGCGAAGAAGCTGTAGCAGCCGATGTCGCCGACGGTGCCGAGCACTCCGTGCGGGGTCCGGGTGGCCGGGGCGTGCGCGGAGTCCTCGATCAGGGGGATGCCATGGGCGCGGGCCAGCTCGGCGAGCGCGGTCAGATCGGCCGCGTGGCCGCCGTAGTGCATGGTGACGATCGCCTTGGTGCGCGGGGTGATGCGGCGGGCGGCGTCGGCGGGGTCCAGGCACAGGTCGTCGCCGGAGGTGATGTCGGCGAACACCGGGGTGGCGCCCGCCAGGGTGACGGTGGCGGCGGCGGACACGAAGCTGAGGGAGGGCATGATCACTTCGTCGCCGGGGCCTATGCCCAGGGCGAGGACCGCCAGGTGCAGGGCGGCGGTGCCGTTGCTGACCGCGACCGCTCCGTGTACGCCCAGGGTCTCGGCGTAGCGGGCTTCGAAGTCCTGGGTGACGGGTCCGGTGGAGAGCCAGTTGGAGCGCAGGACCTCGGCGACGGCCTCGGCCTCGGCGGGGCCCGTCTCGGGGCGGTAGAGGGGGACCTTCCAGTCGTTCATCGGCGTACGGCCTCCTGCCGGGCGGTGTGGTCCGGGGCCGGTTCGTCGGCGCCGAGGTAGCGGGCCCGGTCGGCGCGGAAGGCGCGCTCGGCGCGCTCCAGTTGTTCGGGGGTGCCGATGTCGCGCCATTCGCCGTCGAAGACGTAGCCCTCGATGCGTTCGCCCGCCGCGCGGGCGGTCTCCAGCAGGGCGGGCATGTCGTGGCGGCCGGAGGGCGGCAGGAAGCGCAGGAGTTCGGGTGCCAGGACGTAGATGCCGCCGCTGACGAGGAAGTCCATCCGGGGCTTCTCGCGGAAGTCGACGACCTGGCTGTCCTGGTCGATGCGGACGACGCCGTGGGCGATGTCGATGGTCTGCGGTGCGAGGGCGATGGTGGCCGCGGCTCCGGACTTCTTGTGGCTGGACCACAGGTCGGCGAAGTCGATGTCGGTGAGCAGGTCGGCGTTCATGACCAGGGTGGCGTCCTCGAAGGGTTCCAGCAGGGCCAGCGGGCCCGCCGTTCCCAGGGGCTCGGTCTCGAGGCGGAAGTCGAGTTCCAGGCCCTCCCAGTGGCTGCCGCCAAAGCTGTCCTCGATCATGTGGGCGCGGTAGCCGAGGGAGAGCGTGACGTGGGTGAACCCGGCGTTCTTCAGCTGGCGCAGGATGATGTGGAGGATCGGCATGCCGTCCACGGGCATGAGGGGTTTGGGGACGGTCAGGGTGGCCGGGCGCAGCCGGCGCCCTTCTCCCCCTGCCAGTACGACTGCTTTCATCGGGCCCCCTCCTTGTGGCGCTGTGCGGAAACGAGAGCGGTGTAGACCTCGTGGACGCGGTCGGTGACCGCGTCCCAGGTCAGCTCGCGGCGGAGCTTTTCGTTGCCCTGCTGTCCCATCCGGATCCGTTCGGCCGGATCGTCCAGCAGCCGGACGACGGCGCCGGCGACGGGGCCGGGGGCGGCGGCGACCAGGAGGCCGTCGCGGCCGTGGCGGACGACCTCCTCGCTGCCGGCGAAGTCGGAGCCGATGACGGGCTTGGAGCAGGCCCAGGCCTCGGCGTAGACGAGCGGGAAGACGTCCACCGTGGACGGCAGGCACACCAGGTCGCAGGCTTCCAGGGCGCTGTGCTTGTCGTCCTCGTCGACCAGGCCCAGCTCGATGACGCGGGGGTCGGCGTGGGCGGCGAACTGCTCCAGGCAGTCCTCGTCCCAGCGCGGTCCCACGAACACCAGGCGGGTCTCGGGGTGCCGCTCCCAGATCGCCCGCGCGGCCTCCAGGAGCACGGTGTAGCCCTTGGAGCGCATCTTGCGGCCGAGGAAGAGCACCATGGGGCCCGTGATGCCGTGGGCCCGCCGGAACCGTTCGGGGTCCGGTGTGCCGGGCAGGTGCGGGCCCTGGGCGACGAGGTGCAGCGACTCGGGCCGGACGCCCTCACCCGCCAGCATGTCCCGTTCGGCGCCGGTGAGGACGAAGACGGCGTCCGCGGCGCGGCAGGCGTCGAGCACGGCTTCCCGGTCGGGCCAGACCCCCGGCGCGGAGGCGGGGGTGACGGCGAACGGGACGTCCCAGGCGCGGGCCAGTTCCAGGCCGGCCCGCAGGTCCTCGGGGTGGAAGGCGTCGAAGGCGTGCACCACGTCGGGCCGGTCGGCCCCGGCGAGGTCGGCGGCCCGCGGCAGCGGCTCCGTCCGGACGCCGACGCCCGCCATGAACCGGGCGGAGTCCTCGTCGAGGCGCCCGGCGTGCAGGCGGACGTCGAGTCCTCGCCGGGCCATGCCCTCCGCGAGGTACTGCATCATCAGTTCCGCTCCCGCGCGCGCCGGGAAGTACCCCCGGTGGACGTAGCGCACGCGCATCGTGCTCACCGCTCCTTCGCGGCGCGTGCGGCGATGTCCTGCGCGTACCACTCGTAGGTGCGGCGCAGGCCCTCGGCGAGGTCGACCTTCGGTGCGGCGCCGGTCAGTTCGCGCAGCCGGGCGAGGTCCGGGAGGCGGCGGGCCGGGGAGAGCGGCGGTGCCGGGTGGACGTCGGTGGCCGGGGACCGGCCGGCCGTCTCGAAGACCTTGCGGGCGAGGTCCTCGATGAGGATCTCCTCCTGGTCGTTGCCGATGTTGACCAGCAGGGTCTCCTTGGTGGGGAGCGCGGTCAGCGCGGCGATGGCGTCGGCGGCGTCGGTCACGTAGCAGAAGGCGCGGGTCTGGTCGGCCCCGTAGATGGCGAACGGGTCCGCGCCGCCCTCCAGGCGCTCGATGAACTGCGGGATCACGTGCTCGTACCCCATGCGCGGGCCGTACACGTTGTGGAAGCGCACCATGCGCAGCGCGAACCCGTGGGCCCGGGCGTAGTTGCGGCACAGCAGTTCGCCGGCGATCTTGCTGAAGCCGTAGCTGGAGCGTGCCACGGTGGGGTCGGAGACGACCAGGGGGACGTCCTCGCCGGTGGGGACCTCGGCGACGCCGGCCTCGACGCTGCCGGCGTACGCCTCGCTGGAGGAGGCGAAGCACAGGGTGGCGTCGGGGAGGGTGGTGAACCAGTCGAGGACGTGGATCGTCGACAGGAGGTTGGTCCGCAGCACGCGCTGCGGTTCCTCGTTGGAGTAGACGACTCCGACGACGGCCGCGAGATGGTAGACCTCGCTGTAGTCCCCGTCGAGCAGTCCGTCGGGGACGGGGGTGGTCAGGTCGTGCTCGACGAGCCTGACGTGCGGGCGCACGGCGGCCAGCCGGTCGTCGGAGCGGCCGCGGCTGAAGTCGTCGAGGAGCGTGACGTCACAGGTGGCGACGAGCTTCTCGGCGAGGTGCAGGCCGATGAAGCCGGCACCTCCGGTGATCAGGACCTTCTTACGCAACTCCGAGCCTCATTACGTTCGTCGAGGGCGGCAGGACCCGCCAGGTGTCGTAGACCAGGGCGGGCTGGGCCATCCTGGGGATCAGGTCGTCGGCGTCCAGGTCGCGGTAGCCGAGGTGGTCGTTGAGGATGAGCACGGCGTGGGAGCCGGTGAAGCCCTCCTCGATCGTGACGGGCCGGACGCCGAGCGCGGCGATCCGCTCGTCCGGGACCGCGAAGTCGTGGCCGACGATCTCGCCGACCCGGCCGCGCAGCAGCTCGAGCAGCGGCTCGTACGGGGCGCCGCGCAGGTCGTCGGTCTCCGGGCGGCCCTTGTAGGCGAAGCCGGTGAGCAGGACGGTGGCCGTGGCGGGGTCGCAGCCGGCCTCCCACAGGGCGGCCAGGACGCGTTCGCCGACGCGGCGCGGCATGGACTCGTTCAGCGTGCGTGCGGCGCCGATGAGTTCGGGTACGTGGCCGTGGCCGGCCAGCGAGTGCCGCAGCAGGTAGGGGTCCTTGGTCAGGCAGCTGCCGCCGACGAAGCCGGGCTTGTGGATGTCGGGCCGCGGGTAATCGCGATTGGCGGCGCCGATGACCTCCATGGCGTCCACGCCCAGCTTCTCCGCGATGAGCGCGACCTCGTTGCCGAAGCCGTAGATGAGGTCGGTGTGGCAGTTGCACACCAGCTTGACCAGTTCCGCGGCCTCCAGCGAGGAGACGGGGACGACCTGGTCGGTGACGGTGGCGAAGAGGTCCGCGGCGAGCTTGGCGGCGGACTCGTTCACCGCGCCGACGATCTGCGGCAGCGACAGCAGTTCGGCGAGTGCCTGGCCCTGGATGGTCCGTTCCGGGGCGAAGGCGAGGAGCGGCTCGGCGACGCGGGCGCGCAGGGCCGGCAGGACCAGGTTCCGGGAGGTGCCGACGGGGACCGTGGAGCGGACGATGACCAGGGTGTTCTCGTCGATGCCGGCGGCTATGGACTCGGTCGCGGCGGTGAGGTGGCCGAGGTTCGGCGTGGTGCTGCCGTCCTTGATCGGCGTGCCGACGCAGACGATGACGACCGGCGGGAGCCGGTGTCCCCGGATGTCTGCGGTGACGTGCAGGGTGCCGTCGGCGGCACGGTCGCGGATCAGGTCCTCCACGCCGGGTTCGGCGAGCACCAGCCGGCCCTGGGAGAGCTCGCTCGCCACCGCCGGGTTGGCCTCGTAGCCGAGAACCCGCTTGCCGGTCGAGAGCAGGGCCGCGGTGAGCGTGACGCCGACGTACCCCATGCCGACGACGCATACGTCGAATTCGTGGAACGGTGTGTGCGATTCCATGTGTGCTTTCCCCCTCATGATGTGGATCGGTCCGGTGTGGCGGACGTCAGCCGACGACCCAGTGGGTCTTCTCCGCGCGGCCGCCGAGCTGCCGCTTCTGGTCGTCCAGGCCCTTTACCTCGGACCCGCCGGCGTCGACCTCCCGAATTCCCTGCGCCCACATGCGCTTGAACACGTTGAGCCAGACGTACTGGGGAATGGCGGTGAATCCCGTGGGGTCCTTGAATATGTCGGTGAGCTTCTCCGGAAAGCGCATCGACATGGTGCAGTAGAGCGCCGCCCGCTTCTCCCCCGTGCGTTCGCCGGCGAAGAACATGACCGGCACCTCCTCCTCGCGGCCCTCGACGGCCATGCCGCCGAGGTAGGCGAAGTAGTCGCGCTCGTTCTCGCCGCCGGGCTTCTGCGTGATCAGCGCCATGTAGTCCTCGGGCGTGGAGCCGACGACCATGCCCTGCTCGCGGCGGGTCGTGAAGTAGCCCTCGACGATGCCGCGCGCCTTGGCCGCCTCCCCGTCGGTGTGGCCGTACGGACGGATCCGGAAGTCGAGGTGGTCGTTGCGCAGGAGGAAGTTCTCGAAGCGGCGGGAGGCGAGCCGGTTCTTGGTCTTGTACTTCCGGTACTCCTCGCCCTGGAGGGTGCGCACCCGCAGTTCCCCGTCCGGCTGCTCCTCGAAGAGCTGGTCGAGGTAGAAGACGCGGTTGGGGTACGTCTCGTCCTCCTCCGGCGCGTCGGGGTGCCACGGGGCGGTGTCCACCGGGGCGAAGCCGGAGTTCAGGAACAGCTCGTGGTCCGCGGGCGAGAGGTGGCGGACGTAGACCGGCGTGGGGGCCAGGCCGGCCTCCCGGATGTCGGCGATGAAGCCGCGCACGGCCTCGACGCGGCCCGGACCCTTGGGGGCCACGATGTGGAGGTGCTTGGCGAGGTGGCCCTCCTTGCTGAAGTAGCCGACCCCGAAGAGGTTCTCCCCGTCGTGGAACACCAGGCCGTTTCGGTAATCGACGCTGGAGCCACGCAGGTTGTACCCGTTGGCGTAGAGCATCAGACCGAGATGCCCCATCGCGAAGGAGCCGTCCTTGAAATTCTGGATGATATCGAAGGATTCCTCGACAGGCCTCAGCTTGTCTCCGAAAAGACTCAGCAACCGCAATTCGAAGTGATGCCGTTCATTGGCCAGGAGACGCATAGATTACTCGACCATTCGATCGTCGGATTACTCGTTCACCATAACGCGCGAAGTGCGGTTGACCAATAGAGTTGATCGCCAACCGCCTTCGTTTCAGCGAAGTTTGACGCGGGTTCGGGCGGCCGGCCTGGGCAGCGCGTTCCGGTCGATCTTTCCGGCCGGCGTGCGCGGGAGCCCGTCCAGCGCGACGAACACGTTCGGCACCATGTACTCGGGCAGGATGCGGCGGACGTGGTCGCGCAGTTCGCCCGCCGCCGGGGCGTCCGGGCCGTCCGGCGTGGTGTAGGCGACCATCCGCGGGCCGCCCGGCAGGTCCTCGCGCACGACGACCGCGGCGTGCACCACGCCGGGATGCGCCGCCAGGGCGTGCTCGACCTCGCCGAGCTCGATCCGGAAGCCGCGGAGCTTGACCTGGTCGTCCCAGCGCCCGAGGAACTCGTACGGCCCGCCGTCCGGGCGGCGCCGGACCCGGTCGCCCGTGCGGTACATCCGGGCGCCGGGCAGCGCCGAGAACGGGTCCGGCAGGAACTTCTCCGCGGTGAGTCCGGGCCTGCGCTGGTAGCCGCGGCTCACCTGCCGGCCGCCGAGGTACAGCTCCCCCGACGCGCCGTCCGGCACCGGCCGCATGTCCTCGTCCAGCACGTAGGCGGCGACGGCGGGCAGGGCGTGGCCGATCGGCACGCCGGGTTCCTCCGCGGTGACGTCGGCGGCGATGGCCACCACGCTGTTCTCGGTCGGGCCGTACATGTTGAAGACGGCGGTGACCCCCGCCTCGCACATCGTCCGCACCAGGGTCCGCGGCAGCGCCTCGCCGCCGGAGAACACCGTACGGGCCCGCCCGGCCAGGCCGCCGAGGGCCGACAGCTGCGCCAGCGCCGACGGGACGCTGGAGACGGTCGCGGCCACCGCGGGGGCGTCGGCGTCGCACACGGCGAACACGTCGTCGGCGAGGACCACCGAACCGCCGGCGCACAGCGGGACGAAGATCTCGTACACGGACACGTCGAACGAGGTGGGGGTGGCCGCGAGGACCGAGTCCAGCCGGTCACGGCCCACCAGGGTGCCCAGCGCCCCCACGAGTTCGGACATGCCGCCGCGGGTCACCATGACGCCCTTGGGGCGGCCGGTGGAGCCCGAGGTGAAGATGACGTACGCCAGCTGGTCCGCGACCGGCCGCGGCCGCGGGCCGGCCGGTGTGGCCGGCCACTGGCCGAGGTCCTCCAGGAGCAGCACGGGCCCGTCGTAGGGCACCGTGCCCACCAGCTCGCGGTGGGTCAGCAGGGCGGCCGCGCCGGAGTCCCCCAGCATGTGCGCGCAGCGGTCCCGGGGGTAGCCGGGGTCCACCGGTACGTAGCCCGCGCCGGCCTTGAGGACCCCGAACAGGGCGGCGACCATCTGGGGGGTCCGTCCGGCCAGGACCGCGACCCGGTCGTCGCGGCCGATTCCGGCCGCGCGCAGCCGGGCCGCGACCCGCTCGGCGGCCTCGTCGAGCTCGCGGAAGGTCCAGGTGCGGGCGGCCCAGGTGAGCGCGGG
The DNA here is from genome assembly GCF_026627255.1 of Streptomyces antarcticus. Lineage (GTDB taxonomy): Bacteria > Actinomycetota > Actinomycetes > Streptomycetales > Streptomycetaceae > Streptomyces > Streptomyces antarcticus. Next base: position 68,457 of record NZ_JAPNLM010000007.1, on the reverse strand, counting down.
GCCGTCGGGGTGTTCGGCGGCGCGCGCCTCGAACGCCTCGATGACGTCGGGGACGTGCGGGTCCGTGCCCGCCGCCCCGCCCGTACGGTCCGTGCGGCCCGCGGGTGCGTCGTGCCGGTCGGGCTCTGCCATGGTTCCCCCGTTCGATGAGGTGCTGTCCGGCGGCGTCACCGGGCGCCGCCGCTGATGTCGCCGAGGCGGGCGAGGAGGTCGTCCAGGCTCGCCGTGGCGGGTGCGCGGCGTACGGCCTGGATGCCGGGCCGCGCCGGCGCGGCGGACAGCGCGCCGGGGTCCTCCAGGCGGCGGGCGAGTTCCGCCACGGTCGGTGCCTCGAAGAGCGACCGGATGGCGATCTCCACGCCGAACCGCTCGCGGATGCGGTGGGTGATCACCGTGGCGAGCAGCGAGTGTCCGCCGAGGTCGAAGAAGTCGTCCCGGGCGCCGACCCGCGGGACCTGGAGCACCTCGGCCCAGATCTCCGCGAGCGCCTCCTCGGTGGCTCCGGCGGGCGCCACGTACTCCTCCACGGAGCCGGGCGGCGCCGCCTCGGGCAGCGCTCGCAGGTCGGGCTTGCCGTTGGCCAGCCGGGGCAGTTCGGCCAGCACCGACCAGACCGCCGGGACCATGTGGTCGGGGAGCACCCCGCGGACGTGGCCGCGCAGCTCCCGCGGGTCGAGGGCGGCGGGGGCGGTGCCCGCCGCCGGCACCACGTGGGCCGCCAGGCGCAGCCCCGTCGCGTCGGGCGCCGCGGTGACCACCGCCTCCGCGACCCCCGGGTGGGACCGCAGGGCCGCCTCGACCTCGCCGGGCTCCACGCGGAACCCGCGGATCTGGACCTGCCGGTCGGCGCGGCCCACGAACTGGACGGTGCCGTCGGGGCGGTAGCGGCCGAGGTCGCCGGTGCGGTAGGCGCGCTCGCCGCCGGCGCCGGCGGGCGTGAACCGGTCGGCGGTGGCCTCGGGGGAACCGAGGTAGCCCAGGGCCAGGTACGGGGAGCGCACGTGGATCTCGCCGAGCTCGCCGATGCCGGTCCGCGCTCCAGCCCGGTTGCGCAGCACCAGCTGCGCGCCCTCGATGCCCGGACCGAGCGGGATCTCGGCCGGGACGCCCGCCTCCGCGGGGGAGGCGGGCACCTCGTACGCGCTCATGGCCTGCGGGGTCTCGGTCGCGCCGTAGAAGTTCACGCAGCGGGCGTGCGGGGCGTAGGTCCGGGCCTGCTCGACGTGGCCGCCCAGGAGCCGGTCACCGCTGAAGAAGAGCAGCCGCAGGCTCGTGTTGCGCACCCCGTCGGCCCCCGAGAGGACGAAGTCCAGGGTGGCCGGGGTGAGGTTGGCGACGGTGACGCGCTGCTCGTCCAGCCAGGCGGCGAGCTCGCCGGGCTTGAGCGCGGAGTGGTCGGGGACGTACAGGGCCGCGCCGAGGGCGAGCGGGGTGAACACGTCGCGCAGCATGGGGTCGTGTCCCGGTGCGGACAGCAGCGCGAAGCGGTCCTCGGCGGTCAGGGCGTAGGCGCGGGCGTACCAGTCGACGAAGTGGGCGAGCGGACCGTGGCCGCCGAGCACCGCCTTGGGGCGGCCGGTGGACCCGGAGGTGAACGCCGCGTAGGCGACGGTGTCCGGGCCGGTGGCCGGGGTGGCCGGGCCGGTGGCCGCGGTGGCGCCGTCCCCGGCACCGGGCGCGTCCCCGGCACCGGGCGCGTCCCCGGCACCGGGCGCGGCACCGGCCGCCTCCCCCGCCGCCGAGACCGTGAGGCGGACCGCGGCCGTGGTGGCCAGCGCGGCCTCCAGTTCGGGGGCCGCCTCCGGCGCGCCCGCTCCCGGCGCGGTCACGGCGATCCAGCCGCGCACGCCCGCGGTACGGACCTGCCCGGCCAGCCGGGCGGCGGGCTCGGCGGGGTCGAGGACGACGAAGCCGGCCCCCGCCCCCAGGACGCCGAGCAGGGCCGCCACCAGGCCGGCGCCGCGGGGGCCGTGCACGGCCACGAGGTCGCCCTCGGCGAGGCCCGCCCGGCGCAGGCGTGCGGTGATCCCGGCGGCCCGCTCCGCGAGTTCGCCGTACGTCAGCGACTGGGCCGGGTCCCGCACCGCGAGCGCTTGCGGAGTCCGCGCGGCCCGGAGTGCGAACGACTCGTGCACCGGCCGGTCCCACGCGGCCGGCAGGGGCAGCTCCGGGTCCGGCAGCAGTTCCCGGGCCGCGACCGTGACCAGCGGGTACCGCGCGAGCGTCCGGTCGGCGTCCGCCGCGACCGCGACGAGCAGCGCCCGGTACTGCTCCAGGAGCTCGGCGGCGCGTGCCGCGTCGAACAGGTCGGTGTTGTGGACCAGCGTGAGCGTGCCGCCGTCGGCGCTGACGTAGAGGGTCAGGTCGAACTTGGCGCCGGCCTCGTGCGCGGCGACGATCTCCGCCTCCAGGCCCGGCAGTTGCAGCGGCGGGGAGGACGGGACCATGTTGAAGAAGACCTGGAAGACCGGGGTGCGGTCGAGCCGGCGCTCGGTCTTCAGATCCGCCAGCACGTGTTCGAAGGGGACCTCGCTGTGGGCGTACCCGTCGAGCGCGGTGTCGCGGACCCGGCGCAGGGCGGTGCGGAAGTCCGGGTCGCCGGAGAGGTCGGTGCGCAGGGCGAGCGTGTTGACGAAGCAGCCGATCAGGGGCTCGGTCTCGGAACGGTTGCGGCCGGCCTCCGGGATGCCGACGACGAGGTCGTCCTGACCGCTGTGGCGGGCCACGAGCACCTTGAACGCGGTCAGCATGGTCATGAAGAGGGTGGCGCCCTCCTCCTGGCCGAGCCGCCGGAGGGCCGCGGTGACCTCCGGGTCGAGGCGGCCCCCGGTGCTCGCGGCCCGGAAGGTCTGGACGGCGGGGCGCGGCCGGTCCAGCGGGAGGGCGAGGTCGGCGGGGGCGTCGGCGAGGCGGTCGCGCCAGTGGGCCCGGGACAGCTCCGCACCGGTGGCGTCGCCGCCGAACCGGTCGGCCTGCCAGGTCGCGTAGTCGGCGTACTGCACCTCCAGCGGCGTCAGCGGCGACGCCGCCCCCTCGAGGAAGGCGGTGTAGAGAGCGGCGAGTTCACCGATGAGGACGGACACGGACCAGCCGTCGGAAACGATGTGGTGCATCGTCAGGAGCAGGACGTGCTCCTCGTCGCCGGAGCGCAGCAGGACGGTGCGCAGCAGCGGGCCGGACGCCAGGTCGAAGGGCCGCCGGGCCTCCTCGGCGGCGGCGCCGGCCACCTCCCCGGCGCGGTCCTCCGGCGGCAGGTGCCGTAGGTCGCGTACGTCGAGGGGGATCTCCAGGGTGGCGGCGACGCGCTGCTCGGGGTGGCCCCCGACCGCGTGGAAGGTGGTGCGCAGCACGTCGTGCCGGTCGGTGATCTCCTGGACGCAGCGGCGCAGGACGTCCGCGTCGAGGCGGCCGCGCAGCCTGACCTCGGCGTGCATGCTGTACGCCGCATTGCCGGGGTCCATCTGGTCCAGCAGCCACAGCCGCTGCTGGGCGGCCGAGAGGGGGGCCGGGCCGGTGCCGGTGCGGCGGACGATCGGGTCCGGCGCGGTGCGTGCGCCGAGGAGCGCGATCAGCTCCTCCTTGGCGGCGCCGAGCTCGGTACGGAGTCCGGGGGTGAGGGCTCCGTCGGGCGCGCTGTAGCGGAGCCTGCCGTCCTCGGTCCACAGCCGGATGTCGAGCGTCCGCAGGCGTGCCATCAGGTCGGTCACTGACACTTCGGGTGTTCCCTTCACTGGGAGTCGACCGCGACGATGCGGAACTCGCTGGTGTATCGATGGCCCTGCTGGTCCGTCAGCCAGGTGTCCTCGGCCGTGGGGAGCATCTCGCTCACCGTGAACGCCGGCCGGGAGCCGGGGGCGGGGACGGGGGCGGCCCGGACGGCGTGGGCGAACGCCTTGGTGAAGGCCGGGCTCTCGAAGTCGACGTAGAACGGCTTGGTCTCGTGGACGGCCTTGACGAAGACGAACCTCGGCATGTCGTGCTCGCGCGCCCACCGCCGGACGGCGGTGAACTGCTCCAGCTCGTCGTCGTTGTCGCCGAAGGGCAGCTCGGCGGCGTGGAAGCGCCAGGTCTCGCGGCTGACGACCAGCCGGTCGATGCTGATGCGGGGCGTGTGGGCGAGGGCGGCCATCGGCTGGAAGCGGCTGACGACCTTGAAGCTGAGCGCCTCGGCGAGCAGCTCGACCATGTCGAAGACGGTCCCGCGGTCCACGTCCCGGGCGACGACGGCGCCCGCCGCGGACCGCTCGACGACGAGGGAGCCGACGGGCAGCGCCTGCTCGTCCGCCGTGTACCAGGACGACTCGTCGCTGAGCAGCAGCCGGTGGTCCTTCGCCGAGGTGAGCAGCGGCACGAAGCGGGTCGAGTACAGCCAGTACTTGGGCAGCACGGGGATGACCCGGGCCTCGGGGATGTCGGCGGCCACGGCCGCCATCAGCTCGTCGGGCCGCGGGTGCTGGTTGACGAAGAGCAGGTTGCGCAGGGTGTTGGCGCCGGCGTGCAGTTCGCCGAGGACCAGCTGGTAGTCGCCGCGCTCGACGGCTTCCGGGCTCTGCGCGGCGAGCATGACGTCGGGGCACTGGTGGCGCGCCGCGGGCCAGCCGGCGTCGGGGGCGGCGAAGCGCTCGGCGACCGCCTCGCGCAGCTCCGCCGCGCTCCGGGTGACGCGCCGGGCTCCGTCGAACGGGCCGAGCACCTGCGCCCAGCGGCGCTGGAGTTCGGCGACGGCCGAGTCGATGGGCTGCTGGACCTGGCCCAGCAGCAGCGGCTGTACGGCCTGCCAGAAGGCGGTGAAGCGCACCTCGGAGCCCGACGCGGCCAGGTCCCGGTACAGCCGGTCGAAGACGTCCCGGTAGCCGGCCGCGACCGTGTGGGTCAGCCAGCGGGCGGAGTCGAGCATGAGGGTGAGCGGGGGGCCGAGCTCTTCCCGCAGCCGCGTACCGAGTTCGACGCCGCCCGCGCGGCGGGTGTCCTCGTACACGAGGGTGCGGGCGCCGTACGTCTCGCCGCGGGCCCGGGTCGCCGGCTTGCCGGTGAGTTCGGTGAAGGTGGACTCCAGGTGTTCCAGGGCCCGCGCCAGTTCGGCGGGCTTGCCCGCGGCTCCCTGGACCCCGGCCCGCGCCTCGGCGAGCAGGTCCAGCCGGGCCACCGCGGACTCCCGCAGGGCCGTGTCGCCGATCCGCGCCAGCTGGCGGCGCAGGGCGGACTCCGGATCTGGCTGCAGCGGCAGCTCCAGGTCCCAGGCGATCAGCCCGCTCTCGCACATCGAGGCGAGCAGTCCCATCACCTGCTGCTCTCCGCCGCTGAGGCCGGGCAGCAGGCTGGCGGCCAGCTCACCGACCTCCACGGCGGTGCGGCGGCCGTCGCAGAGCTCCAGGACGGTGCCCAGGGTGGCGACCTGGGCCTCGGGCAGGGTCACCGGGCCGGAGGGGCGGTGCAGGAGGTTCCCGTCGATCCGTACGGCGGGCAGCCGGCGCGGGGCCATCCAGCGGCGGGTGGACGGCTCCGTGCCCAGGGACTGGGCGAAGGAGTCCAGGCACCACTGCTCGAAGTACACCTCGCGGGACTCCAGCAGCTCCTTGTCGGTGCGCACGGCCAGCGGGGCGCCGTCCGTGACGAAGGAGCCCCAGCCGATGGGGCCGAAGAAGCCGATGGAGTCGTTCTTGACGCAGTACCGCTGGAGGTAGCCGGCGGCCAGCGCCTCGTGCTCGCGGCGGCGGGAGTTGCGGCGCTCGCCGCCGGGGCGCTCCAGGCGGCTGATCCCGGTGGTGAAGGCGGCCCGGTTCTGCCAGATGACGGCTTCCTGGAACAGCGGGTCGGCGGCGGTCTCCCGCAGTGCCTCCGACAGGCGCTCGATGTCGTGGTCGAACGCGGTGCGGGCGGCCGCGAGTTCGGCCTCGGCCTGCTGCTCGGCCTCCGCCAGGGCGGCGTATTCCGGGCGGTCGGCCGGGGCGCCGGGCAGCTTGCCCTTGTTGAGGCGGGAGATGGCGCGCAGCAGGGGGCGGCGGCGCTCCAGGTCGTCCCACCCGCCGCTCTCGCGCAGGGCGTCCAGCTCGGCGCGCAGGGCGCCGAGGGCGTCCTCGCGCCGGGCGGCGGCCCGGTCCCGGGCGAGGGACAGGCGGTCGGCGGCGGCGGCCGTGCCGGGTGCGGCCAGCCGCAGCACCCGGGCGGCGGGGAACCCGGCGCCGCGGACGCCCAGCAGGCGCCAGACGTCCCAGTCGCCGCCGGGCAGCGGCAGCAGGTGGCCGGTGGGTTCGGTCGTCTCGGTCACAGCTCGCCCTCCTCGCGTACGTCCGGGCCGGCGGCGCCGGCCTCGGTGGTGGTGTCCTGGGCGGCCGCGCTCTCGCGGGCCCATACCAGGGCGTCGACGAAGGCGGCGCTCTCGGCGAGGGTCCGGGACTGCATGACGGCCCTCACCGGTACCTCCACGCCGAACGCGTCGCGCACGGCGCTGATGAGCTGGGCGGCGAGGAGGGAGTGCCCGCCGAGGTCGAAGAAGTCGTCGTGGGCGCCGACGGGTTCGACGTCGAGGATGTCCTCCCAGATGGCCGCCAGGATCCGCTCGGTCTCGTTGCGGGGCGGCGTGTGGCCGTCGTCCGCGGCCGCCGTGCCGACTGCGGCGGCGGCGGTCCGCCGTGCCAGCAGGTCCGGCGGGCACAGCTCGGCGACGGGGGTGTCGGGGCTGGTGAGGAGGTCGGCGAGGGTCTGGCGGAAGTGGGCGGCGAGCCGCTCGGCGGTGCCGCCCGCGTACACGTCCGTGCTGTGGTGCAGCGAGCCGTGCAGTGCGGCGCCGGTGTCCACCAGGGTGAGCATCAGCTCGTAGGGCGCGGTGTGCTGCTCCACGGCCAGCGGGGCGGCCTCCAGGCCTCCCCAGGCGACGGTGTCGGATCCGACGCCGAGGACGAACGGCGCGGAGGCCTGCCCGGTGTGCGGCTTCTGGAACAGGAAGGCGGCCTGGAAGAGCGGGTTGCGGCCCGGGGCGCGGCGCGGCCGGACGTGCTCCAGGACCAGCGGAAGCGGGTACGCCTGGTGGTCGAGGTCGCGCACGACGTCCGCGTGCAGCCGGCCGAGCAGGGTCGCCGGGGTGTCCCCGGGGGCGAAGGAGGCCCGTACGGGCAGCGGGTTGACGAAGTAGCCGATGACGTCCTCGTCGGCGCGGCGGCCGCGGTTGGCGGCCGGGGAGCCGACGATCACGTCGTCCTGGCCGCCGGCGTGGTGGAGGGTGATGTGGAAGGCCGCGAGCAGCAGGCTGTACAGGGTGACGCCGCGCTCGGCCGCGAAGGCCCTGAGCCGGCCGGTGAACTCGGGGGCGAGGGTGAAGGCCCGGCGCCCGGCCCGGTGGTCGGCCACCGCGGGGCGGGGGGCGTCCGTGGGGAGTTCCAGGACGGTGGTCGCTCCGGCGAGGCGCTGCTCCCAGTAGGCGCGCATCCGGTCCCCGGCGGGGCCGGCGAGCAGCGCGGCCCGGTGGGCGACGTGGTCGGCGTAGCCGTGGTCGGCCGCCTGATCCGCCTCGGGGGTCCCGGGGGCCTCGGCGGGGACGGCGGCCTCGGCGGCCTCCTCCCGGTAGAGCCGGCCGAGTTCGTCGGTCAGCAGCACCGCGGACCACAGGTCTCCGGCGATGTGGTGCAGGGTCAGCAGGAGCAGGTGGGTGGATTCGGGGCGGGTCAGCAGCAGGGCGCGCAGGACCGGTCCGCGCTCCAGGTCGAAGGGCGCGTGGGCGGCCTCGGTGAGGCGGTCGCGGACCTGGCGCTCGTCCCAGTCCCGGGCGTCGGCCCGGTTGAGGACCGCCTCGGCCGTGTCGGCGGTCACCGGCACCGGCCGCCCGTCCTGGACCCGGTAGGTGGTGCGCAGCACCGCGTGGCGACGGGTGAGCCGGGACAGGGCCGAGCGGAGGGCGTCGGCGTCGAGCGGTCCGTGCAGGCGGAAGGGGATCGCGATGGTGTAGGCGGCGCCGCCGGGGTCCTCCTGGTGGGCCTGCCATACCGCGTGCTGGCCCGGGGTGACCTCGCCCGGCGCGGCCCGCGGCCCGAGCGGGGCGGCCGCGGCGGTGTCCCGCCGGGCTTCGGGGGCGTCGTCGGGGAAGGCGGCGGCCGCCGCTTCGGCGAGGGTGGCGCCGCCGAGCAGCTCGCTCAGCGGCAGGATGGCGCCGAGCTCGTCCCGGACGGTGTTGGCCAGGCGTACGGCGCCCAGCGAGTCGAGGCCCGCGGCGCCCACCGGCCGGTCGAGGTCGACCGATCCGGCCGGGACGCCGGTCAGGCCGGCGACGCGGCGGACCAGCAGCGAGCGTACGGCCCGCGTACGCCCGGCCGGGTCCAGCGCGGCGAAGGCGGCCCGGTCGGGGGCTGCCGCGTCGGGGGCGGAGGCGTCGGAGGCTGCCGCGTCGGGGGTGGCCGCATCGCCGCCCGCGGGACCGGAGCCGCCGGCCCACAGCGGCTCGAACTCCCCAGCCGTGTAGCGCTTGCGGGTCAGCCGGCGCTGGATCTTGCCGCTGGTGGTCTTGGGGATGCTCCCCGGCTTGACCAGGACCACGTCGTGGAGGGCCACCTCGCACTGCTCGGCGACGGCGGCGCGGACCGCGGCGACGGCCCGCTCCCCGTCGAGGCCGCGCACGGCCCGCCCGTCCACCTCCTGGACGAGGACCAGGGCCTGCGTACCGTCGTGCTCGACCGCGAAGGCCGCTCCGCAGCCCTTGCGCAGGCCGGGGTGGCTGTGGTCGGCCGCCCGCTCGATGTCGGTGGGGTAGAAGTTGCGGCCGCGGATGATGATCAGGTCCTTGCGGCGGCCGGTGACGTACAGCTCGCCGTCGTCGAGGAAGCCGAGATCGCCGGTGCGCAGGTATCCCTGGTCCGGCCGCTCCTCGGCCGGGACGGCTCCGACGGCCTCGGCCGGTACGGCGCCCGCGACCTCGGCCGGTACGGCGCCCGCGACCCCGGCCGGGACCGCGCCGAAGGCCTCCGCCGTCTGCCCGGGGTTGCCGAAGTATCCGGCGGTGACGCTGCCCCCGCGGACCCAGATCTCGCCGACCTCCAGGTCGGGCAGGGTGCGCAGGGTCTCGGGGGAGACGACGCGCACGTCCTGTCCGGCGAAGGCCCGCCCGCTGCCGACCAGGGTGCGCCCGGGGGCGCCGGGGGCGGGCGCGTCGGCGCGGCCGGCCTGGAGCGCGGCGGGGTCGACGGCGCGTACGGCCGGCTCCTGGTGGGCGGCGGTGCCGGTGACGAAAAGGGTGGCCTCGGCCAGCCCGTAGCAGGGCAGGAAGCTGCTACGGCGGAAGCCGCAGTCCCCGAACGCCTCGGTGAACGCGTCGAGGGTCTCGGGCCGGATGGGTTCGGCGCCGTTGAAGGCGACCTTCCAGGAGCTGAGGTCGAGGCCCTCCCGGTCGGCGTCGGTGACGGCCCGCACGCACATCTCGTACGCGAAGTTGGGTCCGCCGCTGACATCGGCACGCTCGTCGGAGATGGCCCGCAGCCACTGGAGGGGACGGCGCAGGAAGTTCATCGGCGACATCAGCGTGACCGGGAAGCCGCCGTACAGGGGGGTGAGGATGCCGCCGATGAGGCCCATGTCGTGGTAGGGCGGCAGCCAGACGACGGCGCGCGAGGCGGCGGTGACGCCGAACGCCCGGCTGATCATGTCCATGTTGTGCAGGAGGTTGGCGTGGGTGACGACCACGCCCTTGGGGGCGGCGGTCGACCCGGAGGTGTACTGGAGGAAGGCGGTGGCGCCGGGCTCGGGGTCGTGGGTCCGCCACGCGGCGGCGAGGCCGGGTTCCAGCACGTCGGTGGCCACGGCGCGCAGGGCCGCCAGCGGGGTGCCGGCGACTCCCCGCTCCAGTACGGGGACGATCGCCGCGGTGGTCAGGGCGACGGCGGCGCCGCTGTCCAGGGCGACGGCGGCCAGCTTGCCGACGGTGCTCAGGGAGCTGGGCGGGTACGCCGGGACGGGGACCGCTCCGGCGTACAGGCAGCCGAAGAACGCCGTGACGTAGTCGAGGCCGGGCGGGTAGAGCAGCAGGACCCGGTCCCCTGCCGCGGTGCCCTCCTGCTGGAGGCGGGCGGCCACGGCGCGCGCGCCCGTCTCCAGCCCCCCGTAGGTGACCGTTCGCGGCCCGTCGTCGGCGAGGAAGCGGAAGGCGGTGTCCGCCCCCTGCTTGTCGGCGCGCTCGCGCAGCAGCCGTACCAGTGTCCCGTTCATCGGTCGTTCCCCCGTGCCGGTGTTCCGTGGTGGTCGTGTGGGTGCCGCAGGGCGGCGCGCCGGATCTTCCCGGAGGAGGTCCGGGGCAGCGCGGCTACGAACTCGGTGCCCGAGGGCACCTGGTGGGGCAGCAGCCGCTCGCGGCAGTAGGCGGTCAGCTCGGCCGCCGCGAGCGGTCCGGTGGCCACGACGGTCGCCCGGACCCGCTCTCCCCCGCCGGGCAGTTCCTCGCCCCATACCGCCGCCTCGGCGACCAGCGGGTGTCCGGTCACGACGGCCTCCACCTCGGCCGGGTTGACCTTCTTGCCGCCGACGTTGATGAAGGAGTCCTTGCGGCCGATCAGGTGCAGCCGGCCGTCGCCGTCGGTGCGGGCCACGTCCCCGGTGGCGTACCAGCCGTCGGTGAACGCCGCCTCGGTGGCCTCGGGCCGCTGGTGGTAGCCCGCGAACATGGCGGGCGTGCGGACCAGCAGCGCGCCGGGCTCCCCCGCCGCCACCGGCTCGCCGTCCTCGCCGACCAGGCTGATCCGCACGCCGGGGACGAGGTGCCCGACGCCGCGGTCGGCGGCCGGGTCGTCCGCGAGCTGGGTGGCGATGATCCCGGCCTCGGTCGAGCCGTAGACCTGCTGGATCCGCAGGCCGGTGACGGTGCGGAAGCGCTCCGCGGTGGCCTCGGCGAGGGCGGATCCGGAGGACAGGCAGAGCCGGACCGTCCCGGTCGAGCCCGGGCTGCCGGCGGCCGAACGGGCCAGCAGGTCGTAGGCGAGCGGGGTGGCGACCAGCACCGTGGCCCGTACGTCGGCCAGCTCGCGCAGCAGCGCGCCGGGGGAGAACCGCCCCAGCAGGGTGAGGCAGGCACCGGTGAGCAGGGAGGTGACCAGGCCGGACACCATGCCGAAGGAGTGCAGCAGCGGTACCGCGAGCAGCACCCGGTCCTCTTCGCCGTAGCCGTGGACGTCCGCGTAGATGCGGGCCCCGCGCACCAGGTTGGCCTGGGTGTGCACGGCGGCCTTGGGCTCCCCGGTCGACCCGGAGGTGTACTGGTGCAGGAACGGCAGTCCGCCGTCCTCCCCGGCCGGCGGCGAAAGCGCGCCGTCGGGCCCGGCGGGAGCCTCGCCGTCGGGCCCCGCAAGGGCTTCGGCGCCGGCCTCCGCGGGGGCTTCGGCGGTGTCCGCCGTCGCCTCTGCGGGCCACGCCCCGGCCGCGGTGACGGCCGCGAGCCGGGACCCGGCGCCGACCAGCACCGGGCCGTGCGGGCCGTTCTCCCCGGCCGCGCCCAGCCGTCGCCGCAGGTCCGCCAGGGCCGCGGGCGTGGAGTCCGGCTCGGCCGGGACGAGCCGGGCGCCCAGCCGGGCAGCGGCCAGGAAGGCGACGGCGGACTCGGCGGTGTTCTCGAAGAGGAGCACCACCGTGGAGCCCGGCCGGACGCCCGCGCGGGCCAGTGCGGCCGCGCCGGTGAGCACCGCGCGGTGCAGGGTGCGGAAGGTGTGCCGGGTCCGCGCGTCCCGCAGGGCGGGCCGCTCCGGACGGGTCCGCGCCCCGGCGTCGATCAGCGACCACAGCGACGGCTCGTCGCGCTCCTGCTCAGCCCGTCGCTGCATCGAGCACCTCCCGCTGTTCCGTCTTTCCGGCGGGGGCCGTGTCCCCGGCGGGAGCCGTGTCCGCGGCGGCGCCGGGTGCGAAGTCGGGCTGCTGGTGGCGGAAGTAGGCGTCGTACAGCGCCGTGTAGGCCCCGCCCCGCGCGAGCAGCGTGTCGTGGTCCCCCTGCTCCACGACCACGCCGTGGTCCAGGACGACGATCCGGTCGGCCTTGCGCACGGTCGGCAGCCGGTGGGCCACGACGATGGTGGTCCGGTCGGCCGACAGGGTGTCGAGGCCCTCCTGGACCAGGGCCTCGGTCAGCGGGTCCACGCTGGCGGTCGCCTCGTCCAGGACGAACACGGCCGGGTCCTGGAGCACCAGGCGGGCCAGTGCGATCAGCTGGCGCTGCCCCGTGGACAGGTTGCGCCCGCCCTCGGTCGTCGGGGTGTCGAGGCCCTGGGGCAGCATGTCGACCCAGTCGCCGCCGGCCACCGAGCGGGCGGCCGCCTCGATCTCCCGCGTGCCGGCCCCTTCGCGCCCGTGGCCGATGTTGCCGCCCACGGTGCCCGAGAACAGGTACGGCGTCTGGGCGACGACCCCGAGGTGCGCGCGGTACTGGGCGAGGTCGAGGTCCCGCAGGTCGCGGCCGTCCACCAGGATCCGGCCGCCCTGGAACTCGTAGGCCCGCCCGATCAGCCGGACGACGCTGGACTTGCCGGCGCCGGTGTGGCCCACCAGGGCGACCGTTTCGCCGCGCTCGATGACCAGGTCGCAGTCCTTGAGCACCGGGTCGCCGTCGCCGTAGCCGAAGGTCACGCCCTCGAACTCGATCCGGCCCTCCAGGTGCGGCACCGGCTGCTCGTCGTTCTGGACGACGCCGGGGGTGCGGTCCGTCAGCGCGAAGATGCGCTCGGCCGCGGCGAGCCCCTGCTGGAACTGGCTCCAGTACGAGGCGATGGCGGTGAGCGGGAACCAGAACATGGTCAGCGCCTCGAAGAACAGCGCCCACTCCCCCGCGCTGAGCCCGCCCGCGGCGGCGTTGCGGCCGCCGAGCCAGGCCACGGCGACCGTACCGAGGCCGGTGAGGGTGAGCAGCAGCGGGAAGATGCCGCTGAAGAGGCGGTTCATGCGCAGGGTGGCGCGGAACCACTGCCGGTTGACCTCGACGAGTCCGTCGTACGTCGACGTCTCGCGGCGGAAGTTGCGGGCGACGGCGATGCCGCGCAGCGTCTCCTGGACGTAGGAGTGGATCTCGGCCATGGAGCGCTGCTGCTGCTGCGAGGCGCGGCGCGAGATGCGGCGGAAGACGAGGCTGACGCCGACGATGACGGCCGCGACCAGGCCCGTGACCACCGCGAGTCCGGGGTTGATGACGAACAGCGCCAGCAGCATGATCCCGACCATCAGGATCTGGCCGACGACGTTCAGGGTGAGCGTCAGCAGCGTGGCGAAGGTCTGGGTGTCGGTGGTGACGCGGCTGGCGACGGAGCCGGTGGTGTGGGTGTCGAAGAACGCCTGGTCCTGCCGGAGCACGGCGTGGAAGGTGCGGTCGCGCATCTCCAGCACCACGTCGCCGACGAGCCGGCCGACCGCGCGCTGCTGGACGAAGGTGAACAGCCAGGCGGCGACGCCGGAGAGGACGGCGGCCGTCACCAGCGGTACGAGGCTCTCGCCGACCGAGTCGGCGGTGTCGACGACCTGCGACAGCACGATGGGCAGGGCCACGCCGGCCGCCGCCGTTCCGAGCACCATCACGCAGATCAGTACGGCCGTCCAGCGGCGGGCGGTGAACAACGGCCGGATGCGGCGCAGCAGTTCGCCGTCGCTGTAGGCCCGGTCGTAGCTCTCGGGGTTGAGACCCTCGAGGATGGGCGCCATCAGTGGCCTCCTTCGTCGGCCCCGGACGTGGCCGTGGCCAGGTACGGCGCGAAGATGCGGTGGTAGAGCTCGCAGCCGTCGATGAGGTCCTCGTGGCGTCCTTGGCCGACGATCCGGCCCCGGTCCAGGACGATGATGTGGTCGGCGGAGCGGATACGGGACAGCCGCGGGGTGATCATGAAGGTGGTGCGTCCCGCCGAGGCCCGCTGGACCGCCTGGTGGATCTCCTGCTCGGTGGCGCTGTCCACGGCGCTGGTGGAGTCGTCGAGCACCAGGATCCGCGGGTCGGCGAGCAGGGCCCGGCCGATGGCGATCCGCTGGCGCTGGCCGCCGGAGAGGGTGACGCCCCGCTCGCCGACCAGGGTCTCGTAGCCGTCCGGGGACTCCATGATGAAGTCGTGGGCCCGGGCGTCCCGGGCGGCCTGCTCCAGGTCGGCGCGGCTGGTGCCGGGCGCGCTGCCGAAGGCGAGGTTGTCGGCGATGGAGGAGGAGAAGAGGACCACGTCCTGTTCGATGACGGCGATCTGGCCGCGCAGTGACTCCAGGTCCCATGCGGCGACGTCCACGCCGTCGACGAGGACCCGGCCGGAGCCGGGCACGTAGGTCCGGTTGAGCAGCTGGAGCAGGGTGGTCTTGCCGCTGCCGGTCGGTCCGACCAGCGCCACCGAGGCCCCGGCGGGGACGGTGAACGAGATGTCGTGCAGCACGGGGCTGTCGCCGTACCCGAAGGTGACCGAGTCGAAGCGGACCTCGCCGTCCACGGGGGCGGCGTGCCCGCCCTCGGAGTCGTCGCCGTCGGAGCGGTCGTTGATGACCTCCAGGATGCGGCGGGCGCCGGCGATGCCGTAGTAGAGCAGGCCGATGCTGAAGGCGGCCAGCTGGGTGGGGCCGCGCAAGGCGCCCATCAGACCGAGGTAGGCGATGAACTCGCCGATGCTCAGGGAGCCTTCGCGGACCAGGACGGCGCCGTGCAGCAGGGCGCCGGCGACGGCGAGGTTGATCAGCAGCGGCGGCAGGTACAGGGACTGTACGTCGGCCTGGCGGACCGTGGCGTCGCGGTAGTCGCGGGCCAGGTCGTTGAAGCTGCGGCGGGCCGATTCCGCGCTGCCGATGGCGGCGACGGTCTCGATGCCGGAGAGGGTCTCGGAGACCTGGGCACCGAGGTTTCCGTTCGCCTCGCGGACCTGTCCGGCGACGGGTTCGAGCCGGCGCCCGTGGGCGAGCAGCACCAGCACGAACACGATGACGAACGTGACCGGTGAGAGGAGCAGCTCCGGGGCGATCAGACCGATCGTGATCACCGGCACCAGGATGCTGAGCAGCATGTCGATGGTCATGTCGGCGCCGGGCGACAGCATCAGGTTGAGCGCCTCGGCGTCACCGGTGACGCGGGCGGACAGGTCGCCGACCGGGCGCCGGTTGTAGAACGACTGCCCCTTGCGCAGCAGCGCCGAGAACAGCCCGGTGCGGGCGTCGCGCTCGGTGCCGCTGGCGTACGCCTCCAGCGAGTAGGTGCTGACGAAGCCGCCGAGGCCGCGCAGCAGGACCATCGTCAGGATGAGCAGGATGACGCCGGTGAAGCGCGCCATGTCCGGCTCGGGCTGGAGCACGGCGTCGATCGCGACGCCCACCGCGATCGGGATCCCCGCCGACAGCAGGTGCCAGAGCACGCTGCCCGTCAGGTGTGCGGTGATGTGCCCCTTGAACTGGGACACGTGGGACCAGAGCCAGCGCCCGACGCTGTCGGTCGGGGCTCCGGCGCGACCGCGGTCCGCGGGGGACTGCGTGCTCATTCGTTCTCCTCGTTCCGCTTCCCGTCGCGCGTGGGCGCGGGCAGGAAGCCGCTGTACACGAGGTGCGCCAGGTACGCGCGCACCAGTGCCTCGTCGACGGGCGGGCACGCCACCGCCGCCGCCTCGAAGGCGTTCTCCGCCGGCGCGGCGCAGGGCGCGCCGGCGGGGGCCTGGTCCATGGACCCGCCCAGCGTCGCGACGAAGGGGTGCAGGGCGTTGTCCCAGGACCGCTCGGTGGCCGCGACCAGTTCGGCGAACCATTGCGCGTACGGCAGGGGGCGCAGGTCGTAGCCGAAGCCCCGGACCCAGCCGAACAGCTCTGACAGCGCGACCGGCCGCGGGTGGGCGAGGTCGAAGGCGCGGCCCGCGCCGCCGTCCCGCGTCAGGGAGGCGGCCACGACGGCGCGGACGACCACGTCGACGGGGACCATGTGGACCGGCAGGGCCACGTCCGGGTAACTGCCCAGCTGGACACTGCCCTTGATCATGGCCCAGATCAGGTCCTTGGGGTTGCCGCGGCCGGTGACCCGGTGCCCGGAGACGTAGTCGGGCCGGTGCACGGTGACCGGTACGCCCCGCTCGCGGGCCTGGACCGCGAGCCGCTCGGCGACCCACTTCGACTGGTTGTACCCGCCCTGGAGCGTGGCGGCGGTCTGCTCGTCGGGGCCGGGCGCGGCCACCGGTACGGCGGCCGTGGAGACGTGGTGGACGCGGGCGCCGCCGGCCCGGGCGGCGAGCCGCAGGACCTCTTCGGTGCCCTGGACGTTGGCCGCGGCCAGCGCCTCGTAGGGCAGGACGAAGTTGACGCGGGCGCCGCTGTGGTAGATCGCGTCCAGGTTGTCGGCGAGGGCGTCGAACCGGTCCTCGGACAGGCCCAGGAGCGGGGCGTCGAGGTCGCCGCGGACGATCTCGACGCGGCTCTCGTCCAGGCCGTCGACGGCCTGTTCGGCGGCGACCCGGCGCAGCCGCTCCAGGCCCGCTGCCGCGTCGTCGGCCCGGACCAGGCAGTGCACGACGGCCTCGGTCCCGCGCAGCAGCGCGTCGAGCAGGTGGATGCCGAGGAAGCCGGTGGCTCCGGTCAGCAGCACCTTGCGCGGCCGGCCGGGCAGGGTGCGGGCGGCGCCGTCGGCGACGGCGACCGCCGGGTCGAGGGCGGCGCCGAGGTCGGGCGCGCCGTCGGCCGCCGCGGTGCGCGGGCCGGTGCCGGCGACGAGGCGGGCGAGCGCGCCGACGGTGGTGGCCGCGAACAGTTCGACCAGCGGGATCTCGGCGCCGAAGCGGCGGCGGAGTTCGAAGGCGACCCGCGGCACGAGCAGGGAGTGCCCCCCCAGGGCGAAGAAGTCGTCCTCGGCCGTGATCTCCTCCACGCCGAGCACCCCGCGCCAGATCTCGGCGATCCGCAGCTCGACCGGGTCCACCAGCGGGGTGCCGGTGCGCACCGCGGCGCCGTCGCCCTGGGCGGGCGCGGGCAGCGCCTTGCGGTCGTGCTTGCCGTTGGAGTTGAGCGGTATCCGGTCGAGCACGGTGAGGGTGGTGGGGACCATGTAGTACGGCAGCTGCCGCCGCAGGTGCTCGGTGAGACCGGCGGGGTCGGCGGTGCGGCCCGGGCGCGGTACCGCGTAGCCGGCGAGCCGCTTCTCGCCGTGCTCGTCGAGGCGGACGATCACCGCCGCGTCCTGGATGTCGGGGTGCTTCCCGAGGACGGCCTCGATCTCCTCGAGTTCGATGCGGAACCCGCGGATCTTGATCTGCCGGTCGACCCGGCCGAGCACCTCGACATCCCCGGTGGGCAGGACGCGGGCCAGGTCGCCGGTGTTGTAGAGGCGGGCGCCGGGCTCCTTGGCGAAGGGGTGCGGCAGGAAGCGCTCGGCGGTCAGGCCGGGCCGTCCCACGTAGCCGCGAGCCAGGGCGAGGCCGCCGATGTAAAGGGTGCCGTTGACGCCGACCGGCACCGGCTGGTGGCGGTCGTCGAGGACGTAGAACTCGGTGTTGGGCAGGGGGCGGCCGATCGGGACGGACTCCTCCAGGCCGCGCTCTGGCATCGGGGTCTCGAAGAGGCCGCTGTCCACCGTCGACTCGGTGATGCCGTAGGAGTTGACCAGGCGGGTGTCCGGCGGGCACAGGGCGTGCAGGGCCCAGTAGTCCTTCATGAACCAGATGTCCGCGCCGACGGCG
Source organism: Streptomyces antarcticus (assembly GCF_026627255.1). Taxonomy (GTDB): domain Bacteria; phylum Actinomycetota; class Actinomycetes; order Streptomycetales; family Streptomycetaceae; genus Streptomyces; species Streptomyces antarcticus. Next base: position 50,842 of record NZ_JAPNLM010000007.1, on the reverse strand, counting down.
AGCACCTTGAAGTTGTCCAGGAGCCTGCCCTGTTCGGCCACGTGGCCCGACAGCAGGCGGACGACGACCGGCACGAGGTCGGCGAAGTCGACGCGCTCGCGCTGGAGCAGTCCGTACAGCTTCGCCGGGTCGAGCAGGACGTCCCGGCCGCAGAGCACCAGCGAACCGCCGGAGCACAGGGCGCGCACCAGGTCGCCGGTGAACACGTCGAAGGCGAGGTTGGCGGCCTGGAGGTGGCGCTTGACGACGGTGCCGAGCTCGTAGACGCGGGCCCAGGAGCGGAACGCGCTGACCAGGGCCCCGTGGGTGATCATGCCGCCCTTGGCGCGGCCGGTGGAGCCGGAGGTGTAGACGATGAAGGCGAGGTTCGCCGCGACCGGCCGGGGGGCCCCGTCGGGGTCCGCCCCGTCAGGGTCCGCCCCGTCCGGCAGGCCGTCGTCCCCGGCGGCGAGCCACTCGTCGAAGTGACCGACCGGGACGCCGTCGCCGAGGCCGGGCACCGCCTCGGCGGTGGCCCGGTCGACGAGGAGGACCTTGACCTCCGCGTCGGCGATGACGAAACGGAGCCGGTCCACGGGGTTGGCCGGGTCGAGCGGCACGTAGGCGCCGCCCGCCTTGAGCACGCCGAGCAGGGCGGCGATGGTGTCGGCGGAGCGCGGCCCGCACAGGCCGACGCGGACCTCGGGCCCGACCCTCATGGCGCGCAGCCGGCGGGCGACGCGTTCGGCGCCGCGTTCCAGTTCGCCGTACGTGGTGCGCCGGTCGCCGTCGACCACGGCGACCGCGTCGGGGGTGCGGCGGGCGTGCTCCTCGAACAGCCGGTGGACGCATTCGTCGGGCTCGACGGCGACGGAGATCTCGTTGGCCTCGCTCAGCAGCGCGTGGCGCTCGCTGTCGGAGAGCAGCGGGACCTCCGCGGCGGCCAGCCCGGGGTCGGCGGTGACGGCGGCCAGCACCCTCGCGAAGTGGCGGGCGAGCCGTCCGACGGTCTCGGCGCCGAAGAGGTCGGTGTTGTACTCCCAGTCGCAGCGCAGCCCGCCGTCCGGGTCCTCGGAGACGTCGAGGGACAGGTCGAACATGGCGCTGGTGCGGCGGTCCGCGCCGTAGTGGGAGAGCCTCAGGCCCGGCAGCTCGGCGTCCTGTACGGGGGCGTTGTGCAGGTTGAGCATGGTCTGGAAGAGCGGCGCCCGGCTGAGGTCGCGGTCGGGCTGGACCTGCTCGACGATCCGCTCGAAGGGCACGTCCTGGTGGGCGAAGGCGTCGAGGGACAGCTGCCGGACCCCGGCCAGCAGCCGGCGGAACGGGGCGTCGCCGTCGAGGTGCAGGCGCAGCGGGAGGGTGTTGACGAGGAAGCCGATCAGCGGCTCCGTCTCCGGGCGGTGCCGGGCGGCGAAGCTGGTGCCGACGACCAGGTCGGGACGGCCGGAGTGGCGGTGCAGGAGCACGCCGTAGGCCGCGAGCAGCGCGACGAAGAGCGTGGTGCCCTCCTCACGGGCCAGGGCGCGGACGCGGTCGGCGAGTGCGGCGGGGAGGACCTCGGTCAGCACCGCGCCCGCGTGGGTCTGCACCGGGGGGCGGGGGCGGTCGGTGGGCAGCTCCAGGGTGGGCAGCTCGCCGGCCAGCTGCCGCGTCCAGTAGTCGAGTTCGCGGCCGGTGGCGCCGTCCTTGCCGTACTGCTCGCGCTGGCGGTGCGCGTAGTCCCCGTACTGGGCGCGCAGCGGGGGCAGCGGGTCGCCGCCGCCCGCGGCGAAGGAGCCGTAGGCGAGGGCGAACTCGCGGACGAGGATGCCGGTGGACCAGTCGTCGCCGACGATGTGGTGCAGGTTCAGGAGCGCCACCCACTCCTCGTCGGCCAGCCGGAGCAGACCGACGCGCAGCAGGGGGCCGGTGGCCAGGTCGAAGGGGGCGGCGCCGTGGGCGGCGACGAGCCGGGCGGCCTCCGCGTCCCGTTCGGAGTCCGGCAGGCCGCGGAGGTCGGTGACGGGCACGTCGGGGTCGGCGGGTTCGGCGATGACCTGGTGGGGCCGGCCGTCGACGGCCGGGAAGGCGGAGCGCAGCGTCTCGTGGCGCCGTACGACCGCGCCGAAGGCGCGCCCGACGGCGGGGACGTCGAGGGTGCCGGTGAGCCGGATGGCGTACGGCATGTTGTAGACCGGGCTGCCGGGGGCCATCTGGTCGAGGAACCACAGGCGTTCCTGGGCGAAGGACAGCGGGCGTTGGGTGGTTCCCGGGAGGGCCGCCCCCCGCTCGCGCAGTCTGCGCATCAGGAGGGCGTACTTCGCCGGCGAGAGCCGGCGCAGCCGTTCCAGGTCCGGCACGGGTCGGGTCACGGGGTGTGCTCCTGCATGTTCTGGGCGTGGCTCGTCAGCCACTCGACGAGCTGCTGCGGCGTCCCGCTCCCGGTCAGCTCCCCGTGGAGGGGCTCGGCGCTCCACCAGTCGACGGACAGGGCGCCGTCCCGCTCCTGGAGGACGACCTCCAGCGGGTGGTGTCCGACGGCCGGTACCGCTTCGAGGCGCAGCCCGGGAATCCCGGCGGCGCGGAAGGGGCCGCCTTCGGGCTCCACGGCCGCGTCCCCGAGGTGGGTCAGGCCGACGGCTGCCCGGCCCGGTCCGGCCGCGGCGGCCGGCAGGGTCACGGTGCGCGCCGCGGTGGCGGCGGCGACCAGGCGCGCGGGCCGGCCGGCGGTGGCGGTGTGGTCGGCGACGGCCAGGGACAGGGCCGTACCGCCGAACGCGGCGCCGAGGACGTCCCGCAGCCCCGCGGCGACGGCGGCGGCGGCTCCGCCGGGGGCGGCCGCCAGGGCGCGGCTGTGGGCCGGGGAGAGGGAGCCGCCGTCGTGCCGGGCGGGCGTTCCCGCGGCGGGGGGCAGCGCCGTGTGCCCGTCGGCCGCGGCACCCGCCCCGGCGGCGATGGCGGCGGCAGTGTCGGCGGCGGCGATGGCGGCGGCGGCGGTGCCCCCGGCGGGCCGCTCGGGAGCGGCGGCCGGCGGAAGGCTGACGGGAGTACCGGCGCGAACCTGCGTCAGGGCGGTGGCGAGGTCGTCCAGGAGCACCCGCCAGCCGGCCGTGTCCGCGGCGAGCTCGTGCACCACGAGCAGCAGCCGCGCGGGCCGCTCCCCGCGCTCGACGAGGACCACCTGGGCCAGGACGCCGGCGGCGGGGTCGAGGCGTGCGCGCAGCTTGCGTTCCAGCGCGCGCAGCAGGGCGGGCTCGTCCTGCTCGGCGCGGCGGGTGAGGTCGACGGCGGCCACGGGTGCCGCGGGGGCCGCGGGGGCCGTGCCGCGGCGCCACATGCCGTCGGAGGCGCGGAGGGCGAAGCGCGACCGCAGGGCCTCGTGGTGCAGGACGACGGCGAGGACGGCGCGGCGTACGTCGACCAGCGCGGGCCGGGTGTCGAGGTCGAGCAGCAGCGCGCGGGCCCCTGCCCGGCCGGACTCCAGCAGCGCCTGCTGGGCGGCGGTCACCGGGGTGGTTCCGTCGCCGTCGTCGCCGCCGACGAGGGCGGCGCTGCCGTGCGCCGACAGCTGGAGCCGCTTGCCCGCGCCGTCGAGCGGGTCGGGCAGCGCCCGCCGGGTGACGACGCCCCGCGAGCGCGGGACCTCGTCGAGCCGTACCCAGTGCTCGGGGTGCAGGAACTCCGGGAGCCGGGCGGCGGCCGCGGCCCGCAGCTCGCTCTCGTCGGCGGTCGCGCCCTCGCGGACCACGAAGTAGGCGGCCAGGCGGCTGCCCAGGGCTTCGCGGGTGCCGGGGTCGGTGTAACCGATGCGGGCGAGCATGGACTTGACGCGGTGGATGTTGACGGGGGTGCGCAGTTCGGCGTCGGCCTCGGCGCGCGCGAGGTGGCCCAGGCGGACCTCCCAGCGGGTGGGCGACTCGTAGTTGTGGAAGCCGCGCTCCAGCTTGTGCACGTACACGCCGACGTCGTTGATCATGCAGTTGGAGCTGCAGAACCCGGTGTCCTTGGGTGCGCTCCACATCTCCGAGGTCGCGGCGAGCAGCGCCCGGATGCCGTCCTTGGTGACCTCCGAGTAGCGGAAGTAGTCGACGACCTCGACCTCGTCCACCGCACGGTCGGAGCCGGAGTCGGTCCGGTCGCCCACCCGGTGGTAGACCTGCCGGCCGACGGCGAGCTGCTTCTCGATGCGCTCGGCGTCGAAGTCGCCTTGGCGGTAGAACCACAGGAGCCGCTCGTCGATGATCTGGCCCCGGGAGAGGCCGGTGACGATGCTGGGGATGCCGCGGTCGTAGGCGAGCTGGTTGGCGAGGTCCAGGAGCGAGCGGAAGCAGCCGTTGCAGACGCTCTTGTGCTCCTTGAGGCTCTGGACGAAGACCCGGTTCTGGTCCGCGCGGGTCTTGGTGACGTGATCGATGCCCAGGGCGGCGGTGACCGTCTCGACGTTCTCCAGCGCGGTCTTGGAGATGAACCCGTTGTCGAAGGTGAAGGTCATCACCCGCAGGCCGAGGCGGACGAGCTGGTGCAGGACGTACGTGCTGTCCTTGCCGCCGCTGAAGAGGAGCAGGCAGTCGTAGTCGGAGCCGGCGGCCGCGGCGCGCTCGCGGATGCGGGCGGCGAAGGCCTCGGTGTCGCCGAAGTAGCCGTGGATCTCGTCCCGGTGCTCCTCGTACATCGTGCACAGGCCGCACACGCCGGTGCCTGCGTCGAGGTCGAGCCCGGGGTAGCGGCCGTCCATGCCGCAGCGGACGCAGATCTCCGCCGGTGCGTCCTCCAGTGTGCCGCCGCGGAAGACGACGGCGGCGTCGAGGACGTCGGGGTGCTCGAGGAGCACGGACTCGACCTGGCGCTCGATCAGCCGGATGCTCTCGGCCGACGGCAGGTCCTGGCCGGTCGTCGCGGGGTCCTGCGGGGTGCCCTCGGGGGTCACGGTCTGTGTCATATCAGGCACTTCCACCCTGGAGCAGGCGTTCGGCCTCGGCGTCGTCGAGGTCGTCGAGGGAGTCGAGGAGGTCGTCGAGGGAGTCGCCGCCGGTGAGGATGGCGGTTTCGACGCGCTCGGCGAGGGCCTCGACGGTCGGACCGGCCAGGAAGTCCTGGAGCGGGATCTCGACGCCGAACTCGGCACCGATGAGGGACAGCAGGCGCATCACGAGCAGCGAGTGGCCGCCGGACTCGAAGAAGTCGTGCCGGATGCCCGGTTCCTCCACCGGCAGCAGCTCGGTCCAGATCCGGATCAGCGCGGTCTCGGTGGGCGTGCGCGGGGCGACGTACCGCGTCGCGGAGGCCTGCTGCGGCAGGATCGGGGCGGGCAGGGCGCGCCGGTCCACCTTGCCGCTGATGGTCCGCGGCATCCGGTCCAGCGGGACGAACACCCGGGGGACGGCGATGTCGGGGAGGCGGCCGCCGAGGTACGCGGCGAGCGCCTCGGGCTCGACGGCCTCGGCGAGTTCCACGAAGGCGCACAGGTTGGCGACCTCGCCGGCGGCGTCCTTGACGGGGACCACCGCGGCCTCGCGGACGGCGGGGTGGGCGCGGACCAGGTGCTCGACCTCGCCGAGCTCGACGCGGACGCCGCCGATCTTGATCTGGTGGTCCTTGCGGCCGATGAACTCCAGTGATCCGTCGGCCAGGATCCGGCCGAAGTCGCCGGTGCGGTAGACGATGTCGTCCGGATCGTCGCCGAGCGGGTTGGGCACGAACGCCGCCAGGGTGGCGTCCGGGCGCAGGTAGTACCCCAGGGACATGAAGGGCGTACGGATGTAGATCTCGCCGACCGTGCCCTGCGGGCTGGGCTTGCCACGCCCGTCGAGCACGGCGATGCGGGCGCCCGGCATGGCCTGGCCGGCCGGGATGAGCTCCCGCTCGGCGTCGGCGGGGGTGACGACGTGGAAGGTCTTGGTCATGGTCGTCTCGGACGGCCCGTAGAGGTTGACCAGCGTGACGCGTTCGCCGTGCCGGGCGAACCAGCGGCCGGCGTCGGCGGCGGCGAGGGGCTCGCCCGCGGTCAGCACGGCGCGCAGCGAGGCGAAGCCGGGGCTGTCGGCGGACTCCGCGGTCGTGGCCAGTCCGCGGAAGACGGAGGGCACGCAGTGGACGAGGTCCAGCTTCTGCGCGTCGATCCAGCGGCCGAGTCCGGCGCCGTCCAGGAGCAGGCCCGGCGGGGGGACGACGGCGGTGCCGCCGGTGGTCAGCGGGAGGAACAGGTCGCGCAGCACGGCGTCGAAGGCGACGGAGGCGAACTGGCTGACGCGCCAGCCCGGCTCGACGCCGAGCAGCTCGCTCTCCCAGCGGATGTAGTGGTCGATGCCGCGCATCCGGCCGGCGATGGCCTTGGGCGTTCCGGTGGAGCCGGAGGTGAAGAAGATGTAGGCGGGGTCGTCCGCGTCGGGCACGTGCGGGTCGGCGAGGGGCTCGGCGGCGGCGGGCACGGCCAGGTCCACGACGAACCGGCCGGCCTGGGGCACGGCGGAGTCGAGCAGCTCGGCCACCCGCCCGGCCTCGCCGGTGCCGGTGACGACGAACTCCGCGGCGGTGCCGGACAGGGTGTCGCGCAGCCGCAGGCCGGGTCCGGCGAGGTCGAAGGGTACGAAGACGGCACCGGTCTTCAGGATGCCCAGCACGGCGACGGCGAACTCGCGCCGGTCGGTGGTGAGTACGGGCACCAGGGCGCCCGGGGTCGCGCCGGCGGCGCGCAGCCGGGTCGCCAGCAGGTCCGAGCGGGCCGCCAGGTCGGCGTAGGTCAGGTCGCCCTGCGGGGTCTGGACGGCCACGTGCTCCGGAAACTTCTCCGCGGCCTGCCCCACCAGGGCGTGGATCGGGTCGAACGCCATCGTGCTTTCCTCCATCGGTCGGGGCCGGCGGTGCCGTCCCCGGCAGGTCATGAGTGGTCGGGTAGGCCGAACGAGTCCAGCAGGACGCCGAACGTGAGGACGACCAGCAGCAGGTCGTCCCCCAGGTGCGGGTGGACCTCGAAACCGGGCTCGGTGTACTGCTTCTTCAGCAGTTCGGTCACGTCGGGGTTGAAGTAGCCCTGCCGCTTGATGCGGTCGTGGGCGAGCATGTCGCCGACCCACTCGGGGTTCTGCCGGAGCAGCCCGGGGCTGCCCTGGGCGCGGAAGCCGAACTTCTCGCGCTGGATGATCGGGTCGGGCACCAGTCCGCGGGCCGCCTGCTTGAGCACGTACTTCTCGGTGCCGGCGTGGACCTTGAGGCGGGCCGGGATCCGGGTGGCGAAGCGGACCAGGTCGATGTCGAGGAACGGGTAGCGGGCCTCCACGGAGTTCGCGAGGGCCATCCGGTCGCCGTGGTCGGTGAGCAGGTGGTCGGTGAGCCGCAGTTTGAAGTCGAGGTAGGAGCGCTGGTGCAGGGGGTGGCGGCCGCGCAGCATCGCGCCGTCGGCCACCGGGTGGCGCAGGGCGTCGAAGCCGGCGAATGAGTCGACGAGGCCGGGTGCGTACAGGTCGAGCTTGGACTCCCGCCAGGCGTGGTAGTCGCGCTCGTAGAACACCCCGGGATCGCCCCACAGGGTCTGGCGCGCCTCGTGCTCCAGCTGTCCTTCGAGGTCGGTGCCGTGGGCGTCGCGGTTCCCGGCGTGGTCGAAGCGGTAGCCGAGGTATCCGCCGAACAGCTCGTCGGCCCCTTCACCGGTGAGCACCACCCGGGTGCCGGAGTCGCGCACGGTCCGGGACAGGGCCAGCGAGCAGGTGTTGTACGTCTCCTTGACCGGGGTCTCGGCGTGCCAGACCATCCGCCGCAGCTCGCCTTCGATGTCGGCGGTCTCGAAGCGGGTCTCGTGGTGCTTCGGGCCCAGGAGGTCCACCATCATCCGCTGGTGGCGGGACTCGTCGATGCCGCTGTCGCCGAAGGCGATGGAGAAGGAGTGCGGGACGGCGCCCGGGTCGGCCCGGTGGACCAGTGCGGCGATGAGGGAGGAGTCCAGGCCGCCGCTGAGGTAGTAGCCGACCGGGACGTCGGCCTGCAGCCGCCGGCTCACCGAGGTGGCGAGCAGCTCCCGCAGCGTCTCGCTCCAGTACTCGTCGCTCTGCTGCTCCTCCTCGCCGTCCTGGGGGTAGTCGAGGTCCCAGTAGGTGGTGGTCCGTACGGTGCCGTCCTCGACGGTCAGGTACTCGCCGCCCTTGAGGCTGCTCACCCCGCGGAAGACGGTGCGGGGGCTGACCGGGCCGGGGAAGGTGAGGACCTGGTCGAGGCCGGTCAGGTCCACCGCCCGCTCGACGGCGGGGTGTTCCAGGACGGCCTTGATCTCGGAGCCGAACACGAGGTGCCCGGCGGTCCGCGCGTAGTAGAGGGGCAGGATGCCCATGTGGTCGCGGGCCAGCATCAGGCTGCGCCGGCGGCGGTCGTAGAGGGCGAAGGCGAACTGCCCGTTGAGCCGGTCCAGGAGCGCGGGGCCGTGCTCCTCGAAGAGGTGCACGATGACCTCGACGTCGGACATCGTGGTGAACCGGTGGCCCTTGGCCTCCAGTTCGGCGCGCAGTTCGCGGTGGTTGAAGATCTCCCCGTTGCAGACGAGGACGAGCGAGCCGTCCTCGTTGCGGATGGGCTGGTCGCCGGCGTGCACGCCGACGATGCTCAGGCGCCGGAAGCCCAGTCCGGCCCGGTCGTCGAGGTAGCGGCCGCCGGAGTCGGGTCCGCGGTGCAGCAGCGTGGCGGTCATGGCGTCGAGAGCCCGGGCGTCCACGGCGGGCGCCGCGCCGAGGGCGACCGCGCCGGTGATTCCGCACATGATGGTTCCCCCCTGTTGTCTGTCGTTCTGCTCGGTGGAGTGGAGTGGGCGTCAGGCCCGGATGCCGCGCCCCGCGGCGGTGACGTTGGTCAGCGCGTCGCCGTGGGTGCTCCAGGTCAGGTGGGCGGGCATCGGCGGCAGGGCCGGCGACTGCGGCAGGCCGGCGGTGTAGCCGGTGAGCCAGAGCGGGACCTCGCCCTCGCCGCTGACCTTCAGGGTGATCTCGACGCCGTCCTCGGGGACGCTCCACAGGACGAACCCCCACTTCCAGGGGCCTTCCGCGAAGGGGCGGTTGACGCCGCCGTCCACCGTCACCCCGAGCAGGGAGGCCTCCTCGACCGTGTGCCGGGTGACGTCCGCCATCAGGGTGATGTACGAGGTGCCGGGGGCGGGGGTGACCTTGAGGCGGACGGTGCGCTCCGTGGCGGTGGCGTTCTCGGTGCTGACCGTCGCCGCGGGTGCGGCCGGCCCGGGCCCGGCCGCGGCCGCGGTGTGGGCGGCGTAGGGCATGACGGGCGGGAAGGTCGGGAACCGGTCGGCGACCGGGCCGCGCTCCGGTCCCGTGACCTTGCGCGTCCAGGCGGGCGGGGTGGCGTCGGAGGTGGCCCAGGTGCCCTGCGAGCGGTCGGCGTCCCAGAGGTAGGCCAGGCTGGTGTGGGCGGGGCGGTCGGGTGCGAAGCCGTCCGCCTTCATGCCGGTGAGCAGCAGGGCCGCACCCGCGGTCGCGGCGACCAGTGCCGTCAGGCCCGGGGCCCGACGGGGCAGGGCCGCGGCGAGCGGCGCCAGCAGGACGGTCACGAAGGCGCAGAGGACCAGCGGGACGGGCGCGGCGCTGATGCCGAGCGTCGGGAAGATCAGGGTGATCACGGGGAGGAACAGCAGCACGGCGGGCAGGGCCGCCGCGGAGGCGCCCACCGCGTGCCAGGCGCTGTCCCGGCCGCCCCAGCGGAGCGCGGCGGCCAGTGCGGCGCAGCCGATCAGCAGCGGCCAGGTGAACAGGTACGCGGCGCCCGGTGCGAGTACGGCGGTGAGCAGTGCCAGGAAGGCGAACCAGCCCCAGGCACCGAGGGTGAGCGCGAGGACCGGGATCCGGCGGCGCAGCAGCTGGTACCACCCCAGGACGGCGGCGAAGCCGAAGGCCAGGAAGGCGGCCCGGTACCACTCGGGCCGGTAGGTGTCGCCCATCAGCAGGTTCTCGTACTGCGGCCGGATCAGCACCGCGAGCGACCAGAGGCAGAAGGCGGTGAACCAGGAGATGGCGAGGGCGCCGAAGAAGCCGAGGGCGCCCTTGACGCTGCCGCCGCTCAGGGCGCCGGTGCGCCGGGCGTACCAGACGGTGGCCGCGTAGGCGAGGACCGCGAGGCCGGCCAGGACGAGGACCAGGGACTGGGCGTAGTGGACGAGGAACCCGAGGAAGGTGAAGTACGTGTCGTCGCCGCCGTCCAGGGAGCCGAGGGCTTCGCCGGACAGGGCCCTGGCGGCGGCCAGCACCGAGTCTCCCTGGTGCTGGAGGCTGGCGCGGTCGACGTTGGCGACGGCGTCGCCCGTGGTGTGGTAGCGGGCGGATCCGTCGACGAAGGCGAAGTTCAGGCCGGTGAAACCGGCTTCCTTGAACTCGCTGAAGTCGGTGTGGTTGGACATCAGCCGGTAGATCTCGTCGGCGAGCGAGGTGGCGACGGGCCGCTCGGCACCGTCCAGGGCGGGCAGGACGCCGCTGTTGCGGCGGCCGGACTCGAACATGATCGAGGGGCCGGAGACGCCGCGTGCCTCCAGGTTGAGGACCACCGTGTTCGCGGGGTCGGCGACCTTCTTCGCCACGAAGTCGTGGGCGCCAAGCAGACCGGCTTCCTCGCCGTCGGTGAAGAGGACCTCGACGGTGTTGCGGGTCGGCCCGTCCTCCCGCAGGGCGCGGACGACCTCCAGGACCGCCGCGACGTTGACGCCGTTGTCGGCGGCGCCGGGCCCGGCGGGTACGGAGTCGTAGTGGGCGACCAGGAGGACGGTGCCCGTGGGGCCGGAGCCGGGGAAGCGGGCGAAGACGTTGGAGACCTCGCCCACCTTGGCGGTGCCCTCGCCGTTGACGGCGACGGTGGCGGTCTCCACCGACACGGTGCCGCCGAGGGAGGCGAGCCGCCGCTCCAGGTGCCCCCGCACCTCGGCCGCGCCGGCGCTGCCCGTGGGGTGCGCGGTGCGGGCCACGACTTCGGTGTCCTTCATGGCCCGTGCAGCGGAGAACTCCCGCGCGGGGGCCGAGGCGGACGCCGGGGCGAGGGGTTGGAGGGTGTACAGCGACCACCCGGTGAACGCGATGACGAGGAGAGTGACGAGTACCGCTGTTCTCCCGGGAGTGATGCGTGCCACGTTGTACCCAATCGGTGGTGCTCATGGTGCGTGCGTGCATGGGGACGTACGACCGCCGAGCCCGGCGGGGTGCTACTGGCCTGCTCCAGCCGTCCGGCCGGCCTTCCGGTTGCGCTGCGCCTCCTGGGCGATCAGCCGGAAGAAGGCGGGGTAGCCGCGGTGCGTGTGCACGGCCATCTCGCGTGCCATCGAGTGCCGTTCGGGAAGCCGGTTGATCGGCACGGACATGGCTGCGTGGTGCTCGACGTGCAGGTTGTTGCCGTTGGTGTACCAGGTGCTGAAGCGGCTGCCGGTGATCGTGCGGGTGTTGCGCAACACGTCGGTACTGCTGTTGTCACAGAGGATGTGCTCGGGCAGTTCCACGATGAAGTGCAGCGGAACCGCCACCAGCAGGGGCAGCGCCCAGAGCAGCAGCACCTGCTCGCCGAACCCCGCGAAGGATGCGGCGACGGCCGCCAGCAGGCACAGACCCATGATCCGGTACTCGCTCATGACCTCACGGCGCCGCCGCTCGGGGATCTCGCCCAGGTCGTACGCCCAGGTGCCGCGGATGCTGCGCACCACCTCGCCGAGCACGACGAGGATCCGGCCGAAGTTGAACATCTCGCGGAACAGGGCGCCCCAGGTCACGGGTTTGCGGGTGTCGAAACCGAAGAACTCCGAGTCCTGTGGGGTTCCGAGGTACCTGTGGTGCTGAAGGTGCCGGATGCGGTAGTGGCTGTAACCGACGAACAGCGGTATCCCCAGGGGGATTCCGATGATCCGGTGCAGTCGCGGCCGGAGGAAGGCGGAGTGGTGCAGGCACTGGTGCTGCAACTCCACCGTGTGGGTGTACATGGCGCCGAGCAGGAACACGCCGCCGATCCGTGCCGGCCAGTACGGCGAGAGCGCCAACAGCACGCCCGCCGCGGTCAGAACGAGGGCGATCACCAGTTTCAGGATGAAGCCGAATTGGTCTTTAGGCGTCACACGGGCGCGTTGCCACAGAATGTTCGACGCGGTGTCATCTATCTGACTGGTCAATTTTCGCTACGCCTGCACCGGCACGTTCCGCAGCAGGCATTCCGCTTGCGCGGCCGCTGTCGGCTTTTCGAAGAGCTCGTTGAGCAAAAGCCCCTCGAGTTCCTGGCCGTCCTCCTCGCTGATTCCCTGCTCGGTCAGCAGCCGGGATATCGACTGAAGAACGAGAAGCGAGTATCCGCCGAGCGCGAAGAAGTCACTCTCGTGCGGATCGATGGCGGACCGCTCGATTTCCAGGACGTCCGCCCAGATATTCGCAACCGTTTCGGTCAATTCTTCCAGGCGCGTCTGGTCGGACGCATCGCCGAAGCTCATCAGACCCCCTCAAGGACCTGCACCCGTCAATCCTTTGGTGCAGTTACATGAATGCGCAACGGAAGGCGGCAGGTTTCCCGCAATGGAGTGGCCGCGCCCCCGGTGCCGCTCGATGGCGTCATCCAAACACACCGTCGATCTTGCGTACAAGGCTTGCCGGTGAACCGTTTCGAGCCAGTCCCGACCAGTCCTCAAGCGCGGCACCGGAGTTGGGGCAATTAACACCGGGGATTCAGGGCATACTGGCCGGTAAGAGCCTACGGAATAGAAGAATCCGTATGGAGGACGGAGTCCGCGACCTCCCCCGCCGTCGCGAACCGGACATCTCCGCATTCCTGGGCGAACCGGATGAAAGTCTCCAGCGCACGAAGCCGCGAGGGACGCCCGGTGAGGAACGGGTGGACGGTCAGGACACACAGCGAGCCGTGCTCGCGCATCGCGTCGAGTTCAGAAGTCCAAAGGTCAACCACCTTCGACGGAGCCTCGATCAGCTGACCGATGTTGGGCTCCGGCAGGAAGGCGTACTGCTCCCAGTCGTCCAGCAGCCAGTGCACGGGCAGCTCCGCCACCCGCTGCCGGCCCGCCCCGGCGAGCACCACGTACGGCCGGTCGTCGTCCATGAGGGAGGAGTCGTAGGACAGCCCGTATTCGGGCAGCAGGTCCAGGGTGTACCGGGTCATCTCCCAGTTGGGGGCCCGATATCCGCGCGGCGTCACGCCGAATCGCGCGAAAGTCTTCAGGCTGTTCTCCAGCTCCGCACGCTGCTCGTCCTCGGAAAGGTGGACGGGATGGCGGTGCGTGAACCCGTGCAGGCCGATTTCCTGGCCCCGGTCACGTACGGATTCGACCACGGACGGCCAGCGCTCCGCGCTCACGCCGGGGATGAAGAATGTGGAGGGAACATCCAGGCGTTCCAGCAGGTCAAGAATCCTGGGAACACCGACCCGCGGACCATAGGCCTGGTGGGACATGGTCGTCAAGTGGTTGATGTAGTGCTCGCCCCGGGCCAGCACCGGCGACTCCGCGTCGACGTCCACGGATATGACGACCACGGCCTTGTCATCACCCAGCCACGCTCCCGACTTCGCCCGTTCGGGCCAGTCGACAACAGGCACCCGTACCGCATGGTCCTTTTCGCCCGACACCCCGTCGCCCTGCGCCACTTCGCTCATGTAACGTACCTCCGAAGTTCGATCCACCATCGCAGCTGTCATTTTCGAGGCCGCGGTCCGGCGCACTATAGCGAGCGCGGCGCGGTAAGGGGAGAAGCGCAATGAGCGAGCAGAATGAGAACGTCGCGGCCTTTCGCGTCGTCGTGAATCTCGAAGAGCAGTACTCGATCTGGCCTCTGGAATCGGAGATTCCGGCCGGCTGGCGTGCGGCCGGCAAGGAAGGCGCGAAGGAAGACTGCCTCGCGTACGTGGACGAGGTCTGGACCGACATGCGGCCGCTGAGCCTTCGCCGGCACATGGACACGGCGGAGTCCGCGTCGTGACGATACGCATGACCGTGGCCGGGGCCCGCGTGGACACCGCCGGCCGGCTGCCCGTCGAGAACCCGGCCACCGGCGCCGTGATCGCCGAGGCCCCCGACTGCACCCTCGCCCAGCTGGACGAGGCGGTCGCCGCCGCGGCCGCGGCGCAGCCCCGCTGGACGGCGCTCACCGAGGACGAACGCCGTGCGCACCTGGTGGAGTGCGGGAAGCGGCTGGGCGCCGCGGGCGACGAGGTCGCCCGCCTGCTGTCGGCCGAGCAGGGCAAGCCCGTGCGCGACGCGCTCGGTGAAGTCGGCCTGTCCGCCGCGTGGTTCGGCCACACCGCGGAGCTGTCCCTGTCGGCCGAGCAGCTCGTACGGGACTCCTCCGCCGACATCACCCTGACCCGGGAGCCCTACGGGGTCGTCGCGGCCATCGCTCCGTCGAACTTCCCGATCATCCTGGCGATGTGCAAGGTCGCCCCGGCCCTCCTGGCCGGCAACACGGTCGTCCTCAAGCCCTCGCCGCAGACCCCGCTGTCCACGCTCCGCGTCGGCGAGGTCCTCCAGGAGTGCCTGCCCCCGGGCGTGCTCAACGTGGTGTCCGGCGCCGACGCCCTCGGGGAGGCCCTGACCACCCACCCGGGCATCCGGCTCATCTCCTTCACCGGCTCGGTGGGAACCGGGCGCGGCATCGCCCGGCACGCGGCCGGGCGCTTCACCCCCGTGGTGCTCGAACTCGGCGGCAACGACCCGGCGATCGTCCTCCCGGACGCCGATGTGGACGCCCTGGCCCCGGCGCTGTTCGGCGCGGCCCTCGCCAACAGCGGCCAGTTCTGCGCGGCGGTCAAGCGCGTCTACGTACCCGAGGAGAAGCGGGAGCGGCTGGCCGGGCTGCTGGCGGACCTGGCCCGGCGGGCGGTGGTCGGCGACGGCGCCGACCCGGCCACCGAGTACGGGCCGCTCATCAGCAGGGCCCAGCGCGACCGGGTGGCCTCGCTGGTCGACGCCGCCGTGAAGGCCGGTGCCCGGGTGGTCACGGGCGGCGTCGTCCCCGAGGGGCCGGGCCACTTCTATCCGCCCACGGTGGTGACGGACCTGCCGGCCGGCACCGCGCTGGAGGTGGAGGAGCAGTTCGGCCCGGTCATCCCGGTCCTCGGCTACGCCGACGTCGATGAGGCCGTGGCCCGCGCCAACGCCACCGAGTTCGGCCTCGGGGCCTCACTGTGGGGCGACGAGCGGCAGGCCCGCGCACTGGCCGGCCGGCTCGACTGCGGCACGGTCTGGATCAACACCCACGGCGACCTCCGGCACAACGTCCCGTTCGGCGGGACGAAGAGCTCCGGAGTCGGCGTCGAGTACGGCCATCTGGGCCTGCTCGCCTACACGCGCCCGAAGGTGCTGAACGTGGCGGACCCGCGGGAATGACACCCCGCCCGGCCCGGGCCGGCCCGTCGCGCCCCGCCCCGCCCCGTCGCGCCCCGCCCCGTCGCGTCGCGTCAGCGCAGGCCGGTCGCGTCCGCGCCACCCGACGGGGCCGGCCCGGCGACCGTCTTGGCCAGCACCTCGCGCAGGTGGCCGTACGTCGGTGCCAGCCGCCGCAGGCCGGTCGCGAACGCGGCGTCGTCCCCGGTCACGAGCGGGTACTGCAGGCCGCCCAGGAGGGCGGCCTGCTCCCGCAGCAGCCGTCCCGGTTCCGGGTATCCGGCGCCGGTCAGCGCCACTGCGGCGTCGGACAGCCGGCGCGCGCCGACCCGTACGGAGAACTTCTCCAGCATCTCCCGGATCTCCGTGCCGAGTTCGCCCGCGCCGACCTGGTCGGCGAGCCGCTCGAGACCGTCTGCGTTGGCGAGCGAACCGGGGGGAACGTCCCGGTCGTCGCGCACTCCCAGCCAGCTGACGGCCGCGGGCAGCGACGCGCGCAGCGCCTCGTGCGCGCTCACCTCACGGCGGCGCGCGAACGAGGTGCGCAGGGCGAACGGCTCCTCGAGGTACGCCACCTCCTCGCCGCGCCACGCCTCGAGGAACTCCGCGGCCGGCAGCGTCGCGTACGGGTGGCCGTGCGGGTCATGGAAGACCACCGTGCCGCCGTCCACGGCCAGCACCACCACGTAGTGGTCCGCGCCCGTGGCGCTGCCGCTGCCGGGCTGGTGGAGCAGCAGGCCCATGTCCATCGGCCCGACCAGCACGGGCCCCCGCTCCGTTCCCGCGCGCAGCCTGCCGAGGGCCTCGTCGGCGTCACCGCCGTCGCTGCGCTCGCAGGTGTAGCCGAGGACGTCGATCGCGGAGTCCAGTCCGATCTCCGGATCCCAGCCGAACGGGTCGAACAACGGCACTTCGTCGGCCAGCAGCTGGAACCCGAAGGGGGACCCGGTGAGCACCTCGATGACGGACGGCGACGGCGCGTCCTCCCCGAGGGCCATGGCGAGCGAGTTGGAGAAGCAGTACGGACCGGATCCGATGTAGGGATGCAACGCGACCTCAGAACTGATGACGTGGGCGGTGGTGTGACACCGCGGCGGCAGACCTCCCACCCTAGAGCTTCCCCCCGCCCCGCCCATCGTCATCCCGCCACGGGCCATACGCGGGCCGTACCGCTGGCCGCGTCCCGCAGCCGGTCACGCGGCGGCGCCCGCCGGCCGTTTTCGCCTCCCAACCGCCAGGAGTCAGACCCGTGCCACTGAACCTTCGCCGCGTCACCATAGGGGGCCTGGGGCTCCTGACCGTCCTGGTGCCCGCCCTCACGGCCGTGATCTTCCAGCAGGGCAGGACGCCGGGACTCTACCCCGAACGCAGCTGGGGCCCCTGGAAGGACGAGACGATGGACGTCTGGTCGACGCACGTGCGGATCAACTCCTGGACGCACGCGGCCCAGGCGCGGATCAACTACGGCAAGGCCGAGGAGATCCACCTCGGCGCGTACGGCGAGGCGGCCCGCGAGACCAGCGGCATGTTCCGTACGCGATTCACCCTCACCCCCGACGGCGGACTCACCGCGAAGCAGCAGTGAGGGCCGGCCGCCTGGCAGCTCTCCGAAAGCTCCCCCAAGGCTTCCGGACGGCTTCCGGACGGCTCACGAAGGCTCCCGGCGCCCGCTCGCGGGCCCGTCCTCAGAACGTCCACCGGGTGTGGCTGTAGACCCCGTCGTCCCGGCCGAAGCCGTACGCGGTGTCCGGGGCCACCGCGAACACCACCGCGTGACCCGCCCGGAAGGCGTCGCCGATCCCGTGGAAGGTGCCTTCGGGAGAGGTGATGTGCGCCCCGTACTTCGCCTCGTACGCCGCGATCACCCGCTCCAGCGCCGCGGGATCGGCCACCTGCCTCGCCGTGCCCTCGACCACGAGGTCCAGCCCCTCGGTGAGGGAGTTTCCCCCGGTGGTCAGGGCGCAGTGGCCGTCGTGCGCGAGGTTCCTCGCCTTCTGCTCCCCGGGGCCGGTCGAGAAGTACAGGACCCCGTCGTGCCAGGCCGCGATCACGGGAGTGACGTGGAGCCGGCCGTCGGCCCGCACCGTGGACAGCCAGAAGATCTCGGCGGTCTCCAACTGCCGTTGGGCGGACGTCCATTCGGTGGCGGTGACGTCGTCGGCACCGGGGCGGGGATTGAGCGCGGAGCTGTAGCGGCCGTCGAGTTCGGTCGTGGGCCGGTCGGCGGGTTCACGGGTCGGCATGGTGTCCTTCTTCGTTTCCCCCCACAACGACCGGCCGCCCGCCCGGACACCGCCGCCGGCGGCGGTGTCAGCCGACCGCGGAGGGGCTTCGGGGGTCGCTCGGCCGGGGGTCGCTCGGCCCCGGGTCGCTCGGGCGGGGGACGAAGACCGGGGAGTCCGACTGGTAGAAGAGGTCGATGTCGGCCTCCTCGCCGCCGACGATCAGGGTGTCCCAGGCGCCGCTCTCCCGCAGGGTGCGGAGGGTGGCCGGGGGGATCGAGGCGAGGTGGGAGCGGAGCTCCGCGTCACCGGGCAGACCCGGCATCCGGGGCGCCAGGCGTTCGCGGATCCCGGCCATGCGGTCCAGCAGGGCGTCCAGGTCACTGCTGTCCGCGGCACCGGGGGAGGCACCGCGGGAAGCATCCGCGGAGGCAGCGGCGGAGGCATCCGCGGAGGCTTCCGCGCTGCGCGCGATGATGTCCTTGATGGCGTGGGTGATGCCCTGTTCGTCGGTGGTCACCATGGCGTTCCAGGCCCGGCTCTTGTGCCGGTACTGGAGCATGGACATCGCCGCCTCGTGCCGGATGAAGTCGGCGTCCCGCAGCGGCTTGCCCCGCCAGGCGCGGCTGAGCGAGCGGGCCAGCGAAGTGGCCGAGGCAAGACCGCTGTTGAGGCCGCGGCCCGGCCAGAAGTGGATCGCGTTGGCCGCGTCGCCCAGCAGGAAGCCGTAGGTGCCGGGGGTGGTCGTCGTCGGCCGGTGCAGCTGTGCGGTGAAGCGCGGGCGCTGCACCATGTCCAGCCGGAACGAGGTGATCGCGGACAGGTCCTCCTCGGCCACCCCGAACAGGCTGAGGCCCTGCCGGATCTCCTTCCACAGCGGGGAACCGCGCAGCAGGGCGGGGAGGAAGAGGGTGCCGTGGGTGGGGCAGCGGAACTCGTTGTCCTCCTCCTGCCGGCTCATCAGGCAGGGGCGGGCGGCGATGCACTCCTCGAAGACGTGGCGCACCGGGTCGATGCCGATGACGTTGCGGGCCTCCTCCCGGGTGAGCCGCATGTTCAGGAAGCCCTCGCCGCGCAGCGAGTTGAGCAGGAAGCGGTTCTGCGACACGGTGAGCAGCACGCTCATCGGGTCCGGCAGCTTCGATGTGACGCGCAGCCCCAGGACGACGTCCTGGAGGTGCTCGCCGTCGAGCGAGTAGATCGAGGCGTCGGCCGCGCCGAAGCGGTCCGCGTAGTGCTCCCGAGTGCGGGAGCGGCCGCCTTCGGCGACCGCCAGGACGTGTTCGCGGGTGATCCGGCCCTGCTCCTCCGCCACGTCGAACCGCTTGGGGACCAGGCGGATGGACGGCTTCCGGTTGGCCAGTTCCAGCAGCCGGTCCTCGATGTGGGCGATGCGGATGTTGCGGGGCGGGCGGCCGTCGACCGAGTCGGGGCCGACGGGCCACATCTCCGAGTAGGCGGCGCCGTCGTCGAAGAGGGCGGAGAGCACCTCCTCGGGCAGGGCGAGGTACTGCCGGCTCTGGACGGTCACCACCTGCTGGCGGCGGAAGTTCCCCTGGGTCTCGTCCTTCCAGACGACCGAGGAGCCCTTCCGGGTCCAGCGCCCGTCGTAGACGGTGACGGCGGCCCGCCCGGGCAGCATCTCGTCGAGCGCCAGGGCGAAGGCGAGCCCCACCGGACCGCCGCCGCTGACGGTGACCCGCAGCGTGCCGGGGTCCGTGGCGCTGGGCCGGGGCACGTCCAGGAGGGAGAGGTCGATGACCGTCTCCATGGAGTCCTGCGCCTCGTAGAGGAACGTTTCGTCACCGATCCGGATGCACCGCGGCCGCCGCGCCCGGTTCGCCCGGCGCGGCTCCCACAGCCGGTGCGGGCGCGCCGGACGGCGAGCGGCTGATCGCCGGCCGCTACCGGCTGCTGTCCCGGCTCGGCGAGGGCGGCATGGGCACCGTGTGGCGGGCCCGCGACGAGACCCTGCACCGCGAGGTCGCCGTCAAGGAGGTCCGGGCCCCGGCCCATCTGCCGGACGGCGCCATCGCGCGCATGTACAGCAGGCTGGAGCGGGAGGCGTGGGCGGCGGCCCGGATACCCGACCGCAACGTGGTGATGGTCCACGACGTGGCCATGGAGGACGGCCGGCCCTGGATCGTCATGGAGCTGATCCGCGGGCAGTCGCTGGCCGACCTGCTGCGCGCCGAGGGACCGCTCGCCCCCCGGCGCGTCGCGCACATCGGCGCGGAGGTGCTGGGCGCCCTGCGCGCCGCCCATGCCGTCGGGGTGGAGCACCGCGACGTGAAGCCGGCCAACGTGCTGCTCGCCGAGGACGGGCGCGTGGTGCTCAGCGACTTCGGCATCGCGGTGGTCGAGGGCAGCACCGCACTGACCACGACGGGTGAGGTGGTCGGCTCCCCCGAGTACCTGCCGCCGGAGCGGGCGCTGGGCCGCCCCTCGGGCCCCGCGTCGGACCTGTGGTCCCTCGGCGTGATGCTGTACGCGGCCGTGGAGGGGATCTCCCCGTTCCGGCAGGACACAGCGCTCGGCACCCTGCGGGCCGTCGTGGACGAGGAACCGCCCGCGCCGACCCGGGCCGGCCCCCTCGCCCCGGTGATCGCCGGGCTGCTCCGCAAGGAACCGGCCGAGCGGACCCCCGCCGCCGAGGTCGCCTCGGCCCTGCGGGTCATCGCCCACGAGCCGGACGCCACCACGGCCGCCGCCCGCGTCCTGCCGACCCCGGCACGACCCGCCCCGGCCACCACGACGGCGGGCACCACGACGGCGGGCACCACGACGGCGGGCACCACGACGGCGGGCACCACGACGGCGGGCACCACGACGGCGGCCGCCACGACGACGGCGGGCACCACGACGGCAGCGGGCACCACGGCGACGGCGGGCACCACGGCCTCCTCCCCCGCCCCCACGCCCGAGACGACCACCGCGACGACGGCTCCCACCACTGCGGCGGCCACCACCACCACCGCTGAGCCCGCTCCGCCCACGTCCGCTCCGCCCACGTCCGCTCCGCCCGCGCCCCTCCAGCCCGCGCACCCGACCGCCGCAGTGGCCGCCGCGGCGCCCGCCGACCCGCCCCGCAACCGCCGTACGGCGGCCTTCGTCGCGGCCGGCGCGGCCGCCTGCGTACTGGTCGCCGCCGGAACGGTGTACGCCCTCTACGGCAACGGCAACGGCGACGCGGACTCCGGGACCGGTTCGGGCGGCGTACGGATGTCGGTGGCGGGCGCGAACACCAAGTACACCGGCCGCTGCCCGACCCCCGAGAGCCAGGCCCCGGCGTTCACCGCGACCTTCACCGCCTCCGAGCCCACCCTGATCTCCTACCGCTGGGTGTCCGGCGACGGCTCGGTGGTGGACCCGCACTGGCGCACCATGTCCATCGGCGACAAGTCCGCCCCCACCGGGCACGACACCGTGCGGCTGACGACGTACGCGAAGGCCGGCACCCTGACCACCGGCATGGCCGTGGAACTCCAGAGCCCCACCCGCACCACCTCCAACCCAGTCCCCTTCTCCATCACCTGCACCGGCTAACCCCCTGCCCCTCCGCCGGGCCGGGGCCGACGCGTTGGGGCGGTTGTTGGCGTCATGGCCACGCCTGGCGGTGCAGGTCGTCGACCGCCGGACCTGGCGGTTCCGTCCGGCCACCGCCTCGTACGGAAAAAGGCGGACCCCCACCCCCGCGAGCGGGCCGGGGCGGAGGTCTCGCGCGATCGAGCGGGCGGGCGTCAGCCGATCTTCGCGTGCTGGACGTCGATGAGGTCGCCCGGGAACTTGGCGGCGACGCCGAAGGTGTAGAACGTGCCGAGGGTGTTGCCCCGGCGCACGGCCACCAGGTCGCCGGCGGACTTCTGACCGTCCCCGAGGTCCATGACCACGGAATAGCGCCGCCGGAGCTGCAGGCGGTGGTGACCAGGGCCAGGGACACCGCGGAAGCGGACAGGACGGCATGACGGACGAAGGTGCTGCGCACGGTGTTCCCCCGCAGAAAAGATCAACGGATCGCGGCCCGCCCCCGCCCCGCACCCGGACGGGGCACACGGGCAAGTGCCGCGGTGATCCCGCACCGTACGAGGTCCCGGCAGCCCGGCCGCACGGCGTGGACTCCGACCCCGCGCATCGTGATCCACTCGACACCGGTGCAACGCCCCTGCCCGGCAGCGTCGAAGGCCGCGGCACCGCGAATGCGGGGGGTCCCGCCCTGATGACCCGGCGGACACGATCCGTGCCCCGACAACTGCCCTCGCGGCTCTGGTCGGCCGCCACGGGAACAGGTGGGGTGGCGGTGACCCCTCCGCGAAAGGCATGCCGTTGTCGCAGCACGAACACCGCCCTGAACTGGCCGCCGAAACCCGATCCGCGGCGCCCCGCAGACCGGCTCCCGCGGACCGGTCCGGGCTCCTCGCCCTCCAGCGCGGCGCGGGCAACGCCGCCGTCCTGCGAGCCCTGCAACGCGCCGGCCGCCTCTCCACCCCGGCACCCGGCCACGAGCAGCACCAGCACGGCGCGGGCTGCGGCCACCAAGCGGCCACAGCGCGTACCGAGCAGGCTCCCGTACAGCGCTCCGCCGTTCACGACGTCCTCGCCGGCAGCGGACGCCCCCTCGATGCCCCGCTCCGCGAGGAGATGGAAGCCCGCCTCGGCGCCGACTTCGCCGACGTCCGCATCCACGACGACAGCGCGGCCCGCTCCTCCGCCGCCGAGGTCGGCGCCCGCGCCTACACCAGCGGCAACCACGTCGTCATCGGTGACGGCGGGAGCGACAAGCACACCCTCGCCCACGAACTCACCCACGTCATCCAGCAGCGCCGAGGCCCCGTCGCGGGCACGGACAACGGCAGCGGCCTGAAGGTCAGCGACCCGTCCGACCGGTACGAGCAGGAGGCCGAAGCGAACGCGCATCGGGTGATGGCCGGAGCCGGAACCGGCTCGCTCCAGCGGTCGGAGATCACCGCGGAGACCTCCGGCAACGGCAACGGCGACGACGCCTTGCCGCGGCACGGTACCGGGATTCAGCGGGCGAAGGACACCAAGAGCTCCAAGGCAGCGGGGAAGAAGACGGCCCAAGGCAGTTCCAGAGAACAGCAGGACGGACCCAAGCAGGGGGACCACCTCTTCAACGGTCTGGGAGACACCATCCTCAAGGTGGTCGAAGAGATCGAGAGGCTCGAGGAGGGCTCTCCCGCCGCCCAGGCCGCGGCGGGACAGCACGACGCCATCACAGCGCTGATCAATCTCGCGCAGAACGCCAAGGCTCAGCGGGCGAATCACGCGTTCGAGTCAGCCATGGCCGTGAAGGGCGGTGGTTCCGGACGGGCGGGCGACGACAACTCAAAGAACTACGGCAAGTTCGCCGGGCAGATGATGACCGCGGTCAGAGAACTCCCGCTCCTGTACGCGTGGCCGGACATGTCCGCAGCTCAGACCGTACTTGCCGTGGGCACCAAACAGGATCTTCTGGCCATCATATTCGACCAGGATGCCCACACCAGGAAGGGGAAGGAGGACGGTGTGAGCAAGGCACAGCTCAAGGACTGGGTCACCCAGACAGAGGATGTCATGTGGGGTCTCTACGAGGCGTATACGAACCTGCTCGGAAACATCCACCGAAGGTCGCTCGAGATATTCAACGGTGAGTGATCCTCCAGAATCGGTAGGGAACCGGCGGGTGCCGTACCGCCCGGTCTCAGCTCCGGCGCTGTGGGATCCCTGGACGGCCGCGATGACCCGGTCCGCCCCATCACGGGGCCGTCCCGCCGATCCGTTCGACTCCGCCGGCCGCCGGCCGCCGCGCACCAGCGCGGGCACGGCAGAGCGCCGACGGCGACACCGGGTTGAACCATCGGTCCGTTGGGCGTTGGATCTCCATCCGGTCCCATCACACAGGAGGACACCGTGCTCACGGCACACCACTGGATCGACGCCCTCGGCCTGGAAGCCCATGTCGAGGGCGGGTACTTCCGTCGCACCTTCCAGGCGGACCACCGCCCCCCGACCCGGACGCTGGACGGTGACCGCTAACACTGACCTCCATCCACTACCTGCTCACCCACTGGTCGCCGGTCGGACACTGGCACCTGAACCGGTCCGACATCCTGCACTTCCACCACCACGGCGAACCGGTCACCTACCACCTGACCAGGATGCCCATGGCCCGGGCGCGGTGCTCGTACGCGATGTGGTCACCGACGAAGGCGTAGGCGGTCGGCACGAAGGCTCCCGTCGCCAGACCGGCCAGCGCCCTTCCCGTGAAGAACAGTCCCGGTCCGGTGGCGAACGCGCACATCAAGGTGCCCAGGACGAACGCGGCCATCCCGATCGTCAGGCTCAGCCTGCGCGAGAAGCGGTCGCCGAGCGGGGCGAAGAGCAGGGCCCCGACCGCCGTACTGACGCCGTACGTACTGACCGACAAGGCCATCACGGCCACCGTCGTGTCGAACGACCCGGCCATGTCCACGAGCAGCGGGGAGACGACGAGTTCTTCCGAGCCGACCGCGAAGATGCCGGCCATCAGTGCGAGAACCGCCAGCAAGGGGAACCTGGCCGCGCCCTTCTCGACGCTCAATCGGTTCGACACTCCAACCAACCCTTCTTGCGGTGTTTCCGAACAGCACGGCTAGATCGCCGTGTATCCGCCGTCTACGGTGAGGGCGGCTCCGGTGATGAACGACGACTGGTCCGAGGCGAGGAACAGGATCGCGTTCGCCACGTCCTCGGGCGTGCCGAGACGCCCGATCGGGTTCAGCTTCGCCTTCGCCTCCTTGACCGACGGGTCGTGGTCGATGGACGTGTCGGTCATGGGGGTGTCGATGATGCTGGGGCAGACGCAGTTCGCCCGGATGTTGTACTTCGCGTAGTCGACGGCGAGCGACTTCGTCAGCATCATCACGCCGCCCTTCGTGGCGTTGTACGCGGCGATGCCGGGCCACGCGACCAGCGAACAGGGCCTTCAACGCATCCCCAAGCTTGACCGAAAACATGGCATCCCAGGTCCGTACCAACGCTTTGCGCCGCTAAACCGGGCGACGTTACACCGCTGTTTCCAAGCGATGACGTTCCTTTGCCGGACATTCGCCCAGCCGCACCGAACGGCCCGGCGAACCGAATTGCGTCAAGCCGACACACCGTGCGTCGGCCAGGTTCTGCCTGCATTCGGTCCGCCCCCTCGGGCACGGGGCCGACCGGCGACGCCGGGAGAAGTCCGGAAAGTGAGCGTGCGCGCGCCGGTACGACCGGGGCCGCTCTCACGAGGCATTGGCCGAAACACACCCGGGCGGGCGCCTCTACACGCGGGCGGACATGGCTCCGGGCCGCCCGGGCATGGCTCCGGGCGGCCCCGGTGTGACTCCGGGCGGCCCGGGTTCAGTTCTTGCGGTACGAGTACGCCTCGCCGGCGGCCGACGCGACCGCCTCCAGGGACGCTCCGGCGGAGGCGGCGACGACCGCCGCCGTAGCGCCCTCCACGAACGGGGCGTCCACCAGCCGCGCCCCCGGCGGGAGTTCGTCGTCCTCCAACAGCGCCTTGACGGTCAGCACGGCGCTCCCCAGGTCCACCAGCAGGGCGATCCCGGCGCCGCGGTCCACCTCCCGCGCGGCGGCGAGGATGAGCTCCGCGCTCGTGCCCAGACCGCCGTCGGCCGTACCGCCCGCGGCGGCCACCGGCGCCACGGGGCCGCCGGCGGCCAGACCCCGTGCGAGGTCCGCCACCGACGCGGCGACCGCCGCGCTGTGCGAGACCAGCACGATGCCGACCGGGCCGGGGCCCGCGCCCGCCGGGTCGGCCGCAGCCGAGCCGCCCGCCTCCGAACCTCTTGCCCCCGGGCCGCCCGCCTCGCGGCCGGTCACAGCAGACCGTCCGCGACGTCCGCCAGCGCCCCCAGCAGCAGAGCCGACGAGGTCGCGCCCGGATCCTGGTGCCCGACGCTCCGCTCGCCCAGGTAGCTGGCCCGGCCCTTGTGGGCCCGCATCGGAACCGTCGCCAGCGCGCCGCCCTCCGCCGCGTCCGCGGCGGCCCGGTAGGAGGTGCCCAGCGCGGCGACGCCCGGGATCAGGGCATCCAGCATCGTCTTGTCGCCCGGAGCGGCCCCGCCGAGTCGCGCCACCGCGCCGACCCCCGCGTCCAGGGCCCCGCGGAAGTCCTCGTCGGAGACCTCGGCGGCGTCGCCGAGCTCCTTGCCCGTACGCCGCAGCAGCGTCCCGTACAACGGGCCCGAGGCGCCGCCGACGGTCGAGATCAGGGTCCGCCCGGCATGTTGCAGCACCGCCCCCGGAGCGGCCGGGGTGTCCTTGTTCAGGGCCGCCCGGACGGCGGTGAAGCCCCGCATCAGGTTGCTGCCGTGGTCGGCGTCCCCGATGGGGGAGTCGAGCTCGGTCAGCCGGTCCGCCTCGCGCTCCACGACGGCCGCGGTGGCCACCATCCAGCGCCGGAAGAAGTCTGCGTCTCGCACCGGATCTCCTCGCCTCGCGCCGGAACCACCCGTCCGACGGCTGCCTCGTCCCTCCGCCACCTTACGGCCGGCGGCCCCGGCGCGGCGGTCAGCGGCCCCAGCGCAGCGCCGGTGTCTGCACCGGTGCGTCCCACAGCCGCAGCATCTCGTCGTCGGCCCGGCACAGGGTCACGGAGCATCCCGCCATGTCCAGGGAGGTGACGTAGTTCCCCACGAGGGTGCGCGCCACCGGCACGCCCCGGGCCGCCAGCACGGCCGTGACCTCGGCGTGGAACCCGTACAGCTCCAGCAGTGGCGTCGCCCCCATACCGTTGACCAGCGCGAGTACCGGCCCGTCGGCCGGAGCCACCTCCGCCAGGTCCTCCAGCACGGCGCCGACCGCGAACTCCGCGATCTCCCGCGCCGACATCATCGCGCGCCGCTCCCGGCCCGGTTCGCCGTGGATCCCGACCCCGAGTTCCAGTTCGCCGTCCGGGAGGTCGAAGGTCGGGCTGCCCTTGGCGGGGGTGGTGCAGGCGCTCAGTGCCACGCCGAAGCTGCGCGAGGCCCCGTTGACCCGGCGGGCCACCGCCGCGACCTGATCCAGCGGGGCGCCCGCCTCGGCCGCCGCTCCGGCGATCTTCTCCACGAAGAGGGTGGCCCCGGTGCCGCGCCGCCCGGCCGTGTACAGGCTGTCGGTCACCGCGACGTCGTCGTCGACCAGCATCCGTTCGACCCGGATGCCGTCCTCCTCGGCGAGCTCGGCGGCCATGTCGAAGTTCAGCACGTCCCCGGTGTAGTTCTTGACGACGAACAGCACGCCCTGCCCGGCGTCCACGACCTTGGCCGCCCGCACCATCTGGTCGGGCACCGGTGAGGTGAACACCTCTCCGGGACACGCGGCCGACAGCATGCCGTACCCCACGAAGCCCCCGTGCAGGGGTTCGTGCCCGGATCCGCCGCCGGACACCAGCCCGACCCGGCCGCCCTCCCGGGCGTCCCGCCGTGCGATGACCCGCCGCTCCACGTCCACGTCCAGTTCCGGATGGGCGGCCGCCATGCCGCGCAGGGCGTCCGCGACCACCGTCTCGGCACTGTTGATCAGCATTCTCATCGGGTACCTCCCGGGTGGAACCGACGGGTGGGCCTCCGGCCGGTGCGCCCGCCGCGCCGGCGGAAGCACAGGTCGGGCGGGCGGAGCACTGCCGTCGCCCGCCCTCCACCAGTGTGCCGCCACGGCCCGGGAATCCGCGACGGATACCGGATCCCCGGAGGGCGCGTCCCATCGCCTCGCACGGTTGACGCAGCCGGTACTAAAATGCGTTAGGGAACTCGGGGCTGTCGACGGCTGGTCTTGCGGGCCGGCGGGAAGCGGGCACCCATGACGGAGCGGCTCAAGAGGTCGGGGCTGGTGGGCGAGCTGTCGGCCGAGTTCGCCGGCACCATGATCCTCATCCTCTTCGGTTGTGGCGTGGTGGCCCAGGTGGTCGCCGGAGGGGCCCTCACGGACCCTGCGGGCGGACTGGGAAACCACGACAGCATCGCCTGGGCCTGGGGCCTCGGCGTCACTCTGGGCGTGTACGTGGCCGCACGGCTGAGCGGCGCCCACCTCAACCCCGCGGTGACCGTGGCACTGGCGACGTTCAAGGGCTTCCCGTGGAGCAAGGTTGCCCCCTACGCCCTGGCCCAGACGGCCGGGGCGTTCGTGGCGGCCCTGATCGTACGGTGGAACTACTCCGAGGCCCTGGCGAAGGCCGACCCGGGCCACACCATCAAGACGCAGGGCGTCTTCTCCACGCTGCCGGCCAACGGGAACACGAACCTGCCGGTCACCGAGTGGGGCGCGCTGCGCGACCAGATCATCGGCACCGCGATCCTGCTCCTGCTGATCCTCGCGGTCACGGACCTGCTGGGGACGCCTCCCGGCGCCAACCTGGCTCCGTTCATCGTCGGCCTGATCGTCGTGGCGATCGGCATGGCCTGGGGCACCAACGCCGGTTACGCGATCAACCCGGCACGCGACTTCGGCCCCCGGCTGGCCAGCTTCCTCACCGGGTACGGCGGAGCCTGGCGGGATCAGTACGGGCATTTCTACTTCTGGGTGCCCATCATCGGCCCGCTGATCGGCGGCCTGCTGGGCGCGGGTCTGTACAAGTTCTTCATCGGCCGGTTCCTGCCGACCGCCGAGCTGGAACCGCCCGGGCAGGTCCCGTCCCCGGACGAGAGCTGACCGGATCCCGGGGCGGCCCGGTACCGGTCCGCCCCGCCGCAGGAGAAGCCCCAAGAGAGGCGGCATCCCATGGCTGACTTCGTCGGCGCAGTGGACCAGGGGACCACCAGCACCCGTTTCATGATCTTCGACCACGCAGGCAACGAGGTGGCCAGGCACCAGCTGGAGCACACGCAGGTCCTCCCGCGCTCGGGATGGGTCGAGCACGACCCGGTCGAGATCTGGGAGCGGACCAACTCGGTCATGCAGAACGCTCTGCGGCACGGAAACCTCTCCGCGTCCGACCTCGCGGCCATCGGCATCACCAACCAGCGCGAGACGACCGTCGTCTGGGACCCCCGTACCGGGCGCCCCTACTACAACGCCATCGTCTGGCAGGACACCCGCACCGACTCCATCGCGGCCGCGCTGGACCGCTCGGGCCAGGGCGACGTCATCCGCCGCAAGGCGGGGCTGCCGCCGGCCACCTACTTCTCCGGCGGCAAGATCCAGTGGATCCTGGAGAACGTCGACGGAGTCCGCGAAGCGGCCGAGCAGGGGCACGCCTTCTTCGGCAACACCGACTGCTGGGTGCTGTGGAACCTCACCGGCGGACCCGACGGCGGCATCCACGCCACCGACGTGACCAACGCCAGCCGCACCATGCTGATGGACCTGGAGACCCTCGACTGGGACGACGAGCTGCTGGGCTTCTTCGGCGTGCCCCGGTCGATGCTGCCGACCATCAACCCGTCCTCCCACCCGGAGGCGTTCGGCCGGACCCGGACCTCCCGGCCGCTGCGGGAGGCCATTCCCATCACCGGTGTGCTCGGCGACCAGCAGGCGGCCACCGTCGGGCAGGTCTGCTATGCCCCCGGCGAGGCCAAGAACACGTACGGCACCGGCAACTTCCTGGTACTCAACACCGGCACCGAGCTGGTCCGGTCGCAGCACGGCCTCCTCACCACCGTGTGCTACCAGTTCGAGGGCAGCCCGGCGGTCTACGCGCTGGAGGGGTCGATCGCGGTCACCGGCTCCGCGATCCAGTGGCTGCGCGACCAGCTGAAGATCATCGGTGACGCCGCCGAGAGCGAACGCCTCGCCCGCACCGTCGAGGACAGCGGCGGCATCTACTTCGTCCCCGCGTTCTCCGGCCTGTTCGCCCCGTACTGGCGCTCCGACGCCCGCGGCGCGATCGTCGGCCTCGCCCGGTACCACGACAACGGCCACCTGGCGCGGGCCGCACTGGAGGCGATCTGCTACCAGAGCCGCGACGTCGTGGAGGCCATGGAGCAGGACTCCGGCGTCCACCTCGACGTGCTCAAGGTCGACGGCGGCGTGACCGCCAACGACCTGTGCATGCAGATCCAGGCCGACGTCCTCGGCGTCCCGGTCAGCCGCCCCGTCGTGGCCGAGACGACCGCGCTCGGCGCCGCGTACGCCGCCGGACTGGCCACCGGGTTCTGGCGGGACACCGACGAACTGCGCACCCACTGGCAGGAGTCCAAGCGCTGGGAGCCCCAGTGGTCCGAGGAGCAGCGCGCGGAGGGGTACGCGGGCTGGAAGAAAGCGGTGGAGCGGACGCTCGACTGGGCCGAGGTCAAGTAGGCCGACGAGGCCGGATGCGCCGAAGCGGTTGAACAGGTCAAACAGGTCAAACAGGAGGAGACCATGGTGGATCCGGTGGCTCTCTCGCCCGGGGCACGCGCCGAGGCCCTCGCCCGGCTGGGCGAGGGGGAGCTCGACGTCCTGGTCGTCGGCGGCGGCGTCGTCGGCGCCGGGGCCGCCCTGGACGCCGTCACCCGCGGACTGAGGGTCGGCGTGGTCGAGGCCCGGGACTGGGCGTCGGGCACGTCCAGCCGCTCCAGCAAGCTCATCCACGGCGGACTGCGCTACCTGGAGATGCTGGACTTCCGGCTCGTCGCCGAAGCCCTCAAGGAACGCGGGCTGCTGCTCCAGTACCTGGCCCCCCACCTGGTGCGTCCGGTGCCCTTCCTCTACCCCCTGCAACACCGGGTCTGGGAACGCCCGTACGTGGGCGCCGGCGTACTCCTGTACGACATCATGGCCACCGCCTCCGGCACGTCCCGGGGCCTTCCCCACCACCGCCACCTGCTCAAGCGCCAGGCCCTGCGCGAGGCCCCCGCGCTGCGCTCCGACGCCCTGGTCGGCGCGGTCCAGTACTGGGACGCCCAGGTCGACGACGCCCGGCACACCATGTTCCTCACCCGCACGGCCGTCGCCTACGGAGCACTGGCCGCCAACCGCACCCGCGTCAGCCGCTTCCTGCGGCAGGGCGAGCGGGTGGTGGGCGCCGTCGTCACCGATCTGGAGACCGGCGAGGAGACCGAGGTACGGGCCAAGCAGGTCATCAACGCCACCGGTGTGTGGACCGACGACACCCAGGCGATGGCCGGCACCCGCGGGCAGTTCCACGTCCGCGCGTCCAAGGGCGTGCACCTGCTGGTGCCGCGCGACCGGATCAACTCCCGCACCGGGCTGATCCTGCGCACCGAGAAGAGCGTGCTGTTCGTCATTCCCTGGGGGCGGCACTGGATCATCGGCACCACCGACACCGACTGGACCCTCGACAAGGCCCACCCCGCCCTCAGCTCCCTGGACGTCGGCTACCTGCTGGAGCACGTCAACGCGGTGCTGACCACGCCCCTCGTCCCCGAGGACGTCGAGGGCGTGTACGCGGGCCTGCGCCCCCTGCTGTCCGGCGAGGCGGCCGAGACCAGCAAACTCTCGCGGGAGCATCTCGTCGCCCACCCGGTACCCGGACTCGTCGTGGTGGCGGGCGGCAAGTACACGACGTACCGGGTGATGGCCAAGGACGCGGTCGACGAGGCGGTCCGCGGCCTGGACGAGAAGGTGCCCGACTGCACCACCCAGCGCGTCCCGCTGCTCGGCGCCGACGGCTATCCGGCCCTGTGGAACTCCCGGCAGGGCCTGGCCGCACGCTCGGGGCTGCACGTGGCCCGCATCGAGCACCTCCTGAACCGCTACGGCTCACTGGTGCGCGAACTGCTCGCCATGGTCGCGGAGGACCCCTCGCTCGGGGAGCCGCTGCCGAGCTCCGACGACTACCTGCGGGTGGAGGCCGTCTACGCGGTGACCCACGAGGGGGCCCGCCACGTGGAGGACGTCCTGGCCCGGCGCACCCGGATCTCCATCGAGTCGTGGGACCGGGGTGTGGACGCCGCCCGGACCGTCGCGGAACTGATGGCGCCGCACCTGGGATGGGACCGGGCCCACCAGGACCGCGAGGTCGACCACTACCTCAAGCGGGTGGCGGCCGAACGCGAGGCGCAGCAGCAGCCGGACGACCGGACCGCCGACGCGGTCCGCCTCGGCGCCCCCGACATCATCCCGCCGCGCTGACCGGCGGCCGGGGATCCGAAAGAGACGCCCCGAGAAAGGGCCTGGTGCTGGCTAGGGGGTGTCGTCACAGTGGTGTCGTCACAGTAGTTCCGTACGCCCGCAGGGGCGGGCCGTGCGGTGTCCGGTGCGGTGCGCCCGCAAGGCGGAGGGCCGCCCGCGTACCGGATGTACAGGGGCGATCCCGACAACGCGGCGAGCGTGCGTGCCAGGCGCCCCACGGCAAGAACGAGTCTGACGACACCCCCTAGGGTTGCTGCCATGCAGCGCACCCAAACCGACGGCGTTCCGGTCTTCTCGATCCTGGAAGGGGACGGCCTGCTGGCCGGTGTCGCCCTGCGGTTCGGCTGCGGCACGCGGCACGAGACGTTCCGCACGATGGGGGGCACCCACCTCGTGGAAGCCCTGGTCATGGACCGGCTGGCGGCCGTGGACCAGGCCGACTTCGGATCGTTCTTCGGCCTCGACGAGACGCGGTTCCACGGCTACGGCACCCTCGATGAAGCCGCCCACTTCCTGGAGGCGGTGTGCCGGACCCTGTCCGACCTGCCCCTGGACCGCCTGGAACACGTCGCGGGACGCCTCGACATCGAGCAGGCCGCCCCCGTGGACGAGCAGATCTCCCAGGTACTGGGAGCCCGGTACGGCGCCCACGGTCTCGGCCTCGCCTGCCACCACGGCACCGGATACCGTGAGCTGACCCCCGAGATGGTCCGCACCCATGCCGCCACGTACTTCACCCGGGCCAACGCCGCACTGATGGTGACCGGACCCGTACCACCCGGGCTGCGGCTGCCACTGCCCGACGGGGCCCGGCCCTCGCGCGGCACGCCCCGCGTGCTGGCCGGCCACGCATGGGCCCGGCGCGACCTGACCGGGGTGGCCCTCGCCTACGAGGTGCCGGTCGGCTCGGCCGCCGCCCGCATCGGCCACCAGATCCTCATCACCCGGGTCGAGCGGCTGGTCAGGGACCGGCTGGGCATCGCCACCGCGGTCGAGGCGTTCTTGACGGCCCGCGACGCCGGCTCGGTCGAGCGCATGCTCCTCCTCGACGCCGAGGAGGGCCGCGAGGACGCGGTGGCCGCCGCGCTGTGGGGGGAGGCCGTACGGCTCGCCCGCGAGGCACCGACCGCCGAGGAGGTGGAGGAGGAGGTCGCCTGGTGCCGCAAGGGCTTCGTCCGGCAGCCGTCCGTCCCTGCCGAACTGCAGGCGGCCTCGGACAGCGAGCTGTACGGCGTCCCCTACCTCGACGGCCCCACCATGGTGCGGGCGCTGGAGGCGATCACTCCCGCCGACGTACGCGAGGCCGTGGAGCGGGCCGTGGCGGGGGCGCTGCTCGTCGTCCCCCACGGCACACCCCCCTCGCTCACCGGCCTGGACGGCAAGCGCCTGGAGCACACGCGGGTCTGCGAGCGGTGGGACGTGCCCCCGCCCCGCGGCGAGGTGCACGGCCGCCCGCTGCGCGCCCGGCTCAGGCGCGGGGGCGGCGGGGACGCGGAGCGGATCGTGCGCACCCCGCGCTCGCTCGTCTGGTGCCAGGACGACTGGTATCACGAGTACCGCTTCGACGAGGTCGTCGAACTGGAACGGTGGGGGGACGCCCGGCGCGTCGTCGCCCGCTGCGGCTGCCTGCTCGAACTCGTTCCCGGCGACTTCCAGGGCATGGACCGCCTGATACGCGCCTTGGACGACGCCGTCCCGCCCGCCCGGACGCGAGAACGCGCGGAGCCGCCGAACCGGACCTGAGGGGACGGGGGGGGGGAGCGCCGCCTCAACGATCACCGGAAGGTACGAGGTACGAGTTGCACGGTACGAGGTGCGTACCCGGCCGTCGCCGCGGGGCCGGGCCGGAGTAGGTTCCGAGGTAAGGGTGTGCGGCCTTGGCCAGCAGGGCCGCGACGGGGGCCGCACGCCCGACACCACCGCCGCAGGGCGAGCCCGCGCGGCATCACCGTCGGCCGCTTCGGGCCCGCCTCCTGCCCCACACCCCACCCGCGCCGCTCCCGTCGCGGCGACAGGAGCACAGGGCCCGCGCCGCCGCTGGCCGGGGCGAGACGAGACGCGAGGGACCTCATGCTCGACGATCACCTGTATGCCTCCCTGTCCGCCACCGCGATCGCCCGCCTGGTCCGCGACGGCGAGGTCACGGCCCGCGAGGTCGTCGAGACCGCGCTGACGCTGTGCGCCGACCGGGACGGCGCCCTGCGCGCCTTCACGGCCCTCTGGGCTGACCCGGCACGCGCCGCGGCGGCCGAGGTCGACGCCGCGGTGGCCCGTGGGGCCCGCCTCCCGCTGGCCGGGGTACCGATCGGGGTCAAGGCGAGCGAGGGCCGCGGCTCGTTCCAGAACCGGCGCCTGGTCGCCGCCGGATGCGTGCCGGTCGGAGCCACCTCGGTCCCCCGCGCCGGCACCGGCTGGCAGACCTACGGCTCCACCGACCGCGGCCCCACCTTGAACCCGCTCGACCCCGCATGGTCGCCCGGCGGATCCTCCGCCGGTTCCGCGGCCGCGGTCGCCGCCGGGCTCGTACCGCTCGCCACCGGATCCGACGGTGCCGGATCGGTCCGCATCCCCGCGGCCTGGTGCGGCGTCATCGGATTCAAGCCCACCAACGGGCTGCTGCCCTCCCGGGACCGCGCCGGACTGAACACCCCCGGCGTGCTGACCCGCAGCCCGGAGGACGCCGCCGCCTACCTCGGCGCTGTCGCCCCCACCGGCACCCCGCTCCCCCCGGCCGGGGGCCCGACGGTGGCGTGGAGCCCGACGGTGGCGTGGACGCCCACGCTGGGCTACGCCGACACGGACCCGGACGTCGCCGCCACCGCCCGCCGCGCCCTGCACCGGATCGCACGAACCGGGCTGTGCGAGGTCGTGGACCGGCCGGTGGAGCTGCACGACCCGGCCCCGGCCTGGACCGCTCTGCGCACCGGGTCTCCCGATCGGGACACCGAGGCGCTGGTCGCGGCCAACGAGGAGCGCCTGCGAGCCGTCTTCGACCAGGTCGACATCATCGCCACCCCCACCACCCCGCATCCCCCGCACGGCCACGACGGTCCCGGACCACGCATGAGCGTGGCACTCACCTGGGCCTTCAACCTCTCCGGCCATCCGGCGCTGACGCTGCCCGCCGGACGAACGACGAGCGGCGCGCCGGTCGGTCTCCAGCTCGTCGCCCGCCACCGAACCGACGCCGTGCTCCTCGCCACGGCGGCCCGCTTCGGCGCCTGTGTCTGAGCCGTTGACGACGTCCACGACCGAGTGCCGCGAAGAACGGTGGACCGGAAAGGTGACTTCGGCGTTCGTGTGGTCAAGGGTGACGATGCGCCCGGCGTACCGACCCCCTTCACGTTCCAGGCCGACGGCGCCCTGGTACCGGACAGCCTGCCCGACGGCAGCCGCAGCTACCTCGCGCACGCGGAGACCGTGGCCCGTCCCGCACGAGCCGCGCACCGGCCGGACCTTCCCGGCGTACTGAGCTGGACGACACCCCCGCTGCCCGTCGGCTTCGACTTCGCAGGCGACATCGAGCTGCGGCTCGAGACGCCATCACGGAGTGCGACACCTCATGGATCGTGGCCCTGGAGGCCGTCGTCGAGGAGGGCAACGCCATCTTCACCACCCCCGGTTGGCAGCGGTCCTCCCTGCGCGAGGCCGACGAGGAGCAGAGCGGCCCCGGCCGGCCCGTGATGGCGTGTACGACGCCCAGGGCCGTGCCGCCGGGGGAAACGGTGCGCTACCGGATTCCCCTGTGCCCCAACGCCCGTCGGCTGCCACCCGGTCACCCGGTCACCCGGTCACCGGCTCCGGCTCCGGCTCACCGTCGGCAGTTCCGACGCGCCCGGCGGCGTCCCCAACGCGCTCGGCATGGAGCACCAGCCCGTCGGCGGGGTGTCCGTGAACACCGTCCACGCCAGCTCCACCCTCCTGCTGCCGCTCCTCGGCCCCGGGTGAGCGGTCACTGGCCGCCGGCGCCTGCTTGCTCGTCGTACCCCCTCGCGGTCCTGGCCCGGTCCCCGCTGCGCGGCCCGCGGCGGATGTCCGACGCCTCGCCCCCAGCGGACGGGCCCCACGACGCCGGGGCGCGTCCGCCGGACCCCGGCGCGGCTCCGTACCGCGAGCCGCTCGCGAAGACCGCACCGTCCACCGCTCCGTCCACCGCTCCCTCCGGCACACTGTCCACCGGCCGCAACCAGTCGAGGAGCAGTACCGTGGCATACGCCGTCCGCGAGGAATGGCAGCGGCACTACCTCGACAAGTATGGGTTCAGTCCGCTCGGCGACGCCGAGCGGGCGCTACTCGCCGAGCACGTCGCCGCTCCTACAGCCTGACCGCCCCCGCGACCGCCCCCGCATCCGCATCCGCATCCGGATCCGCATCCGCCACACCCTCGCCCACGTCCTCACCACCCCCGCCGGCACCACCGGCGAGCCGGTCGCCCTAGCGCAACTGCTCCAGGTCGCCGCCCGCGGCGGCTGACCGGACCTCGCTCCGCGGCTGGCCGGCCGGCCGTGCCAAACGGCTGCCCGGAGACCCCGTCTCGGCCCACCCGTCCTGAACCCCCCGAGCCACCGCCGTCAACGTCCGCCACCGAACAGGGAGACCCCCGTGCCACTACCGAGTCTGCTCGGCGTCTTCGCGCACTTGTGCACGTTCGGTCACTGACCGGTTGGATGTACGGTCCGCGGGTGTTGAGACGAGACGCCTGGTCAGTGCACTACAGCTCGCGGGACCTGCCGCAGGCTGAGCTGCGGCCCTGGCACCTGCAGGTTTCGTCGGATGAGTGGGAGCTTTGGCTCGATGACCTGGGTATTCCTGATGGGACTCCCTACCTCCTGTCACCGTGCTTCGTCTACGACACGGACCTGAACTCGTACTTCCATCGGGTGAACCTGATGGCAGGACCGCTGAACAGTCAGCTCAACCGGGCGTCGGCCCTCTGCCGGAACCTGAACTTCCTCCACAAGAGCCGGGGCGGGAAGGATTGGCGGGACGCTACCGAGGAAGATCACGCGGCCTACCATCACTGGCGCCGCCGTGATCCGAGGGGGCCACGCGTGGATGGCGACACGTGGAGCCAGGAGATCTCTCACATTCAGCAGTTCTACGTTTTCGCCAAGTCCAAATCCTGGGTCCCGTCAGTCCCGATCCCACAGCGCCCCCGACGCGATGCGAGGGACGAGGAGAAGAAGGGCCGACGGCGCCCGGTGCCGGACGACGTCGTGGACACGGTGCCGGCGACGTACTCCCACGACCAAGGTGGCAAGGAAGCCTTCGAGTGGCTGCCTGCGCCGGCGTACCGCCGGTGGCGGGACATCGGCGTCCTCGGCTACGACCGTGAGGGCCTGCCCCGGGACAACTTCCGCGGACGGTGGGCACCGCGCAATGGCGCCTTCACTGACTCGTTGGTCCGCACGGGGATGAGGCTGGAGGAGCAGGCCAGTCGCATCACCTTGGAAGTCCCGACGGGGCCCGGCCCGGCGGGTTACAGCAAGTTCTGGCTGCCTGGGGCGATCGCCAAGCGGAACTCGGGACGCTGAGTCTATGAGCCTGCGTCGGTCCGACGCGATCTGACCGCCTACGAGGCCGCGGACCGACGGTGGGTCGTCGAGGAGGCCCGTGACGCAGGCCGCTACGGGAAGATCCGGCGCCCTCTCGTGATCGATGATCCGAGAACTCCGCACATGGCTCGGTACACGAGCGGCGTCAACCGCGGCGAGAAGGTCAACGTCAGGCTCCTCGACCCGCGTGAGCGACGCCGACTGCTGGTGGATACCGAGGACGGCCTTGAGCCCGCGATGTTCTGGCTCGGCGAGAGCGGGCTGCCGTTGTCCTTGTCGACGTGGAAGGACGTGTTCACCGACGCCAACCGCCGGTGCGAGGAGGCCGGCCTGGCTCTACGAGCTCATGCCCACCTCCTGCGTCACACGTTCGCAGTCATCACACTCGAGCAACTCCAGCGTGGACACATCGCCCAGCTCGCCGACATGAATCAGGCCCAGCGCCTCCACTACCAGCGGATCTTCGGCGATCCCATGGACTGGATCCGTCGCAGGCTCGGCCACGCTTCGCAGCTTTCGACCCTGATCTATCTGCATGCCCTGCAGGAACTGGAGATGGAGACACGCATGGCCCTGGTCCCTGACGCCTGGGAGGACCCCCGGGACACGCCGCTGATGGATCTCGGGCACGAGACGCCGCCGCAGGATCTGCCCATGAAGGCATCGGCATGACAAGCCGCGGCCGTGGCAGCACTGGTCCAGGACGCCCGTCCGCCCTTCCGCCCGGTGGTTACGAAGCTCCGCCGCCGGTCCGGGAAGGGAACGCGGGCAGTCTGGTCGTCGACTTCCATGGTGATGACGACCGCCGGGCGAGTTACGACTTCGGACCGTTGGCGATGCCAGGCTGGCATCCGGTTCTGGCCGAGGCCCTGGCATTGAGGGTCGGGCACAGCGGCGGGATCCGAACTCTGTCGGGAAGCCGGACCAGTTGGTCCTCGGCCAAAGCCTGGATCCAATTCCTGGCCTCGCTGGAGCGGCCGCCGGAAGCCGTAGACGAACTGACTCGCGAACACGTGGATGCCTTCTACACTCGCCCCGGCTTTGCCGAAAGTACGCGGCATATCCAGATGCGCGAGATGTGCAAGCAGTTCGAGAACCAGCGGATTTCCCGCCGCCTTCCCGCTGAAACCTGGGATGCTTTCAAGCGCAGGCTGAACAGGCCCAAGCAGGCGGGAGTCGGAGGCTACTCGCATGGCGAGTTGGAGCGGCTGACGGCTGCGGCCCGAGCAGACGTGTCCCGGATCGCCCGGCGCATCCGCGCCGGCGAACAGCTCCTTCGCCAGGCGCGGGACGACCCGGGAGGCTTGGATGCTCAGCAGCGGGAGTTAGGGGCGACTCTCGTCCGGATCGCGGAGACCGGCGTGATCCCTCTGCTGGAGGGCGACCGAAACTGGCTTCGGCGGAGAGCCGATCTAGCGGGACATCTGTTCATGACATGGGCGGACCTGGCACCCGTGATGGCTCTTCTCGCCGTGGTCACTGAACGCAACGGGGAAAGCCTCAAGGAGCTTCCGGTCAGGCACCGACTGCTGGAGGACCGGGCGGTCGAGGTCGTGCTGGTGAAACGGCGCCATGGAGTCCAGCGGTGGTTCGAGACGGTGACCTGGGAAATCGGTCCCAAATCGCGTGAGCTGCATACCCCTGGCGGCCTCTACCTCCTCCTGCTCGAGCTGACGAGCCGCAGCCGGGAGATCTGCGGCTCCTCCTCGGCCATCTGTTTCTGGCGCAACAACTGGGCCGTCGCAAGACGCGGCCGGGCGGAGCATTTCGCTCCGTTTGAGATGGACCTCGCACTCGGTTCTGGGATCGAAATGTCTACTTGGGCAGCCACGAGGACCAAACCGGTACTCGCTGATCCGCGGCCTTCCCCGAAAGCGAAGGCGCCGGAAGATGGCCCGGCGAAAGGACCTCCGGTCCCGCTCACAGTGACGTTCAACAAGATCAAAACGAGTGTGGATGCCCGTCGGACTCGTCAGCTGGGTGGTCACCTGCCCTCCTCCGCGAAGAGCAACACCGCCCAGGTCTTGTTCACCAACTACCTCAAGCCCGATGAATCCACCCGCGAGTGGGCGGAGGAAGTGATCACCGAGGCTCTCAGGGATGCGGAGCAAGCTGCCATGGACGCTCACGCGGCGGTGAGCGGACGCCGCGGCGGCGGCCCCAAGGTGATCACCGACGACTCCTCCGCCCAGCAGCTCGAGGAAGCAGGACTCGCCCCGCAGACCGCCCGCGATCTCTCCAACGGGCACCTGGACACCGCCTGGACGGCCTGCGAGGACCACGATCACAACCCGGAGACTGGAGCACCCTGCGACGATTCGTTCCTCGCCTGCTTCCACTGCGGAAACTGCCTAGTCACCCGAGATCATCTCCCCCGGCTCCTGGCCCTGCTGGAAGCCCTGGGCGTCCTACGCCAACGCGTGTGCGAGGACGACTGGTGGAGACGCTACGGCCCTGCATGGGTCGCAGTCCGGCGAGACATCCTCGCCAAGTTCTCCCCGGCAGAGGTCAGCAAAGCACGAGAGCAGTCCTTGCCCGACGCCCTTCTCGACCTGGTCGAACCACCCTGGGAACAGCCGTGAGCATTGCGATCTTCGCCTCCAACCCCACCGCCGTCACGCTCGAAGACCCATACGTTCTCCACGGCCGCCCGCTGCGGCCGGGAACCCGGCTGGAGGACACCTCCCGCTACAGCCACGACGTCTGGCATCTGACGCCCGCGCGCCTCAAGATCCACGAGTACGCGTTGATCATCAACTTCTTGTCCCTGCCTCAGCGGTTTCGGCCGGCGGCCAAGCAGCTGTTCTACACCTTGCTCTCTCTGGAGCCTCCGGACGGCGAAGTACTCCCAACCGTCGCCACCATCCGAGGCATGTTCACTGAGATTCGACGGTTCGTGATGTGGCTCGACAATCGGTGGCCACCGGAGCAGAACGAACTGTCCCTGCTGTCGTCAGGCGATCTCGAGGACTACGGCAAACACCTCCTGGCCCGTTTCCCGAACAATCGCTCTCAGCGAGAGTCCTCTCGAGGCGGAGTGCGGGTGCTCTGGCGTTGGCGTTTGCAGATGGGGGAACATGCGCTGCGGTTCGACCCGCTCCACCTCGACGGATGGAGGGAGTCGACTCATACCGCGCGGGGCGAGAACAAGACTGACCGGCTGCCCGAGGAAGTCATGGGGCCCTTGTTGGTCTGGGCACTGCGTTTCATCGACGACTTCGCCCCCGACATCCTCGAAGCGGATCGGGAATGGCGGGCAACTCGCGACATCCGCGTTGGCCCAAACCGGGACCGAGCCGATGTCGGACCACGTCTGCAGGCGATCCTTGACGAACACGTCGACGCCGGACGTCCGCTGCCCGGCTGGCGCGGACAGCCGAGCCTCAGCCAATTCGGCCGTCTCCTTGGCTGCCGGCAGGGAAGCATCCGTCCTCACCCAGATGCCCTCACGACCGCGGCCGCTGTCGTCGGCGTGGTCGACAGCGCATTCCTTAACGGAACCATCCAAGGGCGTCTGGACGGAGCACCGTGGGTTGACTCGATCGCTACCAGTCACGAGACAGCGAACGGCCTGGCCCGGCTCGGCCGCATTCTCCAGGCTTCCTGCTACGTGGTGATCGCCTTTCTCAGTGGCATGCGAGAAAGCGAGGTCAAGCACATCAAGCGGGACTGCATCGAGATCAAGTACGACGAAGACGGCCGTCCCTACCGCTGGAAACTCAGCAGCCTCGCGTTCAAGGGGGAGGACGAGGTGGAGGGCGTCCCGGCGACATGGACGGTCTGCGCAACTGTCGTCCGCGCAGTTGAGATGCTCGAGAAGCTCCAGCCCACGACCTGCGACTACCTCTTCGCGGGGCTCCTTCACGGCAACGGCACCAAGAAGTCATCGAACGAGGTGGTGGGCAATAGAGCGACCAACACACATCTCAACGAGCTCGTGGTGTTCGTGAACCAGCTCTGCGCAGACCGGGGTCGCAGCGACCTCATCTTGGACAGTGCTGGCCGGCCCTTCAAGCTCAAGACCAGCTACTTCCGACGGACCCTGGCCTGGTTCATCGCGCGGCACCCAGGCGGAGTCATCGCCGGCGCCCTGCAATACCGGCACCGGTCGATCCGGATGTTCGAGGGTTACGCCGGCACCAGCGACTCCGGCTTCCGAGCCGAGGTCGAAAGCGAGCAGGCCATCGCCCGCGGCGAGGTCTACATGGAAATGATCGAAGCCCACCAGCACCTCGACCTCGTCGGCCCATCAGCCGAAGAGGCCACCCGGCGCCTGACGGACTTCGGAGATCGAGTTCAGTTCCAGGGCCAGCTCGCCCTGGACAAGCACCGCCTGAGAAGGATCATGAAGCGCAACGATCCGGCGATCTACCCCGGCGAGTACATCACCTGTGTGAACGACCCAGCCAAGGCCCTCTGCGAGAAAGCGCGCCGCGGGAACAGCGAGGGTCTGCCTGCCCACGGCGGCTGCCTGCCTCTGGCCTGCCGCAATGTCACGCTCACGCCGGAAAATGTCGCCGCCTGGCAACGCGAGATCGCCCGCATCGACAAGCGGCTCGACTCACGGCCGACACTGGCGCCCCGCCTGAAGCAACTCCATCAAAACCGGCGGGCTGAGGTTGTGGCCTTCCTGGTGGCCAACGGGCAGGAGATCCTCCCGGCATGACCCGCCCAGTCCCCGATCTGCCCGAAGCGTTGGTCCGCAAGCACCTCCAGGAGATGCTGGACGCCTGCCGGGCAACCAACGCCAGACCCAGCGTCCTCACGCTGGCCCGACGCCTCAACCTGACCAACACAACCTTCCGTCGCCGCTACCCCGAGATCGCACAAGAGATCTCCGAACAGCGGGCTGCACCCGCCACTCCTCGCCGCGGGCCAACTGAGCACGACAAGCTCATCGCCCGCAATGCGAAGCTCCGGCGACAGAACCGAGACCTGGTCACTCAGCTTGCCCTCGCCGCAGCTCAGATCCAGCACCTTGCCCTCCGCACCCAACGACTTCAGACAGCCCTTGAATCCGCCTCGAAGGTGACGAACATCAGCAGCAGGACGAGACCTCGTTGAACGGTGAAGAGCACGGCTCTGTGCTAGGCACCAGCTCCATCGGTGCCAGAGCATCAAGACGGTCAACGGTCAGTTCACAACCCACTCGGGCCGCTTCTGGAGGCCGTCGGCAAGACCATCCTCGCGGTACCTGACTCGTACGTGACCACCAGCGTCGACGTCACACCGTGGGCCGACATGAAGTGGGCGGCGATCCTCACGCACCGCGGCGAAGTCGCACGCGAGCGACCCCTGCCCGGCATCCTCGCCCGCCTTCCCGAAGCCGACCGGAACCGGATCATCCAGACCGACGCAAAGGGCGACCCAGTCCAGCTGACCCACTGACACCTCGGCCGCGTGCCGACCGCCCTTTCACCGCGCCCACGAGCAAGCACCTACCCATCGGAGAGCGATGACTACGACTTCTGCCCCCGACGAACCCCTCAGTGTAGCCAGGACATTGCGGCTGGCGGTCGCGCAGAGCACGGTGCCGGAAGATCCCACTGATCGAGGCGCACTGCGGGCAGCCGGGCAAGAGATCCGGGCCCTGATGGTCGAGGCCGCCGAGGCTGGTGCGCGGTTGGTGCAATTCCCCGAGGGGGCGATCACCTACCCGAGCAAGCACGTAATGGCGGCGGGCCCGGCCGGCGAGCTGGTGCCTGCTGATTGGAGCCGTGCCGCGTGGGATGTGATGCGCGAGGAAGCGGAGTCGATCACCGCGCTGGCGGGAAAGCTCGGCCTGTGGACGGTGTTCGGATCGATCCACCCGCTCACACCGCCGAACCGACCGCACAACAGCCTCTACGTCGTCTCCGACCACGGCCAGCTGGTCGCACGGTACGACAAGAGGTTCCTGTCACACACCGAGGTGTCCTACCTGTATTCCCCAGGACACCAGCCGCTCGTCATCGAGGTGGACGGCATTCGGCTCGGCTTCGCGCTGTCCATCGAAGCCAACTTCCCGGAGGTGTTCGCCGAGTACGAACGCCTGGACGTCGACTGCGTCCTGCTGTCGGTGATGGTCGACGACGCGCCCCGGGCCCGTGTCGCTCAGGCGTACGGAACGCTCTACAACTACTGGATCGGCTACGCCATCCCGGCCCAGTTCAGCGCTACAGCGCCGTCCGGGATCGTGGCACCCGGCGGCCGGTGGCTGGCGCGCTGCCCCGCGAACGGACATCCCGCCCTGGCGATCGCGGACATCGACCTCGACTCGCAGGACGAAGACATCAACATGGCCGTTCGCCGCGCCCGCCCCTGGAGGCGCTCTGCCCGAGCCGGACTCTACGACGAACGGACCCCCGTGGGAGACCCCCGCAGCGATGTCCGCACAGCGTTCTGAGACCGCCTTACTGCCAGATTCGTCGGCCCCACCCTCTGGTAGCACCCCTAACGAAAACGCCCCGGCTCACCGGGGCGTTTTCGTGTGTGCGCTCAGGTCAGCGCAGGCCGTCGGTGTCGTCGTGCTCTTCGCCGACTGGGAGTGGCCGGCGGTCCTCCCCCGGGTCATCGCTGTAGATGACCGCGGAGACCGCGCTGTCGTAGGCGTCGTTGAGGCCGTTGCCGCTTGTGCCGAGCATGTTCTCCCAGTCGATTCCCATGCCTACGAGCCTAGCCCAGCACCTTGCCCTCCGCACCCAACGACTTCAGACAGCCCTTGAATCCGCCTCGAAGGTGACGAACATCAGCAGCAGGACGAGACCTCGTTGAACGGTGAAGAGCACGGCTCTGTGCTAGGCACCAGCTCCATCGGTGCCAGAGCATCAAGACGGTCAACGGTCAGTTCACAACCCCGGCTACAAGCGCACCCCGACGACGAGGCGCTGGTCGCCGGAGGCGTCCTCGCACAGCACGCCGCTTCGGGGGCACGGACCGGCGTCGTCACCGCCACCTGGGCGCCGGACAGCCACCGTGCCGTCGAACTCGCCCACTCCGTACGGGCCCTCGGGGCGGGCTCACCGC
Source organism: Streptomyces antarcticus (assembly GCF_026627255.1). GTDB lineage: Bacteria > Actinomycetota > Actinomycetes > Streptomycetales > Streptomycetaceae > Streptomyces > Streptomyces antarcticus. The sequence goes on along the minus strand of NZ_JAPNLM010000007.1, from coordinate 6,734 downwards.
GCATGCTCGGCTACGCCGACGCCCGGATTCCCGAGTCGGCGCCCGGCCGGGCCCGGCTGGTCGATGCCCCGCTGGAGGAGGTCATCGGCCGGATCGTGGGACACCTGCGTGAGGTCCGCCCGGACATCGTGATCACCCATGACCCGTACGGCCAGCTGACGGGTTTCCCTGTCAAGTTCTTGTGTTCAGATTCTTTGGCTACTCGAAGGGCCCTGGGACGAGGCGCGGCCGCCACAGCGTGATGGCTCCAGCGGCCTCGCTACTGAACTTGACTGAGTGATGTCATGGACGTTCACCTAGCTACGTTTGCTTGGGTTTGGTAGGCAAGGGGCGCTAGGTAGGCGCAGGGTGACGGGCTGACCGACGCTGAGAGAGCCATGCGGGAGCGACTACGGCGGCGGCCGTCAAGCGACTTGAAGGCGAGCAGAAGAACGGCGAGATCACTGACGTGCTGCGGGTGAGCGTGCGGTCGATGGAGCGGCGGCAGGTCTGGCGCAAGCAGGTCCAAGGCGCGACGGTCTCGGATCAGGACATAGAGGCGTCCCCCGACATCATGAGCTGAAGCCCAGTACGAAATGGCCCTCGTGGATCACTTTCTAGGCGATAATCGCCTAGAAAGTGATCCACAGGGGAGGGGTGAGGGTAGCTGATGCCCACAGGGAACATGAATGAAGTCCGGGCGCGCTCTTGGCTGGAATTTAGAATCAAGGCTGCCACCTGCGGCATCGAAGTCATCGAATCGGAATATTTGGGATCTAAGGGAAAACATCGTGCGAAATGCAAGGAAGGGCATGAACTATTTCTAGTTCCCAATTCGGTGCAGCAGGCGCGACGCATCACGTGTGCGGCCTGCAGGGGCTCTTCAAGTCAGATGAAAAAAGACTTCGAAGAGAAGATCGACGACCATGGCGGAGAGGTTCTGAATCCGTGGGCAGGCACTAAGGTATTGTATTCAGTCCGCTGCGCAGAAGGACATGAGTCATCAATCAAACCAATCAACCTCCTGAAGATGGACGGTATCTGCAAAGTCTGCAATAGGGCAGCCCGCGAAAAAGAGATGCTGAGCGAATTTAAGGAACTGGTCGACACCTTGGGCGGTCAAGTTCTGGAAGAGGCTTGGCTGGGGGCGCAGACCCCTCACCGATGCTTGTGCCCAAAAGGGCACACGTGCAGTCCTAGGCCGTGCTCCATAAAGAACGGTCAGGGAATGTGTTTCACCTGCTCTGGGAATGACTCAGTAAGAGCATGGGAAAGTTTCGTAAGTAGAATGACCGCTTTGGGAGCAGAGGTCCTAGAGGAAAAGTGGCTAGGATCCGGAACGCCACACAAGGTTCGCTGTAAGGGCGGCCATGAAATAGCAGTTTGGCCAAGCGGGGCAGGGAAAGGTAGGGGTATATGTAGAATCTGCGTCGGCCTGGACACAAAAACTGCCGAGGCGTATTTCCGAAACGCCATAGAGGAGCTCGGCGGGGTCGCCATCTACAAGGCATGGAAGGGGGTTAATGCATCTCACCAAGTTTTGTGTCCTAAAGGCCACATAGCCTCGCCGAGGCCTAACGATATACAGCAAGGTCATACCATGTGCCGCAGCTGTGCAGGTAAAGACCCGAAGACTGCTTGGGAGAATTTCAAGAAGACGGTAGCCGGACTCGGAGGTAGAGTCAAGGAAAAATCTTGGCGGGGTGGCCAGGTCCCACATCTCGTGCAATGCAGGAATGGACACACAACCACCGTTAGGCCCGCCGGCGTGCAGCAAGGGCAGGGAATCTGCAGGTTCTGCGCAGGATACGAATGGAACGTGTTTTACGTGGTCGTGAACGAGTCCGATGGGCATCTAAAGTTTGGCATTACTTCCGGTGACCCACGACAGCGCTTGAGATTCCACAAATCAGACGGGTTCGATCGACTAGTGCGCTTGCTCACGGACCTCCCTGGGAACGACGCACCCCTCCTGGAGAAAACCTTGCTACGGGAACTCAAAGCTCATGGGAAGCAGCCAGTTCGAGGACGTGAGTACTACCTGATCGGCGAGCTCCCTCTTGTTCTTGGCCTTGTTGACACGCACCTAGGGGTCGGTTCGGTTGACGCCCCACCCCCGACGACGTAGGGCAACCTGGCAGCCCTGCGCTCACGTGCTACGTAGTTGAGGAGCTCAGGTGGTTGGCGGGCGGAACGGGATGACGTTGTCCGGGGCATCGACGGGAGGCAGTTCAGGGGCGGACGGGGTGCCTTGTCCGTCGACGAGGACGGCGCCGGCCATGGCGAGCAGGGTCACCTGCCGACGGAGATCCTCGATCTCCGCTTTCTGGTTCGCGACCGACTTCTTGAGCTTGGCGACGGCCGCCCGCAGCTGCTTCTCCGTCTCCGGGACCTGCTTGGTCTCCGTGCGGACGCGTTCTTCGAACTCGGTTTTCAGGTCTGCGTGCCGCTTGTAGAGAGCCATGCGGTGGACGCCGGCCTCGGCGGCGAGCGCGGCGGCGGTGAGGCTGCCGTTGGAAGCTGTGGCCTTGCCAGCCAGCAGCCGGTCCATCGCCTCGCGGATGAAGGTGCGTTCGTCCTGGTTCTGCTGGTTCATTTCAGAGCCTCGGCGGTCTGGGCGGTGGCGTCATGGGCGTCGGCCATCTTGCGGAAGTTGTCGGCATTGCGACGCAGCCGGTTGGCGAGCTTCTCCGGGACGAAGGTGGCCTTGAGGTCGATCTCGTCGGCCTTTGCCCGCATCTGCTGTGCGTGAGAGTCGGTGCGGACGGTGTTGCCGCAGCCTTGCTGGCAGGCGTACTGCCTCGGCGCGGTCGCTCCCGGATCGGGTTCGCAGAGCGCGTTGTCCCGCTTGAACGCGCAGATCAGAAAGGCGTCCGGGTTGTCGTAAAGCACGACGCCGTCCCGAGCGAGGAACCTGGCGGCCTTCTTCGCGAACGTCGTGGGGACGATCCGGCCCTCGAACCGCGGCGTCATCGCAGCAGCGGTCAATGCCCGGCGAGCGGCCGGGCCGGAGACCTTCTCCCCAGCAGCGACACGGTCGCGCAGGTGGGCGGCGGTGTCAGCGGCCGCCAGGGCCGTCTCGATGTCGAGGACGGAGTGGATGCCTCCGCGGCTTCGGGAGCCGTAACCGCTCGAGGTCCGGGCGTCCAAGATGGTCCGCAGGTGTCCGTACTGGATCGCGAGCGCGACCAGTCCTCCGGGCTGTCGGGCGATGTGCCAGGCTAGGGTCCTTCTGAAGCGGGACATGCCGAGCGCGCCGTGGGGGTCCTGGTGGATGGACTGGTCCGACAGCCCTTGCACTTGGGCCTCCCGGTTCACCCATGCGATGAAGTCCTCGATCCGAAGGTTCAGGGCGTGTTTCTTCAACGCTCCATGGCGGCCTCGTCGTCCCAGGAAGTCGTGATGGGTGGCGCTGAACAGCAGCTCACCGTGGGGAACCATGCGTTCGAGAGTTCGGATCGCACGGACGACAGGGGTGATCGCAACCCAGGGGACAGCGCGTTGTTCACCGGCGGAGACGTGGTTGCCGTCGTGATCGGTGACGTTCTTGAAGTGACGGCTGCGGATCAGGTGGCGCTGGACGGTGCCGTCTGAAGCAGGCTGCGGGTCAGGACAGCAGCCTGACCGCAGGGCTGCGACTTCCTGCGGACGCATTCCCGTCAAATATAGGCATATCACCAAGGCGGCAGTTCCGAGATGCCGCATCAACTCGGCGGCTTCGTGGTAGTCAAGGGATTCGCGCCAGGGGCTTCCCTTGATGCGACCGGTGACCGGTACTTGCATGGGGCAGGGGCCAGGCCGTTGGGCGGCGAGCGAGGTGAGCCCGTGCCGAATATTCAGCTGGTCGACCTGGGCGAGGCTAGCGCCGGTTGTGCCGGCGAGGTAGGCGCGAGCGAGTTTGTGGGTTCCCTGCCTTCCCATGGCGGGCAGCTGGGCCCCTGCGCGCAGAAGTGGCAGCACCAGAGCCTCCAGTTCGACTCGCCCAGAGAGCGTTGTCCGGTTTGTGGTGGCGAGAGATCGCAGGCGACAGTGTTCAGCCCACCCGGCCAGGATGTCGTCGGCGAAGTCTTCGACCATGCGGATGGCCCAGACCAGCAGTGGTCCGATGACCTGGGGATCGAGCGGCTCGGTCGAGTTCTCGGTCCCGGCACTGGCGGTGTCGGCAGGGGGAAGGAAGTCGTCGGCGCCCTCGGTGTCCCACGGGGGACGGGCGATTCCGGCAGGACGTGCGCTGAGCTGGTCGAACAGCCACAGGTCTGTCAGCCGCCCCAGGATTTTCTCGGCTTCCGTCCGGCTGCATCTGTCCGTCCAGCGCTGGGCAATGTACCGCCGCCATGCGTCGGTGTCGCATTGAGCGAGATCTGTGATCCCATGCGCGTGAAGCCAGCGGGCCAGCCGCATCCATTCACGACAGGTGACCTGAAGCACGCCGGCGGAGCGGCGAGCTCGGGCCCGTGCACCGCGGGTCTGCAGATACGTGGATCTCAGGCGTCCGTTGATCATGGTCCAGGCGGCGAGCTTCACCTGACCGTGGAGGTCTCGGGGGCATTTCTCCCAGTTGATCGCGGTGAGGTCTACTCCGGGGTTGTCGATGAGCGGTGCCAGCGGCCAGAGCACGTCCCGGAAACGCGCGTTGTGGTGCGAATTGCCGGGCCGAATCCACTGAGGAAGCACCACCGGTGTGTCGCCCGTAGGCAGGGGCAAGGTGTAGGGGTCGTCCTGGTGGGCGAGGGCGCTGGTCATGGAGCGAGGTTCCCTTCCAGCAGGAGATCAATGACGAGGTGGTCGTCCTCGTCGACCTGGCCGAGGGCGGCACTCCAGGACGCCGGGCCCAACTTGCTGCGCAGGTCGTCCAGCCGGAGCAGGTGATCTTGCCAATGCTTGGTCCAGGAGTCCTCGGGCAGTGCGGAGCGCAGGCTGAGAAGGCGTTGGTGCAGATGGGCCAGACGAGGGTGGTGGTCAGGGTGAACGTGAGCGTTGGGACAGGCCAGACAGAGTAGGTAGTCCGCCCCGCAGTCGCCGTCCGCGGCCGGCCAGGGGCTGGCCGCCGCGTCCTCGCAGTCGGCCGTTGCCGTTTCTTGGTGCCCGGGCACTCGCTGTGGACTCAGGCGGCCCCTGAACACGACGTCCCGGGCCTGTTCCAGGGCCTCGGCCGCTCCGTCTGCGATGACGCTCTGGGCGGCTCGTTGGACGTGCTTGTCCGGCAGGACGTAGACGCTCTCGTGTGTCCCCTGCGTCTGCTGCAACGGACGGCCTTCGCGAGTCGCCGTCGTCCTGCGCGTCCGCTGGAACGGCGATCCGCCCAGTTGGTGTGCCCGCGCCCACCGCTTGCCGTCGGTGCCCGAGACGCCGAAGGCGAGCGGACCGACCGGCATAGGGCGGTCCAGGTTCTCGTGCTCCTGACCGATCCGGCCTGTGCGGGCGACCATCAGCAGATCAGTGCCTGGGGCCAGGCGGGCGGCCAGATGACGTCCGTGCTCGGTCGCTTCCAGGGCCTGGGTGATCAGTCGCCCGCGAGAGTCGGCCCCGGAGTCGGTGATGTTCTCCGTTGAGTACCAACGTCCGCCGCCACGGCGGCGCTTCTCGATCTGAATCTGGTAGGTCTTGGCTGCTGTCTCTGCCACTGCGGGCGCAGTGGTGGGCGTGGGCATGCGGTCATAGACGGACAGGTTCCATCCGAACCTGTCCGTAAGGAGGACGGCCAGCGCCGTCAGCTCGCCGCGGGTGAGGAACAGCCGCCCCCAGGTGACCTCGGGCCTCCTCCCGCCCAGGAGACGGTGGTTCCTCATGAAGGCTTTGCCCTGCGGGCCGACCTTGCGAGGGACGTCACCAGTGCGGGCGACTTCGTCGAGGATCTGGCCAAGCCGCCACTCACGGCTACCTTCGTCAAGGGTGCCGGACCGCCACTGATGCAGCAGCTCAGAATTCTCCCGAATCCGTAGCAGGGCCGCCCGGAACTGCTTCTGCGCGGCCAGCCGCACCCGTTCTCGGTCCTCCTCGTCGTAGGACTGCTTACTCGGACTGGAACTCGGAATGCGCCGGGCAAGCTCCTCGGCCACCGGTCCGTCAGCCAGTCGCGGATCCCGCCAGAGCAGGGCACGGACGAGCTGCAGCGCGTTCCGCCCCGCACTGGAACCGATGTGCTGCGTGCGCCAACGCTTGAGCATGGCCGCAGTCAAGCCGTCCAAGTCCGACGGCGGGTTCTCCAGCTCGGACAGGAACCGCGCGAACAGGTGCAGCTTCTTCCACGTACTCTCCGCCGTTCCGTGGCTCGTCCACCGGACGGACTGGGCGGCGAAACGGGCAGCCAGGGACTGCTGCATCGGCGCGGCCACGGCCAACTGCGCGAAGTCGAACTCCTTTGCGTGGCCCGCTTTGTTCAGTACGGTCACCACCAGTGTGCCTTGAGCAAGCGGGGCCTCGGCGCGGTGCCCAGATGGTGGCCGGGCAGCACGACGCCCGCGGGGGCTCACGGAGCCGCCTCGAGGAGGCTGTCAATGTCCTGGATACCCTGCGTCTCCCGAGCGAGGCGCGCGAAGACATCGTCCAGACTCTCGACGTCTTGGCCGTCGGCAGTGGTCTCCGCGGCCGCCAGGATGGACTCCAGTTGCAGGTGCGACACGGGTGCTAATGGTGACGTGGGGTATTGGAACTGTCCGAATGCCTGTCTCGCCCTCCGTAGCCGGCGCGTGCTCGGCGACTGTCGATCATGACTTCCACTGGTCGCAGTACTCGATGTGGATCTCGCGGGCGTC
>NZ_JAPNLM010000079.1 GCF_026627255.1 Streptomyces antarcticus | reverse complement strand
AGAGGGCGGTTCGCGAGTTGATGTCCATTTCCGGGTGAGGCTGGGGCGGGGCTGCTGGTCACGGTGCTCGGTCGGCTACTGCTTCCTGGCGAAGCTGCCGGTGTCGACTTCGGTGAGGATGCCGAGCTTGACCAGGCGTTTCAGCTTGGCGCGGGTGCCCTCGATGTTCTTCGGCAGGACTTCGTGGTCGAGGGCTTGGCAGACGTCACGGGCCCGGAGGGGACCGGTGGCCTCGTTGAAGACGGCGAGGATGCGGGGATAGTCCGGGTGTTCGGGCAGGCCGGGTGAGTGGGCCTGGGCCGGGAGACGGTCGGCGAGGGCGGTGACCGTCTTCCGGGTGATCGCGAGGTGTTCGAGGTGGGTTTCGGCCTCCCGCAGGCGAGCCTGTAGTTCGCCGATCTGGGTTCGGAGCTCATCGGCCATGGCCTGGGCGGCGTCTTCCTGGATGCCGAGCGCGTCGAGCAGGGGCCGGATGTTCACGCGGCCACCGCCTGCGGGTCGCGCCAGGTGGGGGTGTTCGCGCCGGTGAGGCGGCGGGCCATGACATGGGTCATGGCCCAGTAGACGCGGGAGACGGACGAGGACGGACTGTGCTCGTAGTCGCGGACCAGGCGCCGGTGCAGTATCAGGATCCCGAAGGTCTGCTCGACCACCCACCGCTTCGGCTGAGGGACGAACCCTTTGTCCTGCGGGTTGCGCTCGACGGTCTCGACGTCGATGCCGAGGCGGGTGCCGTGGGCGGCGACCTGGTTCTTGAAGCCCTGGTCGACCAGTGCCTTGCGGACGGTTCCGCCGGCGTTCTGGGCGACCTGGTCGAGCAGGGCGATACCCGCGGCGTTGTCGTGCGCGCTCGCGGTGAGGATCGTGACGGCGATGACCAGGCCGAGCACGTCCACGGCCAGGCCCCGCTTGCGGCCCGGCACGCGTTTCGCGGCGTCCCGGCCGGTCGTGGAGGCGGGAACCCCGGCAGAGACGTGGACACTCTGCGTGTCCAGGACCACCAGGGTCGGGTCCTCTAATCGTCGGGCCCGTTCACGGACCTGGCAGCGCAGGAGTTCATGGATGACCTGGTCGGTCCCGTCGTCCCGCCAGGCGGCGAAGTAGTAGTACGTCGCGCTTTTGGGTGGCAGATCGTGCGGGAGGTAGGCCCACTGGCAGCCCGTCCGGCTCTGGTAGAGGATCGAGTTCACGATCTCCCGCATCGCGTAGGCGCCCTGGTGGCCACTGACCGAGCGATGCCGGCCCTTCCACGCCGTGATCACCGGCTCGATCAGAGACCACTGCTCGTCCGATAAGTCGCTCGGGTACGGCTTGCGTTCACTCACCCCGCCACCCCAACAGACCACCAGCTGCGGACCAGCGGATTCCGCCCGCACCCCACACCATCAGGCGACGACACAACCACTCAAAGAGTCACGAACCGCCCTCT
>NZ_JAPNLM010000078.1 GCF_026627255.1 Streptomyces antarcticus | reverse complement strand
CTAGGAGCGTGGGTCGGTAACGGGCAAGCGGGTGGGTGGTCGGGGCTGGCGGGGTCGGTCGTAGTCGCCTGGTCGGTGTTGGCTGGCCCGAGGCCGGGGTCTCCTGGGCCTCGGGTTGGTCCAGGGGAGGGCCTGGGCCGGGCCGGTCACCCGGTCGCCGCGGCGAGTCCGGTGGTCGCGGTGTGCCGGAAGATCTTGCGGAAGTTGTGGCAGGCGGCCAGCAGTCGCCATTCTCCTCGGGCGGCGTCTTCGCCGCGGAGCATGAGCTGGCGGCCGTTCTGGCAGGTCATGATCTGTCCGAAGACGGGTTCGACGATGGCCTTGCGGCGGCGGTAGGCGGCTTTGCCGGGTTTGGTCCGCAGTTTGCGGGCCATGCGTTCCTTCAGCGTGGCGCCCGCGGGGATGCGTCCGCGTGGTGCGGGTGGGACCTGCTCGTCGTGGGCCAGGCGGCCGGTGGCCATGAACGTGTCGGTCCCGCAGGCGAGTTGGCGCTCTTTTGCGGCTTCGAGGTTGGTCTGGGAGCAGTACCCGGCGTCGGCGAGTGCCTGCTTGGGGTGGATGCCGGTGTTCTGGGCGGACTGGTCGAGCATGGTGGTGTAGTTCAGCGTGTCCGCGGCGTTGGCCGTGACGTCGGCGGCGGTGATGACCTGGTGTTCGGCGTCGACGACGGCCTGGGCGTTGTAGGCCTGGATGTAGGCGCCGTCGCTGTTCTTCATGATGCGGGAGTCGGGGTCGGTGAAGTTGGCCTGCGCTTTCGGCCTGGGACGGGCTTTCGCGGCGGCCCGCTGCCCGGCGTCGGTGACGGCCTGTTCGTCGTCGGTGCCGGCGCGCTCCTGGCGGCGGCGTTCCTTGTCCTCGGCGTGGCGGCGGGCTTTCTCGGCGGCCTCGGCTTCGATCTGGGCGCGGGCGGCCTGGAGCCGGGCGAGTCGTTTCTCGCGGCGGTCCAGTTCGGCGGGCAGGTCCACGTCCTTGCCGTCGACGCCGAATCTGACGTCTTCGGCGGTGTCGCTCGCTTCGGCGTCGGCCAGCAGGGCGGCGGCCATCGCCTCCAGCCGGGCGATTTCGGCCTCGATCCGCTCCTCCTTGTCGATGAGCCGGCCGTAGCTCATCGCTTTGTGCTTGGAGGCGCTGGCTTCCAGCTTCGTGCCGTCCAGGGCGACGCGGCCCATCTTGACCATGCCCAGCTTCTGCGCCAGGTGCAGGGACTGCGTGAACAGGTCGGCGAGTGCGTCCAGGTGGCGGCGGCGGAACCGGGAGATCGACCGGAAGTCCGGGGCCTGGTCGGCGGCCAGGAACCGGAACGCGATGTCGTCGGCGCACTTGCGCTCGATCGCGCGGGAGGATCGGATGCCGGTGGTGTATCCGTAGATGAGCAGGCGCACCATCAGGCGCGGGTCGTAGGGCGGGAAGCCGCGCTTCTCGGTGTAGTCGGCCAGGACCGGCCCCAGATCCAGCACGTCATCGACCAGGTCGGCGACGAACCGGGCCAGGTGCCCCTCGGGCAGCCAGTCGTCCAGCGATGGCGGCAGCAGCAGGACCTGGTGCGGGTCGAACGCCCTAAACCGCTTGTCCACCGCCGCCGGACGACCCTGCGGCCGCTTCTTCTCGACCGGCTCGACCTCGAACAGCCCATCCCCACCATGCATACCGACATCATTCCGCATGAATGATCACGAACCGAACGTGGGCTGCCCGTTACTGACCCACGCTCCTAG
>NZ_JAPNLM010000077.1 GCF_026627255.1 Streptomyces antarcticus | reverse complement strand
AGTAGGGTCGGGGACTGGCGCGGTGGCTTTCGCTCCGTTTCCAGTCCCCGCCGCTTCAAACCGTGCATGCAGTTCTCCCGCACACGGCTTTCCGACATCGTTCACCGACTGGCATGCGCCGTCGCTCTGTGCACATTTCCGGTAAGGCGGTAGACACCGAGCCGGGTGATCCACCCATAGGTAAACCGGGTGGCCCAGTTCCTGCCCGCGAGTCTGTGTTTCGCGCTGGCGAAAATCGCCAGCCGCTCGTGGACGTAGCCGTCGACCACGTTGAACTTCCGCCCTGAGTTACCGTTACGGAAGTACGCAGCCCAGCCCCGCAACACGGGGTTGAGATCAGCTACCACGGCGGATACTGGCCGCTCAGTCCTCGAACGAGCGGTCGCCACACGGACTTTGTCCCGCAGCACCCGCATCGCTCTGGCCGAAGGCCAGCGTTGCAAGTAATACCTGCCCCGCCATTTCCACGATTCCATCTTCCGGTGGTGGAAGCCGAGGAAATCGAACCCCTTCCCGCCTCGGGTGAGGCAGACGATGCCGGTCTTCTCGGGATGCAAGCGCATCCCAAGCCGTTCCAGCACGCGCGCCGCCAATTCACGGGCCTGTTCCGCCCGTTGTACAGTCGGCGACAGGACTACGAAATCATCGCAGTACCTCACCAGTGTCCCCAGCCGACGGCCCTCGTTCTGCCACGCCTCATCGAGAACGTGCAGCGCGATATTCGCCAGCAACGGGGAAATCGGTGAGCCCTGTGGGGTTCCCGCCCCGCTCGGGGAAGTCACCCCGCCCTCCAGAACTCCCATCCGCAACCAGGCCCGGATCAGTTTCAGCATCGACCGGTCCACCACGTGCCGTGCCACCTGGGCCATCAGCGCCTCATGGTCGATCGTGCCGAAGCAATCGCGGATGTCGGCCTCGAATACCCACTCCCGCCGCTGATTCGCGGCGACCCGCACGGCTTCGCACGCGTCGATCGCGGACCGCTTCGGCCGGAATCCGTAGCTCGCCTCGGTGAACTGGGCCTCGAATACTGGTTCCAGGACCAATTTCGCTGCCGTCATCACCACCCGGTCCGTCACGGTGGGAATCGAAAGCGGCCGGAACTCCCCCGGCCGCCCCGGTTTGGGAATCTGGACCCGCCGCAGCACCGACGGACGATACGTATACGTCCGCAATCTCTGCGACAGGTCCTGGAGGAATGCATCCACCCCCGAGGCCGCCACCGCGTCAACGGTCATCCCGTCCACGCCGGGGGCACCCCGGTTTGTGCACACGCCGGCCCACGCCCGCCTGAGAACGTCTATGCGGTGGACATGGCTATACAGGGCGTGAAACCGGCGTTCAGGTTCTTGCTTGGCACAGCGGTAAAGCGTCCGCTGCAAGGCTCGGACCTTGTCCAAAGGACGGCCACCCGGTCCTGCGGCGCCTTCCTTCCGGCGGATGGAACTAGCCGAAACGGCACTCATTCGGGTCCCTCCCTGTTCGCGAATCGCATCGATGAAGCAGGGGCCCTTCGCTCCCAACGGGTTGTGTTGTCCCGCCGATCATCACTACTACGGCCCCCTCCGACTGCCTCTCGACAACCCGCCATTTCCCGGTTCTGCCGGTTATAGGCAAGCCGTGCTTCCCGGGCCGCAAAACCCGGGGCCGAGGAGGCCCTCTCCAGTTCCCAGGACAACCTTCCGACCATTCCACGCCCCTTACGCCAGGAGGTTCTTCGACGACCGCTCCAGGTCCGAGATCGCCTTCCGTGGCCTTCGCCAAACAAGCACAGGCTCGGCTCCTCCTTGGCCCGCCCGCGGGCGGGGGTTAAATGACGACGCTGCAGGCTTCACTTCATGTTGCGGACTGGTCGGTTGCACGCCCCCGAAGGGCGCTTGTCACTCCACTTCGACGTCACCATTTCGAGTGACGTCGGGAGTCAGCTACCGGGGACCCTGGCGTCTCCCCGGACCGGACTTGCACCGGCTGGCTATCCTGAGCTTGACGTCCGGTTACAGCACCCACACCCCTTCTGAGCTGCGATGATGCCCGGACTGCTGGACGTACGCTTG
>NZ_JAPNLM010000076.1 GCF_026627255.1 Streptomyces antarcticus | reverse complement strand
AACGAACACGTGGAAACGCCGGGCAGACCAGCAGCTACACGCTACCCAAGCCCAACAGCCCTCCCGAAACCGGCTCAAAATCAGTCAGAAGATCACTTTCAGACCACGTCGGTGGATCAAGGGTAAGGCGACGGCTGAGGCGCCGCCGCCGGTCAGGGCGTCGGGGAGGCCTCCGTGAGTGACATCCAGTCTCGGACCGTCTCCTGGTGCGAACCGTTCACCGTGCTCGCGGCCACTGCCTCGGCTTGCTCGATGGAGCATGGCGCTCCTGCGCGGGTGAGCAGGACCAGTGGCCACCCGGGTCCCGTGCCGACTGGCTCGCCATCGAAGGGCGTCCACTCCCAGGGGCCGTCGAACCGCCATGCCCGGCCAGTGGCGTCGGCGACCTCGTCACCCAGGTCGAGGTGGGCGTACGGCCGCATCAACAGTTCAAAGCCGAAGGGAATCCCGTCGTCGGGATGAATGGTGTATCCCGAGCCGTCGAGATGGCTCCCGTCCGGAAACTCGCGGTAGGACACGCCGCGGCGCAGCACCGCCACCGTCTGTCGCGGGCGGGGCAACCAGCCCGTCTCAAGGGGCGGGTCATGGTGATCGACGGCCGTCACGTGGACCACGGTCGGTGGCACTCCAACCCGACAGATGTCTCCTGCCTTCAGATGTTGGGGCGGCGGTTCGGTACGGAACAGTTCCGCCTGCACGTCAGGCGCGACGCACTCGCCAGTGTCCACGCCCAGGGCAACGACGCCGTTCCAGTCGAAGAAGTCGCTTTCGCTGTCGATTTCCCACCAGGGCCAGCGCACGGACACATTGTCCCAGGTCACGCCCTGCTCGACTCTGGTTGGCGTGAAGGGACAGGCGATCGACAACACGTCGCCGACCCGGAAGTCACGCGCATCCGCATCCATCATCGGGCCAGGGTAGAGGGGGCCTCTTCGCGTTCCGACGGGGCCTACCCACCGGGCTGACCCGGGCGTGGGGCCAAGCACGATGCGCACCGGGGTCAACAAGAACGCTCAGGGGCCAACTACAGCGCTAAGTCACAGCTGTCCCGTCTCAACGGAGTTTGACCAATCTCACCGAAGTTTGATCGCCGCGCGTGGGCTCGTCTGAGGATCAATGAAGTCAGGCGAAGAGGAGCCACCTCCTACGGGCCCTCGGGCCCGGCGTCCCCGGCTCGCGCTGTGGCCGCCGTCTCCAGCAGGGACCAGCCGTCGACCTCCACCACCCGCCGCTCCCCCGGCTGCCACCCACGGGCCAGCGCCACGTCAAGCAGGGCCCGGACGGCGCCCGGCTCGTGCAGGTTCAGGTCTGAACCCCGGGTGAAGCCCACGTCCCCGGAGCCGAAGGGGGCCCCGCCCGGGACGTACCGGCCGGGGCCGTCGGCAAAGACAATGCGCAACGGGCCGCCGCTGCCGGCCGGCTGCGGGGACAGGGTGAGGATTTGGCGGCAGTCCACGGACCGGCCGTCGTCGTCCCTTCGGTGGCTGTGGCGCATCGTCCACATGTACACGCGTCCGTCGGCGACCAGCCGGCGGGGCTTCTTCGAATGGCGAGGCACACAGCCGAGGGTACGCGGCCTGATCCACGAGACACCCATAGCAGTAATCAAGCTTCGATGAGACGAACAGGATGGTCGTCAAACTTCGGTGAGACTGGTCAAGGTCCGATAAGACAGGACAACAGCTGTGAACCGTTCCGGGTTCGGTAGAGACTCGATTAGATGAAAGGATCGAGTCATGGCACGTCCTTCTTCCTATCCCCTTGAGCTGCGCAAACGAGCGGTCCGTATGGTCGCCGAGGTTCGTAGTGACTACCCGAACGAGTCGGCTGCGATCAAAGCGGTCGCCGAGAAGTTGGGCATCGGCTCGACCGAGACACTGCGCAAGTGGGTCCGCCAAGACCAGGTCGACTCAGGTGTCCGTCCGGGGACGACGACAGAAAAATCTGCCCAGCTCAAGGCACTCAAGAAGGAGAACGCCGAGCTGAAGCGGGCGAACGACATCCTGAAGGCCGCGGCGAGTTTCTTCGCGGCCGAGCTCGACCGGCCACACACACGCTCGTAGCGTTC
>NZ_JAPNLM010000075.1 GCF_026627255.1 Streptomyces antarcticus | reverse complement strand
GACCTGACCACCTCTCCCGTACGGGACGGGGAGCAGCTCGTCGGCGCCGTGATCACCCACACCGCACCGGCACCCACACCGCACCGGCACCGGCACGGCACGGCTCCACACCGGCACCGCACCGGCACACGCACGGCACGGCACGGCTTAAGGCTGCCGCCAACCTGAAGTCACAGGCCAACGCGCCGGCATGACCGATTCCCAAGAAACCCTGCCAACCCCATTCCACAACACCCCCACCACCACCGCCCGAGAACACACCCGACACCACGCCTACAACCTCAGTAACCAAAACACCCAGCAGAGATACCGACAGACCAGAACGAACTCAGCACCACCCAACACCCTTGAACAAACCCCTGAAAAGCCCGCCGAAGAACACACCTCCACCACGCCAAAGCCCGGTCAAGTGACCGCACACACGGGTGACACGGTCCCGCGCCACACACCACACCCCGCACGGAGTAGGACACGCCCCGCCGGACTCCCAGCACACACCATCGCCATCGTGAAACAAGCCACCCGACCAGCCAAAACCGGCAAGTCAGCGCGCCACCCTGCACACCAACTCCAGCACCCACACCACACTGGAATCACCACACAGGAAACTGGCCAGCTCCCTCAACCACGACCGGCCCCTCAGCCACGGTCGGCCGCGGAAACCCGCCAGCCCCCGTGTGCCACCCACCCGCAACCACAAACACCCACACACAGCAGTGCAGTGCCGCACGGGCACAACCACCGCCCCCCACAACCACACCCAGTCACACCTGCGCGCCGCCACCCTCAACGCACCGACCCCAGCCTCCGAGACCCGGACAACAGACAACCGCGACCCCGCGACCCCCACCAGCCACCCACACCCCGACACACAACAGACCGGCACACATGGCAATCCGGCGGCACACACGTCATTTGCCGCACGACGGAAACCAGTACCGGTGAACACACCGCAAAACTTCGGCAGATACACAGCAACTTGCCCATGACATCACGCACCATCAAGAGCCGGAGCCAGGACCACCTCCCCGTCCCCCCGGCGAAACCGCCGCCGCGCAAAGCCGCGAACCCACGCAAGGGCGTCCGCAAGAAGTCCCAACAGAAGATGTCCGGCATTCACCACCCGGTCGCGGGCAAGCCGCCGCCCGCCACAACAGCCGTTCCCCCATGCTACGTTCACGCGATGACCCACCCCCCAAACACCACCACACCCCTCATGGCAAACCAAGCCACCCTCATCACCGGCGCCAGCTCGGGCATCGGAGCTGAAGCCGCCCGCGTCTTCTGCCGCGAAGGCGCCGCCGTCACCCTCATAGCCCGCCGCGAACCCCAACTCGTCGCCCTCACCGAAGAACTCCGCAATGCCGGTCACCAAGCCCAATACGTCATCGCCGATGTCCGCAACACCCACGACATCGCCCACGCCATCGAGACCCACCTCAACACCTACGGACGCCTCGACTCCGCCTTCAACAACGCCGGCACCGGCGCCACCCCCCAACCCATGCACCTCCTCGACGAAACCACCTACGACACGGTCATGGACACCAACACCCGCGGCACCTGGAACTCCATGCGCCACGAAATTCGCGCCATGCTCAACAACCCCCACGGCGGACAAATCGTCAACAACAGCAGCACCGCCGGCCTCGTCGCCACCCCCGTCACCGCCCCCTACATCGCTTCAAAACACGCCATCATCGGCCTCACCAAAGCCGCCGCCAACGAATACGCGCCCCACAACATCCGTATCAACGCGATCGCCCCTGGCACCACCAAAACCGAAATGATCAACAACTGGCTCACCCAGAACCCCCACATCGAACAAACCCTCCTCAACACCACCCCCCTCCCCCGCATGGCCACCCCCACCGAAATCGCCGAAGCAGCCGCCTGGCTCTGCAGCCCCCGCTCCTCCTTCGTCCTCGGCACCACCCTCTCCGTCGACGGCGGCTGGACCACCCGCTAACCCCACCCACACCACACCAACCACCACAGTCGCTGGCGCAACGCCCTCTGGGGGCCGGTTGAACCGGCGCTCAGTCACGACTTCTTCCGCCTGCGGACCCGTATCACCCGACACGGATGGACACATGGCACATGACTTCACGCAACTCGCCGACCATCTCGCGGACCGCTTCCAGGGCTGACACACCCCGTCGGCTGACCGACACCCCACGAACGGGCCGGACCGGCCTCCCCGATCACGCCGCCAGTTCACCTGCATCCGTGCGCGGCCCGTTCGCAGGCAGCCCCCCTGGCTCAGCGCCGGCCGCGAGCGCCTGTGCGGCCTCAGCAGCCTGACTCAGGTTCCGGGTGGGGTGAGGAACGTCGGCGGGCATGGCTTTCCCCTGCCGCCGAAGTCCGGAAGCGGATGTTCGGCCCGCACCCGTCCTGTAGGGGCATCCACACCACCGCCGGCACTACCTGCACCACCTGCGCCCATTCGGGCGAAAGCTCGATGCGGCTCTGTCCGCCGTGCCCCCACGCGGGCCATGGTCATGCAGGCAGGTTCATCGAGGGGCCAACGAGGGGTACGGAACATTGCACATGAGGCGCATGGGAATGATCTTGGGCGCAGCCGCCCTGACCCTAAGAAGTTGTCTCATTTGGTGCTGGGCAGGTTCCTTGACACGAGCACAGCGAGCTGGTGCAACTGCTGGCAGTACTTGGCTGCTGCGGGGTCATCGATCTCGGGGATGACTCGGTCCAGGTCCTT
>NZ_JAPNLM010000074.1 GCF_026627255.1 Streptomyces antarcticus | reverse complement strand
CCTGAGGCACTCCTCGTCCGCACCTCAGGCGACCCACACCCCGCACCCCGGGACGGCAGCGACCCGCACCCGCGCGCACCCGCCTTCCCGCCCCACACGCTCAGGCACCCCCGCACCCCCGCACCCCCGCACCCCCGCACCCCAAGACGGCGGCGGCCCGCACCCGCGCGCCCGCGTTCCCGCCTCCGCACGCTCAGGCGGCCCGCGTTCACGCGTTCGCGCGCCTCATGCGGTGCCGTGTCCGCGCACCCCACGGGTTCCCGTGTCCACGCGCCTCAGGCGCTCCCCCCCCCCCCACCCGCCCCCACGGGTTGCCGTGTCCGCGGACCTCAGGCATCCCGTGTCCGCGCCTCTCAGGCCGCGTCGCGCGCCTGGTCCCCCAGAACCACCGGCAGCTCCCGCAGCCCGTTGGAGATGAACGACTCCACCCGCCCCGGCTCCCCCGGCGCCAGCACCACCCCGGGGAACCGCTCGAACAGCCGCCGTACCGCGATCGCACACTCCAGGCGCGCCAGCGTCGCCCCCAGGCAGTAATGCGTACCGAAGCCGAACGACAGGTGCTGCCCCCGCGTGGGACGGGTCACCTCGAAACGGTCCGCGTCCGCCCCGTGCAGGTCCGGATCCCGCCCCACCGACCCGAACGACACGATGATCGGGTCCCCCTTGGGAATCACCACACCCTCACCCATGTCGATGTCCTCCACCGCGAACCGCAACAGCCCGTACGCGGCCGGCGGCTCGATCCGCAGCGCCTCCTCGACCACATCCTCCCAGGACGCGGAACCCTCCCGGACCAGCTTCAACTGACCCGGCTCACGCAGCAGTTCATACAGAGCAGTACTGATCAGATTGACGGACGTCTCATAACCGGCCGTGAAAAGCAGGATCAGATTGTCGACCAGCTCCTTCTCACTGAACCGCTCCCCCTCCCCCCCGGCCGCCCCGCCCCCACCACCCGAACCACCACCCACACCACCACCCACACCACCACCCGCGACGGCGGTACCCCCACCGCCACCCCCGGCCGCACCGGCGATACCGCCCCCACCGCCCTCCGCGCCGCCATCCACAGCAGCGGCATCACCCGCGCCGGCGTCGTCCACGGCGGTATCGCCCGCGCCGCGGCCATCCGCCGCGGCCGCGGCCGCGGCGGCGGCGGCGGCGGCGGCGGCGGCGGCGGCGGCGGCGGCGGCGTCGCGGGCGGCGATGAGCGCGCTGGTCATGTCGTCACCGGGGTGCTCACGCCGGTAGGCGACCAGGCCGGCCATGGTCACATGCAGATCGGCCGCGTTGCGCTGGGCGTCCTCGGCGGTGATCGCCGTGTCGAAGAACGCCCTGATTATCCTGTGCAGCGGCGCCCACCAGCGCTCGGGTATCCCGAACAGCTCCGAAACGATCCGGGTCGGCAGCTCATGCGCGAACTCCGCACGCAGGTCCACCACCCGGCCCGGCGCGAACCCGGCAAGCCCGTCCAGCAGCCCGGACACGACCTCCTCGATCCGCGGCCGCATCGCGGCCACCCGCCGCGAGGTGAAAGCGGCGGCCACCGGTCTGCGCAGACGCGTGTGCTCCTCCCCGTAAGCGGTGATCATGTTCTGCACCGACACCCAGATCGCCAGCGGCCACTCACCGCCGACCTCCCCGCCCCTCCACGCCGGCCAGTGCCGGTAGGCATCCTTCGACACCCGCGGATCGACCAGCAGACGACGAATGTCCGCATGCCGGCTCACCACCCACGCACCCACCCCTCCCGGCAGCAGCACCGCCACCGCCGGCGCCTCCTCACGGAAACGAGCCGCCTCGGCATGCATCCGCACACCGGAAACATCGATCGCCATCGGGCACTGACGGTTCATCTGAAGACACTCCAGGAAGGACGGCGGCGACAGGGCGTACCGGACAGTCAACACCCTGTTTAAAAAACCGCCCGTCCGGTTCTTAACTTACCGGCGGCGGCCCCGAGTCTTACACCGACCCACCCCCCCCTGCCAATGGTTTGCCGGACCCGGCCCGGCGCCGCACCGCCCCCCGGGCCCGGCTCCGGGGCCGCCATCTGAACAGCACGTGCCGACACCCTGTCGGACCGGCGCATACGACCGGAACCACGGCTCCCACTTGGAGCCGCGGCCCTGCCACCACGGCCGGCGCCTCCCGCCCCGATATCCGCTGGTCGGCGTCACGCCCGCCCCCCGCCACCCGCACTCCCGCCGCCAGCCCCCGGCACACCGGCGACATCCCCTCCCCACGGAAACCTTGCAAACAAAACCGGAGAGTCCGTATCTTGCGAATCGCGTGAGCAACCCGTCCCATCCGTCAAACGGTTCCGCGGGAGACGTCCATGACCATGCTGACGATCCAGACGAACACACCCGCCCTCCCCCAGCCCGGAACAGGCCACACCTGGACCCGCTGCAACGAGGCCCCCCTACCCGCACTCACCACCACCGTCCCCCGGGAGTACGTCCACCGCAGCTCCCTCGCCGAGGTCTTCCTCACCGGCTGCGAACCCACCGGCCCCGACACCTACCTCCTCACCGGCCAATGGCCCCGCGCCCACACCTTCTTCACCAGCGCCGACGGCACCAGCCACGACCCCGTCCAGGCCGGCGAAACCGTCAGACAGACCGGCCTCTACCTCTGCCACGCCGTATACGGAGTCCCCCTGGACCACAACGTCCTGCTCTGGAACCTCGACTTCACCACCCACCCCGACCGCCTCCACATCGGCCGCGGCCCCAGCGACCTCACCATCCACGCCACCTGCACCGGCTTCGCCTGGAAAGGCAACCGCTTCTCCGGCCACCTCCACGTCACCATCCACCGCAACAACGAACCCGTCGCCCACGGCACCGCCCGCTTCTCCTGCGTCACCCCCGCCACCTACCGCCGCCTGCGCGGCAACCGCAGCCACAACAGCTCAACCCACCCCCTCCCCCGCCACACCCCCATACCCCCCGCCACCGCCGGCAGAACCCACCCCCACGAC
>NZ_JAPNLM010000073.1 GCF_026627255.1 Streptomyces antarcticus | reverse complement strand
GGAAGCTAAGCCTTTCAGCGCCGATGGTACTGCAGGGGGGACCCTGTGGGAGAGTAGGACGCCGCCGAACAATTATTGTGGGAAAGCCCCGCACCTTATGGTGCGGGGCTTTTCTGCGTTCCGGACCCGGTTCTTCGGCCCGGCTGGGTATCCTGGCCGCGTTCCCCTGGAGGACGCGATGACAGCACAGCAGCTGGATGACGGCGGACCGCTCATCCCTCAGCCGGCCATGACGCGGGAGGCCCTGCGGGACGCCGTGCGCCGGATCGACATGGCCAATCTTGCCGTGCTCGACAAGGAATGCAACGAGGCGTTCGACCGTGCCGCGGAGACCGGGGCGATCAATCCCCTGCGGTTCTTCCTGATCAAGTGGGCGACGCACGTGGCCATCCAGCGCTGGCCGGCACGGTCGGCTGCCCTACGGGAGGCGGAACGCGTCGCAGGTGACCCGGCCGCGACGGAGGACCAGTTCCGGGCCGCCATGGAAACCAGCAGCCGCATCCTTGCCGAGGCCCAGCGGGAGATCGGTCAGTGACCCTTCGGGGCGAAGGCGTTGAGAACGACGGCGGCTGGGCGTGGGAGTGCGACCCGAGCCGGCTGTGGGTACTGGGGGACATGCCCGGGGAGTACCAGCGTCTCGTCGGTGCCGTCATGGACGGCCTGGTCGACCTGGCGTCGATGGCGATCGACCCCAAGGACGGCAGCCTCTACGAGGACCCGCAGCCGATGCGTCTGCGTACGTACGAGGACGAGCACCTGATGCTCTGGTACCAGACCATCCCGCACCGCAGCCGGGTCTACCTCAAGCGGGTAAATCTCTGACAGCCAGCGGAGCTGGCCGGACTTGCCGACAAGCTGAACGAGATCGATTTTCGATCCTTCGAGGGGTACGCAGACGTCCTCCGGCCGCCACACCTCGACCGCTGGATCTACGACTGACTCGGGTCTGAGATTCGGTTGCGATAGGCGGCGACCTTGTCGGGGTACACGGGTAAGTGGCTCTGGCAAGATTTTCGGAGCCAGAGATGATCTCGGGGTGAGAGTCGGCTGGTCCGCGTAGTGGCGGCGTAGGCGGGCGACCAGTACGACTCGGTGGCGGAGGAGTGGGACGTCGGCGCGGCTTGCCATGATGCGGCCCTCGTCGACTCCGGAGTTGTAGGGGCTGGTGTCCCCCGGGCGGCCGCGTGCCGGTCTTCGCGCAGGGCGGTGGGGACGCCGCCGAGGGGTGGAAGTCCGCTGTTGGTGAGGTGATCGAGCCAGGCCGGCAGCAGTGGGGCGTCGGGGTTCTCGAGCATGGCGGGCGAACCGGCAGACCGGTTCGGGTGGGGTGAAGTTCCGGGCAGTGGTCGAGCAGTCGCCGTAGGCGCTCCGCCGTCTGCGGGTCGTGCCGGACCGGGTTGGCGACGATCCACAGGGTGCGGCCTCGTGTGGAGTAGGCGGTCGTTCGCGGAGCTCGTCCAGGGGCAGGCCGCGTCGGGGAGGTCGGCGCATCACCTCGTGCCAGCTGCGGGCCCTGGCCCATTGGCAGGAGGGTGCGACGGTCCAGCCCGAGTTCGCGGGCCGTGGCGCTGTAGAAGCGGCCGGCGCCAGTCAGCGTGTTCACGGCATCGAAAGGCCGTTGGGCGTGCTGACCGGCGGAGTGTCCTGCCCGGGTTCTGTTGCTATCGAAGGAGGCTCCGGACCGGTCGGTTAGGGGGCAGGGAGAGCGGCCGGCAGGCAGCCGCGGCGTGGGCGGCAGCGATCCTGAACGCGCCGGGGTAAGCCCTGCCACAGGTGGAACCGGTCGCTGACCCGGACGGCGTCGGGCGCACCATCGGCGATCCCTTCCCGGTAGGTGAGTGAACCGTCGCGGCAGGCGCTCTTGACTCCGGGATGCGCCAGGGGCCATCGGCTGAGTTGTTCGGCGTGCCGGCTCTCCCAGAGGGTGGGCGGGAGGCGGGTGGTGGCATCGACCAGGAGGGTGCCGTAGGTGTCGCCGTAGAGCGCCAAGTCGTCCACCCCCAGCATCCGGGGTGTGGCCAGCTGCGGCAGCGCTGTTCGCCGCTGGTAGCGGGCGGTCAGCCCGGGTACCTGTTCGGCGAAGGTCACCTTGTTCGGCATCAGCTGTGACAGTTCAACAGAACATACTCAAGGCTGCCCACCCCGCAAACCAGGCGCCTGCCCGCATCAGCCTTGCCAGAGCCAGTCACTCGTGTACGGCGATAGACCACCGCTCGGCCGGGTTGGGCTTGGCCGGAACTTCTCGAAGTCGGTGGCCCGCTGGCGGCGGTGGAGTGGGCTGATGACGTTGCCGGTGGCGACCTCGAGGGCGCCGAGTCGTGGCTGCGTCGTTCGGGAACGCCGGGCATGAGCGGCAGGGACTGGATGTGACGAGCCCAGTGTTTGGCTAACGCCCGGCCCGGGCTCCGTACACAGGTCGGGCGAACCCTCCAGGAAGCGTCGACGCCAGGTGCGGACGCTCACACGGAATCTCTGACCCCGCAGAGCCCCGGGCGGGTCACGGCAGGGGCCGCGTCTGTCGGCGGCACGCGCCCAGGCCCCCGGGGTGCCGCGGCGGATCCCTCAGCCACGCACTCGTGCGTCGACCGCATTGGCTTGCCGGGTTGGTCTCGTCGGCTCTGCGCCTGTTCAGAGAGTGGTCGTGATCGCCCCGGTACGAAACAGGGTGAGGGCCCCGGCGAGGTTGCCGGGGCCGCACGCGGCGTGGAACGACTTCTCGGCGGTCCAGGTCCACACCGAGTCCTGCGTGATGCGGTTGACGTCCTGGCGGAGGTACTCGCGTCCTTCCGGGTCCGTCTCCTCCAGACCGATCTCGAGGGACCGCCCGGGGTGGTCGAGCGTGGCAATCCTTACGCCCCACTCGTGTTCCCAGTCTCCGCTGCGCTGTTGCGCGTGCCAGTGCCGCAGCCAGTCCGGGAGAGATTCTGAATCGCTCATGGCAGGAGATGGCTAGGCGAGGCGGGTGCCCGGCCCGGATACGGCTGGTCGAAGCAGCAGACGGCCTTGCCTGCCACCGGGACTGCATGCCCTCGCAGATCGCCGCCCACCAGGCCGTCCGCCGACTGCCGTCGGATCCCGTGCGGTACTTCGACGGCCAGTAGGGCTCCGAGATGTCGCTGCGGGGCCGACCTGGATGAGGTCGGTCGCGGGCCTTGGGGGCCGATACCCACCAGTGCCGGGGTATCGCGGCGCGGCTGCCCTTGCGGCGGTGACGTGCCGCCCGCGCTTCTCACGCCTGCCCGGCGCCAACCGGGTGCGCGTGCGTGGGTAGGACGTGAGGACTGCAATCGATGAGGCGATGAGCCGTGGGGGTCCGAGGCTGAGTGGTGGCGTCCGGTCGCGGGGCTGACCCGCGCCGGCGGCAGACGATCAGGAGCGGGGTAGGCGGAAGAGGCTGGACAGGCGCCTGGCGTCGGCTTCAGCGCGGTTCGACCGCCCCGAGCACCAGCTGTTCCCCGTTTTGACACCGTCCCAACCTAGCTTGTAGAGTTAAACGGTTGCCTCGAACTGGACAAGTTCGGCAACCCCACCCCGCAAAGAACGCACGTTTCGTGTGGGGTGCATTCGACTCCTCATCCAGGAATCTGAAGCCGGGAAATCCGGTGGAAATCTTCTGATAGAGTCGGAATCGCCGGAAAGGAAAGCGCGAAAGCGAATACCTGGAAAGCGCCGAGGAAGTCGGGCCCGAGAGAGTCTGATAGAGTCGGAAACGCAAGAACAGAACGAAAGCTCGGAGGAAAGCCCGAAAGGGTGAGTACAAAGGAAGCGTCCGTTCCTTGAGAACTCAACAGCGTGCCAAAAATCAACGCCAAAAGTTGATACCCCGTCCATTTCGGTGGATGAGGTTCCTTTGAAAAA
>NZ_JAPNLM010000072.1 GCF_026627255.1 Streptomyces antarcticus | reverse complement strand
TAATGGTGACGTGGGGTATTGGAACTGTCCGAATGCCTGTCTCGCCCTCCGTAGCCGGCGCGTGCTCGGCGACTGTCGATCATGACTTCCACTGGTCGCAGTACTCGATGTGGATCTCGCGGGCGTCGCCGAGGATGCCGTCATTCGAGTGGAGCTCGGTGCAGAAGTACGGATAGCTGGGGTGGACCGGAACATAGCTCGGTCCGT
Organism: Streptomyces antarcticus; assembly: GCF_026627255.1. Taxonomy (GTDB): domain Bacteria; phylum Actinomycetota; class Actinomycetes; order Streptomycetales; family Streptomycetaceae; genus Streptomyces; species Streptomyces antarcticus. The sequence continues at coordinate 4,563 of NZ_JAPNLM010000072.1, read as the reverse complement.
TGCGGGCGACATCGAGGAAGTGCCGAGCGGTCTCTCGGAACACCTTCGCGCTGCCGGTCATGAACAGCGTCTCGGCGTGAAGGTGCTGGTGAAACAGGTCGCGGTTCTCCCGGTAGTGACGTGCTGCCCAGTCGACTGAGGCGTTGTCGACAGGGTCTGTGTCGGGCAAGTTCACGGTCTGGGGATGGCCGACGCCGAGTCGATTCCTCACCTGCTTCCAGGAAGAGGGGGCGAACTGCAGCGAATGGTGCAAGAGCACGAGGTCGAGCTGGAAGCCGACGTCGTCCGGTACTTCCCGGGCTGGCGGGCGATTTGCCCGCATTGGCAGGTGAATTAGCGAACGAGGCGAGCGTGCAGCGAGCATCCACAATCCGGCGATGCGTCGGGCGGCGTCTTGGTCGAGATAGACGTCCAGGTGACGATCGTGGTCGATGAGTACTGCATGGCTCAGAGGCTGCGCAGGCCGGATGACTCTGAACTCGTCGGCTCCCAAGCGGGCCTGGTGGATTACGACCGGCAGCTTCATCGGTTCTCCGTTGCGGTGCGTCGGCTGACTTCGTTGGCATATGTGGCCCAGTCGCCCGCAGAGAGACGTTGCCAGGCGACGGCGACGTCGGTGTGGATGCCCAGGGTGCGGGCGAGGATCGCGGCCGGGATCTCGGTGGCGAGCTGGAAGAGTGCGGTGCTGCGGGCCTGGTTGGGACGGATTCCGAGCTGCTTCAGGCGCTGGGTCAGCTGTGTGGTACTGATCGGACGTCCGGGCTGGCCGCCAGGGAAGAGCCATGGAGACGGAGCCAGTGCGCCGATGGTCGCGTGCCCCTTGCGGTTCGCAGCGACAGTGCGGGCCAGCTGGGCGACGGGCTCGGGCAGCTGAACGGGTGCATGACCGAGGTGGATACGTACCTCCTGAGCGCCGACCTCGACGTCCTCGATGGTCAGTCGGTGGATCGCCGATGGCCCTTGTGCGTAAAGGAGGAGAAGCAGTCCTGCGAGGCGGTCGTCGGGCTTGAGGGTGTCATCGTGCAGGAGCCGGCGTGCGACGTTCCACCGGTGCTCGTCATCGAGTGGCTGGGTGGGGCCGTTCCAGCGGACAGCGGGGACGTGGACGGTAGTGAGCTTGTTGGTGCGAGCCCAGCGGACGAAGTGTCCGGCCGTGTGGCGGTAGGTCGCTGAGTCGTCGGTGAGCCACTGGTCGAGGTCGGCCTGTCGGCAGGTATCCAGGGCGAGGTCGTGAGCCTGAAGCCAGCTAAGGAAGGCGACGGCCGCGTGGGTGCGTTGACGCGCGGATGCGAACTGCTGCGGTGTCAGGGGGCGGCCGTTGCTGCGTCGGCGTAGTCGACGGACCAAGTGCCATATCGCGTACTGGTGCAGGACTTTGCGCTGTTCGGGGTCTTGCTGCGATGCGAGAAGGCCCCTGAGGAAACGTTCGAGGCGGACCATGTACTCGTCCCGCTCGGGCAGGGCATCGACTCCGACGAGGACTTGACGGAGGTGGGCGAGGGGCGGGCTGTCGGGCAGCTCGTCGAGGGCCTCGTGAGTCAGGGCTCGTCTTCCGGCCGCGAGGTCGGCCAGGACCGGAGAAACTGACGGCTTGTTCAGCCACCGATTGGCGGTGAGTGGGTGCTCGGTGGTGGCGATGTTGTTCCGCAGGGCTTCGAGACCGGGATGGAGGGCATCGGACGGAGGGCCCAAGAGCTCGTTGAGGCGCCGATTGATGAGACAACGAGCGCACTGGCCGGGGTGCGGGTAGTCGGGATCGCTGCAGGTGGGGCAGGTGTGCCAGACCTCAGGGGCGGTGCAGCCCAGGCAAAGGGGCTGGTCGAGAGTGCCGGAGACGACCGCCGCGACGCCGCCGCAGGCCGAGCACGGAGCGGAGTGACGCTGGCAGTCCAGGCACCATGGCCGACCCGTAGTCCGGGAGGTGCCGCAGGGTTTCTCAGCGTCGCAGATACTGCAAGTCGCGGTGGGCAAGGAGGGGCATTTTTGGCAGAGCGGGCCGTCCGGTGTGCGGGTGTTCACGACCCTTCGTCGGCCGCAGTTGATGCAGGTCTCCAGGTTCGCCGGATCGCTGACCAGGCAGTTCGGACATACTGGCCGGCCTTGGTTGTCGCGGGTGGCGGGCTCCCGGCGGGCTCCGCATCCCGAGCACTCCTCGATGCGGGAGCGGGAGATGCACATGCGGCAGACCCGCTTTCCGTCCAGAGGCTTGTCGATGCGTACGACTCTGTGGCAGCCGGGGCAGGACGGCCGGACGATCCCGGCGATGCCGGCCTCGTGCAGTAGGTCGATCAGCTTGAGGATCGCGCGGTGGGGTGCGAGGTGACCGTCGCCGGTCAGCAGAGCTGGGTAGGATTCCAAGGCCCAGGCAAGTTTCCGCTGGTAGGAGGGACGAGGTGCCGATCGACGGACCGCGTCGGAGACCGTCTGCCGTTCGGCTTGCGGATCCAGTTCGGCGATCAGGGCGCCGATCACTGCGATGGGATCGCGTCCGTCGTCGTCCGGGCACTGGCCGCATCGCGGCCGCCCGGTCCGGTCGCGTGAAGTGATCCGGCGGGTGTTTCCGCAGGCAGCACACGGCTCGTGCTGTGGCCGCCCGCAGTTCCAGCAGTACCAGTCCTGGCCGCGGCGCTGGAGCGTTCGTATCTGCCTGCCGCATTCGGCGCAACACGGTGGCGAGACCGTCTGGGCCCCTGCCTCGCGCAGGGCGATGAGCAGGTCGCCGACGGCCCTGGGCGCCGGCGAGCGACCGTCGTTCAGCACGTGAGGATGCTCAGTGAGGTGTGCCGCGAGGAGGCGTGACTTCGAACGTCCGCCCGCGACGCTGGCGACCACGGCACGGATCCGGTCCGGCTCCAGATGATGTTCGATGGCCGCGACCAGGTCCGCAATGAGCCCGATCGGGTCGGAGACGGTCCGCTCGGGGTGCCCGGGTGCGGTCACGGCCGCTCGATACCGCGGATGCGAGCTCGCTTGGGTCGCAGGTCACCGACGCCTGCCTCGGCACCGACAGCCTTCTTTGTTCGGGTAGCGGTTCCGACGCCCGCCGCGGGGGTCGGCTCGATGAGGTCGTCCATGGTGCAGTTGAGGATGTCGAGCAGAGCCATGAGGATCTTCAGGCTGAGCCGCTCGGGGCGCTCGACGACGAGCCGGTAGACCTGGCTGGACGACAGAGTGATGCCCCGTTTGTCCAGTAGCGGGATGAGGTCAGTGGTGGAGAACAGCCCTCGGTCGGCCATGATCTTGCGCAAGTGCCAGTGGTAGTCGAGCTTCGCGGCCATCAGCGGTCCTTGTTTGCGGGGGACGGGGCGAGCGCGGGCGCAAGTGCCCTGTGGAGCATGGTGTTCATGAAGTCGTCGCTGACGTGGGTGTAGATAGCGGTGGAGCTGTCATTCTCGTGACCGACTTGCTGCTGGAGAAACCGGCGGTCAACCCCGTCCTCTGTGAGGTGGGTGACGTAGGAGTGGCGAGCGGAGTGGACGGTCAGCGCCTTCGGGAGCTTCAGCGCGTCGCGGTAGGCGACGAACCGGGCGTTGATCTCGGCCGGCTTGACCCGGCCGCCCCGCTCGGTCACCCACAAGGCGGGGTGATCCTCGCAGCCGAACCGCGGCCGTACGTTCTCCACGTAATCGGCGACCGCGTCCACCGCCCAGTCCATCACCGACAGTACGTTCCGACGGCGCGGCGGCTGCCCCTTCTTCGCCTTGCCGTAGCGGACGTTGAGGGTGCCGTACCGGCCGAACTGCGGTGCCTTCGCATTCCGCCCGAAGTCGACCACATCCAGCTTCGATGTCTCCGTCCGGCGCAGACCCCACCCATAGATGACCTTGAAGAGGGTGGCATCGCGGTAGGCGGCGAGGGCTCCCTTGCGCTTGGCCCGTACCGCTCGATCGACCTGGTCGTCGGCGTAGTCGAGGAAGCGTTGGATCTCCTCGCGGGTGAACGGCCTCGCCTCGGGGCGCCCCTCGTAGTCGTTGAGATGGGCGATGGTGTTCCACTCGTGGCAGATGGCCACGGGGTGAGTGCCGAAGGCGTCCTCACAGGCCACCGACCAGCCGTAGCGGCCGTCGATCAAGAACTCGCTGAACAGGCGCAGGCTGCCCTGATAGCTGCGGATCGTGGACGGCGCGAGGTGCTTCTCGCTGGTCAGCCACAGTGACCACTCGTCCACGTGGCCCGGCGTCCAGGCCCACGGATATTCGTTGGTGTGCTCCAGAAACCGCCGTACGAGCCGTTCCCGGGCGGTGACCGTGTCCTCACGGAGCCCGCGAGCGGCTTGTTGGGCCCGCCAGCCCCGCACCATGGCTTCGACCATCGCGTCCTGCGGACGCAGCTGGACAACCCCGGACACCAGTTCCAGGTGAGCTGCCCCCGCCAGGTCGGCGCGTCGCTGTAGACCCACTTTCGCCCTCCCTTTCAGAGGGCAAATCCTGCATCAGATGGGATCCGATCTCCAAACTCCCAGCTCAAGCCGCTAAGTTGCAGGACGTTAGAGTCCTCGCCGGACCCTGACCTGACCTCGTCACCTGCAATTTCTCGCCCGTCTGATGCAATTCCTGAGGGTTG
>NZ_JAPNLM010000071.1:1945-5159 GCF_026627255.1 Streptomyces antarcticus | reverse complement strand
TTCAGAACTAACACAGTGGACGCGAGCAACTGAGGACAAGCCCTCGGCCTATTAGTACCAGTCAGCTTCACCCGTTACCGGGCTTCCACATCTGGCCTATCAACCCAGTCGTCTACTGGGAGCCTTACCCTCTCAAGGAGGTGGGAATACTCATCTTGAAGCAGGCTTCCCGCTTAGATGCTTTCAGCGGTTATCCCTCCCGAACGTAGCCAACCAGCCATGCCCTTGGCAGGACAACTGGCACACCAGAGGTTCGTCCGTCCCGGTCCTCTCGTACTAGGGACAGCCCTTCTCAATATTCCTACGCGCACAGCGGATAGGGACCGAACTGTCTCACGACGTTCTAAACCCAGCTCGCGTACCGCTTTAATGGGCGAACAGCCCAACCCTTGGGACCGACTCCAGCCCCAGGATGCGACGAGCCGACATCGAGGTGCCAAACCATCCCGTCGATATGGACTCTTGGGGAAGATCAGCCTGTTATCCCCGGGGTACCTTTTATCCGTTGAGCGACGGCGCTTCCACAAGCCACCGCCGGATCACTAGTCCCGACTTTCGTCCCTGCTCGACCCGTCGGTCTCACAGTCAAGCTCCCTTGTGCACTTACACTCAACACCTGATTGCCAACCAGGCTGAGGGAACCTTTGGGCGCCTCCGTTACTCTTTAGGAGGCAACCGCCCCAGTTAAACTACCCATCAGACACTGTCCCTGATCCGGATCACGGACCGAGGTTAGACATCCAGCACGACCAGAGTGGTATTTCAACGGCGACTCCACAACCACTGGCGTGGCTGCTTCAAAGTCTCCCACCTATCCTACACAAGCCGAACCGAACACCAATATCAAACTATAGTAAAGGTCCCGGGGTCTTTCCGTCCTGCTGCGCGAAACGAGCATCTTTACTCGTAGTGCAATTTCACCGGGCCTATGGTTGAGACAGTCGAGAAGTCGTTACGCCATTCGTGCAGGTCGGAACTTACCCGACAAGGAATTTCGCTACCTTAGGATGGTTATAGTTACCACCGCCGTTTACTGGCGCTTAAGTTCTCAGCTTCGCCACACCGAAATGTGACTAACCGGTCCCCTTAACGTTCCAGCACCGGGCAGGCGTCAGTCCGTATACATCGCCTTACGGCTTCGCACGGACCTGTGTTTTTAGTAAACAGTCGCTTCTCGCTGGTCTCTGCGGCCACCCCCAGCTCACGGAGTAAATCCGATCACCAGTGATGGCCCCCCTTCTCCCGAAGTTACGGGGGCATTTTGCCGAGTTCCTTAACCATAGTTCACCCGAACGCCTCGGTATTCTCTACCTGACCACCTGAGTCGGTTTAGGGTACGGGCCGCCATGAAACTCGCTAGAGGCTTTTCTCGACAGCATAGGATCATCCACTTCACCACAATCGGCTCGGCATCAGGTCTCAGCCTTAATGAGGGACGGATTTGCCTACCCCTCGGCCTACACCCTTACCCCGGGACTACCACCGCCCGGGCTGGACTACCTTCCTGCGTCACCCCATCGCTTACCTACTACCACCTTGGACCGGCGGCTCCACCACTTTCCCTTGCCCGAAGGCTCCGGAACGGCTTCACGGCCTTAGCATCAATGGATTCGGTATTGGGCGTTTCAAAGCGGGTACCGGAATATCAACCGGTTGTCCATCGACTACGCCTGTCGGCCTCGCCTTAGGTCCCGACTTACCCTGGGCAGATCAGCTTGACCCAGGAACCCTTAGTCAATCGGCGCACACGTTTCTCACGTGTGTATCGCTACTCATGCCTGCATTCTCACTCGTGAACCGTCCACAACTAGCTTCCGCTGCTGCTTCACCCGGCACACGACGCTCCCCTACCCATCACAGCGGGCGTTGGCCCTATTGCTGCAATGACACGACTTCGGCGGTACGCTTGAGCCCCGCTACATTGTCGGCGCGGAATCACTTGACCAGTGAGCTATTACGCACTCTTTCAAGGGTGGCTGCTTCTAAGCCAACCTCCTGGTTGTCTGTGCGACTCCACATCCTTTCCCACTTAGCGTACGCTTGGGGGCCTTAGTCGATGCTCTGGGCTGTTTCCCTCTCGACCATGGAGCTTATCCCCCACAGTCTCACTGCCACGCTCTCACTTACCGGCATTCGGAGTTTGGCTAAGGTCAGTAACCCGGTAGGGCCCATCGCCTATCCAGTGCTCTACCTCCGGCAAGAAACACGTGACGCTGCACCTAAATGCATTTCGGGGAGAACCAGCTATCACGGAGTTTGATTGGCCTTTCACCCCTAACCACAGGTCATCCCCCAGGTTTTCAACCCTGGTGGGTTCGGTCCTCCACGAAGTCTTACCTCCGCTTCAACCTGCCCATGGCTAGATCACTCCGCTTCGGGTCTAGAGCGTGCAACTCAATCGCCCTATTCGGACTCGCTTTCGCTACGGCTTCCCCACACGGGTTAACCTCGCTACACACCGCTAACTCGCAGGCTCATTCTTCAAAAGGCACGCAGTCACGACCGGTGTTCCGAAGAACAACGGCGACGCTCCCACGGCTTGTAGGCACACGGTTTCAGGTACTATTTCACTCCGCTCCCGCGGTACTTTTCACCATTCCCTCACGGTACTATCCGCTATCGGTCACCAGGGAATATTTAGGCTTAGCGGGTGGTCCCGCCAGATTCACACGGGATTTCTCGGGCCCCGTGCTACTTGGGAGATTCTTAAGCAAGCCGCTGATGTTTCGTCTACGGGGGTCTTACCCTCTACGCCGGACCTTTCGCATGTCCTTCGACTACATCAACGGTTTCTGACTCGCCGACCGGCCGGCAGACCGGTCAAAAGAATTCCCACAACCCCGCATGCGCAACCCCTGCCGGGTATCACACGCATACGGTTTGGCCTCATCCGGTTTCGCTCGCCACTACTCCCGGAATCACGGTTGTTTTCTCTTCCTGCGGGTACTGAGATGTTTCACTTCCCCGCGTTCCCTCCACACTGCCTATGTGTTCAGCAGTGGGTGACAGCCCATGACGACTGCCGGGTTTCCCCATTCGGACACCCCCGGATCAAAGCTCAGTTGGCAGCTCCCCGGGGCCTATCGCGGCCTCTCACGTCCTTCATCGGTTCCTGGTGCCAAGGCATCCACCGTGTGCCCTTAAAAACTTGGCCTACAGATGCTCGCGTCCACTGTGTAGTTCTCAAACAACGACCAGCCACCCATCACCCCAC
>NZ_JAPNLM010000070.1 GCF_026627255.1 Streptomyces antarcticus | reverse complement strand
GGGGAGTCACCACTGAGGTGACTCCCCTCAGCCATGCGTTCCCCAACTCGCGGCGAGGACGGGACGAAACCAAGGATGGCGACCCCAGCCGGATGCCGCGGCCGGACCGGCCCCGAACGGTACGACGTCTGCCACGCACACATCCAGGCGCAGCCGCATAAAGCGCAGCCAGTGCCGCAGACGCCGCCCCGGTCGACGGACCGATCAGCACCACGCCCCGCCCAGCAGGGTCAAGGCCACGACCTCGTACCCGGACCACTGCGCCCACCAGCCGGTCGCGGCCAGCGCCGTCCCCGCCAGCGCACTGCCACCCGCCCGGCGCTGCCTGCCCGTCACCACCATCCGCTTCCCCCTTTCCGCGCATTTCTCGCTGATCAGGCTGTGGGCCCGGCGGCCGCCTCGCGGGCCGCGTGCTGCTGAACTTCCTCCGACTCGTCGAGTCCGCCCAGACCCGCTGGCGGGCGATCACCGGAGCCCACCTGATCGCACTGGTCCGCGCGGGCGCCAGGTTCGAGAACGGCGTCCTGGTCAAGCACGAGCAAGCCACGGCCGCTTGAGAAACCGCACGGCCAGGGGGCAAGGCCCGGGCACGAATCAGGACGCCGCGCCCAGGAACCCCAAGGCCGTCGAGATGTTCTGCGACAGGTCGATCACACTGTCCAGCACCAGTCGGTCGTCGGCCCACGGAACGAACTCTTCCCGTCGCCGCTCCACCGTCTCCCACGTCGGCTCGTAGAAGCCCTCGATCTCCCGCGACCGGCCCTCAAGCCGCTGACGGTGCACCGCCGGATCAGAACACACCACCTCGATGAACACCACCGGCACGCCACGACGAGATGCCAGCGACCGCCACTGCGCCCGCTCCTCCGCCACCGCGTTGACCGCATCGACGATCACCGTTTGGCCCAGGGCCAGCACGCCGTCCGCCACCGCCTCGGCCACCACATACGCGGCGAGGCCCGTGGGCTGACTGCGAGCCACCCCCGCCCGCGACATCGCGGCCTCGATCGGATCCACCGACACGACCGGAGCGGCCAACTTCCGCCCCAGTCCCTCGGCGACCGAGCTCTTCCCCGCACCAGGCAGCCCCGCCATCACGATCAACATGAGCCCAGCCTCGCATTGCCCGGGCGGCCAGCCAGGGAACTCGGCCCGCTCATTCAGCCACATCGCCATCCACAGAATTTGACAATTGCTCGTTGACGCTGGCCCCCTCCCTGCATGGCTGATCAGACGGCCGGGTCGGCGTAGTCGCCAAGCGGTCTGAGCTTGGCGTTTATCCTCTGCGGGCTTGGTGTTCCTTGATCGACTCGGCGCGTTTGATCGTCTTGCCGACGCTGTGATGGCTGGCCCGCTGGTTGTCCGCTACCTCGTGGACAACGGCGTCAAGTGGCGGGCGATGCCAGCCGACTTCCCGCCGTGGGACCGGGTCTACGCGTTCTTCCGCCGGTGGCGCGACCACGTGCTGGTCAGGGAGTTCCACGACCGGCTGCGCGACCGGGTCCGCCAGAAGGCGGGGCGGGATGTGGAGCCGACGGCCGGGGTGATCGACTCGCAGTCGGTCAAGGCGGACGCCGTCGTCGGCGCCGACAGCCGCGGCTTCGACGGCGGCAAGCTGATCAACGGCCGCAAGCGGCACGTCGTGGTCGACACCCTTGGCCTGCTGCTGGGCGTGATGGTCACGAGCGCGGACATCGGTGACCGCGCCGCCGCGAAGGTGCTGCTCGCCCGCGTGGCCGACGCCCACCACCGGCTGGAACTCGTCTGGGCCGACGGCGGTTACACCGGCAGCCTCGTCGGGCACTGTTTGGCCGTGTTCGCCCTGGTCCTGGCGATCGTCAAGCGCAGCGACGACACGCGTGGCTTCGTGGTGCTGCCCAAGCGGTGGATCGTCGAGCGTCTCTTCGCGCACCTGATGCGAAGCCGCCGCCTGGTCCGCGACTTCGAGCGCCACACCACCAGCGCCGAGGCGATGGTCTACTGGTCGATGACCATGATCATGACTCGCCGCTTGGCCCGGCCACATTCCGCGCGATCGTGAAACGGCCCGGCTGACGCTCGGCCAGCCAGCCGCGTGCGACCAGACGTTTCGCCTTCGACCGCAGTGCCTCCACCTTCGCCGGCACCGCGTCCAGCCCGAACGAGACGGCCATCTCCTGGCAGGTCAGCGGCCCCTGATGGAGGCGATGCCGGTCCGCGAGGGCCTGCAGGATGCGCTGGTAGTCCACCGACAGCACCGACGCGTCCAGCCCCTCGCGCCACACCGGCACCTGCGACTTCGGCTTCGCTGCCATCGACGCCGATGATGCCTCCTCCACCTGTCCCTGGGCCGGCATCGTCCGTTCGGTCCGGGCGTGATCTTCGGTCTCGTCCACCGGACCCAGCACCTCGCCGACCCGCGAGCGGGCGATGACCCACTCCTTCCATTCCCGCTCGGCCACGGCCAGCTCGGCCTGGACGCGGTCGGCCTCCTCCCGCAGCTCGTCCACACGACGGCGGGCACCCAGCTCACGCTGTTCGAGCAACCCCACGACCGACGGCATCCACGGCCTCCCCAGAGACGACGACACGACAGGCCACCACTCCCACCAGATCGCCGAACCTATGCCTGACCAGCAAAAACACCGCCCTCAGGTTCGGTACGACAACACCTACTGAGGTGTGCTCGACGTCGGCCTCGGACACTGGGATGGTCCCTCGTGAGGAGACCCGGCGCCAGCCTATTGCCGAGCCGCGACGCGAATTCCGGACGACAAGTTAAGGGGGCGCCCTCGACCCGCGCCCGGGTGGTCGCATGGGGCAGGGCTGGGAGGGCTCACCTGCGGCGCCTACTGGTTGGTCTGTCCCTGAAGTTCGAGGACGCCGTCACCGAGTCGGATCAGCCCGACGTCGAAGGAGCCGTTGGGCGGGCTGAACCGGGCGCCTGGGACCTTGAGTGGGCTGTCGGTCAGGAGGCTGCCGATCTCGTCTGTGGTGTGGCCTGCGGCCCAGCGCAGGCATCGCTCGGCGTTGCTGCGGCGGGCCGGCGCGAGGTGGGCGCGGTGGCGGAAGGTGGACCACCAGAGGTTGGCGCGGGCCAGCAGGGCGCTGCGCAGGGCGGTGGTGGGTGTGGGTGCCCAGTGGGGGGCCATGGCAGCCTCGCCCGGGGTCAGGCCGGCCTGTGTCCAGGCAGGCTTGCGACGGTCATCGCCCTGCTTGGCGAGGTGTGAGGGACGTCGTGTCTCCTCCTCCAGCAGGTCCTGCATGTCCCGGAGTGAGACTTCGCCGATGCTCTCGCGTACCTCGATGCAGCCGCCGGTCGGCAGATGGTGCAGCAGCAGCGCTTTGCGAGTGACTCGTTCAAGGCGCAGGCCGGGAATCCCGGAGACCTCGGAGGACGCGTCCGGGAACGTCCGGACGTAGCCTCGATGCCGCCGGGCAGGGTGGTCCTCTTGCAGACCTGGCCCGTTGCCGTCACGCAGTCCGGGCCCTTGGCGGAGGTGTCCGGGCCCGACGGACGCACCGAAAAGAACCTTGATCATCAGGAGTCGCGTTCGTCGCTTCCAGTCCGGCGGATCATCCGTGAATGACCACACTTGGGCGAATCACTCATTTCGTCACCGAGAACGTACCAGGCCCTGGACCGCTACGCGCCCGGCGCCCGGTACTGGACTCGTTCGGCTTTGCGCAGGGCAACCATGGTTTCATCGACGGTCAGGAGAACTGTCGTCTCGAACGAGCTAAGCGCGCCGCCTCCGCTGATCGCGAGCGCAACCGCGGCCATGGACACATTGTCGGGGGCCTCCCACAGGCTGTAGCCGTCGTGCGTGCCGAAGGCGTACCAGAAGCCGTGGAGCTTGCCGCCAACGGACTCGATGTACGACTGAGCAGCCTTTGCGCGGTCCTCGGGGTTGACGATCAGCCTCGCCCAAGTCTCCGGTGTGTAGCTGAACCTCGATAGATAGAGCGGCATCATGTCTCCCTTTCGTTTCACCAAGGGATGCCCCGGCGGGGCGGGAAACGCGCCGGATGCGGCCGCGTATCCCCCGAACGGCTGTGGACGATGACGGCACGGCCACGGCCAACGGGTGCGCGACCTACCCGGGCGCTCTGGCCCTGCTTCGTGCACGGTGGCTGATACGTCCGCGTACGGTTCGGTCCGCGTGACCACCTGGTGCCCTCGCGGAGGCGTGGGACAGTGGGACCTCGGCGTGGACGCCGGCCCGCCGTGAGGCGTACGCCAACGACCAGGGGCAGCCGTCCTCCCTGGTCGCGGTGACGGCACGCTCGAACCGGAGCAAGTCCGACCAGGACCCCGCGGAATGGGCCGCCGTCGGGGTTGACCGGCCCCCTGCCGCGCCAGCTTGTGAGGCTGGACGGACACGGGTGCGGCTCCTTGCCCCCCTACCCGCCGGCCGCAGAGCGGTGGGGCTGAACTGTCCCGGCCCCTGGCCGGTCTGCTTGTGTCGGCGGGCCGCCGCTTTCTTCCGGGGTGGCGGCCCTGGTGCTGTCGTGACATGGGGGCGTGGGACCGGGCAGAGCAATGGCGCTGTGCCCGGTGTAGCGCTGGGGCGGGTTCGACGGGAGCTCCTTCGGTTGCTTGTGGTGTGGGTCAGCGACGCATGTGGCAGGGTTCCGTAGAGGCTGGCGACGGCGGTGATGACACCGGCGAAGCCGGCTTCGCCGACGGTGAGGTAGATGCCGGCGCAGGTGGCGAGGAGGGCGATGAGTACGACGGTGTCGTGATGCCGGTTGCGTGGCGAGGCCCTGGGTCATCTCGCAGTCCGCCAGGGCGCCAACGTCCGCTTCGCCAAGACCAGCCGCATCCTCGCGGACCTGGCCGGCGGTCACGCGGACCGGACCTGGGCCAAGCGGATCCGCGAGTTGGTACGGCCCGACGTGCTCATCCGCGACGACTTCGCGATGCGCCAGCTCACCGCGGCCCAGGCCGACGACCTCTACGAGCTCGTCAGCGAGCGGCAGGGCCGGTCCTTGATCATCACCAGTAACCGGGCGCCCAGCGACTGGTATCCGCTCTTCCCCAACCCCGTCGTCGCCGAGTCACTCCTTGACCGGCTCATCAACACCAGCCATCAGGTCATCATGAGCGGCCCCAGCTTCCAGCCGAACAAACGCCCCAAGAGCCACACCGACAAGCCGCCTATCAGCTAGGCACGCGGTCAGGCTCACCCACTCCGGACAGATGCCGATCGAGCTCCTCCATCACCCGGTTGCGGAGGAGCTCGTACTCCTCACGGAGCCGACGCCACTCGGTCACGGGCGGCCGCGGGATGACGGTGCCGCCAGTGACGATCTCCTCCGGCCCAAACTGTTCCCGGGTGAGGTCGATCTCGATTCCCAGCCCTATGCGGTTCCACCAGTGGTAGTCCCTGAACTCACCGTTGACCTGGACCTTGCCGCGGATCAACTCACCGCCGAGCAAGTCGTTGAGGACCATGGCGGTAACACCGCACTGATCCCGGGCTGGGTTGTCCAAGCTCCAGTGCAGCCGGTCCTCCGGCGGGCACGTGTCAGCTCCCCAGCTGCTGCGGACGGCACGCTCGATGTCAGTAAGAAGCAACGGCATCATGGCGAGCATCCTCGCACTGGCCACTGACATTGATACTTGAACCGTTCCGGGTTCGGTAGAGACTCGATTAGATGAAAGGATCGAGTCATGGCACGTCCTTCTTCCTATCCCCTTGAGCTGCGCAAACGAGCGGTCCGTATGGTCGCCGAGGTTCGTAGTGACTA
>NZ_JAPNLM010000006.1 GCF_026627255.1 Streptomyces antarcticus | reverse complement strand
GGTGCGCGGCCACGCTACCGGAGCGGCTCGTGGCGGGCGACCGTTTTGCGGGCCGGCCGCGAGGGCCGGGCCGGGGGCGGGGCCGGGGGCGGGGCCGGGGCGGCGGGGCCGGGGGCGGGGCCGGGGCGGCGGGGCGGCGTACGGGACGGCGCCGCCGGGCCGGGCCGGCCCGCCGGCGCCGTACGGGACCGGCCGCCCGGCCTATGCCTCCGCCCGGGCTTCGAAGCGGGCCCGCGTCCGGCGGACCGCGGGTCACCGACCCGCACCGGGCCGGGCCGGCGCCGTACGGGACCGGCCGGTCGGTGCCTCCGGCCGGGCCTTGCGGCCCGTCCGTGTCCGGGCGACCGCGGGTCACTCGCCGATCGTGCCGAACGCAGCGCGGCCCGTGGGGCGGTACGTGTGGATGGCCGTGCCGGCGGAGGTGGTGCGGGAGTGCGTGACCTCACAGGCCGTGGGGAGGCCGCCCGTCGGGAACAGCCGTCGGCCGGCGCCGAGGAACACCGGGAAGACGAGCAGGTTCAGCTCGTCCACGAGGTCGCGGGCCAGCAGCCACTGGGCCAGTGCCCCGCTGCCGTGGACCTGTAGCTCGCCCTCGGTGGCGTCCTTCGCCCGTACGACCTCGCTCTGCAGCTGCTCGCCGTCGATGACGGTGGTACCGGCCCAGGCGGGCTCCTTCAGGGTGGTGGAGGCCACGTACTTCGGCAGGCCGTTGAGGCGGCTCGCGATCGGGTCGGCGGGATCGGTGTGGCGCGGCCAGTACCCGGCGAAGATCTCGTACGTGCGGCGCCCGAGCAGGAAGGCGCCGGCCCGGCCGAAGACTTCGGTCATGAACTCCCCCATGCCCTCGTCGGCGAACGGCGCGAGCCAGCCGCCGTAGTCGAACCCGCCGCTGCGGTCCTCGTCCGGCCCGCCCGGGGCCTGCATCACGCCGTCGAGGGTCAGGAAGGTGGTGAGGGTCAGCTTGCCCATGGCTCTGCGCTCCCGGCTCGGTACGTCACTGCTCGGTGGATCACTGCCCGGTGGGTCACCGCCCGGTGGCCACCGCTCCGGTTCAGACTTCCCGCGATTCCGTGACTCATCGGTGCGGCGCGCGTGAACGCCACGTCCGATTCCCGCCAGCGCCCGCTTCCGGTATCCCATCTCATTGAACACGCAACCACTTGACGGGCGAACGAGGGAGAACACCGTGAACGGCAAAGTGGCACTGGTGACGGGCGGCAGCCGGGGCATAGGGGCCGCGACGGCCCTGCGGCTGGCCGAGGACGGCGCGGACGTCGCCTTCACCTACCGGACCGGCGAGAAGGAGGCGGCCGCGGTACTGGAGGGGATCGAGGCGACCGGGCGGCGCGGACTCGCCGTCCGGGCCGACGCGGGCGACCCGGAGGCGGCCGCCGGGGCGGTGGAGCGGACCGTACGGGAGCTCGGCCGGCTCGACGTCCTCGTCAACAACGCGGGGGTCGGCGTGCTCGGCCCCCTGGAGGAGCTGACGACGGCCGACGTGGAACACGTCCTGGCGGTCAACGTCCGGGGCGTCTTCCTCACCACGCGGGCGGCGGCCCCGAGGCTCGGCGCGGGCGGGCGGATCCTCACCATCGGCAGCTGCATGACCCAGCGGGTGCCGGGGCCGGGCGGCACGCTCTACGCCATGAGCAAGTCGGCGCTGACCGGGCTGACCAAGGCGCTGGCCCGGGAGCTGGGCGGGCGCGGCATCACCGCGAACATCGTGCACCCGGGACCGGTGGACACGGACATGAACCCGGCGGACGGCCCGTACGCCGGCCCGCAGGCCGCGCTGACGGCCCTCGGCCGCTTCGGCACGCCCCGGGAGGTGGCGGCCGTGGTGTCGTTCCTGGCGGGCCCGGACGCCGCGTACGTGACGGGCGCCGAGTTCTCGGTCGACGGCGGCCACGCGGCGTAGCCCGGCCCGCGACGCACCGAAGGGGCGCACCGCCGGGCGGTGCGCCCCTTCGGGCCGTGTGCGCCCCGGGGGTGTCGGCCCCCGGGGCGTTCGCGGGCGGGAGGCGTCAGCCGCCCAGTTCCTGGTGGCGGGCGGCGTGGGCGGCGGTGCCCGCCTCCGTCAGCGAGCCGTACAGGCGCAGCCGGGAGAAGCCGCCGTCCGGGAAGATGTCGATCCGGACGTGCGTGCCGACCGCCGGGGCGTCGAGCACGAAGCGGTGGTTGGTGTCCGGCTGCAGGCGGGTGCGCGGCAGGAACTCGGTCCACTCGCCGTCCTCGCCCGTCTTGACGGACAGCGAGGCCCAGCCGGCCGAGTTGCCCTTGAGGTACGCGGTGTCGATCTCGACGGCGCGGATCTCGGACTCGGCGGCGAGCTGGTAGCGGATCCAGTCGTTGCCGTTGTCGCGACGGCGGGCGGTCTCCCAGCCGTCGTCCATCTTGCGGGAGCGGCCCGGGTTGATGGTGTTGGCCGGCGGCGAGTAGAAGCGGTTCGACGCGTCCTCGACCGAGCCGCCGTTCTCCAGCGCGACGACGTCGAACGTGCCCAGCGCGGCGAGCCACTTCGGGTCGGTGCGTACCTCGCCGTGGACGCGCAGGCGGGCGATGCCGCCGTCGGGGTGCTGGTTGACGCGCAGGTGCGTGAAGCGCTGCTCGACGTTCACCTCGAAGCCGTTGGCCGCGTGGCCGCCGACCGGGGTGCGCTCGACGAGGGTCGTCCACTTCACGTCGTCGGAGAGGAGCTCCCGCGCGGTCGGGGAACCCGCGACCGCGGCGCCCTGGACCGACACGGCCTGCGGCATGTTGCCGCGGAAGTGGGCGGTGTCGACGATGATGCCGCGGATGACGCCGGGGGCGCCCAGGCGGACGAGCGCCCAGTCGTGGTCCTCGGCGGTCGGCCAGGGCTGGGTGGCGGAGACGCCGCGGCGGCGGCGGGTCTCCCAGCCGTCCATGACCTTGCCCTTGTGGCCGAAGTCCTCGGGGTCGAAGTGCGCGGCCTCGGAGATCAGCAGGTTCTCGCGCTGGGCGAAGAACTCGTCGTTGGCCTCGATGACACCGGCGCCCAGCTCACGGGCGGCGAGGTTCGCGTACTGGGTGAAGGGGAAGTCCGCGGTGCGGTAGTCCGCGTACGGGTCGCCGCCTCCGTACGGGTTCGCATTGCCGGTGAAGGTCGCAATCGCCACTGTCAGTTCTGCCTTTCGAGGAGGAGGCCCGTGGGCTCGGTCGGGGTGCCGTGGTCCGCGATCCGCGTGCCGCGCAGCCAGGTGGACTTCACGACACCGTGCAGGGTCTTGCCCGCGTACGCCGTGATCCGGTTGCGGTGGTGCAGTTCCGCGGGGTCCACGGTGAAGGTCTCTTCGGGTGCCAGGACGGCGAAGTCGGCGTCGCGGCCGGCCTCGATCGCGCCCTTCTGCGCCAGGCCGGCGAGGGCGGCCGGGGCGGTGGACATCCAGCGCACGACGTCCTCCAGGGAACGGCCGCGGCCGCGCGCCTCGGTCCAGATCGCCGGGAGACCCAGTTGGAGGGAGGAGATGCCGCCCCACGCGGTCGCGAAGTCGCCGGTCTTCAGGTCCGCCGTGGAGGGCGAGTGGTCGGAGACGATGCAGTCGATGGTGCCGTCGGCGAGGGCGTCCCACAGGAGGTCCTGGTTGGCGGCTTCGCGGATGGGCGGGCAGCACTTGAACTCGGTGGCGCCGTCCGGGACTTCCTCGGCGGTGAGGGTGAGGAAGTGGGGGCAGGACTCGACGGTGATCCGGACGCCCTCGGCCTTGGCCGCGGCGATCAGCGGAAGCGCGTCGCTGGAGGACAGGTGCAGCACGTGGACGCGGGCGTTCAGCCGCCTGGCCTGGTCGACCAGGTTCTGGATCGCGGTGTTCTCGGCGTCCCTGGGGCGGGAGGCGAGGAAGTCCGCGTACTTGGGGCCCGGGTTCTGCGGGGCCGACTCCAGGTGGTGCGGGTCCTCGGCGTGCACGATCAGCAGGCCGCCGAAGCCGGTGATCTCGGCGAGGGAGGTGGCCAGCTGCTCCTGGTCGAGCTCGGGGAACTCCTCCACGCCGGAGGGCGACAGGAAGCACTTGAAGCCGTAGACCCCGGCGTCGTGGAGCGGGCGCAGGTCCTTGACGTTGGACGGGAGGGCGCCGCCCCAGAAGCCGACGTCCACGTGCGCCTTGGTGCGGGCGACCTCCTGCTTGACGCGGAGGTTGTCGACCGTGGTGGTGGGCGGCAGGGAGTTGAGCGGCATGTCGAGGATCGTGGTGATGCCGCCGGCCGCGGCGGCGCGGGTGGCCGTCCAGAAGCCCTCCCACTCGGTGCGGCCGGGGTCGTTCACGTGGACGTGGGTGTCGACCAGGCCGGGGAGCAGGACGTCGTCGCCGAAGTCCTCCAGCCGGGCTCCGGCCGGCACCTCGGCGTCGTGTGCCAGCACGGCCGTGATCTTCCCGCCGGCGACGGCCACCGAGGCGGCGCGCGTCCCCTCGGGGGTGATGACGCGTGTCGAGCGCAGTACCAGTTCCACAGCCACGTCGGACACCGGAACCTCCCCATCTACTTCCACAGAGCGAAATTCAACGTTCTGTTGACGGAGTCTTCACGGCGATCCCTGACCAGTCAAGAGCGCCCGGACGGACCACTGACGCACCTGGACCGCAATTGGATGTTTCCACAGGATGGAATTAAGATTTCACGATACAGAATGTAGCTACCACCACCGGGAGCGGGCGGGCAACTTCCGGAAGGATGTCCGCCACCAGGACAAACCGCCTCTGACCGGCGGGGACGGCGGCTCCCCTGGCCTAGGGCCGACGCTGACCGACCGGTAGGCTGCTTCCTTGCCTGCCAGCACCGAAAGGACCGCGCCCGTGCCGACGTCCAGCGCCAGCACCACCGACGCTTCCGCGAAGCCCACCGCCGCCAGCGGTGGCGTCCAGTCCCTTGAGCGCGCCTTCGATCTGCTCGAACGCATGGCCGACGCGGGGGGCGAAGTCGGCCTCAGCGAGCTCTCCGCCGCGAGCGGCCTGCCGCTGCCCACCATCCACCGCCTGATGCGCACCCTCGTGGCGTGCGGCTACGTACGCCAGCAGCCCAATCGACGGTACTCCCTCGGCCCCCGCCTGATCCGCCTCGGCGAGTCCGCGTCGCGGCTGCTGGGCACCTGGGCCCGGCCGTACCTCGCCCGCCTGGTCGAGGAGACCGGCGAGACCGCGAACATGGCCCTGCTCGACGGCGACGAGATCGTCTACGTCGCCCAGGTGCCGTCCAAGCACTCCATGCGCATGTTCACCGAGGTGGGCCGCCGGGTGCTGCCGCACTCCACCGGCGTGGGCAAGGCGCTCCTCGCCTACACCCCCGCCGACGAGGTGCGCGCCCTGCTGGCCCGCACCGGGATGCCGGCCGCGACCGAGAAGACCATCACCACGCCCGAGGGCTTCCTGGAGGCCCTGGAACAGGTCCGCAAGGTGGGCTACGCGGTCGACGACAACGAGCAGGAGATAGGAGTCCGGTGCCTCGCGGTCTCGGTGCCGAACTCGCCGACCGCCGCCGCGATCTCCATCTCGGGCCCGGCCGGCCGGGTGACCGAGGCACTGACCGACTCGATCGTGCCGATCCTCCAGGGCATCGCCGCCGAGCTGTCGGTCGCCCTGTCCACCCAGAACCCTCCCGCCTGACCGACTGCGTACGCGAAAGCCCCGGCCCCCTCCGGTACGGGGGAGCCGGGGCTTTCGCGTACGCCCCCCCGTCGCGGCGCCGGGTTTGTACGCCGTCTCAGCGGGCCGCGGCCGGCTCCGGGCTCTGCGTGAGGCGGCCGTCGGCCATCGTGGCCGTACGGTCCATCCGGTCCAGGTGGGCGTGGTCGTGGGTGACCAGCACGGTCGCCGTGGAGCGCTCCCGGGTGAGGTTCACCAGCAGGTCGAGCACGGCCGCGCCGCGCTCGTGGTCCAAGGCGCTGGTCGGCTCGTCGACCAGCAGCACCGAGGGCTCGTTCATGAGGGCGCGGGCGATGTTGACGCGCTGGCGCTGGCCTCCGGAGAGCTGGTGGGGCCGCTTGCCGGCCTTGTCGGCCAGGCCCACCGCGTCGAGCAGCTCCAGGGCCCGGCGGCGCAGCCGCGCGGCTGGCCGGCCCGAGAGGTGGGCCATCACCTGGAGCTGCTCGGCAGCGGTGAGCGAGGCCAGCAGGTTGGGCTGCTGGAAGACGATGCCGATCTCCTCGCGGCGCAGCGCGGACTTCTCGGCGGCGCTCAGCCGGGCGGTGTCGCGGCCCGCGACGACCACCCGCCCCGCGTCCGGGGTGACCAGCGTGGCGGCGACGGCCAGCAGGCTGGACTTGCCGGAGCCGGACGGGCCCATGACGGCCGTCAGCGTACCGGCGGGCGCGTCGAGGGTGACCGCGTCCAGGGCGGTGAGCCGCCCGTCGCCGTCGGGGTAGGTGAGCGTGACGTCGTGGACGAGCAGGGTCATCGGACGCTCCCGAGGGCGGTCAGCGGGTCTACGGCGGTGATCCGCCGGACGGACAGGGCGGCGCCGAGCGCGCCGAGCGCGATCATGACCGCGGCGGGGACCAGCACGGTGGCCGCGTCGAGCACGAAGGGCACGTCGCCGCCGCTGATCAGCGCCCCGAGTCCGGCGGCGAGTGCCGTACCGAGCCCCGTTCCGACGGCGAGCATGACCACGGCCTGGCCGAGGGCGTCCTTGAGCAGGTAGGGGGTGGAGGCACCGAGTGCCTTCAGGACGGCGATGTCGCCGCTGCGCTGGATCGTCCAGACCGTGAAGAACGCGCCTATGACGAGGGCGGAGATGGCGAACAGGAAGCCGCGCATCAGCTGGAGCGAACCGTTCTCCGAGGTGTAGGAGCCGATGGCCCCCAGAGCGTCGTCGACGCTCCGGGTCCGGGTCCCGGCCGCCCCGTCGCCGGCGGCGGTGACCGCGCCGGGAGCGTCCAGGGCGATGACGGTGGCGAGGGTGTCGAGGGAGGTTCCGGGGTTGCCGAGGCGCTGCCAGTCGTTGAGGTCCATCCACACCACCGGGGTGTGGCTGAAGGCCGCGGCGGCGGAGACGGCCGCGACGGTCAGTTCGAGCGGGCCGATCCTGAGCTTCCCCCCGGCGGCGAGCCCGCCGAGCTCCTTCGCGGCCTTCTCCGTCAGCACTACCTGTCCCTGGGTGAGGCCGGAGCCGCGGGGTGCGACCCGGCCGCCCGGCTCGACGCCGAAGACGGAGACGGCGGCGGTGCGCTCACCCGAGACGGCGTTGGTGGTGCGGATGCCGACCGGTTCGGCCGACTTCACCCCGGGGCGGGCGCGCCAGGCCAGCCAGGCCTTCTCCGGTATCTGGGAGTTGGTGAACGAGACCTTCTGGCCGCCGGGGGGCGCGGCGAAGGACAGGTGGGTGGCGGGCAGTCCCGTGACGGCCGAGATGTTCTCCCGGGCCAGTCCGGAGGTGAGCCCGGACAGCAGGCCGACCAGCAGCGTGATCAGCAGGACCACCGAGCCCATGAGGGCGAACCGGCCCTTGGCGAACCGTAGATCTCTCCATGCGACGAACATGTCCCCCACCTTGGTGTTCCGCGTGGGCACAAGGCATCGCGCCACAGTAGTGATCCTCGTACCGAAGGGACGGCCCAGACATCAATCTTTCGGTTGACCGGGACCCGCGGCCGCCCGCTTACGCTGGTCCGGCCATGCCTGCTCCGGAATCCCGCTCCCTGACCCCCGTCTCCCGCGTCCTGCGGCTGTGCCTGCACGCGCTGCTCTTCGGACTGCTCGCGCTGGCCGCCGGCCGCGCCCTCGCCGACGCCGCGCCCCGGGCCGGGTGGGTGCTCGCCGCGTGCGCGCTGCTCGCCGCCGTGTACGCGGCCGGCGTACGGGCGCCCGCCGTGCACCGTTCGCCCCGCGCCGGGGCGCTCTGGCTGGCCGGGCTGGGCGCGGCCTGGGCGGCGCTGCTCGCGGTCTCCCCCGACGGCCTGTGGATCGCCTTCCCGCTGTACTTTCTGGAGCTGCACCTGCTGCGGCTGCGCTGGGGCGTGGCGGCGGTCGCGGCGACGGCCTGCGCGGCGATCGGCGGGTTCCTCGTACACAGCGACGCCGCCACCCCGGGGGCGTTCCTCGGACCGCTGCTGGGCGGGGCCGTGGCGGTGGCGACCGTACTGGGCTACCAGGCGCTGTACCGCGAGAGCGAGCGGCGCCGCGAGCTGATCGAGGAGCTCATCACCACCCGGGCCGAACTGGCCGCGGCCGAGCGGGGCGCCGGGATCCTGGCCGAGCGGGAGCGCCTGGCGCGGGAGATCCACGACACCCTGGCCCAGGGGCTGTCCTCGATCCAGCTGCTGCTGCGCGCGGCCGAGCGGGCCCTCGCGGAGGGCCGTACCGCAACGGCCGGCGACGCCGCGCACGCGGCGGCGCTGGCCCACATCGCACGGGCCCGCGGGGCGGCCCAGGAGAACCTGGCGGAGGCGCGCAGCTTCGTACGGGCCCTCACCCCGCCGGACCTGGAGCACGGCTCCCTCGCGGCCGCCCTGGAGCGGCTGTGCGCGGGGGTTCCGGGGCCGCGGGTGCGGTTCTCCCTCAGCGGCGCCCCGCGCGTGCTGCCCACCCCGTACGAGGTGGCCCTGCTGCGGATCGCGCAGTCGGCGCTGGCCAACGTCGTGCGGCACGCGCGGGCGGGGCGCGCCGAGATCACCCTGACCTTCATGGACGCCTCGGTCACCCTGGACGTCGTGGACGACGGGCAGGGCTTCGAGCCCTCCTCGGCCGCGGCCTCCGGGGACGGCGGCTTCGGGCTGCCGGCGATGCGCTCGCGGGCCGAGACGCTGGGCGGGCTGTTCACCGTGGAGTCCGACCCGGGCCAGGGCACCGCCGTGGCCGTCACCCTGCCCCTGGCCGCGGAGGTCCTGCGATGACGATCCGGCTGCTGCTGGCCGACGACCACCCGGTGGTACGGGCCGGGCTGCGCGCGGTACTGGACACCGAGCCCGGCTTCGCCGTGGTCGCCGAGGCCGCGACCGCCGAGCGGGCGGTGGAGCTGGCGGCGGCCACCCCGGTCGACGTGGTCCTGATGGACCTCCAGTTCGGTCCCGGCATGCACGGTTCCGCGGCCACCGCGCTGATCACGGCCCGGCCGGGGGCGCCCCGGGTGCTGGTCCTGACCACGTACGACACGGACGCCGACATCCTGGCGGCGGTGGAGGCCGGAGCCTCGGGCTACCTGCTCAAGGACGCTCCGCCGGAAGAGCTGGCGGCCGCCGTTCGGACGGCCGCCGCGGGCCAGTCGGCGCTGGCCCCCGCGGTGGCGCTGCGCCTGATGGACCGGATGCGGACCCCGGCGGAGGCCCTGACGAAGCGGGAGCTCGAGGTGCTCCAGCTGGTCGCGGACGGCCTGTCGAACCAGCAGATCTCCAAGAAGCTCTTCCTCAGCCAGGCCACCGTCAAGTCCCACCTGGTCCACATCTACGCCAAGCTCGGCGTGGACTCCCGCACCTCGGCGGTGGCGGCGGCGGGCGGCCGCCGGCTGATCCGCACCCCGTAGGTCTTCTGCACGGGTCCGGGGCCGCAGGGGGGCCAGCACCAGGGCGCGGACACCGGGCCGCAGGCGGGTGCGGGGCCCGGCGCGCCGGGAGCATGGGGGTGTGGAGTCCCCGACCGGAAAGCGAGCCGCCATGTCCGCCGTACAGAGATCCGCCACCCGTCCGGCAGCGACCGGCGTACGGCCGCCCGCCGAGGTCTCCACCGCCTGGGCCCTGTGGCTCACGGCGGTCGCGGCCGGCGCCTTCGAGACCGCCCTCATGATCGCCCGGGCTCCGGGGGAAGAGGCCGGCGTCGGCCTGGCCGTGCGCCTCACCGTGTTCACCGTGGCCGTCCTGACCGCCTTCCGGATGCGCTCGGGCGCCCGCTGGGCCCGGATCGCCCTGGCCGCCGGCCTCGGGGTCCTCGGCACGGCCTCCCTGGTCGTGGAACCGCTCGGGTACCTCCTGGACGGCGGTTCGCTTCCGGCGGCCCTGTCGGGGGCGGACGCGCTGGACCTCGTATTCGGCGCGAGCCGGACGGTCCACCTGGCCGCCGTCCTGACGGCGGTGGCCCTGATGTTCCGTCCGGCGGCGAACGCGTACTTCCGCGGGCGGCCGTAGGGGGTGTCGCCGCGGGCGCTCACGCCACCCAGTGCGGGCGGTCCACCGCCGGGGTGAGCGGGATCCCGTCGTGGAAGGCGCTCGCGAGACGGCGTACGCCCTCGTCCAGGCGGTCGGCGGGGAGCGTGTACGGGATGCGCAGCCGGTGCTCGAAGGTGCCCGGGTCCACGCCGAAGCGGGCACCCCGCCCGATGTGGACCCCGGCGGCGGCGGCCCGCTCGGAGAGGGCGGAGCTGACCGGTTCGCCGAGGTCGACCCAGAGCGAGAGCCCGCCCGGCTGCGGCTGCCAGGACCACTCAGGGGTGTGCCGCTGGAGCGACCGCACCAGCGCCTCGCGCTGGATCCGCAGCTGCGCCAGGCGGGCGGGCAGGGACCGGTCCAGGCCGGCGATCAGCGGAAGCGCGAGAAGCTGGTCGAGGACCGAGCAGGTCATGTCGGCCGCGACCTTGACGGCGGTCAGCTCGGTGACCATCTTCGCGGTGGCCCGGATCCAGCCCGCCCGCAGCCCGCCCCAGTGCGTCTTGCTGAGCGAGCCGATGGTGATCACGTGGTCGGCGCCGCCGCGCGGGGCGAGCGAGGCGAACGGCGGGGGCGCGGGAACGTCCAGGGCGATGTCGGCGATGGTCTCGTCCACCACCAGCCAGGTTCCGGTGGCCCGGGTGGCCGCGAGCAGCCGCAGCCGCTGCTCCGGGGGCATCAGGGCGCCCGTCGGGTTCTGGAAGTCGGGGATCGTGTAGGCCAGCCGGGGCACGGTCTGGCGCAGGGTGGACTCGGCGATCTCCATGTCCCAGCCCGCGTCCGAGACGGCGATGGAGCCGGTGCGCAGGCGCGCGTGGCGCAGGGCGTCGAGGGCGTTGGCGTACGTCGGGCTCTCGGTCAGGACCCGGTCCCCGGGCCGGCAGAGCAGGCTGACGACCAGCGAGAAGGCCTGCTGCGCCCCGGCGGTGACCAGGATCTGCTCGGGCCGGGTGGGCAGTCCGCGCCGGGTGAACCGCTCGGCGACCGCCGCCCGCAGGTCGGGCAGGCCGAACGGGTGGTAGCCGGGGGTGCGGGCCAGGGCCGGGAGCCGGGGCGCGGCCCAGGCCAGTGCGTCGGTGAGGGCGTCCTCCGGGGCGCCCATGGCGGCGATGGCCAGGTCGATCCCGGGGTCGTCGCCGGCGCCCTGGCCGCCCGCTCCGAGGAGGGCGTGGGCGCCGACCGGGGCGTGGCCGTCGGGGAGCTCGGTCCAGGTGCCGGAGCCGCGCCGGCTGCGGACGTAGCCGCTCTCGCGCAGCAGGTCGTAGGCGCCGGTGACGGTGGCCCGGCTGGCGCCGACCGCTTCGGCCAGCTCGCGTTCGGCGGGGAGCCGTACGTGCAGGGCGACGCGGCCGTCGAGGACGAGGGTGCGCAGGGCGTCGGCGAGGGCCCGGTAGCCGGGGCGGGCCAGGACCTCGGCCGGCAGCAGGGCCGCCAGCTGGCGGCTGCCGATGATTCTGTCCGCGGTGTGGACCACTCGGCCGTATCCCATGCCAACCTCCCCCGATTGGCTCTGCCGTCCAGGCCAATCCGGGACCAGACTCGCCTCATTGGTCCCCGATTGGCAAGGAGAAGCCGAAATGCTGACCGACCGTGACGAGCGCGCCCTGCTTGCCGCCGGCGAGAACCGGATCTCCGAGCCGCTGCGCGTGGGGGCCGCGCTGGCCGCCGTACGCCGCGCTCTGGCCGGGCCGGGGGCGCGGGCACGCACGGGGCACGCCGGGCGCGGTGGGCGGCGGGGCGCTGCGGCCGAGGAGCGAGAATCGGTGCCATGTCATCGCACCCCTCACCCCACACCTGGTCCGGCCCCGGCTCCGGCTCCGGCTCCGGCTCCGGCTCCGGCTCCGGCTCCGGCTCCGGCTCCGGCTCCAAGCCCGGCCCCGGCCCCGGCCCCGAGCCCGACTCCGGCTCCGAGCCCGACTCCGGCTCACCGGTGATCGCGGGCCTGCTGCTCGCTGCCGGCGGCGGCCGCCGACTCGGCGGCCGGCCCAAGGCCCTGCTCCCTTACCGCGGCCGCCCGCTGGTCGAGAACGCCGTACGGGTGCTGCGCGAGGCGGGCTGCGGCCCGGTGCACGTGGTGCTCGGCGCCTCGGCGGCCGAGGTCCGCGAGCGGGCGGACCTGTCCGGCTGCGCGGTCGTGGACAACCCGGGCTGGGCTCAGGGCATGGGCTCCTCGCTGCGCGCCGGGCTCGCCTCCCTGGCCGGTACGGGGGCCGCCGCGGCCCTGGTCTCGCTGGTGGACCAGCCCGGTATCGGGCCCGCGGCCGTGGCCCGGGTCCTCGCGGCCTACCGCTCCCCCGCGAGTCTGGCGGCGGCGGCGTACGACGGCGAGCGCGGCCACCCCGTGCTGTTCGGCGCGGACCGGTGGGCGGACATCGCGGCGACGGCGACGGGCGACAAGGGCGCGCGGGTGCATCTGGCGGAACACGCGGACGATCTCGTCCTGGTGGAGTGCGCGGACATCGCGGAGGCCTTCGACATCGACACGCCCCCCGACCTGGCACGTCTTCTCTGAGCAGGGTGTGACTGCGATGGCACTGAGGGCCACCGGGAAGCGGAATCTGTCGACTCAGAGAATCTCGACATCAACAAACCATTGAACTTCCACCATGAGGAAATTACTATCCACTGGTCAGAAGCGCCCTGAACCCACATACGGCGCCCGCGACCGTACTCCGGAACTCTCCACACCCGACGGCACTGCGTGCCGTCTCGCGCGAGCATTCCCCCGCGGCCGCCAGGCACCGCCGCTGAAGGAGTGACAGATATGTCCGCACCAGCGCCGTCTCCGCTGGCCATCGTCGACGCCGAGCCCCTGCCCCGGCAGGACGAGGTCCTCACCGACGCGGCCCTCGCCTTCGTGGCCGAGCTCCACCGGCGGTTCGCCCCCCGCCGCGCCGAGCTCCTCGCCCTCCGCGGCGAGCGCCGCGCCGAGATCGCCCGGACCTCCACCCTCGACTTCCTCGCCGACACCGCACAGGTCCGCGAGAGTGACTGGAAGGTGGCGCCGGCCCCGGCCGCGCTGAACGACCGCCGCGTGGAGATCACCGGTCCGACGGACCGCAAGATGACCATCAACGCCCTGAACTCGGGCGCCAGGGTCTGGCTCGCCGACTTCGAGGACGCCTCCGCCCCCACCTGGGAGAACGTCGTCCTCGGCCAGCTCAACCTGATCGACGCCTACGAGCGCCGCATCGACTTCACGGACCCGCGCACCGGCAAGGCGTACGCCCTGAAGCCCGCCGACCAGCTCGCGACCGTCGTGATGCGTCCGCGCGGATGGCACCTCCAGGAGCGCCACCTGCAGTTCGAGGGCGCAGCCGCGTCGGGCTCGCTCGTCGACTTCGGCCTGTACTTCTTCCACAACGCGCAGCGCCTGATCGACCTCGGCAAGGGCCCGTACTTCTACCTGCCGAAGACGGAGTCCCACCTGGAGGCCCGCCTCTGGAACGAGATCTTCGTCTTCGCGCAGGACTACGTGGGCATCCCGCAGGGCACCGTCCGCGCCACCGTCCTCATCGAGACGATCACCGCCGCGTACGAGATGGAGGAGATCCTCTACGAGCTGCGCGACCACGCGGCGGGCCTGAACGCGGGCCGCTGGGACTACCTCTTCTCCATCGTGAAGAACTTCCGTGACGGCGGGGAGAAGTTCGTCCTGCCGGACCGCAACGCGGTGACGATGACCGCCCCGTTCATGCGGGCGTACACCGAACTCCTCGTGCGCACCTGCCACAAGCGCGGCGCCCACGCCATCGGCGGCATGGCGGCCTTCATCCCGTCCCGCAAGGACGCCGAGGCCAACAAGCTCGCCTTCGACAAGGTCAAGGCCGACAAGGACCGCGAGGCGGGCGACGGCTTCGACGGCTCCTGGGTCGCCCACCCCGACCTGGTCCCGATCGCCATGGCCTCCTTCGACGCGGTGCTCGGCGAGAAGCCGAACCAGAAGGACCGCCTGCGCGAGGACGTCTCGGTGGCTCCGGGCGAGCTCATCGCGATCGACTCCCTGGACGCCCGGCCCACGTACGACGGACTGCGCAACGCCGTCCAGGTCGGCATCCGCTACATCGAGGCCTGGCTGCGCGGTCTCGGCGCCGTCGGCATCTTCGGCCTGATGGAGGACGCCGCCACCGCGGAGATCTCCCGCTCGCAGATCTGGCAGTGGATCAACGCCGGCGTCGTCTTCGAGAACGGCAAGACCGCCACGGCGGAGCTGACCCGGGAGATCGCGACCGCCGAACTGGCCGCCATCCGCGCCGAGGTCGGCGAGGAGGCCTTCACCACGGGCAAGTGGCAGCAGGCCCACGACCTCCTCCTCCAGGTCTCCCTGGACGCGGACTACGCGGACTTCCTCACCCTCCCCGCCTACGACCAGCTGGTCGGCTGAGCAACCGGTTTCGGCTGAACGCACAGCGGCCGAACCCGGTCGGCTCCGCCCCCGTCGCCTCACGGCACGGGGGCGGAGCCGTTTCCATGCCCTATGACCGGCCCGGAACGACCGGCCGGTCCCGAACGACCGGTCGGTCGTTACATCATCGTAATCTGCGGCTACCTAGCGGTAACAAGGCGCGGCGTGTCACCTTTCCGGTTGCCACCGGCCGGCGGTTTCCCCCACTTCCCCAGCCATGCAGCGGAGTTGTTCGCGGCTTCGCCATGGCCGACCGCAGGAGTTCCGCAGTGATCGGATTCCGCAACGTCAGCAAGGCCCGGGCCGGCAGTCGTGTGCGACGACTCGCCGGGGCCGGGATGGTCCTGCCGCTCGCCGTAGGCGCCCTGATGGCCGGCGGGGCCGGACCCTCGGCCGCCAGCCCCGGAAACGGGCCCACCGCCGTGGTGTCCATGGGCGACAGTTACATCTCCGGCGAGGCGGGCCGCTGGAAGGGCAACAGTCTCACCAACAGCGGGAGCAGGCTCGGCACGGACCGGGCCTGGGTCAGCGACAGCACCTACGACCCGGGCAAGGTGTACGGAACCACGGAGGGCGGCTGCCACCGCTCCGACTCGGCCGAGGTGCGCAGCGCCGGCCCGATCGCCGACGTCGCCGTCAACCTGGCCTGTTCCGGGGCCACTTCGCAGAACGTCTTCCGCGCCTCCAACGGCGGCGTCGCCTTCAAGGGCGAGGCCCCGCAGGCCGACCGGCTGGCCGCCGTGGCCGCGGGCAACGACGTCAGGATCATCGCCCTGTCCATCGGCGGCAACGACCTGGGCTTCGCCGACATCATCAAGAGCTGTGCGTACGACTTCATCATCTGGAACTCCTACTGCCACGACGACCAGCAGTACGGGGTGGACCAGAAGATCGACCAGGTCATGGCGAACGTCGGCAAGTCCGTCGACGAGGTGCGGGCCGTGATGCGGGCGGCCGGGTACGCCGACGCCTCGTACCGCATCGTCCTGCAGTCCTACCCGTCCCCGATTCCGCGCGGCGCCGAGAACCGGTACACGCAGAGCGACTGGAGCCGGCTGAACACCGGCGGCTGCCCGTTCTGGAACCGGGACTCCGACTGGGCGAGGGACTCGCTCGTGCCGCAGATCGCGAACCGCGTCAAGGGGGTGGCCGCGGCGAAGGGCGTGCAGTTCCTCGACCTGCGGGACATGCTCCAGGGGCGCGAGGTGTGCGCCAAGGCCAGCAGGCTGGTGACGACGGCCGCACCGGCCTCGGCGAAGACCAGCGAATGGGCGCGGTGGATCGACAGCAGCGAGACGCAGGGGCTGGTCCAGGAGTCGATGCACCCGAACCACTTCGGGCAGCTGGCCGCGGGGCGCTGCCTGGCCCTGGTCGTCGCCCAGCCGGCCTCCGGCGGGTACGGCTGCAAGAACACCGCCGGAGCGGACCAGACGGGCATGTACCTCGTCCCGGCCCCGTAGGCCGGACGGGCCCGTTCCCGGGCCGTACTCGATGATCAGCTCCGGCGCCGCCGGGGCGCAGCCGGTGACAGGGCGTCCGGACACGGCGGTGCGCACGCCACACCCGCAGTGGGTGGCGTGCGCACCGCCGTACGGTCCGGCCGGCGCCCCTCGGGCCGGCCGGGCCGGGCACGGGGCCCCTCCGGTCAGTGCACCGGCACCGGTTCCGGAGCGGCGGTCTGGGCCTCCCCCTTCTTGGCACCGAGGTGGTTGAAGGCCAGGTTCAGCAGGATGGCCACCACGCAGCCGGTGCTGATGCCCGAGTCGAGGACGACCAGGAGGTCGTTGGGGAAGGCGTGGTAGAACTCGGGCGCTGCGATCGGGATCAGGCCGATGCCCACCGAAGCGGCGACGATCAGCGCGTTCTCGCCCTTCTCCATGGCCGCGCCCGCCAGGGTCTGGATGCCGCTGGCCGCGACCGACCCGAACAGGACGATGCCCGCGCCGCCGAGGACCGGCAGGGGTACCAGAGCGATGACCGAGGCGGCCATCGGACACAGGCCGAGCAGGATCAGGATGCCGCCGCCGGCGGCGACGACGAACCGGCTGCGCACCTTCGTCATGGCGACGAGTCCGATGTTCTGGGCGAAGGCGCTGCACATGAAGCCGTTGAACAGCGGGCTGATCGCGCTGCCGAGGGTGTCGGCGCGCAGGCCTCCCTCGATCGTCCTGGCGTCCGCCGGACGGCCGACGATCTTGCCCAGTGCCAGGATGTCGGCGGTGGACTCGGTCATGCAGACGAGCATGACGATGCACATCGAGATGATGGCGGCGACCTGGAACTGCGGGGCGCCGAAGTGGAACGGCGTCGGGAAGCCCACGATCGACGCGTTCTTGATCGCGTCGAAGCTGGTCATGTCCAGCGGTATCGCGATGAGCGTGCCCGCGACCAGGCCGAGCAGGATGGCGATCTGCTGGAGGAAGCCGCGCAGGAACTTGCGCATCAGCAGGACGATCACGAGGGTCGCGGCGGCCATGCCGATGTTCTTCATCGAGCCGTAGTCGGTGGCGGTGCTGTTGCCGCCCTGCGACCAGTTGAAGGCCACCGGCAGGAGCGAGACGCCGATCAGGGTGATGACCGTTCCCGTCACGACCGGCGGGAAGAAGCGCACGAGTTTGCCGAAGTAGGGGGCGGCGAAGAAGCCGAGGATCCCGGCGACGATGATCGCGCCGAAGATGATGGGGATGGCGTTGTCCCCCTCCCCCTTGCCGATCGCGATCATCGGGGTCACACCGGCGAAGGAGACGCCGTTGACGAAGGGGAGCTTCGCGCCGATCTTCCAGAACCCGAGGGTCTGGAGGAGGGTGGCGAGGCCTGCGGTGAACAGCGAGGCGCCCATCAGGAAGGCGGTCTCGGTGGCGGAGAGACCGACGGCGGGACCGACGATCATGGGCGGGGCGACGACACCTGCGTACATGGCGGCCACGTGCTGGAGACCGCTCGTGAACATTTTCAGCGGAGGCAAGGTCTCGTCGACCGGGTGCTTCTCCTCCGGTATTGCGACTGCGTCTTTGCGAAACCTGGGCGTTGCGGCCACGGCTTCCTCCGGTCGGGTAACACGTCGGCAGGGACGTGGGTGTCATGGAGGTGGTGCGGAAGCGGTGCGAGTCGAGCTGTTCAGTTGTGGTTGCTGTTCATCGAGTTGCTTGTCCCAAGGGGTGCGGAAACGATTCGCCCAAACCGGTTCCACGAGGTGGTTCCATGCGGTGGTGCTGCGCGAAGGAGCCGGCTGTGCCGTGGCAGTGGCGCGGTGGGTGTCCGTGCGGTGCGCATGGCACGAGTCACCGCCCCCGGGGGCGCCTTCGGATGTCCCGAGGCGCCTCCGGGGAACGGCTGCCGCGGACCCCGCTCGGGTCCGCGGCCGCCGGCCGGGGGCCGTCCCCCCCGGCCGGACTCCGGGGATCAGGCCTGCGCGGAGATGCGCGCGAGGCGCTGGGCCTCTTCCCGCGTGGACGCGGCGATGGCGTCCTCGTCGGCGAAGAGGAGTCGGTTGTTCTCGACGATCTGCTTGCCGTTGACCAGCGAGAGGGTGACCGGCGCGGCCGCGCCGAAGACGAGCGCGGTGACCGGGTCGGCGATGGAGGAGTGGGCCAGGGTGCTCAGGTTCCACATCACCAGGTCGGCGCACTTGCCGGCCTCGAGCGAGCCGATGTTGTCGGCGCGGCCGAGTACCTGGGCGCCGCCGTACGTGCCGAGGCGCAGGGCCTGGCGGGCGTTGAGCGCCCGCTCGCGGTGCACCGGGTTGAGGCGGTTGATGAGGAGCGCGTTGCGCAGCTCGGTGTGCAGCTCGCCGGACTCGTTGGAGGCGGTGCCGTCCACGCCGAGGCCGACCGGGACACCGGCGGCGAGCATGTCCGGTACGCGGGCGATGCCGGCGGCCAGACGGGCGTTGGAGGACGGGCAGTGCGCGACACCGGTCTTGGTGCGGGCGAACGCGGCGATGTCGGAGTCGTTCATGTGGACGCTGTGCGCCATCCACACGTCCTCGCCGAGCCAGCCGGTCGACTCGAAGTAGTCGGTCGGGCCCATGCCGAACAGTTCCTTGCAGAACTGCTCCTCCTCGACGGTCTCGCTGCCGTGGGTGTGCATGCGCACACCGAGGCGGCGGGCCAGCTCGGCGCCCTGCTTCAGCAGCTCGGTGGAGACCGAGAACGGCGAGCACGGGGCGACGGCGACCTGCGTCATCGCGTCGAAGGAGTAGTCGTGGTGCCTCTTGACGGTCGCCTCGGTGTCGGCGAGCGCGCCCTCGAGGGTCTCGACCGCGTGGTCCGGCGGCAGGCCGCCGTCCTTCTCGCTGCGGTCCATGGAGCCGCGGGCGAGCGTGAAGCGGACGCCCATCTCGGACGCGGCGCGGATGATCGAGCCGGAGAGGTCGCCGGAGCCCTTGGGGAAGACGTAGTGGTGGTCCATGGCGGTGGTGACGCCGCCCTTGGCCATCATCGCCAGGGAGCCCTGCGCGGCCGTGTACGTCATCTGCTCGTCGATGCGCGCCCACGTCGGGTACAGCGCGACGAGCCAGTTGAAGAGGTTGTGGTCGGTGGCCAGGCCACGCGTGATCCACTGGTAGAAGTGGTGGTGGGTGTTGACCAGACCCGGGGTGACGAGGTGACCCGTGCCGTCGATGCGGCGGACCACGTTGTCGAGCTTCTCGGGGGCCCTGCCCGCACCGATCGACTCGATCTTGTTGCCGGCGACGACCACGTAGCCCGAGGCGTACTCGGTGTCGTTCGCGTCGACGGTCGCAATCGCACAGTTCTCGATGACGATGCGCTCTACGGCGCTGTCAAGGGCTGCCGATGCTGCCATGGGACTTCCTCGTGCTTTCAGTGGCGGTGCGGGCACGGCAAAGCCCTGGGGATTTGAGTGCCGGAGCCGGGGGCCTTGACAGCTGACAGTACTGCCGCCCCGTGTGGTGCGTCCGGGTGCCGATTCAGGAAGTGCGAGGTGTCGCGCCCCGGGGCCACTGCGGGGCCCCGGGACACGTGTACCGCATCAGAGGTTGGTCATGTCCACGGGGATGCGGGCATCGACGCCGTCCCGGAGGACGGTGGCCTCGATCAGACCGTACGGGCGGTCCGCGGCGAAGTAGACCTCGTTGTCGTTCTTGAGGCCGAAGGGCTCCAGGTCGACGAGGAAGTGGTGCTTGTTCGGGAGCGAGAAGCGGACCTCGTCGATCTCCGAACGGTGGTTGATGATGCGCGAACCCATCTGGTACAGGGTCTGCTGCAGCGACAGGGAGTAGGTCTCCGCGAAGGCCTGCAGCATGTGCTTGCGGGTCTCGGCGTAGGACTTCTCCCAGTTGGGCATCCGCTGCTCGTCATCGGACCAGGCGAAGCGCCAGCGAGCCGAGACCTGGGTCGCCAGGATGCGGTCGTAGGCCTCCTTCAGCGTCGTGTACTTGTCCTTCACGTACCCCCAGAACTCGGAGTTCGTGGAGTTCATGACGGTCAGGTCCTTGAGACCGGATATGACCTCCCAGTTCTTGCCGTCGTACGTGATCTGGGTGACGCGGGTCTCCATGCCCTCGCGGACGAAGGAGTGGTTCACCTCGTCGGCGCCGATGAACTTGGAGTTCGCGTCCGACGTGGCGATCCGGGACCAGGAGTACTCCTCGATCCGGATGCGCGCCTTCTGGATCGGCTCCTGGCTGTTGACGAACCAGCGCGCCAGGTGGATGCCGAACTGCTCGGCGGACTCGATGCCGTACTCCTTGGCGAACGCGTACACCGTGTTCTTGGTGGTGTCCGT
This sequence comes from Streptomyces antarcticus, assembly GCF_026627255.1. Taxonomy (GTDB): domain Bacteria; phylum Actinomycetota; class Actinomycetes; order Streptomycetales; family Streptomycetaceae; genus Streptomyces; species Streptomyces antarcticus. The sequence goes on along the minus strand of NZ_JAPNLM010000006.1, from coordinate 293,456 downwards.
CGGCAGGACGTTGGCGTTCGAGCCGGAGTAGTGGACGTCGTCCATGTCGCCGGAGAGGGCGACCGAGACGTTCAGGTCCTTGATGTGGTGCGTGTCGCCGTCCCGCGTGATCTTGACGACGCGGTTCTCTGCTTTGCCGTACTGGTTCTGGCCGAGAATCGTGGCCATGACTAGCTCCCTCGGTAAACGGAGTAGCCGAACGGGTTGAGCAGCAGCGGTACGTGATAGTGCTCGCCCGGGTTCACCGCGAAGGTGATCGTTACCTCGGGGAAGAACGCACCGCTGTCCCTTACGCGGGGGGCGTCCTGCTGCGCCTCGGCTTGCTTCTTTGCACTGTGCTTATTCAAGAAGTACGTCTCGGTCTCGAAGTCGAGACGTACGTGGGTGGTGCCCTCCGGCAGGGCCGGCAGGTCCTTGCAGCGCCCGTCCGCATCGGTGGCGGAGCCGCCCAGGGCCGCCCACGCGCCGTCGAGTCCCGTACGGGCCGACAGCGAGATGGCGACGCCCTCGGCGGGCTTGCCGATGCTGGTGTCCAGGATGTGCGTGGACACCGACGCGGTGGTCTCGGTGCTCATCGTCGGGTCACTCTCCTTCTGCGAGTCGGGTCAGGCGGATCTTGTTGATCTTGACGAGCTCGCCCCGGGCGGTTTCCCGCTCCTGCTCCGGCGAGTTGTCGATCCGGACCCTGACCGCGTCCCGCATGAACTCGCCGGTCGCACCGGTGGCGCAGATGAGGAAGACGTGGCCGAACTTCTCCTGGTACGCCAGGTTCAGCTCGAGGAGCTCGTTCTTCAGCTCCTCGGAGGCACCGGCCATGCCGCGCTGCTCGCGGGCGGAGGTCGGGTCTCCCGGCTTCGGCCGGCCGATCGGCGCGTGGCCTCCCATGGCCTCGCCCAGGTCTTCGGCGGTGAGCTCCGCCATGGCGGACTCGTTGGCCGAGAACAGGGACTCGACGGTGGTGAAGGGGCGCTGGGCGAGGAGTTTGCCGCCCCACGCCGAACTGGCGCAGACCTCGTGCAGCTCGGCCGCGGCCGCGCTGTCGTCCAAGGCGTTGAACCGGGTGAGACCCGGGGTCGGACTCGAAGTCACGGTAGGCCTCCGTGGCCTGTTGTTGCATTGACGGGCTGCGCATAGCTAACGCGCTCGACAACACCGCGTCAACACTTTGTTGAAACTTCCCGTACACAAAAGCCGCCGCCCGGATGAATAGGGCGGCGGCTCGTCACGGCGGGTCAGGAGGCGTTCACTCCTGGCTGTTCTTGCCGGGCCCCTTCGAAAGGGCGGCGTCCCTGTTCAGGTAGTTGTAGACCGTGAAACGGCTGACGCCCAGGGCGCCCGCGACCGTCTCCACACCGTGCCGCACGGAGAAGGCGCCCCGCGCCTCCAGTATCCGTACGACGTCCTGCTTGGCCTTCCGGTCCAGCTGGGACAACGGTACGCCGTGCCGGCGCTCCAGCGCGGCCAGGATGTGGTCCAGCGAGTCCGAGAGCTGCGGCAGGCGCACGGCCAGCAGGTCCCGGCCCTCCCAGGAGAGGACGACGTCGTCGGGCTGGGCCAGGGACGGATCCATCAGCTCGCCGCCCATCGCGTCCACCAGCGGCTTGACCGCGGCGACGAACGGGTGGTCGCGGGGCTCGGTCACGGCGTGTCCTCCCCGATCACGTTCACCTGGAGCGACACGCGCGTGGCTCCGGCCCCCAGCGAGCCGCGCAGCAGCGCGGCCACCGCTTCGAGGACCTCGGCGGCCTCCCCTTCGGCGGTGTTGCCGAAGGGGCCGACATCCACCGCGTCCAGCTGGGCCTTCTGGATGACCTCGCGAGCGGCCACGGCATGGGCGGGGGCCTCTTCGAGATCGAAGGGCTCGGTCGTGAACTCCACTCTCAATCGCACGCGGTCAAGCTACCCCGCGGTCGTGATTTTTCGGCAGCCCGCACTTGACATCGGCGCGGAAGCCCATGCAGTCTTCCATCAAGCAGAAACTAACTTCCGCAATACGGAAGGAGCGCACACCCCTCATGGGATACACGGACCAGCGCTTCGATGTAAACCTTTCGATCCTCTTCACGGAACTCCCGCTCCTGGAGCGTCCCGCGGCTGCCGCCGCGGCCGGCTTCACGGCGGTCGAGCTGTGGTGGCCCTGGATCGAGACCCCCACACCCGCCCAGGCGGAGCTCGACGCCCTCAAGAAGGCTCTTGAGGACGCCGGCACCCAGCTGGTGGGACTGAACTTCTACGCCGGCCGGCTGCCGGGCCCGGACCGCGGTGCGGTCTCGGTCCCCGGTGCGGAGTCGGAGCGCTTCAACGCCAACATCAACGTGGCGGCGGACTTCGCCGCCTCGGTCGGCTGCAAGGCGCTGAACGCCCTGTACGGCAACCGCGCCGAAGGCGTGGACCCGGCCGTTCAGGACGAGCTCGCCCTGAAGAACCTGGTCGTGGCTGCCCGGGCCGCGGACCGCGTCGGCGCGATCCTCCTGATCGAGACCCTCAACAAGCCCGAGTCGCCGCTCTACCCCCTGGTGAGCGCCCCGGCCGGCGTCGAGGTCGTGGACAAGGTCAACGAGGCCACCGGCCTCGGGAACGCCAAGTTCCTGCTCGACCTGTACCACCTGGCGATGAACGATGAGGACCTCTCCGAGGTCATCGAAAAGTACGCCGCCAAGACCGGGCACGTCCAGATCGCGGACAAGCCGGGACGCGGTGCCCCCGGCACCGGCGAGCTGCCCCTCGAGGAGCTGCTCGACCAGCTGAAGAAGGCCGGATACGAGGGCTACGTAGGCCTGGAATACAAGGCCGCCGACGCCACCGCCTCCTTCGCGTGGCTGCCGGCCGAGGCCCGCGCCGCGAAGTAGCGGACAAAGTCCGGGCGATCAGCCAGGCACGTCACGAACTTTTCGTACAAAGCATTAAGAGAAGGACCCTCATCATGAGCACCCTCCCCAAGATTGCCTGGATCGGTCTCGGAATCATGGGCTCCCCCATGGCCGAGAACCTCCTGAAGGCCGGCTACTCCGTCACCGGCTTCACGCTGGAGCAGGACAAGCTGGAGCGCCTCGCCGCCGCCGGCGGCAGCGCCGCGGGCTCGATCGCCGAGGCCGTCAAGGACGCCGACGTCATCATCACGATGGTGCCCGCCTCCCCGCAGGTCGAGGCCATCTCGTACGGCGAGAACGGCATCCTCGAGAACGCCAGGTCCGGCGCGCTGGTCATCGACATGTCGTCGATCACCCCGCAAACCTCGGTCGACCTCGCCAAGAACGCCGCCGAGAAGGGCATCCGCGTCATCGACGCCCCGGTGTCCGGCGGCGAGGCCGGCGCCATCGAGGCCGTACTGTCGATCATGGTGGGCGGCGAGCAGGCCGACTTCGACGAGGCCCTGCCGGTCCTCGAGGCCCTCGGCAAGACCATCGTGCTCTGTGGCCCGCACGGCTCCGGCCAGACGGTGAAGGCCGCCAACCAGCTCATCGTCGCGGTGAACATCCAGGCGTGCGCCGAGGCCGTCGTCTTCCTCGAGAAGTCCGGCGTGAACCTCCAGGCCGCCCTGGACGTCCTCAACGGCGGTCTGGCCGGCTCGACGGTCCTGACCCGCAAGAAGGACAACTTCCTGAACCGCGACTTCAAGCCCGGTTTCCGGATCGACCTGCACCACAAGGACATGGGCATCGTCACCGACGCCGCCCGCAACGTCGGTGCCGCGCTCCCCGTCGGCGCGGTCGTCGCCCAGCTGGTCGCCTCGCTGCGCGCCCAGGGTGACGGCGGCCTGGACCACTCGGCCCTGCTGCGCGCCGTCGAGCGCCTCTCCGGCTCGCAGGTCTGACGGCCGGCCCGCTCCGCCGGGCCGCCCCCCTCCCCTCACGGGGACCTGAGTTTCCGGATGGTGCCGGTGCTGACACCTGTCCTGTCGCGCCCAAGTGCCGGCACCGTCCGGATTTCCTCTCCCTCAACTTTGTTCAACAAACTGTTGACGTTTAGTTCGAGCCGAAATTAGGCTGTTCCGCATGACGGAAGACACTTTCCGTCGGAAGTTACCCGTACGGAAGGTCACCATGTCGAAGCGCACGCTGACGACCGAGTCCGGCGCCCCGGTCGCCGACAACCAGAACTCCGCCACCGCCGGCGTCGGTGGCCCGCTCCTGGTCCAGGACCAGCAGCTCCTTGAGAAGCTCGCCCGCTTCAACCGCGAGCGCATCCCGGAGCGCGTGGTCCACGCCCGCGGCTCGGCCGCGTACGGTCACTTCGAGGTGACGGACGACGTCACCGCGTACACCAGCGCCGCGTTCCTGAACACGGTCGGCAAGAAGACCGAGACCTTCCTGCGGTTCTCCACCGTGGCCGACTCGCTGGGTGGCGCGGACGCGGTCCGCGACCCGCGCGGCTTCGCGCTGAAGTTCTACACCGAAGAGGGCAACTACGACCTCGTCGGCAACAACACCCCGGTGTTCTTCATCAAGGACCCGCTCAAGTTCCCCGACTTCATCCACTCCCAGAAGCGCGACCCCTTCACGGGCAAGCAGGAGCCGGACAATGTCTGGGACTTCTGGGCGCACGCCCCCGAGGCGACGCACCAGATCACCTGGCTGATGGGTGACCGCGGCATCCCCGCGTCCTACCGCCACATGAACGGCTACGGCTCCCACACGTACCAGTGGACCAACGCCCAGGGCGAGGCCTTCTTCGTCAAGTACCACTTCAAGACGAACCAGGGCATCCGCAGCCTGTCCTCGGAGCAGGCCGCCGAACTCGTCGGCTCCGACGCGAACTCGCACCAGACCGACCTGCTCCAGGCGATCGAGCGCGGCGTGAACCCGAGCTGGACCCTCTACGTCCAGATCATGCCCGCCGCCGAGGCCGCGGACTACCGCTTCAACCCGTTCGACCTCACCAAGGTGTGGCCGCACAGCGACTACCCGCTGCAGCGCGTGGGCCGCCTGGTCCTCGACCGCAACCCGGACAACGTCTTCGCCGAGGTCGAGCAGTCCGCCTTCTCCCCGAACAACTTCGTCCCGGGCATCACCGCCTCGCCGGACAAGATGCTCCAGGGCCGCCTCTTCGCGTACGCCGACGCCCAGCGCTACCGCCTCGGTGTGAACCACACCCTGCTTCCGGTCAACGCCCCGAAGGCGGCGAAAGCCGAGAACTACGGCCGCGACGGCGTCATGGCGCTGCGCAACGGCTCGCGCCACGACAAGAACTACGAGCCCAACTCGTACCAGGGTCCGGCCGAGACCGGCCTGGCACTGGGCGCCCCGCAGGCCGTCTCCGGCTACACGGGCACCCACGAGGCTCCGGCGCACACCAAGGACGACGACTTCTTCCAGGCCGGTGAGCTCTACCGCCTGATGTCCGAGGACGCCAAGCAGCGTCTGGTGGCGAACATCGCGGGCGGCCTGTCCCAGGTCACCCTCGAGCACGTCATCGAGAAGAACCTGGCTCACTTCCACGCCGCGGACGCCGACTACGGCAAGCGCGTCGAGGAGGCCGTCCGCGCCCTGCGCGACGCCTGAGCCGAAAGCCGTACCGGGGGCCTGACGGGAGGTCAGGCCCCGGGTACCGAGCCCGACCCGCGGACCCGGATGAGGGGTGGTACGCGGCGAGGGCAGACTGCGCCAGTCCATGCGGCTGGCGCCGCGTGAGGACCGTGGCGGGCGTGCGAGCCAGTGCGGTGGTAATGGGTTCCGAGGCCCGTCTCTTGACCTGAGGGAGACGACGCCGGAGTTCTCGTCGCCGCCCGCCACGGTCCCGGCCGACCCCCTCCTCCCTCTTCCCGGTGTACGGGGCCGCGCACAGGGCCCCCGCACACCGGGGAACACGAACTCCGCCCGGCGGTGCGAACGTCCTGTCGCGCCAGCCTCGCCCCGTCGGGCGGTCACAAACCAGAGCGCCGAGTCACGGACGGTCCCGTGACCCGGCGCTTTGCCGTTCCCCGGGGGTCGCGGCCGGACGGTATCGTGGGACCTGACTGAAAGGTCAGTCAAGGGTCATAGGGTCGGAAGGTGCGCACAAGAGTGGCAGACCGCCAGGCGTCGATCTTGGAAGCAGCCGTACGCGTCATTGCCCGCACCGGGGTCAGAGGGCTGCGCGTGGAGGAACTTGCGGCCGAGGCGGGGGTCTCCACCGCCCTCATCTACTACCACTTCAAGGACCGGGCCGGTCTGGTCCGGCGCACCCTCGCCTTCATCGGCGACCGCGCCGCCGGCTACACCGACGAGGCCCTGGAGGACAGCGAGGACGCCCGCGCCGTCCTGATCCAGCTGCTGCTGGGCGAGCTCCAGGACATCCCCCGGGTACGCGAGAACAGCATCGCGTGGGGCGAGCTGCGGGCCAGCGCCATCTTCGACGGCGACCTGCGGGCGCCCTTGGCCGAATCCACCCGTTCCTGGTCCCGGGACACCGCGGAGGCCGTGGCGGACGCCCAGGCGGCCGGTCTCGCCGACCCGCGCGTCGTGCCGCTGGACGCCGCGGAGCGACTGACCGCCCTGGTGGAGGGGCTCAGCGAGCGCTGGCTGAGCGGCTCCCTGACCCTGGACCGGGCCCGCGCCCTGCTGACCGGCGCGGTGGACGCGGAACTCGGCCCGCACCCCGCCCCGGAGCCCCTGGCGCCCCGGCCCGCGTAGAACGGCGTACGGCGGTCCCACCGGACCGGCGTCCCGCGGACGACGCGGAACGACCCCCGCCCCCTCCTGACGGAGGGAACGGGGGTCGTCGTCGCGCGTACGGCGGCCAGGCGGCGGACGATCAGACCTTGAGGGCCTTGATCGCGGTCGGGGCGTGGCCCGGCTCGGTCGCCAGCTCTTCGAACTCGGTGACGTCGCTCATGTCGACCGTCTTGCTCATCGAGATGTTGGTGATGCGCTCCAGGATGGCCTCGACGACGACCGGGACCTGGAACTCCTGGGCCAGCTTCTTGGCCTGCTCGAAGGCCTCGCCCAGCTTCTCCGGGTCGGTGACGCGGATCGCCTTGACGCCCAGGCCCTCGGCGACCTTGACGTGGTCGACGCCGTAGACGCCCAGCTCAGGGGTGTTGATGTTCTCGAACTCGAGGTTGACCTCGAAGTTGATGCCCAGGCCGCCCTGCGCCTGACGGATCAGGCCCAGATAGGCGTTGTTCACGAGGACGTGGACGTACGGGACCTTGTGCTGCGCGGCGACCGCGAGCTCCTCGATCATGAACTGGAAGTCGTAGTCGCCCGAGAGCGCGACGATCGGGGTCTCCGGGTCGGCGGTGGCGGCACCGATCGCGGCCGGGATGGTCCAGCCGAGCGGGCCGGCCTGGCCGCAGTTGATCCAGTTGCGCGGCTTGTAGACGTGCAGCATCTGCGCGCCGGCGATCTGGGAGAGGCCGATGGTGGTGACGTAGCGCGTCTCCGGGCCGAAGGCCTTGTTCATCTCCTCGTACACGCGCTGCGGCTTCATCGGGATGTTCTCGAAGTGCGTGCGGCGCTGCAGGGTGGCCTTGCGCGCCTGGGCGGAGTCGGCCCAGGCGCTGAAGTCGGGCAGCTTGCCCTCGGCCTTGAGGTCCTTGGCGACCTCGATGAAGAGCTCCAGCGCGGCCTTGGCGTCGGAGGCGATGCCGAAGTCCGGGGCGAAGATCTTGCCGATCTGGGTGGGCTCGATGTCGACGTGAACGAACTTGCGGCCCTTGGTGTAGGCGTCCAGGTTGTAACCGGTGTGACGGTTGGCCCAGCGGTTGCCGATGCCGAGGACGAAGTCCGACTCCAGGAAGGTCGCGTTGCCGTAGCGGTGCGAGGTCTGGACGCCGACCATGCCCGCGCTCAGCTCGTGGTCGTCCGGGATGGTGCCCCAGCCCATGAGGGTGGAGATGACCGGGACGCCGGTCAGCTCGGCGAACTCGACCAGCAGGTCGGAGGCGTCGGCGTTGATGATGCCGCCGCCGGAGACGATCAGCGGGCGCTCGGACTCCAGCAGGAACCGGATGGCCTTCTCGGCCTGGGCGCGGGTGGCGCGCGGCTTGTAGACCGGCAGCGGCGCGTAGGTCTCCGGGTCGAACTCGATCTCGGTCAGCTGGACGTCGATCGGGAGGTCGATCAGGACCGGGCCGGGGCGGCCGGAGCGCATCAGGTGGAAGGCCTCCTGGAACACGCCCGGAACCTGGGCGGCTTCCAGGACGGTGGTGGCCTTCTTCGTGACCGGCTTGGCGATCGAGGCGATGTCGACGGCCTGGAAGTCCTCCTTGTGGAGCTTCGCGACCGGAGCCTGACCGGTGATGCACAGGATCGGGATCGAGTCCGCGATCGCGGAGTACAGGCCGGTGATCATGTCGGTGCCGGCCGGGCCCGAGGTGCCGATGCAGACACCGATGTTGCCCGCCTTGGCACGCGTGTAGCCCTCGGCCATGTGCGATGCGCCCTCGACGTGGCGGGCCAGCGTGTGCTTGACGCCGCCCACGTTCTTGAGCTCGCGGTAGAACGGGTTGATCGCAGCACCGGGCACGCCGAACGCTTGTTCGACACCCTCGAGCTTGAGGATCTCTACTGCGGCGGCGGCGGCTGTCATACGAGGCATCAGGTTCTCCTGCGGGTCTGGCGGTCAGGCTTTTCCGTAATCCGGAAGTATTGTTCTGCTATACGGAACAAGCTAAGCGGCGGCTCCGCACACGTCAAGGCGGTACGGGACCCCGGAAGCCACCAAAAGCCGCGTCTCACTCGGTGTGTTGTACAAAAACCGGGATCCTCGACGGGATTCGCCGGGCGCTCTCGCCCGTACGGTCGCCGGTGGTGGAGCATGGACCCACGCACAGCGACGGAGGGGGTCGGTGTCCATGGCCGAAGCGGTACCGGTGCGCTGCCCGGTGTGCCTGCGGGAGAACGGCTTCACCGCCCCGGTCTTCCCCTGCGCCTGCGGGAGCCCGGTCACCCCGCCCCTCGATCTGACGGCTCCGCCCGAGCCGCTGGCCCACCGCACCTGGGCGGACAGCTGGGTGACGGTGCGGTGCGCGGCCTGCGGGCGGGAGGGCGAGTGGCCGCGGCCCGAGCTGGGGTGCTGCTCGTGCGGCACGGTGGTCCGGATCCCCGTGATCCCCGTACGTCCGCCGCGGGCGGCGGACACCAGCGGCCCGGCCGGTACCGGCGGCCCGGCCGGTCAGCCGGGGCCCGGGGCGCGGCGGGATCCGCGACGCGACGGGCGCCCGGCGCACATACCGCTGCCGCCGACCGCCCCGCTGCCGCGGCCCGCGTTCCGCCCGGTGACCATCCGTACGGCCCGCGACGCGGTGGCCACGGCCGCGCTGTACCTGCGCTGGCTCGGCTTCCAGGACGTACGGCAGCCCGACGCGCGGCCCGTACCGGCGGTGGCGGTGGACCTGCGGGCTCCGGGGCTGGTCGCGCAGGTGGACCCGACCACGGCGCCGGCCGGGCTGCGGGCGGTGGAGTGCGTCTGGCTGACCGGCCTCACGGCCTCGGCGACCAGCGTCTACTTCTCGCTCGCCGGGTACACGGAGGACGCCCGCAGCCGCGCGGACGACCTCGGGATCCCGCTGTTCGTGATGGACCTCACCGGCGTACCGCAGCCGGTCAACGACCCGGCGGACGAACTGATCGGCACGGGGGCCTAGGCTCGGAGGCGTTGACCATCACGTGCCAGCCTTCCCGCCGAGGAGTGCCAGATGAGCCTGTACGACATCCCGCTGACGACCCTGTCCGACGAGCCCACGAGCCTCGCGGCCCACAAGGGCAAGGCGATCCTGCTGGTGAACACGGCCTCGCAGTGCGGGCTCACCCCGCAGTACTCGGGGCTGGCCCGCCTGCAGTTCGCGTACGAGGCGAAGGGCTTCACCGTCGTCGGCGTGCCCTGCAACCAGTTCGGCGGCCAGGAGCCCGGTAACGCCGAGGACATCCAGACGTTCTGCGCGGCCGGCTTCGGCGTCACCTTCCCCATGATGGAGAAGTCCGACGTCAACGGCGAGAACCGGCACCCCCTCTACCAGGAGCTGGTGAAGACCCCGGACGCCGAGGGAGAGGCCGGCGACGTCCAGTGGAACTTCGAGAAGTTCCTCATCTCCCCCGCCGGCGAGGTCGTGGCCCGCTTCCGCCCGCGCACCGAGCCCGAGGCTCCCGAGGTCGTGGCGGCGATCGAGGCGCACCTGCCGGCGTAACGACGGCGGTGCCCGTACGGCGGCCCGTACGGCGGCCGAGCCCGAACGGCGGGGGAGCCGTACGGCGTCCCGTACGGGCCCGCGGCTCAGGTGGTCGGCCCGTACGGGCCCGCGCGGCTCAGGTCAGGTCGGCCTCGTCGTACTCCCCCGCCGAGCCGGCCGCCGTCAGCTCCCGCAGCTCCACCCGGCGGATCTTGCCTGAGACCGTCTTGGGGAGCTCCCCGAACTCGATCCGGCGGATCCTCTTGTACGGGGACAGCACCGCGCGGGAGTGCTCGAACAGCGCCCGGGCCGTATCCGGCCCGGCCTCCCAGCCGGCGGCGAGCGTGACGTACGCCTTCGGCACGGCCAGGCGCAGCGCGTCCGGGGCCGGCACGACGGCCGCCTCGGCGACGGCATCGTGCTCCAGCAGGGCGCTCTCCAGCTCGAACGGGCTGATCTTGTAGTCGGAGGCCTTGAAGACGTCGTCGGAACGCCCGATGTAGGTGAGGTACCCGTCGGCGTCGCGCGCGGCGATGTCCCCCGTGCGGTAGAGCCCGTCCGCCATCGCCTCGGCGGTGCGCTCCGGGTCGTCGCGGTAGCCGGTCGTCACCCCGGCGGGCCGGGTCCGCAGGTCGACGCACAGCTCGCCCTCGTCGGGGGACTCCTTGCCGGTGACCGGGTCCAGCAGCACGATCGTGTATCCGGGCGCCGGGCGGCCCATGGAGCCGGGCTTGACCGGGACCCCGGGGAAGTTGCCGACCTGGAGGGTGGTCTCGGTCTGGCCGAACCCGTCGCGGATGGTGACGCCCCAGGCCTCGCGGACCTTCTCGATGACCTCCGGGTTGAGCGGCTCGCCGGCGGCGACGGCCTCGCGCGGGGGCCGGGCCAGCCCGGTCAGATCGGACTGGATCAACATCCGCCACACCGTGGGCGGGGCGCAGAAGGTGGTCACGCCGTGCCGGTCCATCTCGCCCATCAGCCGCTCGGCGTCGAAGCGGGCGTAGTTGTGGACGAAGACGGTCGCGCCGGCGTTCCAGGGGGCGAAGAGGTTGGACCAGGCGTGCTTGGCCCAGCCGGGCGAGGCGATGTTGAGGTGGACGTCGCCGGGGCGCAGGCCGAGCCAGTACATGGTGGAGAGGTGCCCGATGGGGTACGAGGCGTGCGTGTGCTCGACGAGCTTGGGGCGGTCGGTGGTGCCGGAGGTGAAGTACAGCATCAGCGGGTCGGTGGCGAGGGTCTCGCCGTCGGGGGTGAAGGGGTCCCGGGAGGCGTACATGTCCGCGAGCCGGCGCCAGCCGGCCGGGGCGTCCGGGCCGGCTGCGATCCGGGTGTAGGTGCCGGGCACCGCGTCGAACTTGGCCGTGTCCTCGGTGCGCGCGACGACGTGCCGCACGCGGCCCCGCTCGATCCGGTCGTGCAGGTCGGCCGCGCCGAGCAGCGGGGTGGCGGGGATGACCACGGCGCGCAGCTTCATCGCGCCGAGCATGACCTCCCACAGCTCGCGCTGGTTGCCGAGCATGACCAGCAGCCGGTCGCCCGGGGCTACGCCCTGGTCGCGGAGCCAGTTGGCGGCGGCGTCGGACCGTACGGCCAGTTCCGCGAAGGAGAGGGCTTCGCTGCTGCCGTCCTCCTCGACGATGCGCAGGGCGTCGGCGTCGTTGCCCGCGGCGATGTGGTCGAACCAGTCCAGGGCCCAGTTGAAGCGGTGGGGGCGGGGCCAGGTGAAGCCGGTGCGGGCGGCCTCGTAGTCCCCCCGGCGCTCGAGCAGGAAGTCCCGCGCGGCCAGGAACTGGGCGGTGGCGCTGTTCTGCCTACGGTCCGTGCTGTCGCTCGTCATGAAGGCATCGTGCCGCGTTCGCCGTGGGGACCACCAGAGCAGCGTCAGCCGTGGATTGACCCGAAGCGCACGGAGGCGCTCCCGCCCTCCCCCATGGCGGCGACCAGCAGCTCCGCTTCGGCGGCGATCTCCACCTTCTCCGCGGCCGAGGCCTTCCGGAAGAGTTCGACGGTGACGGCGGCCCCCTCCGTCTTCCCCTCCGCCCCCCTCTCCATCTTCCACAGCCCGGCCAGGAACCCGTCGACGAGCAGGGTGCAGTGGGCCTGGTTGCCGGTCCACGTACGCCCCTTGATCGCGGGGTCGACGACGCGGGAGCGGTCGGCGTGCGAGAGGAGGAGGTTGTCGAACTCCGGGAGGAAGCGGGGCGGCGCCGGGGTGCCGGGGTCGGGGCGGGGTGCGTCGGGCAGGTCGAACAGCTCCACGCCGTTCTCGTCCTGGAACACGTCCAGTTCCGGCCGCAGCCGCTCGAAGGCGTCCTTCAGGCGGGTCAGGCCGGCCCAGAGCTGCATGTCCTTGCCGGAGGCGGGCCCGAAGGCGGCGAGGTAGCGCCGTACGACGTCGTCCACGGGCTGCGCCGGGGCGGCGGGCCTGCCGAGCCAGCTCTCGACGGTGGTGAGCCGCACCTGGCCGCTGCGCCCCCATACCCCGCGGGGCGTGACCTGGACCAGGGGCAGCAGGCACCGGGCGGCGACGGACAGCGACTGCGGGTCGGCGTCCGGCCAGTGCCGGAGCAGTTCCCCCCGGATCTCCCCCATCGTGCGGGGCTCGGCCTCGACGAAGACCCGGGAGCGCTCGGCGAGGGAGTCGAGGTCGACCCCGACGAGGCCCTTGCGGAAGTACGCGACCTCCCGGTCCCGGGCGGGCTGGACGAGGGGCCGCAGCGTCAGGGCGTCGTGCGCGGTGTGCGTGTGGATCGTGGAGCGCATGGTGACCATGCGGACCACGTCGCGGGACTCCATCAGCCCGGCCAGCTCGGCGGGGCGGAACCCGGCGAGGCGGGCGTGGAGCTGGAAGTAGGGGGGCTTCACGTTCTGCGCCTGAAGCCCGAGGAGGTGACCGACCGCGTCCCGCGCGGACATCTCGGCGCGGCTCAGCAGCAACTGACGGGCGAGCGTGGCACGGTTCAGTGCGCGGGTGTCGAGCACGGGGTGCGTCGTCCTGGAGGCCATGCCCTCACGCTAACCCTGCTTGCGGACAGCATCTGTCCGCAAGCTGACGATCTAGAAGGCGGGGGCGGGAACGGATACGGGCACGACTACGACTACGACCACGAGCACGAACAGCCAGAACCAGATTCCAGAAACACCAGAGACCGAAAAGCCGACAAGGGAGCGGGCCCCGAAACCGAACACCAACAGACACGGACAAACCCAAATGCACGCTTCCCCCAGATATCCTGCCCCTTGCCTGTAAACACACGTTCGACCGGGAGCTGACCTGCGATGCCGGAGCGCCCAGACCACGGCCCGACCCCGTCCGACGCCAAGCGCACGGGCTGGCGCCGCACCGCCGCACCACCGGCCACGCCCCCGGCGAACCCGCCGGCAGCCCCCCGGCCGGCGCCCCCGGCCCCACCGCCCGCGGATCACCGCAGCGTGGTCGACTCGGCCGTCTACCGCGACGGCCGCCGCATCGCCTCCCCCATCACCCTGGCCGACACCTTCCGCCAGCTGCGCGAGGAACCCGACGGCATGGCCTGGATCGGCCTGCACCGTCCCACCGAATCCGAACTGCACTCCCTGGCGGCCGAGTTCAACCTTCACGAACTCGCCGTCGAGGACGCCTTGGAGGCCCACCAACGCCCCAAGCTGGAGCGCTACGGCAGCACCCTCTTCGTCGTCCTGAGGGCCGCCCGCTACCTCGACGCCCAGGAAGAGGTCGAGTTCGGCGAACTCCACGTCTTCGTCGGCCCGGACTTCCTGATCACCGTCCGCCACGGCGCCGCCCCGGACCTCTCCCGGGTCCGCCGCCGCATGGAGCAGACCCCGGAACTCCTCTCCCTCGGCCCAGAGGCCGCCCTGTACGCCATCCTCGACGCGGTCGTGGACGGCTACGCCCCGGTCGTCGAGGGCGTCCAGACGGACATCGACGAGATCGAGACGGAGGTCTTCCGAGGCGACCCGTCGGTCTCCCGCCGGATCTACGAACTCTCCCGCGAGACAGTCGAGTTCCAACGGGCGACCCGCCCCCTGGTCGGCATGCTCCACAGCCTGATGGCAGGCTTCGCGAAGTACCGCACGGACGAGGAACTCCAGCGCTACCTCCGCGACGTGGCGGACCACGTCACCCACACCAGCGAGCGCGTCGACGGCTTCCGCCAGGCCCTCACCGAGATCCTCACGGTGAACGCGACCCTGGTCTCCCAACAGCAGAACGCAGAAATGCGAGCCCTGGCCGAAGCCGGCTTCGAACAGAACGAGGAGATCAAGAAGATCTCCTCCTGGGCCGCCATTTTGTTTGCTCCCACACTCGTCGGAACCATCTACGGCATGAACTTCGAGTCCATGCCCGAGTTGGGGTGGACCTTCGGATACCCCCTTGCGATCTGCCTCATGGGGATGGTTTGCATCAGTTTGTACGTAATTTTCAAGCGCCGGGACTGGCTCTAAGCCTCTCGCATCACGCTCAGTCATCCTTCGCACTTCGCTTTCGCATCACTCACAGATCGACCCAGAAGCGGCCGTGGGGGGTCCCTGGGGGGAATGGATGCGGGTGATCTCCTCGCCCTGCCCCGGCAAGCCTGTGACCAGCCCGCGCGCAGGCGTCGGCGACCTCGGCGACCAGCCGCCAGTAGACGTACATGAACTCCACCAGGCCGCGGTGATCCAGGAACTCGTCCCGGAACAGCAAATCGACCATCGCCGCGGCGGGCATCGCACCGTGCTCGGCCAAGGCCTGGCGCATCTCCTCTACTTCGCGCGCCCGTCGCTTCGCCCCGTCCAGCGACATGATCCGATCGCACACGTACTGCGCCAGCTCCATCAGCACGCCGACGGGGTCGATGACGAAGGTGACTGTCGGCTTGCCGTCCGTCTCGTAAGCAGGCTCACCGAAGCGCACAGAGCCGGCGCACACCTTCCCCCGGCGCGTTTCGAAGACCAGCGCGCCGAGCGGATCATCTGTGGCAGGCAGCACGTGGGACACGACCAGCATGACCGAGCCCGAGGCCTCCGCCGCCTCCCGCCACCCTGGCGGCCTTTCCGGGTCGAGGTCGTGCACGAAGTGGGCACCGTCAGGGTCGAGGACGGACAGCACACCTTCTTCGTCTTGCATGACACACCAACGGGGTGCGAGAGGGTGACTGAACGGCAATTCGTCCAGTGACAGGAGCGCTGGGAGGCCCCGCGCGTACGCGCGGGTGAACAGGCTGCCTCCCACCCCGCCACCCGTGGTGAACGGGCTGATGCCGGCCAGACCGACGGCCAGGCCGGCATGCCGGACACCCTCCACATCGGCGATGAACGCCCACCCGGTGACCTCCCGTGACAGTCGCACGCCATCCCCCTTCGCGCCGCCGGTCATCGACAGGCTCAACGGTGGCACAGACAACGGCTGGACCAGCCCGCTTCCCGGGCACGGGAAGGTGATCTCAAGGGCGACAACGTGCGCGCCACGCTGTGCGCTCGTCCTTACCGCCGGCCTCCCGGGCGTCAGGCCGGACGCAACGCCCCACGGGCGGGCCGACCGTGGCGGTGGCGGTCGCGCGTTGCTTTCGGGAAGCGGGGCACGTCAGCATCGGTCCGTGAGTGACAACGGGGATGACATATCAGGGCCTGAACGGGTGTCGAGGCTTCTGGAGTTGACCGATTGGCCCGCTTCGGAGGAGGCGGCCGCACCGAACGCGGCCTCCGTACCGGCGGGAGAGCCGTCGGCGGATGACACGTTGGCTACCGCGAGGCGTGGGTTCGCCCGGCTGCTGGGCGAATTCCGGCGCACGGCGGTGCTCGTTCCGTTCGACCCTTACGGAAGTCTGTGGACGGCCGACCGGGACGGTGTGCGCTGGATTTGCGCGTTCTCGGACGAGGCGGCCCTGGCCCGCTTCGCCCGTGCGCAAGGCGACGGCGCGCGGGAGTGGACCTACCGGACGGTTCTGGGCGCACGGCTGCTGGACGTGATGGTGCCGATGGCGCCGGTACCGGCAGGCGTGGCGCTCGACGCCGGCAGCGAGGACGGCATGTTGTTCCCGCCGGTCGAGGGCATCGTTCCCGACGCGGCGGCAGTGGATCTCGGGGAGACGCGATGAGCGGGAACGAGCCCGGCCTGGAAGCGCCGGCGTGGGCGCTGGTCGCGATCGCACGGGGCATCAACAAGGCTCACGCCGAGCTGAAGGAGCTCGGCACGATCGGTGAGGCGTCGACCGGACGTGGTTTCTCCGACCTCGCGCTGTCGGGGCTGGAGTTGGGGCACGACGGCCTGACGTCCGAGTTCGAGCAGTTCTGCAAGCGGTGGGAGTGGGGCGTGCGGGCGCTCACCCTGCGCGGAAACGTCTTCGCGCAGGGCGTGGGTCTGTCGGCGGGTTCGTTCGCCGAACAGGACCAGTACGTCAAGGACTCGTTCAAGATCGGCGTCAACTCCCTCAACGGCAATCCCCACCTGTCGGAGGACGAGGTCAAGGAGATGAGCTGGTCCAAGGTCCGGGACCAGCACATGTGGGACGGTGCCGACTGGAGCGGGGAATCGTTCTCCGAAGCCCACACGGAGGTCGAGCAGACCTGGAAGAACACGACGTACGACGTCATGGACGCGCAGATGGACTCCATGGAGCGCTCCGGCCTCATCGACCCGGCTGTCCGGGACCGGCTGGACGAACAGCTGAAGGACGACCTGGATCCCTCCCGGCAGATCATCGAGCAGGCCGAGCAGCCTCGCTGGGGGGAGAACCGCTGATGGTGGACTTCGGTGGCCTGACCGACAGGTTGATCGACAAAGTCGACAGCGGGATCGACAAGGGCAAGGAACTGCTGGGTGAGGGAGTCGACTGGGCCACCGACAAGGCCGGCGACGCCCTGGAAACGGTCGGCGCGGACGACTGGGCGGACGCGGTCGAGGACTGGGGCGACGAGACCGCCTCTTCGCTCGGCGCGAAGGTGGGCGAGCAGCAGCTCGGGCAGACCGAGGAGGCCAATGAGCTGATCCATGGAAACCCGGCGAGGATCGCCTCGACCGTGAGCCACCTTCGGGACTTCCAGGCGGCGTTTGACCTGGTCGGCGACGGTATGAAGCAGCTCGATGCCAGCAACTGGCAGGGCGCGGCCGCCAATGCCTTCCGGGAGGAGTTCGCCACGCTGCCGACGGACTGGCTCCGGGCGGCCGACGCGTTCGAGGACGCGGCCAAGACCCTGGAGGCGTACTCCAAGGCGATCACCACCGCACAGGGGAAGGCCAAGGAGGCCGTCGCCCTGTACAAGGAAGGTGACAGCGACTCCAAGACGGCCGCCGACGCGTACAACAAGAAGGTCCATGCCTACAACGCCGCTCGGACCGGCCCCAGCCCGCTACCGGACCCGGGCGAGTTCACCGACCCGGGCCAGTCCAAGCGCGCCCATGCCCGCGAGATCCTGACCGACGCCCGGCGCGCGCGCAACGAGGCCGCCGAATCGGCGAAGAGCGCTGTCGCGGCGGCGATGACGTACGCGCCGAAGGAACCCACAGGCCGCGACAAGCTCAAGAACGAGTTCATCGACCAGAGCCTGAGCGTGGGCGTGGAAGGCCTTCACCTGGCCGGCGGAATCGTCAAGGGAGGCGCCGGCCTGGTCAACTTCGTCCGGTCGGTCAATCCCCTGGACCCTTACAACCTGACCCACCCGGCCGAGTTCTACAAGGGCATCAACACGACACTCGCCGGCCTCGTCTCCACCGCGGCCAACCCCGACCGCGCGCTGAAGAACGCCTGGGAGGCCGCAAAGGGCGACCCGATGGAGTTTTTCGGGCGCCTCATCCCCGAGGCCATCGGCACCAAGGGGGCAGGCGTCGTGCGAGGCGGCTTGCGGGCCGGCTTGCGGCCCGGGCAGTTGGCCGACGGTGACAGGCCGTCAGGCTCGCGCGGAGATCACGAGAAGAATCCCGACAGCAACGGCAAGCGGTGCGGCGACACGGTCTGCAAGAAGGACCCGATCGACATCGCCACCGGACGCATGCTTCTGCCCCAGACGGACGTCACCCTCCCGGGCTCCATGCCCTTGGTGTTCCGGCGGACCTTCGACTCCGCCCGTCGCTCCGGCCGTTGGTTCGGCCCGACGTGGTCGTCCACGGTCGATCAGCGTCTGGACATCGACTCCGAGGGGGTCGTCTTCAGCTGCGACGAGGGCAGCCTGCTCGCTTACCCCCATCCCGCGCCCGGTGTACCGGTCGTGCCCACCCACGGACGGTTGTGGCCACTCGACCGGGTCGACGCCGGGTACACGATCACCGACCCCGACACGGGCACGGTCCGGCACTTCGCCGACCACGGTGACACCTGCGCGCTCCTGACGCAGATCGACGACCGCAACGGCCGCTGGATCACCTTCGAGTACGACGAGCACGGCGCACCGACATCGATCGTTCACCACGGCGGCTACCACCTGAAGCTGGAAACCGCCGACGGCAGGGTCACCGCTCTTCGTCTGGCGGGTGCGTCCCCTGACGGCAAGGACGCGGAGATCGTGCGCTACGGATACGTCGAGGGGAGGCTGGGCGAGGTCTTCGACTCCGTCGGCCGCCCGTTGCTCCACGGCTACGACGACCACGGCCGCATCACCTCATGGACCGACTCCAACGGCAGCCGTTTCGTCTACGAGTACGACGACCAGGACCGCTGCACGTACCAGGCGGGTGTGAACGGCCACCTCGAAACCCGTTTCACCTGGGACGGCACCGATCCCGAAACCGGCCTTCGCGTCACCGCGCTCACGGACGGCCTGGGCAACACCGAACGTTTCGTCGTCAACGGCCGGTCCCAGGTCGTCGCCGAGATCGACGCCCTGGGAGCGGTCACCCGCTTCGAGTACGACCGGCGTGACCGCCTACTCGCCCGCACCGACCCCCTCGGCCAGGTCAGCCGGTACACCTACGACGCACACGGGCGGCTCACGGCGGTCGAACGACCGGACGGCCGGCAGTCGCGTGCCGAGTACGACGCGCTGGGAATGCCGGTGCGCATCATCGGCACGGACGGCAACGTGACGCGCCAGACCTTCGACGCGCGGGGAAACCGGACGTCCGTCACCGATCCGTCAGGGGCGACGACCCGCTTCGGCTACGACGAGGCGGGCAACCTCGAAGTGATCACGGACGCCCTCGGCCGGAGCACCACCGTGTGGCGGGACAAGGCGGGGCTGCCCGTCACCGTCACCGATCCACTGGGGGCGATTACGCGGTACGAACGCGATGCCTTCAACCGCCCCGTCGCGATAACCGACCCGCTCGGAGCGACCGTCCACCTGCGATGGGGAGCGGAGAACAGGCTGTCGACCCGTACGGAAGCCGACGGTACCCAGCAGTCGTGGACCTATGACGGCGAGGGAAACTGCGTCGGTCACAGGGACGCGATGGGAGGCGTCTCGACCTACGAGTACACCGACTTCGACCTCCTGATTGCGCGCACCGGGCCGGACGGCGTGCGCTACGAGTTCACCCACGACACGAACCTGCGACTCACCCAGGTCACCAACCCGCAGGGCCTGACGTGGAACTACGCGTACGATCCGGTCGGCCGACTCATATCCGAGACGGACTTCGATGGCCGGACGCTCTCCTATTCCTACGACGCTGCCGGCCGTCTCGTCACCCGGACGAACGGACTCGGCCAGCGCGTCCGGTACGAACACAACGAACTCGGCCAGGTCCTTCGCAAGGACGCCGCGGGTGCGGTCACCACGTACGAGTACGACATCTTCGACGAACTCGCCGTGGCCGCGGCTCCCGACGCCGTGACGACCCGGTTGCGCGACCGCTTCGGGCGGGTCGTATCCGAGACGGTGAACGGCCGCACACTCGATTTCACCCACGACGCCCTGGGGCGCCGGACCGGCAGGACGACCCCGAGCGGGGTACGCAGCACCTGGGCGTACGACGCGGCCGGTCGACGGTCGGAGCTCACCACCTCCGGCCGCACCTTGACGTTCGAGCACGACGCGGCCGGCCGTGAACTCACGCGCCACATCGGCCAGACCCTCACTCTCCGGCACCAGTTCGACGTGCGGGGGCGGCTCGCCGATCAGCAGATCAGTGGTGGGGGCGGCGTCCTTCAGCGCCGCGCGTACACCTATCGCGCGGACGGCAACCTGTCCGCAGTCGACGACCGGCTCTCCGGCAGCCGCAGCTTCGACCTCGACGAGGCGGGGCGGGTCACCGCGGTCCACGCGGCGAACTGGACCGAGCGCTACGCCTACGACGAAGCCGGCAACCAGACCGAGGCCTCCTGGCCCCGCACCCACCCGGTCCAAGAGGCAACCGGAAGCCGGTCCTACACCGGTACTCGGATCACCCGGGCCGGGAACGTGCGCTACGAGCACGATGCGCAAGGGCGCGTCGTCCTGCGCCAGAAGACCCGGCTGTCACGCAAGCCGGACACGTGGCGCTACGAGTGGGACGCCCAGGACCGGCTCGTCATGGTGACGACACCGGACGGTGCGGTATGGCGCTACTTGTACGACGGACTGGGCCGCCGCATCGCGAAGCGACGCCTCGCCGCCGACGGCCGGAGCGTTCTGGAGCAGGTGTCCTTCACCTGGGACGCCACCATCCTCTGCGAACAGACGACCGAATCGCAGGACCTGCCGCATGCCGTGACACTCACCTGGGACCACAGCGGCCTCCGGCCGCTGGCCCAGACGGTGCGGCTCTTCCGGGCGGACGCCCCGCAGGAGGCTATCGACGAGCGTTTCTTCGCGATAGTCACCGATCTCGTCGGCACACCGCGCGAACTCATCGATGAGTCGGGAACACTTGCCTGGCGGGCCCGCGGCACGCTGTGGGGAACGACGGCCTGGGCGGCGTCGAGCACGACCTACACCCCCCTTCGATTCCCCGGTCAGTACTTCGATCCGGAAACCGGCCTGCACTACAACTTCCACCGCCACTACGACCCGGAGGCGTGCCGCTACCTCAGTGTGGACCCGCTCGGTCTGGGTCCGGCGCCCAATGCCACGGCCTATGTCCACAACCCACTGACATGGGCGGACCCGCTGGGGCTTTCCCCCTGCCCGCAGGTCGACCCCATCTCCCAGAACATCGCGGACCATTCCCGGAAGCGGTTCAACGATCCGGGCGGCTTCGAACACTACGTGAAGGACGTCGACCCGAAGGCCTTGGAGTTCTACGTCGACGGGGTCATCAACGGGGACGTGCCCACGGTGCTGCAACCGAAGTTCCTGGAACGGGGCCGAGTGGCGTACTGGGACACGGACAAGAACGCCGTGGTCATCGAGGAGGGGGACAAGGGTACGGTCTTCACACCGAAGGAAGGGAAGACGTACTTCGATGAGCTGGAATGACGGGATGAGGCATCAGGAAGTGCGCAGCAGTACGCCCGACGTGACGATGACCGCGCAGCAGTTCAAAATCGTCTTCCAGGTGACGAAGGAGTTCGGCAGCATCCCCGAGGAGCGACTGGCGGCGGCCGGGATCCCGCCGCACTGCTCCGTCGACGTCCTGGAGTTGGCACGCGACATCAAGAAGAGCGTTGCCGTCGGCCCGGTGGATGTGCGCATCGTCTCGCCGGACTTCCCGGACGGGCGAACCCTGCGCGTTTCGGGCCCAGCGGAAGCGGGAGACGGGACGGAAGCCCGCAGGGAATTCCCTGCCGCGACCGCGAGGTGCTGGCGGCCATTGATCGGCTTGGCGGTCGAATCGCTGGGCGCGGAGGAGTTGCGGTTCAGGACCGGGTACAGCGGGGACGAGGTCGATTCGGCCTCGGCGCTGCTCGACGGCCTGTTCGCCACCTGATCGGCCCGGTCGTCGGAGGTTTGATCACGGCGGTGGAGACACCCGGGGCGCGAGAACGCCTCAACCGGGCCGTGGAGGAGCTCCGCGCGTGCCT
This sequence comes from Streptomyces antarcticus, assembly GCF_026627255.1. Lineage (GTDB taxonomy): Bacteria > Actinomycetota > Actinomycetes > Streptomycetales > Streptomycetaceae > Streptomyces > Streptomyces antarcticus. The sequence continues at coordinate 271,508 of NZ_JAPNLM010000006.1, read as the reverse complement.
GCGCCTAGGCTGCGCCACAGCCCTGGGCGTCGGGGAGCGCAGCGGTTGTCCCCTGTGAACGAGCAGCCGTACCCAGTCAGGAGCTACCGCCAAGCGATTGACGGCCACCTACTCCTGCCTCGCTGCCGCTACGTCGCGCAGCCGGTCACGCCAGGCGGTTCGCGGTCCCGACCAGAGGCGATCCGTCTTCAGAGGCAGTCGCGGCTGGGGAGAACCTGGGGAGAACGAAGCCCCGTTGGGGAGCGGCTGGGGAGGATCGGCCGTACAAACGGGCAGCACGGTGAAAGGGACGGAAAGGCTGATCGCCGCAGATCAGAGGGCCTCTCCGGGCGATTTCCGCAGGTCAGCGGTGTGAGGGTGGCGACTTCAAGAAGATCTCCTCGTGGGCTGCCATTTTGTTTGCTCCCACACTCGTCGGAACCATCTACGGCATGAACTTCGAGTCCATGCCTGAGTTGGGTTGGAGCTTCGGATACCCCCTTGCGATCTGCCTCATGGGGATGGTTTGCCTCAGTTTGTACGTAATTTTCAAGCGGCGCGACTGGCTCTAAGCCCCCTCTCATCACACTCAGTCATCATTCGCACTTCACTTTCGCATCGCTCACAGATCGCCCCAGAAGCGGCCGTGGGGAGTCCCTGGGGGGAATAGATGCTGAAATCGTTGCCGGTCGCAAGCGACCACCGTCCGTCTCGCGGCCGCATCGGAGATCCCGTATCGCACGTCTACTGTCCCTGTCGGCGTCAGGTGGGGCCACGACCGCCGGAGCCGTCGACGGTGTCCGGATCCAAAGACAAGCCCTCAGGCGCGTACTCGGGCAGCGTTGCCCACACCGGGCATCACCAACTCAAGATGTCGATGGGAGTCCACTCGTGCTCCAGGATCGAGTCTCGCCAGGCTCCGTGAACGAAGACGTGATCGCGGATCCGCCCGTCCGCGGTCATGCCCGCTCGCAGGAGGGTGCGCGCGGGTGCCTCGTTGAGCGGCGAGCGCGCAGCCCCTATGCGGTGCAGACCCAGGCTCGGGGCCGTGCCGGCCCGGAACTCCGGTCCGTTCACGCCGCAGGAGCGCGAGTTGCTCCGACTGCTGTGGCAGAGGACGACTACGACGACATCAGTGGGCCGCTGTTCGGATCCGTCTTCCTGGCAGCCGTCTCCGGACAGGCAGTCTCCTACTGCGTCCGCGGGTTGCCCTTCTTCGGACCGGTCCGACTCCCGAACTGGCCACGAGGTTCTTGGCCTGAGCACACCCAGGGGACGTAGAGGGAAGCTCACTCGTCCAGGCGTTGCAGCGCGATGGCAATTGGATGCTGCGCGAGAGCGAGACCGTCCACCACCGCCTAGCAGTGCGGCTGGACCTCGGCAGTCAATTGCGGGTGCAGGTCCTGGAGCCATTACGTCAGGGAGAGCCCGGCGCCGTCGAGCCGGTGCTATCGACACACAGCTCTCGCACCCACCGCAGGCCGGGATCGACCCGTTCATGGACGGGCTGGGACGGACAGAACTTCGCCAATTGGTCGACACCTCACACAACGAGGAGCCCCGACTCTATGGCCCGAACAACCGCAAGAGTCCGATTTGGGCAGTTGAGCTTGGCCAAAATAATGCCGACCATGCGTTTAACTCCATGTTCAGAGATGCTCAGCGATCCAGCGACTTGCCGGTTACTTTGCCCCTCGGCAATCAGGCGCAGCACCTGGTGTTCACGTGCCGTCAGTGCAATCATCGACGCGCGCTTCGAGGTGGTGTCATCGCCTGCTTGGTCGGGTGCCATTACGGATCGTCGCACCAGAGTCGCCGACACATGAAATCGTCCAGCCTCCACGTCGACGATCGCTTCGCGCAGTGTCTCGGGACGGAGATCCGCCCAGTCCAGGAAACCGTTTGCATGATCGACCCAGGATTGCTCAACAACGTCTGCCGAATCCACCAGGACCAGTACATGCATGTTATGGATACGCAGCTTTTCAGCGATCTCGGCAGGTACAGGCTCCAAAGCGTCGCTGGATGAAATGATCAGCTGGCCGTTGCGGAATGTCGAGAGATCTTCGACAGCCGCGCTGAATTGCACTGTCCACCCGATGTCAATTGAACGAAGCATTCCCTCGATACTGTATCGACGAATGTCGTCTTGGATTATCAGCATGATCTGGAGTTTGGTATCGAGGGTGCCGGTCGGCACCGCGATCTCAGTTTGCAACGGGGATCGCCCAACCCACGGGGAAGCTCGGCCGTCACGTGTATCGACACTGCTCAAGCTCGGTTGCCACGTCAACCTGTCGTTCACGCTACCCATATAAGCGATCCCCCATTTCCCCACGTAAAATCTCAAGGGTCCGACCCCTGCAGGTGAAAGGCCCGACCCAGATAGATGAGCATGGCACCGAGTTGCGGGGACTGTCCACCCCGGAATAGGGCCTGTCCCGTAATCCCACGAGGCTGAGGGTCACGCCGGGTCCGGGCCGGTTCCGATGCACCGGCCGAACGAAGCGAACGCCCGAGGTCCCTGGCGAGGATGCGTGGGTGGCGCCGCCACCACCACAGGTCGGGGCCGGGCAGCCTGTGGAACTGATCGAGTGCATGGCCGTCGTCGTCGATGGTCATGGCCTCGTACTGGTCGTCCAGAGCTTTGATCCGCGGTCCAGAGCTGGACGACGTGGTCCAGCAGAAGCCACACCTCGCGCAGCTAGTTCGTCCGCCAGCCACGCCGGTGCAACAGCTCTCGCACCTCGGCTTCAGTACGGGTGTGAGGCTCTGGTCCGTGCCCGCGTCGAGCCGATAGACGAGCGGATCCCGCGACGGCCGAGCCGAGGTAGCTCGGAGATCATTTACGGGACGCCCCTCAGCCTCGCATGTGGCTGGGGAGCGGACCCCTGGCGTACGGAAACGGCATCTGCCGGATCCGTACGAACCGTTCGTCGAGTACGTGACTGCCCGGCTCGCCCGAGGACCGCACTTGGGGGCGCAGACGTTGATGGACGAACTGGAACCGCTGAGGTTTCCCCTTGTCGTATCAGTCGCGACTGGCAGCCGAGCCGTACAACAGCCGTCGATATATGTCGTGTGAGTACGACTACTTCGCCACCGTGAAGCAGTCGGCCGGGTCAAGGGCATTGAGCACGATCCACCGCTGCGGCAATGCCGCGGTGGGGCCACGGGCGGTGAGGCGGCGAAGCCTTGTCCCGTAACTGCCGGTAACGCGTGAGATGATCTTGCGGTGGCTGGTGTGATCACGGCGTCGGAGCCGTCCTGGATAGCCCCGTTCACGGGGCTGAGCCCGCGCTGCTTCGGAAAGCTGGTGACCGTGCTGCGGCGTGAGGGTGCGGACGCGGTCCGCAAGGGCCGGCCGTGGAGCCTTCCTCTGGAGGACCGTGCACTGCTCGTCGCGGCGTACTGGCGGACCGACCTGACCATGCGCCAGCTCGCTCCGCTGTTCGGGGTGTCCAAGTCGGCGGCGGACCGCATCATCGACCACCTCGGGCCGATGCTCGCGCTCCAGCCCCGCAAACGGTTTGCCAAGGACACCGTGCTCATCGTGGACGGCACCCTGGTCCCCACCCCCGACCCCACCCCCGACCACACCATCGCCGCACAGTCGAAGAACTACCGGTCCTCCACCGACCACCAGGTCGTCATCGACGCCGACACCCGCCTGGTCGTCGTGGTCGGCCGATCCCTCGCCGGAAACGGCAACGACTGCAAGGCATCGGAAGAATCCGGCGCCAAAGCCCCTGTCGGCACGACCATGACCATCGCCGACGGCGGCTACCCGGGCACCGGGCTCGTCATGCCGCACCGCCGACGCAAAGGCGAAGAACTGCCCGACTGGAAGCAGGCCCGCAACAAGTCCCACAAGCAAGCACGCGCCCGCGTCGTGCACGTCTTCGCCCGCGTGAAGACCTGGAAGGCCCTCCGCGACTGCCGCCTCAAGCGCGCCGGAGTCCACCACGCCATGCTCGGCATCGCCCGCATGCACGACCTCGCCCTCGCCCTCGCCCTCGCCGGATAAACGACCGGCCCGACCACGACCGCCCGGCCCCCGGCGACTCAGAGATCACTTACGGGACAAGCCTGAGCAGCCCCATGCGCGCGGGCCGGTGTCCGTACCGCGCCGGGTGCGCCCGCGGCGACGACGCGGGCGCCGAGTCTTCAGGCGGGCTGGACGGTGATGGTGCAGAGGCGCTTGGTGGCCCGGGTCAGGGCCACGTACAAGTCCCTTTCTCCACCGGGGCGGGTCGTGATGATTTCCTCGGGGTTCATGACGACGACGCCATCGAATTCCAGGCCGCGTGCTTCGGACGCCGGCACGATGCGTGCGTGGTGAGCGATGCCCTGGGCCGTCAGCTCGCTCACCCTGGTGTCCGCGCAGATCACTCCCAAAAGCTCGCCCGGGTGCGCGGTGCTCTGGGCGCGGAGTTCCTGAACGACGGCGGTGACCAACCCGTCCGGAGGTGTGGTCACGGTGCGAGGGCTCTCACCGCTACGCAGTGACCGGGTGGGCTTCTGGTCCGGAGCGATCCGCGTGAGCAGGTCCCGAACGCTCTCCAGGATCTCCTGCGTGGTGCGGTAACTGACGGTCAGGTTGTGCAGTTTGAACCGCGATCCGACATGCGGGCTCAGTGCTTCCTTCCAGTCGCGTGCTGTCGCGACCGGGCCTGCCTGGGCGAAGTCACCCACCAGCGTCATCGCCCTTGCCGGGCAGCGGCGGACGATCATCCGCCACTGCATGGCGGTCAGTTCCTGCGCCTCGTCGACGACGACATGCCCATACGTCCGCTCGGGGGGGCCGTCGACCAGGCTCGCCGCCTCATCCAGCAACGGCACATCGGCATCGGTCCACGGGTCGTCCGGACCCCGCAGCAGAAGGGACCTCTCCTGCGCGGTCAGGCGGGGCAGGCGCTCGGCGAGAGCGCCGGCGTTCGTCAGGAGCGCCTTCACGAGGTCGGCGGGTACCAGCCGCGGCCACAGCACCTCGACCGCTCGGTCGACGCCGGCGTCGTCGAGGAGATCGGCTCGGATGGCGTCCAGGTCCAGCTCGTGGACCGGACCCGAGTCGGCCGCACCTTCGGCACGGCGCTGGGCGGCTCCCGTGAACCGGTCGAGGTTGATGCCCGTCATCCTTTCGGCATCGGCGTCGATCTGCTCCAGGAGGTCACCCATATCTCGTTGCATCGCGTCGGTGACGGCGTCGACCAAGAGCTCCCTGAACACCTGGCGCGCGGGGTTGTGCCCCGGTGCGGCTGCCACGGCGGCGTCGCGTGCCGTGGCGACTTCTTCGCCGGAGAGGTGAACCAGTTCCTGTCCGACCCGCACGGTGAAGTCACCGGCGGGGGCTTGGTGGACGCGCAGCAGGCCAGCCAAGGCGTCGGCGAGGTCGGAGCTGCCCTTGAGACGCGCCGTATCGAACGGGTCCACCGTGTCCGTGGACGCTCCGGCCAGTTCCCGGCAAGTCGCCAGAACGACATCGTTCTCTCCGAGCGAGGGAAGGACCTGGGAGATGTAGTCGAGGAACCGGCCGTTCGGGCCCACCACCAGGACACCCTCCTCCGCGGCGCGCGGGAACGCGTACAGGACATAGGCCGCCCGGTGCAGGGCAACCACCGTCTTGCCGGTGCCGGGCCCGCCCTGCACAACGGTCACCCCGCGGTGGGCGGAGCGGACGATCTCGTCCTGCTCGGCCTGCAGCGTCGCGACGGCCGCGCGCATCCTGCCCGTGCGCCGTGCCGACAGAGCCTCGGTCAATGGGCCGTCCCCCACGATGTCCTCGTCGGTCGGGGCAGTCCCGTCCAGCAGCTCGTCGCTCACCGAGATGACCGTGCGCTCCTCGAGGCGCAGGTGCCGGCGCCGCCGCAGGTCCATCGGGTGGACCGGTGTCGCCTCGTAGAAGGGCCGCGCCGCGTTCGCGCGCCAGTCCACGAGCAGAGGCAGGTCGTCTTCCTCCGTATGCAGTCCGATCCGCCCGATGCGCAGCGCCGTGCCGTCCGTCCAGTCGATGCGCCCGAAGACCAGCCCCTTTTCGGCGCCCTCCAGCCGACCGATTTCCTTGGCCAGACGCTCGGCGGCGATTTCTCTCTCGTATGCCTCAGCGGCGCTTTCCGCCGGTGCCTTCAGCACACCCGCTCGGTGGACTCGCGCCTCGGAAATCCGCTCGGTGAGCAACTCATACAAGGAGGACACATAATCCCGCTCCGATTCAACCGCACGCACAGCGGGATCATTCTTTTTCGACAACAGAGGGCTCCTTGGTGAAGTTTGCCGCTGCTGCCAAGCGGACCGCCCGGCCCACGGCAGGCAGCTGGAGATCATCGCCGCATGGGTCAAGTTAACGCTCACTCGATACTCGGCGGATCCACATCAGACCTTCATTTGCCCAGTTCGAGGGCGTAGGGACGGCATCATGACCCTACGACTGAATCCATGACGGCTGACCGTATAGCACGTCACGCATTCCGCCGTTGTTCCACCACTGCCCGACCCGTGCCGACGGCCCCGTCTCAGGACCGCAGCACCACGCCGCCGTCGGTCGCGGCCGACCCAGAGAATGCATCGGTGAACTCTCACCCCGTTCGCCGCCGCGACGCCCGGCGGCAGGCCCGTCCGTGCCCGGGGCATCCGACCCGGAACCACCCAACCTGGATCCGCGACAGCCTCTCACGCGGTGGATCGAGGCTCGGAGCTGCGGGCCTCTTCGTAGTCCGGCTCCGCTGTCGGACTCTTCTTCTTTCCGGCAGCAGGCAAGGTAATGAGCAGCACAACCGCTCCGAGGAGTGCGATAGCCGCGATCCAGCCCGCGCCGACGTGCATAGCATGGATAAACGCATTATCAGCAGCCTGAGCAAGACTGGGCCGGTGCATAGTGGCGGCGACGTGGCGGGCTTGTTCGGCGGAAACTCGCGCCTGATCCTGCACCGGACCGGGTACACCCTCCAGCGAAGGTTCGATCGCACGTCGGTACATGATCGACATGATCGTGCCGCCTACTGCGATTCCGATCACACTGCCGGTTTGTCGCACGGTGTTGGTGACGGCCGATCCCGCACCGGCCTGTTCCAACGGCAGGTCGCTAATCAATGCGGCCGTAACGGGGCCGATCACCATGCCGATCGAGAAACCTTGTATCAACAACAGGATCTCGATCCAGACGAGTGGAGTCTGGAGTCCGAGGAACCCGTACCCGCCCATGGTCAGCGCAGCCACGGTTAGCGCGGGCGCGGTGACAAGGCGTAGCGGCAGGCGGCGAACCAGGCGCGAGGCAAGGGGCGCCCCCGCGAGCGCGCCGAATGCGGTCGGGATATTGGCCAAACCCGCCTTCATCGGCGAAAACCCGAGCGCGCCTTGCAGGTAGAACGCGTTATAGAAGGTGATGGCGGCCACACCGAAGAGCAGCAATCCGAGCGCCACATTGCCGCCACCGAAGGTGCGTTGCGCGAACAGTCGCGGGTCAAAGCCGGGCACCTTGACACGCAGTTCGACGAGTACGAAAACGGCCAGCAGAACCAGACCGACAACGATCGGCGCCCAGACGTCGGTACGAGTCCACACCGTCACCTGCCCCGCCCGGATCAGCCCGTAGGCCAACGCCACGAGCCCACTGATCGACAGCAACATTCCAGCGGGGTCCATTGGTCGAACAGTGGGGCTGCGGAAATTCGGAACCAGCACAGCGAGCCCGACCAACGCCAATGCCGCGACCGGGACATTGATCAGAAAGACCGAGCCCCACCAGAAATGATCGAGCAGGAACCCCGCCAGCACCGGGCCGGCAGCCATTCCGACCCCGGCCGACGTCGAGAAAATGCCGATCGCGGCAGCCCGCGCGGGGCCAGTAAAAGTCCACATAAGGATGGCCATCATGGCGGGCGTGATCAGCGCGCTGCCCACCCCCATCGCAGCTCGTGCTGCAATCAGCTGGCCCGCATCGCTTGCGTACGCCGCCCACAGCGAGGACCCCGCGAAGATCACCAAGCCACTGGAAAACACAGTCCGGTGACCGAACCGATCGCCCAGTGCGCCTGCAGCGAACATCAATGTAGCGAAGGCCAGAGTGTACGAACCGGTCGCCCATTGCAGCTGACCGGGATTGGCCCCCAGTCCACGGACCGGGTCTGCAAGGGTCTCCAGCGTAGTGCTCAGGACAGTATTGTCCAGCCAAATCAGCAGCGAACACAACATAAGAATGGCAAGAATCAACTGCTGCCTGGACTTCGGCAACGTTGGCGGCGCGGTCATGAACACCTTCGGATATCGATCGGCAGGAACTTGAACGACTGGACCATAAGCAAACTCCACGACGCTGTCAAGCTTAGAATTTCTCGTTAAGACTGTTGCGACCGAACGGAATATGTGCCCCTCTGCCGCATTTGCGGACCGATTAATTTTGTGCCTCTGTCGAATTTGCGAGTGAGCGGATTTCATGCCCTCCAGTGAGCTGTCGCACCGCGTCCTGCGACGACGCCCGTTCGTGCAGTTTGTTCAGCACGGTTGTGTGGTTGACGCCGCGGTGATCGCCGACTCGCGCCAGGGACCAGCCAGCCGGGGTTGTAGAGGGGGATGGCGTCGTCGACCTGCTCGAGCGAGAGTCCCGCGCATCACAGCCGGCCCCCGACCTTGTGATCAGTGCCCACGCCCCCGCTCGCGGTCCAGGTAGTCACCGACCGCACTGAAGTACTGCGCAGGGACGGGTATCAGGCGCTGGTGCCCGCCCTTGCCCTCGCTGATGAATACCCGACGCTCACCCGGTGAGAGGTCACACGGGCGCAGACCGAGGACTTCGCAGTGGCGCAGTCCGCCCAGCAGCATCGCCAGGACCATTGCCCGGTCGCGCGCGGTGTTCAGCGCGCCGAGGACCAATTCGACCTCGCCCGGTCCGAGGGCCCGCGGGAGAGTTCGGGGTGTGCGCAGGAGCGGTGCCCCGCGATTTCCGCTGCGGCGGAGACGCTGGCGAGTCGGCGCTTGATGGTCCGGGCCGAGAGACCCCTTTCACCGTCTTCGAACCGGACGGCCTTGGGTCATCGGCGGCCCTCCCGGAGTGATCCCGGCCGCCTCCGCCAGCGCCAGCTGCTTCTTGCCGTCCGGTGTGTCCGTCGGCCTCTCGGAGCCGTCGAGGGACCTCGACGGCTCCGAGAGGCCAGAACCCTCAACCCGGGCACCGGCATCAGGCTGGTTCGAGCGTGGCCAACGGCGTGATCAACGCTCAGCGCCCCGCTGGGGGTCGTGACCACAGGGGTGGGGATTTACCTGACCGTCGACACGGGGCCGTGCCCCAAGTAGCGGCGGACCGCGTGAACGTCGTCGAATGCTCGGCGCAGGCGCCCGAGCACGCCGCGCGGGCGACCGGGCTCGTCCAGGGGTGTCATGTGTCCTCGTTCCTTGACTCTGTCGGTTCGGACATCAATGGCCGCTGAGTGAATCGAGCCAGCGCCGGAGGTGCGCGGCGGTCTCTGCCGCCTGTTCCTCGATGATCGAGAAGTGATCTGACTCGATGCGCTCGATCGGTCCGCGGTGTTGCCAGTCGGGGACGGGGTCGGCGTCTCCGAAGCTGCTCAGCGTCTCGGTGGCCCGCAGATTCAGCGTCGGCGCGGCGATCGGCTTGGCCTCGCGCTCGGGATATATCCGCACATAGCCGCCCAAGGCGACCAGGCCGTGGTCGTCGACGGGGGTCAGTGCGTTGTCCCGGGACAAGATCTGCCCCAGCGCGTCGGTGAGCACGAGGCGCTTGAGTTCGAGATCTTCCGGGGAGTAGGTGTCGATCATCGCGACGCCCGCGAGCTCGCCGCCGTCGTCTTCGAGCCGCCGGGCGACCGCATGGGCGAGCGCACCACCGATCGAATAGCCGATGAGCGCCACCGGGCTTCGCTCCAGTTCCGACGCGACGGCCGCGGCGAGGCTCTCGATCGCCGCCGCCCATGTCGCCGGCAGGTCGTCGCTTGCGCGCATGCCGGGCAGCCGCAACGCACTGACCTGCCGCTCGCCGCCCAGTTCGCGGGCCAGGCGGGCGAACTGGTGTGGGCCCGATCCCGGCAGGAACGAGGGGATGCAGATCAGTGCCGGTGCCGCGGCGCCGCGCGCCAGGAGCTGCGCCGCCGGGCGCTGTGCGGCGGCCTGGTCGGCGGGGTACGTGGTCATCAGAGCTGAGCTCGCGATCAGCAGGGGCATCGCCCCTGCCAGCTCACCGCGGCGATGCGCCGCCGACACCAGGTCGGTGATCGTGCCGCGCACGCCGGCCGGTGCCTGCTCGACCACGCCGGTGTCGGATTCCTCGATCAGCGATCGCACCAGTTTCGCCACATCGGTGGCGGTCGGGTGGTCGAAGGCCAGCGTCGATGGCAACGTCAGCCCGGTCAGCTTTGCGAGCCGGTTCCGGAATTCGATGGCACCGAGGGAGTCGAAACCGAGCTCGGTGAACGGCGCGTGCGGGTCGATCGCGTCGCCGGACAGGTGGCCGAGGACCGCCGCGGCGACGTTGCGCACCTCTCGCACGATCGCACCGTCGCGGTCGGCGTCGGGCAGTGCGGCCAGCTGCCGCGCCAGGCTGACACCGGCACTCGCGGCGGCCGGGGGAACCCGGATCATGCCGCGCAGTACCGCGGGTAGTGTGCCGCCGCGCGCCAGGGCGGTGAGCGCCGCCGTGTCCAGCAGTGCCGTCGTCAGTGTCGCCCGATCGGTCGCGAGTGCGTTGTCGAACAGCGCCATCCCGGACTCCGGGTCGATCGGGATCAGGCCCAGCCTGGCCCGGATCTGGCGGGCGTACTGCTCGGCGCCGTCCCCGGTGAGTATCCCTGCCATGCCGACGGTCCACAGTCCCCAGGCCAGTGAGTGCGCGGGCAGGCCCGCGCTGCGCCGCACGCGTGCCAGCGCGTCCAGCACGCTGTTCGCGGCGGCGTAGTTGCCCTGTCCTTGTCCGCCGAGCAACGGCGCCGCGGACGAGAACAGCACGAACGCCGACAGATCCAGGTCCCGGGTCAGCTCGTGCAGGTGCAGTGCCGCATCGACTTTCGGTGCCAGCACCCGTGTCGTCTGCGCGGTGGTGAGGGTGTCGAGCGTGCCGTCGTCCAGGACGCCCGCCGCATGGATGACGGCGGTCAGCGGGGCGTCGGTGTCGATGCCGGCCAGCAGGGCGTGGACCGCGGTGCGTTCGGTGACGTCGCACGCCACGACCCGGACGTGGGCGCCGAGGTCGGTCAGCTCGGCGACCAGTTCGGCGGCGCCGTCCGCGGCGGCACCGCGCCGCGATGCCAGCAGCAGCCGTCGTGCGCCGTGCGCTGCGACCAGATGCCGGGCGACGATCGCGCCGATGCCGCCGGTGCCGCCAGTGATGAGCACCGTGCCGTGGTCGAACGACAGTGGCACGCCCGGTTCGGTGGCGGGCAGCGACTGCAATCGCGGTGCCAGGAGCCGACCCTCGCGAACGGCCATGTGCGGTTCGTCCTGGGCCAGGGCGTCGGCGAGCGACTTGATCGGCAGGGCGTCGCTGTCGTGGTCGATGAGCAGGAACCGGCCCGGGTGCTCGGACTGTGCGCTGCGCACCAGGCCCGCCACGGCGGCTCCGACCAGATCGGGTTCCTCGCCGGGCAGTCCGGCGGCCGTGCGCGTCACGATCGCGAGCCGGCCGGGGTGTTCGGCGCCTATCCAGTCCTGCAACAGTGCAAGCGTCGTCAGAACGCCGGCGTGTATGTCCGCCGCGCCGGCACCGGTTCCGCGGGGCGCCGACCATACCACCGTGTCGGGAACATCCTGTAGCACAGCAAGTTCCGCGAGATCGACACAGCATGTCGGGGGCTCAGGGGCCTCGACGGTCGCCGGGTCGCCGAGCACAACGATGCGCCCGGTGTCCGCCTTGGAGACGGCAGGCACGGCGACCCACTCGAGGTCGAACAACGGTGCCGCGCCGCGCAGCTGGGCCAGCGCCTGCCGCTCCATCGGGCGGGCCCGCACCGACTCCATGCTCAGCACGAGGGCACCGGTCGCGTCGACCGCGTCCACGCGCAAGGTGTTCGGTGCGATGCGGGCGATGCGGACGCGCAAGGCACTCACGCCGGACTGTGCCAGCTGGACACCGTCGAAGGCGAAAGGCAGTGGCACCCGGCCGTCGGGCCCGCCCTCGGCGAGATGGCCGACAGCCGCGTGGAATACCGCGTCCAGCAGTGCCGGATGCAGTCCGAAGGCGGTGGCGCGCGCTGCGGTGTCGGTGTCGAGCGCCAGGTCTGCGAACACTTCCTCCCCACGCGACCACACGGCGCGAACACCCTGGAACACCGGGCCGTACCCGAAGCCGAGGTCGCCGAGCGCGCGGTACACCTGCTGCCCGTCGACCGGATCGCCCACAACGGGAGGCCACACATGGGACCAGCCCGGCGCCGCGGTCGGCGCGGGGGGCGTGAGCAGGCCACGGGCATGCAGCACCCAGGCGTCGGCAGCGCGGCCGTGGATGGCCACGGTCCGGTGCCCATCGGCGTCGGGTTCGCCCACGACGAGCTGAATATCCGCAGCACCATCGCTCGTGAGAATCAGCGGCGTCGCGAGCACCAGTTCCGCCAGGCGCGGCACGCCGAGCCGGGCACCAGCGGCCAGAGCCAGTTCCACGAATCCGGTACCTGGCATCAAGATCGTGCCGAAGACAGCGTGGTCGGCGAGCCATGGGTGCGTGCGCAGCGAGAGCCTGCCGGTGAACAGCCACTCGTCCTTGCCGGCGAGCTGCACCTGGGCGTGCAGCAGCGGATGGTCGGCGGAGTCGCCGCCGGCGTGCGGCGCAGCGGCCTCCGCGGGCAGCAGCCAGAATCGTTCGTGCTGGAAGGGATAGGTGGGCAACGTGATCCGTGGCTGCGGTCGAGCTCCGAAGTAGGCCGCCCACCGCACCGGCTGGCCCGCGCAGTGCGCGGTTGCCAGCGCGGCGACCAGCTGCTCGGGTTCGGCGACTGTGCGACGGGATCCCGCGACCACCGATGCGCGCGCTGCGAGGTCTGTCGCCAGAGTGGCGCGGGTCATGGTCGTCAGCACCGCGTCCGGGCCCAGCTCAACGAACAGGCTCACACCCGAATCGAGCAGTGACTGCACCGCCGGGGCGAAGCGCACCGCCTCGCGCACCTGCCGTACCCAATATTCCGGCGTACCCACCGAATCGCCGGCGAATGCGCCGAAAACCGTGGACCACAAAGGTATTCGTGGCTCGTGATACGTCAGGCCCGCGGCGATCTCTGCGAACTCGGTCAGCATCGGATCCATCAAGGCGGAGTGGAACGCGTGGCTCACCCGCAGCATGCTGGTCTTGACGCCTTCGGCCACCAACCTCGACTCGAGCGCCGATACCGCCTCGGTGCTTCCGGAGAAGACCACCGCATCGGGAGCGTTCACAGCGGCCAGCGAGACCGCGGCGACTGCCGGATCGGCATCACCCGCCGCCAGCAGCTCCACGGCCCGCCCCTCCGGAACCGCGGCGGCCAGCATGCTCCCACCTGTCGGCAGCGCCCCCATCAATCGACCCCGGGCCACAACGAGTCTGCACGCATCCGACAACGACCACACACCGGCCACATACGCTGCGGCCAGCTCGCCGATCGAATGCCCGGCCACCGCATCCGGCGTCACGCCCAACGACTCGACAAGGCGATACATCGCCACCTCGAACGCGAACAACGCCGGCTGGGTGTACTCGGTGCGGTCCAGCAAAGTCTCGGCAGTCGCGCCGCTCGCAGCGGCTGGCGCGTCGAGCTCACTCGCTTCCTGCCCGATGCCGGTGCGCTGCGCGCCGAACATCACATCCTGCAGCGAATGCCCCAGGTGTGCATCAAATTCCGCGCACACCTCGTCGAGCGCGGCCGCGAAAGCCGGGAACGCCCGGTACAGCCCAGCGCCCATCCCGATCCGCTGTGCGCCCTGACCGGTGAACAGGAACGCTGTCTTGCCTGTCTGACCAGCGCCGTTGGCGATACCCGGTCCCGGCTCGTCGGCTGCCAGGCGCGCCAAGGCCGCCAGCAGCGTCTCCCGGTCCGAGCCCACGACGGCGGCGCGCTGCTCTAGCCGCGCGCGGTGCAACGCCAGCGTCACCGCGACGTCGGTCAGGTCGAGCTCCGGACGTTCGCGCAGCGCGTCGTGCAGACGGCGCGCCTGGGTCCGCAGCGCGGCAGTCGTCCGCGCGGACAGCAGCAACGGCATGGCCGCCGGGCGCGGTAGATCGACCGGCCGCGGCGGAACCGCGGGCGCCTCTTCGAGGATCACGTGCGCGTTGGTCCCGCTGATCCCGAACGACGACACTCCCGCCCGACGCGGACGTTCCCCGACCGGCCACGGCTCGGCCTCGGTCAGGATCCGTACCTCGCCCGCCGACCACTCCACGTGCGGCGACGGCGCGTCAACATGCAAGGTGGGCGGCAACATCTCGTGCCGCAGCGCCTGCACCATCTTGATCACACCGCCGACACCGGCAGCCGCCTGCGCGTGCCCGATGTTCGACTTCAACGACCCGATCCACAGCGGTTCGGCGCGATCCTGTCCGTAGGCGTTGATCAGCGCCTGCGCCTCGATCGGGTCACCCAGCGTGGTGCCGGTGCCGTGCGCCTCCACCGCGTCCACCTCGGCCGCGGCCACCCCTGCGTTGACCAGTGCCTGCGCGATCACCCGCTCCTGGGACGGACCGTTCGGTGCGGTCAAGCCGTTGCTCGCACCGTCCTGATTGATTGCGCTACCGCGGATCACGGCCAGCACCGGGCGCCCGTTGCGCTGCGCGTCGGACAACCGTTCGAGGGCGAGCACGCCGACGCCCTCTGACCACGAGACACCGTCCGCAGCACTTGAGAACGCCTTGCAGCGCCCATCCGGTGACAGTGCCCGCTGCCGGGAGAACTCCACGAACAGCAGCGGAGTCGACATGACCGTCACCCCGCTGGCCAGGACCAGCGACGTCTCCCCGGCGCGCAATGCCTGCACCGCCAGATGCAAGGCCACCAGCGACGACGAACATGCCGTGTCCACCGTCACCGCGGGTCCTTCCAGACCGAGGGTGTAGGACACCCGGCCGGAGACGACGCTGCCGGCCGATCCGGTCGCCAGATAGCCTTCCGCGGCACCGTCGGCGGCCTCGCGCGCGTTGTAGCCGTAGTCCTGGTACATGACGCCCGCGTACACCCCGGTGTCGCTGCCCCTCAGTGAGGTCGGATCGATACCGGCGTCTTCGAGCGCTTCCCAGGACGCCTCGAGCAGCAATCGCTGCTGCGGGTCCATCGCCGCTGCCTCACGGGGTCCGATTCCGAAGAAGGCGGCATCGAAATCACCTGCGGCATGCAGGAATCCGCCTTCTCGGGTGTAGATCTTGCCAGGTTTGCCCGGGTCGGTGTCGTACAGGTGGTCGAGGTCCCAGCCGCGGTCGCCCGGGATCGGGGTGATCGCGTCGACGCGCCCGGCGATCAGTTCCCAGAGCTGGTCGGGATTCTCGACGCCGCCGGGATACCGGCAGCTCATGCCGACGATCGCGATCGGCTCGTCGGCCCTTGCTTTAACCCTGGTCGAGGCGGGGCGCGGTCGCGTCGGCGCCGAACCGTCGACCCGGGTACGCAGGAAGCCCGCAACAGCGGCGGCGGTCGGATAGTCGAACACCAGCGTGGAAGGAAGCTGAACACCTGTGGCGGCGGTCACCCGGTTGCGGAACTCGACTCCGGCGAGCGAGTCGAAGCCCAGTGCTGTGAACGGTGTTTCGGGGTCGATGGCGTCGGCCGACTCGTGGCCGAGGACCGCGGCGGCGATCGCGCGGACCTCATTGCGGATCAGCGCCTCCCACTGATCGGCGGGGGCGTCGAGCAACCGCTGGCGCAAGGGGCTGTCGGCGATCCGGCCGCGCGGCGGTACATGAATCAGGCCGCGCAGCACCGCAGGTAGCGTGCCGAGCCGGCCCAGCGCGGTGAGGGCGGGTGTATCGAGCAGCGCGGTCATCAGCATCGGTTCGCCGGTGGTCAACGCATCGTCGAACATCTGCATGCCTGTGTCCGGCTCGATCGGGGACAAACCGAGACGCGTGCGGATCTGACGCGCCAGATGTTCGGCACCCGGGTCGTTCAATGCCTCGGCCATGCCGCGCTTCCACAGCCCCCAGGCCAGCGAATGCGCGGGCAGGCCGGCGCTGCGGCGCGCCTGGGCGAGCGCATCCATCGCCGCGTTCGCGGCCGCGTAGTTGCCCTGGCCCTGCCCACCGAGCAGCGGCCCGGCGGAGGAGAACAGCACGAACGCCGACAGGTCCATGTCGCGGGTGAGCTCGTGCAGATGCCAGGCGGCATCGACCTTCGGGGCGAGCACCCGATCCACCTGCTCGGCGGTCAAGGTTTCGATGGTGCCGTCGTCGACCACGCCCGCCGTGTGCACGACAGCGGTCACCGATTCGTGCGCCGGTACGGATTCCAGCAGCGCCGCGACCGCGGCGCGATCGCTGACGTCGCACGCGGCGACGCGTACGTCGGCGCCCAGCGCGGTCAGCTCGGTGACCAGCTCCGCCACGCCCGGCGCGGCGAAGCCGCGGCGCGAGGCGAGCAGCAGTCTGCGCACCCCGTGCCGGGTGACCAGATGGCGTGCGGTGACGGCGCCCAATCCGCCTGCGCCGCCGGTGATCAGGACCGTGCCATCGCCGAAGGGCTCGCCGGTCGATTCGACGGTGGTCGTACGAATCAGCCGCGGTGCCACCGTGGCGCCGTCACGGATCGCGAGCTGTGGTTCGTCCGTGGCGGCTGCGGCGGCGATCCGCTGGTGTAGGTCCGCGAGGTCGTTGTCGTCGAGGTCGACCTGCACGATGCGCCCCGGATGTTCCGATTGCGCACTGCGTACGAGGCCCCGGACGGCCGCTGCCGCGGGGTCCGGCGTCTCACCGGGCAGACCTGCTCCATTGTGGGTCAGCACGATCAGCGTCGAGTCCGCGCAGCCCGGTTCGGCGAGCCAGTCGCGCAGCACCGCGAGGGCGTTGTGCACGGCGGTGCGGATAGTCGCGGGGGCGTCGTCACCGTCCGCCGACGCCGTTTCGGGCGACCAGACGACAGCGGCGCCCGTGTGGCCCCCTGTCGCGAACGCCGCGACATCCCCGAACGTCTCGGCGCAACCCGCGACGGGTCGACCCAGTGCGACCAGTTGCTGGTCCGACTTCGCAGGTGCCGTCACCGGCGTCCAGTCGAGAGCGTAGAGCGGGCTGCGGGCACCGGCGAGAGCGCGCGCGTCCGCGGGGCGGGCGAGCACGGCGTCGATCGACAGCACCGCGGCGCCGGTGGCGTCGCAGGCGTCGATGCGCACCTTCTCGGGACCCGAACGGATGATGCGGGCGCGGACCGCGGTGGCGCCGCGCCGGAACACACGGACGCCGCCAAAGGAGAACGGAAGCGGCAGCCTGCCGTCGGGCAGGTCGTCGGCGAGTCCATCGATGGCAGCGTGGAAGGTCGCGTCCAGTAGCGCCGGATGCACCCCGAAGCCCGCCGCCCGGCCCGCTGTCGTCTCGTCCAGGGTCACCTCGGCGAACACGTCGTCACCACTGGTCCAGGCCGCGCGCACGCCTTGGAAATTCGGGCCGTAGCCGAACCCTAGGTCGGCGAGCCGGTCGTACAGACGCGTTCCGTCGATCGGCGTGCCGTCGGCCGGCGGCCAGTCGGGGTCGATCCAGGCCGGCGTCACGCCGTCGGCGGGGGCGAGGGTGCCGGTGGCGTGCAGCGTCCAGTCCGGCTCGCCCGGGTTGGACCGCGCGGTGCCGGTGACGGCACGCGAGTGGATCGACAGGCGTCGACGGCCGGTGTGGTCGGGCTCGGTCACCGAGACCTGCACGTCCACGGCAGCGGCACCGTCGAACAGCAGCGGGGTCGACAGGACAAGTTCGTCCACGACGGGCAGTTCCAGGCTGCTACCCACGGCCAACGCGAGATCCACGAACCCGGTGCCGGGCAGAAGCACCGCTCCGAAGGCCGTGTGGTCGGCGATCCACGGCTGTTCGGTGGTGGAAAGCCTGCCGCTGAACAGCCATTCGTCGCGACCGGCAAGCGGCGCGGCGACGCGCAGCATCGGATGATCGAGCGCGGCGAGACCAGCGCGGCCCATGTCACCGAGCGCACCGTCGTCGGGCTGCACCCAGTAACGGCGATGCTGGAAAGCGTAGGCAGGCAGGTCGAGGTGGGTGACCGGCCTTCCTGGCGACAGCGTCGCCCAGTCGACGGTAACGCCCGAGCAATGGGCGGCGGCGAGCAACCGCAGAAACTGATCGACCTCATCGACGCCGCGCCGTGACGCCGCCGCGACCAGCGAGCGGGACGCCACCTCGTCGATCAGTGTCTGGCGGGTCAGCGCCGCCAGCACCGCATCCGGACCCACCTCGACGAACCGGCGCACGCCGACGTCGACGAGTGACTGCACCGCCGGGGCGAACCGCACGGCCTCGCGCACCTGCCGCACCCAATACTGCGGCGTCAGCAGTTCGGGACCGATCGGTGCTCCGGACACCGTGGAGCACACACCGATTCGTGGCGCCTGATACGCCACCGACCTGGCGACCTGCTCGTACTCGGCAAGCATCGGCTCCATCAACGCCGAATGGAAGGCGTGACTGACCGTCAGCCGGGTCGTCTTCACACCTTCGTCCACCAGCCGGTCCTCCAGTGCGACGATCGCCGCCGTGTCGCCCGAGAACACCGTCGCCGCAGGCGCATTCACGGCCGCCAACGAGACCGTCCCGGCCGCGAGCAGTTCCAGCGCCCGCTCCTCCGACACCGCGGCGGCGAGCATCGCTCCATCGGTCGGCAGCGCGCCCATCAATCGACCACGGGCGGCAACGAGCCGACACGCGTCGGCCAGCGACCACACTTCGGCCACATAGGCCGCGGCCAGCTCACCGATCGAATGCCCGACCACCACATCCGGGGTCACGCCGAACGACTCCAAGAGGCGATACAGCGCTACCTCGAACGCGAACAGCGCAGGCTGCGTGAATTCCGTCCGGTCAAGCGGGGCCATGCGCTCGGTGTCGCCGACGCTGTTCCCGGCACCACCGGTCTCGCCGAACATGACCTCGCGCAGCGATACCCCTAGCAGGGCATCGAATTCCGCGCACACCTCGTCGAGGGCAGCGGCGAACACCGGGAACGCCGCGGCCAACCCCGCGCCCATACCGACACGTTGCGCGCCCTGACCGGTGAACAGGAAGGCCGTATCGCCGGTGGTGGCGACACCTGACACCACATGCGGGGATGCCGAACCCGCGGCCAGGGCCGTGAGGCCGGCGAGCAGACCGGCCCGGTCGGCGCCGAGCACCGCGCCGCGCCGATCCAGCTGAGCACGCGCAGCGGTCAGGACGGCAGCGACATCGGCGTCATCTACCTCGGGGTGGTTGGCGAGCCAGGCCAGCAGCCGGCTCGCCTGTGCCCGGAGCGCGGTCTCCGACTTGGCCGAAAGCAACCACGGTGCCCGCAGCGTCGGTGGGCCCGACTCCGACTGTTGTACAACAGGGTTCGGTCCTGTCACCGGATCGACGGCACGGTCGCGCGGCGCCTCTTCGAGGATCACGTGAGCGTTGGTCCCGCTGATCCCGAAGGACGACACACCCGTCCGACGCGGACGGTCGAGCTCCGGCCACTGCTGAGCCTGCGTCAGCAGTTTCACCGTGCCCGCCGACCAATCGACCTCGGAAGTCGGCTCGTCCACGTGCAAAGTCGAGGGCATGACCCCCTTACGCATCGCCATAACCATCTTGATCACGCCCGCGACACCCGCCGCGGCCTGCGTGTGACCAATATTCGACTTGACAGAACCCAGCCACAACGGGTTGTCGTCTCCACGGGCCTGGCCGTAAGTAGACACCAGCGCCTGCGCTTCGATCGGATCACCCAGCCGCGTACCCGTACCGTGCGCCTCCACGACATCCACCTCGGACGCCGACAGCCGCGCGTTGGCCAACGCAGCCCGAATGACCCGCTCCTGTGAAGGTCCATTCGGCGCAGTCAGCCGGCTGCTCGCACCGTCCTGATTCACCGCGGAACCACGAATCACCGCCAGCACCCGATGCCCACTGCGCTCCGCGTCCGACAGCCGCTCCAACACCAGCACACCCACGCCCTCGGCCCAACCCGTGCCATCCGCCGACGACGAGAACGCCTTGCACCGCCCATCCGGCGACAACCCACGCTGCCGGGAAAACTCCACGAACGTGCCCGGTGTCGCCATCACCGTCACACCACCAGCAAGCGCCATCGAACACTCACCCTGACGCAGCGACTGAGCAGCAAGATGAAGCGCGACCAGCGAGGACGAACACGCGGTGTCGACCGTCACCGCCGGCCCCTCCAACCCGAAGGTATAGGCCAAACGACCCGACGCGACGCTGCCCGCGCTTCCGGTCAGCAGATAGCCCTCGAAGTCCTCGGGCGCAGCGGGGATCCGGGAGCCGTAGTCGTCGTACATGACGCCCACGTACACCCCGGTACGGGTGCTCCTCAGCGCGGCCGGGGCGATGCCTGCGTGCTCGAAAGCCTCCCAACCCGTCTCCAGCAGCAATCGCTGCTGGGGATCCATCGCCGCCGCCTCGCGAGGACTGATGCCGAAGAACTCGGCATCGAACCGGTCCGCCTCGTACAGGAAGCCGCCTTCGCGGGTGTACGAGGTCCCGAGGTGGTCGGGGTCTGGGTGGTACAGGTTTTCCAGGTCCCAGCCGCGGCCCTCCGGGAAGGGACCGACCGCGTCACGTTCGGCGCTCAGCAGCTCCCACAGGTCTTCCGGGGAGGCGATACCGCCCGGGAGTCGGCATGCCATGCCCACGATCGCGATCGGCTCGTGTGCGCGCTCCTCCAGATCCTGCACACGCTGACGGCTCCCCCGCAGGTCGACCATTGCCCGCTTGAGGTAGTCGCGAAGTTTCTGCTCGTTGTCCATGTCTACCTGCCGAGTTCGTTGTCAATTGCTGCGAAGAGTTCGTCGTCGGTTGCCAGGCCGAGGTCGGCGCCGTCGGGGCCGCCGTCCACCGTCCGAAGCAGGCCGCGCAGCCGCGCGGCGTACGTTCCTGCCGGTCCGTCCCCGTCCGACGGGGCGGCGGCCGAGAGAGCGGCCTCAAGTGCGTCCAGGGCTGCCTGGACCGGGTCTGCCACTTCGCCGACCAGCTCGCCCCGCAGGTATTCGGCGACGGCTTGGGTGGTCGGGTGGTCGAAGACGAGCGTGCTTGGCAACCGCAGTCCGGTGGTGGTGTTCAGCCTGTTGCGCAGTTCGACCGCGGTGAGGGAG
Organism: Streptomyces antarcticus; assembly: GCF_026627255.1. Taxonomy (GTDB): domain Bacteria; phylum Actinomycetota; class Actinomycetes; order Streptomycetales; family Streptomycetaceae; genus Streptomyces; species Streptomyces antarcticus. Next base: position 250,295 of record NZ_JAPNLM010000006.1, on the reverse strand, counting down.
TCGAAGCCCAGGTCCAGCAGTCCGCGCTGGACGTCGATCGTCCGCGGGGCCGGGTGGGCCAAGACGATGCCGACCTGTTCCCTGACGAAGTCGAGCAGCAGCTGCTGCTGCTCTTCGACGTCCAGGCCCGTGAGCCGCTGCGCCAGCGGGATCTCCGCCGGAGCGGAGGTACGCCGGCCGGCTCGGCGCTCGGTGCGCACCAGGCCCCGGTAAAGCTCGGGCAGTGCGTCCCCGAGGCTCCGCAGTACCGCGAGGTCGAGTGCCACCGGCGCGAGCACCGGTCGGGTCCCCGCCTCGCCGTCGGCTTGTGGCGCCTTGGCTCCGGCCAGGGCCGTGTCGAGGGCCGCGAGTGCCCGGTCGGTCGGCATCGGCAGGATCCCGTTGCGTGCGAGCCTGGCCCGGTCGGCACGGTCGAGGTCGCTCGCCATGCCGTCCTGCCACATACCCCAGGCGAGGGACACAGCGGGCAGGCCCTCGGCGCGCCGGTGTTCGGCGAGCGCGTCCAGGAAGGTGTTGCCGGCTGCGTAGTTGGCCTGTCCGGCGTTGCCCACCAGGCCGGCGACGGAAGAGAAGAGGACGAAGTCCGTCAGCTCCAGTCCGGCGGTCAGCTCGTGCAGGTTCCAGGCGGCTTCCACCTTCGGCCGCAGGACCCGGGAGAGGCTCTCCGGGCTCATGGCCTCCAGCGTGGCGTCCTCGACGACTCCGGCCGCGTGCACGACCGCGGCGAGCGGGTACTCGTCCGGGATCGAGGCGAGCAGCCCGGCCAGCGCGTCGCGGTCGGCCGCGTCGCATGCCGCGACCCGTACGTCCGCACCGAGCGCCGTCAGTTCGGCGACCAGGTCCTCCGCCCCGCCTCGCCGACTGGTGAGCAGCAGGCGCCGGGCGCCGCGGCCGGTCACCAGGTGCCGGGCGACCTGGGCTCCGAGTGCGCCCGTGCCACCGGTGATCAGCACCGTACGCTCCGGGTCGAACGCGTCGTCGACGTCCGGGGTCCGGACCGGGTACGGGATTTTGGCGAGCCGGGTCACGTAAGCCTGTCCCTCGTGCAGTTCGAGCTGCGGTCGGGGGTCGGCCAGGGCCGCGGCCAGCAGCTCGCGGCTGGCCGGCAGGCCGTCCGTGATCACGTACTGGAAACGTCCCGGGTGTTCCGACTCGGCGGTCCGCATCAGCCCGGTGAGTGCGCTGTGCGCCAGTTCCCCGGTGCTGACCACGGCGAGCCGCGCTCCGGCCAGCGCGTCGGTGGCGAGCCACTGCCGCAGTACCGCCAGCACCTCCTCGGTGACCCGGCCGGTCTCCTGCGGGGTGGCCGGGCGTACCGGAAGGACGACCACGTCGGGTGCGGCCGCGCCGTGCGCCGTCGAGGCTGCCAGGTCGGCGTGGTGCTCGGCGACGAGTCCGAGGTCGGCCTCGCCGAGAACCACGATGGTCGTGCCGCCGCCGGTGGGGAGTTCCACACCGGTCCGCTCCACCGCGTACACGTGCTGGTCGGAGCGGGTCGGCGCGGTCCCCGCCGACAGGGCCCGCAGGGCGAGCGATGCGACGGTGGCGACCGGCGCGCCCGTCTCGTCGGCGATGCTGACCGCGACCGTTCCGTCCGGGCCGGCCGACAGCTTGACCCGCAGGTTGCCGGTCCGGGACCTGGTCAGCTGGACGCCGCCGAAGGAGAAGGGCAGCCGTAGTTCGGCCGACTCCTCCAGGAGCAGTGCGTGCAGCGCGGCGTCGAACAGTGCCGGGTGCAGGGCGAATCCATCAGGGTCGACGGACAGCCGTACCTCGGCGTAGAGGTCCTCGCCCGAGCGCCATGCCGCCTGGAGGCCCTGGAAGGCGGGGCCGTAGCCGTAGCCCTGGTCGGCGAGGCGGTCGTACAGGTCCTCGACCGACTGGGGTTCGGCGCCGGCCGGAGGCCAGGACGCGAGGTCGGGTTCGGGGCCGCCGGGAACGGCGGCCACCACGGTTCCGGTGGCGTGCCGGTTCCAGAAGTCGCCTTCCTGGTCCCCGCGCGAGTGGACGGTGACGGGCCTGCGGCCGTCTCCATCGGGGCCGCCGACGGTGATCTGGAGCTGGAGGGCACCCTCGTCGGGAAGGACCAGGGGTGCCTGGAGGGCGAGTTCCTCCAGCCGCTCGCAGCCGAGTGCGGCGCCCGCGTGGAGCGCGACCTCCACCAGGGCCGTGCCCGGGACCAGCAGGGTGCCGGCGACGGCATGGTCGGCGAACCAGGGGTGGCTGCGGGCCGAGATCCGGCCGGTGAACAGGACACCGTCGGAGTCGGCGAGCGGAACCGCGGCCCCGAGCAGCGGGTGCCGTGCGGAGTCGAGTCCGGCCGAGGTGACGTCGCCACCGCCGGGCCCCTCCGTGAGCCAGTAGCGCTGGCGCTGGAAGGGGTAGGTCGGCAGGTCCGCGGCCGGTCCGGCGTTCTCGCCGAACAGTGCGCGCCAGTCCACCGGCACGCCCCGTACGTGGGCGTGGGCCAGGGCGGTGACGGCGGTGTACGGCTCGTGGCGCCCACCGCGCAGCACCGGGACCAGGAGCGATCGCGCGTCGAGGAAGTCCTGCGCCATCGCGCTGAGCACGCCGTCCGGGCCGAGCTCCAGGAAGGTCCGTACGCCTTCGGCCTCCAGGGCGCGTGCCGCGTCCAGGAAGCGCACGGGCCGGCGGACGTGCCGAACCCAGTACTCGGGCGTGGTCAGTTCCTCGGCGCCGACCAGCTGCCCGGTCAGTGTGGAGACAATCGGGATGATGGGCGCGGCGAACGTGAGCCCCTTCGCGACCATTTGGAATTCGTCCAGCATCGCGTCCACGTGCGGGGAGTGGAAGGCGTGGCTGACGCGCAGTCGCTTGGTCTTGCGTCCCTGGGCGGAGAGTTCGGCTCCGATGGCCTCGACGGCTTCCGCGTCGCCCGAGAGCACCAGGGAGGCGGGGCCGTTGACGGCGGCGATGCCCAGGAGGTGCTCCCGTCCGGCGAGCAGCGGCAGCACCTCCTGCTCCTCGGCCTGCACGGCGAGCATCGCGCCGTCGCCGGGCAGTTCCTGCATCAGCCTGCCGCGGGCCGCGACGAGCTGCGCCGCGTCCGCCAGCGAGAGGACGCCGGCGACGTGAGCGGCGGCCAGCTCACCGATGGAGTGGCCCGCGAGGAAGTCCGGCCGTACGCCCCAGTCTTCGAGGAGCCGGAACAGCGCGACCTCGGTTGCGAACAGGGCGGCCTGCGTGAAGCCTGTCTGGTCCAGCGGCGCCGGGTCCTCACCGAAGAGGACGTCGAGCAGCGGTGTTTCCAGCCACCGGTCGAGTTCTTCGCATACGGCGTTCAGGGCCTCGGCGTAGGCGGGGTAGGTGGTGTACAGCTCCCGGCCCATGCCGAGTCGCTGGCTGCCCTGACCGGTGAAGAGGAAGGCCGTACGGCCGTCCACGGGTGTACCCCGCACGGTCAGTGCCGCGAGTCCGTCGACCGCTTCGGTGGCGGTGGAGGCCACTACCACGGCGCGGTGCGGCAGTCCGGCCCGTCCGACGGCCAGGGTCCGGCCCGTCGAGGCCAGGTCCTGCTGCCCGGTGCCGACGAGGGTCGCGCCCACCTGGTCGGCCTGCGCCAGCAGGGCCGCGTCGTTGTGCGCGGACAGCAGCAGCGGCACGACCGGCATCGGCTCGGCCGGCGGGACCGTCCCCTCGGCCGGCGGCTGCTCCACGATGACGTGGGCATTGGTACCGCTGATGCCGAAGGAGGACACGCCTGCCCGGCGCGGCCGCTCGGACTCGGGCCACGGCACCGCCTCGGTGAGCAGTTCCACCTCGCCGGCGGACCAGTCGACGTGCGCGCTGGGCTCGTCGATGTGGAGGCTCTTGGGGAGCACCCCGTGCTGCATCGCCATGACCATCTTGATGACGCCGGCCACACCGGCGGCGGCCTGGGAGTGTCCGATGTTGGACTTCAGGGAGCCCATCAGGAGGGGCGACGGGCGCTCCTGCCCGTAGGTGGCGAGTACGGCCTGGGCCTCGATCGGGTCGCCCAGCGTGGTGCCGGTGCCGTGGGCCTCCAGCGCGTCGACGTCCGCGGTGGTCAGGCCCGCGTTGGTCAGGGCTTGGCGGATCACCCGCTCCTGGGAGGGGCCGTTGGGGGCGGTGAGGCCGTTGCTCGCACCATCCTGGTTGACGGCGGTTCCGCGGATCACGCCGAGGATCCGGCGGCCGTTGCGCTGGGCATCGGAGAGCCGCTCCAGCAGGAGGATTCCGGCGCCTTCGGCCCAGGCCGCCCCGTCCGCCCGCGCGGAGAAGGACTTGCACCTGCCGTCCGGTGCCAGGCCGCGCTGACGGCTGAACTCGACGAACAGAGTGGGCGCGGCCATTACGGTCACACCGCCGGCCAGGGCCAGCCCGCATTCGCCGTTCCGCAGCGCCTGCGCGGCGAGGTGGATGGAGACGAGCGAGGAGGAGCAGGCGGTGTCGACGGTGATTGCCGGTCCCTGCAGGCCGAAGGTGTAGGCGACGCGGCCGGAGGCGACACTGACCGTGCTGCCGACCGACAGGTAGCCCTCCAGGGCCTCGGGCGCATTCTTCAGGCGTGCCGCGTAGTCGTTGGCCATGACACCGGCGAACACACCGGTCTGGCTGCCCTTGAGAGAGGTCGGGTCGATGCCCGCGCGCTCGAAGGCCTCCCAGCAGATTTCCAGCAGGAGGCGCTGCTGCGGGTCGATGGCGGTGGCCTCCCGGGCGCTCACCCCGAACAGCTCGGGGTCGAACTGCGGAGCCTCGTGGAGGAACCCGCCGTGCCGGGTGTACGAGGTGCCCACGTGGTCGGGGTCCGTGTCGTACAGGCCGTCCAGGTCCCAGCCGCGGTCGTTCGGGAACGGGCCGATGGCGTCCCGCTCGTCGGACAGCAGCGCCCACAGCTCTTCCGGGGAGCTGACCTCGCCCGGGTAGCGGCAGGCCATCGCGACGATCGCGATCGGCTCGTCGGAGGCGCCGACGACCGGTTCGGCCGCCACGGCCACCGCGGCGGCCGAGCCGAGCAGTTCGGTCCGCAGGAAGCCAGCCAGCTCGACCGTGTTCGGGTAGTCGAACACCAGCGTCGCGGGCAGCTTCAGACCTGCGGCCGCGTTCAGCCGGTTGCGCAGTTCCACTGCCTTGAGCGAGTCGAAGCCCAGCTCGTTGAAGGCCCGGCCGGGCGCGACCTGGTCGGCGTCGCTGTGCCCCAGTACGGAGGCCACCACGCCGCGGACCAGTTCCAGCAGCGCGCGCTCCTGGTCCTGGAGGGCCAGGGGCGCCAGGCGTTCCTGGAGGGAGTTCCCGCCCGCCCGCTCGCCGACGGCGGCGCGTCGCGCCGGGCGCACCAGGCCGTGGAAGAGCGCGGGCAGGGTGCCGTCCTCGCTCTGTGCCCGCAGTCCGGTGTAGTCCAGCAGCGCCGGAACGAGCACCGGCCGACGGGTCGCGAGGGCCGCGTCGAACAGCGCCAGCCCCTGCTCGCTGCCGATGGGGGCGATGCCGCCCCGGGACATGCGGGCGAGGTCGGCGTCGGTCAGGTGACCGGTCATCCCGCTGCCCTCGGCCCACAGGCCCCAGGCCAGCGACGTACCGGGCAGGGCCAGGGCCTGGCGGTGGTGCGCGAGGGCGTCCAGATAGGTGTTGGCCGCGGCGTAGTTGGCCTGTCCCGCGGTGCCGACCGTACCGGCCAGCGAGGAGAACAGGACGAACGCGTCCAGTTCCAGGTCGGCCGTCAGCTCGTGCAGGTGCCGGGCGGCATCGACCTTGGGGCGCAGTACGGTGTCGAGCTGCTCGGCCGTGAGGGCGTGCAGCGTGCCGTCGTCGAGGACGCCGGCGGTGTGCAGGACCGCGGTGAGCGGGTGCTCCGCGGGGATCGCCCCCAGCATCGCGGCGACCGCGGCGCGGTCGGCCGTGTCACAGGCGACCACGGACACGTCGGCTCCGTGGGCCGTGAGTTCGGCCTCCAGCTCGAGCATGCCCGCGGCGTCCCGGCCGCGGCGGCTCGCCAGCAGCAGTTGCCGTACGCCGTGTTCGGCGACGAGGTGGCGGGCGAACAACTGGCCCAGGGTGCCGGTGGCGCCCGTGATGAGGACGGTGCCCTCGGGGTTCAGGGCGGGCACGGTGTCGCCCGTCGTGGGCGACTTGACCAGCCGCGGTACGAGCAGTGCCCCGTCCCGCAGGCTCACCTGCGCTTCCGGTACGGCCAGCGCACGGCCGAGCTCGGCCTCGGAGAGGTCCCAGTCTGTCAGGTCCAGCAGGCCGAACCGGTCGGGGTTCTCGGCCATGGCGGTACGCACCAGCCCCCAGACGGGAGCCGAGCCGAGGCCGGCCTCCGTGCGGGCGGTGGTCGCGTCACGGGTCACGAAGACCAGGCGCGAGTCGGCGAACCGCTCCTCGGCGAGCCATGCCTGGGCCAGCCGCAGGGCGCGGTGTGCCACGGCGCCGGGGCCGTCCTCGCCGGGGAAGGGGACCACGACGAGCGGCGGGGTTCCGACGATGCCGGCGAGGTCCGAGTAGCAGCCCAGGGGGGCGGGCAGACCGTGGCCGGTCTCGTCGAGGACGGCCCAGTCGGCGACCGGGGCCGCCTCCGGGGCGGTGGTCCACTCGACCTGGAGCAGCGGCTGGCGGGGGGTGACCGAGCCGGCCAGCTGCGCGGGGTCGACGGCCCGCAGGCTGAGCGTCCGCACCGAGGCGATCGGCGCACCGCTCGCATCGGCGAGGGACAGGGCGGTGCCCGAGCCCTCGGGGGTGATCCGTACGCGCAGCACGCTGGCGTTCACCGCGTGCAGGCGTACTCCGGTCCAGGCGAACGGCAGCACCAGGCGGCCGTCCTCCGCGAGCGCCAGCGGGTGCAGGGCGGCGTCGAGGAGGGCCGGATGGATCCCGAAGTCGCCCAGGGGGACGTCCTTCGGGAGGGCGACCTCGGCGAACATCTCCTGTCCGGCGCGCCACAGCGCCCGCAGGCCCTGGAAGGTGGGTCCGTACTGGAAGCCCCGCTCGGCGAGTGTGTCGTACGCCACCGTCAGGTCGACCGGCTCGGCGCCGGCCGGGGGCCAGGCCGTGTCGGCCGGTACGCCCGCCCGTCCTTCCGCGTGGCCCAGTACACCGGTGGCGTGCAGGGTCCACTGGTGGATGGGGGCGTCGTCGGACTCGGGCTCCGGGCGGGAGTGGACCGACAGGGCGCGCCGGCCCTCCTCGTCCGGAGCGTCGACCACGACCTGGAGCTGTACTCCACCCCGGCCTGCCAGCACCAGCGGTGCCTGCAGGGTCAGCTCGTCGAGCTGGTCGAGGCCCGTGTGGTCACCCGCACGGATGGCGAGGTCCACGAAGGCGGTACCGGGGAGCAGTACGGTGCCGGCCACGGCGTGGTCGGCCAGCCACGGCTGCGTGTTCAGGGCGATCCGGCCGCTGAGGACAAGCTTGTCCTCGTCGGCCATCCAGAGCGCGGCGCCGATGAGCGGGTGCCGCTCGGCGGCCATGCCGAGCCCGCCCGCGTCCCCGGCGAGCGCCGGGCCCTCCAGCCAGTGCCGCCGGCGCTGGAAGGGGTAGGTCGGCAGGTCGACGACCGCGCCGGGTCCGCCGACCACGGCGGCCCAGTCGAGCGGGGCGCCCGAGACGTGGGCCTGCGCCGCGGAGGCGAGGAAGTCGTCGAGTCCACCCTCGTCACGGTGGAGCGAGGGCACGGTGACGGCGCTCTCGTACGAGCTGTCGTCGATGGTCTCCTGGAGTGCGACGGTCAGCACCGGGTGGGCGCTGGCCTCGATGAAGACGCGGTGGCCCTGGTCGAGCAGGGTCCGGGTGGCCTCCTCCAGCTGGACGGTCTGGCGGAGGTTGCGGAACCAGTACGAGCCGTCGAGCTCCGTGCCGTCCAGCGGCTGCCCGGTGACGGTGGAGAGGAAGGGCACCTTGACGGCGCGCGGGGTGAGCGAGGACAAGGCGTCCAGGAGCTCGTCCCGCAGGCTTTCGACGTGCGCGGAGTGGGAGGCGTAGTCGACCGGGATGCGCTTGGCGCGCATCTTGTTGTCCTTGCAGTAGGCGACCATCTCCTCAAGAGCGGTCACCTCTCCGGCGACCACCACGGAACGCGGGCCGTTGTGTGCGGCGATGTCGATGGCGCCGTCCCAGCGGGCGATGAGCGCACGGACCTCGTCGGCCGGCAGGGCCACCGAGACCATGCCACCCGTACCAGCCAGCTTCACGATCGCCCGGCTGCGCAACGCCACGACCTTCGCCGCGTCGACCAGCGACAGCGCCCCCGACACCGCGGCCGCCGCGATCTCACCCTGCGAGTGACCGATCACCGCATCCGGCTCGATACCCACCGAACGCCACAACGCGGCCAGGGACACCATCACCGCCCACAGCGCCGGCTGCACCACCTCCACCCGATCGAAACCGGGCGCCCCCTCCACACCGCGCAGAACGTCCAGCAGCGACCAGTCCGTGAACGGCGCCAACGCCCGCTCACACTCCACCAGCCGGGCGGCGAACACCGGCGAGGAGTCGAAGAGTTCCAGAGCCATGCCCTGCCACTGCGAACCCTGACCCGGGAACACGAACACCGTCTTGCCCGAGCCCGTGACCACACCCTGCACCAGGTTCGCCGCGGACCCACCCGAGGCCAGCGCCTCAAGACCCGCCAACAGCTCATCCCGGCCGGCGCCCGAAACCGTCGCCCGGAAGGGGAGGTGCGGGACCCGGGTCGCGAGAGCCGAAGCCACCCGCGCCGAATCGACGATCTCCGAGGCCAGCAGCTCACGCACCTGGCCGGCACGCGCCGCCAGGGCCGCCTCGCTCTTCGCCGAGACCACCAGCGGAAGCCCCGCCACCACCAGCTCACCGGCCACGACCGGCTCCGGGCCCTGCTCCAGGACCACATGCGCGTTCGTACCACTGATACCGAACGAGGACACGGCCGCGCGACGCGGACGCGCCACCTCCGGCCACGCCCGACGCTCGGTGACCAGCTCCACCGCACCCGTCGACCAGTCGACGTGCGGCGTCGGCTCTTCCACGTGCAGCGTCGCCGGAAGCTCCCCGTTACGCATCGCCATCAGCATCTTGATGATGCCCGCGACACCCGCGGCAGCCTGCGTGTGACCGATGTTCGACTTGATCGATCCCAGACGCAGCGGCTCTTCGCGGTCCTGACCGTAGGTGGCCAGCAGCGCGTTGGCCTCGATCGGGTCACCGAGCCGGGTGCCGGTGCCGTGCGCCTCGACCGCGTCCACCTCGTGCGGAGCGAGGCGGGCGTTGGCGAGGGCCTGGCGGATGACGCGTTCCTGCGAGGGCCCGTTGGGGGCGGTGAGGCCGTTGCTCGCACCGTCCTGGTTGACCGCGGAACCGCGTATCACACCAAGGATGTTGTGCCCGAGCCGCTGAGCGTCCGACAGACGCTCCAGGACCAGCATGCCCGCGCCCTCGGCCCAACCCGTACCGTCCGCCGAAGCCGCGAACGACTTGCAGGTCCCGTCCGGCGACAGACCACGCTGACGCGAGAACTCGACAAAGGTCGTTGGCGTGGACATCACGGTGACACCGCCGGCGAGTGCCATCGAGCACTCGCCCTGGCGCAGCGCCTGAGCGGCCAGGTGCACCGCTACCAGCGACGAGGAACACGCCGTGTCCAGCGTCACCGCCGGCCCTTCAAGGCCGAACGTGTAAGCCACCCGACCCGACAGGACGCTCCCGATCGTGCCCGTCAGCAAATGCCCCTCGAAGCCCTCCGGAGCACTCCCCAGCCGCGACCCGTAGTCGTTGTACATCACACCCGCGTAGACACCGGTCGAGGAACCGCGCAGCGAGGCGGGATCGATTCCCGCACGCTCCAGCGCCTCCCACGCGACCTCCAGCAGCACACGCTGCTGCGGGTCGGTCGCGATCGCCTCACGCGGACTCAGACCGAAGAACTCGGCATCGAACTCCGCGGCCTCGTGGAGGAATCCGCCCTTGCGGGTGTACGACTTGCCGATCTTCTCGGGGTCCGGGTCGAAGAGGCCTTCCACGTCCCAGCCGCGGTCGGACGGGAACTCGTCGATCGCGTCCCGGCCCTCCGCCACGAGCCGCCACAGGTCCTCCGGCGAGGAGACCCCGCCCGGGTAGCGGCAACCCATACCGACCACGGCGATCGGCTCGTCCCGTCCCGGGGCGTGGGCGGCCACCGACGGGACGACGGCCGTTCCGGTCGCGTCGAGCCGGTCCAGCAGGAAGTCCGCCACCGCCTGGGGCGACGGGTGGTCGAACACGAGGGTGGTGGGCAGTCGCAGACCGGTCACCGAGTTGAGCCGGTTGCGCAATTCGACACCCGTGAGGGAGTCGAAGCCGGTGTCGTTGAAGGCCTTGGCCGCGTCGATGTCGGCGTTGGCCCCGTGCCCGAGGACCAGCCCCACGGTCTCCCGTACGGTCTGGAGCACGGCCTGCGCCCGCTCCTCCGCGGCCAGCTCGATCAGCCGCTGGACCCACGACGAGTCGGCGCCGCGGGCGGCGCCGGCCGCCTGCCGGCGGCGGACGCGGACCAGGCCGGTGAACAGCTCGGGGAGCGCGTTCTCCTCGGCCCGGGCGCGCAGGGCGCCCAGGTCGAGTTCGGCGGGGACCAGCAGCGGCTCCGCCGAGGCGAGCGCCGCGTCGAACAGATCGAGACCCAGTTCCGGGGTCAGCGGGACGATTCCGCTCCGCTTCCACCGCGCGACGTCGGCGTCGGCGAGGGTTCCGGCCATGCCGTCGGCGCTGTCCCACAGGCTCCACGCGAGGGAGGTGGCGGGCAGCTTCTTAGCGCGGCGGTGCTGCGCGAGGGCGTCGAGGAAGGTGTTCGCGGCCGCGTAGTTGGCCTGGCCGGCGTTGCCCATGAGACCCGCGATGGACGAGAACATGACGAACGAGGCGAGGCCGAGGGACTCGGTGAGGCGGTGGAGGTTCCAGGCCGCGTCCACCTTCGGACGCATCACCCGCTCCAGATGACCGGCCGACAGCGACTCGACCGTCCCATCGTCCAAGACACCCGCCGTATGCACCACGGCAGTCAGCGGACGCTCGACCGCGACCTCGTCCAACAGACCCGCCAGCGCGTCGAAGTCCGACACGTCACACGCCGCCACCCAAGCCCGCGCACCCAACTCCGCCAGCTCCGCCACGAACTCGGCAGCACCCGGAGTCTCACCACCACGGCGCGACACCAACAGCAGGTGCCTCGCACCGTGATGCGTCACCAACCGACGCGCCACCAGACGGCCCAGCGTACCCAGAGCACCGGTCACCAGGACCGTACCCTCCGGATCCAGACCCTCCACCACACCCGCCACGACACCCGCAGCACGCGTCAGACGCGGCAGGAACAAGCCGCCGCCCCGCACCGCCACCTCAGGCTCACCGGAAGCCAACACGGCAGGCAGCAGCTCCAGACCACCCTCATCCACGTGGGCGAGGACCAGTCGGTCGGGCTGCTCGGTCTGCGCGGTACGGATCAGGCCCACGAGCGGGGCTGTGTGCAGCGCGTCGTCCGGCACGACGAGGACGAGGCGGCTCTCCGCGAACTGCGGGGCGGCCAGCCATTCCCGCACCGCTTCCAGCCCGCGCGCCGCCGTGGCGTGGGTCTGGTCGAGTACATCGCCGGTGGTGCCGGCGACGAGCTCCTGCTCGCCGATCACCACGAACTCCGGTACGGCAGATCCGGCGTCGACCGCGGCGCTGAGCGCGGCGAGGTCGGCGTAGGGCGCCTCGCCCAGCCGGACCCACCGCTGGTCGGCGACCGGCTCGGCCGCCGGGACGGCCTCCCAGGCCACCCGGTACAGGGACTCCACGGCCGGGCCGGCAACGGCGAGCTGATCGCGGGCGATCGGCCGCAGGGCGACCGACTCGATCGCCGCCACCGGAGCGCCGGCGCCGTCGGCGAGAGCGAGACGGGCCGTGTCCTGGCCGGTACGGGTCCAGCGGACGCGCAGCACCGTGGCACCGACCGCGTGCAGCACGAAGCCCGAGAACGAGAACGGCAGACGGATCGTGCTGTCGTCCTGCTCCGAGGCCGCGGCCTCCAGCACGAGCGGGTGCAGAACCGCGTCGAGGAGGGCGGGGTGCACACCGAAGCGCGCGGCTTCGGTCTGGAGCTGGTCGGGCAGGGCGACCTCGGCGAAGAGGTCGTCACCGGCGCGCCAGGCGGCGCGCAGACCGTGGAAGGCCGGCCCGTAGCCGTAGCCCAAGTCGTCGAGGCGGTCGTAAACGCCGTCCAGCGGGATGGGGGTGCCATCGGCCGGGGGCCACTGGTCCATGGAAACGCCCGGCGAGGGGACGGAGAACGTGAGCAAGCCGGCCGCGTGGGCGGTCCACTGCTCTTCGCCGGTCCGCGAGTACACGGTGAACTGACGATCGCCGCGCGCGTCGGCCCGGTCGACGGTCAGCCGCAGCTGAGCGCCCGTCTTCTCCGAGAGGATCAGGGGTGCCTGGAGGGTGAGTTCCTCGACGGTGGCGTAACCCAGCTGCTCGGCCGCGGTGCCCGCGAGCTCCAGGAACACCGTCCCCGGAACCAGGACCGTCCCACCCATCGCGTGATCAGCCAGCCACGGATGCGAAGACAACGACACCGAAGCCGAGAACTGCACCGCATCACCATCAGGCTCCGTGATCATCGCAGCCAACAACGGATGATCCACAGCCGTCAGACCCAGACCCGCCGCATCACCGGAACGCGGCGCATCCAACCAAAAACGCTCACGCTGGAAGGCGTACGTGGGGAGCTCGACGCATGCGGAACCCGGAAAGAACCCCTCCCAGTCCACACCGACACCGTGCGTGTGGACGGAAGCCAGGGCGGTGAGGAGGGAACGCTTCTCCTCACGGTCCTTGCGGAGCACCGGGACCACGACCACACCCGTGGCTTCGGCCAGGCATTCGTTCGTCAGGCCCGCCAGGGTGCCGTCCGGGCCGAGCTCCACGAACGCCGTCACACCAAGACCCGCCAGGGTCTCGATGCCGTCGGCGAAACGGACGGCCGAGCGGGCCTGAACGGCCCAGTGGTCGGCGGTGAACTCCTCGATCAGCTGCCCGGTGACATTCGAGACCACCGGGATCTGCGGAGCCGAATACGTCAGGGACCGGGCGACCTCGGTGAGTTCGTCCAGCACTCCGTCCAGGTGCGCGGAGTGGAAAGCGTGGCTCACCTTCAGCCGAGTCGCCTTCACACCCTCCGCGCGGGCCATCTCAAGGACTTCGAGAACTTCCGTCTCGTCACCCGAAATCACGGTGCTGCCAGGGCTGTTGAACCCGGCCACATCCACACCGGCACGACCCTCAAGCCAACCGGAAACCTTCTCCTCACCAGCGTTGAGGGCGACCATCGCTCCCCCCTCGGCAACGCCGTCCATCAGACGCGCACGCGCACACACCAGCCGCGCACCATCCTCAAGAGACAGCACACCCGCAACATGCGCGGCGGCCAGCTCGCCCACCGAGTGACCCACCAGATAGTCCGGCGTCACGCCGTAGTGGGAGAGGAGACGGAAGAGGGAGACCTCGATCGCGAACAGTGCTGGCTGGGTGAACACGGTCCGCTGAAGCAGCTCCGGCTCACCCTCAATCACCCCCGCAAGAGAACGGTCGAGGTGGACGTCCAGCGCTGCGACGACCTCGTCATACGCGGCCGCGAACATCGGCTCGCTCACGTACAGCTCACGGCCCATACCCACACGCTGACTGCCCTGCCCGGAGAACAGGAACGCAACCGAACCCGCCGAGACGGCCTCGTCCGGGGTCAGCGCCCGCAGAGCGTCCAGGAGCTCCTCACGGGTCTCCCCCACGACCACCGCACGGTGATCGAAACGAGCACGCGATACAGCCAGCGAACGGCCCACAGCCACGACATCCAGCTCCGGCCGCTCCTCCACGAACGACACCAGCCGATCCGCCTGCTCCGACAGAGCAGCGCCCGACTTGCCCGACACCACCCACGGCACCGGACCCGACACCGAAAGCTCCTCCACCGGAGCTTCGGTCTCCGTGACCTGCTCGACGATGAGGTGTGCGTTGGTACCGCTGATGCCGAAGGACGAGATGCCGGCCCGGCGCGGACGGTCGAGCTCCGGCCACTCCTGGGCCTGCGTCAGCAGCTCCACCGCGCCGGCCGACCAATCGACGTGCGAGGTCGGCTCGTCCACGTGCAGCGTCGCCGGGAGAACCCCGTTACGCATGGCCATGACCATCTTGATCACGCCCGCGGCACCGGCCGCGGCCTGCGGGTGACCGATGTTCGACTTCAGCGAGCCGAGTCGAAGCGGCTCTTCGCGGTCCTGGCCGTAGGTGGCCAGCAGCGCCTGCGCCTCGATCGGGTCGCCGAGCTTGGTGCCCGTGCCGTGCGCCTCCACCGCGTCCACCTCGGACGCCGACAGGCGGGCGTTGGCCAGCGCGGCGCGGATGACCCGCTCCTGCGAAGGCCCGTTCGGGGCCGTCAGACCGTTGCTCGCACCATCCTGGTTCACGGCGGAACCACGGATCACCGCGAGCACCTGGTGCCCGTTGCGCTCCGCGTCCGACAGCCGCTCCAGCACCAGCAGACCCACACCCTCGGCCCAGCCCGTACCGTCCGCCGACGAGGAGAACGCCTTGCAACGCCCGTCCGGCGACAGCCCGCGCTGCCGGGAGAACTCCACGAACATGCCGGGCGTGGCCATGACGGACACACCGCCGGCGATGGCCACGGAGGACTCGCCCTGGCGCAGCGACTGCGCGGCGAGGTGGAGCGCGACGAGCGAGGACGAGCAGGCGGTGTCGACCGTCACCGCCGGGCCCTCAAGCCCGAAGGTGTAGGCCAGCCGGCCCGAGGCCACACTGACGGTGTTGCCCGTCAGCAGGTAACCGTCGTATCCGCCGGACGGCTCGTGCAGCCGCGGCCCGTACTCCTGCGCCACCGCGCCCACGTACACACCGGTGCGGGTGCCCCGCAGCGCGGCGGGGTCGATGCCCGCCTGCTCGAAAGCCTCCCAGGCCGTCTCCAGCAGCAGCCGCTGCTGGGGCTCCATCGCCGCCGCCTCGCGGGGACTGATGCCGAAGAACTCGGCATCAAACCGGTCCGCATCGTGCAGGAAACCACCTTTGGTGGCGTAGGTCTTGCCGGGGCTGCCCGGATCGGGGGCGAAGAGTGAATCAAGGTCCCAGCCCCGGTTGGTCGGGAATCCGTCGACCGCATCGACCTCGCCGCTCACCAAACGCCACAGGTCCTCCGGAGAGGCGACCCCTCCCGGCAGCCGACATGCCATGCCCACGATCGCGATCGGCTCGTCAGGGGCTATGGCCTCGTACGCATCGTCATCCTGGCCCTGGCTTTGGTCCAGGCCTAGGAGCTGACCACCGAGGTGTTCGGCGAGTACGGCCGGGGTCGGGTGGTTGAAAAGGAGGCCGGAGGGCAGCGAGAGCCCGGTGGCCCTGTTCAGCGCGTTCCGAAGCTCGACGGCCGAGACGGAGTCGAAGCCCAGGTCCTTGAAGGTCGTGTCGATGTCCACGTCGCGCGCCGATCCGTGGCCGAGCACTGCTGCCACGTGCGCACGCACCAGCTCCAGCTCATCGCCTCGCGGTGCGGACCGCTTCGGACCGCTTCGCCTTGCCGCAACGGTCCGGACCTGGACCGGCCCGATCGCCGAACCATCCAGCCAGAAACGCTGACGCTGGAAGGCGTACGTGGGCAGATCCACCAAACCCGAACCCGGCAGGAACCGCTCCCACTCCACCCCCACACCGTTGACGTGCGCCTCTGCGACCGAGGCCAGGAAACGATCCCGTCCACCGTCGTCGCGCCGCAGCGATCCGACAACAATAGTGCCGCCGACGCCGGCCTCGTCGGCCGTGTCACTGAGGGCCGAGGTAAGCACCGGGTGGGCACTGACCTCGATGAAGACGCGGTGCCCGTCGCCGAGCAGAGCACGGGTGGCCTCTTCCAACTGGACGGTCTGGCGGAGGTTGCGGAACCAATACTCGCCGTCGAGCTCCTCACCGTTCAGCGGCTGCCCGGTGACAGTGGAGAAGAACCTGATGTCACCGGCACGCGGCGTGACGCCGGCCAACAGCTCCCGCAGCTCATCCTCCAACAAGTCGACGTGGGCGGAGTGAGAGGCGTAGTCGACCGGAACAGTGCGGGCACGGTATCCCTTGACCTCACTTTGAGCGACGAGGTCGGCCAGGGCCTCCGGGGCGCCGGAGACGACCGTGCTCATGGGGCCGTTGTGTGCGGCGATATCGATCGCGCCGCCCCAAGGGGCGATGAGCTCGCGAACCTCGTCGGCCGGTAGAGCTACCGACACCATCCCACCCGTACCGGCCAGCTTCACGATGGCCCGGCTGCGCAACGCGACGATCTTCGCCGCATCCTCGAGCGACAACGCACCAGCGACCACAGCCGCCGCGATCTCACCCTGCGAGTGACCGACCACCGCATCCGGCTCGATGCCCACCGAACGCCACAACGCCGCCAACGACACCATCACCGCCCACAACGCGGGCTGCACCACATCCACCCGGTCAGAATCAGGCGCACCCTCCACACCGCGCAGCACGTCCAGCAGCGACCAGTCCGTGAACGGCGCCAGAGCCTGCTCACACTCCACCAGCCGCCCTGCAAACACCGGGGAGGAATCGAAAAGCTCTAGCGCCATGCCCTGCCACTGCGAACCCTGACCGGGGAAGACGAACACCGTCTTACCCGCACCACCCGGGACCGCACGACCCGACACCACACCAGCCGCAGGCACACCCGCAGCCAACGCCCGAACACCCGCCACAAGCTCCTCGCGAGTCTCCCCCACAACCACCGCACGATGATCGAAACGAGCACGCGACACCACAAGCGAACGACCCACCGCCGCGACATCCAGCCCCGGACGGTCACCAAGGAACGACACCAGCCGCCCCGCCTGACCAGCCACAGCCTCAGCCGACTTAGCCGACACCACCCACGGCACCACACCCGAGCCGGACTCAGCGCCAGGCAACTCCTGCGCGGCCGACTCAGTGCGCCAGTCCGAAAGCACGACGTGGCAGTTCGTACCGCCCACACCGAACGAGCTGACACCTGCGTAGAGCGGCTCGTCCGGCCGCGGCCATGGCTCGCGGCTTCGCTGTACGGCGAGCTTCAACTCGTCGAACGGAATGTCTGGGTTGGGGGTTTCGTAGTTCAGGCTCGGCACGAGCTCGCGGTGACGGATGCAGAGCGCCGCTTTCAGCAAGCCGACGATGCCGGCGGCACCCTCAAGGTGTCCGACGTTGGTCTTCACCGATCCGACCCGCAGCTCGGCTCCGTCCACGCGGCCGTCACCGAGCACCGCGCCCAGAGCCGACGCTTCGATCGGGTCGCCCAGCTTGGTACCCGTGCCGTGCAATTCGACGTACTGCACCTGCTCCGCGGACACCTTGGCACGCTCGTACGCCTGCCGCAGGACATCCTGCTGGCCGGCCGGACTCGGTACGGTGAGACCCTCGGTCGTCCCGTCGTTGTTCATCGCGCTGCCGCGCAGCACGCAGTAGACCGGGTCGCCGTCTGCTACGGCGGCGTGCAGCGGCTTGAGCACCACGAACGCGCCGCCCTCACCGCGTACATATCCATTCGCCCTCGCGTCGAAAGTGAAGCTGAGACCGTCTGGTGAAAGTGCGCCAAACCGCTCCGCGCCGATGGTGCTGTCCGGCACCAAATTGAGGTTGACACCGCCGGCGATGGCCATGGCGGACTCGCCGCGGCGCAGGCTCTCGACTGCCAGGTGCACAGCGACCAGCGAGGAGGACTGGCCGGTGTCCACGGCCGCACTCGGTCCGTGCAGACCCAGGGTGTAGGAGATCCGGTTGGCAACGACGCCGCGGTTGAGACCGGTCAGGGTGTGGCGGGTAATGCCTTCGGCCCCGTGCTGATGCGTGAGGGCGGCATAGTCGTCGGCGATGACGCCGACGAAGACACCGGTCCGGCTATCGGCAAGATCGGACGGGAGGATCCTGGCGTCCTCCAGTGCCTCCCAGGCGAGCTCAAGCATCAGCCGCTGCTGCGGATCCATCGACGACGCCTCGCTCGGACTGATGCCGAAGAAGCCTGCATCAAATCCGCTGACGTCGTCGAGATAGCCGCCCGGCCGAGAAATCAGTTCGGGGCGGCCTGCTGGGGGCGCGCCAATCGCACTGCGGCCGTCGCGCAGCAGCTGCCACAGCTGGGCGGGATTCTCCGCATGCGGCAGTCGGCAGGATATACCGACGATGGCGATCGCCTCGGTCGATGCCGACGTGTCCGCTTGGAATTCAGCCATGGTCGAGCCGCCCTACCTATTTGTTACGTACGATGCTTGAGCGGAGGCGTAGCACCCACAGCCGTGCCGCGGGTGCTACGTCAATTTAATTCTGTGGCGGCCTGTCAGCCGAATGGAGAACTGGACGATCCAAAGCCGGCTCCGAGAGCGAGGGCTGTTCGTTTGCAGCTACGAGTCGACGGTCGGCTCGTATTTCGACACGAGCATCCGCTTGAGAACTTTTCCGCTGGACCCCAACGGGAGAGCGTCGGTGAACTCGACTCGACGAGGGTACTTATATGCGGCGAGACGCTGCTTGCCCCATTCGATGATCTCTTCATCCGATCCAGAGCTGACGTCCTCCGGCCGGGCAGCCACGACGATCGCCCAGACCTCCTCACCGAGCACAGGGTGCGGAACACCGATAACCGCCACCTGCGCCACGGCCGGATGCCTGACGAGGATCTCCTCGATTTCGCGCGGATAAACGTTGTAGCCGCCACGCAGAATCAAGTCCTTCTTACGGCCCACGACCGAAAGATATCCGTCGCCATCCAGCCTGCCGAGATCGCCGGTGAGGAACCAGCCGTCGATCAAAACCTCAGCGGTGATCTCCGGGCGACCGAGATATCCGGCCATGACGTTCGGACCGCGCACCAGGATCTCGCCCACCTCACCGACGGGCAGGAGATCGATCCTGTCGACATTCGGCCGAGCTATACCGACAGTGATGCCAGTGATCGGAGCACCGACTGTTCCGGGTCGAAAAGTCAGGCCGGGATAGTGATAGGCAACGCTGCAGGAGGTCTCGGTCATCCCGTAGCCCTCGTACACAGGACATCCGAACACGCTTCGGACATCGTCGAGGGTCTTGACTGGAAGCGCCGATCCCCCGCTGTACACGCGGTCGAGCCGAGGAACCTGCTCGCCCTGGGCCACCGCATCGAGCAACCCGAAATACATGGTCGGCACGCCCATGAACACCGTGCATCGGTGTTTCGTCATCAGCGCGAGGGCCTCCCGCCCGGAGAACCGCGGCATCATGACCATGGATATACCGGCGCGGAAGCCAGTCAGCATGCCGCAAATCTGACCGAAACCGTGCGACAGCGGCAAACACCCGAGCAGTACGTCGTCACTCCGGAACATGTACGGAGTGGTGACCATCCTCTCGACGTTGTGCAGAATGTTCCGGTGGGTGAGCATCACCCCTTTCGGCTTACCCGTCGTGCCGGACGTGTAGAACACGACCGCGACATCGTCGGGTTCCCGCACCGCGGAATCGTCGATCGGCGCCGTGTCCTGTGCCGCGTTCTCCAGGTCGACGGTGCCCGCCGGGCCCGGGCCGGCAGTGAGGAGCACGGTGCCGAGCCGCTCCGCCGCCTCCCTCGCCTGGGCGAGCAAGGAGGCGGCGCACACCAGAAAACGGGCGTCGGCATCGGTCAGTACGTGATCGATCTCCGACGCGGTCGACATGACACTCAGCGGGATCGCGACGGCGCCGGCCGCCAGCACGCCGAAGTACACGACGGGAAACTGCGGGGTGTCGGCCAGCAGCATGGCGACCCGGTCGCCTGGCCGCACCCCGTTGGCTCGCAGCACGGACGCGTAGCGACGTGCCTGTTCCCACAGCCACCCGTAGGTGAAGTGCTCGGACTCGTAGATCACGGCCGAGTGGTCGGGTCGCTGCGCCGCTGTGTCGGCCAGCACGCCGGCAACTGACGTGGTCATCGCTACAGCAGTCCGTCTTTCGCGGCGGTGCGGGGGCCGCCACCGCAGAGCTCGGACGTGAACCAGTCTCGGGCAGTCGAGGTCGGGATGTTCAGTTCCTTCCAGATGCCATGAAGGGCCTGGGCGAATTCCTCGACATCGTTCTGATCATGCACGGCAGACGGAGCGATGCGCAGGATCTCCTCGCCCGCGGGCACGCTGGGGGCATTGATGGACTGGACGTAGATCCCGTGCCGTTCGAACATCAGCTGGGACGCCCGCTTGCACGTGTCGTCATCCCCGACGAAGGCCGCAACGATATGCGAGTCCGTCGAAATGAACGGGATGTCGGCCGAGATCAGAAGGCTGTGCAGAAGCCGCGCATTCTCCGAGAGAAGCTTTCGCTCGACATCGGAGGACCGCAGGTACTGCACCGACGCCAGCGCACCGGCCGCGATCGCCGGCGGCAGCGAGGTGGTGAAGACGAACGAGCGCGAATAGGTCCGAACCGCGTCCACGAGCGCCGCCGGTCCCGCAATGTAGCCGCCGACCGTTCCGTAACCCTTTGCCAAGGTACCCATCACGACCGTGAACCGATCGGCGATGTCTTCCCGCGCGGCTATGCCAGCGCCCTGCGGGCCGTACATGCCGACCGCGTGGACCTCGTCGATGAAGGTCGTGGCACCGTACTTGTCCGCAATGTCGGCAATCTCGGCGAGCGGCGCGACGTTGCCCGACATGGAATAGACGGATTCGACAACAATAAGCTTCGGGCAGTCGGCGGGAGCGGCCGCGATCAATTCTTCCAGGTGGGCGACGTCATTGTGCCTGAAGACGTGCTTCTTCGCGCCGCTGTGCCGGAGACCGTCGATGATCGAGGCGTGGTTCTTCGCGTCGGAAAATACGATGGTTTCCTTCGGCAGCCCCGCCAGCACGGAGAGGGATCCCTCGTTGGCCGTGTATCCCGACGTGAAAAGGAGAGCGGATTCCTTGCCGTGAAGATCCGCCAGCTCATTTTCGAGAAGGACGTGATAGTGGTTGGTGCCACCGATATTCCGGGAACCTCCGGAACCTACGCCATAGGCATCGATCGCGGCGTGCACAGCCGCAACGATCTGGCGATTCTGACCCATTCCCAGATAGTCGTTGCTGCACCAGACGCTTACTTCCGAATCCACCCCATCACGCCGCGCACTGGCCATGGGGTAACGGCCGGAACGACGGCCGATCTCTAGGAACTCGCGCTTGCTTTCAGCAAGATCGTCAGCGGTGTTCCCATTCAGGTATGATGCCAGGTGAACGTTCATTCACTCACTTTCTCGACGTAGCGGTTGGATTGATCTGCGAACCGAAAGGTCTACGCTAGGAATATTGCGACTTCAGGAGCACCTTGTCAGGCTTGCCGTTGCTATTCATCGGCAGTGCGCTCAAGACATGCATCTTCTCGGGCACGTGAATCGGGGACAGTTTCTCAGCAATGCTCGCGCGTACGCTTTCCACTTCGACCACCTCAGCCGGATCACATTCGATTGCGGCGTGGATGTGATCGCTTCCATCCTCGTCCTGCACTCCATAGACGGCGGCGTGCCGGACACCTGGGTGGGAAAGAATTTCCGCCTCGAGAACTATGGGATGAACCTTGACGCCACCGACCTTGATGACGTGGGCCACCCGACCCAGGAGAGTCAAATAGCCCCGCTCGTCGAGACGGCCGATATCTCCGGTGAAATACCAGCCGTCACGAAGAACTTGTGCAGTCAATTCCAGGTTGCCGTTATAGCCGTCCATCATCTGAGGCGAGCGGACACGAACCTCGCCGATTTCCCCCGCCGCCAACTGCGCGCCCGAATTCGAATTGCAGACGACGACCTCCACCTCAGGGAAGGGCCGACCGACAGTGCCCGCGAGTTCCGGGTTGCCGTGCTCCTGAGGCGTCAGGATCGTGATCCGACCGCTCTCGCTCGTGGCATACCCCTGCGCCAGAGCAGGGCCGAAAATCCGAAAAGCCTGCGCAATTCTAGCGGGCGCCGCGGGGCTGCCACCGTAGACAATCCGCTTCAGCGAGGACAGGCCCGCCGCTTCCAGAGCGTCTCTGTCGCGGATTCCTCGCTCGAGCAGATGGTCGATGACTTGGAACACGTGATTTGTCGCCATGAACGTCCACGAGACCTCCTTCTCCTCGGAGACGGTGTCCACGAATTTCTCGGCATCGAAGGTCTCATGGAGATAGAGCGCTCCGCCCAAGGCGAAGACTGCGTCTGCCATCGCGGCGACGCCATGACTCAGAGGGGTCGATACCAGGATCGACGCACAGTCGTATTCACGACCGACCTCCATCCATGCACGCACCGTTGCTTCCCACGCGCGGCCCGACAACCGGATTCCCTTGGGCCGTCCCGTGCTGCCACTCGTGAAGCCGATGAAGACTAGCGCATTCGGGTCCCACGAAACGGCGTCCGGGGTATCGGTAGCATCGGCCCGGCCGACCTCATTTCGTTCCCCATGCTGAAGTCGCGTTACCGGGATCCCACTGGCATCAGCAAGCTCTGCCGCGCGCTCCGAACCTTCGGCATCGGCATAGATGGCCACGGCTTCGGTTTCGCGCAGGATCTGAATCTGGTGATCCAGCGGAAGGACCGTTGCCCTGGTACCAGGATTAGTGGTTCGCAAATGGCACACGGCGCCGCCGAGCAGATGTGTCGCGTACCGCACGGTGAGCATCTCAGGGCTGTTGGGTGCGACCAGAATCGCTACCACATCTCCCTTACCCACTCCGCGGTTGCGCAGCGCAAGGAACGTTTCAGTCACGGACCGAATAAGGTCACGACCAGAGAAGGCTTCACCACGCCAATAAACGACATCGCGATCCGGCGCGGCTGCGAGCAGTGACAGTATCTCCGAGACGTAACTTTGACTTGCACTCCACCAATGCCGGGGCAGACTCATGGGACTTTCCTTTGATTACGCCAACAGCGATGTCATCCGATTGGGCGGTTCAATCTTCGTCAGGCAATTGAAGTAAGCGGTAGAGCGTTCGAGCAGCTATAACGGGGTCCCGGAAGGCGCCCCGATCGGGGTGGCCGTTCGGGGCACGCGCCGTACGGCCACCCAGGGTGTCGGCGTTCCGGATTGGGTGCGGCTTGTTCCGCGTGATGTTCCGACCCTGGGGAGATGTTGATCGGTGTGTGGGTGGAGGCCGTGATCCGGGAGAGACAGTGCGGGAGACGCCGCCGGCGGCGGAAGAGATGTCGCCGTTCGCGGGGGCGGAGCGGCGGGTCGTCGGAGTTCTGGCGGTGCCGAAGTGGCGGCCGGGCCTGGAGCCGGGTGTGCTGCCACGGGTCTACCAGGACATCCTGGAGGTCGCGGGGGACGCCCCGGGGCCCGTGCGGGCCAATCAGATCGTGCCGAGGATCGGCCTCGCGGCCGAGACCGCGAAGATCGAGGGGCACGCGCGAAGCTGAAGCGTCTGGTCGAACGGGGCTGGCTGGACGAGGACTCGCCCGACCTGTTCACTCCGCACCGCACCAGGACTACCGGTTCGCCCGACTCGCCCTGAACATGGACTGGTACGAGGAGATCTACGAGCGCCGGCGCAAGGCGCATTCCTCACGCCGTATCCGGGTCGAGCATGGCATCGCACACCTCAGGAACTGGCCGGCACTCGCCCGCCACCACGGCCGCCGCGACCACATGAGCGCTACGATCCGAGCCATCGCTGGGCTGCTTTCACACCAGCAGACCGCCACCCGCAGACCCGGTCAGCCACGGTGACCTCCGGCCTGACCGGCACCTTTCGACACGTCACCGCCAACCACGCACGAGCTCGTCAGGCACGACCACCGCCTTCGGTACGGCAATGGCGGAGACCAGAAGATTTTGCCGGGCCAGCCAACGGCCCTTCAGAAGGCCCTCCTCTCCCCTGTTCTGGGGCCGGGAAGGGATGATGCGTGCCGTGAAGAAGGCTGCCTCAACGTCCACTTCGATGTCGGCGTCCTCGAAATCGAGTCGGCGCCCCGTGGCCGGATACCAGGCCTTGTAGACCGCTTCCTTCATGCTGAACAGCAGGCGGTCCCAGCACACGCCGGGTTCGCTCGCCCGGAGTCTGCGCAGCCGCGCGATTTCACCGGGCAGGGCAATGCTCTCCAACACGCCTTCGGGCAGCGGCTGATCGGGTTCCGCGTCGATCCCCATCATGGCGACATCGGACGTACGGGCCAGGGCCGCGACGCGATAGCCGGTGCAGTGCGAAATGCTGCCCGTCACGGATTCCGGCCAGCGCGGCGCTCCGTGCAGGCCGGGCAGCAGGGGCCCGGGCGGCAGGCCGAGCTGGGCGAGGCAGCGTCGCGCGCACAGCCGTGCCGTGGCGAACTCACGCCGCCGACCGTCCACGGAATTCGCGACGACCCTGGCCTCCTCCGGATACAGCTCGGCCGGTGCGGAGTCGTCGTACGCCTCGGCCACCACGACGTACGGCGGGAGTATCTCTTCGATCACGGAGTTCTCGTCTCGGGCAGCACACGACGGGAGACGTTGCGCGGGTGGCCGGGGCGGCGCCACTCGCGCGGATAGCCAACGGACACCTCCTCGAAGCACACGCCGTCGTGCCAGGTCGTCCGGGGGATACGCAGATGGCCGTAGACCACCGACCGGGCGCGGAACCGGCGGTGCCAGTCGGCCGTCCGCGCGGTGCCGCACCACTGCGCGAACTCAGGGTGATACAGGATGCGGGTCGGATGGCGCACCAGCGGATAGTGGTTGACCAGCACCGTGGGCAGATCGGGGTCGCACGCGGCGAGGCGCCGTTCGCTCTCCCGCACCCGGGCGTCGCACCAGGCCTCACGGCTGGGACAGGGGTCCGGGTGGAGGAGGAACTCGTCCGTGCACACCACTCCCTTCTCGTACGCCTGCTCCAGCGCCGCCTCCTTGGTCACGGCGGTCGGCGTACGGGAGTGGTCGCGCAGCGTGCTCAGCGCCCACTCGATGTCCTCGGTCAGCTCCCCGACATCACCGGCGACCAGCAGCCAGTCGTCGTCCGCCGTCGGCCGCAGGTTCTCCACGATCTTCCGGTTCTCCGGATGGCCGACGTGCAGATCGCTGATGCCGAGCAGGTTCGCGGGGGCCATCCGTCACCGGTCCGACGCAGGCGGGCCGGTCAGCGACGGCTCCGCAATGCCGGCCGAGATCGCCTCCATCACCGCCGTCGCATGGGAGTTGAGGTAGAAGTGGCCGCCCTCGTACACCTTGAGTTCGAAGCCGCCGACCGTGTGCTCGCTCCAGGCCTTCGCCTCGTCGAGCGTCACCTGGGGGTCGTCGTCGCCGGTGAGGGCGACGACGGGGCAGTCAAGCGGAGGGCCCGGAACGTGGCGGTGCGACTCCACCGCCTTGTAGTCGCTCCTGACGGCCGGGAGGATCATCCGCAGCACGTCCGGGTCGCCCAGGAGCTGGGAGTCGGTCCCGCTGAGCTTCTTGAGCTCGTCGATCAGGCCGTTGTCGTCGCGCTGGTGCACGTTCTCGTCCCGCGTACGCGACGGGGCGCGCCGGCCGGAGACGAAGAGGCGCAGGGGCTTGATCTCCTTGCGCTCCAGGCGCCTGGCGACCTCGTACGCCACGATGGCGCCCATGCTGTGGCCGAAGAGGGCCAGCGGCTTGGTGTCCAGGGACAGCAGCTCCTCGACCACGCGGTCGGCCAGCTCGCCGATGTCACTGACACACGGTTCGCTGTGCCGGTCCTGCCGGCCCGGGTACTGGACCGGCAGGACCTCGATCGACCGTGACAGCGTGCGGGAGACAGGAAAGTAGAAGGTGGCCGAGCCTCCCGCGTGCGGGAAGCAGACCAGCCGGACACCGGCATCCGGCGCCGGGTGGAATCGGCGCAGCCACGCTTCGGCGTGCCTGGTGTTACCTGTCATGGTTCCTGGACGTCCCCTCTGTCTTGCGGTCTTGCCGTCTCTGTCCTGCGGGTTCTGTGGATTTGCCGGGTCACATCGGCGGGTTGCCGTGTCTGCGCGAGGGCAGCCGGGCGTCCTTCGTGCGCAGTCCCTAAAGTGCCGGATCAGTAAGGGCCTTGTGTCGGCGGGGTCGATCACGTCGTCCACGAGCCCGCGTTCGGCGGCGTAGTAGGGATGTATCAGCTCCTGCCGGTACTCCTTGAGCCGCTGGGCCCGCACGGCCCCGGGGTCGTCCGCCGCCGCGATCTCCTGGCGGAACACCACGCCGCGCCTTCCACCCCGATGGAACGCGACCATGACGATGCAGGAACCGCCGTACGCTTTGCGGAGAATCACCTGGATCCGGAGGATTTTAGCATGGCAGTAGAGTCCATGATCGGCAATGAGAACGGGACCACCCCTGTCGGGTGGCTTCTGACCGGGTCGGTATGCGTGCGGGGGTGTCCGCACCGATGGCAGGCCAGGGGTCGGGCAGTTTCGGTGGTCCCGGGCCCTCTTGGTCCGCGTCCCTGACAGGCGCGGCTCAGTAGCGCCCGGCTCCGTCAGTGATCGTTGTCGCCGGTTTCGGGTGGCGGCGCGAGAGCGAGCAGGGCCTCGACGAGGGCGGTGCGGTCGGGGGCTGCCTCGAAGTGGTCGTGGTCGATGGCCTCGACGTGTTCGATGGCCCGTCGGGCTAGTACTCCAGTGTGACTTCGCGATCTACGCGCTGGAGGGGGCGGAGAGCCACTGCCGGTCATGGTTGCGACGCGCCGAGGCTTGGTGGCTTCTGCGCCAGTTCGACCAGCGCAGGAGTGCGTTCGGGGCTGTGATCGGCGGGCTGAACAGTGCGCCGATGCCTCTGGTCACCGAGCTGGCCGGCGGAGAGATCCTCCGCGTCTCGGCGTACCTCTACAACGACGTCTCGGAGATTGAGAGGTTCTACCAGGCACTGGACGAACTACTGGCGTGGATCGGCCCGGTCGCGGTCGGCGCGCGTCGCTGACGCCATGCCCACCATCAATGGTTCCGACTCGATCTGCAGAGGTGTGACATGCCGAGCCCGACACGCTTGACCCTGGTGTGCTTCCCGCACGCCGGAGGCGGGCTGGGGCGCTACCGAGGATGGCGGGACGCCCTGCCGGACGGTGTTGAACTGGTGCTGCCCGACCTGCCCGGCAGAGAAGCCCGGCTCTTCGATGACCCCCTCCCGGACGTCGCGTCGATGAGCTGCCGTGCGATCGAAGACCTGGCTACGGTGATCGCGCGCAGTGACCGGCTGGCGATCGCTTGACTCAGCTACGGGGCGCTCGTGGCCTACGACATGGCCGCGAGGCTGGAAGCGTCCGGGAAGCGGGTAGAGGCCGTGTTCGCGGCGAGCCAGAGGTCGCCGCGACGCCACTGCCCACCATCAACTGGCGCTCGCTGAGCGGCGATCAGCTGATCACCGAACTGACCGAGATCGGCGGGCTGAGTCCCGAACTGGGGGACGACCCGGAGTTCCTGGAGCTGTTCCTGCCCGTCATCCGCGCGGAGCTCCATGTCAAGCCCCGGGTTTTGTGGACAGTGGGATGGCTGGGTTTCAGGGGATCAGTGAGTCGCCGCTCGTTGCGTAGAGGGCTTCGAATTCGGCGGGCGGGACGTGGCCGAGTTCTCCGTGGAGCCTTCGCTGGTTGAACCAGTCGATGTACTCGGCGACGGCGATCTCGACGTTGTTGATGCCGGTCCAGGGGCCGCGGTTGCGGATCAGCTCGGCTTTGAACAAGCTGTTGAAGGCTTCCGCGAGCGCGTTATCGTACGAATCGCCCCGAGATCCGACCGAGGCCACCGCGTCGGCTTCTTCGAGGCGCTCGGTTCCTCGCGGCCTGCCGGGAGGCGACGAACTGACCTATGAACGGGTGCGAGAGGCCGGGGCGCGACCGCGTGGCGCCTCCCCGCACGCGGTGAGGAGAGGCAAGACGGTGCCCGACGACATCGCCCGATGGCTGAACGAGCACGCCAATCCCTTGAGCACCCTGACCCCCGGCGCGCCGGTGGAGGACCTGAAACCCCTGGGCGAGGCACTGCGGGGGACACGGATCGTCGGTCTGGGGGAATCCACCCACGGCACGGGCGAGTTCTTCCGGCTGACCGGTTCCCTTTCCGGCCAGAGGCGGGCCGGTGGGCAGGGGTGGCGCCACGGCCTGGGCGTCGGGGAGCGCAGCGGTTGTTCCCCTGTGAACGAGCAGCCGTACCCAGCCACGAGCTACCGCCAAGCGATTGACGGCCACCTACTCCTGCCTCGCTGCCGCTACGTCGCGTAGCCGGTCACGCCAGGCGGATCGCGGTCCCGACCAGAGGCGATCCGTCTTCAGAGTCAGCCGGGGCTGGGGAGAATCTGGGGAGAATGAAGCCGCGTTGGCGAGCGGCTGGGGAGGATCGGCCGTACAAACGGGCAGCACCGTGAAAGGGACGGAAAGGCTGATCGCCGCAGATCAGAGGGCCTCTCCGGGCGCTTTCCGCAGGTCAGCGGTGTGAGGGTGACGACTTCAAGAAGATCTCCTCCTGGGCCGCCATCCTCTCCGCCCCCACCCTGGGTCGGCACGAGCTACGGCACGAGCTTCGAAACGATGCCGGAACTCCAGTGGGCGGCCGGCTACCCCTTCGCAATCCTGCTGATGGCGGTGGTCTGCGTCAGCCTGTACGTCATCTTCAAGAAGCGCGACTGGCTGTAGACGGCGAGCGAGATGGGTCCGAGCTGCCCTCCGGTGCCTGGCGAAGGCCATCTTCACGTAAACGCGCTGCGCCTGGCTGGAGGGAGACGGAGAACGAGGCCGGGAGTGGAGAGTTCCGTTCCGGTGATGGGCCAGTGGCGCATGGGCGGGCTCCGGTGTCAGGGTCCGTCAAGCCCGAAGATCATGCCGAACGGGTCGACGAGCTGGCAGATACGTCGGCCGGGTTCCACGTCGAGCGGACCTCGGTGGTGGATGCAGCCGGCGTCCAGGAGGCGTTCGCGTTCGGCTTCGAGGTCTTCGACGGGCCAGTACGGAACGGTGCTTCCACCGTGGGGGTTTGCCTTGGGGGACGCCTGGTGGAAACCGAACTCGATTCCGTCGAGGTCCAGCCAGGCGTAGACGGCGGTGCCGTTGATGTCCAGCTTGACCTCGGATCCGAAGATCTCTCCCCACCAACGGGCCGCGGCTTCGGGGGCGTCGACGAAGACCATGACGGTCCGGATACCGCGCAGCACTTGGGGTTCTCCTCTACGTAGGGAAGTCGGCACGGTACCGCTGCGTCGGTCACTCCGGGGCGGCGAGTTCGTTGATGTGGCGCAGGAAGGCGTGGCGCACCCAGCGGGGCGCTGGTGTAGGCGGTCCTGGAATTGGATCTCGACGCCGAAGGGGTAGACGGCCATGGCCTGTTCGCGACTGGCCGTCTCCACCTTGTCCTACATGGGTCCGGTGGCGTTCCACGCGTAGGTGTCGACCTCACCAGGGCGACCGGGCGGGACGCTCCGCTTCACCCGAGATGCCGTGGGCCGTCTGGCAATGCTGCCAACCCGGACGTCGGGATCCACCAGACGTACGACATCCTCGGGCAGCGCGTCAGCGAGTGGGCCGGCGGGAGCCATCAGCGGAACGGGAACCCTTCCTGCCCTGGAGGGCGGACAAGGCCGAGGGTCCGGCGCGCATCGCGGCAGGGGCAGGTGCGCGTTCCCGGTTGCCCGACTCCGGTGGCATCTGCTGGTTCAGCGTGCCGTGACGCGCCGTCCAGGCCGCGTGCGGCGTCAGCGGGCGAGCGGGCGGGTGCCGCGGGCTGAGCACCCCCGTGCCCCAGCCCGCGGCCGAGGCCGCCCAGCTCGCGTGTTCTTCATCTTCCAGCAGCACCGGGGCTCAGCGAACTAGACATGGGCCGTCCAGAAGTTGGGCTCCCGCGCGTCTAGCGCACTAGATGACGACACGAACATACGTCGTCCTACATACGCCCTGTCAAGCGGCCGCGGGCTGATCATCCGGCGACGTGGCGTGGGTCACTTTCGCCGAGGTCCGCTAGCCGGGTAGATGCACTTCGTTGCACTGTGTGATGAAAGCCGTCTAGGCCGTTAGACGACGCAGGTGGTGGTCCGGCGGTCGACGGCGAGACCCAGCAGCAGACAGGAGCAGTGACGGTGATGGGTGAGGAGACCCCCACCAGCCGGCGAGACACCATGGGCGACCGCCTCGGCTTCTTGATCGAGACGATCCACCCGGCGAGCCGCGGGCCGTACACGTACCTGGAGATCGCCGAGGGCACCAGGCAGCTGCCCGGCCCCTCCGTCTCGCACGGCACGGTCCAGACCATCCGCCTGAACAACAATCCGAACCCCGGTATCGACTCCATCCGCGCGATCGCCAACTTCTTCGGCGTCACCGTCGGATACCTCGCCGACGGCGAGAACGCCGAAGCGATCGAGCAGCGGATCGAGGAGCGGATCGCTCGGCTTCGCGAGGAGATGGGCAAGGCCGCGGCCGCCGACGAGTTCGCGCAGGTCCTGGAGGACGAACAGGTCAAAGCGGCGGCCTTCCGCCTCAGCGGGCTGTCCGCCGGGTCGATGAGGTCCGTCACCGGCCTGATCAAGCAGCTCCGGAAGGCCGAGGGGCTTCCGGACGTGAAGCCGCGCCGTCGCCGTCGCACGGACTCGTGAAGCGGGAGCCGCGTGAGTGAGCTGGGGACCGTGCTCGTGAGGCGGGAACCGGTCACGCTACCCACGTGAACCGTAAGGTTTCGGCCTGTCGGGACGACTCTTCGGCTGCCCGTGGTACTTACGGCTACCCTCGACGCGATCAGGCGTACGAAACGGGCGTACCCCACGGGCGTACCCCACGGACGAACGGGCGGACGGCACGGAGTGGTCGAGCTTCACGCCGGGAAGAGCCGAAGGGCGGCGAAGGCGACCATGCGGTGGTGGAAGCGCACTGATGCGGAGTGCGCCGCCGTCGCAGACCGACTCGTCATCCCCCAGCCGTTCGACCTCGAGGCCTTCTGCGAGGGCATAGCCGGGCAACGTGGCCGGCCGCTGATCCTGCTGCCTCTCGACGGTCCTCCCGACCCGGCCCTGCCGTGCGGGATCTGGCTCGGTCTGGAGGTCGCCGACCTCGTGTTCTACGACGCCGCCGCTGCCGAGATCCTCAAGGTGCAGATCGTCCTCCACGAGATCTCCCACATGCTGCTCGGGCACGTCGCCCCCGAGTTGGAGACATCGGAGCGGTCGTCGGAGCAGGAGATCGCCCGCGCCTCCGAGCACTTCCAGCGCCTGCTGACGCGTACGCAGACGGCCGTCTCCGGCCTTGACCGCCCCGAGCTGCCCGTGGCGTCGATCATCCGCGCCGAGGCGGCCCGGATCAGGAGCGTGGCCCGCACGACCGAATCGCTCGACGAGGAGCTCGGTCTCGACATCGACCGCCTCGCGCACCTCATGGGGCGGAGCAAGTTCGCGAGCCCGCAGGAACGACAGGCGGAAACCCTGGCCACCCTCATCCACGAGCGGGCCGGCCGCTACACGACGCAGTCGGTCTCCAGCGAGGCCGAGGACCGTCTCGCACGCCTGCATGACGCCCTCGGGCACCCTGTTCGAAACACATGGTCGTGAAGTGAAACACGTTGAGATCGCAGTATTGATCATGCTCTGGGCGGTGACGGTATGGCGGGGCCCCTCGGCCGTCCGAACCGTCAAACAGCGTGCCCTGTGGACCGCGTTCGCCGCCTTGACCCTCTCCATGACGCTCCGTCTCCCCGGGGTGATGCACGCCCTGGACGAATGGGCGGGCGTCAACAACCTGTCCACCCTCGTCAAGCACTGCCTCGGCGTGATCGCGGCCGGTGCGGTCGTCGACTTCGTCGTCGCCATCGCCCGACCGGAGACGGGCCGTCGGCTGCGAGCCCGCCACTACGTCGCCCTCACGGCCATGGCCGTCATGGCGGTGCTCTTCGTCTTCTTCGTCCCGCGGCCCCACGAAGTGACCGACTTCTCCAAGGAGAACGCGGGCAACGGCTGGGCCACCGCCTACTACCTCGTCTTCGTCGTCTACCTCGGCATCGCCATGGCCATCGCCACCCGGCTCTTCTGGGGCAGCGCGCGGCACGCCAGCGCCCGGTGGCTCCGGACGGGCGTACGCCTCATGGGCATCGGAACCGCCGTCGGCGTCCTCTACACGCTGGTGCGCTTCGGGTACATGACCACGCGCCTCACGGGCCTCACGGACGGCACCAGCGACATCGCCGTCGACGACACCACCGACGCCCTGAAGTACCTGGCGATCGGCTTCATCCTCGTCGGAAGCAGCATCCCGGCGTTCGGCGTGGCCTGGCGCACCGTCCAGGACGGCCGGCGCCACCGGCAGCTCCAGCCGCTCTGGCAGGACCTGACCGCCGTCACCCCCGACATCGTCCTCAGGACCGGACTTCTTCGCAGCCCGCGCCTGCGGCTGTACCGGAGGGTGATCGAGATCCGCGACGCCTCCCTCGCCCTCGACGCCTACGCCGGCGACGACATCCGCGTACGCGCGCGGAGCGCCGCGCTGCGGGCGGGCTTCGACCCGGCGACGAGCCCGGCGGCCGAAGCCCTCTGGACGCGGGCGGCGCGCGAGGGCAAGGCCCGCGGCGCCCTGCCCGTCGCGGGCACGCAGGAGCAGCCGGCCGCCGAAGGCATGGACGGCCTCGACTTCACCACCGAAGTCGACAAGCTCGTCCAGTTCGCCCGGATCTACCACTCCCCCGTGGCCGACGAGTTCCTCACCTCAACCAGCCAGGAGGCCACGGCGTGACGACCACGCTCACCCGACCCGACGAGTCCCGGGCCGCACGCCTGATCACCGACGGGCTCGATCCCAAGACCTGGATCATCGCGGACACCGTCCTCATAGGCTGGCACGCCGGACGCTTCTCCGGCATCGGATGGGGCCTCCTCGGCTGCCTGTTCGCCGCGGTCGTTCCACTGGCCTTCATCAAGTACGGGATCCGCCAAGGACGTTGGGCCGACCGGCACGTCGGCCAGAGGCAGCAGCGCATCGTCGTGATGATCTTCATCATCTTCTCGGTCGCCACCGGCATCCTGCTGTTGTGGGCCTTCGGCGCCCCGCAGAGCATGATCGCGCTGATCGCGGCCATGCTGGCCACCCTCGCCGCCCTCCTCGCCGTGACCCCTGCCTGGAAGATCAGCGTGCACGCGGCCGTGTCCTCCGGAAGCATCGCCATGCTCGCCCTGGCCTACGGGCCGTGGGTGCTCCTCGCCTATCCGCTGGTCGCCGTCGTCGCCTGGTCCCGGGTGGCGCTGAGGGACCACACGCCCGCCCAGGTCCTCGTCGGCGCCGCCGTCGGCGGAGCCGTCGCCGCCGGTACCTTCGCCCTGGTCAGGTAGCTCCGAAAGGCGCGACGGCTCCGGCCGGCCCGCCCGGTGCGCGGTGCGCCGTGCGCGGTGCGCCGTGCGCCGTGCGCGGTCGAGGGCCGGCGGGACCGGTCAGCGGGTGCGGGCCACCCTCCGTTCGTCCCAGACCGGCTCGGACGTCTCCCGGACGACCCCGTCCGAGCCGAAGACCAGGTACCGGTCGAAGGACTGGGCGAACCAGCGGTCGTGCGTGACGGCCAGCACCGTGCCCTCGTACGCCTCCAACCCCTCCTGCAGGGCCTGCGCCGACTCCAGGTCGAGGTTGTCCGTCGGCTCGTCCAGCACCAGCATCGTGGTGCCGGCCAGCTCCAGCAGGAGGATCTGGAAGCGGGCCTGCTGGCCGCCCGAGAGCTTGCCGAACGGCTGGTCGCCCTGGCGTTCCAGCTCGTACCGCCGCAGGACCGACATCGCCCCGCCCCGGTCCTCGGCGTGTTCCGTCCACAGGATGTCGACGAGCGTGCGGCCCAGCAGCTCCGGGTGGGTGTGCGTCTGCGCGAAGTGGCCCGGTACGACCCGCGCGCCCAGTTTCCAGGCGCCCGTGTGCGCGACCGACGGGTCCCCCGCGAGAAGCCGCAGGAAGTGCGACTTCCCGGAGCCGTTCGAGCCGAGGACCGCGACCCGCTCCCCGTAGAACACCTCCAGGTCGAACGGCCGCATCAGGCCGGTCAGTTCGAGGCCCTCGACGGTCGCGGCCCGCACACCGGTACGGCCGCCGCGCAGCCGCATCCGGATCTCCTGCTCGCGCGGCGGCCGCGGTGGCCGGCCCGCTTCCTCGAACTTCCGCAGCCGGGTCTGCGCCGCCTGGTAGCGCGAGGCCATGACGTCGCTGCGGGCGGCGTACTGCTGCATGTCCTGGACGAGCCGCTTCAACTGCGCGTGCTTCTCGTCCCAGCGCCGCATGAGCTCCTCGAACCGCGCGAACCGCTCCCGGCGCGCCTCGTGGAAGGTGGCGAAGCCGCCGCCGTGCACCCACACCTCGGATCCGTCCGGGCTCGGCTCGACGGCCACGATCTTCTCCGCGGTACGGGCGAGCAGTTCGCGGTCGTGCGAGATGAACAGCACGGTCTTGCGGGTCTCGGCCAGCTGCGCCTCCAGCCACCGTTTGCCCGGAACGTCCAGGTAGTTGTCCGGCTCGTCGAGCAGCAGGACCTCGTCGGGGCCGCGCAGCAGCGCCTCGAGCACCAGCCGCTTCTGCTCGCCGCCGCTGAGCGTCCGCAGGCCGCGCCACTGGGCCTGCTCGTACGGGATTCCGAGCGCGGCGGTGGTGCACATGTCCCAGACCGTCTCGGCCTCGTACCCGCGCGCCTCGGCCCAGTCGCTCAGCGCCTGCGCGTACGCCATCTGCGCGGCCTCGTCGTCGGCCGTCATGATCAGGCGCTCCGCCGCGTCGACCGCCCCGGCGGCTTCCCGGATCCGCGGCTGTGCGACGGAGACCAGCAGGTCCCGTACGGTCCGCTCGTCCCGCACGGACCCGATGAACTGCGGCATCACGCCCACACCGCCGCCGGTCGTCACGGTGCCGGCGTGCGCCTTGAGTTCGCCGGAGATCAGGCGCAACAGCGTTGTCTTCCCAGCCCCGTTCGCGCCGACTAGGGCGACGACCGCGCCCTCGCCCACCCGGAATGACGCGTCCCCGAGCAGGACCCTGCCGTCCGGTAGGCAGTACTCCAGATGTGCGGCTTCCACGTGTCCCATGCGGCGCCATCCTGCTTCCCGGCGCCGCGATCGGCAACGCAATTAGGGGTGTCGCCGGACCGGCCTCCTGAACGGTCAGATGGGGTCCACGTCCAGGAAGGCGGCGAGGGCCGGTCCCGTGGCGCCCGGGGAGCCCGGGGAGCCGGGGAGGGCCTGTTCCGCCCAGATGACCTTGCCCTCGGGGGTGTACCGGGTGCCCCAGTGCTCGCTGAGCTGGGCCACGAGGAACAGTCCGCGCCCTCCCTCGTCGGTGGTGGCGGCGTACCGCAGGTGCGGGGCGGTGCTGCTGCCGTCCCACACCTCGCAGGTCAGCCCCCGGTCGTGCAGCAGCCGTACCCGCACCGGGGCCCTGCCGTGGCGCAGGGCATTGGTGACGAGCTCGCTGAGGATCAGTTCCGTGGCGAAGGCGAGTTCCGTCAGGCCCCACTCGTCGAGCTTCTTCGCGGCGGCGTTCCGCGTGGCGCCGACCGCGCTCGGTTCGAACGGAACGTCCCACTGCGCGACGCGGTCCGGGCCGAGGGTCCGCGTGCGGGCGATGAGCAGGGCCACGTCGTCGCTCGGCCGCTCGGGCAGCAGGATCTCGAGGACCGCCCGGCAGCTCTCCTGCGGGTCGCGCTCGGGGTGGCTCAGCGCGGTGCGCAGCAGTTCCAGGCCCTCGCCGATGTCGCGGGTCCGCTCCTCGACCAGGCCGTCCGTGTACAGGACGAGCTGGCTGCCTTCCGCCAGGTACAGCTCCGCCGTCTCGAACGGCATGCCTCCGAGCCCCAGCGGGGGCCCGGCGGGCAGGTCCACGATCTCGGCGGTGCCGTCGGGGGCGACCACGAGGGGCGGCAGGTGGCCCGCCCGCGCCATGGTGCAGCGTTGCGACACCGGGTCGTAGACGGCGTACAGGCAGGTGGCGCCGAGGACGCCGCCGCCGGTGTCGTCACCGTCCCCGTCGTGGTCGATGCGCTGTACGAGATCGTCCAGGCGGGCGAGGATCTCGTCGGGGGGCAGGTCGAGGGAGGCGAAGTTGTGCACCGCCGTGCGCAGCCGGCCCATGGTGGCCGCGGCGTGCAGGCCGTGCCCGACGACGTCCCCGACGACCAGCGCGACCCGGCTGCCGGCCAGCGGGATCACGTCGAACCAGTCCCCGCCGACCCCGGACTGGGCGGGCAGGTAGAAGTGCGCCACGTCCACGGCGCTCTGCTCGGGCAGGGCGCGCGGCAGCAGGCTGCGCTGGAGCGTTTCGGCGAGGGCGTGCTCGCGGGTGTAGCGGCGGGCGTTGTCCATGCTGATCGCCGCGCGGGCGACGAGTTCCTCGGCCAGCGACAGCTCGTCCTCGTCGAAGGGCTCGGGCTTCTCCGACCGCCAGAAGTTGACCACCCCGAGGACGACGCCCCGGGCCGTGAGCGGGGCCGCGATCAGCGAGTGGATGCCGTAGTCGACGATGGCCCGGGCCCGGGGCGGGTCCTGGGCCTGCCAGCCCGGCGCGTCCACGAGGTAGGGAACCAGCTCCGCCTGGCCGGTGCCGAAACCGCGCGCCTGGGGGGTGGACGGCAGGAAGTCGATCAGCCGGCCGCGGGGGTACAGGGGGTGGTCGTCGCGGATGCCGCTGACCGCCGTACGCCGCATGTCGGCGCCCGGGGCGGGCTCGTCCCCGTCGAGCACCTGGTCGGCGAGGTCGACCGTGACGAAGTCCGCGAACCGGGGTACGGCCACGGCGGCGAGCTCCTCGGCCGTGCGGACCACGTCGAGGCTGGTGCCGATGTCGCCGCCGGCGTCGTACAGGAGCTTGAGCCGCTTGCGGGCCGTCTCGGCCCGGCTGGTCAGGACCTGCATCTCGGTGGAGTCGCGGATGGTGACGGCGGTGCCCTCCGGGCGGCCGCGGGGGTGGGTGAGCCGCTGGTTGACGACGAGCAGCCGGTCCCCGGTCTCCAGGACCTCGTCGGTGGCGACCCGGCCGGACAGCAGCAGGTCGGCCATCCGGCGGTCGAGGCCCGGCACGTTCCCGATGTAGCGGCCCTCGGCGTCCTCCGGCAGGCCGAGGAGCCGTTTGGCCTCGTCGTTCGCCAGCAGCAGCCGTCCGTCACCGTCGGTGATCAGCACCCCTTCGCGGACGGCGTGGAGCACCGCGTCGTGGTGCTCGTACATGCGGGTCATCTCCTGCGTGCCGAGCCCGTGGGTCTGGCGGCGCAGGCGTCGGCTGATGAGCGCGGTGCCGCCGGTGGCCAGGGCGAGGCCGGTCGCGATGGCCAGGAGGATGACGGGGAGCTGGCGGTCGACGACCCCGGTCACGTTCTTCACGGTCAGTCCGGCCGATACCAGTCCGATGACGCGGCCGGCGGAGTCGGTGACCGGCACGACCGCCTGGATCTCCTTGCCGAGGGGGCCCTGCACGCTTTCGGTGTGGACCTGTCCCGCGAGGGAGGGCTCGATGGTGCCGACGAACCGTTTCCCGATGCGGTCCGGCTGGGGATGGGTGTAGCGGATGCCGTTGGTGTCCATCACCACGATGAAGTCGACCCCGGCGGCCTTGCGCGTTTCCTCGGTCACGGGCTGCAGGATGGCGGAGGGGTCGGACGTCTTCAGTGTGGCCGGCAGGCCGATGGAGTGGGCGAAGGTTTCCGCGACGGAGACCGACCGGTTGCGGGCCTCGCGGTCGATGTCGTGTCGCGACTGCAGCACCAGGGCCAGGAGGGCACCGGCGGCGAGCAACACCACGATCGCCACCTGGAGGACGAACACCTGGCCGGCGACGCTTCTGAACCTGATGCCTAGGGGTGACCGCACCGACGTGCCCGGCACGGGAGGCGAGGAAGGGTCACGATCCCAGTTGTAGCACTTCCGGGCGCCCGCGGCCCCCGGCACGCACAATTCACCCCCTGGCGGTTACCCGCCGTCCCCCTGCCGGCCGCCGCCACGCCGCACGAAGGCCGTGGTCATGCGGTACGGGGCTGTGGTCGTCCGGTACGGGGCCTATGAGGTGCGGTACGACGGCCGGGTCAGGCGGTACGGGGCCTGTGCGGTACGGAAGCCGGGTCAGGCGGTACGGGCCTGCCGTCACGCGGTACCGGGGCCACCGGCCGCCAGCGCGGTGCCGGGCTGCGCCTGCGGGGACTCCGGGGCCGTGGGGGCCTGCGGAGCCTGCTGGGGGGCCTGGGGGCTCTGCGGGGCTGCGGGCGTCTGCGGGGTTGCGGGCGTCTGCGGGGCCTGGGGGGCTGCGGGGGCCTGCGGGGTCTCCGTGGCCGGCGGGGTGCAGGTGACCTCGTCGCGCGGCGTGTAGTGGGTCTTGAACTCCTCGCGCCCGACCTCCTTGCCGCCCTGTACGAACACGCGGCCGACGGACACGTCGAAGCCTTCGAGGGGGGTCTGCACCTCGCACGTCGGGCCGCTGCCCGTCCGCTTGCCGGGCGGCGTGACCTTGGTGCGCGGCCCCTTGGTCGCCCGTACCTCGTCGTACTTCTTCGTGCCCAGCATGCTGATGGTCAGGGACGTGTCGGTGGATTCGGCCTGGATGTAGAGGGGGTGGCCGGTGTCGTTGATCCAGCGCAGGTCGAGGGTGCCCCAGGCGACCGTGGCCTCCCGGCCCTCGGGGTAGCGCTCGATGTAGAAGGAGTGGGCGCCGTGCTCGACGGGCTTGACGCCCGCGAAGAACATGGCGTTGTACATGGTGGTCGCGACCGCCGAGACGCCGCCGCCGGGCGACTTCACGTACTGGCCGTCGTTGATCATGATGCCGTCGACGAAGCCGTTCTCCGGGGTGCGCTCCCCTACCGTCCGGTTGAAGCTCCACTCCTTGCCCGGCATGACCACGGAACCGTTGATGAGTTCCACGGCGCGGCCGATGTTGGTGGTGCGGTACGGGGCGGCCGGGAAGGACACGGTGAAGGAGGAGACCTTCTCCTTGATGCCGAGGCGCTTCGCGTCGGCGGCCGTGAGGTCCGGTTCGACCGCCACGGTGGCGACCTCGGCGCTGCGGGCGGCTCCCGCGCGGGTCAGCAGCGGCATGACGGCCTGGCCGAGCGCCGCGTCCGTGACCTTGCGGCCCGTACGGCCCTGGTCCTCGACGATCACGCGGCCGTCGGCGTCAAGGCCGAGGTCCGCGTCGCGCGGGACCCCGGTGGCCTCCTTGACGGGGCGGGCGACGGCGGCGTCGGCGAGGAGTCCCTTGGCGTCGAGGTCGGCCACGAGGCGCCCCTGGCCGTCGGCCTTCATCGCGAGGTGCTCGCCCAGGACGGCGGGGGTTATGGACACGCGCTTGCCCGCGACGCCGAGGGTGACCGGTCCCGACATGGCCGGCTGCGCGAACTGCCGCATGGCCCGGCCCGTCTCCTCGGCTCCTATGCGCGGCCGGGTGCTCTCGACCGGCAGCACGACGGGGCCGCTGCCCGGCTTCAGGTACGCCTCGCGGAGGGTGTCGTAGGCGCGGTCCTCGATCAGGCTGACTCCCTGCTGCGGGGTGACGGCCTTCGCCGCGCCCTTCTCGAACGCGATCACCCCGTCCCGGACCTGCTGCCTGGTGGTGTCGGCGAGGCGGTCGACGGCGGCCCGGCCGGTCCGCTCGTCCGCGCGGATCACGGGCTCGACGTCCCGGTCGCCGGAGGCGAAGAGGCTGCCGATGACGGTGACGGGGCCGTGTCCACCCGGAGCGGCCCGGCCGACGGTCGCGTCGACGTCGAAGGACAGCCCGTACGCCGCCGGATCGGCCTCCTCGGTGCGGTCGCCTATCGTCATCGCGACAGGCGCGGCGGCGGCCGGCCCGAGCTCCCGCTCCAGGGCCCGCCGGGCTTCCGCCCGGTCCATGCCGCCGATGTCCACGCCCAGGACCCGCGTGCCCGGGTCGACGTCGCCGCCGGCCACGAGGCCGGTGACGTAGAGGCCGCCCAGTCCGAGTACGACGGCTCCGCCTGCCACCGGCAGGGCGATCCGCCAGTTACCGGTCCAGCTGCCCGCGCGTCCCATGTCACTCCCTGTGGCGCCGGCCGGTCGACGGCCGGTCGACGGATGGCGCAGGCCTTAGAAACGGCCCATATACGACAATTCCGAAAGTAATTGTCCCCTCCAGGGAATAGCTTTGGGAATGAATGTGCGGATTGTCACGAAGCGGGCGTGCCGGATTGCGGAGCCGCCGCTCCTCGGCGGGCGCCGTCCCTCGGCGGGCGCCGCCGCCCTCCTCCGGTGCCGCCGGAGGCGGACCCGGGTCAGCGCAGGCGCGCCGGGGAGGCGGCGCCGGGGGCCAGGAGGCGCGGGGCGCCACTGCCGTCGGCCGGGACGGTCCACAGGTCCGTGCTGTCGACGGCGCCGTCGGAGGGCAGGGCGTAGGCGAGGGTGCGGTCGTCGAGCCAGACGGCCTGGTCGTCCACACTGCGCTTCTCCGCGAGCGGCACCTCGCGCAGGGTGCTCAGGTCCAGGACGTGCTCGCGCCACAGCGAGGCGCCGCGCGTCACGCGCTTCTTGTACGCGACGCGGGTCTCGTCCGGGGACAGCGAGGGGCATTCGACGTTCTGCGCGAGCGTGGTGACCGCGCGCCGGGACACCGAGCCCCGGACCAGGTGGGTCTGGCCGGCGGTGCCGAGGGTCGCGTAAAAGGTGTCGTCGTCCTTGGCGAAGGTCACGCCCCAGAAGTTGACGTCGGCGGCGCTGTAGGGCCGGCCGTCCAGGGAGATGGCGAACTTCTCCAGGTCGGGTTCGAGGACCCAGGTACGGGTGTCCACGATCGAGGTACGGGTGGAGAAGAACGCGGCGCCGTACGACTCGCCGGAGACGAACACCGTCCAGGCCGCGAACCGGCCGCTCGGGGACACGCGGGCCCGGCTGGGGGTGCCGGCGAGGGGGAAGTCGCGCAGCGTGCGCAGCTCGGCGTCGACGATGACGGCCCGGTTCTCCTGGGCGAGCGCGCCCGGGGTGGAGCTGAGGCAGACCCCGGTGCCCGCGGCGGCGTGGAAGCGTTGGCAGGTGAGCCCGGAGGCGGTACGAGCGGCCTGCGGGGCGTCGGCCGGAACCGACGCGAGGGCTCCGCGGTGCGGGCCCTGGGCGGTGTTGAGGAAGGCCAGCCGGTCCCGCTGGGTCAGCGTGACCTCACCCGCGGCGATCGTGGGGCCGCCCTCCCGGGGCTGATCGGCGCGGGCGGCGGCGCGCAGCACCAGCGCGACGGCGACACCGCCGAGGAGCAGTACCGCCAGGGCGAGCATGAGCAGGCGGCGGGAGAGGGTCATCGGGTTCCTCGCGGGCGTCGGGTCGGGTCCGCGGGGGCGCGGTCGTGGCGGGTCCGGTCGCCGGGGTCCCGGTCGTCCGGGACGGGCACGGGTTCGGGTTCGGGTACGGGTACGGGTACGGGTACGGGTGCCCGGGCGGGCCCCGGAGGCGCGGCGCCCGCACCGGGAGGCGTACCGTCCCGGGCACCGGCCGCGGGCGGGCCGCCGGGGCCCGGGGCCGCGCCGTCCGGGGCGGTGCCGTCCGGAGCCGTGCCACCCGGGGCGCCGGGGCGCAGTACGCAGGCGGCGACGGCCCCGCAGCAGAGCAGGCCGGCCGCGGCTGCGGCCAGCGCCGGGCCGGGCCCCCACAGGGTCCACGCGCCGCCGAAGGCCAGCGAGCAGCCGAACCGGGCCAGCGCCTGGCCGGTGCCGACCAGGGCCATGCCGGTGGCTCGCAGGCGCGCGGGGACGGTGGCGCCGACGGCGGCCGGCAGCACGCCGTCGGTGGCGGCGTAGAACATGCCGTGCAGCGCCAGCACCAGGTACGGAAGGGCCGGCCAGTCGGGCGCCCACAGCAGCAGTCCGTACCCGGCCAGCAGGAGGGCGTGTCCGGTGAGGAACACGGTGCGCCGCCCGATCCGGTCGGCGAGGGCGCCGGCGGGTACGGCGAGCAGCAGGAACACGGCGGCGGTGCCCAGCGGCAGCAGCGGGAACCACTGCTCGCCGATGCCGACGCGGTCCTGGAGCAGCAGGTAGACGAAGGCGTCGCTGACGGTGGTCAGGCCGAGCAGGGCGGCGCAGAGCGCCAGGGCACGCAGCCGGGGCAGCCGCAGCAGGGCCAGCGCCTCGCGCACGTTCGCGGCGGGCGGCCGCCCCCCGGGCACACCCGCGTCCGGAACCGCGGCCGGTACGGTGCCTGCGGCCGGCATGCCCGCAGGCGACCCGAAGCCTCCACTCGCCGGTCCCACGGCCGGGCCCCCGCCCGGCCGACCCGGAGCCAGTACGGGGCCTGCGGCCGGTGGGCCGTCAGCCGGTACGAGGCCCCCGGCGGCAGCGGGGCAGTCGGCCGGTACGGGGCTCCCCGCCTCGGCGGGGCCTCCGGCCGGCAGGACCGAAGCGGGAACGGGACCTGCGGCCGGTGCGGGGCCTCCGGCCGGTGCGGGGGC
This sequence comes from Streptomyces antarcticus, assembly GCF_026627255.1. GTDB lineage: Bacteria > Actinomycetota > Actinomycetes > Streptomycetales > Streptomycetaceae > Streptomyces > Streptomyces antarcticus. The sequence continues at coordinate 208,013 of NZ_JAPNLM010000006.1, read as the reverse complement.
CTCGATCGGGGGGGTCCCGGGCTGTGCGTCCGCCGCGGGCGGTTTCGGGGTCGGCGGTCGCGCGGCGACGGCCCGTCCGGCGGGGGCGCCGCGCGGGGGCGGCGGGGCCGCGCCGGCACTGGCCGCGCCGGCCGCGCCCACGGCGGCGCTGCCGCCGGACGGTACGAACAGCACGAGCACCACCACGCCCAGTACGGCCACGCAGGCGCTCACCCCGAACACGGCGTCGTAGCCGCCGACCGCCGCGTTCAGGATGAAGAACGCGGCGAGGGGCCCCAGCAGCGCCCCGGTGGTGTCCATGGCCCGGTGGACGCCGAAGGCGCGGCCCTGTAACTCCGCCGGCGTGGACAGGGATATCAGCGCGTCGCGCGGCGCGGTGCGCAAACCCTTGCCGGTGCGCTCCAGCGCGAGGACCACGGCCACCGGCCCCAGGCTGTGCGCGAGCAGCAGCAGCGGCTTGCAGAGGGCGGACAGGCCGTACCCGATCCCGGCGATCAGCTTGTGGTTGCGGACCCGGTCCGCGAGGTGCCCTCCGGTCAGCTGCACCAAGGCGCTGACCCCGTTGTAGACGCCGTCGAGCGCGCCGAATCCGAGGGGGCTCAGTCCCAGTCCCGCGATCAGGTACAGGGGCAGGACCGCCGTGACCATCTCGGAGGAGATGTCGGTGATCAGACTGACCGTGCCCAGCGCGAGGACGGCCGGGGCCACGGCCCGGGCGCGGACGGGTCCCCGTCCCGGCGCGGGCTTCGCGCCGACGGGCACGGGCGCGGAGCGGTCCGCGAGGTACATGCTCTGGAGCTCCCGATGGCGACGGTCTCGGACACGCGCACTCGAACGTGCGAGTGGAACCATAGTGGTTGTACAGGGCAACAGAGGGGCGTACGAGGCCATTCGGCCGGACACCGGCCGGAGACCGTCCGAGCGGTGGCCGAGCGGTGGCCGGCCTCCGCGGCCCGGCCGTACGGCGCGGCCCCCTCAGCCCTGGCGGCTGCTCTCGTCCCGCAGCCAGGTGGAGAAGTCTCGGTTCCGGATGGCCTTGCGCGATCCCCTGCGGGCGGCGAGTGCCGCCACGACGAACACCACGACTCCGGGCAGCAGCCGCGGTTGGGTCCTCAGCAGGGCACGCAGGTCGGCCGTGCTGGTGCGCGCGGACGGCACGGACAGCGACTCCGGCCCACCCGGCCCATCCGGGACACCCGGGGCACCCGGCCCGCCGGCCGGCCGCGACGCCTGGTAGTGCTCCACCTCGGCGGACGAAGTCGCCGCGCGGATACGGCGCTTGACGAGGTCGGACCACGTGCGCGGCGGATGGACGACGACCCGGGCCGACTCCACCACCCGCCGCTCCCCCGGCCCGAAGGCGAGGGACGCGGCCAAGTCGTCGGCCATCAGCGGGGGCAGCGCCGCGATCCGTGCGTGCCCCGGCTCGGACACCGCGATGACCCCCCGCCCGAACAGTCCCTCGCGGACCGCCGGGAGCCGCTGCCACACCCGGTAGTACGCGCGCACCGGCCAGGCGCAGCCGGTCAGCGGTACCTCCCGGCCGGGGGCGGCGGCGAGCAGGTCCGGGCTTCCGGCGAGGGCGGCGGCCAACTCCCGTACATCGGCGGCCCCGACGACGACGTCGGCGTCCACATAGAGCCGGGGGAACCCCCGGGCGTGCTCGTCGCCGACCCGAAGTGCCGTGTGTTTGGAAGGGGTCGGGATCTCCACGACCCGTACGCGGGGTCCGCGCGCGCCCGCCACCCGGGCGGTGTCGTCCGTACAGCCGTTGCAGACGACGACTATGTCGGTTTCCTCTGCCGCGGAGGCCCGCGCCGACGGGTCCGCGGGGGCTTCCGTCAGGAGGGCGTCGAGGAGCCGGCCGATGACCCGGCCCTCGTTGTGGGCCGGGATCACGATGCTGGTCACCCGGGAAGTATGCACGCCCGAACACCCGCACCGAGCGTTTCCCTCAACTCCTCCCGGGCGTAGGCCTGGTGGTCTAGATTGAGCGAAGCCGACCGGATTCGGCGTGCTTCGGCGACGCCGGGAGCAATCCGGAACGGACGGACATGCAGGACGGTACGGGCGCGTCGCTTGGGGGGACAGGCGGCACGGCCGACGGGCGGATCGGCACGGGGTGCCGGACGGCCGGGGGGCGCGAGTACGCGGAACACACAGGGCATCGGTTGTGGGGGGCCATCACCGTTGAACGGGCACGCACGGTCGCGCACGCGTCCGGCCTGCCGTCGACGGCACCTCCTTCCTTCGCACGCGTCCCGGCCATGAGTGGGCGACACGCCGGTCGGCGTGCGCGGAGGGAAGGGGAACGCTGTGAAGGACACCGCCAAGGACGCGGGGCAGGACGCCGGCGCCGCCGGCCGGGAGCCCGCCGGGCCGTTAGGCGTCGCCGTGGTCGGCGCCGGGTACTGGGGGCCCAACCTCGTCCGCAACTTCCAGTCGAGTCCGGAGTTCCGGCTCCGCTGGCTCTGCGACCTCGACGAGGACCGGGCCCGGAAGGTGCTCGGCGGGTACTCCACCGTGCAGGCGACCTCGGACTACGCGGCGGTCCTCGCCGACCCGGCCGTCGACGCCGTCGCCGTGGCCACCCCGGCCGGCACCCACCTGGACGTGGCACTGGCAGCCCTGCGCGCCGGCAAGCACGTCCTCGTGGAGAAGCCCCTCGCCGCCACGTACGAGGACGGGCTGCGGCTGGTGAACGAGGCCGAGGAACGCGGCCTCACCCTGATGTGCGACCACACGTACTGCTACACCCCCGCGGTGGGGCGGATCCGCGAGATGGTCCGCTCCGGCGAACTCGGCGACATCCAGTTCTTCGACTCGGTCCGGATCAACCTGGGGCTGGTCCAGAAGGACGTCGACGTCCTGTGGGACCTGGCCCCCCACGACCTCTCGGTCCTCGACTTCATCCTCCCGGACCACGTCCGGCCGGTCGCGGTCGCCGCGCACGGAGCCGATCCCATCGGGGCCGGACAGTCCTGCGTGGCCTATCTGACGCTCCAGCTCAACAATGGGGCCATCGCCCACGTGCACGTCAACTGGCTGTCCCCGACGAAGGTGCGCACCACCATGGTCGGCGGTTCCAAGCGCACCCTGGTGTGGGACGACCTCAACCCCACGCAGCGGGTGGCGGTGTTCGACCGGGGCGTGGATCTGACCGCCCCGCAGGAGATCGGGGCGGACGAGCGCCGCGACATGCTCGTCTCCTACCGGTCCGGCGACATGGTGGCGCCGGCCCTCGGCGAGAAGGAGGCCCTGCGCAGCATGGTCGAGGAGTTCTCCGGCGCGATCAGGAACGGCCGGCCGGCGCTGACCGACGGCCGGGCGGGCCTCCAGGTGCTGGACATCCTGGAAGCGGCCTCCCGGAGCCTGGAGTTCCGCGGCGCGGTCGTCGGACTGCGCACCGGACGCTGACCGTCCGTCCATCAGCACACCGGCCTTCACACCGACCTTGACACCGCCGCAGCCCCGGCCGTCACGCCGGCCTCGGCGGTGACCGTCGCGGCCACGGCGACGGCCGGGCACCACAGGGAACACCATGACCGACTCAGTAGGGGCAGGGCGTTGAGCAGCGTACGAGGCAAGAGGATTCTGGTCACCGGCGGAGCGGGCACCATCGGCTCGCACCTGGTGGACCTCCTGGTGGACAACGGGGCACGCGAGATCGTGGTGCTCGACAACTTCGTGCGGGGGCGGACCGCCAACCTGGCCCGCGCCCTGCCGAGCGGCGTGGTGGACGTCGTCGAGGGCGACATCCGCGACGTGGCCGCGGTGCGCAAGGCGACGGAGGGCGCCGACCTGGTGTTCCACCTCGCCGCGATCCGGATCACCCAGTGCGCCGAAGAGCCGCGGCTGGCGAACGAGGTCATGGTGGACGGCACGTTCAACGTGCTGGAGGCGGCCGCCGCGGCGGGCGTCGGCAAGGTGATCGCCTCGTCCTCGGCCTCGGTGTACGGCCTGGCCGAGACCTTCCCGACCGGCGAGCACCACCACCCGTACGGCAACGACACCTTCTACGGCGCGGCGAAGGCCTTCAATGAGGGGGTGCTGCGCAGCTTCCACTCGATGTACGGGCTGGACTACGTCGCGCTGCGCTACTTCAACGTGTACGGGCCGCGGATGGACATCCACGGGCTGTACACCGAGGTGCTCATCCGCTGGATGGAGCGGATCGCCGCGGGCGAGCCACCGCTGATCCTCGGCGACGGCACCCAGACCATGGACTTCGTACACGTCAGGGACATCGCGCGGGCCAACCTGCTGGCCGCGGAGTCGGACCTGACCGACGAGGTGTTCAACGTCGCGAGCGGGACCGAGACCAGCCTGCTCGACCTCGCGCTCGGCCTGCTGGAGGCGATGGACGCGGACGGTCTGGTGCCGGAGCACGGGCCCGCGCGCGCGGTGAACGGGGTGACCCGGCGGCTCGCCGACACCTCGCGGGCCACGGATCGCCTCGGCTTCACGGCGGAGATCGACCTGCGCGGCGGGCTGCGGGACCTGGTGGAGTGGTGGCGGGCCGAGCGTGCCGCCGACACGGCCGCCGACACCGCCGCCGGCACGGCCGCGGACTCCACCACCGCCGCCGGCGCGGACCGATGAGCGCCCCGGACGCGGCACCGGCCACCCCGGACGCCGCCCCGGCCCGTATCCCGGTGATGGTGCCGTGGCTGGGCGAGGAGGAGGCGAGGGCCGCCGCCGACGCGGTGCTCTCCGGCTGGGTCGCCCAGGGCCCCCGGGTCGCCGCCTTCGAGCGGGCCTTCGCGGAGCGGGTGGGCGCCGAGCACGGCATCGCGGTGAGTTCGTGCACCAGCGCCCTGCACCTGGCACTGATCGCCCTGGACCTCGGTCCGGGCGACGAGGTGGTCGTCCCGTCGCTGTCGTTCATCGCCACCGCCAACGCCGTCCGCTACGTGGGGGCCGAGCCGGTCTTCGCGGACGTCGAGGAGGCCACCGGCAACCTGACGCCCGCCACCGTCGACGCGGTTCGCACCCCCAGGACCCGGGCGGTGCTCGCCGTCCACCAGGGCGGTGTGCCCGCCGACGTGCACGCGCTGCGCGCGGCGTGCGCCGACTGGGGGGTTCCCCTGGTGGAGGACGCCGCCTGCGGCATCGGCGCGACCGTCGGCGGCAAGTCCGTCGGCCACGGCGCGCTGCTCGCGGCCTGGTCCTTCCACCCCCGCAAGGTGATCACCACCGGCGAGGGCGGCATGGTGACCACGGACGACGCCCGGTGGGCGGAGCGGCTGCGCAGGCTGCGCGAGCACGGCATGAACGTGTCCGCCGCGCAGCGGCACGCGAGCGGCAAGCCGATCGCCGAGAGCTACCTGGAAGTCGGCTACAACTACCGGATGACCGACATCCAGGCCGCGGTCGGCCTGGTCCAGCTCGGAAGGCTCGACGCGATCGTGGCCCGGCGGCGGGAGCTGGCCGCCCGGTACGCGGAGCTGCTGCGGGACGTACCGGGCCTGCGTCCGGTCCGGGACCCGGCGCACGGGGAGGGCAACTTCCAGTCGTACTGGGTGCTGCTGGCACAGGACTTCCCGGTCGGCCGGGACGAGCTGCTGGCCGTGCTGTCCGAGGCGGGGATCTCGGCCCGGCGCGGGATCATGGCCTCGCACCTGGAGCCGGCGTACTCCGGGCACGGCGCGGCGCCGCTGCCGGTGACCGAGCGGATCAGCCTCGGCTCGCTGATCCTGCCGCTGTTCCACACGATGACGCGGGCCCAGCAGGACCGGGTGGTGGCGGTGCTCCGCGAGCAGGCGGCCCGGTGAGCGGGCACCAGGTCACCGAGGACCTGCTGATCGTCGGCGCGGGCGGGTTCGCGCGGGAGACCGCGCAGGCCGTACGGGACGTGGCCGCCGCCGACCTGGCGTACGGGTCCGCCCCGCGCTGGCGGCTCCTCGGGCACCTCGACGACGATCCGGCGCTCGAGGGCGCGGAGGTGGACGGGGTGCCGGTGCTCGGCGGCTGCGACCGGGTGCACGAGCTGTGGTCGGCCCGGGTGGTGGTCTGCGTCGGCAGTCCGCGCGACTACGCGGTGCGGGCGCGCCTGGTGCGCCGGCTGGGGCTGCCCGTGAACCGGTACGCGACGGTGGTCCACCCCACGGCGGTCGTGTCGCGGTCCTCGATGCTCGGGGTGGGCTCGGTGCTGCTCGCGCACAGCGTGCTGACCGCCGGCGTACGGGTCGGGTCGCACGTGGCGGTGATGCCGCAGGTGGTCCTCACCCACGACGACGCGGTCGGGGACTTCGCCACGCTGGCCTCGGGGGTCCGCCTCGGCGGCGGGGTGCGGGTGGGGCGCGGGGCGTACGTGGGAGCGGGCGCGCTGGTCCGCGAGTACACGACGGTCGGCGCCTGGTCGCTGACCGGGATGGGAAGCACGGTCCTGGCCGACGTGCCGCCCGGCGAGGTGTGGGCCGGGAGCCCCGCCCGCCGGCTGCGCGGGGCGGGTGGTCCGGCGCTCGACGAGCTGCGGGCCGACGGGGAGGAGACCGGCCGGCGGCCGGAGACACGGATGGGGAGTCCAGTCACATGAACCAGATACCGCTCGTCGACCTGAAGGCGGCGCACGCCGAGGTCGCCGAGGACGTACGGGCCGGCTTCGACCGCGTGCTGGCCGGAACCGCCTTCATCGGGGGTGAGGAGGTCCGGGCGTTCGAGCGCGAGTACGCCGAGTTCGCCGGGGTCGGGCACTGCGTGGGTGTCGCCAACGGCACCGACGCCCTCGAACTGGCCCTGCGCGCCGTCGGCGTGGGCGTGGGCGACGAGGTGGTGCTGCCCGCGAACACCTTCATCGCGACGGCGGGCGCCGTCGCCCGCATCGGTGCCCGGCCGGTGCTGGCCGACTGCCTGCCCGACACCCTGCTGCTGGATCCCGCGGCCGCGCTCGACGCGGTCGGGCCGGCCACGCGCGCCGTGGTCCCCGTGCACCTGTACGGGCAGTGCGCCGACACCGCGGCACTCACGGCGGGGCTGCCGAAGCACGTCAGGGTCGTCGAGGACGCCGCGCAGAGCCAGGGCGCGACCCGCGACGGCCGCTCCGCCGGCAGCGGCACGATCGCGGCGACGAGCTTCTACCCGGGCAAGAACCTGGGCGCGTACGGCGACGCGGGCGCGGTGGTGACCGACGACGCGGAGGCTGCGAACCTGGTGCGGGCGCTGGCCAACCACGGCGGGGTCGCCAAGTACCGCCACGACGTACCCGGTTTCAACAGCCGGCTCGACGGCCTCCAGGCCGTGGTCCTGCGGGCGAAGCTGGCCCGCCTCGCCGACGGCAACGCGGCCCGCCGGGCCGCCGCCGCCCGGTACGACGCGCTGCTGGGCGGCTTGGCGGCCGCCGGGCGGGTGACCCTGCCGGTCACGGCGGACGGCAACGTCCACGTGTGGCACCTGTACGTCGTACGGGTCGGCGGCGCGGACCGCGACGCCGTCGTCGGCAAGCTCAACGCGGAGGGGATCGGCGCCGGCGTGCACTATCCGGCGCCCGTCCACCTCACCCCGGCCTTCCGGCACCTCGGCCACGTCCGGGGCGACTTCCCGCACGCCGAGCGGGCCGCGGACCGGATGCTCTCCCTGCCGCTCTTCCCGCAGATCACCGCCGCTCAACAGCAGCGGGTCGTGGACGCGCTCACCAACGCCCTGCGCTGACGCAACCAAAAGGTACAGAGGTACAGATGAACAGACGGACAAGGCTGCTCCGGTACGGCTTCTTCACCGTGGTCGCGACCCTGATGGCCACGGTCTTACCTCCGTCCGCGGTGGCCGGCGCGGCCGACCCCTGCGGTCCGGGCTCGAACGCGATCGTGTGCGAGAACTCCAAACCGGGCACGCCGATGTCCGACTGGTTCGCGCCCAGCGCCTACGGCGACATCAAGGGCTTCAGCGCCCAGATGAGCGTCCAGGCGGGCGAAACCGTTCAGTTCAAGGTCCAGTCGCCGACCGCGTACAAGGTCTCGGTCTACCGGCTGGGCCACTACGGGGGCGACGGGGCGCGCATGCTGTCGACCCCGGCGCAGGCGGCCCAGACGTACCCGGCGAACTTCGCGCCGGGCGGCAGCCCGCGCAGCTGCACCACCAAGCCGTCGACGGGCCTGGTCGACTGCGGCAACTGGCCGGTGACCGCGACGTGGAGCGTGCCGGCCGACGCCGTGTCCGGTCTGTACGTGGCCAACCTCGACCAGGCGGACGGCAACGGGGTGATGCCCTATCCGTTCGTGGTCCGCGACGACGCGAGCCACTCCGACATCCTGGTGCAGACCGCCGACCAGACCTGGCAGGCGTACAACAACTACGGCGGCCAGGACCTGTACGACGGCGGCGGGCCCGCCCCGGACGGGCGGGCGTACGAGGTCAGTTACAACCGGCCGATGGACATCGGCGGGGAGAACGGGATCTACGGGTCCGAGTTCCAGATGATCGCCTGGCTGGAGCGCAACGGCTACGACGTCAGCTACATGTCCGGCATCGACATGTCGACCCGCGGCGCGGCGCAGCTGGGCAACCACAAGGTGTTCATGTCCTCCGGGCACGACGAGTACTGGACGCAGGACCAGTTCACGAACGCGCTGAACGCGCGCCGTGCCGGGCAGCACCAGACGTACTTCGCCGGGAACGAGGTGTTCTGGAAGACCCGCCTGGCGCCGAGCATCGACGGCGCCAACGCCGCCAACCGGACGCTGGTCTGCTACAAGGAGACCAAGCTGTCCTTCCCCCAGCCGAACGGCATCCCCGACCCGAGCGGCATCTGGACGGGTACGTTCATGGACCCGGCCAGTGCCACCAACGGGCGGCCGTTCCAGCCGCAGAACCAGCTGACGGGCTCGCTGTTCAGCGTGAACGGCTACCGCAGTGACGCGATCACCGTGCCGGGCACCTTCGCGAAGATGCGGCTGTGGCGGGGCACGACCGTCGCGAACCTCACCCCCACCCAGACCGCCACGTTCCCGGCCGGCACGCTCGGCTACGAGTGGGACAGCGACGTGGAGGACGGGCACCGGCCGCCGGGCCAGATCCAGATGTCGTCGACCACGGTGGACATCAACGACGGCAAGCTCCTGCTGGACTACGGCAACACGTACGGCAACGGCACCGCGACGCACAGCCTGGTCGCCTTCCGCGACCCGGCCTCCCGCGCGCTGGTGTTCGGGTCGGGCACGGTGCAGTGGTCCTGGGGCCTGACGAACATGCCGACCGGCAATCCGGACGACGCGGTGGTCACCGCCGACAAGCGCATGCAGCAGGCCACGGTGAACGTGTTCGCCGACATGGGCGTCCAGCCCAAGTCCCTGCAGAGCGACCTGGTCGCCGCGACCGCCTCCACCGACACCACGGGCCCGGTCATCACGGTGACGAGCCCGGCGGCGAACGCCACCGTGCCCGCGCTGCGGCCCGTGACCGTCACCGGCACCGCCGGCGACAGCGGCGGCGGCGTGGTGGCCCGCGTGGAGGTCTCCACCGACGGCGGCACCACCTGGAAGGCCACCACGGGCATCGGGTCCTGGAGCTACAAGTGGACCCCGACCGTGCCCGGACCCGCGCAGATCAAGGTGCGCGCGGTGGACGACAGCGTCAACACGGGCACCACGACCACCGTGCCGCTGACCGTGGGGCCCCAACAGTGCCCCTGCACCGTCTGGCCGGCCGCGGCCGTACCCGGCACGGTCAACGCGGGTGACGGCAGCGCGGTCGAGCTCGGAGTGAAGATCCGCTCGTCGGCGCCCGGCTCGATCACCGGGGTCCGCTTCTACAAGTCCCCGGCCAACACCGGCACCCACACGGGCAGCCTGTGGAGCAGGTCCGGCCAGCGCCTGGCCACCGGCACCTTCACCAACGAGACGGCGTCCGGCTGGCAGCAGCTGAACTTCTCCTCGCCGGTCCCGGTCAAGGCGAACACCACCTACATCGCGTCCTACTTCGCCCCGAACGGCGGCTACTCCTTCGACACCACCTTCGCGGCCGGCGACGCGGGGCTGGCCCCGCTGACCGCGCTGCGCTCCGGTACCGACGGCGGCAACGGCGTCTACCGCTACAGCGGCACGGGCGGGTTCCCGTCCACGGCATCGGCGGGCAGCAACTACTGGGTGGACGCGGTCCTGGACACGGCCACCGCGAGCACCACCCCGCCGACGGTGACCTCGACCACGCCGCAGTCCTCGGCGACCGGCACCCCGATCACGACGGCCGTGAAGGCCACCTTCAGCGAGGGCATCGACGCGGACACGCTGGTATTCACCCTGAAGGACGCGGGCGGCGCCACCGTCCCGGGCACCAAGGTGCTCAGCGCCGCGAACAGCGCGACCTTCACCCCGTCCGGCGAACTGGGCCTGAACTCGACCTACACGGCGTCCGTCAAGGCCTCCGACTTGTGGGGCAACGCCATGGCGGCGCCGCTGACGTGGAACTTCACCACCAGCGCGAGTCCGCCCGCGGTGACCTGCCCGTGCACCCTGTGGGGGCCCACCGCCGCGCCGAGCACGGCCAACGTGGGCGACGACACCAACTCGGTGGAGCTGGGGACCCGCTTCCAGTCCGCGGTGAGCGGCTACGTCACCGGCGTCACCTTCTACAAGGGTCCCGGCAACACCGGCGTCCACACCGGCAGCCTGTGGTCCGCCACCGGCACCCTCCTGGCCACCGGCACGTTCGGCAGCGAGACCCTGTCGGGCTGGCAGCAGCTCCACTTCACCACACCGGTCCCGACCACCGCGGGCACCACGTACGTGGCCTCCTACCACGCCCCGAACGGCAGGTACTCGGTGGACGGCGGCTACTTCGGCGCCGCGCACCGCTCCTACCCGCTGGTGGCACCGGCCGACGGGAGCGGCGGCGCCAACGGCCTCTACAAGTACGGGGCGGCCACGGCCTTCCCGACGAACACCTTCGGCTCGGTGAACTACTGGGTCGGCCCGGTGTTCACCACCACGCCGCCCGCCGGGGTCCAGTCGGACGGCTCGACGGAGGTGTCCGGCCAGTGAGCACCGTCAGCGTGGTGATCCCCTGCTACAAGTACGGCCACTTCCTGGCCGACTGCGTCAGGAGCGTCCTGGACGAACAGGAGGGCGTCGACGTCCGGGTGCTGATCATCGACGACGCGTCCCCCGACGGCTCCGCGGACGTCGCCCGCGCCCTGGCGGCCGCGGACCCGCGGATCGAGGTACGGGTCCACGAACAGAACCGGGGCCACATCGCGACGTACAACGAAGGGCTGCTGGAGTGGGCCGACGGGGACTACGTCGCCCTGCTCTCGGCGGACGACCGGCTCGTCCCCGGGGCCCTGGTCCGGGCCGCGGCCCTGCTCGACGCGCATCCGGAGGCCGGCTTCTGCTACGGCAGGCCGCTGCGGTTCCAGCACGGCGGCCCGCTGCCCGCGGCCCGCACCCGGAGCACCGGTTCGGTGGTCTACCCCGGCAAGTGGTGGCTGGAGCGGCGCTTCCGGGAGGGCACCGGGTGCATCACCTCGCCCGAGGTGGTCGTCCGGACCAGCCTCCAGCGCAAGGTCGGCGGCTACGATCCGGACCTCCCGCACGCCGGGGACATCGAGATGTGGATGCGGCTCGCGGCCCACGCCGACGTCGGCTACGTCCGGGGCGCCGACCAGGCGTTCTACCGCGTCCACGGCGACAACATGTCCACCACGGACTTCGGCGGCCAGCTCGACGACCTGCGCCAGCGCCTCGTCGCCTTCGACTCGGTGCTCGTCAAGTGCGCCGGGCTGCTCCCGGAGGCCGGCCGGCTCTCGCTCGCGGCCCGCACCCGGCTCGCCCGGTACGCGCTGCGCCGCGCCTACCGCGCGTACGACCGGGGCCGCACGGGTGTGGTGCCGGTCGAGGAGCTGGAGTCGTTCGCCGCCGAGTGCCTGCCCGGCTACGCCTCGCTCGCCGAGTACCGGGCGCTGCGCCGGCGGCGGCGCGTCGGGGCGCGCGTCATGCCGTACCTCCAGCCGCTGGTGCTCTCGGCCGTCGCCGACCGGGGGCGCGAGTGGCTGTGGTGGAAGTCCTGGAAGCGCCGAGGGATCTGATGGACCACCAGCACCACCGATTCACCCGTCCCGTCCGGACGGTCGGGCGTCCCGCCGCTTCAGCGGGACGCCGCGGCGGCCGGGACCCGGTCCTCGGCCGGCCGGTCCGGGCCGGCGTCGGCGCCGCGGCGCCGGCCGCGGCGCGTCAGGAGCTGGTCGGTCCACAGGGCCGCCACCACGCCGGCGACCGCGGCGAGCAGCGCCGTCCCGGCGAGCCCGCGGCTCTTCGTTCCGTTCTGGGCGACGGCCGTGGGCGGTACGAGGACGGTGACGCTCATCCGCGCCGAGTCCGGTATCCCCTGCTGGGTCTGCGCGTCCGTGAGGTGCTTCGTGTACACCTCGATGATGGCGCGCACGGTCTCGTCCGCCGCCATGGGATCGGCCTGCTCGGCCTGGACCTGGAGCGAGGGGATCAGGTAGCGGGGCGTGACGCTGGTGCCGCTGTTGCGCGGGATCAGCCGGTACGTGCCGTCGACCCCGGCGGCGCTCAACTCGGCTGTTCCGGCAGCCGATTCCAGCTGCTGTACGGCCGCGTAGGAGACGGCGGCGAGCGGCGGCTGGAGGTTGGCGAGCTGGTTCGGCTGGCTCCCGGTCACCGGTGGTTTGAGGACGACGATCGCCGAGCTCAGGTACGTCGGGGAGGGGCGGAGCACCTGCTGCGCTCCGACGGCGGCCAGCGCCACCGCCAGGACCAGGACGTACCAGCGCCGACGCAGCGCACGGACCAACTCACCAGGCGACAAGGGGATTCCTTCCATCGCGGTCGATCCTCGCAGTCCGGGGGGCACATCGCCATCAAATCCCTTATACCGAAAGGGCGTTCATGACCATCGGCGAGATAGGTGCGGTCCTGCGCCGTCGCTGGTACGTGATGGTGCCCCTGACGGTCCTGAGCCTCCTCGCGGGCCTGCACCTGTACCGGTCGGTGCCGGTGGCCTACCAGTCGCAGAGTTCCGTGGCGCTGCTGGACTCCACCGCGGTGGCCGAACTGGCCCCCGCCTTCGGCAACCCCATCTCGAACGCGGGCGGTTCGCTGGTGGTGACGGCGGACGTGCTGATCAGGACGCTGTCGGGGACGGACGCGGCCCGCGCCCTCCAGGGCCTCGGCGTCACGGACCCGTACACGGTCGGGTTCGCCGCGAACACCTCGGGGCCGATGCTGACGCTCACCGTCACCGGGTTCGACCGGGCGAAGGTGCTGGAGGAGACGAGCACGCTCACGGCCTTCGCCGGGGAGCAGCTCAACGCCCTCCAGGCGGCCGCGGAGGTCCAGCCCGCGTACTTCGTGCAGACCGCCCCCGTGGTGCTGCCGCAGACCCCGGTCCCGCAGCTCAAGAGCCGCTACCAGCAGGTGCTGGGCGTGGTCATCCTGGGCACCACCGCCGGGTTCGTGCTGTCCTTCGTCACGGAGAGCCTGCTGGCCGCCCGGCGCCGCAGGCGCGGAACCGCCCCGGACGCGACCGGGGCCGCCCAGGCCGCGCGCGGGACCGCCCAGGCCTCGGCGCCGGCGCGGCGGCCCCGCAGACGGCCGCGGGGCCGGCCGCTGGACGCCACCGCGCTGCTGACCGGCTACCTGGCGCTGGCCTTCTTCATCCCCTCGAACCTGACCCTGCCGGGCATGGGCGGTGTGGGGACCCCGGCCAACGTGTTCGCGCTCCTGTGCCTGTTCTGGTACCTGGCGACCTGGATCACCGGGCGGATCCGGCCGGCACCGGGCACCCGGCTGCCCCGGGTCGTGATGTGCCTGCTGGCGGTCGCGGTGCTGTCCTCGTACCTGGCGAACGCGTCCCGGGGCAGCTCGCACAAGGAGGTCCTCGCGGCCGACCGCGGCCTGATCGGACTGCTGGTCTGGGTCTCGCTGGTGGTGCTGGTCTCCGCCGGGATCCAGTCCCGGGAGCGGCTGGACGTGCTGCTGCGCCGGGCCGTGGTGATGGGGGCGGTGGTCGCCGCCATCGGCTACTACGACTTCTTCACGGCGACGAACATCGCCGACCGCATCAGCATCCCCGGACTCCAGTCGAGCGTCGCCCAGATCACCACACTGGACCGCGGCTCCTTCACCCGGCCGCGCTCCACGACGGCGCAGCCCCTGGAGTTCGGCGGGATGCTCGCCCTGCTGCTGCCGTTCGCCGTGCAGCAGGCCTTCGATCCGGTACGCCGCCACCTGAGCGGCCGGCGCCGCTGGGCGCCGGTGGTCCTGATGGGCGGCGCCCTGCCGCTGACGGTGTCGCGGACATCCATCATCGGGGTGCTCATCGTGGTCCTGGTGATGGTGGTGCGCTGGAAGCCGGAGCGGCGGTGGGCCGCGATCGGACTGCTGCTGGGCTCGGTGGCCTGCTTCAAGGTCATCGTCCCCGGTCTGATCGGCACCATCACCACGTTGTTCGGGTCCTTCCTGTCGAACTCCGACAGCAGCACCCAGGCCCGTACCGTCAAGTACGGCGCGATCGTCCCGTACCTCGGCGAACGCCCTCTGTTCGGCCAGGGCTTCGGCACCTTCCTGCCCGAGCTGTACTTCTTCACCGACAACCAGTACATGCTGACGCTGGCCGAGATGGGCTTCCTGGGGCTGGTCGCGCTCCTGGCGCTCTTCCTCACCGGCATCCACCAGGGCGGCGCCATCCGCCGGCTGGCCCGCGGCGAGTCGGACCGTGAGCTGGGGCAGGCGTTCTTCGCCTCGGCCCTCGTCTCCCTGGTCAGCGCCGCCACCTTCGACGCCCTCAGCTTCCCGATGTTCGCCGGGATGTTCTTCCTGACGATCGCCGCCGGAGGCAGCTACCTCGGCTTCATCCGGCGCGCGGCGCCGAAGCCCCGAACCGTGGAGTCCCCATGCCCTCCCGCCAGCCCGGCTCCCCTCGTCCCCGGTCCCCGCACCCCGGGTCCTCAGGCCCCCTCCCGGGTCGCGGCGGCCCCGTAGCTGTCCTCGTCGTCACCTGGAACAGCGCCGAGGTGCTGCCGGAGTTCCTCGCGTCCCTGCCGGAGGGCATGGCCGGGGTGGACTGGCGCCTCGTCGTCGCCGACAACGACTCGGCCGACGGCACGGTGGAGCTGGTCCGCTCCCTGGCCCCGGACACGACGATCGTCCAGACCGGCCGGAACGCCGGCTACGCGGCCGGGGTGAACGCCGCCCTCGGGGCGGCCGCCGCGTGGGAGGGCGGCTTCGGGGCCGCCCTGGTGTGCAATCCCGACATCCGGATGCGGCAGGGCTGCGCCAAGCTGCTCGTGGACGCCCTCGACGTCCCGCTGGACGGCGGCGGCCGGGTCGGAATCAGCGTCCCGCTGCTGTACGAGGAGGGCGGCCGCGCACCCGTGTACTCGCTGCGGCGCGAGTCGCGCGTCACGCGGGCGCTCGGCGAGGCGGTGCTGGGCAACCGCCGGGCCGGGCGCTTCCCGCTCTGGAGCGAGCTGGTCACCGACCCGTCCGCGTACGAGCGGGCGACGGTCGCGGACTGGGCGACGGGCGCGCTGATGGCGCTCTCCCGGGACTGCCTGGACGCCTGCGGGGTCTGGGACGAGTCCTTCTTCCTCTACTCGGAGGAGACCGAGTTCTGCCTGCGGGCCGGCGACCGCGGCTTCGCCACCCGGCTGGAGCCCGCGGCCTCCGCGACCCACCTCGGCGGGGACTCCCAGGTCTCGCCGCGCCTGTGGACCCTGCTGACCCTGAACCGCGTACGGCTGTACGGGCGCAGGCACGGGGCCGTGGCGACCGCCGCGTTCCGCGCGGCCGTACTGCTGCGGGAGACCTCGCGGGCGCTGCTCGGCCGGCCCGCGAGCCTGGCGGCCGCCCGGGCACTGGCCGGCCGGTCCGCGCTGCGGGCCACCCCCGGGCCCTGACGGGCGGGGCGGCCGGCCGCCGGGGACGGGTCACCCGGCGGGCGGCGGGCCGTCCCAGGCCGTGTAGAAGCTCTCCGGGTTGACGAGGTAGCGCACGGTGGGGCGGGGCAGGTGGCGCACCTCGTACCGGCGGCTGTAGCGGCGGATCAGCTCCCAGTCCTCGCGGGGCAGCACCTCGGGGGTGCGCCGCAGCCGGCTGAAGTACAGGGACCGGTTGCGGCGCGCCACGAAGGCATTGGTGTCGAGGAAGGCCTCGTGGGCGGCCCGGCGACGGTCGAACGGCACGGACAGGACATCCCGTTCGGAGCCGTCGGGCAGCACCCTGCGCAGCGCGGTGTACACGGCGTCGGGGCCGCCGGACGGTTCCAGGACGGCGAGCGCCTGTTCAAGGTGGTCGGGCTCCCACAGGTTGTCGTCGTCCAGGAACGCCACGTACCGCGATCCGGTCAGCCGGATCCCCACGTTGCGCACGACTCCGGCCGTGGCCGTGTTGCGGGCCAGGGACACCGCGAACAGCCTTGGATCGTCCGGGAGTCCGGCCAGTCCGGCGCCGTCGTCGACGACGATGACCACCTGGTCGGCCACCGTCTGGGCGAGCGCCGAGCGGACGGCCGCGCGCAGGGCCTCGGGGCGCCGGTGCGTGGCGATCACGGTGGCGACCAAGGCGGTCGGGGGCCGGCCCAGGGAGGCGGCGAGCCGGGTGGTCTCGGCGTCCTCGAAGCGGCGCAGCCGCAGGGCGGAGGGCGCGAGCAGGACCTTGTTCCGGGCCTCGAAGAGCACCAGCCAGCCGAAGGCCCGCTTGAGCGGTTCCCAGGCGGCGCGGGCGATGCGGCGCATCGTGACCTCTCGGTTCGGGGGCGGGCCGGGGCGGGTCGGGCCGGGGACCCGGGGGCGGGCTGGGATGCCCGGGGGCGGGCTCAGGGGGCGGGCTCGGGGACGACGGGTCTGCCGTCGGACATGCGGTTGCCCCGCCACAGGTTCCCGGCGCCGCCCGCGTTCCAGGCGGTCACCGCCCCGTACGCGCCGGCGGCCGGGTGGTACTGGGTGGAGAAGACGTTGTCCGTGACCTGGATGCCGGTCGCGCCGGGGCCGCCGCCGTAGAGGGCGTACGCTCCCCCGGCCAGCCAGTTGCGGTCGACGACGACGGAGGAGACGACCCCGGTGTCGGCGAACAGGCCGACGGCCGCGGTGGCGCCCCGGTCGACGGGGACGGGGTTCAGCAGGGTGTTGTGGCGGACGGTCAGCCGGCCCTTGTTGCCGCCGCCGCTGATCACGGCGTCGGTGTGCTGCCACTCGCCGCCCAGGTTGCGGAACGCGACGATGTCGTGGACGTAGTTGTCGTGCAGGTCGCCCTGCCCCATGGACAGGGCGTTGCCGAACACGGAGATGTCGCACCAGCCGACCTCGACGGAGCTGACGCCCATGTTCGAGACCGCGTAGTTCACCCCTCCGTTGTCGGGGCCCTTGCCCGGTACCGCGGTGATGGTGGTGTGCAGCACCTTCAGTCCGCTGAAGCCGGGGCGCAGGTTGATCCCCCACCAGTTGGCGGAGGTGATCCGGCTGTCGATGACGGTGACGTCGTTCGCGTAGACGTCGAGCGAACCGCGGATGTCCCAGCCCCTGATGACCGTGCCGTCGGTCTTGACGGACATGTTGCCCGTGTCGTGCCGCTCCAGCGGGATACGGGGTCCGGTGGTCCGCGCGTCGGGGAATCCGCAGGCGCCGGGCGAGGAGCAGGCGGTGGTCGCGGGGGGTGTTCCCCCCGGCCCCTTCGAGGGCGTGGCGGAGGGGGCGCCGGGCGTGGGTGCCGGGCTCGCCGTGCCGGAAGCGGAGGGGCTCGCGGACGCGTCGGCGGAGGGGCTCGCGGGGGGCCGGGGCGTTCCGGCGGTTCCTCCGGGGCAGTCCAGGGCGCTGTCCGGGCACGGCACGGCCGCGGGTTCCCCGGAACCGGTGTGGTCGGCGCGGAACAGGGCCAGGCCCGCGGCCAGCAGCACCGCGGCGAGCAGCCACGCCCCCAGCACCGTACGGCGGTGTCTCACGGCCACGGCCGCCTACCCGCGCGCCGCGGCGGCGGCGCCGGCGGCATCCGACCCGGCGGCTCCGGAATCCGGGGTGCCCGGCGGCGGTGCGCCCGGCTCCGGGGTGCCCGGCTCCGGGGTGCCCGGCTCCGGGGTGCCCGACGCCGGGCCCCGGCCGCGCAGGAAGGCGTGGCTGGGCAGCACGCACAGGGCGTAGCAGAGGGTTCCGGCGGCCCCGGTCGCGAGGAGCGCGAGCACGCCGTCACCGAGGTACCGCTCCAGGCCGAGGACCACCGCGGCCATCACCGCGCCGCCGAGGAAGGGCCAGGCGCAGGCCCGCGCGACGGTGCCCACGCCGATGCCGCCGCGGTGGAGCGCGACCAGGAACACGGGCACCACCACGGCGCCGGCGACCAGGACGTGGCCCTGGGCCACCCCCACGATCCCGGCGGCCCCGGCGCCGACCACCAGGGCGGGGATCAGGAGCAGGAGCCACAACCCCTGGACGGCGATGAGGGAGCGGCGCCGCCCGATGGCCACCAGGCAGTCGTAGGCGAGTTCGCAGACGATGCGGACCAGGCCGAGCCCCATCAGCCAGGGCAGCGCCGCGGCGGCGGGCAGCCAGCGCGCCCCGTAGACGAGTTCGACGATCGGCGCGGCGAGCGCGGCGAGCAGCACGCAGAGCGGGACGGTGCCCGTCACCACCACCCCGAGGGCCCGGCCGAACCCGGCGGCCAGCGCCCCCGGTGTATCGGCGAGCCGGGAGAATCCCGCGAACGAGACCCGGCGGGCCGCCTCAGAGATGATCCGCACGGGCCAGCCGGAGATGTTGAACGCGAGGACGTAGAAGCCCAGGGCCAGTTGGTCCAGGGTGGAGCCCACCACCATGGTGTCCACGTTGACGACGCCGAGCGCGAGCATGCTGGCCCCGGCGAGCGGGAGCCCGAACCGGAGCAGCGCCCGCGCCTGTTCCCGGTCCCAGCCGAACTTCAGGGTGCCCGGGGCCGCCAGGCAGCAGCCGGCGAGCGCGGCCACGTTCCCGGCCACGGAACCCCAGGCGAAGCTCATGGCGCCCCAGCCCTGCACCGCGAGCAGCAGGGTCACCGCGGTGCTGAGGACGAAGTTGAGACCGTCGATGGCCATCCGCCGGCCCTGGGCGAACTCCCGGGTGAGGAAGCCCGCGGGGACCTGGGAGAGCCCGTCGAGGACGACGCACACGCACATCACGCGCAGTACGCCGGAGGCCTCCGGCGAGCCGAGGACCCGGGCCACGGCGGGCGCGGCCGCGAACAGGGCCGCGTACAGCAGGCAGCTGGAGACGGCGCTGAGGGTGAGGACGGTGGGGGCGAAGCGGCGGGGATCGCCCTCCCAGCGCACGATGGCGAGGGACACGCCGAGCTCGTTGGCGGAGAGCAGGACCAGCAGCACGGTCTGGGCGATCCCGTAGACGCCCCACGCCTCGGGCCCGAGGAAGAACCGGGCGAGGATGATGCCGGTGACGAAGTTGCCGAGGCGCATGACGACGGTGTTGACCAGGCTCCACCGTGCGGCCGTGCCGACCGTCCGCCCCAGTGGGGGGGCCTTCGGGGCGCCGGCCTCCGTACCGGTGCCGGTGCCGGTGTCGGTGTCGGCTCCGGCTCCGGCACCGGTTCGGGTATCGGCTTCCTTGCCGGTTCCCGGGCCGGTCACGGCGACCCGGCGGCATCGGCCGTCACGGGTGCGGCCGCGCCGGACGGTACGGGCCGGGCCGCCTTGGCCGGTACGGGCGCGGCCCCCTCGGGCGCGGCCCCCTCGGGCGCGGTGGGCCTGTGCCGGCCGGGCCCTGTCGTCCCGCGCCGCCGGGCCTCGACGAAGAAGGTGGCCACCAGGCTCAGGACGAAGCCCAGCGCCCCCGCCATGATCAGGTACTGGAGCCGGGTCTTGGTCTGCGGCTCCGCTTTCTGCGGCGGCACGATCGTCGTCATGCGGATCATGGCCTCGGGGGTCACCGACTGCTGGGTCTGGAACTCCTGCAGCCGCTTCTCGGCGTAGGCGGTGAACAGCTCGTCCGACTTCAGGACGGCGGCCGGATCGGTTCCGGTGACGCTCAGCCACAGGAACGGCCCCTGCGCGTTGTCGGCGATCTTCGCCTCGTGCAGTCCGGTGACGCCGAGCGCCTTGAGGTCGGCGGCGGCGTCGTCGGAGTTCAGGTTGCGGGCCAGGCCGTCGGCCATGCCGGTGAGCGACGCCTGGGTGCTGAGGAAGGGGTTGCCGTCGAAGGCCACCGTGGCCTTCTTCGAGTTCAGCAGGGTCACCGTGCTCTGTGACACGTACTCCACCGGGACCAGCAGGTACACGCCGGCGGTCAGCGCCGCCGAGAGCAGCAGTCCGGGCAGCAGGACGTACCAGCGCCTGCGCATGACCCGCCAGATCTCCGCGAGATCCATGGTCTTCCCCCTCGCGGCCGCGTCGTCGTCCCCGACGCGCGGCCGCTCTTTCATCGCGGTGGTGACACGGCTGTCGCCGTGGTTACGGTCGGTGCTCCCCGGGGCCCGCGGCGGGCGGGACGAGGTCGGTGGGCCGGAGCCGGGTGTGCGCGGGCGGCCCGTCCAGCAGGACCCGCGCGATGCGGTCGCTCGCGCGGCCGTCCCAGAGCTCGGGGCAGCGGGGTGCGGGCGGGTCGTCCAGTACCCGGTTCGCGGTGGCGGTGATGCGCTCCGGGTCCGTGCCCGCGAGCACGTTGGTCCCCTCGGAGACGGTGATGGGGCGTTCGGTGTTCTCCCGCAGGGTCACACAGGGCACGCCCAGGGCGGTGGTCTCCTCCTGGATGCCCCCGGAGTCGGTGAGCACGAGGCGGGCCGAGTCCTGAAGGGCGATGAAGTCGAGGTATCCGGCGGGCGGTACGAGCCGGATGCCGCCGGGCACGCCCAGTTCGGCCAGCCGTTCGGCGGCCCGCGGGTGTACGGGCAGCAGCAGGGGGCAGCGTCCGGCGATCTCACCGAGGGCCTTGAGCAGGCCGCGCAGGGCCTGCGGATCGTCCACGTTGGCGGGCCGGTGCAGGGTGACCAGTCCGTATCCGCCCCGGGTCAGCCCGTACCGGTCCAGTACGTCCGACTCCCTGGCCCGGTCCAGATTGGCGAGCAGGGTGTCGATCATGACGTTGCCCACGACGTGGATCTGGTCCTCGCGGTAGCCCTCCGCCCGCAGGTTCGCGGCCGCGTCGGGCGAGGGGGCGAGCAGGCAGTCGCTGACCCGGTCGGTGGCGACCCGGTTGACCTCCTCCGGCATGCTCCAGTCGCGGCTGCGCAGCCCGGCCTCGACGTGGGCGAGCAGGGGGCCCGCCTTCGCGGTCACCAGGGCGCAGGCGAGGGTGGAGTTGATGTCGCCGACGACCACGACCGCGTCCGGTGCCAGCTCGTCGAGCAGCGGCTCGAAGGCCGCCATCACCCGCCCGGTCTGCTGGGCGTGGCTTCCGGACCCGGCGCCCAGGTACCGGTCGGGGGTGCGGATGCCGAGGTCGCGGAAGAAGACGTCGTTCATGGACTCGTCGTAGTGCTGGCCGGTGTGGACGAGGACCACTTCGGCGCCGCGGCGCTCCAGTGCGTCCATCACCGGTTTGATCTTCATGTAGTTGGGTCGCGCTCCGGCGACGCAGACGATCCTCGTCACGGCTTCAGAGCACCTCCACGGTCGGTCCGGAGACCCGGTTGCGGCAGTCGAGGACGAACGAGGCGTGCTCGGTGACCATCTGGTAGTCGAAGGAGTCGTGGTCGGTGAGCAGGACCACGACGTCGGCGGCGGCGAGTTCCTTGCGGGTCGGCTCGACCCGGACGAGGCGCGCGTCGACCTTGATGCTCTCCACGACGTGCGGGTCGGCCGCGCGAACCTTGGCGCCCATGTCGAGGAGCAGTTGGGAGATGCGGACGGCCGGCGACTCCCGCGCGTCGCCGGTGTTCTTCTTGTACGCCAGCCCGAGCAGCAGGATCCGGGAGCCGTTGACCGAGCGGCGCTTGGCGTTGAGGGCGTCGATGACGCGGCGCGTCACGTACTCGGGCATGTGGCTGTTGATGTCGTTGGCGAGCTCGACGAAGCGGAAGTTCTGGCCGAGTTCGCGCTGCACCCGCCAGGACAGGTACGAGGGGTCGATGGGCAGGCAGTGGCCGCCGACCCCCGGGCCGGGGGTGAACTTCATGAAGCCGAAGGGCTTGCTGGAGGCCGCTTCGATGGCCTGCCACACGTCGATGTCGAGGTGGCGGGCGAACATCGCGATCTCGTTGACCAGGGCGATGTTCACGTGCCGGAAGGTGTTCTCCAGCAGTTTGGCGAGCTCGGCCTCCTTGGGCGAGCGCACCGGCACGGTGGTGTCGACGAGGTCGGCGTAGAAGGCCTCCACGGCCTTCAGCGAGGCGGCGTCGACGCCGGAGACGACCTTCGGCGTCTGCTGGAAGCCCCACACGGTGTTGCCGGGGTCGATGCGCTCGGGGCTGTAGCCGAGGTGGAAGTCGACTCCGGCGGTGAGCCCGGAGCCGTCCTCCAGGATCGGCGCGAACAGTTCCTCGGTGGTCCCGGGGTAGGTGGTGGACTCCAGCACGACGGTGGCGCCGGGGCGCAGGAAGCGGGCCAGGGTGCGGGCCGACTCCTCGATGTAGCGAAGGTCGGGTGCGCCTTCCTGTAACGGGGTGGGGACGGTGACGACGGCGACGTCGAAGCCGCCGCAGTCCCGGGCGAGTTCGCTCGCCCGGTAGCTGCCGCGCTCCAGTGCCCGGCTCAGCCGTTCGGAGGAGACGTCCTCCACGTACGACTCGCCGGCGGCGAGGCTCTTGACCCGCCGCGCGTCCACGTCGTAGCCGATCACCTGGTGTCCGACTTCGGCGGCCCGGATGGCCAGCGGCAGTCCGACGTATCCCTGTCCCACGACGACGACGCGCATCAGTGACTCCTGTTCGCGGAAGGGGCAGACGGTGTGCGGTGGATGAGTTCCCGGACCGTCATGAGGAGGAAGGCAGCGTTGGTGGTGAGGTAGCGCTTGCCGAGGCGGCGCGGTTCCTGGAGGGTGCGGTAGAACCATTCGAGCCCCATCCGCTGCCAGACCAGGGGGGCCCGCTTGGTGATGCCGGCGAGGATGTCGAAGGAGCCGCCGACGCCGTGCACCACGTGGGCGCCGGTGCGCTTGCCGTGGGCGGCGGTGAAGATCTCCTTCTTCGGCGAGGTCATGCCGAGGAACAGCAGGCGGGCGCCGCTGGCGGCGATGGCGTCGGCGATGACCTCCTGGTCGGAGTCCTCGAAGTAGCCGTTGCGGCTGCCCGCCACCCGCAGTTCGGGGAAGCGGTCGGAGATCTGCCGGAGCATCATCTCCAGGACGTCCTGCCGGGCGCCGAGCAGGTAGACGGGTATGTCCGCCGTTTCGGCCGCGGCGAGCAGGCGCATGAACAGGTCGATGCCCGCGACCCGTTCGGGCAGCCGGACGCCGAGGACGCGGCCGGCCCAGACCACCGCCTGGCCGTCGGCCAGGACGAGGTCGCAGCCGCCGACCGCCGCGGCGAGACGGGGGTCGCGGCGCATGTTGACGAGCTTGGCGGCGTTGACCATGCCGATCTCGATCTGTTCGCCGCGCCGCACCGCGTCCAGGCAGCGCCGCACGGTCTCGTCCATGGTCAGGGCGTCGAGCGTCACCCCGAAGAGGGAGTGTCGTGAGTTCATCTCCGTGGTCCTCCGAGCCAGGCGAAGAGGAGCCAGCCGAACTCGTACGGGCGGCACTCGCGGTCCACCGCGTCGGGGCGGAAGATCCGGTCGAGCGGTGCGAGGCGCGCCCGCGGCACGACCCGGGTGGTGAGTCCGCGGGCGGCCCGTACGGCCTTCAGCGGATCGCCGCGGTAGACCTTGCGCCAGGTGACGCCGAGGTTGTCGCGGATCATCGGCTCCCGCCGGGTGCCGTCGGGCCCGGTCGTCTCGGGTACGTCGGTCATCCACCGCAGCCCGCGGCGGATCGCGGCGCCGAAGTCGGTGCCGCCGGCCTCGGCCAGGTCGAACAGGGCGGTCGGGGCCATCGCGTGCTGGTGCACGCTGTAGACGGGGTAGCCCTCGACCACGCCGCCGGTGCGGGCGTCGTAGTGCCACCACCACTGTCCGCCGTCCCCCTGGAGGTCACAGATCCGGGTGGCGCAGGCGTCGGCCGCCCCGAGGGCCTCCAGGTCGTCGCCGCTCGCGTGCAGCCGGGCCAGCGCCTGGAGCGGATAGGTCTGGTCGGCGAAGCAGGCCACGTGGGCGCGGTACCCGGGGACCAGCCCCGGCCCGGTGGCGTGCGGGAACAGCGGGCCGCCGGCGGTCCGGGACGCCAGCAGGCGGTCCCGGGCGGCCGCGAGGCGGTCCTCCACGTCGACCGCGTCGCGGGCGGCGGCGAGGGCGGAGAGCACCCAGGCCGCCTCGACCGTGTACCGCGGCTGTCCGGGGACGTCGAGGGTGGCGACCCGGGCGAGGGCGTCGGACAGTTTGGCGTGGCCGGTTTCGGCGGCCGCCCAGGCGATGAGCGCCGCGTCGCCGAGGTTCTCCACCCCCGGGAGCCGCTCCACCAGCAGTCCCGCGAACTCCTCGGCACTGCGTCCGCCGAACAGCGCGCGCTGGCGTTCCTCGGGCAGGAACCGGGCACCCAGCGCGGTGATGGCCGCGTACCGGGTGCTGGTCCCCCGCCGCTCCAGGCGGCGGGTTCCGTCGGGCGCGACCGCGGCCGCCCGGGTGAACACGAAGGTCTCGGCTCCAGGCAGGTACATCTCCGGCAGCCCCGCCTCGGCCAGCGCGAGCAGCCGCTCGGCGAGCGCGTGCAGCGGCAGGTCCTCGCGGGCCAGTGCTTCTAATCGTGCGGTGGTCACCGGTTCCCCACCCCGGCTCCCCGCGTACTGCGCGCTCCCCGTATGTCCGAGCCGTTGCGCTCCAACACACCTACCCCCTCTGATCGCTCCTCGGACGGACCTGGCGGTCGTCGTTCCGCGGAGGGGATTGCGCGTGACGGCGCCCGTGCCGGGCGGTGGTGTCCCACCGATGGCACGAGCCGTCCGACGGCTGCCGTCTGGATCCCCCCAGCGATGCCCGCGGACTGGGGCAGGCGCGACCGGCGGCGTCGGCAGGCACGGAGATCCGCGCCGGCACGCCGCTGCTCGCGATGCCCTCGTCGTGTACAACCCCCCACCGAGCAGCGGCTGTTGCCTGCTCAGGTCCCGTGTACAGGGACAAGGTATGCCCAAGGATGTTCGTTGATTGTGGTTTTGAGGA
The DNA here is from genome assembly GCF_026627255.1 of Streptomyces antarcticus. Lineage (GTDB taxonomy): Bacteria > Actinomycetota > Actinomycetes > Streptomycetales > Streptomycetaceae > Streptomyces > Streptomyces antarcticus. Next base: position 182,897 of record NZ_JAPNLM010000006.1, on the reverse strand, counting down.
AATGCCGATGGCCTAAATCATCGACGTTCCGTCAGGCCCGTTCAGCGAGCTCGCCGCCCTTCTCGTCGTGCAGGGCGCCGGTGCGCGGACAGACCCATACGCCCGGCTCGTCCGCCTGTTCCACTAGGCGGACGCCGGCCCTCCCCACCCAGCCGATCCGCCGCGCCGGCACCCCCGCGACGAGCGCGAAGTCCGGTACGTCCCGGGACACCACCGCGCCGGCCGCGACCAGCGCCCAGCGCCCGACGCGCACCCCCGCCACACACACCGAACGGGCGCCGAGCGAGGCTCCGTCGGCGACCACGACCCCGGCGGACTCCCAGTCGTCGCCGCGCTTGAGACGGCCGTCGGGCTCGACCGCGCGCGGGTAGAAGTCGTTGGTGAGCACCGCCGCGGGGCCGATGAAGACCCCGTCGCCGAGCACGGCGGGCTCGTACACGAGCGCGTAGTTCTGGAGCTTCACGTGGTCGCCGATCCGCACGCCCGGCCCCACGTACGCCCCGCGTCCCACGATGCACCCGCGTCCGAGCCGGGCCTCCTCCCGTATCTGCGCCAGATCCCAGACGGTGGTGCCCTCGCCCAGCTCGGCCGTCTCGTCGACCTGGGAGGAGGGCTGGATACGGACGCTCACAGGGCGGTCCCCTTACGGTTCGCGAGGAGTTCGGGCGCACGGGAGTGCGGACGTACCGCCACACAGGCGTACGACCACACATGCATACGGACGGAGCATAGGTGCCACCGGACTGGCCCACCCGGCGCATCAACCGACTGTTCACGCAGCGGACTTGGCGAGTACCCCACCCCTCGCCCCGGGCGCGCGGGCGCGTGCGACGGCGCTCCGGAGCGCGCTCCGGAGTGAAACCCGATCGGGTGTGGAGCGTTAGACCGTCGGACCGCGCGGCCCGCAGGGCGCCGACCAGCGGTGACGACGAGCACGAGGAGCGAGATGGCAGACCCGAAGCCGGCCGGACGCGGCCGGATGAAGCTGGCGGCCCGGTGCCGCGTGGCCACGGAGGCACCGGCCTTCGGGCTCGTCGTCTTCTGCGTGATCCTGCTGAACGCGGCCCTGATGGGCGCGGAGACCTACAGCGGGCTCGCCGGGGAGTACCGGCAGCTGCTGCGCTCGGCCGAGGACGCCTGCCTGACCGTGTTCACCCTGGAGATGCTGCTGCGCCTGGGCGCGCACGCGGACCGGCCGAAAGCATTCTTCCGCGACCCCTGGAACCTCTTCGACCTGGTGGTCGTGGGCTGCGCCTTCGTCCCGCTCGTCCGCGAGAACACCACCCTGCTGCGGCTGCTGCGCCTCGCCCGCGTCCTGCGCTCCGCCCGCTTCCTGCCCCACCTGCGGATCCTGCTGGTCGCCGTCGGCCGCAGCCTGCCCGGCACCGCCAGCTTCCTGTTCGTCGGGGCGCTGGTGCTGTACCTGTACGCGATGGTCGGCTGGGTCTGCTTCGCCCGCGCGGACCCCGGGCACTTCGGCTCCGTCGGCCGCGCCGCCCTCACGCTGTTCCTGCTCACCACGCTCGACGGCCTCACCGACGCGGTCCGCGCGGGCCTGCAGATCTCCCGGTTCAGCATCATCTACTACGCCTCCTACGCCCTGCTCGCCTCCTTCGTCCTGGTGAACGTCCTGATCGGTGTGGTCCTCAACTCCCTCGACGAGGCCCGGGAGATGGAGGCGGAGGCCCACCGCGCCGCGCCGCCGGAAGGCACCGCCGCGGCGGACGCGGGTGTCCGGGAGCGCATCGCGACGGCCCGCCGCGCCCTGGACGCCCTGGAAGCCGACCTCGCGGCGGCGGCCCCCCACCCGGCACCGCGCCCCCTGGAGCCCTCGCGCTCGGGCGCGTAGGTGGGGACGGAACTTCCCTTCGGCGACGACGGGTTGTACCGCGAGGCGAGAAAGAGACCATGCCGGTAAGACGGCTACTACGGGCAGGCATCACGGCGGGCGCGGTCGCGGCCTGCCTCCTCGGGACGATCCCGGCGGCCGGGGCGGCCCCGCGCAGCTTCGCCGCCGCGTCCGTCCACGGCAACGGGGCGGGCGCCGTCGGGGCCGAGGCGACCGGTGGGATCACCTGGCACAACCGGTCGGTCACGCTGACGTCGGTCCGGCTCTACGTCGCCGCCCGCGAGTGCGGCAGGTGCAACATCGTGGCCTGGCAGGGCGACAGAGTGGTCGACTCCGTCGCCTCCACGCAGCAGTGCGCCGGGGCGACGGGCAGGTGGATCCCGTACGGCGACCTCCCGCTCGACGGCAGCTGGATCGCCGGCGGCAGCACCGAGGTGGCGATCGACGTCTACGACGACACCCACACGGGCAACGGGTGGGCCGACTCCACCCGTTCGGGCTCGTCCTGCTACACGTGGCCGCGCTGACGCCCGGTTCACCGGGCGCCCCGGCGCTCACTGCCGCTCCGGTTCCGGGGTCTCGGCCTCCGCGTCCGTCTCCGTCTCCGTCTCCACTTCCGTCTCCGTCTCCGCTTCCGTCAGGTGGAGGTCCCAGGTGCCGTCCGGGTGGCGGGCCGACGTCCAGGTGCCCGGGAGGGCGGTGACGTCGCGGGCCGCGTCCGTGCCCGGCGGGAACCGTACGCCGTCGAGGCGGACCCGGCCGCGGAACACCGCGTGGTCGAAGGCCGCCGGCTGCCCGAACACCGTCCCGGCAGAGGCGAGTCCGCGCTCCCACACCGCGTACGAGAACACGGCCGGGCCGGTGAAGACGGCCCCGCCGAGGCCGGCCGGGCCGCGGAAGACCGTACGGAAGAAGTCGGCCCGGCCGGCCACCCGCAGGCCGTTCAGGTCCGCCGAGGCCTCCAGCACCGCCCGCGCGAAGGAGGCCTCGTCCAGGAACGCGGCGTCCGCGAAGCCGGCCGGGCCGCCGAAGACCGTACGGCGGAACGCGGCGCGCCGCGCGAACCGGCTCCGGTCGAAGGTGGCGCCGGCGCGGAACACGGCGCCGTCGAAGACGGCCGGACCGTCGAAGACGGCGTCCTCGAACCGCGCGCCACCCGCGAACACGGCGCGCGCGAAGGAGACGCGGCCCGCGAAACGGGCCCCCGCCGTGCTCCAGTCGTCCTCGAAGTGCGCGTGATCGAAGGAGCAGGGTCCCGGCGTGACGCGTCCCGTCCCCGGGTCCCGCAGCGCGTCCAGCACCCGCCGCAGCAGGCCGCCCTCGAAGGGCGTGCCCCGCAGGTCCACGGGCGCGCCGGGCCGCAGCCCCCGGAGGTAGGACTCCCGTACGGGCGCCGCAGCGTGGGCCAGGCAGCCCGGGCCCCCGGGCAGCCGGATGCCGGCGCACGCGCGCCGGCCGCCGTCCGGGCGGTCCCCGTCCGGGCCGTCCCCGTCCGGGATGCGGAATCCGCACACGGGCCAGTCCGCGCCGCCGCTGCCGCGGATCTCGTCGGCCTCGGTCATCGCCTGCCCGAGCTCGGCGCAGTCGCCCGTCCACAGCCAGCCCTCCGGCCCGTCTCCCGGCCCCGGGAGCCGGGGCGGCACGGTGGGCCCGAGGAGCCGGTCGAGCTCCTCGTGGAGGGGCGGGGACACGGCCAGGAAGGGTCCGTACCCCGGTGGCCGGGAGCCGCGCATCCGCCGGGCGGCCGCCGCCACGGCCGTCCCGCTGAACCCCGCCTCCTCGAAGCCGGCCTCGCCGCCGCTCACGGCCACGGCGAGCAGCGTCCTCCACGAACGGTGGGCCTCGTCAACCTCGCGCACCATCGACGGCAGCTCCCCCAGCACCCGGCCCGCCTTGCCCAGCGCGCCCGGCGCGTCCACGACGACCAGCAGGTCCGTGGCGGAGGTCTCGATCACCTGCCCGGCGGTCCCGGTGCGCCGCAGGACCTCCCGCAGTGCCGCGGCGACCGGCGGGCCCGCCGCGCGGCCCGCCGTGTCCCCCTCGACATCGACGCTCACCGCCAGGTGCAGCGCGGTCCCCGGTTCCCCGGCGGGCGCGGGCGTCCGGCAGTGCGCGTCGAGGACGGCGCGGAAGTCCGGGTCCTCCAGCAGCGCGTGGCCGGACAGGTAGACCATGCGGTCCGGCCAGACCCCGTGGACCACGCCGAGCAGGCGCCCGGCGTGCGAGACCGGGCCCCCGCGGTAGTGCGTCCAGCTCTCCGGCTCGGCGGAGAGCCGTACGAGCTCCCCGTTCCGGGCGCCGTCCGGCAAGGCCGCCTCGCCGGTCAGCGCGACCGGGTCCCCCTGGTCGGTGGAGCCGTCGACGCGGACCCGGCCCCCGGGCCCGCCGGCCCCCGCCGACCGGTCCGGCGGAGCCTCCCAGGTCGGCGGCCCCGGCCAGGTCCCGGCGTCGGACAGGTCCCGGTCGGCGGCCAGCAGGTCCCGGTCGGCCAACAGCAGGAAGACCCGGGGTGAGCCCTCGTCGCACCACACGGCGTGACAGAGCGCCTCCCGGTCCCCGGCGCGTACCCAGCCGACGGCGCCCGGCCCGAGCCGGGCGTCCCCGACCGTCAGGACCAGCCGGGGCGTCAGCAGCGTGCCGACCTCCTGGGCCTCACCCCGCAGCGGCTCGAACCGGACCCGTACGAGCCGCTCGCCGAGCCCGGCTTCCGGTGCCGGTCCGGGCGGCTGCTCCCGTGTTCCCGCCCCCGGCAGCGTCGCCTGCGGTGGCTGCGGTGGCTGCGGTGGTTGTGGTGGCTGCGGTGGTTGCGCCGCGAAGGGCAGCGCTCCCTCCGCCACCCCGCGGCGGCCCTCGCGCCCCGTGGTGACCCGGGTGGCGGAGAAGTCCGGGCCGGTCCCCCGGTTGCGGGACATGAACTCCCAGACCCGGCGGCGCACCAGCTCCCGTACGGCGGCCACGTCCCCACGCAGCTGCGCGCCGAGCAGGGCCTCCCGTACGCCGGGCAGGAACTCGAACTCCACCTCGGCGGCGTCCTGTTCGTTCCCCCAGGGAGCGAACAGCCCGCCGAGGGCGACCTCCGCCAGGTGCCCGTGCTGCGCCTCGCGCAGCAAGGAGCGCCGTACGAGGGTCATCACGGGCAGGGTCAGCGGTACGGCGGCCAGGTGGGCGGCGAGGCGCTGCGCGGTCGGGGAGGCGCTCGCCCGGAAGTTCTCCACCGCCTCCAGGCCGGTGGGCGGGTCTCCGGGCGGCGGCTGTGCCCCGGTGGTTCCCGGCGGCGCGTCCAGGCGCAGGCAGGCCACGCGCCGCCAGCGCCCGTCCCCGGAGACCACCCGCACCAGCCGGCCCAGGCTCCCCGGGGCCAGGCCGACCACCGGGACCACGGGGACCGCGGCCGCGCCCCCGCCGCGCCGCCCGGCGCGGGCGCGGCGCACGGCGGGCACCCGCTGCCAGGAGCGGGTGGCGGCCGCGGGCCGGTCGGCGCGGACGGCGAACGGGACGGGCTGGACGGCGCCGCGCGTCCAGAGCCGTTCGGGCAGGACGTTCAGCACGGCCACGGCGTTGTGGGCGCTCCAGTGCCGGAGCACGCCCTGCAGCGGGGCCTGCCGCCAGCCGGCCGCGACGGTGTCGGAGAGGACGAGGATCAGCCGGCGGCCTGCCGGGTCGGAGAGTTCGAGGGGGTTGCGGGGCGGCCCGCCCCGGACGCGGGCGACCATCGGGGTGGCGCCGGAGCCGGTGCCCGTCAGGTGCCAGGTGCGTACGTCGCGGAAGACCCCGCTGCGGGTGAGCACCCGGCGGAGCTCGTCCACGAGGTCGGCCCAGAGCAGCATCGAGTGGTGCGTGTCGACGATCAGCGCCAGGTCCAGCCAGCGGCTCTCGGCGGGCCGCAGCACCGGGCTGGGCACCATCCGCTCGATGCTGCGCTCGACGGTGAGCTGTTCGTCGAGTTCCTCGCCGGGTCCCCCGATGGAGCGCCGGCCGACGGGGCGCAGGGACCGCATCAGGGCGAGCGGGTCGTCGAGGGATGCGGTGCGGGGCAGCCGCAGGGGCGATCCGCGCCGTCCGCCGCCGGAGCCGGCCGGTTTCCCCCGGTCGGCTCGGGCGACGGCGGGGTACAGCCGGACGGCCGGCTCGCCGGGCGCGGGCCCGCCGGATTCCGGGCCGGTCCCGGACAACGGCGGCTGTCCGAAGGGGGGTTGTTCGCGCCGCGTGCCGCCGGCGGGAGCGGCGGGCGGCGGGCCGCCGCCGTCGATCCGGGCCGCGAGCCAGAGGATGTCGGCGATCTCCTCGGCCCCGGCGCCGGGGTTCGGGCCGTTGTCCCCGGCGCCGTCGGCGAAGGCGGCGAGGAGCCTCTCGATCACGCCGGGGGCCCGGTCAGGTGCTGCATCACGGTGGCGAGGAAGCGGTCGCGGTCGCCGGGGGCCGACCAGGCGCCACAGAGCCGGAGCTGGATGGCGTTCAGGAGCTGGTCGGTGGCGAGGTCCCCGTCCTCGCCGCGCTCGATGAAGCTGTGCACCAGTTCCCGGTACTCCTCGTTCGCCTCGATGTCGACGCCGAGCCGGCGGCGCACGATGCGGGCGAGTTTCTCGGGTCCCGGCGGTTCCAGGTGGAGGCGGACGCAGCGGCGCAGGAAGGCGGGCGGGAAGTCGCGTTCGCCGTTGCTGGTGAGGACGACGATGGGGAAGTACCGGCACTGGACGCGGCCTTGGGTGATCCGTACGGCGGCGTCGGGGTCGTCGTCGGTGCCGATGGCGACGGTGGGGTCCTCCTGGGCGAGGCGGGCGAGTTCGGGGATGGTGAAGCCGCCGTCCTCGAAGACGGTGAGGAGGTCGCCGGGCAGGTCGATGTCGCTCTTGTCGATCTCGTCGACGAGCAGGACCCGCGGGCGGTCCTGCGGCAGCAGGGCGGTGCCGAGCGGCCCGAGGCGTAGGTAGCGGGAGATCGAGGGGGCGCCGGCGGGGGTCCCCGCCGGCCGACCGGTCGGCTCCGGGAGGCCCGCCGCGGCTGCTCCGGCCGCGGCTCCCGCCGGCGCTGCCGCCGCTGCCGCCGCTCCGGCCGGTGCTCCGGCCGCCGCTCCGGGGGTGCGGAGCTGCTCCAGGCCGGCTTCCTGGAGGCGTCCGATGGCGTCGTACAGGTACAGCCCGTCGCGCAGCACGGTGCGGCTGGTGATGGGCCAGTGGAGTACGGGCCCCAGGTCGAGGTCCGAGGCGATGCTGTAGGCGAGGGTGGACTTGCCCACTCCGGGCTTCCCGGTGATCAGCAGCGGCCTGCGCAGGTGCAGGGCCGTGTTGACCACGTCCTTCTCCGGTTCGTCGGGTACGTACCCCTCCCCGCGCCGTCGGGTCCGTTCCCAGGCCGGTCCCCCGCAGCCGGGGGGCGCGTACCCCGGGTCGGGGATCCCGGTGAAGTCCCGCCAGGGCGGCGGGGATCCGGCCTCCAGGCGGTTGCGCCGGTCGGCGCCCGCTCCGGTCCCGTGGTACAGCCACCAGTCCTTCACCACTGCCTCTGCCTCCATCGTCGGTACCGCCGTCGGTCGGTCGTCGGTTCAGGCCAGGGAACGGAGGCCCGGCATGTCGTCGGGATCGTCCCACAAGAGCACCAACCGGTCTCCCCCCGCGTCGGGTTGGGGGGAGCGCGGGGAGCCCGCGGCCGCGCCGGCGGCTGCCCGGCGCACCTCCCGCACCCGTGCGGGCAGCGCGAGGACGTCGAGTGCGCCGGGGTCCGGGCGGCCGTCCGGGCCGGCCGGTGCGAGCAGGTCCAGCAGCGGGGGCGCGGGGAGGCCGCCGCCGCGCCGCCACACGGCGACCGGGACGCCGCCCTCGAGGACGGCTTCGAGCAGCCCGGCGTCCGGGGCGGCCGCGGTGTGCGCGAGGACGCAGGCGGGTGCCGGGCCCGCCCCGAGGTCCATCCCGAGCGCGTCGGTGACGTCGGTGTCCTCCACCACGCGTACGGCGTCGGGGTGGCGGCCCCCACGGCCGTACAGCCAGCGCCACTTGGCGTGCCACTCGGCGCGGGTGTCGGTGCGCTCCTGCGGGCAGCGCACCACAACCTGGTAGAGCACGCCGAGCGCGCGGCGCCGGCCGGCCGGGCCGCGCGGGACCGGCCACTGGTCGAAGTCGGCGTCCAGCAGCTCGTACGGGACGTGGAACTCGATCCGGTCCAGGGCGCCGGGAGGCGGCGCAGCGGCCTCGCCGCCGCCTCCCGGCGGACCGTCGGCGCGCGCCCCGTCCGTACGTGCCCCGTCGGCGCGTGCCCCGCCGATCAGGACGAGGCGGCGTACGAGTTCCTCCCGTACGGCGTCCAGCCCGACCGGGGCGTCCTCCGACTCCCAGATGTGCTCGGTCCGTTCGCCCCGCAGCCACATCCGGGCCAGGTACCCGTCCCCGCCGCCCGGCGGGGCCTCCAGCCGGACGTGCAGGGCGGATCTGCGCGGCGGGGGCGGCGGCGGGGCCAGCGCGGGGAGGGCGAGCCGCTCCCGGGTGGCGCGCACCCACTCCCGCAGCCGGACCGCCCACGCCGGGTCGCCGGCGCCGGCCCGGTCGGCGAGGAAGCGTACGAAGGGCACGGCCAGGGGCATCCCGGTGCGGCCGCCCTGGCGTTCGTCGAGGTCCTGGACCACCTCCAGCAGGCTCTCCGCCGGCAAACCGGCGTGCACGGGGGGCGCGCAGCCGGCCGCCGTGAACGCCCAGGCGTACGCGTCGTGGGCGCTGCGCGGCAGGTCGCGGCCCTCGAAGAGTTCACCGAGCCCGTCCCAGGCCTGCTGGTCGAGGCGGGGCGCCCGGGACGCGGCGGACGGGGCGGACGCTCCGGTTTCCCCCAAGCCGGAGAAGCCGGGGGAACCGGAGAAGTCGGGGAAGTCGAGGAAGGAGCAGGCCTCCCAGTCCCGGTCGACGATGAACTGCGGCAGCTGCCAGCCCTCGCCGCGCTCGCGCAGGTCCTGGAAGGTGCGGTGGATCGAGCGGGCGGCGCCGGCCAGCCCGGTGACGCCCTCCTGGACGGTGCGCTGTCCGAGCTCGCCCAGGAGGGCCTCGGTGAAGCGGCCGGCGCCGCGCTCGGCGTCGTTCTGGGCGGCCTCGCCCTCGCGGGAGGCGTACAGCCGGAACTGCCTGCGGCCGGGGACGGAGTTGCCGCCGCCGTAGTCGGTGGTGCCGAAGTTCCACCGGGTGTCGCGGGGCGCGTCGACCCGGCAGGAGTCGACGAGCGCGGCCTGGAGCGGGAAACGCCGGTGCTTGACCATATCGGTGTGCCACCAGCGCAGCGCCGAGTCGAGGTTGAGGTGGCGGATCTGGCCGGGGCGGGCGTCGGCGCAGGGCAGGATCAGCTCGTGACGCGGTCCGAGGTAGCCGTGGCCGGCCCAGAAGATCCAGAGCAAGTCGCCGTCGCACTGCGGGAGTTCGTCCAGGAGCGCCGACTTCGCGTTGTCCTCGGTCGCCGGGCGGTGGGCGGCCTTCAGCGCGGCCATGGCCGGGGAGTCCGACCAGTCCAGGTCGTCCGGGTCGTCGAGCGAGGACAGCAGCAGCCGGACGTTGCCGGGCGGCACCTGGCCGGGGCCTGTGAGCCAGCGGGCGAACCGCAGGGCGTCGCGGGCCGGGCCGCGCAGGTTCCACCGGTGGCTGATCTCGTAGCGCTCGACGCCCGCGACGAGCGCGAAGGTGCGCTGCGGGCCGAGGGCCGGGGGGAACCGGGCGGGCCGCACGGGTTCGGACCGGCTCACCCGATCTCCGCCTCGGCCACCGCCTGTTCGATGCGCTCGTAGAGGGAGTTCTGCTTCCAGTAGGCGCTGTGGCAGGCGGGGAAGGGCTGCCGGCTGGTGATCTCGTGGTCGGTGACGCGGGTGTCGCCGGGGAAGACGGGTCCGGCCAGGTAGGAGAGGACGTCCTGGCGGTCGTAGACGTTGAGCCAGCGGGGGAAGCCGTACGGGAGCTTCGCGCCGGGGGCCAGCGCGGTCAGTGCGCCGAGTTCGTGCAGGAACGGGGCCTGCGAGCCGACGGTGACGAGCAGTTCGGCACCGGGGACGGGTTCGCCGCGGGCGGCGGCGAGGGCGAGGAGGTCGACGAGGGCGATCCCGCCCAGGCTGTGCCCGATGAGGACGACCGGTCCGGGCACGGCGGCGATCTCGGCGTGCAGGAACGCGCGCAGGTCGCGGCCGCGGGCCTGGTAGCGCAGGACGTCGCCGAGCGCCGGGGTGGCGCCGACGGTGAGGGAGCCGCGCCAGGCGTTGAGCAGCGGCTGAGTGGTGACGCGCAGCGCGAGCCGGCCGAGGACGGCGGCGGCGCGGGCGCCGGGCACCCGGGCGTCGCCGCCGAGGCGGTTGGTGAGCAGCTCGACCACGCGGTCGCGTTCGGCGCCGGTGCAGTAGGCCTCGGCTCCGGCGGCGGCGAGGGCCGCGGCGGTGACGGCGCGGGCGAGGGCGGTGGCCAGTTCGCGGGCCTGCGGTTCCTCCGCGGCCCGTTCCCCGGCCCGGCGGGCCTCGGCGGAGCGGGCGGTGGTCTCCAGGGCGGCGGGGTAGCCGTCGGTCAGTCCGGTGTCGCGGAGCAGGAGCCCGAGCTCGTCCCCGTCGCCCGGGCGGGCCGGTAACCCGTCCAGCAGGGCGAGCACCCGGGCACCGGCGGCCTGTACGCCGGGCATCGCGAAGCCGTCGTCCCCGTCGCCCGGCTCGGTGTCCCAGCCGAGCCCGGTCTCCCAGCCCGTCTCGGCGAGGACGCGCAGCTCACACAGCGGGTCCGCGACGAGCAGCGCCCACTCGGCGGTCTCGGCGTCCACCGGGTCGGTCAGGAGGTCGGGGTGGAGGATCCCGGGGTGCGGGAGGTCGGGGTGCGGGAGGTCGGCGCCCTGAGCACCGGGGCCCGGAGCACCCGGGTACGGGGCGTCGGGGACGGCCAGGACGTCCGGGCCGGTTCCGGGGCGCGGGCGCAGTCCGGGTACGGAGCGGCCTCCGGCGCCGAGGGTGGCGCCGAACCGGTCGCCCCAGTAGCAGGAGTCGACGGCCGCGCCGGGAAAGCGGGCCGTCAGCCGCTCCCGTACCAGCGTGAACAGCGTGTCGTGCCGTTCGCGCCGCACGCCCGTGCCGTGGACAAAGAGAAAACGCATCGCCGTCCGCCCCCCTCGTACGATCGTCCCCCGCCCGGCACCTTAGCGCCGCGCGGGGAACGGGGGACCGGGAACGGCGGGTTCAGCGCTTGCGGGCCATGGTCAGGCCGTCGGCGATCGGCAGCAGTACGGACTCCACCCGGTCGTCGGCGCGCACATGGGCGTTGAACTCCCGGATGGCCAGGGCGTTGCCCTCGGCGTCGGCGCGGGCGGCCTCCCCGCCGTACAGGACGTTGTCGGCGAGGAGCAGCCCGCCGGGGCGCACGCGAGGGACGAGCTGCTCCCAGTAGGCCCGGTAGCCTGGCTTGTCGGCGTCCAGGAAGACCAGGTCGATGACGGGTTCGGCGGGGAGCGCGGCGAGGGTCTCCAGGGCGGGGGCGATCCGCAGGTCGATACGGTCCTCGACCCCGGCGGCCTTCCAGGCCTCGCGGGCGATCGCCGTCCACTCCTCGGAGACGTCGCAGGCGATGACGGTGCCGCCGGGTGACAGGCCCGCGGCGAGCGCGAGCGTCGAGTAGCCCGTGAACGTGCCGACCTCCACGATCCGCCGGGCCCCGGTGAGCCGGGCCAGCAGCGTGAGGAGCACGGCCTGTTCGTGGGAGACCTGCATCCGCGCCGGGCCGCCGAGGGCGCGGGTGCGCTCCACCAGCTCCCGCTGGACGGGCGTCGGCGGTTCGGCCTGGGCGACCAGGTAGTCGTAGACCTCCCTGGTGAGCGGCACGGTCTTGACTCCGTCTTCGGTCCTGCTCATACGGGCCTCCTTGCATCGAGGGGCGGGCGGGCGGGAACCCGTAGCCGCAGTCGCGGTCGCAGTCGCAGTCGCGGCCACGGGCACGGGCACGGGCACCGTAGCCGGGGCCGGGGCCGGGGGATCACACCCGGCTGGTCAACGAAGGCGGCAGCGACCGGAAACGGACCGTGCGCCGCTCAGCGGCCCCCCGGGCGGGCCGGCCTGCCGGGCGGGCTCGCGACCGGGGTCAGCGCGGCGTACTCCAAGGGGGCGGAGGGATCGTTGGTCATCTCCAGCGGTCCGGGTTCGGCGCCCGCCCGTACCAGGAGGTCGCCGATGGCGGCGATCATCGCCCCGTTGGAGGTCCCGGACCCGGGAGTTGGCTGCGACGCCGCCGACCACCACGAGGGTCCTGACCCCGTGGGCCGTGCAGGCCGCGACCGCCTTGCGGGTGAGGACGTCGGCCACCGCATCCTGGATCGAGGCCGCGCCGTCGGCGACCGGCGGCTCCTCGCCGCGCAGCCGGTACCCCTCCGCCCAGCGGGCGGGGGAAGGAGACGGCCTGGGGATCGCCGCCGCGGGCGGCGCGGTCGATGGCCGGGCCGCCGGGGTAGGGCAGGCCGAGCACCCGGGCGACCTTGTCGAAGCACTCCCCGGCGGCGTCGTCCAGGGTGTCCCCGAGGTACAGGATCGGCTCGCGCACGAGATCGCGTACGAGCAGCACCGAAATGTGGCCGCCGGAGACGATCAGCACCATGCAGGGCTCGGGCAGCGGACCGTGCTCCAGGGGGTCGGCGGCGACGTGGCCGGCGAGGTGGTGGACGCCGTAGAGCGGCAGGCCGAGGGAGTGCGCGAGGGTCTTGGCCCGGGGACGGGGACGGGACGGGGACGGAAGGGGACGCGCCGGGCGGCTGTGACGACGGACACGCCGCTCCCCCGGAACCGGCGCGGCCGTACCCCCATCGAACGGTGCGGAAAAGAATCGGACGGGTGAACGCGCGGGAGTGCCACACATGTCGAACGAGTTCCGCGGGCGGGGCCTGCGCGCCACCGCGCTCGCCGCCGTCCTCGTCACGCTGGTCCTCGCGGGCGGCTGGTACGTGTGGGAGCTGCGCGGCATCGCGGCCCACCGCGCGGACGGCAACCCGGCGGAGGGCTCCTACCAGCAGGACCCGGAGCGCGCCGACCGGACGGCCTTCGCCGTCCTGGAGTCGGTCACCCAGGGCAGCCCGGAACCCGGGCCGGACGCCAAGACCTCCGCCGGCGCCGCACCGGAGCGGTGGCGGTCCGGCGGCTGGCAGCCCTCCGCCCCCCTGGAAGCCCGGCCCGTACCCGCCTCGCCCTCGATCGGGGCACTGTTCTCCCCCGGCGACGACACCGACCCCGACCACCACTGCTCGGCGGTCGTGGTCCACTCCCCCGGCGGCGACCTGATCGCCACCGCCGCCCACTGCGTGTACGGCGGCGGCTTCCGGACGAACCTGGCCTTCGCGCCGGGCTACCGGGACGGCGCGGCACCGTACGGGGTCTGGGTACCCACCCGGATCGACGTGGATCCGCGCTGGGCCGAGGACCAGGACCCCGACCACGACCTCGCCTTCGTCCACCTGCGCCGGCCGGGCTATCCGGAGCAGCGGCTGGAGGACATCACGGGCGCCGAGACGATCGGGTTCGGGACCGAACTGCCCGCGCCCACCCGGCTCGTGGGATACCCGAACGACTCCGAGGCGCCGGTCGACTGCCGGACCACCGCCGTCGCGGCCGGTCCGACGCAGCTGCGCCTGGACTGCGCGGACGTCCCCAACGGCACGAGCGGCGGCCCCGTCCTGACCGACGGCCGCACCCTGGTCGGGGTGATCGGCGGACGGGACGGGGGCGGCGACGAGGAGACCTCGTACAGCATCCGCTTCGGCGACGACGCCCGCGCCCTGTACGAACGCTCCGCCAAGGCCTAGTTGGTGGTGCTTTGTCAGGGGATGGTGTCGTAGGGCTGCCAGGGGGCCGGTGGTCGGCAGGTGGGGCAGGTGCCGGTCCAGGTGGCGAAGGAGCGGTCCTCGAAATGGTCCGGGCCCAGGGCCGTTCTCAGTTCGCGGTAGTCGTGTCCGATCCGCCGGCGGGACTTCGCGAGCCTGATGAGGTCCTTCGCCGGGATGCCGGCGGGCAGGTTCGGGAGCCGGCACTTCACCGGCTCCGCTTCTCCTTCGGGCGGGCCACTGTGCGATCAGCCAGGTCAGCGGGATCGTTCCGTCGGCAGCGGGTTTCGGGCGTCGCCCGGCGAGACGGACCCGCAGCAGCACGAAGCGCGATCTCAGCGCGGCGGGCCGCAGCCCGACCCCGGCGAGTGCGTCGAGCACGTCCAGCGCGAGCCGCCCTTTCGGCTGGTGGTGCCCGTCCTGTGGGATCCGGCAGGCGGTCGCCTGCTTCGAGCGCTGCGGAGGTCGGCCGTATCCGGGCCGTGCCAGGACTCGGGCAGGAACGGGGCATCGCGACTCGCTACGACAAGACCGCCGCGTCCTACCAGGCGGCCGTCAGGGTGCCGCAGTGTCACCAACGCCATTGAAAGCCGACGACCGTCTGCTCCAGGTAGGGGAAGAACTGGTGCAGTTCCCCTTCGGGTGAGACATCGATGCCGATCGCACGGACCGGCTCGGACCCGCTGTAGGCGTCCCACACGCACCACCATGCGGTTCTGGGCCGGGCTGCTTCGAACACCACCCGCATGTCGACATTGTCGATGCGTTTGCGCGCCGCCCTGCGGACGTGGACGCAAGGGTCGGATGCCGGCCGGTGGAGCGTCGTGTACTGCAATGACGAGTGCTCACCCGCCGAGAGGCGCCGGTCCAGCCGGAATTCCGCCCCGACGTAGCCCGGACTGCTGGGGCGGAATCCGATGAAGGTCCCGCCGACCACCGATTCGACGCCGATCACCGTGTCGCGGGGACTGTAGGCAAAGCCTTCGAGGCCGTCGTTGACAGCGGCGAGGACGTGACTGGTCTCTATGCGCCGCAAGGCACGGTCGGCCGACACGTAGTAGCGCGAGAACAGGGCCGTCGTGCGGTGACCCTGCGGTCGGACAAGCGCAACCGGCGCGCCGCGCAAGGTGAATGACACACCGTTCCCGCCCAGGTCGACAGCGCTGTGGCCCGAGAAGGCATCCCAGACCTCCGCGACGTCCTCGGACGTGAATTCGAAGGATTCGGCGATCCAGGCGATCGTCTCGTGAGTGAGCTGCCGCCCGAGCAACGCCTGCCGCACGCGGTCACGCAGCTTCCTGGGCAAGGCTTGGTCGGTGTCGGCGCGCAGACCGCTTTCCCACAGGTACAGGGCGACGACCTGGGCGATCCCGGAGTAGCTGACGTCATCCCCTCGCCGGCGCTGTGTATGGGCCAGCCAGCGAGCCCGGTACGCGCGACGCCCGGCCAGCAGGGCGCGTAAGCGCTTTCCGGCCTCAGCGACCCGCTCCGACTCCGGGTCCTGCGGATGCCCACTGCCGCCGCCCGCCTCCATTGCGTCACCCTATAGTCCTCCCCCGCCCCCTTTACCGCCTTCCAGGAGACCCGATGACGACCGAGCCGGAGCCGTACCGCCCCAGGAACGTCTACGGCCACGAACAGGGCGGCAGAGAGGCTCTGCCCGGGAGGTACGGAGGCTGGGAGGACATCGCGGTGTCAGGGGAGGACGGGCTCGAGATCAGCGCTGAACTACGGAAAGCGGGCAGCTACCTCTCGCCTTTCCGCATGGATCACATCGCGGAGCTTCATTCCGACAGAGCTGCGGCCAGGCAGCTCGGAAAAAGCCTGTTCCCCGAGAACTGGGCCGACGAGAAGATCTTCGGGGCCGCTCAGGCGGTGGCCGCCGACCCCTCTTCACGGTGGAGCCGCGGGGACGACGACTACAGCGGCAAGCCCGGGACGCTGTTCAACCCGTGGCATCGCCTCCCGGACGTGGAGTGGGCCATCCCGGCCCGTTTCCGCGTCGACGGACACCACCAAGGGCTGGCGATCCGCGTGATCGTGGAGCCCTACGGAGAGGGCATCGTCTCCGCCTACCCGCTGCCGCTCTGATCAGAAGCCATCGCCATAGCAGCGCCACAGCCTCCCTACGGTGAGGTTTCCGGCACGCGGCTCAAGCCCGCTGCCAGACCGAAAGGGTGAGGCATGACAGTTCTGCTGAAGCGCATGAGCCTAGCCGCCGCCGCCTTCTTCCTGATGACCGGCGCCATGCTCACGATCGCACCGGCCGCGCACGCGGCCGGCTATCCGACGATGACCGTCCAGGCCGGATCCGCAGCCCGCTCAGCGCCCTACGCGGAGTCGTGGTCCTTCATCGGCTGGGTGACGTCGGATGGCTGGCGCAACCCGAACGGGCAGGCGTCCTGGGTCTCCTGCTACAAGGACGCGGGATGGGCGACCGGGAACTACTCCAGCAACCGGTGGTTCAGGGCCTACGTCAACTACTCCGGAGGATCCGCCCCGGTCTGGGCCTACGTGCACTCGTCGTTCGTGACCAACCAGTCCTCGGTGCCGGCCTGCTGAGGGCGGAGCGACGAGGGCGACCTCGAGAACTGCTGGTCCTGGCCCGGTACGAAACGGCCAGGGCCGGCAGCACGTCCGCCGCACAGAGGCGGCCCCCCTCGAAGCGACGGAAGGGGAATGCCGCCTCCCGGCCTGGGCGGCCTCTGACGACCGGTCCGGACGGTGTCCGTCAACTCCGCCCCGATCAGCGGCCTTACACCCATCGCCAAGCCAAGAAACAGAGCCTGTTTCTAGAATCTTCCTCTAGTTGAATGGGTTGCTAGGCTCTCCGCCATGTCTCCTAAGCAACAACGCGGTGAAGCCACCGTCGATCTGCTGCTGACCACCGCACTGAGGGTCTACGCGGAGTCCGGCCAGCAGGGGTTCACGGTGAACGCCATCGTCGCGGCGAGCGGAGTCAGTCTCGGCAGCCTCTACCACCACTTCGGGAGCTTCGACGGCCTCGCCGCCGCCCTCTACATCCGGTGCATGGACCAGTTGTGCGACGACATGGTCGCCTCGCTGACCCGCTGCCGGACCGCCCGCACCGGCATCCGAACCTGGGTCGCTTCCTACCTGCGCTTCACCCGCGAGAACCGGGACATCGCACTGTTCCTGCACGCGTCCGCCTACTCCGGCTACCTGGTGGCCCACGCCGAGGAGATCGGCGCGGCCAAGGCGGCGAAGTTCGCGGCCATCACGGACTGGCTCCGCGTGCGCGTGGAGCGCGGCGAGATCGCCGCCCTTCCGGCGCCCGTGATCGAGGTCCTCGTCATGGGACCGGTCACCGAGGTCGCGCGCCGCTGGCTCTCCAGCACCTACGAGATCGACCTCGCCGAGGTCACGCGCCTGCTCCCCGACCTGATCTGGCGCTCGCTCCGCCCCGACCAGGACGGAGCCGAGCCGCGTTCGCGGACCACGGCGTGACCGTGGGCGTCTGGGTGGTTGTCCGAAACGTCGTCGTCCATGCCGCCGAGTCTCCGGGGACCGTGGCGCGCCGGTCAGGTCCCGCCCGGGGCGCCTTGAGGCGCCCCGGGGGCGGACGGACTCACGTCGGGGCGCCCGCCCGGTACGCAAGCGACCCCGGTCACCTCCGCCGACCGCGTCACCAACCCGCCCGGACGGCATGTTCGGGCCGCCTCTTTCGGATCTTGTCGGTCGAGTCCGCGTCGTCCGGTGCCGTCCGGTCCGCTCCCCTGCCGGAAGTGACCTGCGGGTGGCAGAAGTTCGCCCCCGCGCGTCAGCGCGGCAGGGACGCGTACGAGACGCCGGTCAGCTTCTCGGAGGCGGCCCAGAGCCGTTCGCCCGTTGTGTCGTCCAGGGTCCACTTCGCCCGCCAGGAACGCACTGGTGCACCCCGCCAGCCGAAGCGCGGGCCGATGAAGTCGTCCGGGCGGACACCGGGGGCGGTGGCGGCGTAGAGGGTGGGGAGGGCGCCCGAGGCCGCGGGCTGGGCGACGACGGCGTTGCCGATGGCCACCACACGGGAGCTGAAGGTGGGGCCCTCCTCCTTCGCCGCGCCGGCGTGGAGGTTGGTGGAGGCGTATCCGGGGTGGGCGGAGGCCGCGACGATCGTCTCGCCGGCGTCGGTGAAGCGCCGGGACAGCTCGTGGGTGAAGAGGAGGTTCGCGGTCTTGGAGCGGCCGTAGGCCACCCAGCGGCGGTAGCCGTGCTCGCTGCCGAGGTCGGCGAGGTCGATGTCGCCGAGCGCGTGGAAGCCGCTGGAGACGTTCACGATCCGGGCGCCGGGTTCGGCGGCGCGCATCCTCGGCAGGAGCAGGCCGGTCAGGGCGAAGTGCCCCAGGTGGTTGACGCCGAACTGCGTCTCGAAGCCGTCTACGGTCCGCCCGTAGGGCAGCGCCATCACGCCCGCGTTGTTGACCAACAGGTCGAGGGTCCCGTGGCGTTGCCCGTACCACTTCGCGAACTGCCGTACGGAGGAGAGGTCCGCGAGATCCAGCTCGGCGAACTCCACCTCGGCGGCCGGGACTTCGTTCCGCAACCGGATCACGGCCGCGCGGCCCCGGGCGGCGCTCCGGCAGGCCAGCACCACGACGGCCCCGCGCCGGGCGAGCTCACGGGAGGCGGCGTAGCCGATCCCGCTGTTGGCGCCGGTCACGACCGCGGTGCGGCCGCTCTGATCCGGGATGTGCGTGGCGTTCCAGCCGGGCATGGCTACTCCTTCGCGACACTGGTGGGTTACCTCCGGTAAACCTGGGTCACCCTACTCGGGGCCGGTCGCCGCCGACACCAGCACGTCTCCGGCCGCCACCCGGCTGTACAGCACGGTGCGGCCGGTACGGCGGCGCAGGATCAGCCCGGCCCCGAGCAGCACCTTCAGCTGCCCGCCCACCGCCCCCAGGCTGAGCCCGGTCAGCGCCACCAGCTGCGTTGTGGACTTCGGGCTCTCCAGCAGCACCAGCACCCGCGCCCGTACGGGCCCCAGCAGCCGGACCAGCGCCTGCGGGGCGCCGGCGGCCGGCTGGGCCAGCTGCCCCGCGCACGGGTACACCAGGGCGTGCCGTCCCGGGCCGGCCCACGACACCCATCCGTGCCCCGGCGTCACGGGGACGAACACCAGCCCGGCGCTGCCCGCCAGGTCGCGCGGCGGCCGCTGCTGGAGGTTGATCCGCAGGCGGCCCCCGCCGAGCCAGGCCATTCCCGGCCGCATCCCGGACAGCGCCGCCGACCACCCGCCCAGGCTCAACTCCCGCGTGCGCAGCAGCACGTCGGCCTCGGCGACCCGGCGCCGCCGCTCCCAGTCCGGGAGCACGGCCTCGGTCCACACCCACTCCAGCACCTCGGCGGCGCGCGGCCCGAGCCCCCGGACCCGGGCGAGGGACCCGGGCAGCCCGGACGCGGCACGCAGATCCGTACGGACCACGGCGTCCGGGGTCGCCCGCACCACCGCCAGCTCCTCCGCGAAGGGGCGGCCGTCGGGCGGCGGGGTCAGGAAGCCCGCGTTCCACACCCGGCCGAGGGCCGCCCGTACGAGTGCGGCGTCGAGCGGATCGGCCGCCAGGCGGGCCCGGTAGTGCGGCAGCCGGTCGGCGAGCCAGGCCCGGTCGCCCGGATGCGCGGCGGTCCGCCGCTCCAGGGCCATGAGCGCGGCCGTGGTCTCGGCGAGCGCGGACACCACGAACCGGCTCCCGGCCAGCGCGTCGGCGTCGATCCGCCACCACCCCATACCGGCCCCCACCCCTCCCGGCGCCGCCTCCGGCCCCACCACGGCCGCCGGCCCGGTCGCCGCCGCCCACTCGCCCTCCGGCTCCGGCGCCCCTCGGGACTCCGACCCGCCGCCCCGCAGCCCCATCGGGACACCGGCACCGTCCGGCTCGCGTACCCGCCCGTGAACGGCTCGCGTACCCGCCCGTGAACAGCGCGGGCCCGGCGCCGGTCCCGCACCCGCGGGTCCCGAACCGCCCGCACCCGCCCCGGGCCTGCCGGGCCTGCCGGGCCTGCCGGGCCTGCCGGGCCTGCCGGGCCTGCCGGGCCTGCCGGGCCTGCCGGGCCTGCCGGGCCTGCCGGGCCTGCCGGGGGGATCATGACGGGCGCGGGCCACAGGCCGCCACGTTTCGCCTCCGCGCGAAACTCTAGGCGACCGCCGGGCCCGCCCCGAGACTCCCCGCATGCCCCGGACCTACCGCACGCTCGCCCGCGTCCCCGAGTTCACCCCGTTCTTCGCTGCCGCGGCCCTGCGGACCGGCGCCTCGACCATCGGCGGCCTCGCCCTCGGCGTCCTCGTCTACGACCGCACCAACAGCCCGCTGCTGGCCGCGCTCGGCATGTTCGGCCCCTCCCTCGCCCAGGTACTCGGCGCGACCCTGCTGCTCTCCGCCGCCGACCGGCTGCCCCCGCGCGCCGCCCTCGCCGGACTCGCCGCCCTCGCGGCGCTCGGCACCGCCCTGCTCGCCGCGCCCGGCCTGCCGCTGTGGGCCGTGTTCGCGGTGCTGCTCGGCCAGGGGCTCGCCGACTCCCTGGCCGGCGGGGTCCGGTACGGGCTGCTCACCGAGATCCTGCCGCCCGCCGACTACCTGCTCGGCCGCTCGCTGCTCTCCGTCTGCGGCGGCGCGACGCAGATCGCCGGCTTCGCCGCCGGCGGCCTCCTCGTCGCCGCGCTCTCCCCGCGCGGGGCACTGCTGACGGCCGCCGGGCTGGGGCTCGCCGCCGCGCTCACCGTGCGGCTCGGGCTGCTCCGGCGCCCGCCGCGCGCGGTCGGCAGGCCCTCTCCGGGCCTGACCTGGCGCACGAACGCCGCCCTGCTCTCCGACCCGTCCCGGCGCGCCCTGTACCTGGCCCTGTGGGTCCCCAACGGCCTGATCGTGGGCTGCGAGGCGCTGTTCGTCCCGTACGACCCCGCCCGCGCCGGGCTGCTCTTCGGCTGCGCCGCCGCCGGGATGCTCGTCGGGGACACCCTCGTCGGGCGCTGGCTGCCCGCCCGGCTGCGGGCCCGGCTGGCGGCCCCGCTGCGGCTGCTGCTCGCGGTGCCGTACCTGGTCTTCGCCCTGGAGCCCGGGCCCGTCCTGGCGGCGGTCGCGGTGACCGTGGCCTCCGTCGGGTACTCGGCGGGGCTGCTCATGCAGGAGCGGCTCGTCGCCCTGCTCCCCGAGGGGACGCAGGGCCAGGCGCTGGGCCTGCACTCGGCCGGGATGCTGACCCTGCAGGGGCTGTGCGCCGCGCTCGCCGGAGCCGTCGCCCAGTTCACCTCGCCCGCGGTCGCCATCACCGCCCTCGCCACGGCCTCGGTCCTGGTCACCCTGGCTCTGGAGCGGCGCCTGCGCCCCAGTAGGCTGCGGGTTCACCCCTCGCACGCCCCTTCTCCCGTTCCCCGAGGTACCGCGCAGTGAGCTCCGTACCAACCCCCTCGCCCGTGACGGTCGTCGGACTCGGCGCCGACGGCTGGACCGGGCTCACCGCCGCCGCGCGGTCCGCGCTCGGCTCCGCCGACGTCCTGATCGGCGGCCCCCGCCAGCTGGACCTGCTGCCCGCCGCCGAATGCCCCGGCGAGCGGGTGGCATGGCCGAGCCCGCTGCGGCCGGCCGTGCCGAAGCTGATGGCGGAGCACGCCGGCCGCCGCATCGCGGTGCTCGCCAGCGGCGACCCGATGTTCTACGGCATCGGCCGCGCCCTCGCCCAGGAGCTGGGCCCCGAAGCCCTGCGGATCCATCCGCACCCCTCCTCGGTGTCGTACGCCTGCGCCCGGCTGGGCTGGCCGGTGGAGGACACCGAGGTCGTCACGGTCGTCGGCCGCCCGGTGGCCCGCCTCGCGTCCGCGCTGTACGAGGGGCGGCGGGTGCTGGTGCTGAGCGCGGGCGCCGGCTCCCCCGGCGAGATCGCGGCGCTGCTGCGGGAACGGGGCTTCGGCCCGAGCCGGATGCGGGTGCTGGAACAGCTCGGCTCCGAGCGCGAGGACGCGTACGAGGGCGTCGCGGACGGCTGGGAGCACCCGGCGCGCGAGCCCCTGAACGTGGTGGCCGTCGACTGCCGCCGGGACCCCGCGCACGCGGGCCCGCGGATCGGCGCGACCCCCGGCCTGCCGGACACCGCGTACGAGCACGACGGGCAGCTCACCAAGCGGCACGTCCGCGCCGCGACCCTGGCCGCGCTGGCCCCGGCCCCCGGGGAGCTGCTGTGGGACATCGGCGGCGGCTCCGGCTCCATCGGCATCGAGTGGATGCGTACGCACCCCTCGTGCCGGGCGGTGGCGGTGGAGCGCGTCCCGAAGCGGGCGGAGCGCATCGCGCGCAACGCGGCGGCGCTCGGCGTCCCCGGCCTGCACGTGGTCGTCGGCGCCGCGCCGGACGCGCTCTCGGGGCTCCAGGCCCCGGACGCCGTGTTCATCGGCGGCGGCCTGACCGCGCCGGGACTCCTCGACACGGTCTGGGCGGCGCTGGCCCCCGGCGGCCGGCTCGTCGTCAACACCGTCACCCTGGAGTCGGAGGCGGTCCTCGCCGAGCGCCACCGGCGGCACGGCGGTGACCTGGTGAAGCTCGCCGTCGCGCACGCCGTGCCCGTCGGCGGTTTCACGGGCTGGCGGCAGGCCATGGCGGTCACCCAGTGGTCGGTGACGAAGCCGGCGGAGCCCGCCGGAACGGCCGGGACGGTAGTGACAGCCGAGACGGTAGAAACCCCGGAGGCCTCGGCGGCCGCGGACACCAAGGAGACGGAGCGGTCATGACCGTGTACTTCATCGGAGCGGGCCCCGGCGCCGCCGACCTGATCACGGTGCGTGGCGCCCGGACCCTCGCCGCAGCCCCCGTCTGCCTGTACGCGGGCAGCCTGGTGCCGCGCGAGCTGCTCGCCGAGTGCCCGCAGGGCGCACGGCTGGTCGACACCGCGCGGCTGAACCTGGACGAGATCGTCGCCGAGTGCGTCCGCGCGCACGCGGCGGGCCTGGACGTGGCACGGCTGCACTCCGGCGACCCGTCGATCTTCAGCGCGGTCGCGGAGCAGATGCGGCGGCTGGACGCGGCCGGCATCCCGTACGAGGTGGTCCCGGGCGTGCCGGCCTTCGCCGCTGCGGCGGCCGCGCTCAAGCGGGAGCTGACCGTCCCCACCGTCGGGCAGACGGTGATCCTGACCCGGGTCTCCCAGCAGGCCACCCCCATGCCGCCGGGCGAGGACCTGGCCACGCTGGGCCGCAGCGGTGCGCTGCTGGTCCTGCACCTGGCCACCCGGTACGTGGACCGGGTCGTGGACGAACTGCTGCCGCACTACGGACCCGAGTGCCCGGCGGCGGTCGTGGCGATGGCCAGCCGTCCGGACGAACTGGTCCTGCGCGGCACCCTGGCCGACATCGCCGACCAGGTGAAGGCGGCGGGGCTGGTGCGGACCGCGGTGATCCTGGTGGGCCGCACGCTGGGCGCGGAGCAGTTCCGCGACAGCCACCTGTACTCCCCCGAGCGCGACCGGCATGCCTGCTGATCCCGGCCGTCCCGCGGACCGCCACGTACTGATCCTGGGGGGTACGACGGAGGCCCGCCGCCTCGCGCAGGCGCTGGCCGGCACCCCGGCCGAACCGGGCCCCGGGGGCGGGGCCGCGGAACCCGCCGCCGTGGGCCGGCCCGCCGCCGTGGCGCGGCCCGCCGGGGATCCCGCGCCGGACGGGCCGCCCGGCCCGTGGGACGGGACCCGGGTCACGACGTCCCTGGCCGGACGGGTCGCCTCGCCGGTGCTCCCGCCGGGCGAGTCCCGGATCGGCGGGTTCGGCGGCGTCACCGGGCTCGCGGCCTGGATCGTCGCCCATGACGTCACGCACGTCGTGGACGCCACCCACCCGTTCGCGGAGCGGATGAGTTTCAACGCCTCCGAGGCGCGCGCGTTGACCGGCGTCCCGCTGCTGGCACTGCGGCGCCCCGGCTGGACCCCCGGGCGCGGCGACGCCTGGACGTTCGCGGACTCCCTCGCCGGGGCGGCCGCGCTGCTGCCGGAGCTGGGCGGCGGCCGGGTGTTCCTGACCACGGGCCGGATGGGCCTGCACGCCTTCGCGCACCTGGCCGGCCCCTGGTTCCTGGTGCGTTCGGTGGACCCGCCGGCCGGTCCGGTGCCGCCGCGGCTCGAAGTGCTGCTGGACCGGGGCCCGTTCACCCTCGACGGCGAGCGGGAGCTGCTGGCCCGGCACCGCATCGACGTACTGGTCACCAAGGACAGCGGGGGCTCCGCCACCGCGCCGAAGCTCACCGCGGCCCGCGAGGCCGGTGTCCCGGTCCTCGTCGTACGCCGCCCCGCGACCCCCCAGGGCGTACCGGAAGCCCACTCGGTCCCGGCAGCCCTCAACTGGCTCGCCCATACCTCGTATTGAGCCCCCGGCCCCAACTCCCCTGCCGGGGGCGGGCGGTGGCCTTCGCGCACCACCCGGCCCCGGTCGGGGAGCGGCCGTAGCCCGGTCAGCCGTAGCGGCGCGGGGTCCAGGTGAGGCGGGAGCCGTCGGGGCGCTCGGTGACCTGGGTCTGCGAGGAGCCGATCAGCAGGATCGTCCGCATGTCGACCTCGGAGGGCTCCAGTTCGGCGAGCGTGACGATCCGCACCGACTGCTCCGGGCCGCCCACGTCCCGCGCGACGACCACCGGGGTCCGCGGCGAGCGCAGCTCCAGCAGCAGCTCGCGGGCCTGCGCGACCTGCCAGGTACGGCTGCGCGAGCCGGGGTTGTACAGGGCGAGCACCAGGTCGGCCGCGGCGGCGGCGCGCAGCCGCTCCGCGATGACCTCCCACGGCTTGAGCCGGTCCGAGAGGGAGACGGTGGCGTAGTCGTGGCCGAGCGGGGCTCCGGCGGCGGCGGCCGCCGCGTTGGCGGCGGTCACCCCCGGCAGGACCCGTACGGGCACGTCCGCGTACTGCGGCTGCGCGGCGACCTCCAGTACGGCGGTGGCCATGGCGAAGACGCCCGGGTCGCCGCCGGAGACCACGGCCACCCGCTTGCCGCGGCGGGCCAGGTCGAGGGCGAACTCGGCGCGCTCGGACTCCACCTTGTTGTCCGAGCCGTGCCGGACCTGGCCCGGCTTGGCCGGCACCCGGTCCAGGTAGGTCGTGTAGCCGACCAGCACCTCGGCGTCGGCGAGCGCCCGCCGGGTCTGCGGGGTCAGCCACAGCGGGCCCGCCGGGCCGGTGCCGACGACCACGACCCCGCCGGGCCCGGACGGCACGCCGCCCGGGTTTCCGATCCGGCTGGGGACGACGGCGACGGCGAAGTACGGGACGGATTCGGGATCGGTGTCGGCGAGGAGGCCGGTGCGCTCACCGGCCATGGTGGCGCGCTCGACGTAGCGGGCCTCGGCGAGCCGGCCGCTGCTCTCCATGGCTCCCCGGACGGCGGGGAAGGTGCGGCCGAGCTTCATGACGACCGCCGAGTCGGTGGCGGCGAGGCGGGCGGCGAGCTCCTCCTCGGGGAGGGTGCCGGGCAGGATCGTCAGCACCTCCTCGCCCTCGACGAGCGGGGTGCCGAGGCGGGCGGCGGCGGCGCTCACGGAGGTGACGCCGGGGATGACCTCGGTGTCGTACCGGTGCGCGAGCCGTTTGTGCATGTGCATGTACGAGCTGTAGAAGAGCGGGTCGCCCTCCGCGAGCACGGCGACGGTCCGGCCGGCGTCCAGGTGGGCGGCCAGGCGGGCGGCGGCCGACTCGTAGAACTCGTCCATCGCACCCTGGTAACCGCCGGGGTGGTCGGTGGTCTCGGTGGTGACCGGGTAGACCAGCGGCTCCTCGACGTGGTCCTCGCGCAGGTGCTTCGCGGCGATGGACCGGGCGATGGAGCGGCCGTGCCGGGCGCTGTGGTAGGCCACGACGTCCGCCGCGGCGATCACCTCGACCGCGCGCAGGGTCATCAGGTCGGGGTCGCCGGGACCGAGCCCGACGCCGAAGAGGCGTCCCGCGGCCTGCTCGACTGCGGCGCTCATTCGGCCACGCTCGCAATGGCGTTGACGGCGGCGGCCGCGATGGCGCTGCCGCCCCGGCGGCCCCGCACGATCAGGTGGTCGAGCCCGGACGGGTGCGCGGCGAGGGCGTCCTTGGACTCCGCGGCGCCGATGAAGCCGACGGGCACGCCGATGACGGCGGCGGGACGCGGGGCGCCCTCCTCGATCATCTCCAGCAGCCGGAACAGCGCGGTCGGCGCGTTGCCGACGGCGATCACCGAACCTTCCAACAGGCCCCGGTCGCGCCACACTTCGAGCGCGGCGGCGCTGCGCGTGGTGCCCATCTTCGCCGCCAGGTCCGGTACCGAGGGATCGGAGAGGGTGCAGATCACGTCGTTGCCGGCGGGCAGCCGCTTGCGGGTGACCCCGCTGGCGACCATCTGTACGTCGCACAGCACCGGTGCGCCCGCCTCCAGGGCGGCGCGGGCCCTCAGCACCACCTCGGGCGTGTACCCGAGGTCCTGCGGGAGGTCGGTCATCCCGCAGGCGTGAATCATGCGCACCGCGACCTGGGCGACCGAGGCGGGCAGCCCGGAGAGGTCGGCCTCGGCACGGATCGTGGCAAAGGACTGGCGGTAGATCGCGGCGCCGTCCTTCTCGTACTCGAACACTGTGTACTCGCTCATTTCTTCACTGCGTCTTCGGAGGTGTCGCGGGCTGCCGTGAGGGCGGCGGCCAAGTCGGGACGGTACGGCAGGGGCCGCCCGTGCACGGAGAGCCGGTAGCCGTCGCCGTCGGCCGTGGCCAGGGCGTCCACCCAGGCGGTCCCCCGCGGATGGCCGCACCGGCGCTCGCAGCCGGACCAGTGCACGGGCAGCCGCCCCCGGGAGGCATGGACGACGGCGGCCGCGTCGGCGCGTACGTCCGCGAGGGACTTGGCGCAGCCGGGCCGCCCCGTACAGGCGGTGACGGACCGCCAGGGGTCGTCGGCGGCGGTGATCAGGCCGGCGTCGGCGAGCCCGGCGAGGGCCCGGCCGGCGCGGTCCGCGGGCAGGCCCGGAACGACGATCCCGCGCCACGGCGTGAGGCGGAGCCGGCCGGTCAGGCCGGCCAGGTGGCACCACTGGTCCGCCGTGAGCCGCCCGAGGGGCGCGAGGGCGGACAGCGCGGCGGTGCCGCCGGGGCCGTCCACGAGGCCCGGCTCGGGCGCGGCCGGAGGGCCGGGAGGCCGGGCGGGCACGGGCGCGGACTCCGCGGCGATCCCCGCGGCCTCGAGCCGTACGGTCAACCGCGCTCCGGACAGGGCGTGTTCGCTCGGCAGCTCACTCACCCGCCAGGCGCGGGTGCCGGCTTCGCGGGCCGCGTCGAGGAAGTACGCGGCGGCCGTCAGGGCGGCGCGGGGGGCGTCCGGCGCGGCGACGAGAGCGCCGTCGCGGGCGCCGGCCGTCCACACCAGGGCCCGGCCGCCGTCCCGTGCGGTGAGGTTCACGTCCGCGGCGAGGGAGGCCACGTCGCCGCGGCCGTCGTCGAGGGCGAAGAGGAAGCGTCCGGACAGGGCGGCCGCGGCGGGGTCGGCGCACAACAGCCCGTCCAGCTCCGGGACCCAGGGGGCCACGTCGGGCAGTCCGCGGCGGTCGAGGCCGGTCAGCGGCGAGGCGACGACGTTGCGGACCCGCTCGTGGGCGGGGGCGGGCAGCAGCCCGGCCGCAGCCAGCAGTTCCGCCAGCTCGCCGCCGCAGTTCGCGCCGAGGCCGCGCAGCTGAACGTTGCCGCGCGAGGTGAGGTCGAGGCGGCCGTCACCGAGCCGGTGCGCGGCCTGCGCCAGCATCAGGGCGGCCCGGCCGTCGAGCAGCCCGCCCGGGATGCGCACCCGCGCCAGGAACCCGTCGTCGGCCGCGTGCAGCCGCAGCGCGCCGGGGCAGGCGTCACCGCGGTCCCGTACGACGGATTCGTCGCGCGGCGCGGCGGAGGCGGGCGGGGGCGGGGGCATGGCGGCGAGCATACCCACGATTCCCGCCCCCCGACCTGTGTCCGTCACCACCCCACCCCCGTGACCAGCACTCCCCCCGCCCCCGCCCCAACGCCACTCAGCCCGCACCCAAGCCCCGCCAAACCCAGCCCCACCAACGTTCAAGACCCGGCCCCCGCACCCAACCTCCGCACCCAAGCCCCGCGACCAAGCCCGCACGCCCCGCCACATCCAGCCCCGCCAACGTTCGAGACGCGGACCCCGCACCCAAGCCCGCACGCCCCGCCACATCCAGCCCCGCCGGCGTTTGAGGCGCGGGGCCCGGGGCGGAGCCCGGCAACGGCCCCGCACCCGGCGCCGCCCACCCGCACGGCACCCGCCCCGCCCCCGGCGCCCCGGCAACGGCCCCGCACCCACCCGCCCCTGGCGGAAGCGGCGGAAGAGGCAGAAGAGGCAGCACCGCCAGGACCCGCCACACCCCGGCGGCACCGCCGCCCCGGCCCCCCACTCCCGGCCAGGGAAGACGCCGCCTAGGATGACCACCGGCGGGCCACTCGGCCCGCCATCGCCGAGGACGGCGACATGGGAGGAAGCCCGGTGCGATTCCGGCGCGGTCCCGCCACTGTGAACCCCGCGGAGCGATCGGCGGGGTGAGCCAGGAACTCCCGCCGTCCTCACTGCCCGGGGCGCGGAAACCCCGAGGAAGGCCTGCCGCCGCATGATCCTGCTGCTGTCGACGTCCGACACCGATCTGCTCAGCGCCCGCGCCGCGAACACGGCGGACGGCCCCGTGCCGTACCGGTTCGCGAACCCCTCCCGCCTTCCCCTCGACGACCTCCCCGGCCTCCTCGACGGCGTCGGCCTGGTCGTCGTACGCCTCCTCGGCGGCCTCCGCGCCTGGCAGGAGGGTCTCGACGTGCTGCTGGCCCCCGGCCAGCACCGTCCCGTCGTGGTCCTGACCGGCGAGCAGGCCCCGGACGCGCAGCTGATGGAGGCCTCCACGGTCCCGATCGGCATCGCGGCCGAGGCCCACGGCTACCTCGCGCACGGCGGCCCCGCCAACCTCGACCAGCTGGCCCGCTTCCTCTCCGACACGGTCCTGCTGACCGGCCACGGCTTCGAGCCGCCCGCTGCCTCCCCCACCTGGGGGCCGCTGGAGCGCACCGCCGGGCGGACCGACGGCCCCAAGGTCGCCGTGCTGTACTACCGCGCCCACGAGATGAGCGGCAACACCGCCTTCGTGCACGCCCTGTGCGAGGCCGTCGAGGCCCACGACGCGCGGCCCGTGCCGCTGTACGTGTCCTCCCTGCGCACCCCCGAGCCGGAGCTGCTGGCCGCGCTCCAGGGGGTCGACGCGGTGGTCACCACCGTCCTGGCGGCCGGCGGCACCAAGCCCGCGACCGCCTCGGCCGGCGGGGACGACGAGTCCTGGGACGCGGGCGCCCTCGCCTCCCTCGGCGTACCGATCCTGCAGGCCCTGTGCCTGACCGGCTCGCGCAGCAACTGGGAGGAGAACGACGAGGGCCTCTCCCCTCTGGACTCCGCCACCCAGGTCGCCGTGCCCGAGTTCGACGGCCGCCTGATCACCGTCCCGTTCTCCTTCAAGGAGTTCGACGCTGACGGCCTGCCCGCCTACGTGGCCGACCCCGAGCGGGCCGCCCGCGTCGCGGGGATCGCCGTGCGCCACGCCCGGCTGCGGCACATCGCCCGCCGCGACAAGAAGGTCGCGCTGGTCCTCTCCGCGTACCCGACCAAGCACTCCCGCATCGGCAACGCGGTCGGTCTGGACACCCCGGCCAGCGCCGTCGAGCTGCTGCGCACGCTGATCGCCGGCGGGTACGACTTCGGTCCCGTCGAGGGGATCCCCGGCCTGGTGTCGGGCGACGGCGACGAGCTGATCCGGGCCCTGATCGAGGCCGGCGGCCACGACCAGGACTGGCTGACCGAGGAGCAGCTGGCCCGCAACCCGGTGCGCATCCCGGCCGCCGACTACCGGCGCTGGTTCGCGCTGCTGCCCGCCGAGCTGGGCGAGAGCGTCGAGCGGCACTGGGGCGAGGCGCCGGGCGAGATGTTCGTCGACCGGTCCTCGAACCCGGAGGGCGACATCGTCCTGGCGGCCCTGCGCCGCGGGAACCTGCTCATCCTGATCCAGCCGCCGCGCGGCTTCGGCGAGAACCCGATCGCGATCTACCACGACCCGGACCTGCCGCCCTCACACCACTACCTGGCCGCGTACCGCTGGATCCAGGCCCGTGCGGAGGACGGCGGCTTCGGCGCCGACGCGATGATCCACCTGGGCAAGCACGGCAACCTGGAGTGGCTGCCGGGCAAGAACGCGGGCCTGTCCGCGGCCTGCGCGCCCGACGCAGCCCTCGGCGACCTGCCCCTGATCTACCCCTTCCTGGTCAACGACCCGGGCGAGGGCACGCAGGCCAAGCGCCGCGTGCACGCCACCCTGATCGACCACCTGGTGCCGCCGATGGCGCGCGCGGAGTCGTACGGGGACATCGCGCGCCTGGAGCAGCACCTCGACGAGTACGCGCAGATCTCGGCGATGGACCCGGCGAAGCTGCCGGCCATCCGCGCCCAGATCTGGACCCTGATCCAGGCCGCGAAGCTCGACCACGACCTCGGTCTTCAGGAGCGTCCCGACGACGAGGGCTTCGACGACTTCCTGCTGCACGTCGACGGCTGGCTGTGCGAGATCAAGGACGCCCAGATCCGCGACGGGCTGCACGTCCTGGGCGGCGCCCCGACGGGTGCGGCCCGGGTCAACCTGGTCCTGGCGATCCTGCGCGCCCGTCAGATCTGGGGCGGTACGACGGCCCTGCCGGGTCTGCGCGAGGCGCTGGGCCTGGACGAGTCCGCGGCCACCCGTACCTCGGCGGACGCCGTCGAGGAGACGGCCCGCGCCCTGGTGCAGGCGATGGAGGACGCGGACTGGTCCCCTGAGGCCGTCGCGGCGGTCGCCGAGGGGCACTCGGCCGACGTCGCCGCGGTCCTCGCCTTCGCGGCGCACGAGGTGGTTCCCCGCCTCGCGGGCACGGTGGACGAGATCGCGCACGTGGTGAGCGCCCTGGACGGCTCCTTCGTCCCGGCCGGCCCGTCGGGCTCGCCGCTGCGCGGCCTGGTGAACGTCCTGCCGACCGGCCGCAACTTCTACTCGGTCGACCCGAAGGCCGTCCCGTCCCGGCTCGCCTGGGAGACCGGCCAGGCCCTGGCGGAGTCGCTGCTGACCCGCTACCGCACGGACAACGGCGAGTGGCCCGCGTCCGTCGGCCTGTCCCTGTGGGGCACCAGCGCGATGCGCACCTCCGGCGACGACATCGCGGAGGCCCTGTCCCTGCTGGGCGTCCGCCCGGTCTGGGACGAGGCCTCGCGGCGCGTCACGGGCATCGAGCCGATCCCGCTCGCGGAGCTGGGCCGTCCCCGCATCGACGTCACGCTGCGCATCTCGGGCTTCTTCCGCGACGCGTTCCCGCACGTCATCGGCCTGCTGGACGACGCGGTGCGGCTCGTGGCCTCCCTGGACGAGCCGGCGTCGGACAACTACGTCCGGGCCCACGCCCAGGCGGACCTGGCCGAGCACGGCGACGAGCGGCGCGCGACGACCCGGATCTTCGGCTCGCGCCCGGGGACGTACGGGGCGGGCATCCTCCAGCTGATCGACTCCCGCGACTGGCGCACGGACGCCGACCTCGCGGAGGTCTACACGGTGTGGGGCGGGTACGCGTACGGCCGCGGCCTGGAGGGCCGTCCGGCGCGCGCCGAGATGGAGACGGCGTACAAGCGGATCACGGTGGCCGCGAAGAACACGGACACCCGTGAGCACGACATCGCGGACTCGGACGACTACTTCCAGTACCACGGCGGCATGGTGGCCACGGTCCGCGCACTGCGCGGCACGGCCCCCGAGGCGTACATCGGCGACTCCACCCGCCCGGAGACGGTCAAGACCCGCACCCTGGTCGAGGAGACCTCCCGCGTCTTCCGCGCCCGCGTGGTGAACCCGAAGTGGATCGAGGCGATGCGCCGCCACGGCTACAAGGGCGCCTTCGAGCTGGCGGCGACGGTCGACTACCTCTTCGGCTACGACGCCACGACGGGTGTGGTGGCGGACTGGATGTACGACAAGCTGACGCAGACGTACGTCCTGGACCCGGAGAACCGCGCCTTCCTGGAGGAGGCCAATCCCTGGGCCCTGCACGGCATCGCGGAGCGGCTGCTGGAGGCCGAGTCGCGCGGCATGTGGGAGAAGCCGGACCCGCAGGTCCTCGAAGCCCTGCGCCAGGTGTACCTGGACACGGAGGGCAACCTGGAGGGCGAGGCGCAA
This sequence comes from Streptomyces antarcticus, assembly GCF_026627255.1. Taxonomy (GTDB): domain Bacteria; phylum Actinomycetota; class Actinomycetes; order Streptomycetales; family Streptomycetaceae; genus Streptomyces; species Streptomyces antarcticus. Next base: position 151,065 of record NZ_JAPNLM010000006.1, on the reverse strand, counting down.
TAGCCCGTCCCCGGGGTGCCCCCGCCGGGACCGCGCCCCGGGGGTCCGCGGTGAAGGCCGTCCTGCCCGCCCTCACCGGGCCGGCCGGGGCGGCCTCTTCACGTCGGCGCGTCCGCGCACCCCGCGTCCACGGCTCCCCCGCCGACGGCCCCGCCCCGCCTCCCATATCCGGCGCGGGCCCGCCCCGGCGCGGAACGGCACGTCCGTCACCTGAAGCGGTGAACTCCCCCTTGGGCCACCCGCATCAGGGGTAGGGCACTGCTGATCTCGTGCGGGGGGCCGGGCGCAACCGGTTCCCGTACCCATGGACGAAGGGCCGACCCTGCCGTGACGCAGCCGTTTCAACTGCCGGACTTCTATGTGCCGTATCCGGCGCGACTGAACCCCCACCTGGAGGACGCGCGGGTCCACACCAAGACGTGGGCGCGCGACCTCGGAATGCTGGAGGGCTCCGGCGTCTGGGAGGAGAAGGACCTCGACTCCCACGACTACGCGCTGCTCTGTTCCTACACCCACCCCGACTGCGACAGCGAGGCTCTGTCGCTGGTCACCGACTGGTACGTGTGGGTGTTCTTCTTCGACGACCACTTCCTGGAGATGTACAAGCGCTCCCAGGACCGTGACGGCGCCAAGGAGTACCTCGACAAGCTCGCGGCCTTCATGCCCATGGACCTGTCCGACGGGTTCCCCGAGCCGACCAACCCGGTCGAGGCGGGGCTCGCCGACCTGTGGGCGCGGACCGTCCCGGCGATGTCGGCGCACTGGCGGGAACGGTTCTCCGAATCCACGAAGAACCTCCTCGACGAGTCGATGTGGGAACTCGCCAACATCAACATCGGACGGGTGGCGAACCCCCTCGAGTACATCGAGATGCGCCGCAAGGTGGGCGGCGCCCCCTGGTCGGCCGGCCTCGTCGAGTACGTCTCCGCCGAGGTCCCGGCGCGCGTGGCGCACTCGCGGCCGCTCGGGGTGCTGCGCGACGCCTTCTCCGACGCCGTCCACATCAGGAACGACATCTTCTCCTACGAGCGCGAGGTCGCCGACGAGGGCGAGCTCTCCAACGCCATCCTCGTACTGGAGACGTTCCTCGGCTGCTCCACCCAGGAAGCCGCCGAGGCCTCCAACGACCTGCTCACCTCGCGCCTCCAGCAGTTCGAGCAGACCGCACTCGCCGAGCTGCCCCAGCTCTTCGCCGACCACGCGATGAACCCGGCCGAGATCGCCGCCGTGCTGGCCTACGCCAAGGGCCTCCAGGACTGGCAGTCCGGCGGCCACGAGTGGCACATGGTCTCCGGCCGCTACATGAACAAGGAGGCCAAGGCCACCGCGCCGCTCACCCTCCCCTTCCTCCCGGCCGGGCTCGGCACCACCGCGCTCGACCTCCGGTCGGTGTTCACGCGGCGCTCCATGGAGCTGCGCCAACGCTCCTTCACCCACGTCCCGTTCGAGAAGACCGGCCCGTCCGTCATCCCCGACATCTACATGCCGCACCCGCTGACCTTCAGCCCCCATCTGGCGCACGCGCGCGAGGAGTCGGTGGCGTGGTGCGGGCGGATGGGCATGCTGGACCCGCAGCCCGGCGACCCCGGCTCGGCGATCTGGAACGAACAGAAGCTGCGGGGCTACGACTTCGCGGTCTGCTCGGCGGGGATCGACCCCGACGCCACCCCGGAGGCGCTCGTCCTGAACGCGTGCTGGCTGAGCTGGGGCACGTACGGGGACGACTACTACCCGGTGGTCTTCGCCCAGGCCAGGAACCTGCCCGCCGCGAAGGCGGCCACGGCGCGCCTGATCGCCATGATCCCCGTGGACCACGCCGAGCAGCCCGTCCCGGCGACGGCCATGGAGCGCGGGCTCGGCGACCTGTGGGTGCGTACGAGCGCCGGCATGTCCACGGAGCAGCGCACCGAGTTCCGCACCACCCTGGTGGACATGCTGGAGGCCTGGCTCTGGGAGGTGGACAACCAGATCCAGAACCGCATCCCCGACCCGGTGGACTACGCCGAGATGCGGCGCAGCACCTTCGGCAGCCAGTTGACGATGTACTTGTGCCGGCTGGGCCACCAGGGCCGGGGCATCCCGGAGGAGATCTACGCCTCCGGCACCATCCGGTCGCTGGAGAACGCCGTCTCGGACGCCGCCTGCCTGATCAACGACATCTACTCGTACCAGAAGGAGGTCGAGGTCGAGGGCGAGGTGCACAACTACGTGCTCGTCACCCGGAACTTCTTCGACATCGACTACCCGCGGGCGCTGCACATCTGCCACGCGCTGATGACGCAGCGCACCGAGGAGTTCGAGCACATCGTGGCGAACCAGCTGCCGCTGCTCTACGACGACTGGAAGCTGAGCGCGGAGGCACGGGCCGCCCTCGACGCGTACGTCGGCGAGCTGAAGGACTGGCACGCGGGCATCCTCAACTGGCATCAGAAGATCGCCCGTTACCGTCCGCAGGACCTGCACGCGCTGCCCGACGGGCTGTCCACCGGCATCTGGGCATCGGACTTCGGCATGTCCGCGGCCCGCATCTCGCTGCCCGCCTAGTCCTCGCCTGGTCCCGGGGGCGATGGCGGGGGCGGTCCGCTCGCCCGCCCCCGCCGCCGCTCCCTCAGGCCTGGGAGCAGTACGCCTCAGAACTCGTCGGCGGTGTGCGGCAGCAGGTCCCCCCGCAGGGCAGCGTCCAGCGCCGCCGCCGCGCCCGGCGTGTGCTCGGCGACCAGTCCGGCGGCGACGAGCTCGACGGCCCGGGTCCCGCCCAGGTAGCAGGCGGCCAGTTCCCGTACGTCCAGGGTCAGGTCGGGGGCCGCGTGGGCCGGTTCGTACGCGGCGCCGTCCGGCCCGGCCTTGAGCCGGAACCGTCCGGCGTTCGCGGGGAGCCGCGCGTCGGTCAGCTCCAGCACCAGTTCCACCGGCGCGGCCCAGGAGCGCGCCGCCAGCGCCGCCCGTACGTCGACCAGCCGCAGCCAGAGCGCGGGAAACTGGGCGGTGGCCCGCACCTGGTCCCGGTCGGCCGCGAAGTGAAGCAGCGGATCGTCCACCGGGCGCCCCCAGGCGCGGACCCGGCCGGTCAGGTCGAGGGAGGCGACGCATTCCCACAGGGCCGCGGCGACCGCCGGGGTGTCGGCCTCCAGTTCGTCGACGCGGACCAGTCCGAGCGTGCGCACGCCGCTCGCACTGGCGCCGCCGTCCTCCGACTTGGTCCGGTAGAGCACGTACCCGGCGACGGGCTCGCCCGGATCCCCCAGGACGATGACCCGGGGCGGGCCCAACTCCTCGTCCTCCTCGTCCTGTTCGGACAGCCACTCCTCGGTCCAGCGCTGGGTGTCGCGGGTCGGGCGGCCGGCCCGCTGGGCGCGGGCGCGCTCGTGGAGGGGCCCGACGACGGCGAGCACCTCGTCCGTGCCGAGGAGCCGCAGCGGGCGCCGGTCGGGGGCGATCCGCAGGGCGAGCGGCCGGGTCGAGTCGATCTCGATGGTGGCGCCGGTGGTGGCGGCGCCGAAGCCGAAGCGGCCGTAGATGACGGTCTCGGATGCCCAGAGCGAGGCGAGCGGCCGGCGCGCTGCCGCGGTCCGCCGCAGCTGCTCGTCCATCAGGGCGGTGAGCACCCCGCGCCGGCGGTGGGTGGGGGCGACGGACACGAAGGTGAGCCCGGGGCAGGGCAGGTCCGCGCCGGGTACGGAGAGCCGGAAGTCGTGCGCGGCCATGAACCCGACGAGGGAGTCGCCCTCGTAGGCGCCGATCCGCTCGCAGCGGGTGAGGAGCGCGCGGTGCTTCCCGCGGCGCTCCTTCTCGGGCCGGTCGTGGAAGACCAGGTACGCGAGCTCCAGAGCACGGTCGATGTCGGACTCGGGTACCTCGCGGATGTCCACCATGATCGCGAGACTAATCGGTCATCGCGGACCGGTCACCTCATAATGGCCGGATCTGCCCGTCCGGCGACCACGCGGCGCCCGGCCCGCTCCGCCCGCCCGGCGGAGGTACGGAGCGGCGGACGGCGGAAGGGCGCCCCCGGGGGACGCGCCCGTCCGCTCACGTCGCGGGGTCGGCCCTTCAAGCGACGGAGCCTATGCGGCCGATCACCGTGCTGGAGGCGTCGGGGTGGATCGGGATGTGCGCCCCGGTGAGCGCGACGCCGGTACCGCCGCGGCGGTTGGCGACGATCTCGGCGGCGATGGACAGCGCGGTCTCCTCCGGGGAGCGGGCGCCGAGGTCCAGGCCGATCGGTGAGCGCAGGCGGGCCAGTTCGAGCTCGGTCACGCCGACCTCGCGGAGCCGCTTGTTGCGGTCCTCGTGGGTGCGGCGGGAGCCCATGGCGCCGACGTAGGCGACGGGGAGCCGCAGGGCCAGTTCGAGGAGCGGGACGTCGAACTTGGCGTCGTGGGTGAGCACGCACAGGACGGTCCGGCCGTCGACCTCGGTGCTCTCCAGGTAGCGGTGGGGCCAGTCGACGACGATCTCGTCGGCCTCGGGGAAGCGGGCCTTCGTCGCGAAGACGGGCCGCGCGTCGCACACCGTGACCCGGTAGCCGAGGAACGTGCCGATCCGCACGAGGGCGGAGGCGAAGTCGATGGCGCCGAAGACGATCATGCGCGGGGGCGGGACGCTGGACTCGACCAGCACCGTGAGCGGCTCTCCGCAGAGCCGGCCGTCGGCGCCGATCTCCAGCACTCCGGTCCGCCCGGCGTCGAGCATGGCACGGGCCTCTTCGGCGATGGTGCGGTCCAGCTCGGGGTGTCCGCCGAAGCCGCCCTCGTGGGCGCCCTCGGTACGGACGAGTACGGCGCGGCCCATGAGCTCGGCCGGACCCTCGGCTATCCGGGCGACCGCGGCGGCCTCACCGCGGGCGGCGGCGGCCAGCGCGGCCGCGAACACCTCCCGTGCGGCGGAGCCCACGGGCACCGGGGTGACGAGGATGTCGATGATTCCGCCGCAGGTCAGACCCACGGCGAAGGCATCGTCGTCGCTGTACCCGAAGCGCTCGGTGACGGTCTCGCCGTCCTCGAGCGCCTGCCGGCACAGCTCGTACACCGCGCCCTCCACGCATCCGCCGGAGACCGAACCGATCGCCGTGCCGTCGCTGTCGACGGCGAGGGCGGCCCCGGGCTGGCGGGGCGCGCTCCCGCCGACCGCCACGACCGTGGCGACGGCGAAGTCACGTCCCTGCTCGACCCACCGGTTCAGTTCTTCGGCGATGTCCAGCATGGGGGCCTCCTCGGAGGGGTTCGGTTCCAGTATCGGATGCGTGGGGGTCAGGTACGGATCATCGCCCGGCCTAGCCGACGCCGAGCAGTCCCTCGATGGGGTGGAGGGCGAAGAACACCAGGAAGATGCCGGTCAGCGCCCACATGAAGGCGCCGATCTCGCGCGCCTTGCCCTGCGCCACCTTGATGGCGACGTAGGAGATGACACCGGCGGCGACGCCGGCCGTGATCGAGTACGTGAAGGGCATGACCACGACGGTCAGGAAGACCGGGATCGCGGTCGCGCTGTCGGCCCAGTCCACGTGGCGGGCGTTCTGCATCATCATCGCGCCGATGACGACCAGGGCGGCGGAGGCGACCTCGCCCGGGACGATCTGGGTGATCGGGGTGAAGAAGAGGCAGGCGGCGAAGAACAGGCCGGTGACCACGGAGGCCAGACCCGTACGGGCGCCCTCGCCGACTCCGGTGGCCGACTCGACGAACACGGTCTGGCCGGAGCCGCCCGCGACGCCGCCGATGGCGCCGCCGGCGCCGTCGATGAACAGGGCCTTGGACAGGCCCGGCATCCGGCCCTTGTCGTCGGCGAGCTTGGCCTCGGTGCCGACGCCGATGATGGTGGCCATCGCGTCGAAGAAGCCGGCGAGCACCAGGGTGAAGACGATCATGCCGACGGTCATGTAGCCGACGTCGCCCCAGCCGCCGAAGCTGACGTCGCCGAAGAGCGAGAAGTCGGGCGGGGAGATTACGGAGCCGCCGAGCACCGGCGGGCCGTTCTTCCACGCCTTCGGGTCGATGTCCACGATGGCGTTGAGGATCGCGGCCAGGATGGTGCCGCCGACGATGCCGATCAGGATCGCGCCGGGCACCTTGCGGGCCTGGAGCATGAAGATGGCGATCAGGGTGATCGCGAAGAGCAGAACGGGCCAGCCGGAGAGCTCGCCGGTGGCGCCGAGCTGCACGGGGGGCATGAACTCCCCGCCGTTGCCGACGAAGCCCGCCTTGACGAAGCCGATCAGGGCGATGAAGAGGCCGATGCCCATGGTGATCGCGTGCTTGAGCGCGAGCGGGATCGCGTTCATGATCATCTCTCGGAGGCCTGTGACGACCAGGAGGCAGATCACGACGCCGTAGACCACGCACATGCCCATGGCCTGCGGCCAGGTCATCTGCGGGGCCACCTGCGAGGCCAGTACGCCGGACACCGAGAGGCCGGCGGCGAGGGCCAGCGGCACCTTTCCGACGAAGCCCATCAACAGGGTGGTGACGGCCGCGGCGAACGCCGTGGCGGTGATGATCGCCGAGGCGGCCATCGCGGTGCCCTCGACGTCCTTGCCCGAGAGGAGCAGGGGGTTGAGGAGCAGGATGTACGCCATGGCCATGAAGGTCGTGATGCCGCCACGAACCTCGTTGCCGACGTTGGATCCTCTGTGCGTTATGTGGAAGTACCGATCGAGCCAAGACCGTCCGGCGGGGTTCAGAGAGCCGTCGCCGGCCTCTTCCGCACTGGTCTTGGGCTCCACAGACGATTGGGTCATGGTGCCTAACTCCCAAGGTTCAAAGGGGCACCCGCATGAAGATTGGAGACGCGGGATTTGGGAAACTCCGTTGGCTGCACGACCCGGGGTGACGGCCCGAGGCGACGCGAATGTTCACTGCGTGTACTGCGGGTAGTGCGGGGGTTACCGCTGGTACTACGGGGGGTTTCCGCAGGGGTACTGCCGGGTGAAGGGACCGCGAGCGGTGCGGTACTTCGTGTACTCCGGGCGGTGTGGGTGGAAGTGTGACGTTCCCGGGTCACACCGCCCGGAGGGTCTGGGGGGTCTGGGGGTCCGGGGGCCTCTCGGCCCCCGGACCGCGCCGTCCTAGAGGGTGCCGGTGAGGGCTTCCGGACGGATCGGCGTCTTGTTGATCTCCAGACCGGTCGCCTGCCGGATCGCCGCGAGGACGGCCGGGGTGGACGAGAGGGTCGGGGCCTCGCCCATGCCGCGCAGGCCGTACGGGGCCTTCGGGTCGGCGAGCTCCAGGACGTCGACCGGGATGGTCGGGGTGTCGAGGATGGTCGGGATCAGGTAGTCCGTGAAGGAGGGGTTGCGCACCTTCGCGGTCTTCGGGTCCACGATGATCTCTTCCATGATCGCCACGCCGAGGCCCTGGGTGGTGCCACCCTGGATCTGGCCGACCACGGAGAGCATGTTGAGCGCCTTGCCGACGTCCTGGGCGGTCGCCAGCTCGACGACCTTGACCAGGCCCAGCTCGGTGTCCACCTCGACGACCGCGCGGTGCGCGGCGAAGGTGTACTGGACGTGCCCGTTGCCCTGGCCGGTGACCAGGTCGAAGGGGACGGTCGGGTGGTGGCGGTACTCGAGCTCGAGGTCGATGGCCTCGTCGCCGAGGATCTCGGCGATGTCCGCGAGGACCTCGCCGCCGTCGGTGACGATCTTGCCGCCTTCGAGCAGCAGCTCGGCGGTCGCCCACGCGGGGTGGTACGAGCCGTTCTTGCGGCGGCCGATCTCCAGCAGGGCCTCGCGGACCGCCTCGCAGGTGTTCTTCACCGCGCCACCCGTCATGTACGTCTGCCGCGAGGCGGACGTGGAGCCGGCGGAGCCGACCTGGGTGTCGGCCGGGTGGATGGTCACCTGAGTGACGCCCAGCTCGGTACGGGCGATCTGCGCGTGGACGGTGATGCCGCCCTGGCCGACCTCCGCCATGGCCGTGTGGACCATCGCGACGGGCTCGCCGTTGATGACCTCCAGGCGCACGCGGGCGGTCGAGTAGTCGTCGAAGCCCTCGGAGAAGCCGACGTTCTTGATGCCGACCGCGTAGCCGACGCCGCGGACGACACCCTCGCCGTGCGTGGTGTTGGAGAGGCCGCCGGGCAGCGCGCGGACGTCCGCGCCCTCGCCGGCCGACTCCCACTGGCGCTCCGGCGGCAGCGGGCGGGACTTCACGCGGCGGAGCAGCTCGGCGACGGGCGCCGGGGAGTCCACGACCTGGCCGGTGGGCATGACCGTGCCCATCTCCATGGCGTTCAGCTGGCGGAACTCGACCGGGTCCATGCCCAGCTTCGCCGCGAGCTTGTCCATCTGGGCCTCGTACGCGAAGCAGGCCTGGACGGCGCCGAAGCCGCGCATCGCGCCGCAGGGCGGGTTGTTCGTGTAGAGCGCGATGGCCTCGATGTCCACGTCCTCCAGGACGTACGGACCCACCGAGAGGGAGGACGCGTTGCCCACGACCGCCGGGGAGGCCGACGCGTAGGCGCCGCCGTCCAGGACGATCTTGCACTTCATGTGCGTGAGCTTGCCGTCCTTGGTGGCGCCGTGCTCGTAGTAGAGCTTCGCCGGGTGGCGGTGCACGTGGCCGAAGAAGGACTCGAACCGGTTGTAGACGATCTTGACCGGCTTGTTCGTGGCCAGGGCCAGCAGGCAGGCGTGTATCTGCATCGAGATGTCCTCGCGGCCGCCGAAGGCACCGCCGACGCCCGAGAGCGTCATCCGGACCTTCTCCTCGGGCAGGCCGAGGACGGGGGCGATCTGCTTGAGGTCCGAGTGCAGCCACTGCGTGGCGACGTACAGCTCGACGCCGCCGTCCTCGGAGGGCACGGCGAGGCCGGACTCCGGGCCGAGGAAGGCCTGGTCCTGCATGCCGAAGGTGTACTCGCCCTCGACGATGACGTCGGCGCGCTTGCGGGCCTCTTCCACGTTGCCGCGGATGATCGGCTGGCGGTGCACGATGTTCGGGTGCGGGACGTGACCGATGTGGTGGTCGTCGCGGCCCTCGTGGATCAGCGGCGCGCCCGGGGCGAGGGCCGAGGCCTCGTCCGTGACGAGCGGCAGCTCCCGGTAGTCGATCTTGATCTTGGCGGCTGCGCGGCGGGCGGTCTCCGGGTGGTCGGCGGCCACGAGGGCGACCGGCTCGCCGTGGTGGCGCACCCGTCCGTTGGCGAGGACCGGGGTGTCCTGGATCTCCAGGCCGTAGTTCTTCATCTCGGCCGGCAGGTCGTCGTACGTCAGGACCGAGTAGACGCCGGGCAGCGCGAGCGCCTCGGAGATGTCGATGGAGACGATCTCGGCGTGGGCGACGGTGCTGCGGAGCGTCTGGCCCCAGAGCATGTCCTCGTGCCACATGTCCGAGGAGTACGCGAACTCGCCGGTCACCTTGAGGGTGCCGTCCGGGCGCAGCGTGGACTCGCCGATGCCGCCCTTGGTGTGCTTCTGCGTGACGTTGGTCGGCGTACCCGCCGGAACCGTGCGCGTGTTCTGAGCCATGGTCAGACCGCCTCTCCCTGACGGGCGGCCGCGAGGCGGACCGCGTCGAGGATCTTCTCGTAGCCCGTGCAGCGGCAGAGGTTGCCGGACAGGGCCTCACGGATGTCCTGGTCGGACGGGGAGGAGTTCTCCTCCAGCAGCGCGTCGGCCTGGACCAGGAGGCCCGGGGTGCAGAAACCGCACTGGACGGCGCCGGCGTCGATGAACGCCTGCTGGATGGTGGAGAGCTCCACACCCTCGCCGGTCTGCGAGTCGCCCGCGGGCTTGGCCTGCCACTGCTTGGCCGCGTCCAGAGTGACGCCGCCCTTGCCGCCGCAGCCGCCGCCGGCGCCGCAGGCACCGCCGTGGCCGTGCTGCTCGCGCTGCTTGGAGAATTCCGCCAGGCCCTCGACGGTCACGACGTCGCGGCCCTCGACCTGGCCGGCGGCCACGAGACAGGAACAGACCGGCACGCCGTCGAGACGGACGGTGCAGGAACCACACTCGCCCTGCTCACATGCGTTCTTCGAACCGGGCAGGCCCATGCGCTCGCGCAGGACGTACAGGAGGGACTCGCCCTCCCAGACGTCGTCGGCTTCCTGCTGACGGCCGTTGACAGTGAAATTGACGCGCATGATTACGCAGCCCCTTCAAGCGAGCGGCCGGTGGTGCCGCGGTACTGCTCCCAGGTCCAGACGAGCTGGCGGCGAGCCATGATGCCGACCGCGTGACGGCGGTACTTCGCCGTGCCGCGGACGTCGTCGATCGGGTTGGCCGCGCCGGAGGCGAGGTCACCGAACTGCTTGGCGATCGACGGGGTGATGACCTTGCCGGACTCCCAGAAGCCGCCCTCTTCGAGCGCGGCGTTCAGGAACTCCTCGGCGGCCTTCGCCCGGATCGGGGTCGGCGCGGCCGATCCGATGCCGGTGCGGACCGTGCGGGTCTGCGGGTGCAGCGCCAGGCCGAACGCGCAGACCGCGATGACCATCGCGTTGCGGGAGCCGACCTTGGAGTACTGCTGGGGGCCGTCCGCCTTCTTGATGTGGACGGTCTTGATGAGCTCGTCGGCGGCGAGCGCGTTGCGCTTCACTCCGGTGTAGAACTCGTCGATCGGGATCAGGCGGGAGCCGCGTACGGACTCCACCTCGACCTCGGCACCGGCCGCGAGGAGCGCCGGGTGCGAGTCGCCGGCCGGAGAGGCGCAACCGAGGTTGCCTCCGACACCGCCGCGGTTGCGGATCTGCGGGGACGCGACCGTGTGCGAGGCGAGCGCGAGTCCCGGAAGCTCCGTCCGGAGGTTCTCCATGATCTGCGTGTACGGGACGGAGGCGCCCAGACGAACCACGTCCTCGCCGACCTCCCACTCCCGCAGGAGACCGATGCGGTTCAGGTCCAGGAGGTACTCCGGCCGACGGTGGTCGAAGTTGATCTCGACCATCACATCGGTGCCACCCGCGATCGGCACAGCTGTGGGGAACTCGGCCTTAGCGGCGAGCGCCTCCTCCCAGCTGGCGGGGCGAAGGAAGTCCATGTGCGGCTCTCTTCTTCTTCATCGTGTCGTTCACTTCAAGCCAGGAGGCCCAATGGCCCTCGACTGGTCGTTCACGTGCTGTTAACGCGGTGTGGAGTCAGTACACAATCCGCGCGTCCCCCGGGTGCAGTCACCGAAACCATGAAGGAGTTGGCTGGGGACCTCCCTCGTCTTGTAGATTCGTATGAAAGGCAGGATGCGACGACCTGCCCGATTTCCAACGGCAACATCGAGACAGATCGGCGGCGACATCATGCGGCTGCGCGCACTGCTGGAAACCGAGGCGCTGGGGCTGCGGCTGCTGGGCGGCGAGGATGAACTCGACCGGACGGTCCGCGGGGTCATGACGACCGACCTGCGGGACCCCAGCCGATACCTGTCCGGAGGCGAGCTCGTGCTCACCGGCCTGGCCTGGCGAAGAAATTCGGCCGATTCCGAGCCGTTCGTACGAATCCTGGCCGGCGCGGGCGTGGCGGGCCTCGCCGCGGGCGAGGCCGAGCTGGGGGACATCCCGGACGACCTGGTATCGGCCTGTCTGCGCAACCGCCTGCCCCTGTTCGCCGTGAACGAGGACGTTGCATTCGCCACGATCACCGAGTACGTGGTGCGCCAGGTCTCCGGAGAACGCGCCGGGGACCTCGCCGCCGTCGTGGACCGCCACCGCCGCCTGATGACGTCGGGGCCGACCGGCGGCGGGCCCGACGTGGTGCTGGATCTGCTCACCACCGACCTCGATCTCCGGGCCTGGGTGCTGTCCCCCACGGGCCGGCAGATCGCCGGGGCCGGCGAGCCGCTGGCCCCGGGTGTCTGTGCGGCACTGGCGAGCGAGCACCTCGCGGCGGTCCGGACGGGCCGCAGGGGCCCGCACCGGATCTCCATCCAGGGTATTACGTACTCGCTCTTCCCCATCAGGGGACACGGGCGCGGCGCGGCCGGTCCGGCCGCCCGTGACGTGCGCGAGAGCGTGCTGTCGGACTGGCTGCTGGCCGTCGAGGCGGACGCCGGCGACTGGCCCGCCGAGCGCCTCGACCTGCTCCAGGGCGTCACCCAGCTGATCGCCGTGGAGCGGGACCGGCGCGACGCGGCCCGTACGGTGCGCCGCCGCCTCGCCCAGGAGGTGCTGGAACTGGTCCAGACGGGCGCCGCGCCCGCCGAGATCGCCGCCCGCCTGCGGGTCGCGGCCCCGGTGCTGCTGCCCGGACTCGGCGGCCCCCCGCACTGGCAGGTCGTCGTGGCCCGGGTGGACTGGGACGGCGGCGACATCCCCGGCGGCCCGGTGGCCCAGTCGCTGCTGGAGGAGATCCTCGTCGACCCGACCCTGTCGGGGCCCGAGCCCTCGGACCGGATCGCCGTGGCCCACGCGGGCGACGAGGCCATCGCCCTGGTGCCGCTGCCCGCCCTGCCCGGGGAGGCCGGTGAGGACAAGGGCCCCGGCCCTGCCCTGCACGCCGACGAGCTCCTGGCGGTCGTACGGGACCCCCTGCAGGCAGGCCTGGCCGACGACGGCCGGCTCACGCTGGGCGTCAGCGCGGCCGTGCACTCCGCCGAAGGGCTGCGCGGGGCGCTGGAGGAGGCCCGGCACGCCCGCCGGGTCGCCGCGGCGCGCCCGGGCCGGGTCTGCGCGGCGGGCCACCACGAGCTGGCCTCGCACGTCCTGCTGCTGCCGTTCGTGCCCGACGACGTACGGCGCGCCTTCACGGCCCGGCTGCTGGACCCGCTGCGGGACTACGACCGCCGCCACCGCGCGGAGCTCATCCCGACGCTGGAGGCCTTCCTGGACTGCGACGGTTCGTGGACCCGCTGCGCGACGCGGCTGCACCTCCACGTCAACACGCTGCGGTACCGCGTCGGGCGAATCGAGCAGTTGACGGGGCGCGACCTGTCGCGGCTCGAGGACAAGCTCGACTTCTTCCTCGCACTGCGCATGAGCTGAGAAGATCCGCTCCCGGACCGCACGGCCCGGGCCGGGGGCGGCTGATGATCCGTCCGGACTTTGTGAAAGAGTTCACCCGACCCCTTGGCCGGAGCCTCCGATCCGTGCTCTCATTTCGCCCCAGGGCTCAACGATGTGCTGCTTGGTTGCTTTGGGGAGGGCAATGTGGCGGATACCGCCATGTCCGGTGCCGGATCTACTGGGGGAGACGACCCCCTCCAGCGGGCGATATGGCGGCTGCGCTCGCGCGGCTGTTGGACCGACGCGGCCGCCCTGCTGACGCCGCACCTGAACCACGCCGGAGCCGCCGTGCAGCGCACGGCGCTGCTGGTGGAACGCTGCCTGTTCACCGGGCAGGGCTGGGCCGAGGCCGAGGACGCGCTGCGGGTCGCCGAGGCCGTCTCGCAGGACGACGACGACCGGGGCGCCGCCGCCTGCGAGCGGGGCCACCTGGCGTACGCCGCCACGGTGCTCGGCGTACGCGACCGGGCCGACGAGGCCCGCTCGGCGCTGGGCCGGGCCGCGGCCCTGCTCTCCGCCGGGTCCCGGACCCGGCCGCTGCTGGACTTCCGCCGGGGGCTGGTGGCCGAGCACCTCGCGGACGCCCCGCAGTCGGCCCGCCCCGCCTACCACCGGGCCCACGCGGGCGCGGAGGCCCACGGGGACACGCTGCTGCTCTCCTTCACCTGGCGGCACCTGGCGGCGCTCGCCCTGCGGGACGGCGAGGTGGCCGAGGCGCGCAAGGGCTTCACGGAGTCGCTGCGGATCCGGGAGGAGCTGGGCTTCCTGATCGGCACGGCCCCGGCGCTGGCCGCCCTGGCCGAGGCCGAGCCGGAGCCCGAGGCGGCCCGGCTGCGCGCGGAGGCCCGTCGGCTCTTCCACCTGCTGGGGGGCATCCCGACCTGGCTGGCGGACCAGCTCCACCCGGACCCGGCTCCCGCGTAGCCCGGCGGGGGGCTCCGGGGCAGCCCCGGAGCGCCCCGCCGGACCGGACCGGACCGGGGTGGCCGGGGACCGGGTCGGCCGAGGGACCGGGCCGGACGGCGGGCCCGGTCAGCCGGCGGAGCCCGCGAAGTGCTCCCGTACGAGTGACTCCACCACCGGGAGGTCCCCGGCGATCAGGGCCTCCAGCAGGGCCGTGTGCTCGGCCGCGTCGGCCACCAGCTCCGCACGGCGCACCCGCGGGGCGCCCGGCAGGGGCCACTGGGCGCGGCGGTGGAGTTCCCCCGCCACCTGGACCAGCTGGTCGTTGCCGGCCAGCGCGAGCACCTCGCGGTGGAAGGCCCGGTCGGCCTCCGCGTAGCCGGGCAGGTCGCCGACCGCGGCGGCGGCGGCCGTGGCCGCGGCGGCCGGCCGCAGGGCCTCCCAGCCGGCCGCGGGCACGTCACGGGCCAGCCGGAGCATCACGGGGACCTCCAGCAGGGCCCGTACCTCGGCCAGCTCGGCCAGCTCGCGCGGGGTGCGCGACAGGACGCGGAAACCCCGGTTGGGCAGGCATTCCACCGCCCCGTCCAGGGCCAGCCGCTGCATCGCCTCGCGCACGGGGGTCGCCGACACTCCGAAACGTTCGCCCAGGGCCGGGCCCGAGTAGATCTCCCCCGGCACCAGTTCGCCGTCGACGAGCGCCGCGCGGAGCGCGTCGAGGACTTGGCCGCGCACCGAATGGCGCATCACCTTCCGCGGTATCTTCTGCGCCGGAATCGACGGCCGCGCGGCCTCCGCTCCACCCCTGGCCTGCGGCGTTTCGTGCACTCGGTCCTCCTCACAGGTCTCGGCCCGTCCTGAGAACCGAGAATAGGGGACGGCGCGCGAGGCATGAGGGTAGGCATCACTCTCAGTCGGGTAAGGTAAGGCTAACCTCTTATCGATCGCTTGAATCGGTGGTCCACCATGACCGTCACGGTCCTCGGCGCCTCGGCGCGCGTCACACCCGCCCCGGACGGCTCTCCGGTGGCGGATGCGTACGCACGCCTGGCCGAGGTCTACGGCGGACTCGGGGTCGCCGAGCGGGCCGCGCACGAACCTCTCCCTCGCGGTGTGGGATGGGTCGGCGCGGACGAGCTGGCGGCCGGAGGACCGGCGCTCGACGCCTTCCTCGCCTGGGACAACGCCCAGGTGCTGAAGGACTACGGGCACCAGGCCCGCCCCGACGTGGTGGCGAGCTTCGGCCTGCACCGGTACGCGTGGCCCGCGTGCCTGCTGATCACCCTGCCGTGGTTCCTCCACCGGCGGGTGCCGAGCCTCCCCGTGTCCGGGGTCACCTTCCACCGGACGCTCGGCCGGATGGCCGTGCGCGTCGACGGCTTCGCCTGCCTGCCGGACGATCCGGCGGCCGCTCTCCCCGGCGCACGGGTCGTGCCCGACGGGGAGGCGCTGCGCGACGAGGTGCGGGCTGCGGTGGCCCAGCACCTCGGACCGGTACTGGAAGGTTTCGGCCCGCGCATGCGGCGCGGCCGGCGCGCCCTGTGGGGCATGGTCACGGACGAGGTCGTCGAGAGCCTCTGGTACATCGGCACCCTGCTCGGCGAGGAGCGGCGGGCGATGGCCGAGCTGGAGGCCCTGCTGCCCGGCTCGACGGCCCCGTACACCGGCGGCGCGGGCTTCCGGACGCTCGCGGGCCCCGACGGCACGGAGCTGCCCACCCGGGACCGGGCCAGCTGCTGCTTCTTCTACACGATCCGCCCGGACGACACCTGCGTGACCTGCCCCCGCACGTGCGACGCGGACCGCGTGGCCCGGCTCACGGCGTAGCCGCCGGGCCCCCGGCGGGGCCGGACCCCGGCCGCCGCCGCCCTCCCGCTCCGAACCCACCCGCGGGGGTGACCGCAAATCGAACTCAACTCAGTCCGTACGGGCTCCAGTTCGACGGACAACACCCTATCCGGCGGGCCCCGCCCCCCGATGGCGTCCACTTGCCCCGAAACCCGCGTGTACGGCGGACCGGCTGCGCCACTATGACGCCCGGAAAGCCGCACGACCGCAGACGCGAGGCAAGGGACATCCGCATGAGACTGACCGACATATCGCTGGACTGGCTGCTGCCCGGCAGCCTGCTGATCCTGGGCGTGCTTGCGGCAGTTGCGGTACTGGCCCGGGGAAAGCGCGAGAGCGAGAAGGCCGCGGCCGAGGACAGCTGGGAGCGCAGCGAGGAGCGGCGGCGGCGCAAGGAAGCCGTCTACGGGACCGCCTCGTACGTCCTGCTCTTCTGCTGCGCGGCGGTCGCCGCCGCGCTCTCCTTCCACGGGCTGGTCGGCTTCGGCCGGCAGAACCTCAACCTCTCCGGGGGGTGGGAGTACCTCGTCCCCTTCGGCCTCGACGGCGCCGCCATGTTCTGCTCGGTGCTCGCCGTCCGCGAGGCCAGCCACGGCGACGCGGCACTGGGCTCGCGCATGCTGGTCTGGCTGTTCGCGGGGGCGGCCGCGTGGTTCAACTGGGTTCACGCGCCCAGGGGCCTGGGCCACGACGGGGCCCCGCAGTTCTTCGCCGGGATGTCGCTCTCGGCGGCGGTCCTCTTCGACCGGGCCCTGAAGCAGACCCGCCGGGCGGCACTGCGCGAGCAGGGCCTGATCCCCCGGCCGCTGCCGCAGATCCGGATGGTCCGCTGGCTGCGGGCGCCCCGGGAGACCTTCGGCGCGTGGTCCCTGATGCTGCTGGAGGGGGTCCGCACCCTCGACGAGGCCGTGGACGAAGTCCGCGAGGACAAGAAGGAGAAGGAGAACGACCGGCACCGGCGGCGCGAGCAACACCGCCTGGACCGCGCCCACATCAAGGCACTCGGCCGGCAGAACCGGGCGTTCGGGCGGGCCCGCGCCCGCGAGGGCGACATGCCGGGGCTGGCTCCCGGACCGGGCTCCGCGCCGGTCGGCGCGGAGCCGGCCATAGCGGGCCCGGGACAGCTGACGCCGCCGCCCCGGCTGCCGCTGGGAGGGAGTTCCGGAAGGCCCTCGCTCCAGGCCGTGTCCGGATCCTCCGAATCCCTCGAGGTGACCGGTCCGCGGACGGTGGACCTCACCGCCGAGGACGACACCCAGACCATCCCCCGGCTCGACTCCCTGGAGCGCAAACTGAAGGACCTGGAGCAGCAGTTCGGCTGACGGCTCCCCGTCGGCACTCCGCGGGGCCCGCTCGTTCAGGCGGGTCCCGCGGGCCCAGGGGGTGTCGTCAGACTCGTTCCGTACGCCCGCAAGGCGCGCCGCACGGCAGGAACGATCGTGACGGCACCCCCTACGCCGCCTCGTATCCCGGGGTACGGGTGGCGTGCAGTTCGAACCACACCACCTTGCCGCCGCCCGCGGCCGACCCGTCCACGCCCCAGGCGTCGGCGAGGGCCTGCACCAGCGCCAGGCCCCGCCCGTGCGTACCGTCGTCGGCGGTCGGTACGTGCGGGCGGGGGCGGCGGGCGGCGTAGTCGCGGACCTCCACGCGGAGACGGGATCCGCCGAGGCTGGCGGAGACCTCGGCGCCCTGGTCGGTGTGGACGAGGGCGTTGGTGACCAGTTCGGTGATGAGCAGCTCCGCTACGTCGGCGGCGTCGGTCCGGCACCGGTGGCGCATCAGCTCCCGTAACGCCCGGCGGACTTCCCCCACGGCCTTAAGATCCGCCCGGCGCACGCTCCGCGTGATCCGCTGCGTGTCCACCGCTCCCCCGTCCTCGGCGCCGGTCGATGGTTCTCGCGGTACGGGCCGCCCCCTCTTCCACAGCTTTCCGGTCTTCGCCCCCACCCGCACGGCGATGTACCTCCCGCGTCCATGACTCTCGAACAGGTCTACGGGATGCATGCCCCTCGGACCGATCCGCACTCCTGCGGGCTTACGGGCGGGGCACGTTGCGCAGGTTGGATCGAGCCATCTGGATCATCCGGCCCACCCCGCCGTCGAGCACGATCTTGCTGGCGGAAAGTGCGAAACCGGTCACCATGTCGGCACTGATCCTGGGCGGAATCGACAGGGCGTTGGGGTCGGTCACCACGTCCACCAGAGCGGGTCCCTTGTGCCGGAACGCGTCCT
Source organism: Streptomyces antarcticus (assembly GCF_026627255.1). Classification (GTDB taxonomy): domain Bacteria; phylum Actinomycetota; class Actinomycetes; order Streptomycetales; family Streptomycetaceae; genus Streptomyces; species Streptomyces antarcticus. Next base: position 133,149 of record NZ_JAPNLM010000006.1, on the reverse strand, counting down.
TCAAAGCCCCTGTGAGCTGCTTCGGCTCTCCACCCGGACCCCGTAGGCGCCCGCCGCCCGGGCGATCGCGGCGAAGTCGGGGTTCGTGTTCGTGGTCCCGTAGGAGGGCAGGCCGGAAACCAACATCTCCAACTCCACCATCCCGAGGGATGAGTTGTTGAACAGGACCACTTTGACGGGCAGGTCGTACTGCACCAGGGTGAGGAAATCTCCCATCAGCATCGAGAACCCGCCGTCGCCCGACATCGACACCACTTGACGGTTCCGGTCGGTGAACTGTGCGCCGATGGCCTGAGGGAGCGCGTTGGCCATGGAGCCGTGGCTGAAGGAGCCGATGATACGCCGCTTGCCGTTCGGGGAAAGATAGCGCGCGGCCCACACGTTGCACATGCCCGTATCCACAGTGAACACTGCGTCGTCGTCCGCCAGTTCGTCGAGGACGGCCGCCACGTACTCCGGGTGGATCGGGGCGTGCTTCTCCACCTTGCGCGTGTACGCCTTGACCACGCCCTCCAGCGCGTCCGCGTGCAGAAGAGCGTGACGCGCTCCGCCTCGTCGACGAGCCGGACGAGCTTGTCGATCTCTCCGTCTCCGGGCCGGACCGTGGGGCGGGCGGTGACGAGCGCCTGCTCGACGGTCTTCTCCGGCGCGGGCGCGCCCGCGATGTCCCCGGGCAGCGAGACGACCCCGACGCCGCTGCGCCCGATGGCGTGCTGGATGGCGCTCTGGAGCACCCGAGGCATCTGGCGGGGGTTGGAGATCAGCTCGCTGTAGGGGCTGCACTCGGCGAACAGCCGGTCGGGGTGGGTCTCCTGGAAGTAGCCGAGGCCGATCTCCGAGGAGGGGATCTGGGAGGCGAGCGCGAGGACCGGCGCCATCGAGCGGTGGGCGTCGTAGAGGCCGTTGATCAGGTGCAGGATGCCGGGCCCGCACGATCCCGCGCAGGCCGCGAGACGGCCGGTGATCTGGGCCTCGGCGCCGGCCGCGAAGGCGGCCGTCTCCTCGTGCCGGACCTGGATCCAGTCGATGTCACCCGTCCGGCGGATCGCGTCGACCACCGGGTTGAGGCTGTCGCCGACGACTCCGTACATCCGCCGGACGCCCGCGCGTACGAGGATGTCGACGAACTGCTCCGCGACGTTCTGCTTGGCCATGGGGAGGCGCCCTCTCCGGTGTCCGGTCCGTTCCCGTCCGGTTCTCCGATGCGCGTGCCTCCCATCCAGCCACGCATGCGCCGGTTACGCCTCCCAGACGGCGGCGGCCGTGCGGTCGTCGGCGTACCCCTTGAGGCGGAGCTGGATGTCCGCGAGGAAGGCCGCGAGGCCCGGCGGCTCCTGCCCCGACCAGCGGGCGGCGAGCTCAGCCGACAGGGCGGCCTCTTCCTCCATCGGCTCGGCCAGGCCGCCCGAGCACAGCAGCAGGGTGTCCCCGGGGCGGGCCACCGACGCGCGGAAGCGGAAGTCGCCGTCCCGTTCCCCGGACGCCGTGGCCGCGGGCGCGTCGGGCTCCAGGTCCTGCCAGCGGCCTCCCCGGAGCCGGAACAGCCCGCCCGCGCCCGAGCCGAAGCAGACCCGGGTGCGGCACCGCGGGTCCACCGGGAGCAGCAGGCCGCGCAGCCCGGCGGTGTACGCCTCCTCGGCGAGGCCCCGTGCGGCGGCGTGCGCCCGCAGCCGCCCGTAGCCCCGGTCGGCGAGCCGCTGGAGTCCCGAGCGCAGGGCCTCGCGGTGCCCGCCGCGGATGTCGTCGGCCAGCCGCTCCTGGCTGCGTCCGACGGCCGCCGCGACGGTCCGGCACAGCTCGGCGGCGGCCTCGGCGGCCCCGGGGGCGGCCCGGTCGCCGCCCGCGATGACCACGAGGACCAGGGCGTCGTCGCCGGTGCCGAAGCGGGCGGTGAGGAGGTGGTCCCGGCGGGGATCGCCGCGGTAGCGCGCGGAGTCCCCGCGCAGGGAGGCGGCGCGCAGGGTGTACGTGCCGTAGCGGGCCCCGTCCAGGACGGTGTCGGGGGTCAGCCCGGCGAGGGCCGACGGGTCGGCGGCGGGCAGGGCGCCCGGTTCGGCGGCGTAGGTCGGGGCCCGGTCACCGAGGTGGCGCACCTCCGGCCGGGCGGTGGAGGCCGGTTCCGGCGGCCCGGACTGCCGTACGGAAGCCGGTACGGGTACGGGAGGCACCTCCACTCCCCCGAGCGCGTAGCCGGTGGCGCCGCCCGCCCGGGGGTCCCAGCGCGGGTACGGCGGCACGGGCGCGGCCGGCGGCACGGGCGGCGGGGGCGGCGGCCCGTCCGGCACGGGCGGCACGGGGGCCGAGCCCTGCCGTGGCCCGGGCAGGAACCCCGCCGCGGGCCTCCCCGAAGGCGGGCCCGCCTCCGCGGGCGGTGACGCGGGCGGTGACGCGGGCGGTGACGCGGGCCGTGGTCCCGCCACGGCGGCAGGCGCCGGGACGGCGGCCGGGGGGGCCGTGGCCTCCGGACGGCGCGCCTCCGGCGGCGGGGGCGGTCCGGGCGGCCCCGGCGGCCCGAAGACGCCGGATGCCGGGAGCCGGGGCAGCGGCGGCGGCGGCCCCGCGGGCGGCCGCGGCGGAGGCGGGCCGGGCTGGGCCGACGTTGACGGGGGCGGCGGCCCCGCCGCGGCCGGGGGTGCAGTCGCGCCGACGGCCGGGGGTGCAGTCGCTCCAACCGCCGGAGGCGCCGCACCGGACGCCGGAGGCGCCGCACCGGCCGGAGGCGCCGCACCGGCCGGAGGCGACCCCGCACCGGACGCCGGGGGTGACCCCGTGTCCGCCTCCGGGGTCGCCTGAGGGGGGACCGTCGGGGGCGTCGTCAGAACCGCCGCCGAGCGGAAGCGGTGATCGAGCGTGTCCCCCGGGTCGGGGTCCGCTCCCGCGTCCGGGTCCTCGTAGAGCTTCTGCCACCAGTCGTCCGCGCCCTGCTGACTCATGGCCCTATTGTCGGCCTCCCGCGGCGGCGGAAAACGTGGAACGCGCGAAAAGGGCCCACCGGACCGCCGTCCGGTGGACCCCTCCCGCTCTACCCGTACGGATCAGCGGACGTCGTACGCCCGTGTCACCGTCTGGGTCACCGACACGCCGTTCGCGTCGGTCAGTTCGACCTTCAGCGATACCGGCTTGCCGGAAGCTCCCGCGTGGTCGACGGCGGCGGTCCACCTGCCGCCGCGCTCGGCCGCCTTCGCCGCGGTCCAGTTCTCGCCGTCGTAGGAGTACGACAGCTTCGCGGACTCGAGCGCGCCGGGCGCGTAGCCCGCGTGCCCGGTGACGCTCAGCCCGATGCTCTGGCCGTTGGCCGCCGGGACCGTCTTGTTCCCGTCGAGCGGGGCCTCGTACCGGGGGAAGAGGAGCGGCAGGCCCTGCGAGTACGCCGACGGGTCCCGCTTCGAGGTGAAGCCCCACGTCGTCCGGACCGCGGTGGACCGCTGCCAGGTACGGGCGGGCGGGCCGATCTTCTCGATGCCCTGGGTCAGTTCGTACCGCGCCTCGTCGGCCGGGACCTCGAACACTCCGAAGGGGTACCAGCTGTCCCCGATGACCTCGCCGTTGCGCTTGAGCTGGAGGCCGCCGATGTCGCCGAAGGAGCCCGGCTGGGCGAAGTGGGCGCTGTCGCCCCACATCGCCGGGGCGAAGCCGATCAGGTTGCCCTGCCGTTCGGCGGCGAGCGCCTCCTTGCCGGTGCGGTCGCGGGGTGCGACCGGGGCGGTCACGCCGTCGTACCAACTGACCGTGGTCTTCTGGCCCTTGGCGTAGGCACGCTGCTCACCGGTCATGAACTCGCCCCACGGGAAGCTGCTGGAGAGCAGCTGGTCCCAGGAGGTGTCTGCGGCCGAGTAGAACTCGGTGCGCCGGCCCGGCGCGGCGACGGTCTCGACCGAGCCGAAGTAGACGGCGCTGCCGATCGGCCGGTAGGCACCGGAGATGTCGATGAAGTCCGAGGCCACGCCCATGGAGTGGTAGGTGGCGTCCACCTGGCCGAGGTCGCGGTCGCGGACCCGGTAGGTGTGGTTCCCCTGCACCTGCCCGGTCTCGGGGAAGGCGAGGGAGTAGACGTACGGACTCTTCGCCGTGCCCTTCCAGGACAGTGCGACCTCGCCCGCGGCGAGCCGGGCGAGCAGCGCCTTGCCCTCGCCGGACTGGAGGGCGAGGACGGGCACCGGGGCGCCCGCGAAGCCGGTGGAGGCGACCCAGCGGCCGGGCGCCTCGCGGTAGGCGAGCACCGCCGCGGCGCCCGCGGCCCTGGCGTTCCCGGCGACGTCGTACAGCGCCCCGTCCGTGGCCTTGACCAGGACGACGGCACCCTTGGCGGCGACCGCGGCGAGCTCCTCGGGGGTGCCGGAACCGGCGTTGACCAGGGGGGCGCTGCCATGGCCGTCGAGGTTGTCGCTGCCGGTGGACGCGGTGATGGGGTGCAGGACCGGGCCGCCGGCCACCTTCAGCTCGGAGAGCACGGGGGCGCCGGCCCGCCAGTAGCTGCCGAACTCGAACGCGCCGTCCTCGGCGCGTCCTTCGACGGAGGCGTAGTAGCCGCGGATGGTCCGGCCGCCCATGGCGGTGCCGGCGTGCAGCCAGGTGTCGTCCCAGCTGCGGGCGAAGCCGAGGGTGGTGTTGCGTGCTTCGAGGGGCTTGTCGCCCGCGATGTCCAGCCGGCCGGCCTTGCGGGCGTCCAGGACGACGGTCGTGTCCTTCCTCAGTTCGACCTGGGGGCGACCGAGGTAGGTGAGGGAGTCGGTCAGCTCGGCGCCCTCGCCCGCGTCGGGGGTGCCGACGAAGGCGGAGAGGAAGTACGCGCCGGGGCGCACCCGGTAGACCTGGTCCGCGGCGCCCTCGTTGAAGCGGCGCTCGCCGCTCGCGTCGTCGGTGCCGATGACGTCCAGGGAGGACGGTCCGGCGGCCGGCTTGCCCGAGCGGTCGATCAGCTTGACGCGCAGGGTCACCGTCTCCGGCTCGACGTAGAGCGAGAAGGGGGTGGAGACGCGCACGCCGTTCGCGGTGGCGACGACGCGGCCGGTGACGTCCCCGTACTGGGAGCGTTCCAGCTTCGCGGACGGGTCGAGGGCGAGGGGCACCTTGACGGTGGCGCCGGCCGGGACGGTCACCGTGCGCCGGACCAGGCGGGCGATCCCGCCGCGGACGGCGGAGCCGTCGTTGCCGGTGACCTTCTCGACGGCGAGGTCCAGGGTGACGGACCGGGCGGCGGTGTTGGTGTACGGGACCTGGACGGTCGTCCGGTCGCTGCGGTCCTGCGGCCAGTTGTACGTGCCGCCCTGCACGGCGGGGGCGCCGACGACGGCGGTACCGATCGCCGCCTTCACGTCGAGGCGGCCGCCACCGGTCTGCCGTACGTCACCGGGGACCTTGGTGTCGGCTGAGCCGACGAGGGCGGCCTTGACCTGCTGGGCCGTCCAGTCGGGGTGGCGCTGCTTGACGATGGCGGCGGCGCCCGCGACGTGCGGGGTGGCCATCGAGGTGCCGGACATGGACTGGTACGCGTACACCCCGCGCCCGCCGGCGGCGGCGGCCGAGATCCCGACGCCGGGGGCGGCGATCTCGGGCTTGAGGGTGTGCTGGAGTCCGGCGGGGCCGCGGCTGGAGAAGGAGGCCGTGGTGTCGTCGCGGTCGACGGCGCCGACGGTCAGCACGCTGGGCGCGCAACCGGGCGCGGACACCGTGTTGTTGCCGGGGCCGGTGTTGCCCGCGGCGATCACGAACAGGGTGCCCGTGTTCTGCGCGAGGCGTTCGGCGGCGGCGCTCATCGGGTCGTCGCAGCTGGTCTGGGAGGGGTCGCCGAGGCTCATGGAGACCACGTCGGCCTTGCTGTCGACGGCCCACTCCATGCCGGCGATGATCCACGAGTCGAGGCCGTAGCCCTGGTCGTTGAGGACCTTGCCGCTGAGCAGTTCGGCGCCGGGGGCGACGCCCTTCTTCGCTCCGCCGCTCTCGGCTCCGGAGCCGCCGACGGTGGAGATGGTGTGGGTGCCGTGGCCCTGGCGGTCGGCGTCGGAGTCGGAGTCGGTGAAGTTCTTCGACGCGCCGACGCGGCCCTTGAGGTCGGGGTGCTCCAGGTCGGTGCCGGTGTCGAGGACGGCGACCTTGGTGCCCTTGCCGTCGTACCCGGCGGCCCAGGCGGCGGGGGCGTTGACCTGGCGGGTGGAACGCTCGAGGTTCGCCTGGACCTTGCCGTCGAGCCACAGCTTCTTCAGCGGGCCGGCGGCGGCGCGGGCACGGGCGTCCGTACCGGTGACGTCGGCCCAGAAGGCGGCGGCCTGCTGCTTGTCGGCGGAGAGCGCGACGGCGCCGATGGAGTCGAGGACCAGGGAGCGGTCGGCGCCGCGGGGTGCGGGCGGGGCGGCGCGCGCCACGTTGACGGAGGCATCGTAGACGGCGATCAGCGGGAGCTTCTTGCTGTGCGCGTCGTCGTAGCCCTGGCGGACGAGGCCGGTGACGTTGAACAGCTCGTGGTCGACCTTGCCCGAGGCGAGCGCGGGGACCGCGTCCTCGGGGTAGACGTAGAGGTCCTTGCCGGACTGGCGGGTCTGTACGAGCGGCTGCGACCCGTCCTCGCGGGGCATCGCCGTGGCGGCGGTGCGGCCGGCGGCGTCGGTGGAGACCAGGACCCTGTCGCCGGTGACCAGGGTCACGGTGACGGGGGCCGCGGGCTGCTTCCCGGCCGCTTCGCTCCCCGTGACGGGTCTTCTGTCCGGCGCTCCGTCGCTCGGCTGTGCCGTGGACGGGCCCACGGCGGTGGCGGCCAGGACGGCCGCTGTGGCCGCTCCCAGCACCGTACGCGATATCGGGCGCATCGCTCTCTCCAGGTGAATTCCGGCCAACTACTGCATTGCACGGCAAAGCCGCCGCGTAAATGGCTTCTGGCCAGCGGATGTTGGTGCTGCGGTGGCATGACCTTGGCAGAGTGGCGGGGGGTGCGGCGATGATGTCCGCGGCGGGTTTGCGCCGTGGCCGCTTCCCGCCAGGCGCCGCGTGGAGAGGTGGGGTGGACGGGTTGCTGGGTGCGATAGGCCTGGACGAGGGCCAGGAGTCGGCGTACCGCGCGCTGGTGGCGCTGGGGGCGGCGGAGGTGCCCGACCTCGCGCACCGGCTGACCCTGCCCGTGCCGCAGACCGAGCGGGCGCTGCGGCACCTGGAGCGGCACGGGCTGGCGGCCCAGTCCTCGGCCCGGCCGGGGCGCTGGGTGGCGGCCCCGCCGGGGGTGGCCCTGGGGGCGCTGCTGACGCAGCAGCGGCACGAGCTGGAGCAGGCGGAGCTGGCGGCGGTGCTGCTGGCGGAGGAGTTCCGGGCGGAGGCCGCCGAGCCGGCGGTCCACGACCTGGTGGAGGTGGTGCAGGGCGCGAGCGCGGTGGCGCACCGCTTCCACCAGCTTCAGCTGGGCGCGGTGGAGGAGGTGTGCGCACTGGTCACCGGCCGGCCGCAGGTGGTGACGGGCACCGACAACGAGGCGGAGGACCGGGCGGCCGTCCGCGGGGTCGAGTACCGGGTGGTGATCGAGCGGGAGGTACTGACCCTGCCGAGCGGGATCCGCGAGGCGTCGACGGCGCTGGCGCGCGGCGAGCGGGTCCGGGTGACGGGGCAGGTCCCGACGAAGCTGGTGATCGCGGACCGCACCCTGGCCATGGTGCCGCTGACGGCGCGCGGCGCGGAGCCGGCGGCGCTGGTGGTGCACGCGTCGGGGCTGCTGGAGTCCCTGACGGGGCTGTTCGAGGCGGTGTGGCGGGAGTCGCTGCCGCTGCGGCTGGGCGCGGCCGGCTCGGCAGAGGAGTCCGGGGGCAGCCCCGACACCACCGACCTGGAGATCCTGTCGCTGCTGCTGGCGGGGATGACGGACGCGAGCGTGGCCAAGCACTTGGAGCTGGGCCTGCGGACGGTGCAGCGGCGGGTCAAGGGGCTGATGGAGGTGTCGGGGGTGACGACCCGGCTGCAGCTCGGCTGGCACGCGTACGAACGGGGCTGGGTGGCCCGATGATCCACCCGGAGCGGGTCCGCACGTGGGGCCTGGACGGCGTGCCGCCTGGGGTTGGCCGAGCAGTCGACCCGGGCCGGTGGTGAAGCCCACCGGCCAGGACGGCCAAGGCCGCGGCGGGCCGATGGCCACGGCGCCCGGCCGGTGCCCGAACCGGGCCGAGGCGCACCGGGCGCTACGGCGCCACGGGCGCTGCTGCGCAGGCATCGCAGCTGGTCACAGGAGGTAGGACGGTGATGGCCGCAATCGGATCGTTGTGCCACCGTAGGCGGGATGGAGGGTCACGGGCACACGCACGGACACGACGCACACGGCCACGGCCACGGGCACGGGCACGGTCACGGTCACGCGGGGCCTGAAGGCCACGCGGGGCCCGGTCACGACGGGCCTGACGATCACCCGGGGCCCGGGCACGACAGATCCGGCAACGGTCACCGCCACGGGCACGCGCACGCGCACGCGCCGCAGGGTGGTCCCGGGGGTGCGGCCCGGGCGCGGAAACGGCTGGCCCACCTCCTCAGGCCGCACGGCCATGAGGCCGCCGACAAGGTCGACGCCGCGATGGAGACCTCCCGCGCGGGGATGCGCACCCTGTGGGTCTCCCTGGCCGTCCTCGCGCTGACCACCGTCGTCCAGGCGGCGGTCGTCCTGCTGTCCGGGTCGGTGGCGCTGCTCGGCGACACGGTCCACAACGCCGCCGACGCGCTGACCGCCGTCCCGCTGGGCATCGCGTTCGTGCTCGGGCGGCGGGCGGCGAACCGCCGTTACACCTACGGGTACGGCCGCGCCGAGGACCTGGCGGGCATCATCATCGTGGCGACCATCGCGGCGTCCGCGGTCCTCGCCGCCTGGGCGGCCGTGGACCGGCTGCTCGACCCCCGGGACGTCACGCACCTGTGGGCGGTCGCGGGCGCGGCGCTCGCCGGTTTCGCCGGGAACGAGTGGGTCGCCCGGCTCCGTATCCGTACGGGCCGCCGGATCGGTTCTGCCGCGCTGGTCGCCGACGGCCTGCACGCCCGTACGGACGGCTTCACCTCGCTGGCCGTCCTGCTGGGCGCCGGCGGAGCGGCACTGGGCTGGCGGGCCGCCGACCCGGTGGTCGGCCTGCTGATCACCCTGGCGATCCTGCTGGTCCTGTGGGACGCCGCCCGCGAGGTCTGCCGGCGGCTGATGGACTCGGTCGACCCGGCCCTGGTCGACGCGGCGGAGGCCGCGCTGCGCGCGGTGGACGGGGTACTGGACGTGGGGCGGGTCCGGATGCGGTGGATCGGCCACGCGCTGCGGGCCGAGGCGGACATCGTGGTCGACCCCGGGCTGACGGTGGTACGGGCGCACGCGCTGGCGGTGGCCGCCGAGCACGCCCTGATCCACGCGGTCCCCCGGCTGACCGCGGCGACGGTCCACACCGACCACGCCCCCACCCCCGACGGCGACCCCCACACGCCCCTCGCCCACCACACCGCCCACCCGGCGTCCACCTGAGCCCCGTCCGCACCGGTGGGGCCCGGACCGGGCCACGCGAACCCCGGAATGAGCACGTCGGCCCGCCCCTGCGGCGGTCGACGCGGTGCTCGGCCGCCCGGTAGCCGTAGGGGCCGGGGTCCTCGAAGGACGGGGACGCATTCTCCCGGAGCGGCGTCAGGGGGAGGTCGGTCCGACGTCGCGGACCCACACGTGCGCCGCGGGTGCGGCCCGATCCGGCCGGCCCGTCACGTCGTCGAGGTCCGACCGGGTGACGGCGCCCGGCTCCACGCCGTTCAGGAAGCCGGCGACGACGGGGCCGAGGTCGGCGGTCAGCACGTGGGCGCCGCCGAACGGCAGCTTGTCGGCGGCCACCGAACCGGTCGAGCAGCGGAGCTGTCCGGCCCGCCGGTCGTGCCAGACGTGGAACGTCGCGACCCCGGCGAAGCCCGCCGGACGGATACGGAACCGGATCGCCTCGGCGGTCCGCTCGAACGCGGCGACCACCTCGGTCACGGACAAGGACCGCCTGTCCTCGTCCTCCGCGCTCAGCCACCAGGTGTCGGTGTCCGACTCCGACCGCCGGTCGGCCGGCTCGAGCACCAGGGGCTCGTCCGCCACCTCCGCGATCCATGTCAGCAGCATGTCCGCAGTATCGCGGACCGGGAACCGCTGCGGGCGGTGGCGCCGGGCGGCCGCGGTGGACGCCCGGCGGCACGGCACCCGCCCCTCGGGGGGTGTCGTCGAACTCGCTCCTGCCGTGCGGGCGTTCGGAACGACTCTGACGACACCTCCTAGGCGCGGCCGGTGCGCTTCGCCGCGTAATTGGCGCGGCCCTCCGCCGACTTCAGGCGCCAGTCCCGGCGGATCTCCGACCGCAGGCGGGCGTCCGTCTTCGCGACGATCCGCTGGTTCTCCCGCAGCAGTTTGCGGTAGCTCTCCAGGCGGCGTTCCGCCAGTTCCCCCGAGGCCAGGGCGGCCAGCACCGCGCACCCCGGTTCCGCCGCGTGCGCGCAGTCGTGGAAGCGGCACTGTGCCGCGTACTCCTCGATCTCCGCGAAGACCTGGCCGACTCCGACCTCGGCGTCCCAGAGCCCCACGCCCCGCAGTCCGGGGGTGTCGATGAGGACGCCGCCGCCGGGGAGGGCGAGCAGGTTGCGCGTCGTCGTCGTGTGGCGGCCCTTGCCGTCGACCTCGCGCGCCTCCTGGACCTCCATCGCGTCGGTGCCGAGGAGGGTGTTGGCCAGGGTGGACTTGCCGGCGCCCGAGATGCCGAGCAGCACGCTGGTACCGCCCGCGACGACGGCGGCCAGGACGTCCGTGCCGTCCCCCGTGCGGGAGGAGACGGCGAGCACCGGCACCCCGGGCGCGGTGTTCTCCACGTCCTGGACCAGGTGGGCGAGCGTCGCCGGGTCGGGGACCAGGTCCGCTTTGGTGAGGACGACCAGCGGCTGCGCGCCCGACTCCCACGCCAGCGCCAGGAAGCGCTCGATGCGCCCCAGGTCCAGCTCGACGGCGAGGGAGACGGCGATGATCGCGTGGTCGACGTTCGCGGCGAGGATCTGCCCCTCGGACCGCTGCGAGGAGGTGGACCGTACGAAGGCGGTCCGGCGCGGCAGGTACGCCTTCACGTACCGCGGGTTTCCGGCCGGCTCGACGGCGGCCCAGTCACCGGTGCAGATGACCCGGAGCGGGTCGTGCGGGGTGACGAAGGCGGTGTCGGCGCGGACCGCGCCGTCGGGGGTCATGACGTCGCACTGGCCCCGGTCGACCCGTACGACGCGGCCGGGGACGAGGCCCTGTTCGACGTACGGGGTGAACTCGGCCTCCCACGCGGTGTCCCAGCCGAAGGCGGCGAGGGCGTGCGGGAGCGGAGCCTGCGGGAAGGAGGAGAGCGAGGAGAAGGAAGAGAAAGACAAGGGAAACCCTTCACAGGGTGGCCCCGGCGGCACGCGCCCGGCGCGTGGAGGTGTGTGAGGTCAGCCGGAGACCACAGAAGTGACATTGATGGTCTTCTGAGTGCGGGCAGCGCCCTGCGCGACGACAGTCATCAACGAACTCACCTCCGGGTCATGCACGTGCTGGCTGTTCCGCACCGGTCGGCGGGAACGGATCCACCGTAACAAGGTCCCGTGGGCGGAGGCCACTTCTTTTTCCACCGCCCGCGGCCGGGTCCGGCGCCCCGCGTCAGCCGAACCGCACGGGGAGGTTCTCGATGCCGTTGGTGAAGTCCGACCGCAGCCGGCGGACCGCTCCGGTGAGTCCGGAGCCGGCCTGCCGCATGAGGAGCACGGTCCGCCGACTCCCCCACCTGACGACTCGTCAAGGTCCGTACGCACGGATCGCCAACTCGCCCGCCGCCAGGCGGTCCGCGAGGAGATTCGCGAGGAGGGCCGGGGCCGCCACCGCACGGGTGGCCAGGTCGCCGTCCGGGCCGCCGAGGGGCTGGGAGCGTACGTACGCCGCCTTGAGCGGGGCCCACCGCACCACCTGAACATCCGTCAGAAGGTTGCGCGGTTCGGCCAGTTTGAGCAGGTTCGGGCGGCCGGCCGGCGCCGGCGAAGGCGTGCCGGCCGAGCCGGAGGGCGGCGCCGCCCTCGGTGTAGAGGTCCCGGCGGTCCCGCGCGGCGGCCGTACGAGGACCGTGGTGGCGGTGCGGGCCGCGAGGGCGGCGAGGGCGGCGAGGACCAGGACACCCGGACGCCCTCCAGCCGATCGCAGGGCCCCGCCCTCCCGGTGCCTCCCCGCCCGCTCCACCCCACCGGGGCAACGGGGTCCGCGGCACGCCCGGATGTCCGTTTCCTTCAAGACGCGGGCCGCGGGCCGTACCTAGGCTGGCGGCATGACTCCTCGACTCGACATGATCGGCATGGTCGTCTCCGACATGGCCGCCTCGCTCGCCTTCTACCGCCGCCTCGGCCTGGACGTTCCGCCCGGCGCCGAGGAGCAGCCGCACGTGGAGGCCGTGCTCCCCGGCGGGCTGCGGATCGGATGGGACACGGAGGACACCGTGCGCTCCTTCGACCCGTCCTGGGTCCGGCCCACCGGCGACGGCCGCCGCGACCTGGCCTTCCTGTGCGACTCCCCCGCCGAGGTGGACGCGCTGTACGCCGAGCTGACCGCCGCGGGGCACCCCGGCCACCTGAAGCCGTGGGACGCCTTCTGGGGCCAGCGCTACGCCGTGGTCCTCGACCCGGACGGCTGCGGGGTCTCGCTGTTCGCCCCTTCGGAGTCGGCCCCGGGAGCCCCGGCCGAGCCCTCGTAGGTGCCCCGGCGGGCCCCGGCGGAGCCGGAGCCCGTGGTGTAGGCGGTCAGCGTGGTCCCCGCCAGCGCGCGGACCTCGCGGGCCAGGTGGGCCTGGTCGGCGTACCCGGCGGCGTGCGCGACCTCGGCATAGCGCATCCCGGACCGGGCGAGCGCGAGGGCCCGCCGCATCCGCAGCACCCGGCCGAGGGTGCGGGGGCCGTACCCGAACGCGTCGAGCGAGCGCCGGTGCAGCTGGCGCTCGCCGAGCCCGACCGCCGCGGCGACCGCGGCCACCGCCTCCCCCGCGCGGAGCCGGGCGGCGACCTCGGCGGTGACCGGGTCGGGCGGCCCGGCCCCGGCGGCGCGCCGGGCGGCCAGCTCCTCCAGCCCGGCGCGCGGGTCCCCGTACGACCCGACGAGCCCGGCGAGGCGGCGCGCCTCGCGGGCCGGCCACAGTTCGGCGAGCTCCACGCGCCGGTCCCGCAGGACGTGCGCGGGTACGCCGAGCAGGGCGGGGGCGGTGCCGGGTGCGAGCCGGATCCCGGCGAAGACACCGCCGGGGACCTCCCCGGCCGGGTGCGGCCGGGTGTCGGTGCCGGCGACCAGCAGCCGCCCGTCCACCCACAGCAGGTCCATGCACCCGTCGGGCAGCACCATGCCGCCCGAGCCGCCGCCGGGGCCCCCGGCCCGCCACAGCACGGCGCCGGGCACGGCCGCCGAGCGTGCTTCCTCGTACATGGGACCAGGCTAGTGCTGCGCCCGGCGGGGTCCGCCGGTCAGTGCTTGCGGATCCTGGAGGTGTAGTCCTCGGGCGGGAGGAACTTCGACCAGCGTTCCGGGAACTCCGACGGCATCCCGTCGTCCTCGTCGTCCTCCGACTCGCCCTCCGCCATCGCCCGCCAGGCGGCGGCCCGCGCGATCAGCTGGGCCGCCTCCGCCTCGCGGACCCGCTCGTTCGCCTCGCGGGCCGCCGCCGTGGCCACGGACGGCCAGACGCGGTCGATGGCGGCGTTGACGGCGGCGCCGACGAGCACCGCGAAGGCCGAGATGCCGATCCACAGCAGGATGGCGACCGGCGCGGCCAGCGATCCGTAGATCGTCGGGCCCTCCACGGTGTTGGTGAGGTAGATCCGCAGCAGGAACGAGCCCAGCACCCACATCGCGAGGGCGACCAGCGCGCCCGGCACGTCCTCGATCCACGGAGAGCGCACCGGGACGGACACGTGGTAGAGCGTGGTCAGGAAGGCGATGGACAGCACGGTGACCGTCGGCCAGTAGAGCACCGCGATCACCTCGGTGCTCCAGGGCAGCAGCCGGACCACCGCGTCGGGGCCGACGGCCATCAGCGGCAGCACGATCGCGCCGATCAGCAGGGCGATGATGTACAGCAGGAAGGCCAGGAGCCGGGTCTTGACGATCCCGCGATGGCCGTCGAGTCCGTACATGACGGTGATGGTGTCGATGAAGACGTTGACGGCGCGGGAGCCCGACCACAGCGCGAAGGCGAAGCCGAGCGAGATCAGGTCGGGCCGGCCCCGGCTGGTGACGTCGTCCAGCATGGGCCTGGCGATGTCGTTGACGCCCCGGTCGGAGAGCACCGTGCCGACGGCCCGCAGGATGTTCTCCTCGATGCTCTGGACGGACTCGGTGTCCGTCCAGCCGTCCACGTAGCCGAGGAGGCCGAGCAGGCCGAGGAACAGCGGGGGCAGCGAGAGCAGGGTGAAGAAGGCCGCCTCGGCCGCGAGTCCGAGGATGCGGTACTCGATGCACGAGTTGACGGTGTCCTTCAGCAGCAGCCAGGCCATCTTCCGCTTGGAGACGTTGCGGTAGAGGGCGCGGGCCCGGTGGAGCCGTCCTGGGATCCGCTCGGGTGTTTCTTTTGCTGGCTGCACGTCCTTACGGTATCCGCATGGCAGCCACCACCCACACAGTCAGCAACCAGGCCCCGCCCCTGGTGGGCCACGACGTCTACGGGGGCGATCACGCCCTCACGGAGGGCGTGGAACGGCACCTCGCCTCCGCGGACCCCGAACTCCTGGGGGACGTACGGGAGGAGCTCACGACGCTCGGGCGCGCAGCGGGCTCCGCGCAGGCCCAGGAATGGGGTGAACAGGCGAACGCGCATCCGCCGGAACTGCGCACGCACGACCGGTACGGGAACCGGATCGACGAGGTGGACTTCCACCCGGCCTGGCACCGGCTGCTCGGGCACGCCGTGACCTCCGGGCTCACCGACGCCTGGGGGCGTCCCGCGGGGCACCTGCGCCGCGCGGCCGGATTCTTCGTGTGGTCCCAGGCTGAGGCCGGGCACGGCTGCCCGGTGTCGATGACGCACGCCGCCGTGCCGGCGCTGCGGGCCGATCCGGAGCTGGCGGCCGAATGGGAGCCGCGGCTGACCTCGCACGTGTACGAGCGGGGCCTGCGGCCGGCCGGGGAGAAGGCCGGCGTGCTGTTCGGCATGGGGATGACGGAGAAGCAGGGGGGCAGCGACGTACGGGCGAACACGACGTCGGCGGCGGCGCTGGACGCGTCCGGGGAGTACCTCCTCACCGGGCACAAGTGGTTCTGTTCGGCGCCCATGTGCGACGGGTTCCTGGTGCTGGCGCAGGCACCGGGAGGGCTGACCTGTTTCCTGGTGCCGCGGGTGCTGCCGGACGGCACGCGCAACGTGTTCGCGATCCAGCGGCTGAAGGAGAAGCTGGGGAACCGGTCGAACGCGTCGAGCGAGGTCGAGTTCGACGGGACCTGGGCGCGGCGGGTGGGAGAGGAGGGCCGGGGGGTGCGGACCATCATCGAGATGGTCGCGGCGACCCGGCTGGACTGCGTCATCGGCTCGGCCTCGCTGATGCGGCAGGCGCTCACGCAGGCCGTGCACCACACGGAGCACCGCTCTGCTTTCGGAGCACCGCTCATCGACCAGCCGCTGATGCGCAACGTGCTCGCGGACCTCGCCCTGGAGTCGGAGGCGGCCACCACCCTCACGCTGCGCCTCGCGGCGGCCTATGACGCCGGCACGGACCAGGAGAAGGCGTTCCTGCGCCTCGCCGTGCCCGCGGCCAAGTACTGGGTGACCAAGCGCTGTACGCCGATGGTGGCGGAGGCCCTGGAGTGTCTGGGCGGCAACGGCTACGTCGAGGAGTCCGGCATGCCGAGACTGCTGCGCGAGTCCCCGCTGAACTCCATCTGGGAGGGCTCGGGCAACGTGCAGGCGCTGGACGTACTGCGCGCCCTCCAGCGGGAGCCGCACGCGCTCAACGCGTTCCTCACCGAGGTCGGCCTGGCCCGGGGCGCCGACCACCGGCTCGATTCGGCCATCAAGGGGCTGCTGACGGAGCTGGCCGACCTGGACGGCATCGAGGCGCGGGCCCGCCGCGTGGTGGAGCGCATGGCGCTGGTGCTCCAGGGTTCGCTGCTGGTGCGGTGGGCCCCGCCGGCGGTGGCGGACGCGTTCTGCGCCTCGCGGCTCGGCGGCGACTGGGGCGCGGCGTTCGGCACGCTGCCGCACAGCCTGGACCTCGGCGCCGTCGTGGAACGGGCGCGGATCGCGCACTAGCCGCTCTCAGGGGACGGCAGGGGGAGGGCGGGCACCCCCCAAGGTCCCCGCACCGCTCCGAGCACGGGATCCGGGCCCGTCGAACGGGACCAGGGGCGGCGCCGCGCCGACTCGGCACCGCCCCTGACCCGAGAAGCCCCGAGGAGGAGCTGTCACGCCGCTCGGCGGCGTGCGGACAGTTTCGGTCGGGTGACCGGGACTTGGCGAGAGTTGCATGACGTTGCACCCTGTGAGTCGGCAGCCGCCCGCCGGGGGCCGGGGCGCGGCCTCCGCGGACCGCCCGGGCGGCCGCGTCGTAGGTCCTGTTCGCACGGGGAGGTTCCGGTGGCCGACACCGCAGGCAGCACGGTCGACGTGGCACGCGTCGCGGCCATGGACGCGCGGCAGGCCGCGCGCCTGCTCAAGGGGGTGCGGGCGGCCGTGCTGGCCGGCGACCGGCTGCGGACGGCGCCCCGGCCGGAGATCGCCGAGTCCTGGCGCCGGATGCTGGCCGGCGGGGTGCACCCGGACCGGGACGCGCGCTCGCGGATGCTGTCGGCGGCCGAGACCGAGGAGCGGCGGCGCGCCTCTCGGCTGCGGGAGGTCCTGCCCGTGCTGCGGGAGGGGCTGCTGCCGTCGCTGGACGGGGCCCTGCACATCATGGTCGTCGCCGACGCGGACGGCCGGCTGCTCTGGCGGGAGGGCCACGCCTCGATCCTGCGCAAGGCGGACCGGCTGGGGTTCTCGGTCGGGGCCGACTGGGACGAGGCCGTGGTCGGCACGAACGGGGTGGGCACGGCCCTGGTGGCCGGGCGTCCCGTCCAGGTGTTCTCGGCGGAGCACTTCGTCTCCAGCCACCACGACTGGACCTGCGCGGGCGCCCCCGTACGGGACCCCCGCGACGGGCGGCTGCTGGGCGTGGTCGACGTCAGCGGGCCGCTGGCCACCATGCACCCGGCGACGCTGGCGTGGGTCAGCTCGGTGGCCCGGCTCGCGGAGCGGGAGCTGCGCCTGCGTCACCTGGAGTCCCTGGAGCGGCTGCGCGCGGTGGCCGCCCCGCTGCTGGCCCGGCTGCCGGGGCGGGCACTGGCCGTGGACCCGAACGGCTGGACGGCGGCCGTGACGGGCCTGGCCCCGGCGGACCGCGTGCCGCTGCCGAAGTCGTTCGGCCCGGGCCGGGTGCGGGTCCCGCTGCTCGGCGAGTGCGCGGTGGAGCCGCTGCCGGGCGGCTGGCTGCTGCGGATCGCCGAGGCCCGTACGCACGCGGCGGCGACCCGGGTCGTACTCGACCTCAGCCGGCCGGGGGCCTGGTCGGCGACGGTATGGGGGGCCGCCGGGAGCTGGTCGCGGGAGCTGAGCCCGCGCCACGCGGAGCTGCTGTTCCTGCTGGCGGAGAGCCCGCGGGGGCGGACGGCGGCGGAGCTGGCCGGGGAGCTGTTCGGGGACCCGACGCGCACGGTGACGGTCCGCGCGGAGCTGTCGCGGGTACGCCGGCACCTCGCGGGGGTCCTCACCCACCGGCCGTACCGCTTCGCCGAGGACGTGAAGGTGGAGGTGGTCCGCCCCGCCGACCCGGCGGCGCTGCTGGCCCACTCCACCGCCCCGGCGGTGATCCGGGCCCGCCTGGTCCGTACCGGGTCCGGCGTGATTCCCTGACCTGCATGAGCACCGTCACCCTCACCACCTGGTCCCTGGAAATGACCTCGCCCGGGGACCTGGTCCCCGCGGCCGCGCCGGGTCCGGAGGTCACCGTCGTCAGGTCCGAGGTCCCCTCCCCCGAGTTCAGCCGCTTCCTCTACGCCTCGGTGGGCGGCGACATCCACTGGACGGACCGGCTGGCCCTGACCCGCGCGCAGTGGGTGGAGCAGCTGGGCCGGCCGGGGGTGGAGACGTGGGTGGCGTACGACCGCGGCACGCCGGCGGGCTACGTCGAGCTCGACCCGCAGGCCGACGGCGTCGTGGAGATCATGTACTTCGGCCTGCTCCCGGAGTTCCGCGGCCGCCGCATCGGCGGGCACCTGCTGTCGCTGGGCGTCGCACGGGCCTGGGACCTGGCGTCCCGCTGGCCGGACCGGGAGCCGACGCGGCGCGTGTGGGTCCACACGTGCAGCCAGGACGGTCCCACGGCGATGGCGAACTACCAGCGGCGCGGATTCAAGCTGTTCGCGACGGAAACGGAATCGAAGGAAGAGTCCGAGACCCCCGGGCCGTGGCCCGGCGCGTAGCCTCCCGCGCGGGCGGCTCCCGCTCGCCCGCCCGGCGCCCCGCGGGCTAGTTCGCAGGCTCCGGGGCGCGCCCGGAGGGGGCTGCGCGAAAACCGGAAGGGGCCCGGCGCGTGACCCCGATCACGCCATCCCGGGATGCGAGACGACTTCGTCCATATCGTGGACAGTAGTGGACTCGTCCAATCGGCACATGACACGCTTCCGTCATGAATGGAGCTGGAATTGCCTTGGTGAGTCGGCGGCACGTCGACCTCGGCCGCATGTCCAGCGCCATCTGTCCGGCGCGCTGACGGAACCAGCAACCGCCGCACATCGCCGCACACCCGGCATCGCCGCCGCGGAAGCGTCGGTCACCGCAGCCCCCTGAAGGCCGCACACCGCCCTGCCCGCCGGCCACCCCGGCAAGGCGCGGATACCAGCCGCACCCACTCAGCGACGCCGACGTGACAGGGGCGCGCGCCGCCCTCCCCCTGCCCCCGCCCTGAGCCGCCGAAGAAGGACGTACCGCCATGGCCGCCACCCCCGAAACGCCCGCAGCCGCCGCTCCCGCAGCAGCCGCGCGCCGCAAGACCGGCCGTCACCGCGGTGAGGGCCAGTGGGCCGTCGGACACCACACGCCCCTCAACGGCAACGAGCAGTTCAAGAAGGACGACGACGGTCTCAACGTGCGGACACGCATTGAGACCATCTACTCCAAGGCGGGCTTCGACTCGATCGACCCCAACGACCTGCGCGGCCGGATGCGCTGGTGGGGGCTGTACACCCAGCGCAAGCCCGGGATCGACGGCGGCAAGACCGCGATCCTGGAGCCGGAGGAGCTGGACGACAAGTACTTCATGCTGCGCGTGCGCATCGACGGCGGCCGGCTGACCACCGAGCAGCTGCGCGTCATCGGCGAGATCTCCGAGGAGTTCGCCCGCGGCACCGCCGACCTCACCGACCGCCAGAACGTCCAGTACCACTGGATCCGGATCGAGGACGTCCCGGAGATCTGGCGCCGCCTGGAGGCCGTCGGCCTCTCGACCACCGAGGCCTGCGGTGACACCCCCCGCGTCATCCTCGGTTCGCCCGTCGCCGGCATCGCGCGGGACGAGATCATCGACGGCACCCCCGCCATCGACGAGATCTACCGCCGCATCGTCGGCAACCCCGACTTCTCCAACCTGCCCCGCAAGTTCAAGTCCGCGATCTCCGGCTCGCCGCTGCTCGACGTGGCGCACGAGATCAACGACATCGCCTTCGTCGGCGTGAACCACCCCGAGCACGGCCCCGGCTTCGACGTCTGGGTCGGCGGCGGCCTCTCCACCAACCCCAAGCTGGGTGTGCGCCTGGGCACCTGGGTCTCCCTCGACGAGGTCCCGGACATCTACGAGGGCGTCATCTCGATCTTCCGCGACTACGGCTACCGCCGGCTGCGCACCCGCGCCCGGCTGAAGTTCCTCGTCGCCGACTGGGGCCCGGCCAAGTTCCGCCAGGTCCTGGAGGACGAGTACCTGAAGCGGAAGCTGACGGACGGCCCGGCCCCCGAGCAGCCCTCCGGCCAGTGGCGCGACCACGTCGGCGTCCACCAGCAGCAGGACGGCCGCTTCTACGTGGGCTTCGCGCCCCGCGTGGGCCGCGTCGACGGCGCCACCCTCACCAAGATCGCGGACGTGGCCGCGCAGCACGGCTCCGGCCGCCTGCGCACCACCGCCGAGCAGAAGATGATCGTCCTCGACATCGAGGCCGACCGGGTCGACTCGGTCGTCGCGGCCCTGGAGGCGCTCGACCTGCGGGTCACGCCGTCCCCGTTCCGCCGCGGCACGATGGCCTGCACCGGCATCGAGTTCTGCAAGCTGGCCATCGTCGAGACGAAGGCGCGCGGCGCCTCGCTGATCGACGAACTGGAGCGCCGCCTGCCGGAGTTCTCCGAGCCGCTGACCATCAACATCAACGGCTGCCCGAACGCCTGCGCCCGTATCCAGGTCGCGGACATCGGTCTCAAGGGCCAGCTGGTGCTGGACGACGACGGCAACCAGGTGGAGGGCTACCAGGTCCACCTGGGCGGCGCCCTCGGCCTGGAAGCCGGCTTCGGCCGCAAGGTCCGCGGCCTCAAGGTCACCTCGGCCGGTCTGCCCGACTACGTCGAGCGGGTCGTCACGCGCTTCCAGGAGCAGCGCGAGGACGGCGAGCGCTTCGCCGCTTGGGTCACCCGCGCCGGGGACGAGGACCTGAAATGAGCGAGCGCGCCGCACCGTTCTACTGCCCCTACTGCGGCGACGAGGACCTGTTCCCCAACGAGACGGGTCACGGCGCCTGGGAATGCAGGGCCTGCAACCGGGCCTTCCAGCTGAAGTACCTCGGGCTGCTGTCCCGGGGTGTTCAGGCCAACGGCACTGGAGGGGACGAGATATGACGACGGTTCAGGAGACGGCGGGGCTGAGGGTGCTGGCCGAGCGGGCGGGCCGGGACCTGGAGGACGCCTCCGCGCTGGAGATCCTCACCTGGGCCACCAGCACCTTCGGGAGGAAGTTCGCCGTGACCTCCTCCATGGAGGACGCGGTCGTCGCCCATCTGGCGTCCCGCGCCTTCCCCGGCGTGGACGTGGTGTTCCTCGACACCGGCTACCACTTCGAGGAGACCATCGGCACCCGTGACGCGGTCGAGGCCGTGATGGACGTCAACGTCATCACGCTCTCCCCGCGCCGCACCGTCGCCGAACAGGACGCCGAGCACGGCCCGAAGCTGCACGACCGCGACCCCGACCTGTGCTGCGCGCTGCGCAAGGTCAAGCCGCTGGAAGAGGGCCTGACCGCGTACGACGCCTGGGCGACCGGCCTGCGCCGCGACGAGTCCCCGACCCGGGCCAACACCCCGGTGGTCGGCTGGGACGAGAAGCGCCGCAAGGTCAAGGTCTCACCGATCGCCCGCTGGACCCAGGACGACGTGGACGCCTACGTCGCCGAGCACGGCGTGCTCACCAACCCGCTGCTGACGGACGGTTACGCCTCCGTCGGCTGCGCCCCCTGCACCCGCCGGGTGGCACCGGGCGAGGACGCGCGGTCGGGCCGCTGGGCCGGCCTGGGCAAGACCGAGTGCGGACTGCACGGCTGATGACGACACCCCCCACTCGTACGGAACCGACGGAGAAGGACCAGATGAGCGTGAGCGACCAGGGTGCCACCGTGTGGCTGACCGGGCTGCCGAGCGCGGGCAAGACCACGATCGCCTGCGCGCTGGCCGAGCGGCTGCGCGCCGACGGCCGCCGCGTGGAGGTGCTCGACGGGGACGAGATCCGCGAGTTCCTCTCCGCCGGCCTCGGCTTCAGCCGGGAGGACCGGCACACGAACGTGCAGCGGATCGGCTTCGTCGCCGAACTCCTCGCAAGCAACGGCGTCACGGCGCTGGTGCCCGTGATCGCCCCGTTCGCCGACAGCCGCGAGGCCGTCCGCAAGCGGCACGCCGCCGAGGGCACCCCGTACCTGGAGGTCCACGTGGCCACCCCGGTCGAGGTCTGCTCGGAGCGTGACGTGAAGGGCCTGTACGCCAGGCAGGCGGCGGGCGAGATCTCCGGTCTGACCGGGGTCGATGACCCGTACGAGGCCCCGGAGTCCCCGGACCTCCGTATCGAGTCGCACACGCAGACCGTGCGGGAGTCGGCCTCGGCCCTGCACGCGCTGCTCACCGAGAGGGGTCTGGCATGACCACGGCCGCACACCTGCACACCGATTCCGGCTCCGACGCCCCGTACGCGCTGTCGCACCTGGACGCGCTCGAGTCGGAGGCCGTGCACATCTTCCGTGAGGTGGCGGGCGAGTTCGAGAAGCCGGTGGTCCTCTTCTCCGGCGGCAAGGACTCCATCGTCATGCTGCACCTGGCGCTGAAGGCGTTCGCGCCGGCGCCGGTCCCCTTCACGCTGCTGCACGTCGACACGGGCCACAACTTCCCCGAGGTCCTGGACTACCGCGACCGCGCGGTCGCCAAGCACGGCCTGCGCCTGCACGTGGCGTCCGTCCAGGAGTACATCGACGCCGGCAAGCTCCGCGAGCGCCCCGACGGCGTCCGCAACCCGCTGCAGACCGTCCCGCTGACCGAGGCGATCCAGAGCCTCAAGTTCGACGCCGTCTTCGGCGGCGGCCGCCGCGACGAGGAGAAGGCCCGCGCCAAGGAGCGCGTCTTCTCCCTGCGCGACGAGTTCTCCCAGTGGGACCCGCGCCGCCAGCGCCCCGAGCTGTGGCAGCTCTACAACGGCCGCCACGCCCCGGGCGAGCACGTGCGCGTCTTCCCGCTCTCCAACTGGACCGAGCTGGACGTGTGGCAGTACATCGCCCGCGAGAAGATCGAACTGCCGGAGATCTACTTCGCCCACGAGCGCGAGGTCTTCAAGCGGGGCGGCATGTGGCTGACGGCCGGCGAGTGGGGCGGCGCCAAGGGCGGCGAGACCACCGAGACCCGTCTGATCCGCTACCGCACCGTCGGTGACATGTCCTGCACCGGTGCCGTCGACTCCGACGCCACCACGCTGGACGCCGTGATCACCGAAATCGCCGCCTCCCGGCTCACCGAGCGGGGCGCGACCCGCGCCGACGACAAGCTGTCCGAGGCCGCGATGGAAGACCGCAAGCGCGAAGGGTACTTCTAACCATGACCTCCACCACCGAGCAGTTCGCCGATCTGTCGGCGACCACGCTGCTGCGCTTCGCGACCGCCGGTTCCGTCGACGACGGCAAGTCCACGCTCGTCGGGCGCCTCCTGCACGACTCCAAGTCGATCCTCACCGACCAGCTGGAGGCCGTCGAGGCCGTCTCCGCCCAGCGTGGTCAGGACACCCCCGACCTGGCGCTGCTCACCGACGGCCTGCGGGCCGAGCGAGAGCAGGGCATCACCATCGACGTGGCCTACCGCTACTTCGCGACCGCCCGGCGCCGGTTCATCCTGGCCGACACCCCCGGGCACGTGCAGTACACCCGCAACATGGTCACCGGCGCCTCCACCGCCGACCTGGCCGTGGTCCTGGTCGACGCCCGCAACGGCGTGATCGAGCAGACCCGCCGGCACGCGGCCGTCGCGGCCCTGCTGCGCGTCCCGCACGTGGTCCTGGCCGTCAACAAGATGGACCTGGTGGGCTACGCCGAGCCGGTCTTCGCGGCGATCGCCGAGGAGTTCACCGCGTACGCCTCCGACCTGGGCGTCCCGGAGATCACCGCCATCCCGATCTCCGCCCTGGCCGGGGACAACGTGGTCGAGCCGTCCGCGAACATGGACTGGTACGGCGGCCCCACGGTGCTGGAGCACCTGGAGACCGTCCCGGTCAGCCACGACCTGACCGCGTGCCCCGCCCGCTTCCCGGTGCAGTACGTGATCCGCCCGCAGTCCGCGGAGCACCCCGACTACCGCGGCTACGCCGGCCAGATCGCCTCCGGCGTGCTGCGCGTCGGCGAGGCCGTGACGGTCCTGCCGTCGGGCCGCACCAGCACCATCGAGGGCATCGACGCGCTCGGCGAGAGCGTCGACATCGCCTGGGCCCCGCAGTCGGTGACGCTGCGTCTGAAGGACGACATCGACATCTCGCGCGGCGACCTGATCGCGCCGTCCGCGAGCGCCCCGGCCACCACGCAGGACGTCGAGGCGACGGTCTGCCACGTGGCGGACCAGCCGCTGGCCGTCGGCGCCCGGGTGCTGATCAAGCACACGACGCGCACGGTCAAGGCGATCGTCAAGGAGATCCCCTCGCGGCTGACCCTGGACGACCTGTCCCAGCACCCGAACCCCGGGCAGCTGGTGGCCAACGACATCGGCCGCGTCGTCGTCCGCACCGCCGAGCCGCTCGCGCTCGACGCGTACGCCGACTCGCGCCGCACCGGGTCCTTCCTGCTGATCGACCCGGCCGACGGTACGACCCTGGCGGCCGGCATGGCGGGCGAGTCCTTCGCCTCCAAGGCCGGTCCCCCGGACGCCGCAGTGCAGGCGGACGAAGAAGGGTGGGACTTCTAAGCATGCTGTCCGACATCTACTCGACCTTCGCCAAGGAGGGCGGCCGCGTGGGCAGCGGCTCCCTCGGCAGCGGCCAGGGAGGGGTGGCGCGATGTGCGTGATGACGTACGCGCACCGCATGCGCGCCCACACGCCCCACGTGCTGCACCCGTCCCCGCTCGACAGACGAAGACCTGCGTCGTGACCACACGGCGCTCCGAGAGGAAGCCCTCCCGTGCCTGCCACCGGTACCACCGCCCGTACTCCGCTTTCCCGTAGGACCGGCCTGCGCCGCGGCGTCGTCGCCGCTGCCGCCCTGCCGCTGCTGATCGGTGCGCTCGCCTCGTGCGGCTACGGCTCAGAGGCCCAGAAGGACGAGCCGAAGGACAAGGCCGCCAACGTGGCCGACGCCGGCAAGAAGCTCTCCGCCGCCGAGGTCCGCATCGGGTACTTCCCGAACCTGACGCACGCCACCGCGCTGGTCGGCCTCCAGGAGGGCCTGATCCAGAAGGAACTGAACGGCACCACGATCAAGCCGCAGTCCTTCAACGCCGGCCCGTCCGAGATCGAGGCCCTCAACGGCGGCTCTCTCGACATCGGCTTCATCGGCCCCTCCCCGTCGATCAACGGTTACGTGAAGTCCAAGGGCGCCAACCTGCGGATCATCTCCGGCTCCGCCTCGGGCGGCGTCAAGCTCGTCGTGAACCCGGCGAAGATCAAGACCCTGGACGACCTCAAGGGCAAGAAGATCGCCACCCCGCAGAAGGGGAACACGCAGGACGTCGCGTTCCTCAACTGGATCTCCGAGAAGGGCTGGACGGTCGACCCGGAGTCCGGCAAGGGCGACGTCTCGGTGGTCCGCACGGACAACAAGGTCACCCCGGACGCCTTCAAGCAGGGCTCGATCGACGGCGCCTGGGTGCCGGAGCCCACGGCCTCCAAGCTCGTCTCCGACGGCGCGGCCGTCCTCCTCGACGAGACCGACCTGTGGCCCGACAAGAAGTTCGTGATCACGAACATCATCGTGTCGCAGAAGTTCCTCAAGGAGCACCCGGACGTCGTCGAGGCCGTGCTCAAGGGCACGGTGAAGACCAACGAGTGGATCAACGCCAACCCGGACCATGCGAAGGCCTCCGCCAACGCCAAGCTGGCCGCCGAGGGCGGCAAGCCGCTGGACGCCAAGGTCATCGACCCGGCGTGGCCGAGCATCGCGATCACCGACGACCCGCTGGCGTCGACGCTGAAGACGCAGTCCGAGTGGGCGGTCAAGGCCAAGCTCATCGAGCAGCCCGACCTGGCCGGCATCTACGACCTGACGCTCCTGAACAAGGTGCTCAAGGCCGCGGGCAAGCCCGAGGTCTCCGACGCCGGTCTCGGCGCCAAGTAACCCCGTAGTCCAGCAACCCCAGGAGGTGACGACCATGGCCACGACGCTTGCCAAGGCTGCCGAGGGCACCGTAGCGGAGCAGCACGCGCACGCCGCGCGCATCGAGCACGTCTCGAAGTCCTTCTCCGGCCCGGCCGGATCGCAGCTCGTCCTGGACGACATCAGTCTCGATGTCGCTCCCGGAGAGTTCGTCACCATCCTGGGGGCCTCGGGGTGTGGCAAGTCCACACTGCTGAACCTGGTCGCCGGGCTGGACAAGCCGTCCGCGGGGTCCATCGAGACCCCCGGCGGCCGCCCGTCCCTCATGTTCCAGGAGCACGCCCTCTTCCCGTGGCTGACCGCGGGCAAGAACATCGAACTCGCCCTGCGCCTGCGCGGGGTGGACAAGGCCGAGCGCCGGCCGGAGGCGGAACGGCTGCTGGAGCTGGTCCGGCTCGGCGGCGCGTACGGCAAGCGCGTGCACGAGCTGTCGGGCGGCATGCGCCAGCGCGTCGCCCTCGCCCGGGCCCTCGCCCAGGACAGCCAAATGCTGCTGATGGACGAGCCGTTCGCGGCCCTGGACGCCATCACCCGCGACGTGCTGCACGGCGAACTCACCCGCATCTGGGAAGCCGCGAACACGAGCGGCTCTGCGGGGAACCTGTCGGTCCTCTTCGTCACGCACAACGTGCGCGAGGCCGTGCGGCTCGCGCAGCGCGTGATCCTGCTCTCCTCGCGGCCCGGCCGGATCGCGAAGGAATGGACCGTGGGCATCCCGCAGCCGCGCCGCATCGAGGACGCGGACGTCGCGGAGCTGTCCCTGGAGATCACTGAACACCTGCGTGGGGAGATCCGCCGCCATGGCCAGCACTGACACCACCCCGAAGGTCGCGGCCAAGGGCAAGACCGACGACCTGGCGGGCCTGGAGGCCGGCCTCGACGCCCTGGACGCGATCGAGACCCACCGCACCCCGGTCCGCGAGGTCCTCGTCCAGAAGGTCCTGCCGCCGCTCCTGGCCGTCGGCCTGGTCCTCCTGGTCTGGCAGATCCTCGTCGCGGCGGAGATCACCGACGAGACCAAGCTCCCCGCCCTCTCCGCCGTGTGGGACAGCCTGGCCGACATGTGGAACAAGGGCACCCTGCTCGAGGTCATCTGGACCAGCGTGTCGCGCGGTCTGCTCGGCTTCCTGCTGGCCCTGGCCATCGGCACCCCGCTCGGCCTGATCGTCGCCCGGGTGAAGTTCGTCCGGGCCGCGATCGGACCGATCCTGCAGGGCCTCCAGTCGCTGCCGTCGGTGGCCTGGGTGCCCCCGGCCGTGCTCTGGTTCGGCCTCAACGACGCCATGATGTACACCGTGATCCTGCTGGGCGCGGTCCCGTCCATCGCCAACGGCCTCGTCTCCGGCATCGACCAGGTCCCGCCGCTGTTCCTGCGGGCCGGCCGCACCCTGGGCGCCACCGGCCTGCGCGGCGCCCGGCACATCGTCATGCCGGCCGCGCTGCCGGGCTACCTGGCCGGCCTGAAGCAGGGCTGGGCCTTCTCCTGGCGCTCGCTGATGGCCGCCGAGATCATCGCCAGCTCCCCCGACCTGGGCCTCGGCCTCGGCCAGCTGCTGGAGAACGGCCGCAACAACATCGACCTGCCGGGCGTGTTCCTCGCGATCCTGCTGATCCTGGTGGTCGGCATCGCCATCGACCTGCTGATCTTCAGCCCGGTCGAGCGGTGGGTGCTGCGCAGCCGCGGCCTGCTGGTCAAGAGCTGAGCACCGCCATGCACCGCGCACGACCCGTCCTGCTGGTCATCGCCCACGGCAGCCGCGACCCGCGGCACGCGGCGACCGTGCACGCCCTCACCCGGCGTGCGCGGGCGCTGCGGCCCGGGCTGCGGGTGGAGACGGCCTTCCTGGACTTCAACGCCCCGCGCGTGGAGCAGGTGCTGTCCGCGCTCCACGGCTCCGGTGTACGGGAGGTCGTGGCCCTGCCGCTCCTCCTGACCCGGGCCTTCCACGCCAAGGCCGATGTCCCCGCCGTGCTGTCGGAGGCGACGGCCCGGCTGCCGGGGCTCACGGTGCGGGTGGCCGAGGTCCTCGGCCCGTCCCCGCTCCTGGTCTCGGCCCTCGAACGCCGGCTCGCCGAAGCCGGCCTCACCCCGGCGGACCGCGCCACCACAGCGGTGGTGCTCGCGTCCGCCGGATCCTCCGACCCGGAGGCGATCGCAGTGATCGCTGAAACCGCGCGGGAGTGGCGGCACACCGGTTGGTGCGCCGTGCGGCCTGCGTTCGCCTCCGCCGCTCTGCCCCGTACGGAGGACGCCGTACGGGAGCTGCGCGCCGAGGGACACCGCCGCGTGGTGGTGGCCCCGTACGTCATCGCCCCCGGCCGGCTCCCGGACCGCATCGCGGCGGGCGCGGAAGCGGCCGGCGCGGACCTCGTCGCGGACGTGCTGGGCGCGGCCCCGGAACTGGCCCTCCTGCTGCTGCACCGCTACGACGCGGCCGCCCGCCTCCCGACCCGCCTGCGGACACAGGTGGCGTAGGCCCCCGCGGTGCGGCGGCGCCGCACCGGCTAGGCCCGGGTCGCCGCCTCGTCCGCCAGCGCCGTCAGGTCCGCGATCGACATCGCGCCCGGCGGCAGCCCCTCGCGGGCGAAGATGTTCACCGCGTGCCGAAGCACGTCGTTGACCGGTGTCGGCACCCCGTGCAGCCGGCCCAGCAGGGAGACCTCCCCGTTGAGGTAGTCGGCCTCCACCGTGCCGGTCCCGCGCGCCAGGCTCTGCCACGACGAGCCGCCGCGGACCCCGGCGGGCTGCTCGACCTTGCCGTCGCGGGCGTCCGACTGCTCGGCCTCGGAGGCGTACGGGATGCCCGCCGCGAGGAAGGCCGCCTTGGCCTCGCGGACGGCCCGCAGCAGCAGGCCCGCCTTCGCCGGGTCGGGCTCGGGGCCGGTCGTCGCCTGGATCGCGTTGCCCAGGTTGCCCAGCAGCTTCGCGTGCTTCCAGCGCATCACGTCCTTGACCACGGGCGCCTCGAACCCGGCCTTCGCGAGGTCCGCGGCGACGGCCCCGGCCAGGGCGTCCGCGCCGCCCGCGGCCCGGCCCAGGTGCAGGATGCCGGTCAGCGGCGCGGACAGGGCGGAGACCACGCCCGGCTCCAGGAAGGTGGAGGGCAGCCAGACGCACACCCCGTACACGCGCGCGAAGCGCCGCAGGGCGAGGCGCTCGCTCTCCACGCCGTTCTGCGCGCACAGCACGGGGAGCCGCTGGGCGGCCGTGCCGCCGCCGGAGACCTCGGCGTCGCCCCACGCGTCGAGCGCGGCGATCGCGTCCTGGGTCTTGACGGTGAGCAGCAGCACGTCGTCGGGGCGCAGTTCGCCCAGCTCGGCGGGTTCGCCGACGACGGGCAGCCGGTGCACCCGGGTCCCGTCGGCCGTCGTGAGCCGCAGTCCGTCCGCCTTGAGGGCCTCCGCGTGCGCGCCGCGCGCGACGAGGACGACCTCGCCGCCCGCCTCCGCGAGCCGTCCGCCGATGGTGGCGCCTACCGCGCCCGCGCCGATGATGATGTAACGCATGCCCCGAGCCTGGCACATCCCGCGCCCGCGGGAGCCGCCGGGGCGGGACCGTCATGGCCGCCGGACCCGAAGCGGCGGCGCGGCGGGCCGCGTTCGGTCGGGTCCGGTCGGGTCCGGTCAGTGCGGGGCGGGTCCGGTCGGGGTTCGGTCGCGGATCGGCCGCGGCCGGGGTGCGGCCCGGTCGCGGCCCGGGTGCGGTCGCACCAGGCCTCCGCCGCGGTCAGGTCCGGCCCCGCTCAGGTCCGGCCCGCTCAGGTCCGCCCCGCTCAGGTCCGGGTCAGCTCGACGAGCTTGGCGACCGTGTTCCAGTTCCGGGTGGTCGCGTCGATGCCCTTGACGACGGCGGGCCGGGCGAGGGCCTCGGCCAGCTTGGAGCGGCCCAGCCCGTTCGGCGCGTAGAGGTACAGGACCCGGTCGCCGATCCGGAACTCCTCCGGGAGGTAGGCCGCCGCGTCGAGCCCGGCGAACCGTTCCGGCCCGGGCTGCTCGGAGCAGAAGGTGGCGTGCAGCTGCTTGCCCTCCAGCTCGGCGGCCGGGAAGGGGCAGGCCGCGGCGACGGCCCGCAGGTACGCCCCGTCCACCACCAGGCACGGCACCCGGAAGCCGAAGTGGGCCTCGATGGCCGCCTCCAGCTCCCGGGCGAGCGCCGCCGGGTCCTGCCGCACGCTGCTGAACACGGCGTTGCCGCTCTGCAGGTACGTCCCCACACCCCCGTGGCCGAGTCCCTCCAGCACCGTGCGGAGCTGCGCCATCGGGACCTTCCTGCTCCCGCCGACGTTGATCCCGCGCAGCAGCGCCGCGTACGTCACTGCCGAGTCCTTCTTCGTCATGGGGGCACCCTAAGCACTCGCTATGACAGTTCGGCCTCGATGAGGTCGGCGGCCCGGGCCGTGCCGCCCTCTTCGGCCATCCCCGCGCGGACCGCCGCGCAGCGGGCCGCGACCCCGGGGTCGGCGACCAGGGCGAGGACCGCCTCCCGGAGGGCCGCGGCGTCCGCCTCGGCCATCGGGACGTGCCGGGCCACGCCGAGCGAGGAGAGCACGTCGGCGTTGCCGAACTGGTCGACGGCCTGCGGTACGGCAACCATCGGTGTGGCGGTGGCGAGGCCTTCCTGGCTGCCGCCGGCGCCCGCGTGGGTGATGAAGGCGTCGGCGTGGTGCAGGACGTCCAGCTGCGGCACCCAGTGGTGGACCTCGACGTTGGCGGGGACCGGGCCGAGCTCGGCCTCGTCGGTGAACCTGCCGATCTGGAGGACCACGTGCCAGTCGGGGAGGTTCCCGAAGGCCTCGACGCACGCCCGGTAGAAGGCGGGCTGCTTGGTGAAGGTGGAGCCGAGCGAGACCAGCAGCACCTTCTTGCCCTCGGCCGACGCCGGGCGCCGCCAGCGGTCCCGGGTGGCCGTACGGTCGCCCCGGCAGGCGCCGACGAAGGTGTACACGGAGGGGTCGACGCGGTCGGCGTTGGGCTGGAGCGCCCGGGGGATCAGGACGAGGCTGCGGCGCGGGTGGCCCTGGAAGCGGTCGACGTCGTCGCCGAGGCCGTGGCCGGTCAGCCAGGCGGCGAACTTCGCGTAGTACGCCTGCCCGCGCCCGGACGCCTTCAGTTCGGCGAACAGCGGCTCGGCGACCTCTTCCTCGTACCCCTCCCAGGCGACCATGTTCGGGGAGAGCGAGACGGCGGGGACGCCCCAGCCGTGGGCGAGCACGGGCGCGGGGTAGGAGGTGATGTCGTGGATGACGAGGTCCGGCTCGTCGCCGGCGAAGGCGGCGGCGAGCTGCGGGAGCGCCTGGACGGCGTCGTCCAGGAAGGGTTCGACGTTGTCGATGAGTTCGGTGCCCCAGGCCTCGGGGTCGTCGTCGGTGGGCAGGGTGGAGGTCCAGATCACCGGGGTGGCGCCGGTCTCCGCGACCTTCTCGGCGAAGGAGGCGGGGATGGCGTAGCTGACGCGGTGGCCGCGCGCGACGAGTTCCCGGACCACTTCGATGCTCGGGTTCACGTGTCCGTGGGCGGCGATGGAGAACATGGCGATGTGGGCGGGCTCGGGCTTCGCGGAGGTCATGATCCGAGCGTAACGAGACGAGACGTCTCGTGCAATCGAGATGACGGAGCCGCGGCCCGGAAGCCGCCCCGCGAAGGACCGCCCCCGGCGGGGCCCCGGCGCCGTGACCGCGGCCGCCCTCGCCCTGACGGCTTCGACGGCCGTGTTCCTGTTCCTCCACTCCTGCGGCTGCGACTGCCTGTGACTCCGCGGCGGCGGCCCCCGCGGCCACCCCGGAGGAGACCCGGAGCGCCGTAGGCTGGCGCGCATGATGCGCACCGTCGTGCTCGACATCGGCGAGACCCTGATCCGCGACGACCGCCACTGGGGCAGCTGGGCGGACTGGCTCGGCGTCCCCCGGCACACGCTGTCGGCGCTCGTCGGCGTCGTGGTGGTGGACGGCCGAGACCCCTCCGACGCGCTGCGGCTGCTGAAACCGGGCGTCGACCCGGACGCCGAGTACGCGGCGCGGGAGGCGGCCGGCCGGGGTGAACGGCTCGACGAGAGCGACCTGTACGACGACGTCAGACCCGCGCTCGCCGCGCTGCGGGACATGGGCGTCCGGGTCGTCGTCGCCGGGAACCAGTCCGCGAAGGCGGGTGACCTGCTGCGGTCCCTGGACCTGCCCGCCGACCTGGTCGTCACCTCCGCCGAGTGGGGCGTCTCCAAGCCCGGTCCGGACTTCTTCCACCAGGTCGTCGGCGCCGCCCGGGCCCCCGCCGGCCAGACGCTGTACGTCGGCGACCACCCGCAGAACGACATCTTCCCCGCGGCCCGGGCCGGCCTGCTGACCGCGCACCTGCGCCGCGGCCCCTGGGGCCACTGGTGGGCCGACGACGAGACGGTCCGGCAGGTCGCCGACTTCTCCATCGACTCCCTGCTCGAACTCCCCCGTCTCGTCGACCCGTCGTGGGGAACGGCGCCCCCGGCCTGACCGCCCCCGGTACGGGGCTCCGGCAGCGCCCGCCGGGATGCGAGACTGGGCGCACTCACGACGCCGCGGCAAGGGACGAGACGAACGGCATGGACGAGGCGCAGGCCAGGGACGTACTGACGACGGCGGGCCTGACGGAGCCGCCCGTCCTCCTCGCCTTCGGCGAGAACGCCGTCTTCGCCGTCGGCGACCTGGTGGTGAAGGTCGGCCGGGAGGCGGCGCTGCTGGAGCGCGCCGAACGGGAACTCGCGGTCGCGGACTGGTTCGCCGCGTCCGGCATCCCGGCCGTCCGCGCGGCCGAGCCGCGACCGCGCCTGGTGGACGGGCATCCGCTGACGCTGTGGCACCGGCTCCCGGAGGCCGTCCGGCCGCCCGGCCCGCAGGACCTCGCGGCCCTGCTCCGCGCCGTCCACGCGCTGCCCGCACCGCCGTTCGCCCTGCCGCCGCGGGACCTGCTGGGCGGGGTCGAGCGCTGGCTGCGGCTGGCGGGGGACGCCGTCGACCCGGCGGACGCGGCGTACCTGCGGGCCCGGCGCGACGCCTACGCCGGCGAGGTCGCGGCCCTGACCCCGTACCTGACCCCCGGCACCGTCCACGGCGACGCCCTGACCCGCAACGTGCACGTGGGTCCGGACGGGCCGGTCCTGGTCGACCTGGAGACGGTGTCGGCCGATCTGCGCGAGCACGACCTGGTGGTGATGGCCCTCTCCCTCGACCGGTACGGGCTGCCCGCCGGGGCGTACGGGGAGTTCGTGACGGCGTACGGCTGGGACGTCCGCGACTGGGAGGGCTGCGCGGTCCTGCGCGGCGCCCGCGAGACGGCCAGCTGCGCCTGGGTCTCCCAGCACGCGCCGGTCAACCCGGCCGCGCTCGCCGAGTTCCGCCGCCGGGTGGCCTCCCTGCGGGACGGCGACCGGGAACTGCGCTGGCACGCCTTCTAGGGCCGTGGCCGGAAGGTCGCCGGGTCGTGGTGTCAGGTGCGGTGCGGTGCGTCGCAAGGCGGAAGGCCACGGCTCGTACTGGACGTGCCGGTGTGGTCCGACAACGCGGCGCGGTGCCGGGCCGGGCGCCGCGACACGGTGAACCCCTCCGGCCACGGCACTGGGCCGGCCTGTCGGCCCAACAGCCCCAACAGCCCCAACGACCCCGGCGGCCGGGCCGTGCCGGCCGGATCACGCGGCCGGCGCGGTCACCGGCTCCGCGGGATGAGCGGCCAGGCCGGCTCTACGACCGCCGCCGGGTCCGCGGTGCGCCGCAGGTAGGCCTGGAGCGAGACCGACTGCTCGGCCGCCGCGCGCACCTGGAGGTCGTGCAGGTCCGCCAGGGGCATCGCGCCGACGGGCCGGTGCCTCTCGGCCATGCGCCGCACCACCCGGGCGGCGGCCACCGCGTCGGCCTTCGCGTCGTGCGCGTCGTCGAGCGACACGCCGTAGTGGGCGCACAGCGCGTACAGCGCCCGCTTGCCCTTGCGGTACTTGTCGACGTGCTTGTCGATCACCAGCGGGTCGATGACGGGCGAGGGCGCGTCGCCCAGCCGCTCGCTGATCGACTCCACCCCGTGCCGGCGGCACTCGCGGTCCAGCAGCGACAAGTCGTAGCGGGCGTTCATCACGACCAGTGGTGTCCCGGAGCGCAGTCCGTCGGCCACGGCCCGCGCGATCTCCTCGACCGCGGAGACGGCCGGCACCCCGTGGGTCCGGGCGTGCTCCGTCGAGATCCCGTGGATCGCCGACGCCTGCTCGGGTATCGCGACCCCGGGGTCGAGCAGCCAGGTCCGCTCTTCCGCGACGGCGCCGTCCGGGTCCAGCCGGACGACCGCCGCCGTGACGATGCGGTCGGTCTCGACGTCGGTGCCCGTGGTCTCCAGGTCGAAGGCCACCAGGGGTCCGCTGATCCAGCTCATCGTGCCGCCCCCGTTCCGGCGGTGTCCGCCGGCCGCCGCCGCGGCGGTGTCCCCTGCTCCGTGCCCGCCGTAGCCAGGCCGATTCCGATCGGCAGACCGCCGTGCCGGTCCCCCGTGCCGTGCCAGTCCTCCACCCCGTGCCCCTCCCCCGTACGCCTTCGGTCAACGGCTTTCAGCCTGACACGGGGCACTGACAAGCCGGACGACGCCCCCCTCGGTGCCCCCTCGGTGCCCCTTCACCGCCCCCTCCCCACCCCCTGCCCCGCGCCACGCGCGGGCTTCACGACACCGGCCGGGAGTCCTCCCACACGGACTCGAACTCCTCCCGGTACGTCGTGAACAGCCCGTGCTCGGAGTCCTTCGGCACCCCGCGTCCGCCCCCGCGCAGGACCAGGACCGGTGCCTCCATGCCCCGGGCCCGCCGCAGGTAGGACTGGACCACCGCGATGCCCGAGGACTCCCCCTCCACCAGGTAGGCGGTGAACCGCGGGGTCTCGTCGAAGACGTGGATGTCGAAGCGCGATGGGTCGCGCAGCCCCGCCCGTACCCGCCGCACGTGCAGGATGTTCATCTCCACCGAGCGGCTCAGCTCTCCCTTGCGCAGCCCCAGCTCCCGCTCGCGCCGCTTGACCGCGCTGCTCGCCGGGTTCAGGAACACCAGCCGCACCCGGCAGCCCGCCTCGCTGAGCCGGACGAGTCTTCGGCCCGAGAAGTTCTGGACCAGCAGGTTGAGGCCTATGCCGATCGCGTCCAGCCGGCGGGCGCCGCCGAACAGGTCCTCCGCCGGCAGCTGCCGCTGGAGGCGCACCCGGTCCGGGTGGACGGAGATGACGTCCGCGTACCGGTCGCCCACCAGGTCTTCGACGGCGTCGATCGGCAGCCGGTCGGCCGACGGGCTGCCCGCGCCGCCGCCGAGGACCTCCAGCAGCCGCGCCGAGGCGCGTTCCGCCTGCTCCAGGACCGCGCGCGACAGCGCCCGGTTGCGGGAGACCACGTTCCGCGTGACCTCCAGCTCGTCGAGGGCCAGCTCGATCTCGCGCCGGTCGTCGAAGTACGGCTCGAAACAGGGCCAGTGCTGGACCATCAGCTCGCGCAGCTGGGGCAGCGTCAGGAAGCTCAGCACGTTGTCGTCGGCCGAGTCGAGCAGGTAGCCCTTGCGCCGGCTGACCTCGCGCACGGCGACGGCCCGCTGCACCCACTCCTGTCCGGCGGGTCCGGCCGCGGCGACCACCCAGTCGTCCCCGCCGTGCGCTGGCTCGTAGATCGGCCGCAGCACCGCGCCGACCACCGCCCGCAGGCGCTGCTCGATGAGGTTCAGCCAGATGTACGCCCGGCCCGCCCGCTGGGCCCGGGTGCGGACCTCGCTCCAGGCCTCCGCGCCCCAGTCGAGCTCGGCTCCGGCCCGCACCTCGCGGGCCTCCTCCGGTCCGCCCGCCAGGGAGACCGCACCGGCCGGGATGCCCGCCGCCCCGCCTCCGGTGGCGTCCGCCGGGCCACCCTCGTGACCGCTGTCACCAGGGGGCAGCTCCAGACCTCCCGAGCTCACCCGTGCACCGCCTTCTGCGTCTGGACGCCCGTCTCCAGTGATCACGGAAGGGTACTCCGCGCGCGCGGCCCGTTGCAGCCCGATGGCCCGTACACCGCATGCCCGTTGACCCATTATCCGATGCCCACACAGTCCACTGACCCGATCGTCAGCTCTCCGGGTCACCCGGTAGGAGCAACCCAAGTCCACGCGTGGGGGGCCTCTTTCGGGGAAGATCTGGCTGTGACGTGGTCCAGCCGGATCAGCCGGAGCAGGATGGGAAGAGTCGTTTTCTATGCAGGCATGGCCTGGACAGGCGTATCCGCTGGGTGCCACTTACGACGGCGCCGGCACCAATTTCGCGGTCTACTCCGAGGCCGCCCGCCGCATTGAGCTGTGCCTTCTCCACGACGACGGCTCGGAGACCGCCGTGGAGCTGCGCGAGACGGACGCCTTCGTCCGCCACGCCTACCTGCCCGGCGTCATGCCGGGCCAGCGCTACGGCTTCCGGGTCCACGGCCCGTACGAGCCCGAGCGCGGACTGCGCTGCAACGCGGCGAAGCTGCTGCTGGACCCGTACGCCCGCGCCATCGCCGGCCGCGTCGACTGGGGCGAACAGGTGTACGGCTACCACTTCGGCCGGCCCGACTCGCGCAACGACCTGGACTCGGCCCCGCACACCATGAGCTCGGTGGTGGTGAACCCGTACTTCGACTGGGCCGACGACCGGCCGCCGCGGCACGAGTACCACCACACCGTGCTGTACGAGGCCCACGTCAAGGGCCTCACCATGCACCACCCGGAGCTCCCCGAGGAGCTGCGCGGCACGTACGGGGCGCTCGCCCACCCGGCGGTCATCGCGCACCTCACCAAGCTCGGGGTGACGGCGCTGGAGCTGATGCCGGTGCACCAGTTCGTCAACGACCACCGGCTGGTCAACGACGGGCTGAGCAACTACTGGGGCTACAACACCATCGGCTTCTTCGCCCCGCACAACGGCTACGCCTCCGGCGACCGCGGCCAGCAGGTGCTGGAGTTCAAGTCGGCCGTACGGGCCCTGCACGAGGCCGGGATCGAGGTGATCCTCGACGTGGTCTACAACCACACCGCCGAGGGCAACCACCTGGGCCCGACGCTCTCCTTCCGCGGGCTGGACAACGCCTCGTACTACCGGCTGACGGACGACCAGCGGCACTACATGGACACCACGGGCACGGGGAACTCGCTCCTGATGCGGTCCCCGCACGTGCTCCAGCTGATCATGGACTCGCTGCGGTACTGGGTGACCGAGATGCACGTGGACGGTTTCCGCTTCGACCTCGCGGCGACGCTGGCCCGCCAGTTCCACGAGGTGGACCGGCTGTCCTCGTTCTTCGACCTGGTGCAGCAGGATCCGGTGGTCAGCCAGGTGAAGCTGATCGCCGAGCCCTGGGACCTCGGCGAGGGCGGATACCAGGTGGGCAACTTCCCGCCGCTGTGGACCGAGTGGAACGGCAAGTACCGTGACACCGTACGGGACTTGTGGCGCGGGCAGCCTCGCACGCTGGCCGAGTTCGCCGGACGGCTGACCGGCTCCTCCGACCTCTACCAGGACGACGGGCGGCGCCCGCTGGCCTCCATCAACTTCACGACCTGCCACGACGGCTTCACCCTGAACGACCTCGTCTCCTACAACGACAAGCACAACGAGGCCAACCGCGAGGGCAACCGGGACGGGGAGACGCACAACCGCTCGTGGAACTGCGGGGTGGAGGGTCCGAGCGAGGACCCGGAGGTCCAGGAGCTGCGCGAGCGCCAGATGCGCAACTTCATCGCCACGCTGATGCTGTCGCAGGGCGTGCCGATGCTCAGCCACGGCGACGAGTTCGCCCGTACGCAGGGCGGCAACAACAACGCGTACTGCCAGGACAACGAGCTGGCGTGGGTGAACTGGCCCGAGCCGGGCAAACCGGGCCCGTCCCTGCTGGAGTTCACCCGGCGGATGGTGTGGCTGCGCCGCGACCACCCGGTCTTCCGGCGGCGGCGGTTCTTCCACGGCCGGCCGGTGGAGGGGACGCACGACGAGCTGTCCGACATCGCGTGGTTCACCCCGTACGGCGAGGAGATGCGGGCCCGCGACTGGCAGGCGCAGCACGCGAAGGCGCTGACGGTGTTCCTCAACGGGGAGGCGATCTCCGAGCCGGGGACCCGCGGGGAGCGGATCACCGACGACTCGTTCCTGCTGATGTTCAACGCGGGCGCCGATCCGCAGGACTTCACGGTTCCGGCCGGTCACGGCGCGCAGTGGCGCCTGGTCGTGGACACGGCGCGGGCGGACGTACTGCCACCCGGCACCGGGCCGCAGTTCGCGGCGGGGGACCGGGTGGCGCTGACGGGACGGTGTCTGGTGGTGCTTCAGCGGCCGGCGTAGGCGGCGGGCTCCCCGAGGGAGGGCTCCCCGGCGGCGGGCTCCCCCAGGGCCGGGGAGCCGGTCTGCTGCGCCGGGATGAAGGCCTTGCCGTGGGTCCGGCCGGCCGGCACCCGGGTGACGAGCGCCAGGATCAGGCACAGCGCTGCCGCGCCGACGGCCACCGCGAAGGCCCCGGCGGGTCCGTACCACTCGGCGAGGCGGCCGCACGCGAAGAGGGCCGTGGCCTGCCCGGCGACCAGACAGCTGGCGGCGAAGGCCATCGACGCGGAGAGCCGGTCCGGTTCCACGGCCCGCTCGATGAGCGCGAAGGCGGTGATCAGGTGGGGGGCGTAGGCGGCGCCGAGGACGGTGACGACGGCGTACAGCGGCCACAGGCTGTCGGTGAACAGCAGCGGCACCGACAGCACCAGCGCGGCGGCCGTGGCCGCCCGCCAGCGCAGCCGCAGCCCGAAGCGGGCCGGGAGCGCGCCGAGGGCGAGACCCACGACGGCGCTGACGACCCCCATGGCGGAGTAGACGACGGCCGCCTGGTCGGGGACGCCCAGCCGGATGGTGAGCGCGGCGATCCCCGCCTGGCAGGCGCCGAACATGGCGCCTTGGAGGGCGAGCGAGCCGCGTACGGCGTAGACCACGCCGGGCGGCCGGACCCTGTCCCCCGCGGTGCGGGCCCGCGCGGGCGATCCGGCCGTGACGGCGGCGGTCGGGTGCAGCGCGTAGGCGGTGCCGAAGACGGCGACGAGTCCGGCGGCGCCGCCGAGGGCGACGGCCGGGTGCGCGAGGAGGGCAGCGATGCCCACGAGCGCGGGGCCGAACACGAACGAGACCTCGTCCAGGGTGCCTTCGAGCGCGTGGACGGCACCCACGACGCTCTCGTCGGACTTGGCCCGGTGGGCCAGTGCCACGGACCGGGTCCGGGCGAGCGGCCCGATCAGCGGTACGGAGGCACCGGTGACGGCGCCGAGCACGGCGAGCGGGACCGTGGCGAGGTGCGTGAGCGCCCCGGCGACGAGGGCCGCGGTGGCCAGCGCGTTGACGGCGGCGGCGGTGAGGACCACGCGGCGCTGCCCGTACCGGTCGGCGAGCCGGCCGAGGAGGGGGCCGCAGAGCACCTGGCCCACGGAGAGGGAGCCGCCGACGATGCCGGCGGTGGCGAGCGAGCCGCTGGTCTCGGCGACCAGGAGGAAGCTTCCGAACTGGGACATCGCGACGGGCAGTCGGGCGAAGAACGAGACGAAGGGGAGTAGGGGCCCGGTCAGGGCGATGACTTTTCGATAGGTGTTGACGGTTCCAACCACTTGAGCGACGTTAACCCGCCGCAGTCACCCGGATGCATTGGGTAATGGCACGGAATCCGGCAGGCTGGGTACGTACGTTCTCATGAGCCAGCCGCAGTCAAGCCTCCATTCGGAATCTGACATTCCGCAACCTGTCACTCCGGCGTCGACCTACCGCCTCCAGCTGCGCCCGGAGTTCCCCTTCGAGGCGGCCGAGGCCGCCGTGCCCCACCTCGCCTCCCTCGGCGTGTCCCACCTGCACCTCTCCCCCGTGCTGGAAGCCGTCCCCGGCTCGGCCCACGGGTACGACGTCACCGACCACTCCCGGGTCCGGGCGGAGCTGGGCGGCGAGGCCGGCCTGCGGGCACTGGCGGCGACCGCCCGGGCGCACGGGCTGGGCCTGGTCCTGGACATCGTGCCGAACCACATGGCGGTGCCGTCGCCGCTGCGGCTGAACCGGCCGCTGTGGGAGGTGCTGCGGGACGGGCCGGACTCCCCGTACGCCCGCTGGTTCGACATCGACTGGCAGGCCGGCGGCGGGCAGGTGCTGCTGCCGGTGCTCCCCGGGCCGGCCGAGGTCAGCGCGTTCGTGGTGGACGGGGACGTGCTGCGCCACGGGGAGCACGAGTTCCCCCTGCGCGAGGGCACCGCGGGCCTGGAGCCGCCGGAGCTGCTGGCCGCCCAGTGGTACCGGCCCGCCTGGTGGCGGGAGGCCCGGACCGCCCTCAACTACCGC
Organism: Streptomyces antarcticus; assembly: GCF_026627255.1. GTDB lineage: Bacteria > Actinomycetota > Actinomycetes > Streptomycetales > Streptomycetaceae > Streptomyces > Streptomyces antarcticus. The sequence goes on along the minus strand of NZ_JAPNLM010000006.1, from coordinate 93,002 downwards.
CGGTTCTTCACGATCTCGGAGTTGATCGGGGTCCGGGTGGAGGATCCGGAGGTGTTCGCGGCCACCCATGCCAAGGTGCTCGAGCTGGTCCGGGACGGGGTCGTGGAGGGGCTCCGCATCGACCACGTCGACGGACTGGCGGACCCCGGGGAGTACCTGCGGCGGCTGCGGGAGGCGGCGGGTCCGCGCTGCTGGGTGGTGGTGGAGAAAATCCTGGCCCGCGAGGAGCGGCTGCCGTCCGCCTGGCCGGTCGCGGGGACCACCGGGTACGACGCGCTGCACCGGGTCGACGGGGTGTTCACCGATCCGGCGGGCGCCGCCGAACTGGCCCGGCTGTACGTTGACTTCACCGGTACGGCGCCGTGGGAGGAGACGGCCGGAGCCGCCGCGCGGGAGGTGCTGACCGGTGACCTGGCCGCCGAGCTGACCGCGCTGGAGCGGCTCGCCGGACTGGAACTCGCGTCGGCGGTACGGGAGTTGCTCATCGCCTATCCCGTCTACCGCCCGTACCCCGAGACGCCGGAGCCCGACCCGGGCGCCCTGGAACGGGCGGCCGCGGCGCTCGCGGCGACCCCCGCCGACACGGCGGGCGGCGACGGGGACGCGGCGGGCAGCGGGGACGCGGCCTTCGGCGACGGGGGCGCGGCGGGCGGCGACGGGGACGCCTTCGGCGGCAAGCGCGGCCTGGACGGTGTGTGCGAGCTGCTGCTCCGCGACCCCGCCTTCGCCGCCCGCTTCGCCCAGACCTCGGCGGCGCTGCGCGCCAAATCCCTGGAGGACCGGGCCTTCTACCGGTACGCCCCCCTTCTCTCGGCCACCGAGGTCGGCGGGGAGCCGGGTCGTCCCGCCGTCCCGCCCGGGGAGTTCCACGCGTACTGCACGGCCCTGTCCCGGGACTGGCCCGGGTCGGGCACGGTGCTGTCCACCCACGACACCAAGCGCAGCGCGGACGTCCGGGCCCGGATCTCGGCGCTCTCACAGGCGCCGGAGCTGATGGGCCGGCCCGCGGGCGCGGACCCCCAGCTGGCGTGGGTGGCCCGGCAGACCGCGCTGGGCCTCGGGGACGCCCCCGAGGCCCCGGCCCGCCTGGAGGAGGCGCTGCTCAAGGCGGTCCGCGAAGCCGCGCTGCGCACCAGCTGGACGGAGCGGGACGAGGCGTACGAGGCGGCCGTCCCGGACTACGCCCGGACCGGCGGCGGTCTCCCGCCCGAGCTGGCGGAGGCGGCCCGGGCCAACCTCCTCGGGGCGGCGCTGCTGCACCTGGCGATGCCCGGGGTCCCGGAGGTCTACCAGGGCGCCGAGACCGAGTACCGGGCCCTGGTCGACCCCGACAACCGGCGGCCGGCCCGCTTCCCCCGCGAGGCCCTGGCCCGGCTGGACGCGGGGGCCGCGCCGCGCGGCCCCGCCGAGGAGAAGCTCGCGCTCACGGCCGCCGTCCTGCGGCTGCGCCGGGCCCGCCCGGCGCTGTTCGCCGGGTACACCCCCTTGACCGCGCGGGGCCCGGCGGCGGAGCACTGCCTGGCCTTCGCGCGTTCGCCGGGCCTCGTCGCGGTGACCACCCGGCTCGCGTACCGGCTGGCCGGGGCCGGGGGCTGGCGGGACACGGTGCTGCCCCTGCCGCCGGGCCGGTGGGTCCCGCTGGCCGAACCGGACGGCGCGCACGGCACCCCGTACGCCGGCAAGGCCCCCCTGGGCGAACTCCTGGCCGCCTGGCCGGTGGCCCTGCTGCTCCGGCAGGAGTAGGGCGCCGCCACCCGACGGCGGCCACGGCGGCCCACGGGAGTGCCCCGCGGGCCGCCCCGGGCGGGTGTGCGGGGCACGGGTGTGCGGAGCACGGGTGTGCGGGTGTGTGGGTGTGCGAAGGGCGGCCGTGCGGTCGGCGGAGACGGCGTGGCCAGGCGGTTCGCGGGACATTGGGGGAAGTGCGGGGCGCCCGGAGCGGTAGGGGGCGCGCCGGGCGGGCATGGCATCCCCTGTGACCCTCCTTCGTGACATGCGCTACCCCACGCCGCTCGAACTCGCGCTGGCCGCCCGCGCGCTGGCGGACGGCCATCCCGGCCAGGTCCGTCTCCGCCAGGCCGGCACCTCCCGGGCCGGGCAGCCCCTCTGGGTGCTGTCCATCGGGCCTGCGGACGGCACCGGCGGCGGCCCCACGGCCGGGCCCAATACCGGGACCACGGCCGGGCCCGGCCGGAACGTCCTGGTCGTCGCGGGCGCGCACGCCAACGAGCCCGTCGGCGGCGCCACCGCGCTCTCCCTCGCCCGGCACCTGCTGTACGACCCGGGGCCTCGCACCGGCTGCGGATGGCACTTCCTGCTCTGCGCCGACCCGGACGGCGCGCGGCTGCACCGCACGCCCCGCCCGTACTCGCTCCTCGAGTACCACCGCCACTTCTTCCGGCCACCGGGGCCCGAACAGCCCGAGTGGGCGCCGTCTTTACTGCCCCCGGACCGGCTGCCGCCCGAGACGCTGGCCCTGACCGCCCTGATCGACGAGCTGCGGCCCGTCCTGCAGGTCTCGCTGCACGCCACCGACCTCGGCGGCTCCTGGGTGCAGCTCACCCGCGACATACCGGGCCTCGCCGAGCCCTTCGCCAAGTCGGCCGCCGAACTGCGGATCCCGGTGGAGAACGGGGCCTCGGACGCGGCCGGCTGGCTCTCCCCCGGGCCCGGGATCTTCGTGATCCCGGAGCCGGGGAGCGAAGCCGCCGGAGCCTTCCACCCGGAGGACACCCGGCTCAGCACCTGGTACCACGCCCACCGGTACGCCGGCACCACCGCGATCGTCGAAGTCCCCATGTGGGCCTCGGACCTGGTGGACGACCCGGCCCCGCACCCCGACCCGCGCCGGGCCATGCGGGTGCTGTCCGAACGGCTCACGCAGGACGCCGCGCTGGTGGCCCGGGTGCGCGACGGAACGCGGTCCGGGCAGCCACCGTACGCGGACCCGGACGCCGCGCCCCTGCTCCGCGCGGTGGACTGGACGCTCGCCCTGATCCCCCGGATCGCCGCCGAGTGGACCGGCCCGGGCGCCCCCACCGAGGCCACGGCGGCGTACGTCGCCAGCATCGACGCGTTCGGGCGGCGGCTGTCGCTGCGCGCCGCGGCGATGCTGCTGCGGGTCCTGCGCGCGCGGGGCGACGCGGCGGCGCCGGATCTCGACCGCCTCGTCACGGGGTGGTGCGAGGAGTTCGCGGCCCGCTTCCACGCCCGCTGGGTCCCGGTGGCCACCCAGGTCGAGCACCAGTCCCGGACCGTCCTGGCCGCGTACGAACGCCTCGCGTCGAGTCCCCGTTAGGGGGCGGCCGGGGCGGACGGAGCGGGCGGTGTCCACGTGTAGCGGCGCTTGGGGGCGCCGGTGGCGCCGAGGCTGTCGTAGAACCGGATGGCGCCCTCGTTCCACTCGGGGGTCTGCCACTGCACCTCGTCGAGGCCCAGCTCCTGCGCGAGCCCGGCCACCCCGTCCATCAGGGCGGCGCCGAGCCCGTGGCCGCGCGCGCCCTCGGCCAGGTAGAGGCAGTCCATCCTGCTCGGCGGCGCCCGCCCTGCGCACCCGGGGCCCGCCCCGCACCCGTCCCAGCACCCGTCCCCGCACCCGCCCCCGTACCGGATCCGCGGGGTACGGGTCCCGGTCGGCCGTCAGCTCGCCGAGAGACGGAAGGACATCTGCCCGAAGCCGATCTGGTCGCCGTCCCGGACCACCGCCGAGCCCGTCACCCGGTGCCCGTTGACCGTGGTCCCGTTGGTGGAGCCGAGGTCCTTCAGCACCCATGTCCCGTCCCGCAGGCTGAGCTCCGCGTGCGCCCGGGAGACGGTCTCGTGGGTGAGCCGCAGGCCGCTGCCCGGGTCGCGGCCGATCCGCAGGACCCCCGCGCTCGGGTGCGGGAGCAGCAGCCGGGGCAGCTTCTCGGTGGCCCACGCGCGCCGGACCCCGACGGCCACCGCGGACGCCCGGCCGACCCAGCCGAACAGCCGACGGGTCCACGGGCTTTCGGGGCCGCTTCGGCTCTGGAGGTCGGCGGTGAGGACCGCGAGGTCCTCGGAGCGCCGGGCTACCAGGGCGAGTTCCATGCGGCGCAGGAACGTGTCGTGGGACAGCTTGCCGAGGGCAGCGCCCTCCCTGAGCTGGCCCAGCGCCCGGTCGCGCTCGGCGTCGGACAGCCGCGGCGCGGGATAGGCGGGGAACTCGAAACTCGACGTCACAGGGTGATTGTCGGCCCGTCGGGGGTGGAGTGTCCAGAACTCCCCCGCCCGGCCCGGAATGATGGGCAGGATACGCATGCTGGACACCGCCGGAGACGAGGGGACCGTCCGTGCAGTTCGAGGTGTGGGCACCACTGACAGGTCATGTCGCCATGCGACTCGACGACGCGACGTACGACATGGCACCCGATCCGGACCGGGAGGGATGGTGGGTCGTGCGGGCCCCGGCCGCCGACGGCAGCCGGTACGGGTTCCTGCTGGGAGAGGACCCCGTCCCGCGCCCCGACCCGCGCGGCCGGCGGCTGCCGGACGGGCCCGACGGGCTTTCGGCGGTGGTCACCCCGGACTCCCTCGTCCCCCACGGGGCGCCGCCCCCGCGGGTGCCGCTCCAGGACGCGGTCCTGTACGAGCTGCACGTCGGCACCTTCACCCCCGAGGGCACCTTCGACGCCGCCGCCGCGCGCCTGGGCCACCTCACCGGTCTCGGCGTCACGCACGTGGAGCTGATGCCGGTCTGCTCCTTCCCGGGCCGGCACGGCTGGGGGTACGACGGGGTCGCGCCCTGGTCGGTGCACGAGCCGTATGGCGGCCCGGCCGGCCTCGCCCGGTTCGTGGACGCGGCGCACGCGGCCGGCCTCGGGGTGGTCCTGGACGTGGTCCACAACCACCTCGGGCCCTCGGGCAACCACTTGCCCGCCTTCGGCCCGTACTTCACCGACACCCACCACACCCCGTGGGGCGCGGCGGTCAACCTGGACGCGCCCGGCTCGGACGAGGTACGCGCGTACTTCCTGGGCAGCGCGCTGGCCTGGCTGCGCGACTACGGGATCGACGGGCTCCGGCTCGACGCCGTGCACGCGCTGGCCGACGGGCGGGCGCTGACCTTCCTGGAGGAGCTGGCCGCCGCCGTCGACGATCTGGCGGCCGAGTCCGGGCGGCCGCTGTTCCTGATCGCCGAGTCCGACCGGTGCGACCCGCGCACCACGACCGCGCGCGGCAGTGGCGGACTGGGCCTGCACGCCCAGTGGAACGACGACTTCCACCACGCCCTGCACTGCGCGCTGACCGGTGAGTCCCAGGGCTACTACGGCGACTTCGCGGCGGCGCCGCTCGCCGCGCTCGCCAAGACGATGACCCGGGCGTTCTTCCACGACGGGACCTGGTCGTCCTTCCGCGGCCGCACCCACGGCCGGCCGGTGGACCGCCGCCGCACCCCGGCCCACCGGTTCCTCGGCTACACCCAGACCCACGACCAGATCGGCAACCGGGCGCTCGGCGACCGGCTCTCCGCCTCGCTGTCCCCCGGACTGCTGGCGTGCGCCGCGACGGTGGCGCTGACCGGGCCGTTCGTGCCGATGCTGTTCATGGGCGAGGAGTGGGGTGCGGGCACCCCGTGGCAGTACTTCACGGACCATCCCGACCCGGAGCTGGCCGAGGCCGTGCGCACCGGCCGGCGGCGGGAGTTCGCCGCGCACGGCTGGAAGGCCGAGGAGATCCCCGACCCGCAGGACCCGGCGACCCGGGACCGCTCCCGCCTGGACTGGACGGAGCCGGGGCAGGGCGCGCACGCCCGGCTGCTGGCCTGGTACCGGACCCTCGTCACGCTCCGGCGCACGCACCCGGACCTGCGCGACCCCGACCTCGCGGCGGTCCGGGTCGCCTACGACGAGGAGCGGCGGTGGCTCACGTTCCGGCGCGGCGACGTGCGGGTGGTCGTCAACCTCTCCCCCGACCCGGCGACGATCGCGCTGGGCCGCAACGGGGTGCGGGTGCTGGCCTCCTGGGAGCCCGTCGAACACCCGGGCCCGGACGGCCGGGTGCACGTTCCGGGGGAGTCCGCGGTCGTGCTCGGCCCCTGACGGCCGCTCACGGCCCGCCGACGCCCGCCGGAACGCCCTGGCGGAACGCCCGCCGCAACGCCCGGCGGGCCACCTCCGGCCCGCTAGTCGACGACGGCCAGTTCACGCGGGGCGTTGTTCAGGCGGCGCCCGCCGTCCCGGGTGACCGTCACGATGTCCTCAATGCGGACGCCGAAGCGGCCGGGCAGGTAGACGCCGGGCTCCACGGAGAAGCACATGCCCGGGACCAGCGGCCGCTCCTCGCCCTCGACCATGTACGGCGGCTCGTGGGTGGTGACGCCGATGCCGTGGCCGGTGCGGTGGATGAAGCGGTCCCCGTACCCGAACTCGGTGATGACCGCGCGGGCCGCCCGGTCCACGTCCTGGCAGGCGGCGCCCGGCCGGACCGCCGCGAACCCGGCCTGCTGGGCCTCGCGGACGATGTCGTGGACCCTCTGCTCCTCGGCGGTGGGCTCCCCGACGTGGACGGTGCGGGAGATGTCGGAGCCGTAGCCGTGGCGCAGTCCGCCGAAGTCCAGGACGACCATGTCGCCGCGGCGGATGACGCGGTCCCCGGCCTCGTGGTGCGGGTTGGCGCCGTTGGGGCCGGAGCCGACCACCGTGAAGTCGACCTGGGAGTGGCCGTGCGCGCGCAGCAGGCCGGCCAGGTCGGCGGCGACGTCGGTCTCCCGCCGGTCGGCGAAGGGGAGGTGGAGGATCTGCGCGTACGCGGCGTCGGCGGCGGCTCCCGCCGCGGCGAGGCGTTCCAGCTCCCGTTCGTCCTTCACCGCGCGGAGCATGGGGAGCGCGTCGGTGAGGGACGCGTACGAGCTGGTGGGGAGCTCCCGCTGGAGGCCGAGGAGGTGCAGGGCCCAGGTGTTGTCGCTCACGCCGAAGCGCCCGGCGGCGTCCAGCAGCGGTGCGGTCGCCGCGTACGGGTCCTTGCCGTCGGCCCAGTCCCGCAGGGTCAGCGCGGGGGCGCCGGGGGCCTTCTCCGCGTCGGGGGCCTCCAGCGCCGGTACGACGAGCACCGGCTCCCGCCCGGCGGCCAGGACCAGTACGGTCAGCCGCTCGGTCTCGGCGGTGGGGCGGTAGCCGGTGAGGTGGGTGAGGTCGGGCCCGGGGGCGATCAGCAGGCCGGCCAGGCCCGCTTCGGCCGCGGTCCGCGCGGCCGCGGCCATCCGGGCGGCGTAGTCCGCCGCCGTGAAGGGGGCGGGTTCGGCGGGCGCGGGGTCAGGCGTCGCGTGCGTGGGGTCGGGAGTCATACGGCGATCCTGCCGCGAGCCGGGCGGCGAGCGCGGCGGCCGCGCCGGTCGGAGTGCCGGGCGAGAGCAGTTCCGTACGGTGCACCAGGCGCGGGGCGGCCAGGGGTACGGCGACCCCCGCGCCGGCGGCTTCGGCGACCCGGCGGGGCAGCAGCACGAGGCCGTGCCCGGCGGCTGCGAGGGCGCACAGGGCCAGCAGGTCGGTGCCGTCGTAGCGCAGGGCGCCGCGGGCGGCGGTGAGCGGCAGCCCCACGCCGGGGGCGTCGAGCCAGCGGGCGTCGGTGAGGTCGTCCAGCCGGACGGAGGCCCGCGCGGCGAGGGGGTGCCCGGCGGGGAACAGCACGGCCAGCGTCTCCTCGCCGACTCCGGTCACCGTGAGCGGGGCCACGTCGGGCAGCCGCAGCGGGTCGCTGGGGGCGGCGAGCCCGTCGACGAGGCCGAGGTCGCAGCCCCCGGTGGCAACGGCGGCGGGCACCTGGTCCGGGGGCAGTACCCGCAGGGTGACGCCGGTGACGGGCAGGGCCGCGAGCAGCGCCGGCCCGACGGCGAGCGGGGAGGCGGCGAGGGTGACGCGGCCGGGCGGGGCGGCGGCCAGCCGCAGGACGTCGGCCCGGGCGGCGTCGAGGCGCAGCAGCAGCGGCCCGGCGTGCTCCAGCAGCCGTTCCCCGGCCGCCGTCGGCGCGACGGGCCGGCGGGTGAGGAGCTCGGTCCGCAGGTCCGCCTCCAGCGCGGCGATGTGCTGGGACACGGCGGACTGGGTGTAGCCGAGCTCCCGGGCAGCGCCGGAGAAGGAGCCCAGTCGGGCCACGGCGACGAAGGTGCGGAGCAGGTGCGGTTCCATGGTCATCAGCGTTGCTTATCGAAAGAGCAAGAACAATCGTTGGCGCTGAAGTGGGCGGATCTCGCAGGATGATCCACATGACCACCACACCGGCCGGCGCCCCCACCGCCACCCTCGCCGTCCCCGCCCCCGCCCCCGCCCCCGCACGCGCCGCCCGGCTCGCCCTCGTCGGCGACCGTTCGCCGCACGTGACCGCCCACACCCGCATCCCGGTGCTCCTGGACTCCCTGGCCGCGCGCGACGGGCTCGTCCTCGACGCGTACTGGATCCCCACCGGTGACGCCGTGGCCGAGGCCGCCTCGGGGGCGCTGGCCCGCTTCGACGCCGTGTGGGTCCCGCCGGGCAGCCCGTACGCCAGCGAGGCCGGGGCGCTCGCCGCGATCCGGGTGGCGCGGGAGGCGGGCATCCCCTTTCTGGGGACCTGCGGCGGCTTCCAGCACACCCTGCTGGAGTACGCCCGCTCCGTGTGCGGCCTGTCCGGAGCGGCGCACGCCGAGAACGACCCGGACGCGGCCGACCCGCTGATCGCGCCGCTCGCCTGCTCGCTCGCCGGGCACGAGGGGCTCGTACGGGCGGAGCCCGGGTCGCTGGCCGAGTCGGCACTCGGCGCGGAGCGGTCGATGGAGCGCTACAGCTGCAACTACGGGCCGGTGACCCGGCACCTGGAGGTGCTCACCGCGCACGGGCTGCGGCTGTCGGGCCGCGACGAGGAGGGGCAGGCGCGCATCGCGGAGCTGCCGGGGCACCCCTTCTTCCTCGCGACGCTCTTCCAGCCGGAGCTGTACGGGGACGGCACCCGGCCGCACCCGATCGTGCGCGCCCTCGCCGCGGCGGCGGTCGCACACGCCGCTTCGGGGGCTCCGGAGGCGGAATAAGGCGTCGCGGAACCACCCCGCTGATCGGCTATGCTGTGCATGCACATCGAACGGGTGGTCCGCCACCCTTCGTGGTGGGTGTAGCTCAGTTGGTAGAGCACCTGGTTGTGGTCCAGGTGGCCGCGGGTTCAAGTCCCGTCACTCACCCTGTTGATCCCCTGGCGGGTACGAGGTCCTCCTCGTACCCGCCAGGGGTTTTTGCGCGTCCGGGGCCACGCTCCGCCCGCCCCTCCCCCGGCCGACCGGATCACCGGCCGCCGTGACGGGACCGTCTGCGTTTCCGTCGCACTTCCATCGACACTTCCGTCGGCACCCCAGTCCGCAACGCCGTCCACATCGCCGAAGCGTCACGCCGAAGCGGAAGCCGTCCGGCCGGAGACCGGGCGGACCGGTGATCGTCCTGTCTGCCGCGGATCGCCCGCGATGTCCGGCCGGTTCCTCACGGGTCGTGACGGAGGGAATTCGGCAGGTAGTAATTAGGTGAATCCCTGACTGAATTCCAGTCAATAAGCCTCACTTGATTATTTCGATTCGATAACAACGCTCCAATAAAGGCCTGGACCATTAAAGCCCGATTACCCCAACTCATCTGCCCTTAAAGCAAATTGAGTGTTCGTCAAATCAGACCGACAGGTAACGGAATGATTTCTCGGGTCACGCTCCCCTTTGTCCGAATTCTCCGGAGCGTGCGTCTGGCAGGCTTCCGCGGACCCAGTCACTCCGATCACCATTTGAGGTGCGCATGACAGGACGCAGACGGCGGGAACACCGGCGCAGACCCCGGCGGTTGATCCTCCTGACCGCCGCCACGGCCACAGCGGCCGTGATCGCGGCGGGCATCGCCTATTCCGGAATCGGCGACGGCGCCCAGGCCGCGGCCCCCGCGCAGGCCTCGGGGGCCGACGCGGAGACGGTCGTACCGGCCGCCGCGGCGGCCCGGGACCAGGAGCCGGACCCGATCCCGGCCGCCCCCGCCAACGAGAACGCGCGCGGGATGGTCTACGACGGCCTCAAGGCCGCTCCGAAGGGCGACCGGTGCGTCGGCGTCTACCGCACCGACGCCGGACTGTGCACCCACGGACCCGATGCCCCGCCCAAGGGTGTCGACATCAAGAAGGAGATACCGCCGGCCGTCGCCACCACGGCGGCGGCCGCCGATCCGTCCCGCCCGTCGACCGAGGACCCGGCCGCCACGCAGGACGGCGGGCGTCCTCAGGACGCGCCCGCCGCCGACGCGGGCGCCACCAAGGACTCGGCGCCCCCGCCCGCCGCCGCCCCCTCGGCCGGCGAACGCGCCGTCGCCGCCGGACCCGCGGGCCAGACCGTCCAGTGCGAGGGCGACGGCAGCTCCGGCAACCGCGTCCAGGTCGTGTACGTCCACGGCCCCGGCCGGGACCGGTTCTCCGAGTACGCCGCCTCGTTCCGCAAGTGGGCGGCCGACGCCGACCTCATCTACTCGGCGAGCGCCCAGGAGACCGGCGGCGTACGCCACATCCGCTACGTGACGAACGCGGACTGCACGCCGACGGTGCTCAACATCGAGCTCCCCGACTCGGCACTGGCCGAGTTCAGCGCCACCAACGCGGCGCTCGCCGGCAAGGGCCTGGACCGCCGGGACCGCAAGTACATGATCTTCGCCGACACGCAGGTCTACTGCGGGATCGGCACCTTCGCCGGCGACGAGCGTCCCGGCCAGAACAACCAGAGCAACTTCGGCCCGTCCTACGGGCGTACGGACTCCGGGTGCTGGGGCGGGCACACGGCGGCGCACGAACTCGGCCACAACCTGGGCGCGGTGAACAACAGCGCGCCGAACACGAGCCTCGGCGCCCACTGCACCGACGAGTTCGACGTCATGTGCTACTCGGACTCGCCGAACTACCCGAAGATGCGCAACGTCTGCACCAACCAGGCCGCCGAGAACATCCTGGACTGCAACCACGACGACTACTTCCACACCAGTCCCAAGGCAGGCAGCTACCTGTCCACGCACTGGAACATCGCCGACAACCAGTTCCTGATGAAGGCCAGGGGCGGCGGCGGAGGCGGCACCGACCCCGGTCCGAACCCGAGCCCGACCCCGAGCCCGACGAAGAAGCCCTCGCCGACCCCGACCAAGAAGCCGGGCGGCGGACCGGCCGTGACGGCCGCCCAGGTCCAGTCCACCTCGGTCGTGGTGAGCTGGCCCAAGGTCGAGGGCGCCGCCTGGTACCAGGTCCTGATCAACGGCAAGCACCTCACCTGGGTGCAGTCCCAGGTCCTGCGCATCCACAGCCTCAAGCCCGACACCACGTACAAGGTGACCGTGTCCGTGCGCGACGGCTCCGGCCGGGACAGCGGCCCGGGCAAGGCGGCCTCCTTCAAGACCCCGAAGGCGGGCGGCGGCGCCACCACCCCCGGCAGCCGCTACACCCTCGGCAACGGCAGCACCGGTATGGCCGCCGAACTGTGGGGCGGCCGTACCGCGGACGGCACCGTGCTCGTCGGCTCACGTGCCAACGGGTACGCGCAGCAGCAGTGGTACTTCGACGACGCGGGCGGCGGCCAGGTCCGCATCCGGTCCGCGGCGTCCGGCAAGTGCCTCCAGCCCGGCGGGACCCCGTCCGCCGGCATGTGGGTGGCGCAGCGGCCCTGCGGCACCGACGCGGCACAGGCCTGGCGGCTGACGTCCCGCGGCGGCGCGGTGACGGTCACGGACCCCGGGGGCGGCTTCGCCCTCACCGTGAGCCGCCGCCCGTACTACGGCAGCTGGCTGCTCGACCTCCAGCGCGCGGACGGCGGCGCGGCGCAGCTCTGGACCGTCCAGAAGGCCGGCTGACGGCCCGCCTGACCGACCGCCCACCTGACCCGCCCACCTGACCGCCCGCCCGCCCACCTGTACCGACGGACCGACCGGAGGCGCGACCGATGCCCCTTGACCCGAGCCCGGCCGACGGCCCTGCCCGGCCGGACCGACGGACCGACGGCCAGACCGGCCGACGGACCGACCGGCTGACCTGACGGACTGACCGGTCGATCCGACGGCCGGGCCGGGCGGGCGCGACGGCCCCTCCGGGGCCCGGCGCCCGCCCGGCCCCCGCCGGTACCCGCCCCTCGGTGGACGGCCGCTCCGCGCGGCCGTCCACCGACCCTCACCCCACCCGGAGCACCGCAACGATGCGAACCAGATCCGTCTTCCCGGCCCTCGTGGCCGCCCTCGGCCTCCTCCTCCTGGCCCCCGCGCCCGCACTGGCCCACGGCGACACCGTCAAGGTGGTGGTCACCGGCCAGCGCGAGGGCCGGGTCACCGCCGCCGTCACCTGGGAGAACGACGGGGACGCCGTCGACGAGGCCGTCGCCGCCACCGTGAACGCGGTCAGCGTCGACGGCACCCGCACGCTCGGACCCTGGCGGCTGATCCGGGACCCGCTCGCCCCTCCGGCGGGCTGGACCACGGCCGAGGCCCTGCCGCCCGGCACCTGGAAGGTCAGCGTCGACGTGGGCTTCCCCGCCCTCGGCCACGGTGAGCTCGAAGTCGGCGTCCCCGTCGTGGACCCGGCGCCCGCGCCGTCCGCCGGTGCCCCCTCCGCCGGTACCGCGGCCACCGGCACGACGGCCACCGGTACCGCGGCCGCGACGCCCACGGCGGCCGCCTCCCCGGCCGCCTCCTCGCCCCAGAGCGGCGCGAGCGCGTCGGCCGCGGCCGAGCCCGCCGCCTCCGGTCCGGCCCTGTGGTGGACCACGGCCGGCGTCGCGGTCACCGCGCTGACCGGCGCGGCCGCCGGCATCCTCCTGCGCCGCCGCCGCGCCCACCGCATGCGCTGAGCGGTGTCGACCGCTCGGACCCCGTCCCCCACCGGGGTCCGCCGGACGACACCCCCTGGTGCTGTGACCGGAAGGGGTTGCCGGGTCGTGGTGTCCGGTGCGGATCTGCCCGGTCGCAGCACTGCACTAGCTCACGAGGAAGGCCTCGACCGCCGTGGCGAAGGCCACCGGGGTCTCCTGCGGCGGGTAGTGGCCGGTGCCCGGCAGGGTCCGGACGCGGCAGTTCGGGTACCAGGCCTGCCAGGTGCCCCGCATGACCTCGGCGGTCAGCGCGAGGTCGTACTCCCCGACCAGGACGAGCACCGGCACGGTGTTGCCCTTGACGGCCGGGGACAGGTCGAGCGGCTGCCAGCTCGCGAGGTAGCCCGCGAAGGCCTCGGGCCGGGACGCGGCCAGCGAGTGGGCGACCATCCGCTCCAGCCAGTGGCGGCTCGCCCGGTGTCCGGTGACCAGGTCCAGGATGGCCCGGCGCTTGCCGGGGTCCTCGGCGGCGCCGTGGAAGAGGGCGTGGGTCGCGTCGTCCATCGCGTAGGGCGCGGCCGGAACCGGGGCGGTCCCGATGAGCTTCTCGATGCGCTCGGGGGCCCGTACGAGCACCTGCTGCGCGGCCTTGCCCCCCATGGAGTGCCCGAGGAGCGAGAAGGTGTCCCAGCCCAGCTGGTCGGCGAGTTCGAGGACGTCGTCGGCGATCTCGGGGAGGCTGTAGCGCCCGGCCACGTCCCGGCGGTCGCCGTAGCCCCGGTAGTCGAGGAAGACGTACGAGAACCCCTCCGGGTCCAGGTGGTCCAGTACGGATCCCCAGGTGGCGCAGGTGCCGAACCAGTCGTGCAGCACTATGACGCGGACGGGTCCGGTGCCGATCCTGCGGTGGGCGATGGCCATGCGTTCTCCCTCGGTGACGGGGTGGAGATGCCGACGCCGTACGTACTGCCCACCGGATCTGCCGTCACACCGCGGAACCGCCGCCGCCCCGGCGACCTCGCGGTACCGGAGCGGCGGGGGCTGCGGGCGGGCGGACGGCGGACCGGGTCAGACGGTCTTGAGCGCCGGGTCGGAGACGCCCGGCGCGCCCGTCTCCACGTGGCCCGCGAAACGCCGCAGGAAGGTGGCGTCGGCGTCGGAGACCACCTTGACGTCGTACCAGCGGCCGGTGGCGCGCAGGTCGACCGTGTGGGAGACGGTGGCGCCCGGGTTGACCTTGAAGGTCTGGGCGGCGCCGCCGTAGGAGTTGGTCACGGTGAGGTGGACTGGCGCCGCGGCGGAGTTCGCGAGGGTGAGCACCAGGTTGCCGGTGGCGTCCGCGTGCCGGGCCGTCACCTCGGGGCCGGCCTTCTTCGCCGGGCCCTTCCAGGTGCGCAGGAAGCCGTTCGGGCCCCAGACGGTGAGGTTGACCTGGTTGCCGGTGGAGGCGCTGGTGCTCCACGTGTCCGAGAGGGTCTTGCCGGCCTCGACCGTGTACGGCCAAGGCCCGTCCGTACGGTTGCCCGAGGTGCTGTGGAAGTGGGCGCCCAGGACGGAACCGGCGGCGAAGGTCAGCGTGAACTTGCCGGTGGACACGGTGGCCCTGCCGTCCACGTAGGGGCTGTAGCCGAGCGGGCGGGTCGGCTTGGAGCCCGCCTCCTGCTTGGGCAGGGTGCCCGTCGCCGGCGGCACGGGGTGGTACGACGGGTGGGTGTCGTGGTCGGGCGGGAGGTAGCCGTCCGTCGGGGGGAGCGCGGCCGGGGAGGCGTCGGAGCGGGTGAAGTCGAAGGCGGAGGTGAGGTCGCCGCAGACCGCGCGCCGCCACGGGGAGATCTGGGGCTCCTTGACGCCGAAGCGCTTCTCCATGAAACGGATCACCGAGGTGTGGTCGAAGGTCTCCGAGCAGACGTAACCGCCCTTGCTCCACGGGGAGACGACGATCATCGGGACGCGCGGGCCGAGACCGTAGGTCCCGGCCGCGTATCCGCCGCCCCCGGCGTACAGGTCGCGGGTCACGTCGGCCGTGGACAGGCCCCAGGCCGCGGAGGCCGGCGGGTACGGCGGGACGACGTGGTCGAAGAAGCCGTCGTTCTCGTCGTAGGTGATGAAGAAGGCCGTCTTCGCCCACACGTCCGGGTTCGCCGTCAGCGCGTCGAGGACCTGCGCGATGTACCAGGCACCGAAGTTCGTCGGCCAGTTCGGGTGCTCGCTGAACGCCTCCGGGGCCGCGATCCAGGAGACCTGGGGCAGGGTGCCGCCCACCACGTCCGCGCGCAGCTTGTCGAAGTACCCGTCGCCCGCCTTGACGTTGGTGCCGGTACGCGCCTTCTCGTAGAGGGCGCTGCCCGGCTGGGCGTTCCGGTAGGAGTTGAAGTAGAGCAGCGAGTTGTCCCCGTAGTTGCCGCGGAAGGCGTCGCTGATCCATCCCCAGTGGCCGGCGGCGTTCAGGCCGTCGCCGACGTCCTGGTAGACCTTCCAGGACACCCCGGCGGACTCCAGGCGCTCGGGGTAGGTCTTCCAGCCGTAGCCGGCCTCCTGGTTGCCGAGGACCGGACCGCCGCCGGTGCCGTCGTTGCCCGTGTGCCCGGTCCACATGTAGTAGCGATTGGGGTCGGTGGCACCGATGAAGGAGCAGTGGTAGGCGTCGCAGACGGTGAAGGCGTCGGCGAGCGCGTAGTGGAACGGGATGTCGTCGCGGGTCATGTGCGACATCGTGGTGGCGGTCTTCGCCGGCACCCACTTGTCGTACTTGCCGTTGTTGTAGGCCTGGTGGCCGCCGGCCCAGTCGTGGTTGAGGCCCTCGACGAACCGCATGCCCAGGTCGTCGACCTGCGGGTTGAAGGGGAGGATGTCCTTCGTCCCGTTGGACTGGTGGAAGACGGACTTGCCGTTGTCCTGGAGGACCGGCCGCGGGTCGCCGAAGCCCCGTACGCCCTTCATCGACCCGAAGTACTGGTCGAAGGACCGGTTCTCCTGCATGAGGACGACGACGTGCTCGACGTCCTGGATCGTCCCGGTGGCACCCTGCGCCGGGATGGCGGCGGCCCGCGCGATGCTCTCGTTCAGCATCGCGACGGCGGCGGTGCCTCCGGCGATCTGGAGGAACCTGCGGCGGTTGACTTCTGCCATGGTGTGACGACCTCTGGGGGTGAGGGGGGAGTCGAGGGGCGCCCCAAGGACAGCGGCCCGGGGGGACCGGACGGCGATCCCCGGCTGACGCCGGGCCGTACAACGGGAGAACGGACGGCCCTGCGGGGAGGAACGGACGGACCCGCTCGGAGGAACGGACGGCACGGCCCCGAGGGAACGGACGGACCCGCCCGGGGGAACGGACAGCACGGCCCGGAGCAGCGCACGGACCTGCCCGGGGAACCCGCGCGCCTGGCGAAGACCGTAGGCACAGCCACCCGCCGTGCAACAGCCCCCGGGGCGAAGCCACTTCGGAGCGGCGGGTGCGGAGCGGGGTACTCATCCGGCCCGTGCGCCGATCTGAGCGGATTACCTCAGCTCTCCGCGGGGGTGAGCCGCAGGGAGATCGAGTTGATGCAGTACCGCTGGTCGGTGGGGGTCGGGTAGCCCTCGCCCTCGAAGACGTGGCCGAGGTGGGAGCCGCACTTCGCGCAGAGGACCTCGGTGCGGGCCATGCCGTGCGACCGGTCGTGGACCAGCTCGACCGCGTCGGTGTCCTTCGGGTCGAAGAAGGACGGCCAGCCGCGCACCATTGTCGATGCACGCTTCTCCTCGCGCCTCCTCACACCGAGTGGTTGTACGGGCGGTGCACTCTGGCCGACCCCGCTGTCGTCCCACGCATCGGCGCGGCCGAACTCTGCACCTCTGCACCTCTGCACCTCTGCACGCAGCAATCGTCAAGGGCGCCTGCCGTTACCCCGGGTTGCAGGCCGTTCAGCCGGCTCGACCGCTTCAGACGGTCGCCGCGGCCCCCGCGTTGGCGATGAGCTGGTCGAGGAGCGAGAGCAGGCAGGCGCGGACGTCCTGGCGGGAGCGGGCGTCGAGCATGAGCACGGGGGTGTTCGGATCGCTCAGGTGCAGGGCCGCTGCGATCTCCTCCGCGGTGTACGGCTGCTCGCCGTGGAAGCAGTTCGCGCCGACCACGAACGGCAGCCCGCGGCTCTCGAAGAAGTCGACGGCCGGGAAGCTGCGATCGAGGCGTCGCGTGTCGACCAGCACGATCGCCCCGAGTGCCCCGGCCAGCAGGTCGTCCCACATGAACCAGAAACGTTCCTGGCCCGGTGTGCCGAACAGGTAGAGGACGACTCCGGCGTCGGTGAGGGTGATCCGGCCGAAGTCCATCGCCACGGTGGTGACCGTCTTGGACTCGATGCCGTCGAGGTCGTCGACGCCGACACCCGCGGCCGTCAGCCGCTCCTCCGTACGGAGCGGCTCGATCTCGGAGATCGTCTCCACCAGGGTCGTCTTGCCGACTCCGAATCCACCGGCGATGAGGATTTTGACCGGGGCCGATTCCTGAGGGGCGGGCGTGTCATATCCGGGCAAGGTTGTCCCTGATTCTCATGAGCAGGTGGACGTTGGTGGTCTCGGCGCCCGCCAGGGGCGGCCGGGGGTGGATCAGCCCGCGGTCGGCGAGTTCGCCGAGGAGCAGCGTCATCGGGGTGAGGCGGACGTGCATACGCGCCGCTATCTCGGCGACCGCCCGGCCGCCCGGCGCCGTGCACATGGCGAGGATCTCCTGCCACTCGGTGGGCAGACCGGCGTGGGCGTCCTCGGCCACGGCCGCCGTGATCGTGGTGTCCATGGTGAGGACGGTGTGCGGATCGGCTGTACGTCCGTCGGTCAGGGCGTACAGCCGCGTCCGGCGGCGCCTTGCAGGCTGGGGCTCGTCCTCCGGCATTACGCGGTCGGCACCTGGGCGCGCTCCGGGGTGCCCAGCCACTCGCCGAGCGCCTGGGCGGTCCGTACGGCCTCGCCGCCCAGCTCCCCGAGCCGCGCCTTGCGGGAGGTCACCACGATGAGCGTGCTGCCCTCACCGCACCCGACGATGCAGAGGTACCTGTCGTCCATCTCGACCAACTGGCGAATGACGCGGCCACCGTCGACCTCTCGGGATATCGCCTTCATCGTGGCCGCGATGCCGGAGGCCGCGGCCGCCATGCGCTCGGCCTGGGGCTGGTCCAGCAGGTAGGCGCTGAGTTTGATGCCGTCGTTGGACAGGAGCACCGCTCCCTGGATGCCGGCGATCCTGCTCAGGTTGTTGTCCAGGACGCTGTAGATCATGTCGTTCGATGAGGAGGTAGTCATGGCTGATCCCGTCGGAGCTCTTCTTCCACTGTCTGGGTCCCGTGTTCGTAGTCCGCCCAGGCGTCGGCCACCTCTTCGGGAGTCGCGGTGTCCTGCCGGACGGCCGTTTCCGGTGCGCTGGGCGCGCGTAGCTGCTCGGCGATATGGGTCTGCGGGACGCGCTCGGGGAGGGCCGGCCTCGTGGGGCCGTCCGCCGGGGCCGGCCGGACCGCGGCCCCGGGCGCAGGCGCAGGCGCAGGCGCAGGCGCAGGCAACGTCGTACGGCGGCTCGGCAGCCCGGCGCCTGTGTGCAGGACCAGCTCGTGCTTGCGCTCCTCGGGAAGGCGCGGCGCCGGGGCGGCGGCGGACGGCGCCGCGGGCGCGGGCTCGCGCGGTGCTTCTCCTTCGGTCGCCACCAGCAGTTCCCTGGGGAGGATCACCACGGCGGAGGTCCCTCCGTACACCGAACGGCGCAGGGTGACCGTCGCCTGGAGCTGGTCGGCGAGGTGACCGACCACGAAGAGCCCGAGCCGGTGCGCATTTTGCGCCAGGACGGAGTAGGGCGGGGCCTGGTGCAGGCGCCCGTTCATCTCCTCGTACCGCTCCGGGGTCACCCGCGGCCCACGGTCCTCGATCTCCACCGACAGCCCGTCCGCGACCATTTCGGCGCGGATGACCACCTTCGACCGCGGCGGGGAGAACCGGGTGGCGTTGTCCAGCAGCTCCGCGAGCAGGTGGCTGATCTGGCTGATCACGCGCGCTTCCACGCTGGTCTCGTCCAGGGCCTGCCGCTCGATGCGCCGGAAGTCCTCGACCTCCGCGGCGGCCTCGCGCAGCAGGTCGGCGATGCGCATGGGCTCGGTGTGCGGGTCGGGGACCTCGCCGCCCGCCAGGATCAGAAGGTTCTCGATCTGCCGCCGCATGCCCACGGTCAGCTGGTCGGCCCGCATCAACTGGGCGAGCAGCGCTTCGTCGTGGCCGAAGGTGTCCTGGAGGTCCTCGGTGAGGCTCAGCTGGCGGCTGACCAGGTTTCCGGTGCGCGAGGCGATGCCCGTGGCGAACAGACCGAACCCGTGACGCTCGGCCGCGAGCTGCCGGTGTCCGTCGACGGATACGGCGACGGCCCGGGCGAACGCGTCGCTGATGCGTCCGACCTCGTCCCGGTCTCCGCGCACCATCGGCAGGACCTCGGCGTCGACGGACTGCCCGCGCTGGAGCCGGGCGACGACGTCGGGGAGGGTTTCCTCGGCGACGGTCACCGTGCGTTCATGCAGGTCGTGCAGACGGCGGAGCAGCGATCGCGTGGTGAACACGACGACGACCACGACGACCAGCAGCCCGCCACCGCTCCCCCCGATCAGCCACGCGACCTCGCTCTCCAGCTCCGCGGCCTTGGCCTCGCCGCGCGTGAGCACGCTCCGCGCCCGGTCGACGTTGAGCGTGGCCATCTGCACCGAGTAGTTCTCGTGCGCGGACCGCCAGCCCCCGACCTCGGCGGGCAGCTTGATGCCGGATGCGACGTCCGTGTGCTCGGAGACGACCGCGTTCTCGATACGGATCTTCCTCTGCCAGTCCGGGGAGGCGACGATCCGCTCGTAGAACCGCCGGTCCCCCTCGGACAGATAGGGCACGACCCATGTCTCGTACAGGTACCGGTGGGCTCCCACGGCACTGATGAACTGGTCGAAGCCGGCGGCGTTCAGTTCCCTGGACGGCCCGGCCAAGGCCAGGAGCGCGTCCTCGCGCGCCACCATCTCGGTGGCCGAGAGCATGGACACCACGGGCCGGCTCTCCTGGACGAGTTCGGCGTCCTCGGCGTGGCTGAACTCCTGCTGGTACGCCTGGATGACCGCGCCGATCACCCCGGTGTAGTAGGCAAGCGTGCCGTCGGCGCCGCCGGTGCGGGCATCCGCGCGCTGGCGGTACGCGGCCAGGCCGTCGAGCCGCCGGTTCACTTCCTCGAAGGACGCCCCCGAATCGCCCGCCAGCCGACGGAACTCGGCCGCGGCCCGGTCCGTGGCCTCCCGCCGGTTCCGCAGCTCGTCCTCGGCCCCGGCGGTGCCCGCCCACAGCGCGGCGGTCGACGTCCGCTCGGCCTGCATGTCGACCATGACCGTGTAGAGCGGTACGCCGATCCGCTCGGCGGCCGCGATATCGGCCCGCAGGTGTTCCGACTTCGCCAGCAACCGCCCGGCGGTCACCGTCACTTGAGTGCCCATCGCCACGGTGGGGAGCACTGCCAGCCAGATGAGCAGGGTGCGCAGGCGCACGGTGCGCCGCCGACGGGTCGTCGACTGCCCTCGTACGCCTACGGGTTCTATCGGAGACATCGGACCTCGGGAGCGGGGGACGGCGGGGGGACGGCTGGGGGTGCCGATCATAACCAGCCACACCGAGGAAGTGGATAGGTGTCTTCCGCGACCAAAGCGTGCTACCGGCTGCGGATCACCGCAGGCGAGAGACCTGATCGGAACCCAACCGCGACGTCCTCGACACCAAGGCGGGAAGACCGCGCCTCGTGGGGTGACCTCCGGTCTACCGGTGGAGGTCCCCCGTGCGCGGTGGCAGGGTGAGGTGGTGCCCTCACCATTGCGTCGACTCGGCATCGCTCGCCGGAGAAGCCGTAAACGGAAGTCTCATAGGCTCGCCTCGTTGTGCCCCAAGGACTGGGCCTTCAGTGGCCTTGCCGCGACCGATGCCACCGGAGTGTACGGATCCCGTGATACGAGATGAACTGATGAGCACGCTGTCCGGGCTGCGCCGGGCACAGATAGCGGGGCGGCGCGCCCCGCACAAGCCTCTGCTGGTGCTCTGGCTCCTGGGTCGCTTCGCCGCCTCGGGCAGCACCGCGGTCGCATACGACGAAGCAGAAGAGCCCGTCAGCCGACTGATCAACGACTTCGGCCCTGCCGTGACGAGCCGCACCCGGGCGCGCGAGCGCGCCGCGATGCCCTTCGTACACCTGGAACGCGCGCTGTGGGACCCACGCGACAGCGCCGGCCAGGCCATCGGCCTGGACGCCCCGGAGCGAGGCAGCTGGCTGCGAGCACGCGGCGCCAACGGGCGGCTGCGCCCCGAAGTGGAGGCGCTGCTCGCCGACTCGGGCACGCTGGCGGACGTGGCCCGGCTCCTGCTGGAGCAGCACTTCACCGCCATGCTGGAGGCGCCGGTGCGCGACGCAGTCGGGCTGGACCTGACAGCGCTCGACGAGGCGGCGTACGGGCCGGCTCAGCGGAAGCGGCGCGCACGGCGGGCCGGCTTCGCGGAGGAAGTGCTCCAGGCGTACGCGTACGCCTGTGCCTTCTGCGGGTTCGACGGGGCGCTGGGCAGGAATCCCGTAGGTCTGGAGGCCGCCCACGTGCGCTGGCACAGCCAGGGCGGCCCGGACGAGGTGAACAACGGGCTGGCCCTGTGCTCCCTCCACCACACCCTCTTCGACCTCGGAGTGCTGGGGCTCCTGCCCGACCTGCGCATCCAGGTCTCCCAGCTGTACGTGGCCCGCAGCCCGTCAGGACAGACCATCGACGCCCTCCACGGCCGCCCGGTGGCAACACCCAGGCCCGGCCGCCCCACCATCGACCCGAAGTCCGTCCTCTGGCACGGCCACCAGGTCTTCAAACGCCCAGGCTCACAAGTCGCTTAGTGGTCTGCGACCGAAGCCCTTCGGGGGTTGACTCCGGAGCACGGGGTCGATGGGAATTCAGTTGCGATTAGCACCAGGGCCGATGCGAGGATCGGCAGATGAAGCACACCATCAGGGCCGTACGACACGAAGACTGGACCAAGATCAAGGCGCTGCGGCTGGACGCGCTGCGGGATCCGGTCGCGCATCTCGCCTTCCACGAGACCCACGAGCAGGCCACCGCCCGGCCCGACGGCTTCTGGCAGGACCGTGCCGCCGGATCCGTCGAGGGCACGACCGCCCAGCAGTTCGTCGCGGAGGCCGCGGACGGGCGCTGGCTCGGCACGGTCTCCGTGCTCGTCGAACTGCCCGGCGTCGAGAGCTTCTTCGACGACGTCCCCGAGGTGTCGCAGACGCACATCGTGGGCGTCTTCGTCCGGCCCGAGGCGCGCGGCACCGGGCTCGCGGAGGAACTCTTCCAAGCCGCCCTGGAGTGGTCTTGGTCACTGACCGAGCCGCAGGTCGAACGCGTCCGGCTCTTCGTGCACGAGGACAATGCCCGAGCGGAAGCGATGTACGGCAAGGTTGGCTTCAAGCACACTGGCCTCTCGGTCCCCGCCGCCGGAGACGCCACGCGCAGCGATAACGAGCTCGCCCTCCTCCGCAGCTGAAGGTGCTGAGGACGCCCGCTGACAGGAGGCGCCGCGGCAGAGGATGTGCAGGTCCGTCAGCTGC
The DNA here is from genome assembly GCF_026627255.1 of Streptomyces antarcticus. Classification (GTDB taxonomy): domain Bacteria; phylum Actinomycetota; class Actinomycetes; order Streptomycetales; family Streptomycetaceae; genus Streptomyces; species Streptomyces antarcticus. The sequence continues at coordinate 70,602 of NZ_JAPNLM010000006.1, read as the reverse complement.
GGCCAGGCCATGTGGGCATGGCCGGCCAGGGGCTGGGCGGGCGAGTCGCTGGTGGATTGGGCGGCGTGCTGGACATGACAGCCATCCTGCCCGACCAGCCTGAGAACGGATGATGCGGGCTGCTGCCGCGGGTGATTCCCTTCTTGCTGATCGGCCTGCCCGTCATGCCCGTTGCCGCCGCCCGCCCGATCTCCCTGACCGCCGCCGAGCGGCACCGGCTGAAGAAGGCGGCCCACGGTCACAAGACTGCGCACCAGGACCGGATGCGGGCGCAGATCGTGCTGCGCGCCGCTCGAGGGCGCGGCAACGCTCGCATCGCCCGCGAGACGGTGGGTGCACCTGGACACCGTGCGCACCTGGCGGGTCCGCTTCGCCGACGGCGGCCTGCCCGCCCTGGCCGACCGCAAGCGGTCCGGTCGGCCGCCCTCGTTCACTCCCGTGCAGGTCGCCGAGGTCAAGGCGCTGGCCTGCCAACTGCCCGCCGAGACCGGGACCCCGCTGTCGCGCTGGTCGTGCCCGGAGGCGCGTGAGGTCGTCGCCCGCCGATCGCTGGCTCGATCTCCGCCTCCACCGTGCGGCGGTGGCTCAAGCACGACGCGATCAAGCCCTGGCAGTACCGGTCCTGGATCTTCATCCGCGACCCGGACTTCCGGACCAAGGGCGCCCGCATCATGGACCTGTACGCCCGCACCTTCGAGGGCGTCTCACTGGGCGAGGACGAGTACGTGGTCTCCAGCGACGAGAAGACCTCCATACAGGCCCGCTGCCGCTGCCACCCCACCCTGGCCCCCGGCCAGGCCCGGGCCATGCGGGTCAACCACGAGTACCGACGCGGCGGCGCACTGGCCTACCTGGCCGCCTACGACGTACACCGCGCCCACGTCATGGGGCGCTGCGAGCCCACCACCGGCATCGACCCGTTCATGAAGCTGGTCACCCAGGTCATGACCCAAGAGCCCTACGCCAGCGCGAGACGCGTCTTCTGGATCGTTGACAACGGTTCCTCCCACCGCGGGAAGAAGGCCATCGACCGGCTGACCAAGGCGTTTCCCAACGCCGTTATGATCCACACACCCGTCCACGCCTCCTGGGTGAACCAGGTGGAGATCTTCTTCTCCGTCGTCCAACGTCAAAGTCGTGGCACCCAATGACTTCACGAACCTCGACCAGGTCCGAGACCGGCTCCGAGCATTCGAAGACCGCTACAACGCCACAGCACAGCCGTTCCAGTGGAAGTTCACCACCTCCAACCTGGACGATCTGCTGGCCAGGCTCGACCGACACACACTCGACCGACAGGAAGAATCCTCCATCGCCCTGGCGGCCTGATCAACCCCCGAAGGACTTCGGGCGCAGACCACTTAGCGGCACGAGAGCCCCGGAGACCATCGGTGGCCGGGGCTCAAGGCCTCTCGGGGGGCGCTGTCGTCTACGGCGGCCGCGCCGGTCAGCCCTCGTCGGAGTCCGGGGTCAGCCGCAGGGAGATGGAGTTGATGCAGTACCGCTGGTCGGTGGGGGTCGGGTAGCCCTCGCCCTCGAAGACGTGGCCCAGGTGGGAGCCGCACTTCGCGCAGAGGACCTCGGTGCGGGCCATGCCGTGCGACCGGTCGTGGACCAGCTCGACCGCGTCGGTGTCCTTCGGGTCGAAGAAGGACGGCCAGCCGCAGTGCGACTCGAACTTCTCCGTCGAGCGGAACAGCTCGGAGCCGCAGCCGCGGCAGGAATAGACGCCTTCCGTCTTGGTGTCCGTGTACTCACCGCGGAAGGCGGGCTCGGTGCCGGCGAGGCGCAGCACCTGGTACTCGGACGGGGTCAGCTCCGCCTGCCACTGCTCGTCCGTCTTCTCGACCTCGTACGCCATGACGTTCCCGCTCCCTCAGTTCGACAGCCGGGCGATCGTTTCCAGGATCCGGGGTCCCAGATCCGTGACGTCGCCCGCGCCCATGGTGAGAACGAGATCGCCGGGCTTGGCCATTCCCGCGATGACGTCGGCGACGGCCTCCTTGGAGTGCTCGGCGGTGACGTCGGCGCCCGCGGCCCGGGCGGCCGCGATGATCAGTTCGCTGGTGACCCCCGGGATCGGGTCCTCGCGGGCCGGGTAGATGTCGAGGACCACGGAGGCGTCGGCCAGCGCGAGGGCCTGCCCCATCTCCTTGCCCAGTTCCTGCGTGCGGGAGAAGAGGTGGGGCTGGAAGACGACCAGGATGCGGGCGTCCCCGGCGGCGCCGCGGATGGCCTCCAGGTCGGCGGTCATCTCGGTGGGGTGGTGCGCGTAGGAGTCGATGACCTGGACGCCGGCGGCCTCGCCCTTGAGCTGGAGGCGGCGCTTGACCCCGGTGTACTTGCCGAGGGCGGAGGCCAGGTTGTGCGCCGGGATGCCGAGGGCGACGCCGGCCGCGAGGGCGGCGACGGCGTTGTGCGCGTAGTGGCGGCCGGGGACGGAGACGGTGAAGGTGAGCATCCGGCCGCCGACGACGACGGTGACCTCGCTGGCCAGGCCGCGCGGGGTGATCTTGGTGATCCGGACGTCGGCCTCGGGCTCCTCGCCGTAGGTGACGACGTTCAGGCCTTTGTTGCCGCGGACCCGGCGGGCGATCTCGGCGGCGCCGGCCTGGCCGTGGGCGACGACGAGGGTGCCGCCGGGCACGACCTTGGAGACGAAGGTCTCGAACGACTCGTAGATCTCCTCCACCGACGCGTAGTTCGCGTGGTGGTCGAGCTCGGCGTTGAGGATGATCGCGACCTGCGGGGTGTACTTGTGGAAACTACGGTCGCTCTCGTCCGCCTCGGCGACGAAGATGTCGCCCTCGCCGTGGTGGGCGTTGGAGCCGGGGGCGTCCAGGTCGCCGCCGATGGCGTACGAGGGGTCCAGGCCCAGGGCCGACAGGGAGACCGCCAGCATCGAGGTGGTGGTCGTCTTGCCGTGCGTACCGGCGACGGCGATCGGGCGCAGGCCGTCCATCAGACCCGCCAGGGCGTCGGAGCGGTGCACCACGGGGATGCCGAGCTCGGCGGCGCGGGCCAGCTCGGGGTTGTCGGCGCGGATGGCGCTGGAGACGACCACGCAGGTGGAGTCGTCGGCGAGGTGGCCGGCGGCGTGCCCGATGTGGACCACGGCCCCGTGCGCGCGCAGCGCCTGGGCCGTCTCCGAGTCGCGCGAGTCGCTGCCGGCGACCTGGGCGCCCCGCTGGGCGAGGATCTTCGCGATGCCGGACATGCCGGCCCCGCCGATGCCGATGAAGTGGGGCCGTTCCATGGCGGTCGGCAGGCCGGGCTTCATTCAGGTCGCTCCAGGTATCGATGGTGCTTGTCCTACGGGGTGCGCGCCCGCGTCCGCGACCGCGTCCACGGGCGCGCTGCGGGGCGCGGGCCCAGCCTATTCGTTGTGGGCGAAGAGCTTGAGCACCGGAACGCCCACCTTGTGGCGGGCGCGGGAGGCCCAGTCCCGGTGGAAGAACTCCTCCACGAAGTGCGGGGCGGTCAGGACGATCACCTCGTCGGCCCCGGTCTCCTCCACGACGGCCTTCAGCCGGTCGAGCGGGTGCTGCCCGATGATCTGCCCGGTGGCCTTGGCGCCCTTGCTGCGCAGGGCGTTCAGGGAGTGCGCGAGGGCGTGTGCGGCGGGACCCCGGGCGGCGGCGCCCTCGGGCTCGTCGCCCTCGTGAATGGCCTCGGGGAGCTCACCGAGCGCTACGTCGTCGATGGCGCGCAGCAGTCGGTCCTGATCGCCCCGGGGCCGCATGAGGACGACGAAGGACACCGCGTCGTCTCCGTGCAGGGTGGTGACGAACTCCACGTCCACCGTGGTCAGCGGCTGCTCGATCATCAATACGCTCGTGAACACGGACGCCCTCTCCTTCATGGGCCGAGGCCGGCTGGCTGGCCGGCCCCTGCGGAAACCATCCTGCCCCGCTGTGGCACGGGGCTTGCGCAGGTATATGCCCAGCGGAAGCTAAGCGGAACGATAAATTCCACCCCTTGTCAGATCCGACGGTAGCTCGTGAAGAGGAACCCGGCCTCCTCCAGTACGCAGGCGGGGGCCAGCCGGTGCGGAACCGCGACCGCCGGCCCTCCGGAGATCCGCTGGGCGTCCCCGGCGGTGAGCATCGGCGAGATCGTCAGGCACAGCTCGTCCAGCGCGTCGGCGGCCACGAACTGCCCGAGCAGCCGGGGTCCGCCCTCGGTGAGCTGGCGGCGCAGCCCCCGCCCGGCCAGCTCGCGCACCGCACGCGCCGGGTCCACGCCCGCCCCGTCGCCCGCCACCACGACCTCGGCGCCGGCCCTGACCGCCTCGGCGACGCGGTCGGCGGGCGCTGCGGCCCCGGTGACCACCAGGGTCGCCACCAGGGGCGAGGTGAAGAGCGGCAGGCTGAAGTCGAGGTCCAGGCTCGCCGTGACCACCGCGATCGCGGGGGCGGGCCCCTGCCCGGCGGCCTCGCGGCGGGCGGCGAAGGCGTCCCGCGCCCGGGCCGGCCGGTACCCCTCCTGGCGAACCGTTTCAGCACCGACGACCACGACATCGGCCAGCGCCCGCAGGGTGCCGAAGATCCGCATGTCGGTCTCGCCGGAGATCGGCTGCGAGCGGCCGTCGTGCTGGGCGGCCCCGTCCAGGGTGGACACCATGTTGGCCCGGAGCCAGTGCTCCCCGGCGCCGAGGGAGGGGTACGCGTACGCCTCCGCCAGCTCATCCAGCGACCATGCGCGGTCGGCCGGATCCCCGGGTGGGGCCGGTGTCTGATCGGTCACAGGGAACAGGCGTCGCATCGGTGCAGTGTGCCACGCCCCGTAGAGTTGAGTGCTGTGTCGACCTCACTCTCCCCCTCCGGTTCAGCAGCCGGGCGGCCCGCCGACCGGCCTCCCATAGCCGACGCCGGCCCGCAGGCGCTGTGCGCCCGCGAGCCCCGGGTGCCCGCCGAACGGCTGGTGGCCGAGATGGTGCCGCCGCCGCGATTCGACTCGGTGCGCTTCGACACCTACGACCCGGACCCGGCCCAGCCCAGCCAGACCGAGGCCGTCGGCGTGCTGAGCGGCTTCGCCGCCGGCCTGGGGGGCGCGCACGCGACGGGCTCCGGCAAGCGGCGCTGGTTCGCGAAGAAGCCCGCCGCGCCCACGGGCCCGCGCGGGGTCTACCTCGACGGCGGCTACGGCGTCGGCAAGACCCACCTGCTCGCCTCCCTGTGGCACGCCACCCCGGCCGAACCGGCGCTCAAGGCCTTCGGCACCTTCGTGGAGCTCACCAACCTGGTCGGCGCGCTCGGCTTCCAGCAGACCGTGCGGACCCTGGGCGGGCACCGGCTGCTGTGCATCGACGAGTTCGAACTCGACGACCCGGGCGACACCGTCCTGGTGTCCTCCCTGCTCAGCCGCCTGGTCGAGCAGGGCGTGGCACTGGCCGCCACCTCCAACACGCTGCCCGGCAAGCTCGGCGAGGGCCGGTTCGCGGCCGCCGACTTCCTGCGGGAGATCCAGGGGCTGTCGGCGCACTTCCGGCCGCTGCGGATCGACGGCCAGGACTACCGCCACCGGGGCCTCCCGGAGGCCCCGGCCCCGTTCTCCGAGGAGCAGGTCACCAAGGCCGCGTACGCGACCCCGGGCGCGAGCCTGGACGACTTCCCGGCCCTGCTGGAGCACCTGGCCCGGGTCCACCCGAGCCGCTACGGCGCGCTGACGGACGGGCTCTCGGCGGTCTGCCTCACCGAGGTCGGCCCGGTGCCCGACCAGTCGACGGCGCTGCGGCTGGTGGTGCTCGCCGACCGGCTGTACGACCGGGAGATCCCGGTCCTGGCCTCGGGCGTCCCCTTCGACCGCCTGTTCAGCGACGAGATGCTGAACGGCGGCTACCGCAAGAAGTACTTCCGGGCGATCTCGCGGCTCACCGCGCTCGCACGCGACGCGAAGCCCCTGGTGTCCCAGTAGGTTTGGCACGGTCGGGTCCGTTCGCGGCCCGGCCGTTTCGACTTCTGCGAAGGGATCCACCATGGCCACCACGCGTCACGCGCACACCGTCTGGGAAGGCAACCTCCTCAAGGGCTCGGGTGTCGTCACCCTCGACTCCTCGGGTCTCGGCTCGTACGACGTCTCCTGGCCCTCGCGCGCCGAGGAGGCCAACGGCAAGACCAGCCCCGAAGAGCTGATCGCCGCCGCCCACTCCAGCTGCTACTCCATGGCGCTCTCCCACAGCCTGGACGGCGCGGGCACGCCGCCCACCCGCCTGGAGACGAAGGCCGACGTCACCTTCCAGCCCGGCGAGGGCATCACCGGCATCCACCTGACCGTGCGCGCCGAGGTCCCCGGCCTGGACGCGGAGGGCTTCGCCGCCGCCGCCGAGGACGCCAAGAAGAACTGCCCCGTCAGCCAGGCCCTGACCGGCACAACGATCACGCTCTCCGCCGAACTGCTCTGACGGCCGGAGCGGGCCCGAACCGCCGGCCCGTCCGGTCGTGGGCGGCCGGGCGTTCGGCGTCGCGGGCGTTCGGCGTCCTGGGCGTTCGGCGTCCCGGTCCGTTGGACCGGTACGGGCTGTAGGCCGGGGCTGATCGGCCGCCCGGTGCGGACCGGCCGCCGCGCGGACCGGACCGCGGGTGCTCCGGCGGGCTCGCCCCTAGCGGGTGCGCCCGCCGGGCCGGTGCGGCGCCGGGCGGTGGAACCCGGGGACCCGGTGGTGTGACACCCGGCCGGGGAGCGCTCGCGTCGGCCCCCGGCGGGCGGGCCGGCGTGGTAGCACGGGCCGTCCACATCTCCAGTACCGCCGCCCGGAGTTGCCGATGTCCGTCACCCGACGCAGCCTGCTCGCCGCCGGCGGGATCGCCTTCACCGGGGCGCTCGGCGCCCTGTTCACCGGTCGCGCCGGGGCCGCCCGGGCCACCACCCGGGGCTACGGACCGCTGCTGCCCGATCCGCGCGGGCTGCTCGACCTGCCCGGCGGGTTCTCCTACCGGGTGCTCTCCCGCGCGGGCGACCCCCTGCGCTCCGGCGAGGGCACCGTCCCGGCCAACTGCGACGGCATGGCCGCCTTCGCCGCAGGCGGCGGGTCCGGTGACGGCGACCGGCCCGGTGGCGACGGCGGTGGCGCCAACCGGGTCCGGCTGGTCCGCAACCACGAGAACCGCACCACCGCCGCCCTGCGCGTCCCCGCCGTCGCGGGACTGACGTACGACCCGCAGGCGCTGGGCGGCTGCACGGTCCTGGAGCTCGACGGGGCCGGCGGGGTCGTCGGTGAGCGGGTCGCCCTCGCCGGTACGGCCGTCAACTGCGCGGGCGGGCGGACCCCCTGGAACACCTGGCTGAGCTGCGAGGAGACCGAGGACCGCGCCGGCACCTCCGGCTACACCCTGGACCACGGCTACGTCTTCGAGGTCGACCCCGCCGATCCGCACCGCTCAGGGGCCGTCCCGCTCACCGCGATGGGCCGGTTCGCACACGAGGCCGTCGCCGTGGACCCGTACAGCGGCGTCGTCTACGAGACCGAGGACGCCTTCGTCGAGCCGTTCGGGCTGTTCTACCGCTTCCTGCCCGAACGGCCCCTCGGCGGCCCCGGCTCCCTGCGGGCGGGCGGCACCCTGGAGGTCCTGCGCGTACCGGGGGTGGCCGACCTGTCGGTGGTGGACCGGCCCGGGGCGGAGTTCCCGGCACGGTGGGTGCCCGTACCGGACCCGGGGGCGGCCACGACGCCGATCCGCCTCCAGGACTTCGGGCCCGGCGGGGTCACGCACGCGCAGAAGCTGGAGGGCTGCTACTGGGGTGACAGCGGGGTGCACTTCGTCTCCAGCTACGCCCGCAGCCGCGAGGGATCGGCCGCCGACCACCACGGCCAGGTGTGGTTCTACGACCCGCGGCGCGGCCGGCTCCGGCTGGACGTCCTCTTCGGCCCGGCCTCGGACACGGCCCTGCCCGGGCACTCCCCCGACAACATCTGCCTGGCGCCGGACGGCGGCCTGATGGTGTGCGAGGACGGCGGCGGGGCGCAGTACGTCTTCGGCGTGACGGTGGGCGGCGAGGTCTACCCGGTGGCGCGCAACGCGCAGGACGTGGGGCAGCCGGGGGCGCCGGAGTGGGGTGAGTTCGCCGGGGTCACCTTCTCCCCCGACGGCCGGACGATGTACGTGAACGCCTACGCCCCGGGGACGACGTTCGCGGTGACGGGGCCCTGGCGCTGACACCGGCCGCATCGCGTTTCCGTTCGATCGGGTGGAAGATCGAACGGAATCGACGCGATTGGGGTAGGTGGCGTGGCGAGGAAGCACACGGATCAGCTGAAGCGGCAACCCGAACCGGGCGGCCCCGAGTCCCCGGACACCCGCGAACCGGCGGACCGGGGCGGGGACACGAAGGGCTCACCCGACCCGAAGGCCAAACCGGCCGGACCGGCCAAGGGGACCAAGGGGACCAAGGGGACCAAGAAGGCCGGGGACGGGGCCACGACCCCGGACCACCCGAAAGCCGACGTCGGAACCGGGCCCAAGGCCAAGAGCAAGGCCAGGGCAAAGACCAAGGCCGAGGCCGAGGCCGAGAAGGCCACTGGCACGGTCAAGGCTCCGGCCCGCCCGAAGGACGACGACGGGCCCCGGCCCGACGCCAAGGGCAAGGGCAAGGGCAAGGCCAAGAAGGCCGAGAAAGGCGAGGGATCCAAGGGATCCAAGGCGGCCAAGAGCACGACCAAGGTCACGGTCAAGGCCAAGGCCACCGCCACGGCCGAAGCCGTCGAGCGGCCCGGAGCGGACCACCGCGGGACCGGGCCGGAGGCCGGGGGCCGGGAACGCCAGGAGTGGCCCGGGGCCGGGGACGGTCCGGCGCTGCGGGACGTGTTGCGGGTGCCGGCGGGCGAGCGCGTGGACCTGCGCCGCTTCGACCCCCGCGCCACCCCCGCCGGACCCACCGGCAAGGCGGCCGGGGTCGCGGCCACCGCCGCCCTCGCGGAGCGGCTCGGTTCGCTCCAGGAGCGGCTCTACGCGGCCAGCACCGCCGGGAGCCGGCACCGCGTCCTGCTCGTCCTCCAGGGCATGGACACCAGCGGCAAGGGCGGCACCGTCAAGCATGTCATCGGCCAGTTCAACCCGTCCGGCTGCCGCATCCGGGCCTTCAAGGCGCCCACGCCCGAGGAGCACAGCCACCCCTTCCTGTGGCGCGTCACGCAGGCCCTCCCCCAGCCGGGTGAGATCGGCATCTTCGACCGCTCCCACTACGAGGACGTCCTCATCGCCCGCGTCCGCGAGCTGGTGCCCCGCAGCGTGATCGGCCGCCGTTACGGGCAGATCAACCGGTTCGAGGAGGCCCTCGCCGACGACGGCGTGACCATCGTGAAGGTCTTCCTCCACATCGGCTACGAGGAGCAGCGCAAGCGGCTCCTCGAGCGGCTCGACGATCCGGACAAGCACTGGAAGTTCAGCCAGGGCGACATCGACGAGCGCGGCGTGTGGCCCGCGTACCAGGAGGCCTACGAGAAGGCCCTGGAGCGGTGCTCCACCGACGCCGCGCCCTGGTTCGTCGTCCCCTCGGACCGCAAGTGGTACCGCAACTGGGCGATCAGCACGCTGCTGCTGGAGCACCTCGAGGCCATCGGTCCGCAGTACCCGAAGGGTGAATTCGACGTGGAGGAGTGCCGTGCACGTCTGATTGCCACATAGTCATATATTTTGCCTGCGTGACTATTTCTGTGCGCAAAGCGGCAGCCGTAGCCGCGCTCGGTGCCGCCCTCGCGGGTTGCGGGGGCGGCACCGGCACGTCGGACGCCGGGCGTGAAGCCCGCATGGGCACCCCGGCGGCGACGGCCTCCGCCACCGCCTCCCCGTCCGGGAGGGCGTCCGCCGCCCCCGGTCCGTCCGCCCCGCAGGCCGGCCCGCCCGGCAAGCCCCCGACCATGGCGCCCGGCCCGAACGGCCTGACCCCGGTCTTCGAACGGGCGCGCCAGCAGGCCGACAAGACCGTCGCGCTGACCTTCGACGCCGACATGACCTCCGACCAGGGGCCGCGGGCCGCGGACGGGGAGCACTTCGACAACCCGGCGCTGATCTCGGCGCTGCGCACGCTCAAGGTGCCCTCCACGGTGTTCATGACGGGCCGCTGGGCCGAGGAGTACCCGGACCAGGCGAAGTCCATCGGCACCGACCCGAACTTCGAGATCGCGAACCACTCCTACAGCCACCACGCCTTCACGGCCCCGTGCTACGGGCTGCCCGTGCTCGACGCCGCGGCCGCCCGGGCCGACGTGGACCGGGCCTTCGCCGCCTTCCGCACGGCGGGCGCGGTCAACACCGTCCCGTACTTCCGCTTCCCCGGCGGCTGCTACGACGACCGGTCCCTGCGGTCCCTGTCCACCGCCGGGATCACGGCCGTCCAGTGGGACGTGGTCAGCGGCGACGCGTTCGCGAAGGACCCGGACGCCGTGGCCGAGCAGGTGCTCGCCGGGGTCAAGCCGGGCTCGGTGGTGGTCATGCACTGCACGCGCAGCGCCGCCCCGGTGACCGAGGAGGCCGTTCGGAAGATCGTCCCGGAGCTGCGCAAGCGGGGCTACCGCTTCGTGAAGGTGTCCGAGCTGATCGGCACGTAGACGGCCCGGAAGCGGGCGGCGGGGCTCAGCCGGAGCATGCGGTGCGCTGCGCGTCCTGCCACTCGCACACCGGGCAGAGCACCACGCCCGGGGTCGCGACCCCGTACTCGGTGGGCTTGCCGCACTCCAAGCAGTCGGCGTACGGCGGCCCGGCCACCCGCCCGGCGGGCGCGGCCGGCGCGGGGCAGTACGACGGGGTGCCCTCCCCCTGCTCCGACGGGGTCTCTTCCTGCTGCTCCATGTGTACGAGCCTACTCAGCCGGGCCGCCGCACGGCGGGCCGGCCTTCCGGCCCGGCCGGCACCCGGCCCCGGCCGTCACCGTCACCGTCACCGTCACCGTCACCGTCACCGGAACGCGGTGGCGCGGACGCTGCCGCCGCACAGGGCGAAGTCGCCGCCGTCGGCCGGTGCCAGCTGGAGGGCTCCGCCGCCGACGCCCAGCACGATCGAGGGGGCGACGGTGGGCTCGGCGCCGGAGGCGCAGTACCCGTCCGCCTCGCCGAGGACCGGGGTGAAGGTGAGCTGGGTCGTGGCCCGTGCGCCCGCGGCCAGTTGCACGGGCCGCGCCTCGCCCTGGCGGACCACGGTGAGGGGCTTGTTCCGGTCCGGCGAGCCCTGGCCCGCGAGGGCCACCGTCGGAAGCCCCGCAGCACGCACGGCTCCGCGCTCTCGCTGATCACGGTGACCCGTACCCGGGACGGGCCGGGGCGGGAGCCCCGGGGGTCAGTGCGCCCCGGTCCGCTCGGTGACTTCGCTGGGGCGGACCATGACGAAGCCCTCGCCCCGCAGCATCAGCTGGACGGCCTCGCCGGAGCCGCCGCGGATCATCGAGCCGGCCGACTGGGAGCGGTGCAGGCCGGTCTCCAGTCCCGCGCTCCAGCCGACGACCGCGTCGGTGTCCACGTAGACCGGGGCCTGCGCGGTGACCGGGATGACGATCGGGGCGCCGTCGCAGACGACGGCGAGCTTGCCGGTGCCGGTGAAGAGGCTGTTGAAGAGGCCGCCGCCGGCCATGCCCGCGCCCTTCACCATCTTGATCTCGTAGGACAGGGTGGGGTCGAAGCACAGCACGTTGCGGCCGTTGACGGTCAGGGCGTCGCCCGGCTCGAAGTCGACGATGAAGCAGTTGCCGCCCTGGTGGGCGAACCAGACCTCGCCCTGCCCGCGCACGGTCATCAGCGCGAGGCCCTCGCCGGTGACGGCGCGCTTGAGCATGCCGCCGATGCCCTGTCCCTTGCGTTCGAACTGGAGGCTGCCCCGGAAGGCGACCATCGAGCCCTGGCGCGCGAGCATCTCGCCGTCGACGGCGTACTTCACCGACTTGGCGTTCTGCAGGGTCATGCCCGGGGCGGTGGCGGGGCGGGCCAGGTTCTCGGATGCGAACAGGTCACTCTTCATGGCTTCGATCCTCGCCCGGCGCGGGCACCCTGGGCGTCATCCTCAAGGCGGAGGCTGGCATCCTTGGCAGGATGAGCAGCCAGCCCGCGCACGACACCACGGACGTACCCCCCGTCGGGGCGGACAGTCCCTTCCGCCAGGAGCACGCCGTCAGCGACGAGGCCCCGCAGTTCGTCCTGCCGCTGGTCGTACGGATCGAGAAGGCCGAGCCGCCCGCCCGCACGGACGCCCTGGAGACCGCGGCCCGCGCGGTGCTCGTCCTGCTGACGGACGAGCGGGCGCACGGCGAGGGCGAGTGGGCCGAAGCGGTCCGGGACTGGCAGGACGCCCGCATCCGCAAGGTGGTCCGGCGCGCGCGCGGCGCCGAGTGGCGCAAGGCCGGGACCCTGCCCGGCGTCACCGTGCGCGGCGAGGCGGCCGAGGTACGGGTCTTCCCGCCGGTGCCCCTCGACGGCTGGCCCAAGGAACTGGCCAAGCTCCAGGTCTCGGGCACCGACCTGGACGACCCCGGTCCCGTCGGGGCCCCCGTCGGCGCGGACCTGCCCGTGCTGTGGCTCAACCCGGGCCTGGACATGTCGGCCGGCAAGGCCATGGCGCAGGCCGGGCACGCGGCGCAGCTCGCCTGGTGGGAGCTGGCCGGGCCGGAGCGGGCCGCCTGGCGGGAGTCCGGCTTCCGGCTGGCCGTACGGACCCCGCCGCGCGAGCGGTGGGCGGAGCTGAGCGGGAGCGGGCTGCCGGTGGTCCGGGACGCGGGCTTCACGGAGATCGCGCCCGGCTCGTGCACGGTGGTCGCGGACCATCCGGCGCTGCGGGCCCGCCTCTGAGGTTTCCCCGCGCCCCCGCGGAACCTCAAATGTTGCTCTGAACGTCCCCCTACGCGATTGGCGTGACCCTGCCGGGGCGATGACACCGGCACAAGGTTCGATGAGAGGGGCGGGGGAACATGGAGCCCATGGCACATCTGGGGGTCGGCATCGGCTGGCGGCCGGAGATCTCGGACGCCGTCGAGCGCCTGCCCGGCCTGGACTGGGTCGAGGTCGTGGCCGAGAACATCTGCCCGGGCCACCTGCCCGACGCGCTGGTGCGGCTGCGCGAGCGCGGCGTGCGCGTCGTACCGCACGGGGTCTCCCTGGGGCTGGGCGGCGCGGACCGCCCCGACCCGGAGAAGCTGGCGGCGCTCGCCGAGCGGGCGGTGGCGCTGGGGGCGCCGCTGGTCACCGAGCACATCGCGTACGTACGCACCTCCTCGCCCGCGCTGGAGGCCGGCCACCTGCTGCCGGTGCCGCGCACCCGGGACGCGCTGGACGTGCTGTGCGAGAACGTACGGATCGCGCAGGACGCGCTGCCCGTGCCGCTGGCGCTGGAGAACATCGCGGCGCTGATCTCCTGGCCGGACGAGGAGATGACGGAGGGCCGGTTCCTGTCGGAACTGGTCCGGCGGACCGGTGTCCGGCTGCTCGTCGACGTCGCCAACCTGCACACGAACCGGGTCAACCGGGGCGAGGACCCGGCGGCCGTACTGGACTCGATCCCGCTGGAGGCGCTGGCGTACGTGCACGTCGCGGGCGGGGTGGAGCGCGGCGGTGTCTGGCACGACACGCACGCGCACCCGGTGCCGCCGGTGGTGCTGGACCTGCTGGCCGCGCTGCGCTCCCGGGTGGATCCGCCGGGCGTCCTGCTGGAACGGGACGACGACTTCCCGCCGGAGGCGGAGCTGGCCGGGGAACTGACCGCGATCCGCACGGTGCTGACGGCCTCCGGCCCGGACTCCGCGCCGTCGCGCGGACGGGCGCCCTTCGCGCCGGCGGCCGCCCGGTCGGCCGCGCCGGTTCCGGTGCCGACCGCCCCGACGGCGGCGCTCACGACCGCGACCGTGGCCGGATCCGTGGCCGGATCCGTGGCCGGGCAGGTGCACGTGTCCGGGGCCGCCGCCGCGGGCCACGGTCCCGTGCCCGCCCCGGTCGGCGAGGCCGGCGAGGCCGGCGAGGCCGCCCGGACGCGCGTCGGGCTCCGGCAGGCGGCCCTGCTGTCGGCGCTGGTGGCCGCGACGCCCGTGCCCGAGGGGTTCGACCGGCAGCGCGTCCGCGTGCAGGCCCGCGCGCTGACCGCCAAGCGGGCCGGGGTGGTGGCCAGGCTGGCCCCCGAGCTGCCCGGGATCCTCGGCGGCGACGGACCGTACCGCGAGGCGTTCTCCGCGTACGCCGGGGGCCGCCCCATGACCGGCGGGTACCGCCGGGACGCCCTGGACTTCGCCGAGCACCTCCTCATCCGGGACCTGCCCGCGGACCCGGCCGCCCGCCGCCGGCTCACCGCCTGGTGGCGGGACCGGGCCGGGGTACGACCGCCGCGCCGCGTCGTGCGCTGGGCCCGCGCCCTGGTGGGGAGAGCCGCATGAACCTCCTCGCCCTGGCGGTCTGGCTCGGCGTGAGCGCCTCCACCGTCTTGCTCTTCCTCGGCCTGCGCCGCTCCCGGCCCCCGGCCCCCGGACCGGGTTCCGGCCTCCACGACCTGTCCGAGGCCGCGTTCCTGTCGGGCGGGCCGGGCGGCGTGGTGGACACCGCGCTCGTCTCCCTCCTCGTGGACGGCCGGCTGGTGGTCGGCGGCCCGGGCATCGTCCACGTACGGCCCGGGGCGCGGGCCGCCGACACCGCCGAGCGCGCCGTGCTCCAGGCGCACCAAGGCGCCGCCTCGGGATGGCTCTACCAGGTCCGGTACGCCGCCATGCTCGACCCCGCCGTGCAGGAGACCGGTGACGCGCTGGCCGCCCGCGGGCTGCTGTCCCCGCCCGGCTCCGGCCGGACCTGGCGGCGCTGGGCGCTGGTCCAGACCGTGGTCTGCGTGGTGCTGATCCCGGTGTCGCTGCCGCTGACCTTCCTCGCGTACGCCCTGGGGTCCGGCCCGGCGGTGCCGTTCGCCGTGAAGGTGGTGCCCGCGCTGTTCGGCGGGATCGTCGCGGCCCGGATCGCCGCCGGCCGAGCCCGGAGCCGGCTGACCCCGGCGGGCGGGCGGACGCTGCGCGAGTTGCGCCGCTCGTACGCGAACGACCCAACCCCCCACGTGCGGACCGCGCTGTTCGGGCTGCGGGGTCTGCGGGACCCGTTCCTGCGGCAGCAGCTGGTGCCCGCGGCGCGCGGCACCCGGCTGGCAGCGGCCCAGGTGCGCGGCCGCCGCACCGGCCACCGCTTCCCCGACCACGGGTCGTCCGCCGACGTCCTGCCGGTGCTCTGGTGCGCCGGGAGCGGCGGAGGGGGCGGCGGCGGATCGGGCGGCTGCTCCGGCGGCGGCGGATCGGGCGGCTGCTCCGGCGGCGGCGCGGGCTGCTCCTCGGGCTCCGGCTGCGGTTCCTCGGGCGGCAGCGGCGGCGGAAGCGGCGGCAGTTGCGGCAGCAGCGGTTCCAGCTGTTCGAGCGGCTCCGGTTCCGGTTCTTCCAGCAGCTCAGGTTCCAGTTGCGGCAGTTCCTCCGGATCCAGCTGCTCCAGCAGTTCCTGACTGTCCGTCACGACGGGCCGCGGGTACGGCAACCGGGGGCGGATCGCGCGGCAACGGGACCATGGAGTCCGACACCCGCCGCCGGTCCTTTACAGGAGCGCGGTCCGGGCATCTGATCGGCCCATCGGACTATGCGAAGGGGCCGCCGTGCGGACGACGCCCGCCTCCCTGGGAGCCGTCGCGGCGGCGCTCTCCCTCCTCCTGTGCGCCGCCCCGGCATCCCCGGCAGCCCCGCTCGCCCCCGCCGCCCGCCCTGCGCCCGCTCCACCCGGCGGGCGGGCGGCGGCGGAGGACCGCGGAGCCGATCTCGTGGCCCGCCGCGCCGCCGGGGCCGCGGCGGGCCTCGCGTTCCGGCCCTGCCCCGTCGCCGAGGAGCTGCCGGGCCCCGTCCGGTGCGCCGTCGTGCGGGTCCCGCTCGACTACGCCCGCCCCGACGGCCCGCGGATCTCCCTCACCGTCAGCCGGGTCGCCGCCACCGGCTCCGGCGGCGCCGCCCGGCAGGGGGCCCTCGTCCACAACCCCGGCGGTCCGGGCGGCTCCGGCATGTACTTCCCGCTCCTGGCCGAACTGCCGCAGTGGCGGCGGATCGCCGCCGCGTACGACCTCGTCGGCTACGCCCCGCGCGGCGTCGGCCGCTCCGCCCCGCTGTCGTGCCGGGACCCCGCCGCCGGGGCCGGGGGCCCCACCCAGGTCCCCGTCCGGCCCTCCGCCGCGTACAAGGCGGAGCGCCTCGCCGCCGCGCGGGCGTACGCCCGGGGCTGCGCCGAGCGGGCGGGAGCCGCCCTCGCGCACTACACGACCGCGAACAACGTCCGCGACCTGCACGTGCTGCGCGCCGCGCTCGGCGAGCCGAAGCTGACGTTCCTCGGGTCCTCGTACGGCACCTACCTCGGAGCCGTCTACGCCACCCGCTACCCGGGGCACGTCCGCCGCATGGTCTTCGACTCGGCCGTCGATCCGGACCCGGCCCGCGTCTGGTACCGCAACAACCTCGGCCAGGCGCCCGCCTTCGAGCGCCGCTGGCACGACTTCCGCGCCTGGGCGGCCCGCCACCACGACGTCTACGGCCTCGGCGCCACCCCGGAGGCCGTCCGGGCGAGCTACGAGCGCGTCCGCGCCGCGGTGGCCCGTACGCCCGCGGGCGGCGTCGTCGGAACCGGTGAACTCCAGGCCGCGTACCTGCGGGCCGCGTACTACGACGACGTGTGGCCGGACCGCGCGGCGGCCCTGGCGGCCTACCTGCGCGGCGACCCGGGCCCGCTGACCGCGCAGGCCGCCCCGGACCCCTCGGAGGCGGGCGCGGCGGCGGCGGAGAACGCGACGGCCGTCTACACGGCGGTGCTCTGCAACGACGCGCCGTGGCCCGCGAACTGGGCGGTCTGGGACCGCGACAACACCGAGCTGGCGCGTACGGCCCCGTTCGAGACCTGGGCCAACGCCTTCCTGAACCTGCCGTGCGCCTCCTGGCCCGTACGGGACCGGCAGCGGCCCGTCGACGTGGGGGCCCCGCGCCCGGGGCTGCCGCGCACGCTCGTCGTCGCCGCCGAGCGGGACGGGGCCACCCCCTACCGGGGGGCGCTGGAGCTCCAGCGGCGCCTGGGCGCGGAGGCGGCGCTGGTCACGGAGCGGGGCTCGGGCCACCACGGAGTGGTCGGCGGACGCAACGACTGCGTGGACCGTCACGTGGAGCGGTACCTGCTGACAGGTGACACCGCAGGATGGCGTGTCACGTGTGGACCGCATCCGGAGCCCGCACCGGTGTCGCTGGACGGCCGTGCAGCGGGTGCCCGCGGGGCACTGCTGCCGCCTGCCGTCTGAACTTCCGGGCGGGGTCTCCGGCTGCGTCGATTCGGGGGCTGTGCCTCCCGATCCACCGGCAGCGCCTCAGTCAGGGGCGCACGCCGGTCCTTCCCCCCAGGGGAGGTATCAGGCGAGCCCGGCGACCAGATCGGCGACGGACTTGCGGCGCCCGGTGTAGAAGGGCACCTCTTCACGGACGTGCATGCGGGCCTCGGAGGCGCGCAGGTGACGCATGAGGTCGACGATGCGGTACAGCTCGTCGGCCTCGAAGGCCAGCATCCACTCGTAGTCGCCGAGCGAGAAGGAGGCGACGGTGTTGGCGCGCACGTCCGGGTAGCCGCGGGCCATCTTGCCGTGGTCGGCGAGCATGCGGCGGCGGTCCTCGTCGGGCAGCAGGTACCAGTCGTAACTGCGGACGAAGGGGTAGACGCTGATGTAGTCGCGCGCGTCCTCGTCGGCCAGGAAGGCCGGGATGTGCGACTTGTTGAACTCGGCCGGGCGGTGCAGGGCCATATTCGACCACACCGGCTCCAGCGCGCGGCCCAGCTTGGTGCGGCGGAACAGGTTGTAGGCGCCCTGGAGTTCGTCCGCCGTCTCGGCGTGCCACCAGATCATGACGTCGGCGTCGGCGCGCAGGCCGGACACGTCGTAGGTGCCACGGACGGTGATGTCCTTGGCGCCCAGCTGGTCGAAGAGATCCTGGACCTCGTCGGCGTAGCCGGCGCGGTCCTCCGGGAGTACGTCCTTCAGCTTGAAGACGGACCACAGGGTGTAGCGGATGACCTCGTTGAGGTCCTTCGCCTTCTTCCCCGCGTTGGGAATCTTCTCTGGTGCAGTCATGTGTCCATTGTCCCGTGTGCTGATCAGTGGTCGGTGCCAGGGGTGCCGATCGCGGTGGTCACCGCGTCGGCGGCCCTGTGCGCACTGGCGACGCACGCCGCAATGCCCACCCCGTCGTAGAGCGCCCCGCACACCGCGAGGCCGGGCAGGGCCGCGACGGCACCGCGGATCCGGGCGACGCGGGCGAGGTGGCCGACGGGGTACTGGGGCAGGCCGCCGTCCCAGCGGGTGACGGTGGAGGCGACCGGGCGGGCCGCGAGGCCCACGGCCGCGCCGAGGTCGGCGAGCGAGACGCCGACCAGGTCCGCGTCGTCGCGGGCCAGGTCCGCCTCGTCGCCGTGGCGGCCCACGGAGGTGCGCAGCAGGAAGAGTTCGGGGTCGGTCCCGGCCCAGGCCCACTTGTTGCTGGAGAAGGTGGAGGCCTTGATGGTGCGGCCGTCCACGGGCGGGACCAGGAAGCCGCTGGCGCCGCCACCGGTGACGGAGGCCGGCAGCTCGGAGCGGCGGAAGGCCATCGTGACCAGGGCCATCGAGGCGTACTCGACGGAGCGCAGCTCGGCGGCGGCCGCCGGGACATTCCCGTCGAGCAGTCGCGCGGCGGCTCCGGCCGGGGTGGCCAGGATCACGCCGTCGGCCTCGATGGCCTCCGTACCGGCCAGCACCCGCCAGCCCCCGGGGGTGCGGGTCAACTCGCTCACGGGGGTGTCGAGGAGGATCCGCGCCCCGGCCGCGCGGCAGGCGTCGGCCACGGCGAGCGGGAGCCGGCCGATGCCGCCGTCGATGCCGGCGAAGACGGGCCCGGCCGCCTGGGGCTGCTGCGCCGCCCGGCGCTGGAGTTCCCGTACGCCGTCGCCCAGCAGGGCGTGCGTACGGGCGGCCTCGAAGAGCTGGGGAACGGCCGCGCGCATGGAGATGCGGTAGGCGTCGCCCGCGTAGACCCCGCCGAGCAGGGGTTCCACGAGCCGGTCGACGACCTCGCGGCCGAGCCGGGCGGCGACGTACGCGCCGACGGCCACGTCCTCGCCGATCTCGGTGGGCGGCTGCTCGTGCTCGGCCCCGATCCGGGCCAGGCCCTCCGGGGAGAGCACCCCGGACGCGGCGAGGGGGCCCAGGTCGCCGGGGACGCCCATGACGTGCCCGCGCGGCATCGGCCGCAGCTCGCCGCGGGTCCACAGGTAGGCGGTGGCGGTGGCGGGCGCCTGGAGGGCTTCGCCGAGGCCGACGGCGCGGGCGAGTTCGAGGGCTTCGGGGCGGCGGGCGAGCACGGACTCGGCGCCGAGGTCGACGGGCAGGCCGGCGAGCTCGCCGGAGCGCAGCTTGCCGCCGAGCCGCGGTCCGGCCTCCAGCAGGGTGACGCGTACGCCGTCGGCGAGCAGTCGGTGGGCCGCCGCGAGGCCCGCGATGCCGCCGCCGACCACGACGACGTGGCCCGGGGAGCCGGCCGGGGCCCCGGGGCCGCCCGGCCGGTCCGTACGCATGTCCGCTTCGTGCATGGACACATCGTCTCAGACCGATCACCGAGGCCGGACCGTGACCGCATCGGGACCGGCCCGGAACCGCGGAAGTGAAACCCGCGCCGGGACTCTGGACGTCGAACCGGCAACACCAGCCGATCCACGGGGGTTCACCATCATGCATTTCGTGCGCGGACACCGCTCCGCAGCCGCTCTGGCCGCTCTCTCCCTGGCCGGGGCGCTCGCGCTCACCGGCTGCGGGGCCGGCTCCGCCGAGGACAAGTCCGCCGCGCGGCCGGCCGCCGCCGACCGGGCCCCGGCGGCCGGTCCGCAGGACGGCGCGGCGCAGGAGGGCGGGGCGGCCGCGGCCAAGCCGGGTGCCGGGACCGCCGCGCCCTCGGCGGCGGACGCCAAGGCCCAGCCGCAGCCCGCCCCGGTCCGCGCCCACGTGATCCGCACGGCGACGCTGGCCATCGAGACGGCGGAGCCGCAGAAGGCCCTCGCGGCGGCCCGCACGGAGGCGGAGCGGTCGGGCGGGTACGTGGGCAACGAGTCCACGGGGCGCGGCAAGGACGGCCTGATCACCTCGACGGTGACGCTGCGGGTGCCGGGCGAGCGCTTCGACGCCGTGATCGGCTCGCTGGAGGGCGGCGGGAAGCTGCTGAACCGCAAGGTCGAGACACAGGACGTGGGCGAGAAGGTCGCGGACGTCGACAGCCGGGTCAAGTCGCAGCAGGCCAGCGTGGTCCGGGTGCGCGAGATGATGGACCGGGCCTCGGCGCTGAGCGACGTGGTCATGCTGGAGGGCGAGCTGAGCCGGCGCCAGTCCGACCTGGAGTCGCTGCTCGCCCAGCAGGGCGCGCTGAAGGAACGGACCGCGCTGGGCACGATCACCCTCTCCGTGTCCGAACCGGCCCCGAAGATCGCGGAGAAGAAGGAGGAGGACGAGGCGGGCTTCGCCGACGCGCTGCGCGGCGGCTGGGACGTCTTCTCCACCCTGGTGCGGTACCTGGTCCTCGCGATCGGCGCGGTGCTGCCGTTCGCGGTCGCGGCGGCGCTGCTGGCGCTGGCGTTCCGGGTCTACCGCGGGCTGCGGCCCGCGAAGCCGCGCCCGGCGTCCGCCGCCGCGCGGGTCCCCGCGCAGGGTGCCCCCGGGCCCTTGGGCACGCCCGCGCCGCCGGCCGGCGCCCCCGGTGCCGCTCCGTCCCGCGCGAGGGCTTCGTCCCCCGCCGACTCCCCCACCGGGAGCGGCACCGGGAGCGGCACCGGGAGCGGGGCGGACGGACAGGCCTGAGACCGGCCGGGTGGGGGGGAACACGCCTTCGCCCGTAGCGTGTTCCCCCGGACGACGGTGACGGGTGACGGAAGGACGGTACGGGCGATGACGGCGGAACGACTGGTGGTGGTCGGCGGCGACGCGGCGGGGATGTCCGCGGCGTCGCAGGCGCGGCGGCTCAAGGGCCCGGCGGAGCTGGAGATCACCGCCTTCGAACGCGGGCACTTCACCTCGTACTCCGCGTGCGGGATCCCGTACTGGATCGGCGGTCAGGTGGCGGAGCGGGACGACCTGATCGCCCGTACGCCCGAGGAGCACCGGGCCCGCGGCATCGACCTGCGCACCCGGACCGAGGTCGTGGAGCTGGACCTGGCCGGACAGCGGGTCAGGTCCCGCGATCTGGAATCGGGGTCCGAGTCCTGGACGGGCTACGACCAGCTCGTCCTGGCCACCGGCGCCCGCCCGGTCCGGCCGCGGCTGCCCGGCATCGGCGCCCACGGGGTCCACGGCGTGCAGAGCCTGGACGACGGCCAGCGGCTGATGACGACCCTGGAGCGTACGGAGGGCCGCCGCGCGGTCGTCGTCGGCGCGGGCTACATCGGTGTGGAGATGGCGGAGGCCCTGGTCGGCCGCGGGTACGAGGTCACCGTCCTGCACCGGGGCGAGCAGCCGATGGCCACCCTGGATCCGGACATGGGCGGCCTGGTGCACCGCGCGATGAACGGCATGGGCATCGTCACGGTCTCCCGCGCCGAGGTGACGAAGATCCTGACCGACGGGGAGAACCGGGTCCGCGCGGTGGCGACGGCGGCCGGCGACGAGTACCCGGCGGACGTGGTCGTGCTCGGCATCGGCGTGGAGCCCCGCACCGCCCTGGCCCGGGCGGCCGGGCTGCCTCTCGGACTGTCGGGCGGCCTGCTCACGGACCTGTCGATGCGGGTCCGCGGCCACGGGAACATCTGGTCGGGCGGGGACTGCGTGGAGGTCCTCGACCTGGTCTCGGGCCGCACCCGGCACATTCCGCTGGGCACGCACGCCAACAAGCACGGCCAGGTCATCGGGTCGGGCGTGGGCGGCGGCTACGCCACCTTCCCCGGGGTGGTCGGCACGGCGGTGAGCAAGGTCTGCGACCTGGAGATCGCCCGTACGGGGCTGCGCGAGAAGGACGCCCTGGACGTGGGCCTGCGCTTCGTCACCGCGACGATCACCTCCACCAACACGGCGGGCTACTACCCGGGCGCGACGGAGATGACGGTGAAGATGATGGCCGAGCGCCGCACGGGCCGGCTCCTCGGCGTGCAGATCGTCGGCGGCGCGGGCGCGGCCAAGCGGGTGGACGTCGCGGCGGTCGCCCTCACGGCGGGCATGACGGTGGACCGGATGGTCTCGCTGGACCTGGGCTACGCCCCGCCGTTCTCCCCGGTCTGGGACCCGGTCCTGGTGGCGGCCCGCAAGGCCGTCTCGGCGGTGCGCGCGGCCGGGGTGTAGCGGATCCCGTCCGGCGGCGCCGCCGCCGGACCCGCGGGACGGGCCGGACGCGCGGGACGCCGGTCCGTGCCGTGTCGTGCACGGCGCGGTACCGGCGTCCGGGTCGTCTCCGGTGCCGTCCGGCTCAGCGGGCGGTCCTGGTGTGGACGTGGTCCACCAGGCGGGTCAGGGCATCCGGGTCGGTCGTCGGGAGGACGCCGTGCCCGAGGTTGAAGATGTGGCCCTCCAGGCCGGCGGCCGCCGCGAGGACCTCGTCCGTCTTGGCCTCGACCGCCTCCGGGGTGGAGAAGAGCACGGCGGGGTCCAGGTTGCCCTGGAGCGCCTTGCCCGGGCCGATCCGGCGGACGGCCTCGTCCATCGGGATCCGCCAGTCGACGCCCATGACGTCCGCGCCGGCCTCGCCCATCAGGCCCAGCAGCTCGCCCGTGCCCACGCCGAAGTGGATGCGCGGGACGCCGTACGACGCGACGGACTCGAAGACCTTCGCCGAGGCCGGCATCACGGAGCGGCGGTAGTCGGCCGGGGCGAGCGCGCCGACCCAGGAGTCGAAGAGCTGGACGGCGGAGACGCCCGCCTCGATCTGGACCTTCAGGAAGGCCGAGGTGATCTCCGCGAGGCGGTCCAGCAGGTCCGCCCACAGCTGCGGGTCCCCGTACATGAGGGCCTTGGTGTGCTCGTGGTTGCGGGACGGGCCGCCCTCCACGAGGTAGCTCGCGAGGGTGAAGGGCGCGCCCGCGAATCCGATCAGCGGGGTGGAGCCCAGTTCACCCGTGAGCATGCCGATCGCCTCGGTGACGTACGAGACGTCCTCCGGGGTGAGGTCGCGCAGCTGTGCGAGGTCCTCGCGGCGGCGGATCGGCCGGGCGACGACCGGGCCGACGCCCGGCTTGATGTCCAGGTCGATGCCGATGGCCTTCAGCGGGACCACGATGTCGGAGAAGAAGATCGCCGCGTCCACGTTGTGGCGGCGTACCGGCTGCAGCGTGATCTCGGTGACCATGTCGGGCCGCATGCAGGACTCGAGCATCTGGGTGCCCTCGCGCAGCTTGCGGTACTCCGGCAGTGAGCGCCCCGCCTGCCGCATGAACCACACCGGGGTGTGGGGCACCGGCTCCCGTCGGCACGCCTTCATGAAGGCGGAATCGTACGTCTGACTCGGCTGGCCCGTGGACGGGGTCTCCCCAGCTCGGGCGGAGCCTCGAGCGAGGGGAAGGTCGTTGGCACTCACGCCCCGAATCCTCGCACGTATGAAGAAGTGCCCGGCCCGGTGCGGGTGTCCCTGCGCCGTACGGGCGCTCGTTCCGCCTAGTCTTCCCCGCATGGCTGCGGCTCAGGGACGATTTTCAGATGGCGCTGACGGTACGGACAGCGCGAAGGAGAGCTCCGTCCCGCTCCCGTTCCGGCGGGCGGTCGACGGCTTGA
Source organism: Streptomyces antarcticus (assembly GCF_026627255.1). Taxonomy (GTDB): domain Bacteria; phylum Actinomycetota; class Actinomycetes; order Streptomycetales; family Streptomycetaceae; genus Streptomyces; species Streptomyces antarcticus. Next base: position 46,888 of record NZ_JAPNLM010000006.1, on the reverse strand, counting down.
AGAAGGCGCGGCTGCGTGCGGGGATCGAGATCGAACCCACGAAACCGCCCCAGAGACTGGCACCGTACGCGTACGCGCTGGAAGCGACGGTCGTCGACGGCGAGGACGATCTGGCGGACGGCCGGCTCATCCTGCTCCATGATCCGTCCGGGCACGACGCCTGGCACGGAACGTTCCGCCTGGTGACGCTGGTACGGGCGGAGCTGGAACCGGAGATGGCCGCCGACCCGCTCCTCCCCGAGGTGTGCTGGTCCTGGCTGACCGGGGCGCTCGACGCGCGCGGGCTGACGTACGGGGAGCCGAGCGGCACCGTCACGATGGCGAGCTCGCACTACTTCGGCGGGCTCTCGGAGCGGCGGCCGGCGACCCAGATCGAGATCCGGGCCTCGTGGACGCCCCGCGAGGGGGTGGGCGGGGTGCCGGACACCTCGGCGCACCTGTCGGCCTGGTGCGAGCTGCTGTGCCAGATCGCGGGGCTGCCGCCGGTGGGTCCGACGGACACGGTCACCGGTGTGGTCTCCCTGCCACAGCGGCGCGGTCCGCACCACCCGTAGCCGAGGGGCCGTACGGCGGTCCGCGCAGGGCCGCGTACCGGCCCGTGCCCGGCGCCCGGACCGGGCCGGCGCGGGCCCCGCGCGGAGCGGGCGGAACGGCACGCGGCCTCGCACGGCCGCTCGAAGCCCGGAACCGAGTGTCGCAACCGGGCTTCCGTTGTGGGCTTCTGATCACCCGATGATCGATCGTGCGTCCGAATTGCCCGAATTGTTACTCACCAAATCGTGATCATTCCCTAAAGCCGGGCGGGTGACGTGCCGAAGGAGTCAGTGACCATCCGCACGGTTCGCACCGGCTTCCTTCCCCGAGCCGGCCCGTCCCGCCACTCCCCCAGGAGGCCTAGGTGTCCGTTCTTCTCGAGCAGCCCGCAAGCCTGGTCGCCTACCGCCCGAACAAGCCGACGGCCATGGTCGTCGTGGCCGACCCGCGCGTGCGTTCCACCGTGACCCGCCATCTGTGGGCCCTCGGAGTTCGTGACGTGATCGAGGCTTCGTCCATCGCGGAGGCCCGCCCCCGCGTCGCCAGCCCGCGCGACATCTGCGTGGCCGACGTACACCTTCCCGACGGTTCCGGTCTCACCCTGCTGTCCGAGACCCGCGCCGCCGGCTGGCCCAACGGCCTGGCCCTGTCCGCCGCCGATGACATCGGCGCCGTCCGCAACGCCCTCGCGGGCGGAGTGAAGGGCTACGTCGTCACCGGTACCCGGACGAACATCGGGCTCCCCACCCGGCCCGGCGCCGCCCCCATCGGCGCTGCCGCCGCCCGCATGCACCGCCGCCCCCCGGGTGCCCCGAGCCACCCGGGCGGCTACCGAGAGCTCTCCGGCCGCGAGGTCGAGGTCCTGCGCCTCGTCGCGGAGGGCCAGTCCAACAAGGCCATCGGCGTATCGATGGGCCTGTCCGCCCTGACCGTCAAGTCCCACCTCGCCCGGATCGCCCGCAAGCTGGGCACCGGCGACCGGGCCGGGATGGTCGCCGTCGCCCTGCGGACCGGAATCATCCACTGATCCCGCCCGGAGGCTCCCGGGCGAACTCCAGCGGTGGCTGGGGGTGCCCCCGGGGGAACCCGGGGAGCCGTCCGTTCTTACCCCCGCGCCCGTCGCCGGAACGTTCCGGCGACGGGCGCGTCACATCCACCGATACCCTTGACCGGTGACCGACGCCCAAGAGACCGCAGCAGACGTGCGCACCACCACCGGGGGCGGCCCCCCGGACGAACGAGCTCCGTCCGATGGGCCGCCGATCCCCCTGCTCGAACCCCGCGAGGGAATCCCGCCGGTCGTCGCCGACGCGGAGGCCCTCGCCCGTGTGGTCGCGGCCTTCGCCGCGGGCACCGGCCCCGTCGCCGTGGACGCCGAGCGCGCCTCCGGCTACCGCTACGGACAGCGCGCCTACCTGGTGCAGCTGCGCCGCGAGGGGGCCGGCTCCGCACTGATCGACCCGGTGGGCTGCCCCGACCTGTCCGCCCTCGGCGACGCCCTGTCCGGCACCGAGTGGATCCTGCACGCCGCCACCCAGGACCTGCCGTGCCTGCGGGAAATAGGCATGGTGCCCACTTCCCTGTTCGACACCGAGCTGGCCGGCCGCCTCGCCGGCTTCCCCCGGGTGGGGCTAGGCGCGATGGTCGAGGGCGTGCTCGGCTACGCACTGGAGAAGGGCCACTCCGCCGTCGACTGGTCCACCCGCCCGCTCCCGGAGCCGTGGCTGCGCTACGCCGCCCTGGACGTCGAGCTGCTCGTGGACCTGCGGGACGCCCTGGAGAAGGAGCTGGACCGGCAGGGCAAGCTGGAGTGGGCCCACCAGGAGTTCGACGCCATCGCCGCCGCTCCGCCCGCCCCGCCGCGCAAGGACCCGTGGCGGCGTACGTCCGGCATGCACAAGGTGCGCCGGCGCCGGCAGATGGCGGTCGTACGGGAGCTGTGGGAGTCCCGGGACCGGATCGCGCAGCGCCGTGACGTGTCGCCGGGCAAGGTGCTCGGCGACGGCGCGATCATCGAGGCCGCCCTCGGCCTGCCCGCGAACGTGCAGGCCTTGTCGGTACTGCCCGGGTTCGGGCAGCGGATGGGCCGGCGCCAGCTGGACCAGTGGATGGCCGCCGTGGACAGGGCGAAGGCCCTGCCCGAGAGCGAGCTCCCGCAGCCGGGTGCGAGCCTGGCCGGTCCGCCGCCGCCGCGCTCCTGGGCGGACAAGGACCCCGAGGCCGCGGCCCGCCTGTCAGCGGCCCGCACCGCCGTCTCGGCGCTCGCGGAGGGGCTGAACCTGCCCCAGGAGAACCTGATCTCCCCGGACACGGTCCGCCGGCTGTGCTGGGAGCCGCCGGCGCTTCTCGACCCGGACGCGGTCGCGGAGGCCCTCGCGGGCCACGGCGCCCGCCCGTGGCAGATCGAGCAGGTGACCCCGGCGCTCGTCACGGCCCTGGCCGCGACGGACGACGCGCCGGAACCCGATCAGCCCAGCGACACGATCTGATCCGCACCGCGGTCTGATCCGGTCCGATCCGTGCCACCGAAAGCCCCCGGCCACCGGCCGGGGGCTTTGTTACGCGCTCATGACACCCGGAACCTTTTGAACACGCTCAACAATGAGTAGGTTCTGAACATGATCAAAACTGGGTACGGGGACTGGATCGCGGACTTCGGAGCCGAGCGGGAGCGCCGCGCGGCGCTGGGGGACCCCGACTGGACGCGGGGCGCCCGTCTCGCCCCGGCGGTCGTGCGGTCCGTCCAGAAGTTCCAGGTGGGTGAGGACGGTGACGGATCGGCGCTGATCGGCAAGGCGGAGCGCGCGGGCGACGCCGGCTACACGGAGGCGGTCCGGCTGTTCGTCGCCGAGGAGCAGAACCACGCGCGGATGCTGGCGCTGCTCCTGGCGGCCGGGGAGGCGCGGACGCTCGAAGGGCACTGGAGCGACGCCGCGTTCGTCCGGCTGCGGCGGCTGATGGGGCTGAAGCAGGAGCTGCTCGTCCTGATGATCGCCGAGGTGGTGGCCCTGCGGTACTACCGCGCGCTGCGGGACGGCACCTCGGACCCGCTGACGACCGAGACCGCCGCCCGGATCCTGGCGGACGAGGAACGGCACGTCCCCTTCCACTGCCGGCGGCTGCGCGAAGGGCTCGCGGGGCTCCCCCGGCCGGTCCGGCGGGCCGTGACGAGCGGGTGGCGGGTGCTCCTCGGCGGCACGGCCGTCCTGGTCTCCGTCGACCACGGGCCGGCGCTGCGCGCGCTGGGCGTCCGGCGCCGCGCGTTCGTGGCGGACGTACACCGCTCCTCGTCCGCCATCGCCTCGGCCATGGCGGACGGGCCCGCGCTGGAACCCGTACCGGCCGAGGTCGCCGGAGTGTGACCTTCGCCGCTCCTCCCGGAGGGGGTGTGCACATTGGTTACCCGCAAGTAGCATGGGTGGGGTGAGCGCGCGCTCAGCCGCATCCGCCGAGCGCGCACCCGCGCAGCAGTGCACACCCGCACCTGGAGGAGAGCCAACGTGCCTCGTACCGTCAGGGACGTCGTCTTCGTAGACGGCGTCCGCACCCCGTTCGGCAAGGCGGGCCCGAAGGGCATCTACCACGAGACCCGCGCCGACGACCTCGTCGTGAAGGCGATCCGGGAGCTGCTGCGCCGCAACCCGGACCTGGACCCCAAGAAGATCGACGAGGTCGCCATCGCCGCGACCACGCAGATCGGCGACCAGGGCCTCACGCTGGGCCGTACGGCCGGCATCCTCGCGGGCCTCCCGCAGTCCGTCCCGGGCTACTCCATCGACCGCATGTGCGCCGGCGCGCTCACCGCCGTGACCGCGGTCGCGGGCGGCGTGGCCTTCGGCGCGTACGACGTCGCCCTCGCCGGCGGCGTCGAGCACATGGGCCGCCACCCCATGGGCGAGGGCGTGGACCCGAACCCGCGCTTCGTCTCCGAGAAGCTGGTCGACGAGTCCGCCCTGTTCATGGGCATGACCGCCGAGAACCTGCACGACCGGTACCCGACGATCACCAAGCTCCGCGCCGACGAGTACGCCGTGCGCTCGCAGGAGAAGGCCGCCAAGGCGTACGCCGACGGCAAGATCCAGCAGGACCTGGTCCCGGTCTCGGTGCGCAACACCAACGAGGCGGCGGGCGAGACGGGCTGGGGCCTGGTCACCACCGACGAGCCGATGCGCCCGGGCACCACGCTGGAGAACCTGGCCGGCCTCAAGACCCCGTTCCGCCCCCACGGCCGGGTCACCGCGGGCAACGCCGCCGGTCTCAACGACGGAGCCACCGCCGCGATCATCGCGTCCGAGGACTTCGCCCGGGAGAACAACCTCCCGGTCAAGATGCGCCTGGTCTCGTACTCCTTCGCGGGCGTCGAGCCGGAGGTCATGGGCTACGGCCCGATCCCGGCCACCGAGAAGGCCCTCGCGCAGGCCGGTCTGACGATCGACGACATCGGCCTCTTCGAGGTCAACGAGGCCTTCGCCGTACAGGTCCTGGCCTTCCTGGAGCACTACGGCATCGCCGACGACGACGCGCGCGTGAACCAGTACGGCGGCGCCATCGCCTTCGGTCACCCGCTCGCCTCCTCGGGCGTGCGCCTGATGACGCAGCTGGCCCGTCAGTTCGAGGAGCAGCCGCACGTCCGCTACGGCCTGACCACCATGTGCGTCGGCTTCGGCATGGGCGCCACCGTCGTCTGGGAGAACCCGCACTTCACCTCCGAGGGAGACTCCAAGTGAGCACCACCACTGAGCTCCTGAAGGGCGCGGCCGAGCTGTTCCCGGACGAGGTCGTCACGCAGGCGCACGTCCGCCACCTGGACCTGCCGTTCGGCGCCGGGCGCTTCGCGCTCGTCACGCTGGACAACGGCCTGGACCACACCAAGCCGACCACCTTCGGCCCGCAGTCCCTCGCCAACCTGAACGCGGCGATCGACCAGCTCGAGCAGGAGGCCGCCGCCGGCTCCATCGTCGGCGCGGGCATCACCGGGAAGCCGTTCATCTTCGCGGTGGGCGCCGACCTCAAGGGCGTCGAGCTGCTGAAGAAGCACGACGAGGCGCTCGCCATCGGCAAGGGCGGCCACGATGTCTTCAAGCGCCTCTCGGCGCTGGCCGTCCCGACCTTCGCCTACTACAACGGCGCGGCGATGGGCGGCGGTGTCGAGGTGGGCCTGCACTGCTCCTACCGCACCGTCTCCAAGGCCATCCCGGCCTTCTCGCTGCCCGAGGTCTTCCTCGGCCTGGTTCCCGGCTGGGGCGGCTGCGCCCTGCTGCCGAACCTGATCGGCGCGGACCGCGCGGTCTCGGTGATCATCGAGAACTCGCTGAACCAGAACAAGCAGCTGCGCGGCAAGCAGGTGCTCGACCTGGGCATCGCGGACGCGCTGTTCGAGGGTGCGGACTTCCTGGAGCAGTCGCTGCTGTGGACCGCGGGCGTGCTGAAGGGCACCACCGAGGTCGTACGCGCCGAGATCGACCGCGGCGAGGGCTGGGACGCGGCGGTCGCCCGCGGCCGCGCCATCGCGGACTCCAAGGTGCACGGCGCGGCCCCGGCCGCCTACCGCGCGCTGGAGATCATCGAGGCGGCCAAGGACGGCGACCTGCAGAAGGGCTTCGACGCCGAGGACACCGCGCTCGCGGACCTCATCATGGGCGGCGAGCTGCGCTCCGGCATCTACGCCTTCAACCTGGTCCAGAAGCGCGCCAAGCGCCCGGCCGGCGCCCCGGACAAGTCCCTGGCCCGCCCGGTCACCAAGGTCGGCGTCGTGGGCGCGGGTCTGATGGCCTCGCAGCTGGCGCTGCTCTTCCTGCGCCGCCTGGAGGTGCCGGTGGTCCTCACCGACATCGACCAGGAGCGCGTGGACAAGGGCGTGGGTTACGTCCACGCCGAGATCGAGAAGCTGCTCGGCAAGGGCCGCATCAACCAGGACAAGGCCAACCGCCTGACCGCACTGGTGACCGGCGTCCTGGACAAGGCCGAGGGCTTCGCGGACGCGGACTTCATCATCGAGGCCGTGTTCGAGGAGATGTCGGTCAAGCAGAAGGTGTTCGCGGAGGTCGAGGCGGTCGCCCCGGCGCACGCGATCCTCGCCACCAACACCTCCTCGCTGTCGGTGTCGGAGATGGCCTCCAAGCTCCAGCACCCGGAGCGCGTGGTCGGCTTCCACTTCTTCAACCCGGTCGCGATCCTCCCCCTGCTGGAGATCGTCCGCGGCGAGCAGACCGACGACGCCTCGCTGGCCACGGCCTTCGGTGTCGCGCGGAAGCTGAAGAAGACCGCGGTCCTCACCAAGGACGCCCCGGCGTTCGTCGTGAACCGCATCCTCACCCGCTTCATGGGCGAGATCCAGAACGTCATCGACGAGGGCACCCCGGTGGCCACGGCCGAGAAGGCCATCGAGCCGCTCGGTCTGCCGATGTCCCCGCTGGTGCTGCTGGAGCTCGTCGGCCCCGCGATCGGGCTGCACGTCTCCGAGACCCTGAACCGCTCCTTCCCGGAGCGCTTCACCGTCTCCCCCAACCTGAAGCGGGTCGTCGAGGCCGGCAAGCGCGGCTTCTACGTCTACTCGGCCGAGAACGGCTTCAAGCCGGAGCTCGACCCCGAGGTCGCCGCCCTCCTGGTCCAGGGCGACAGCGTCCTGACCGAGGAGCAGGTCCGCGACCGCGTCCTGGACGCGGTGGCACAGGAGATCGGTCTGATGCTGGAGGAGGGTGTCGTGGCCGAGGCCCAGGACATCGACCTCTGCCTCATCACGGGCGCCGGCTGGCCCTTCCACCTGGGCGGCGTCACGCCGTACCTGGACCGCGAGGGCGTCTCGGAGCGCGTGAACGGCAAGAAGTTCCTCGCCCCCGGTCTGGCGAGCGTCCCGGTCTGAGGAATTTTGGTGTGGCGGGTTCCGGCCCGACATACCGTCGCATAGCGATGCGAATGCACATCGGGCGTCCGTCCCCCGTCGGGGGCGGGCGCCCGATGCCTTTGAGAGAACGCCCTGGCCGGGGGCCGATGCCGGGGCCGGACGGCCCTGCTGACAGAATGCCGGACATGGCGGACAACCAGACACCTTTCAGCCGGCGGACCCTGCTGTTCGCCGGCGGCGCCGTTGCCGCCGGAATTGCCGCGAGCAGCCTGGGATGGCCACGGGACACCGAACCGGATGAGCCGGATGTAACGGACGTAACGGACGAACAGAACGCCCTTCCCCGGATCGTGGGCGAATTCGACATACGCTCCGGCACCGAGATACTCACGCCCACGCGGCTCTTCAACACGACGGGCCCGCAGTCATTCGCCTTCGACGACGTGAACGGTCTGGTCTACACGCTCCAGACCCTTCAGGCCGGAATCCGCCTTTCGGACGAGGACGAGCCGCTGGCCGCCACCGACCGCAAGGACTCCGGGGACATGTGCCTGACGCGGCTGACCGCGGCGGGGAAAGTCACCGGCCACATGTATCTGCGCGGTTTCGGCCACGGCATTTCGTTCGCGGTCGAGCCGGTGGGCAAGCGCACCCACCTCTGGGTGGAGGGAAAGGCGGACCCGAAGACCGGCTACGGCCGCTCGGTGGCCCGTACGCCGTTCAAGGACGGTGCGATCCTGGACAGCTCGGACTCGGCCGTGACCCACTTCGACCCGGTGCCGAGCGCCTCCGACGTCTCCCCCTCCCTCGACCTGGCCGGCGGCCGTGTGCTGGTGAGTCACGAACGGGGCGGCGAACGGCGATTCGCCGTATACCAGATGGAGGATTTCCTCGCCGGGCGCACGGAGTCCGCGCAATTCGTCAAAGCCGGCGTACAGGTCAAGGAAGAGGAATGGTTCCAGGGCTGCGCACTGCACGGGAACTTCATCTACATACTGACCGGAAACCCGTATACAGACAAAAACGGTAAGAACCCCCGGAAGTCCGGCGGCAACACTTACATTTCGGCTATCGATGTCACCACCGGAAAGGCGCAGGGCCGTCAACGCGTCACCGCGGCGCCGGATCTTCCCTACCGAGAGCCCGAGGGAATGGCCGTCACCCTGGCGGGGGGCCGGGTGGGATTGTGCATCGGCTTTTCCGTGAAGAACGAAGACCGCCGGGAACTGACGCTCTATCGCTTCACGGCGTGAGATGCCGCCTTCGGACCGAAGGCCCGCCATCCACACCCAGCGAAGGCCCGTTACCTTTATGTGACCTTTACAGAGGGTCATCCCCAAGCATTGGCCCGGGGTTCACCTGAAGTTCTCGAGGCCTCCATAAGGCTGCTTATACTACTCCGACACTTCACGGGATTCTCAAACCTCCACGGGGGAGGCACCGCACTATGGGCTCCAAGCGACGGCAAGCAGTTCTCGGCATCTTGATCACCGCTGGGCTGATTCTCAGCTTCATCGGCATGATGGCCGCCGTCGCCCTCGCCTCCCTCCCGATGTTCGCGTACTGCGCGGCCGTCAGCTACGCCTCCGACCTGCTGCTCCACAACAGCGAATCGACGACGCTGGAGCGGCTGCGCGACTCCCGCTTCGGTCTCACCATGCGCTTCCTCATCCGGCAGTTCCTGCTGCTCGGCCTGTGCGGAGCCATCGCCGACATCGAGTCTTTCGTGGCGCAGATGACCACCATCGGGCTGCTGCTGCTCTTCATCCTCCAGCTCGCGTACGGCGCGCTCCTCAAGCACGTCCGCAAGATGCGCAACGAGCTGCCGTTCACCACCCGCGGGCTCGACCTGGAGGCACTCGGCATCCGTCGCATGCCGCACCCGTTCCTGGTCGACAAGCACGTCCGCAAGACCCTGCACATGGACATCCCGCTGATGGGCGGCGCGCTGGCCACCATCGCGACGGACAACTGGCGCTGGGTCACGTACGGCATGATCGCGACCGTCTTCCTGGCCTACCTCTCCCTGCTGGTGCTGGTGCCCGACGCGCGCAACGCGCTCAAGCTGCCCACCGCCGACGAGGCCCTCGACGAGCTCAACCACCAGCTGGCCGAATACCGCCCCCAGGTGGCGCTCTACTTCACCTTCGCCGCCATCTCCAAAGACTTCATGTACCAGGTGAACATGTGGCTGGAGGCACTGGAGGAGCTGGACCTGCGGCCCGTCATCGTGCTCCGCGAGCGTGCCACCCTGCGCTACCTGGACGCGACGTCCATCCCCGTCATCTGCGTTCCCAAGGCCGACAACCTGGCGCGGATCGAGATGAACGAGCTCCGCGTCGCCCTCTACCCCGGCAACGCGGGCAAGAACGTGCACATGCTCCAGCGCGCGGAGGTCAAGCACGTCTTCATCGGCCACGGCGACAGCGACAAGCTCGCCAGCAGCAACCGCGTCAGCAAGGTCTTCGACGAGATCTGGGTGGCCGGCCGCGCGGGCCGCGACCGCTACGAGCGCATCAAGCACGCCGTGACGCACAACCAGATCGTCGAGGTCGGCCGGCCCCAGCTCATGCCGCTGCACCGCTGGACCGGCAAGGTCGCCGGCCCGATGCCCACCGTCATCTACGCCCCCACCTGGGAGGGCTGGACCGACGACGCCTGCTACACCTCGGTCATCCCGGCCGGCGAGACCCTGATCCAGGCCCTGCTCGACCACGAGCAGGAGATCCGGATCATCTACAAGCCTCACCCGCTCACCGGCTCGCGCTCCGCCGAGGCCGCCGCCGCGCACCGCCGCGTCATCGCGATGCTCCAGGAGGACAACGCCCGGCGCTTCGGCCGCAACGCCACCGACTCCAAGTCCGCGGCCAGGAAACTGGCCCGGATCGACCAGCGCATCGCCGACCTCTCCGAGCGCGGCGTACGGTCCAAGTTCCCCGACCTCACCGAAGAGGAGCGGACCGCCCGCATCAGGCGCAGCCGCAACCAGGCCGCGACCCTGTACTGGAGCGCGATCCCGGACACCGCCCACCACGTGGTGACCGAGCGGATCCCCGCCCTGTACGACTGCTTCAACCAGTCCGACCTGCTCATCGGCGACATGTCGAGCGTCGTGTCCGACTTCGTCGCGACGCTGAAGCCGTACGCGATCTTCAATCTCGACGGGCTGCCCGATGCCGAGTTCCGCAACGAACAGCGGACGGCGTACGCCTCGTACCTCCTGGACCCCGACTGCAACGGCCTGAGCACGGCCATCGACGCCATGCTCAATCCGCGCGAGGACGTCATGGCGCCCTACCGGGAGCAGCTCAAGGAGTACCTCCTCGGCCAGGAGTACCCGCCCTCCGGCGTCCGCTTCAACGCCGCCGCGAACAACCTGTACCGGCGGGGGCTGCTCGATTTCCCCGTGGAATACCCGGAACACACGCACCTGCCCGCGTAGCCGGACCCCTCCCGAGCACCTCGTGCCCCATCCCCCTGCCAGGAAGAAGGAGACCTTGTCCTCCAGTGCCACCCCGCGCCGCACCATTGCCGTCGTCCTCGCCGGTGGCACCGGTCAGCGCATCGGTCTAGAGATACCGAAGCAGCTGCTCAAGATCGCCGGGAAGCCGATCCTCGAGCACACCCTGCACATCTTCGAGACCGCTCCGGACGTCGACGACGTCATCCTCCTGATGACCCCCGCCTACGTGGAGGACGCCCAGCGCATCGTGGACCGCGCCGGCCTCGGCAAGGTCACCCGGGTCCTGGCGGGCGGCTCCACCCGCAGCGAGACCACCCGCATCGCGATCCGCGCGGCGGCCGAGGACCTCGCCCCCGGCGAGGACGTCAACCTCCTCTTCCACGACGCGGTCCGCCCGCTGCTGTCGCAGCGCGTCGTCAAGGAGTGCGTCGAGGCCCTGGAGAAGTTCCAGGCCGTCGACGTGGCCATCCCCTCCTCCGACACCGTCATCGTCACCCGTACCCACGGCGACGACGGCGAGTTCATCACCGAGGTGCCGGACCGCTCCCGGCTGCGCCGCGGCCAGACCCCGCAGGGCTTCAGGCTCACCACGATCCGCGCCGCCTACGACCGGGCCGAGGCCGACCCGTCCTTCCAGGCCACCGACGACTGCTCCGTCGTGGTCAAGTACCTGCCGGACGTGCCGGTGCACGTGGTGCAGGGCGACGAGTACAACATGAAGGTCACCCAGCCCGTCGACGTCTTCATCGCCGACAAGCTGTTCCAGCTCGCCTCGCACACCGCGCCCGCCCAGGCCGGCGATGCCGCCTACCGCGAGCAGCTGGCCGGCAAGACCGTCCTCGTCTTCGGCGGCTCGTACGGCATCGGCGCCGACATCGCGCGGATCGCCGAGGGCTTCGGCGCCCGCGTCTTCGCCCTGGGTCGCTCCACGACCGGCACGCACGTCGAGAACCTCGACCACGTCGAGGAGGCCCTCGCCCGGGCCTACACCGAGACCGGCCGCATCGACTACGTCGTCAACACCGCGGGCGTGCTGCGCGTCGGCCGGCTCGACGAGACCGACAACGAGACGATCCGGGAGGCGCTGGAGGTCAACTACCTCGCCCCCGTGAACATCGCCCGCGCCTCGTACAAGTACCTGAGCGAGACCGAGGGCCAGCTGCTGCTGTTCACGTCCAGCAGCTACACCCGTGGCCGCGCCGAGTACAGCCTGTACTCCTCCACGAAGGCCGCCATGGTCAACCTGACGCAGGCGCTCGCCGACGAGTGGGCCGGCGACCGGATCCGCGTCAACTGCGTGAACCCCGAGCGCACCGCCACCCCGATGCGGACCAAGGCCTTCGGCCAGGAGCCCTCGGGCTCCCTGCTGACCTCCGAGTCGGTGGCCCTCAGCTCGCTCGACGTCCTGCTGTCCGAGATGACCGGCCACGTCATCGACGTGCGCAAGCAGGACCCGACCTCGTCCCCCGCGCAGCGGTCGGCCTTCGAAGCGGCTCTGGAGTCGGTGCTACTCACCCAGACCGCGGAGGAGCAGGAGGTCTAGGCGTGACGTACGCACCCGGAAACCAGCAGGGCGTCCGCCCCAGGATCTTCGTGGCGGGCGGCTCCAACGCGGTCGGCCGCCCGTACAGCTTCCTGCCGATGGCGGGCTGGACACAGGCCCTGCCGCTCTTCCTCACCGACGCGGTCGAGGTCGTCAACTGCGCCCGCGCACGGGCCAGTTCGAAGAGCTTCCGCGAACGCGGGCGGCTCCAGTGGATCCTGGACACCATGCGGCCGGGCGACTACCTCCTGTTCGGCTTCGGCCAGACGGACTGGAAGCCCGACCCGGGCCTGCACACGGAGCCGTTCTCCACCTTCCTGGAGCACATGGCCGCCTACGTGCACGGCACCCGCGAGCGGCAGGCCCACCCGGTGATCCTGCTGCCGTACGAACGGCGCCGCATCGACCGGCACGGCAACGTGGCCCGCTTCCTGGGCGACTACCCGCTCGCCGCCCGCCAGCTGGCCGAGGACGAGCACGTGCCGGTCGTCGACTTGTACCGCCAGAGCCTGCAGTGGTGGGAGGAGCTCGGGCCGGAGGCGTCCAAGCGCGTCTTCACCTACCTGCGGCCGGGCGAGCCCCTCCAGCGGCACGTCCAGGACGGCGACAACGTCCACCTGCGGGCCGAGGGCGCCATCGAGTGCGCCCGGTTCATCGCCCGCAGCATGATCGAACAGGGCATCATCCCGTCCCACTGGGGCCGGGACCTCGACCGCCGCCGGTTCTCGTACGACGAGCTGGGCTGGCTGGATGAAGAGACGTTCGCCCACAACACCAAGTCCCGTGTGTCCATGTCCCCCAGTAGTTGAGGAGTCCGGCGCGTGAATCTCCTGTGCCGGGGCAGGGCCCTCGGCGACGACCCGTCCCTGGGCGTCGTCTACGCCGCCCTGTACAGCTCAGCCGACCCGCGGCGCTACGTCGTGCCCGGCGAGACGTTCCAGCTCGGCCTGTCCGTGGCGCCCGACCAGAGCGCCTCGCGCGGCTGCGCGTACCTCCTGGAGGCGCCGTTGAAGGGAATCGCCGATGTCGTGGCGCTCCAGGGCCTGGAGCACTTCCCGCGGCAGCGCTGGTTCCGGGTCCGGGCCGACGCCGGCGAGACCGCCACGGGCGTCCTGCACCTGCGGCTGCGCGAATCGGTCGGCGCGCCCGTCCTCCGTCCCCAGATCATGGTGGGCGTCCCGGACGCGACCGGCCGCAGGCTGGTGCGCACCGGCAAGCTCTCGGACGAGGCGCTGCGCCTGCGGGCGCCCTCCGCCCGGGGGCTGCGCATCGAGGCCGAACCGGGCCGGCCGGGCTCGGTGAACGTCCTGTCGGCGGCCCCCGCGGGCAGTACGGCCATCTCCGTGACCCAGCCGGGCAACGGTGACGCGCAGCTGTCCTACGACGGCTGGGTCACCTACACGCCCGCACCCGGCTTCACCGGCTACGACCGGTTCGAGTACGTGGTGGGCACGCCCGCGGCCGCGAAACTGACCTCGCACGTGAACGTCTTCGTGGGTCCGCCGGCGCACATCCCCGGTGTGTTCCCGCAGCACACGACGGACGTCGCCTTCCGCCCGTGGCAGTGGCCCGAGCTCATCGGGGAGATGCCGTGGCCCCGGCCCGACCAGTCCGCGCGTAACCGATGAGGATCAACGGATCATGAACCAAGCGATCGTGCACGCCGCCGACATCAAAGACGTGACGGTCGCGCTGCGGGTCTGCAACCAGGCCGCCGCGGTCGAGGCGTGCCTGGCCTCCCTCGTCGCCCAGTCGATCGGGACGGACCGGCTGGAGGTCATCGCCGTCGACGACGGCTCGACCGACGACAGCGGATCCCTCCTGGCCCGCGCCGCCCACCAGTACCCGGGGCTGCTGCGCGTGGGCCAGGTCCCGCGCGGGCTGAGCACCGCGTCGGCCCGGAACTGGGCGCTCAGCCAGGCCGGTGGCCGGTACGTGATCTTCCTGGACGCGGCGGACCGCCTCGCGCCCGACGGGCTGGAGCGGATGCTCGCGGCGGGCGACGCGAACGAGGCCGACATCGTGCTCGGAAAGCTGGAGAGTTCCGGCCGGCACACGGTGGCGACGTCGATGTTCCGCAAGAACCAGACGCACACCGACATCTACACCTCCCGCGCGTACTGGTCGCTGACGTCGGACAAGCTGTTCCGCGCCAGCCTGCTCCAGCGGCGCGGGCTGGCCTTCCCCACCGACATGCCGTTCGGCGAGGAGCAGGCCTTCACCGCGGCCGCGTACATCGGGGCGGACAACATCTCGGTGGTCGGCGACCGCACCTGCGTGGTCAAGGGCCCCTCGCAGACGCCCTCGGCGGCCCTGCCGGACCGGGTCGCCCTGGTGTCGCGGATGCTGGCGCTGGTCAGCTCGCAGCTGCCGGAGGGGCCGCGGCGGGACCGGCTGCACGCGCGGCACCTGGAAGTGGAGCTGGGCAAGGCGACCGCCGCCGCGCTGCTGACCGCCGAGGACCCGGCCGGCCGGGAGCGGACCCTGTGGTCCGCGTCCGAGGTGCTGCGCTCCCAGGTCTCGCCGGGGGCCCTGGCGCTGCTGCCCCGGATGCTGGCGGTACGGTACGCGCTGCTCGCGCGGGGCCGGGTCGCGGAGGCGGCGACGATGGCCGCCTTCGAGGCCGACAAGGACCGGCCGGGCGTCCGCAAGACGGTCGAGGGCGGCAGGGTGTTCACGACGCTGCCGTTCTTCCGCGACCCTCAGGTGGGCCTGGAGGACGAGCTGTTCGACATCACCGGCGACATGACCGTCAGCCACCAGCTCCAGGGCGTGGGCTGGGACGGGCCGATGCTGCTCCTGGACGGGTACGCCTTCTTCGAGCAGCTGTCGACGAAGGACCGCGCGACCCGGGTGGTGATGCGGGAGCGTACGAGCGGCGCGGAGGAGGGCTTCTCCGTGACGGCCCGCCGCGACGACACCCTGGTCAACTCCAAGGGCAACACCCGGGCGATGGGCCGCTTCTCGACCCGGATCAACCTGGCGCAGACCTCCAGCGGCTGGCCGGTACCGCCCGGCGTGTGGGACTTCCACCTGGCCGTCTCCTTCGAGGGCGTGACCCAGGAGGTGCGGCTCGGCGGGCACCGGGCCGACGACCTGGACACCACCGCCCGGCAGCCGGTGGTCGTCGCGCCGGCGCCCGGCACGCAGGGCATGGAGCTGGTGGCCACGCCGTACTACACCACGTCCGGTGGCCTCAGCGTGGAGATCTCGCAGCGCACCCCGCTGCCGGACCGCGGCTGACGGACCGCGGCTGACGGACCGCCCGGCGGCGGCCGGGCCGGGGGCGGCACCCCCGGCCCGGCCGGGCCCCGGTCGGTCAGGCCCGCTGCCAGGGGCCGAACGCGAGGCCCTCGCCGGCGGTTTCCTGCCGCGCGACGACCAGGGAGCCGTCCCGGTCGAGGGCGGCCACCACGATGCGGTCCGCGGCGTCGACGGCGACCTGGGGGGCGTGCAGGCCGTGGCCGCCGAGGGAGGCCCACCAGGTGCCGTACCCCTCGTTCTCGCTGACGTAGGCGGTGAGTTCGATGTCGCCCTCCGCGCCGTTCTGCGCGAGGACCGTGCAGTCGTAGCCGCCGATGACGGCCTTCCCGACGCCGGGCGTGCCGCGGCCGCCCGCCCCGCCGAGCCCCATCATGCCGCTCTGCACTCCCTGGTCCCCGGCCCGCCAGGCCACCAGCGAACCGTCCCCCGGGTAGCGCCAGAAGTACGTGGCCCTGCGCGCGCCCGTCTGACACCCCGCGGGGGCCCCGGCCATCTGCGTGGCGACGCGGTCGGCGAGACGGAACTGCCCCTGCCCGGCGCCCACCCAGCGGTCGACCCCGGCCGGCCCGGCGGCCAGTACCTCCAGGGGCCCGCCGACGGGCATCAGCGCCGTCACCCCGCCCTGGTAGGACTCGGGGGCCAGCTGCTTCCACCCGCCCCACGTGCCCTGGGAGTTGCGGCTGCGCCGCACGATGCCGCCGAGGCGCAGCGACACGATGACGTGCACGCTGCCGGAGCGCTGGTTGACGACGACGCACGGCGGCCGGACCGGGCCGTCCTGCGCGGGACCGCCGCGTACGCCCGGAACGCCCAGACCGCGCCAGGCGGTCAGGCCGCGGCCGGACTGGAACTGGGTCGCGACGGCGGCTTCGGGGCCGTCGGAGCCGTCCGCCGGGGTGCGGAGGGTAACGAAATGGATGTAGCCCTCGTGGCTCTGCGCCATGACCGCCGACCCGGTCCAGCCCGGTACCTCGAGTTCCTCGGGGCCCGTCCAGCCCGTGCCGGGAGCACCCGTCTCGGTCCAGCGGAGCAATCCCCCGGCGGCGCACGCGTAGGCCGTCAGACGGCCGTCGTTGCCCCTGAACAGCCACTTTCCGCTGGGGGCCGAGGGATGGGCGGGTCCGGCCGCGCCCGGCGCGGTGACCTGCGCCCCGCGAGCCGGACGGGCGGGCCGGGTGCCGCCCCTGCCTGGGTTCACGACGCCGTCCGTCCTTCCGCCATGTGCCGTCTGCCGTGTGAGCGTCCGCTCCGGTTCACCCCGGACCGACCCACTCGAAAGTCTGTCTATTATTCACATTCATCTATAGCAGAAGGGCTCTGCCTCCATGACCGACCAGCCCGCCGCACCCTCGCGCACCAGTCGGCGCAAGCCGCGCCGCGGCAAGCGCGTCCTGTGGATCGTCCTGCTGTCGGTGGCAGTCCTGATCCTCGCCGCCGGCGGGGCGGGGTGGTGGATGTATAGCAGTCTCAACAGCAACATCTCCAGTGTCGACCTGAACCGGGCCATCGGGGACGACCGGCCGAAGAAGGTCGTCGCCGGAGCGCAGAACGTCCTGGTGCTCGGCTCCGACTCCCGGGCGGGGGCCAACGGCGACCTGGACCACGGCGACGTCAGCGGGGCCCGTTCCGACACCACCATGCTGGTGCACATACCCGAGGGCCGGGCCAAGGCGACCGCGGTGAGCATCCCGCGCGACACCCTGGTCAACCGGCCCGAGTGCAAGGGTGAGGACGGCAAGACGGCCCCGGCGCAGAAGCGGGCCATGTTCAACAGCATCTACGGCACCGGCGGCCCGGCGTGCGTGGTCAAGACCGTGGAGGCCATGTCGGGCGTCCGCGTCGACCACTTCGTCGAGGTGGACTTCGCGGGCTTCAAGGGCCTGGTGGATGCGCTCGGCGGGGTCACCGTCACCCTCGACAAGCCGATGACCGGGGCGAAGGGCGGCCTGAAGCTGGACGCGGGCACCCACCGCCTGGACGGCGCCGACTCGCTCAAGTTCGTCCGTACCCGCTACGGCTACGGCGACGGCAGCGACCTGGGCCGGATAGGCCTCCAGCAGCAGTTCATGCTGGCGATGCTGTCCGAGATCAAGAAGCAGGACGCCCTCGGCAACCCGGCCCGGCTCTACAAGCTGGCGGACGCCGGCACCAAGTCCCTGACCACGGACTCCGACCTCGCCTCGCTCACCGCGCTGTCCGACTTCGCGCAGAGCATGAAGGGCGTGGACCCGGACACCATGGAGACCATCATGCTCCCGGTGGCCTACGACAAGGTGGACCCGAACCGCGTGATCACGGCGGAGCCGCAGGCGACCCAGCTGTGGGAGGCCCTGCGCAACGACCAGAAGATCCCGGCCTCCGCGAAGAAGTCCCCGGCCACGGGCTGACGGGGGCCCGCACACACGGAGCCGGCCGTACGGGTGACCGTACGGCCGGCTCCCGGCTTCGCACGCCTAGAACTTCGCGTCCGCGCCGGTCTTGCCGAGGCGGCTGTTGCGGCGTCCGTACAGGAAGTAGACGACGACGCCGATCGCCATCCAGACCCCGAAGCGGATCCAGGTCTCGGCAGGCAGGTTGAGCATCAGCCAGAGCGAGGCCGCGATCGACACGATCGGGACCACCGGCACCCACGGGGTGCGGAAGGCCCGGTGCAGGTCGGGGCGGGTCCGGCGCAGGACGATCACGCCGAGGGCAACCACCACGAAGGCGAACAGGGTGCCGATGTTCACCAGCTCCGCGAGCTTCTCCAGACTGGTGAAGCCCGCGACGACGGCGATGATTCCGCCGAGCAGCACGGTCGCCCGGTAGGGGGTGCGGTACTTGGGGTGGGTGATGGAGAAGACGCGTGGCAGCAGTCCGTCACGGCTCATCGCGAAGAACACCCGGGTCTGGCCGAGCAGCAGGATCATGCACACGGTGATCAGACCGACGGACGCCCCGAGGCTGATGGCGCCGGCGAAGAACGGCTGGTTCACGGATTTGAACGCCTCGGCGAGCGGGGCGCTGGGCGACATCTCCGAGTACTTCTGCATGCCGGTGACCACCAGCGTCACGGCGACGTAGAGCACCGTGCAGACCAGCAGCGAGCCGAGGATGCCGCGCGGCATGTCCCGCTGGGGGTTCTTGGTCTCCTCGGCCGCGGTGGCCACGACGTCGAAGCCGATGAAGGCGAAGAAGATGAGGGAGGCCGCGGTGAAGATGCCCATGACGCCGAAGTTGGTGGGTGCGAAGCCGAAGAGCAGCTGGATCAGTGGCGCGTGCAGGCCGCTGCCCGCCTCCTGCGGCTGGGCCGGGGGGATGAACGGCGAGTAGTTGTCGGCCTTGATGAAGAACAGCCCCGCGATGATGACCAGCAGCACCACGGTGACCTTGATGGCGACCACGACCGCGGTGATCCGGGCCGAGAGCTTCGTCCCGATGACCAGGACCGCGGTCAGCGCCAGGATCAGCAGGAAGGCCAGCAGGTCGAAGGTTCCTCCCGCGTCGGGTCCGGCCAGCGCGACGGGCATGTCCCAGCCGAGGTTGGTCTCCAGGAGGTTGCGCACGTACCCGGACCAGCCGACCGCCACGACGGCGGTGCCGAGCGCGAACTCCAGCACCAGGTCCCAGCCGATGATCCAGGCGGGCAGCTCACCGATCGAGGCGTACGCGAAGGTGTAGGCCGAGCCGGCCACCGGCACGGTGGACGCGAACTCGGCGTAGCAGAGCGCCGCGAGGGCACAGACGATGCCCGCCGCCACGAAGGCGAGGGCGGTGGCGGGCCCGGCGTTGTTCCGGGCCGCGATGCCCGTGAGGACGAAGATGCCGGTGCCGATGATCACACCCACACCGAAAACGGTCAGGTCCCAGGCGGAGAGCGACTTGCGGAGCGCGTGTTCCGGCTCCTCCGTGTCGCGGATGGACTGCTCCACCGTCTTGGTGCGGAAGGGGCTGTTCGTATCCCTACTCACCGACGCACCTCCGAACAGGTGTCGACGCACGCGAACGGGCCGGGAGGCCCACCTCAAGGGTGATCTCCCGGCCCGCGACGTGCAACCGCGCGTCCTGCAACCGGGCTAGTCGACGGTGGCGGCCTGCTCGGTGTCGTAGCGCCCGTCGAGCTTGGCGACCAGGCCCGTGACCTGCCGGGCGATGTCGGGGGCGGTCAGCCCGATCTCGGCCAGGATCTCCTTGCGCGGCGCGTGGTCGAGGAAGCGCTGCGGGATGCCGAAGTCGCGCAGCGGTACGTCGACTCCCGCGTCCCGCAGGGCCTGCGACACGGCGGCGCCCACGCCGCCGGTACGGCCGTTGTCCTCGACGGTGACGACCACGCGGTGGCCGTCCGCGAGCGGGGCCAGCGCCTCGTCCACCGGCTTGACCCAGCGGGGGTCGACGACGGTCGAGGTGATGCCCTGCTTGTCCAGCAGTGCGGCGATCTCCAGGCACATCGGGGCGAGCGCGCCGACCGAGACGATGAGTACGTCCGTGGGGGCACCTCCCAGGCCCGCAGGGCCGAGGGGGAGGGTGACCTCGGGGGCCGGGGTGCGCAGCACGTCCATGCCGCCGATGCGTCCGACGGCCGGGACGGCCGGGCCGACGACGCCCTTGGAGTAGCGCACGACGGTCGGGGCGTCCTCGACGGCGACGGCCTCGCGGAGCTGGGCGCGCAGCTGCTCGGCGTCGCGCGGGGCCGCGAGGCGCAGGCCGGGGACGACCTGGAGGATGGACATGTCCCACATGCCGTTGTGGGAGGCGCCGTCGTCGCCGGTGACGCCGGCGCGGTCCAGGACGAAGGTCACCCCGCACTTGTGCAGGGCCACGTCCATCAGGACCTGGTCGAAGGCGCGGTTGAGGAAGGTCGCGTAGACGGCGAAGACGGGGTGCACGCCGCCGCTGGCCAGGCCCGCGGCGGAGGTGGCGCCGTGCTGTTCGGCGATGCCGACGTCGAAGATGCGGTCCGGGTAGGCGTCCGCGAACTTCTTCAGGCCCACCGGCTGGAGCATGGCCGCGGTGATCGCGACGATGTCCTCGCGCTCCTTGCCGAGCTTGACCATCTCGTCGGCGAAGACGGAGGTCCAGCTGGCGGCGGCGGTCTTCACCGGCAGACCGGTGTCCGGGTGGATGACGCCGACCGCGTGGAAGCGGTCCGCCTCGTCCTGGACGGCCGGCTCGTAGCCCCGGCCCTTCTGGGTGAGGCAGTGCACGATGACCGGTCCGCCGAAGCGCTTGGCGCGCTGCAGCGCCGATTCCAGCGCCTCGATGTCGTGGCCGTCGATGGGACCGACGTACTTGAGCCCGAGGTCTTCGAACATGCCCTGCGGGGCGATGAAGTCCTTGAGGCCCTTCTTGGCGCCGTGCAGGGTCTCGTAGAGGGGCCTGCCGACGACCGGGGTCCGCTCCAGGAGGTCCTTGCCGCGGGCCAGGAAGCGCTCGTAGCCGTCGGTGGTGCGCAGGGTCGCCAGGTGGTTCGCGAGGCCGCCGATGGTGGGGCCGTACGAGCGCTCGTTGTCGTTGACCACGATGACCAGCGGGCGGTCCTTGGCGGCGGCGATGTTGTTCAGCGCCTCCCAGGCCATGCCACCGGTGAGCGCGCCGTCCCCGATGACGGCGGCGACGTGGTGGTCCTCGCGGCCGAGCACCTCGTTGGCCTTGGCGAAGCCGTCGGCCCAGCCCAGCACGGTGGAGGCGTGCGAGTTCTCGATCACGTCGTGCTCGGACTCGGCGCGCGAGGGGTAGCCGGACAGGCCGCCCTTGGTGCGCAGCCCGCCGAAGTCCTGGCGGCCGGTGAGGAGCTTGTGGACGTAGGCCTGGTGGCCGGTGTCGAAGAGGATCTTGTCCTTGGGCGAGTCGAAGACCCGGTGCAGGGCGATCGTCAGTTCGACCACCCCGAGGTTGGGGCCGAGGTGCCCGCCGGTCTTGGAGACGGCGTCGACGAGGAAGGACCTGATCTCCGAGGCGAGCTGGTCGAGCTCCTCCTTGCCGAGCCGGTCCAGATCGCGCGGTCCCTTGATGCGGGTCAGCAGCACCCGTGCCTCCTTGCAGTCGCCAGCTGGTCTGACGAGTCTAATGTTCCGCTCGCGGGCGCGGTCATCGGGCCGTCCCGGCGGTGTCACACCTTTGTCATACATGTACACACCGCTGTGGGGTCACACATCCCAAACGGGCGTATACCCGCACAGGTGTACGGGTATTTACACGCATCGGTGCCCGGTGCCACACGAAGTGGCACCGGGCACTGTGACCGGTCTTACCGGCGGATGTCGCTTCCGGGCGTGCGGTCAGGCACGTCCGGCGGTCTTCTGGGTCTTGCGCGTGACCGAGTCGATCACCACGGTGGCCAGCAGCACCGCACCGGTGATCATGTACTGGATCGGAGTCGCGATGCCCTCCAGGGCCAGACCGTACTGGATGGAGGTGATGACCATGACGCCGAGGAGGGCGTTCCAGGTCCGGCCCCGGCCGCCGAAGAGGCTGGTGCCGCCGATGACGGCCGCGGCGATGACGTTCATCAGCAGGTCGCCGGCGCCGGCGCTCTGGTTGGCCGCCGCGATCTTGGAGGCCCAGAAGAGCCCGCCGATGGCGGCGAAGGTGCCGGCGATCGCGAAGACCGTGATCCGGACCCGGTTGATGTTGATGCCGGCCCGCCGGGACGCCTCGACGCTGCCGCCGAGTGCGAAGACCTGGCGGCCGAAGGTGGTGCGGCGCAGGAGGAAGTCCGTACCGACCAGGGCCAGGATGAAGAGCACCACCGCGAGCGGCAGGCCCTTGTACTGGTTGAACACGAGGGCCGGACCGAAGGTGAACACCGCGAGCAGGCCGGTGCGCAGCAGGATCTCGCCCATGGGCCGGGAGGGCACCCCGGCGGCCTCGCGACGCCGGGCGTCGAAGAAGGAGCCGAGGAAGTAGCCGACCACCGCGACGGCGGCCAGGGCGTAGCCGACGGCCACGTCCGAGAAGAAGTACGTGGTCAGCTTGCCGACCACGCCGTCGGAGTCCAGGTTGATCGTGCCGTTGCTGCCGAGGATCTGCAGCATCGCGCCGGACCAGAACAGCAGGCCCGACAGGGTGACGGCGAAGGCCGGGGCACCGATCCGGGCGAAGAAGAAGCCGTGGATGGAGCCGATGAGGGCGCCGCCCGCGACCGCCGCGAGGATGGCCAGCCACTCGTTCATGCCGTGGGTGACCGACAGGACGGCGACGATGGCGCCCGAGACGCCGCTGACCGAGCCGACCGAGAGGTCGATCTCGCCGAGCAGCAGCACGAAGATGATGCCGACGGCCATCATGCCGGTGGCGGTCATCGTGATCGCGATGTTGGTGAGGTTCTCCGGGGAGAGGAAGTTCGCGTTCAGCCCCTGGAAGATGCCCCAGATGATGATCAGGCCGATGACGACGGGGATGGACCCCAGGTCGCCGGCCTTCATCTTGCGGCCGAACTCGCTCAGGTATCCGGCGAGGCCCTGCTCGCGGACGAGCAGGCGCGGGTCCACGGCGGGGATGGCGTCCGCCGCGGCGGCCGGGTTGACGACCGTGTGGCCGCCGACGCCGTCCGTCGTCTTGTGGAGCGGGGCAGGGTTCTCGGTGCTCACTTGCGGGCCTCCCCGGTGCGGGCCGCGCGGCGGGTCACGGCGTTGTCCGTGGCTCCCGTGATGGCGGAGATGATCTCTTCCTGCGAGGTGTCGGCGACGCTGAAGACACCGTTGTTGCGGCCCAGCCGCAGGACGGCCACCTTGTCGGCGACCGCCTTCACATCGGCCATGTTGTGGCTGATGAGGATCACGGCGTGGCCGCGCTCGCGCAGCCGCTCCACGAGGTCGAGGACCTGTGCGGTCTGCTCGACACCGAGGGCGGCGGTGGGCTCGTCGAGGATGACGAGCTGGGGCTCGCCGAGCATCGAGCGGGCGATCGCCACGGTCTGGCGCTGACCGCCGGAGAGCGAGGCGATGGGAATCCGGACACTGGGGATCCGGATGGACAGGGTGGTGAGGAGCTCGCGGGCGCGGCGCTCCATCTCCACCTCGTCGAGGACACCGCGGCGCTTGAGCTCGCGGCCGAGGAAGAGGTTGCCGACGACGTCGATGTTGTCGCACAGCGCGAGGTCCTGGTAGACCGTCGCGATGCCCAGGTTCTGGGCGTCGTGGGGCTTGCCGATGGAGACCGGGCGGCCCTCCCACTCGATGACACCGTCATCGATGGGGTGCACGCCGGCGATCGTCTTGACCAGCGTGGACTTGCCGGCGCCGTTGTCGCCCACCAGGGCGACCACCTCACCGGAGTGGATCTCGAGTTCTACGTCGGTCAGGGCCTGAACGGCGCCGAACCGCTTCGAGACCCCTCGCAACGCCAGCACGGGCGCAGCGGACACATGAACCATCTCCTTCGCCGCCTGACCGGCGGGGATGTCGTGCAAAAGAGCAGGAGCGGGGCGAATGGGGGGGTAGAGCGGGAGCAAGACGGGTGAAACGTTTCTGCCCGGCGCCCCGCGGGTGGCGGGGTAAGAAGGGGCGGGGCGCCGGACAGGCGCGGGGGTCGCCCTGCGGGCGGGCGACGGGGGGCCTTACTTGATGCCGGCGGTGGCGCAGGCGGCCGCGTACTTGTCGGTGCAGATCTCTTCGACCTTGTAGACGCCGTCCTTGACGACGGTGTCGTTGATGTTCGCCTTGGTGAGCGAGACGACCGGGATCAGGACGGACGGGACGGCCTTGGTGGTCGGGCTGTCGACCTTCTGGTTGATGATCCCGTCGATCTTCTCGCCCTTGGCGAGGGCGACGGCCATCTCCGCCGCGGCCGAGGCCTCGGGGGCGTAGGGCTTGTAGACGCTCATGAACTGCTCGCCCGACACGATCCGCTGCACACCGGCGAGTTCGGCGTCCTGGCCGGTGACCGGGGGCAGGGTGGACAGGCCGGCCGCCTTGAGGGCGGTGATGATGCCGCCGGCCATGCCGTCGTTGGCGGAGTAGACGCCGACGACCTTGTCCTTGCCGAGCGCCGAGAGGGCCGCCGCCATGTTGGTGTTGGCGTTCTCCGGCTTCCACTCGACCGTGTCGTACTCCTTGCCGATGTTCACCTTGCCGTCGAGGACGGAGTGGGCACCGGACTTGAAGAGTTTGGCGTTCGGGTCGGTAACCGAACCGTTCATCATGACGATCTGGCCGTCCTTGGCCTTGTCGCCCAGCGCCTCCAGCAGCGCCTTGCCCTGGACCTTGCCGACCTCTTCGTTGTCGAAGGAGGTGTAGGCGTCGATCGGGCCCTCGGCAAGGCGGTCGTAGGCGACGACCGGGATGCCGGCGTCCTTGGCCCGCTTGACCGCGCCGGCGATGGCCTTGGAGTCCACCGCGTCCACGATGAGGACGTTCACCTTGTTGGTGATCATCGTGTCGACCTGGGAGTTCTGCGTGGTCGCGTCCTGCTTGGCGTTGGCGTAGACGACCTCGCCCTTGCCGCGGGTCAGTTCGGCGACCTTCTTCTCGATCAGCGGCTTGTCGAACTTCTCGTACCGCGCGGTCTGGTTCTCCGGAAGGAGCAGCCCGACCTTGATGGCGTCGCCGACCGCGGCGGAGTCCTTCGGCTTGTCGCCGGCCTCCTTCGCACTGCCACAAGCGGCAAGCGAGACGGCCATGGCGCCGGCGGCAACGGCTACGGCGGCTCTACGCATACGAGTGTTCATTACTTGAACCTCCCTGACGAGGCCGCAACACTGCGGCCGAGGTGGATGTGAGTCAACCCCGGCCGCGTTTTGCCGTCAAGGAGTGAATCCTTAACGAGATGACAACGGTGCCATCCGTTATCTACCTGAAGACAAGACGACTGGTGCTCGCACTCCACTCCCATGATCCGACAAAAGCGTCGAATCGCCCATTTCACTGAGCACGAGGGCCAGCGCCCCCAGCACCTCGGCCCGCCCCCCGAGCGACCCGGTGAGCACCGACAACTGCCGGGCCGCGCTCGGGATCGCGTACCTCCCCACTGATTCACGGATGGGGGCCAGGACCAGTTCACCGGCATCCGCCAGCGAACCGCCCAGGACCACCCGGCTCGGGTTCAGGAGGTTGCAGAGGCTGGCCACGCCGCTGCCGATGTGGCGGCCCACGTCCGTGATCACCCGGCGGCAGCCGGGGTCGCCGCCGCGGGCCAGCTCCACCACCCGCTCCATCGTCAACTCCGGCCCGTGGGTGCCCTGGAGGAGCGGCAGGACGTACCGGGCGGCCGCGAAGGTCTCCAGGCAGCCGCGGTTGCCGCAGCGGCAGACCGGGCCCGACTCGTCCAGCGTGATGTGCCCGATCTCGCCGGCCGTGCCGCCCGGCCCCCGGTAGATCTGGCCGTTGATCACCAGCCCGGCGCCCACACCGCTGGCGACCTTGATGTACGCGAGGTCCTTGACCCCCCGGCCGCTGCCCCAGACCAGCTCTCCGAGCGCGCCGAGGTTGGCGTCGTTGTCCACGTACACGGGCACCCCGAGGCGCTGCGAGAGCTCCTGGCGGGGGTTGATCCCGGCCCAGCCCGGCAGGATCGCGGTCGAGCCCAGGGTCCCGGACTCCACGTCGATGGGCCCCGGCACGCCCAGTCCGACGCCGATGACCTTGTCCAGGCCCACCCCGACGCCCGCGACCAGCCGTCCGACCAGGGTTTCGGCCCGGTTGAAGCCGTCCGCCCAGGAGGCGTCGACGTCCAGCGGCTCGGCCTCCTCGGCCAGCACCTGGTGGGCGAGGTTCCCGACCGCCACGCGCAGGTGGGTGTGGCCGAAGTCGACGCCGATGACGATGCCCGCGTCCCCGCTGAGCGAGACGCTCCGGGCCCGCCGGCCGCCGGCCGAGGTGTCCGTGACCTCGACGGTCCCGGCTTCCTTCAGTTCCCGGACGATGTTGGAGACCGTGGCCGCCGACAGTCCGGTGGCACGGGCGATCTCCGCCTGGGTCAGCGATCCCGCGAGCCGCACCGCCCGCACGACCCGTTCCAGATTCGCTCGATGCAGCGAAGACTGCGATCCGGGAGTCTGCACGACTCATCCACTCCTGCCCATAAGCGACGGCAAGCCGTCGCCCCCCGAGCCGGGCCCTGACGGTTTGGCGCTCCGAGACCCCGGCGTCTCTCCAACTTGTGAACCTTAAGTCGAGCCTTTGCGCCTCCAGACGTCAAGAGGCTGACGCAGCACGAATCGGCCACTACCGGCCAGAAGGGGGAGAGAACGGTCGCCCCGATCGTGCTACGGTCGCAAAGGCGCCGATCCTCTGCGGCCTTTCCGGCCGGACCGGGCGTCCGTGATGACAGCGCTCTACGCAAGGAGGTGTTCGGGATGAGTCCCGATCGAAGTCCTTGCAGCGCTCCCGTCGGCTGACCCTCGGTTCGGCCGGTCCTTCCCCTGAGTGCGCACGGCCGCGGTACGCCGTAGCTCCCACGCGTCCGCGCGTCACCCTGCCCCCGCTCCCCCTCCGCATGCCCTGACGGCTTCGTCGGGCCTGCGTCATCCATGCCCACCGGCGTGCCCCGCGGCCGCTTCGTGCCGTCGCGCGCCGACCCATGATCACTCCACGTGACCGTGCGGCTCCGTGCTGCCCGGACGCCGTGGAGGGAGGTATTCGTCATGACCGTGCTCACCCCCCGTACCCCCGCGAAGCTCGCACCGCCGGGCCGCACCCGCCGCGAGCGCAAGGCCGCCGAGCTGGAGGCCCGGACCCTGCTCGTCGGCGAGCGGCTCGCCGCGGCCAGTGCCCGCCCGGGCGTCGAGGTCCTCCAGTCCGTCGACGCTTCACGCAGCGGCCTCACCCACGCCGAGGCCGCGCTGCGCCTCGAGCGGCACGGTTCCAACACCGTCGCCCAGGAGCGCGCGCCCCGCTGGTACCTCCAGCTGGCGAAGGCGTACCGGAACCCGTTCATCGCCGTACTGGTCTTCCTGGCCGCGGTCATGTACTGGCAGGACCCCGGCGACCCGGGCGTCGTCATCCTCGCCGTGATGGTGGGGATCAGCGGACTGCTGCGCTTCTGGCAGGAGTTCCGCTCGGGCCGGGCCGCCGACGCGCTGAACCGGCTCGTGACCACCACGTGCGCGGTGCAGCGCCGGGCCGGCAGCGGCTCCGGTCCCACCACCTTCGAGGTGCCCATGGACCAGGTGGTTCCGGGCGACGTGGTCAAGCTGGCCGCCGGCGACCTCATCCCGGCGGACCTGCGGCTGATCACGTCCAAGGACCTGATGGTCGGCCAGGCGGCCCTGTCCGGCGAGTCCCTGCCCGTCGCCAAGGCCGACACCCGGACCGAGGACCTGGGCCAGCACGAGACCACCGACCCGGTCGAGGCCGACAACCTTGTGCTGATGGGGACCTCGGTCACCTCCGGCACCGCCACCGGCGTCGTCGTCGCCACCGGCTCCGGCACCTACTTCGGCTCGATGGCCGGCGCGCTGGTCGGCGAGCGCCCGCAGACCAACTTCGACACCGGCGTGCGCCGGGTCAGCCTCCTGCTGATCCGCTTCATGCTGGTCATGGTCCCGGTCGTCTTCATGATCAACGGGTTCACCAAAGGCGACTGGAACGAGGCCTTCCTCTTCGGTGTCGCCGTCGCGGTCGGCCTGACGCCGGAGATGCTGCCGATGGTCGTCTCCGCCAACCTGGCCCGCGGCGCCGTCGCCATGTCCAAGCGCAAGGTCGTCGTCAAGCGGCTCAACGCGATCCAGAACCTGGGCGCGATGGACGTGCTCTGCACGGACAAGACCGGCACCCTCACCGAGGACCGGATCGTCCTGGACCGCTACCTGGACGTGCACGGCACGGAGGACGACGAGGTCCTGGAGTACGGCTACCTCAACGCCCACTTCCAGACCGGTCTGCGGAACCTGATGGACCAGGCGGTCATCGACCGCGTCAACGAGGCCGAGGAGGTTGTCGTCGACGCACGGTTCTCGATGGTCGACGAGATCCCCTTCGACTTCGCCCGGCGCCGGATGTCCGTGGTCCTGAACCGCAACGCGATCGTCGGCGACCTCGGCCGCACCGAGCACGTCATGATCACCAAGGGCGCCGTCGAAGAGGTCCTGGACCTCTGCACCCACATGACGGACCGGGGTTCGGGAGCTTCCCCGGCCGAAGGCCGCAGCAGGGTCGAGCTGACCGACCGGATGCGGGCGCGCGCCACCCGCATCGCCGAGGAGAACAACCGGCAGGGCCTGCGCGTCCTGGCCGTCGCCACCCGCAGGATCACCGCACCGCGGGACACCTACACGGTCGCGGACGAGGACGGGCTCACCCTGATCGGCTTCCTCGCCTTCCTCGACCCGCCGAAGGCCGACGCCGGCCGGGCGCTCCAGGGCCTGGCCGACAAGGGCATCGCGGTCAAGGTGGTCACCGGCGACAACGAACTCGTCGCCGCCCGGGTCTGCGCGGACGTCGGCCTCGACGTCGGGCACGTGGTGCTGGGCGCCGAGACCGACGCCCTCGACGAGCACGCGCTGCGCGCGCTGGCCGCCCGTACGACGGTCTTCGCCAAGGTCAACCCCGTCCAGAAGGCCCGGATCGTACGGGCCCTGCAGGCCGACGGGCACACGGTCGGGTTCCTCGGGGACGGCATCAACGACGCGGCCGCGCTGCGCGACGCCGACGTCGGCATCTCGGTGGACACGGCCGTGGACATCGCCAAGGAGTCGGCCGACATCATCCTGCTGGAGAAGGACCTGACCGTCCTGGAGCAGGGCGTCATCCAGGGCCGGACCACCTTCGGCAACACCATCAAGTACATCAAGATGACGGCCTCGTCGAACTTCGGCAATGTCTTCTCGGTGCTGGTCGCGAGCGCCTTCATCCCCTTCCAGCCGATGCTCGCGATCATGCTTCTGGTCCAGAACCTGGT
Source organism: Streptomyces antarcticus (assembly GCF_026627255.1). Taxonomy (GTDB): domain Bacteria; phylum Actinomycetota; class Actinomycetes; order Streptomycetales; family Streptomycetaceae; genus Streptomyces; species Streptomyces antarcticus. The sequence continues at coordinate 17,425 of NZ_JAPNLM010000006.1, read as the reverse complement.
CTACGACGTCGCGCAGCTGGCCACGCCGTGGGACCGGATGGACGAGGAGTACCTGCGGGGGCCCCGCAACTGGGACGCCAAGGGCATCGGCCGCTTCATGGTCACCATCGGACCCGTCAGCTCGGTCTTCGACATCGCGATGTTCCTGGTCATGTGGCACGTCTTCGGGGCGAACAGCGAGGCGCACCAGGCGCTCTTCCAGTCCGGCTGGTTCATCGAGGGCCTGCTCTCGCAGACCCTGATCGTCCACATGATCCGTACCCGGAAGATCCCCTTCATCCAGTCCCGCGCCTCCTGGCCGGTGATGGTGATGACGGTCCTCGCGGTCCTGACCGGGCTGTGGCTGCCGTTCTCGCCGCTGGCCCCCTCGCTGGGCTTCACGGCCCTGCCGGCGGACTACTTCCCGTGGCTGGTCGGCGTGCTCCTCGCGTACTGCACGCTCACCCAGCTCGTGAAGACCTGGTACATCCGCCGGTTCAACACCTGGCTGTAAGGGCCGCGATCCCCCACGGAGGAAGGAGACGGACCGGTGCTGCTCACCGAATGGCAGATGGCCGGACACCTGGCCTCCGCACTCGGCTTCGGGGCCGCGATCGGCCTGGAGCGGCAGTGGCGGGCCCGGATGGCGGGGCTGCGGACGAACGCCCTGGTGGCGGGCGGGGCGGCGCTGTTCGTGCTGCTCTCCCAGTACGGGTTCCTCAGCGCGGTCTCGGAGGTGAACTACGACGGCTCCCGGGTCGCGGCGCAGATCGTCTCCGGGATCGGGTTCCTCGGCGCCGGCGTGATCATGCGGGACGGCCTGAGCGTCCGGGGCCTGAACACGGCCGCGACCCTGTGGTGTTCGGCGGCCGTGGGCTGCCTCGCCGGGGTCGGCCTGTTCGTCCTGGCCGCCTGCGGCACGGTGGGCGTGGTGGGGGCCAACCTCCTGCTGCGCCCGCTGGGCCGGCGCCTGGACCGGGAGCCGCGCGGCGGCGCCGAGGTGGCCGCCGACTTCCACTTCGAGGCGGTGTGCCTGGAGGCGGAGGAGGCCCACATCCGCCACCGGCTGGTCGACGCGCTGGCCCGGCCGGGGTACCAGCTGCGGTCGATCCGCAGCCAGGACGGGCCGACGGCGGGCCTGGTGACCGTGTCCGCGCTGCTGACCGCCGAGGGGCAGGAGGGCCGGGCGCTGGAGGAGGCGGTCAGCAACCTCTCGCTCGACCCCTCGGTCTCGGCGGTCAGCTGGGCGGTGGTGCCGGACCCGGACCGGGCGTAGGCGCGGGGACGCGGCGGGCCCGGTCCCCCGTCAGGGGGCCCGGGCCGGGCGGCTACTTGAGGGTGGCGGAGGTCAGGCCGGCCTGGATCTGACGCTGGAAGGAGAGGTAGACCGCGAGCATGGGGATGATCGCGATGGTCGCCCCGGCGAACAGCACGGGCAGGTCCGTCTCGTACCCCATCTGCTGCTGGAGCTGGATCAGGCCCTGGGTGAGCATGTAGCGCTCGGGGTCCGAGCTCGACTGGGGCTGCATCAGCACGGCGGGCAGGATGTACTGGTTCCACTGCCCGAGGACATTGAATATTCCGACGCTGATCAGGCCGGGCTTGGCCATCGGCAGCATCACCTGGAAGAAGATCCGGGTGTCGGAGGCACCGTCGATCACGGCCGCCTCGTAGACCGCCGTGGGCAGCGTCCGGAAGAACGAGTGCATGAAGAAGATGGTGAAGGGCATCGAGTACGCGATGTACACGAGGATCAGGCCCTGGTAGGTGTTCAGCATGTCGAAGCGCTTGACCATGAAGAACAGCGGGACCAGCGCGAGGAACACGGGGAACATCGCGCCGCTGACGAAGAAGTAGTAGACGGCCCGGTTCCCCTTGAAGGGATAGCGGGCCAGGACGTACGCGGCCATGGAGCCGAACAGCATGGTCAGCGGTACCGAGAACACCAGCACGACGAGGGTGTTGGCGAAGTAGCCGCCGATGCCCTTGTCCCAGGCCCGGCCGAACGCGTCCAGGTGCCAGTTCGAGGGCCAGCTGAGGGCGGACCCGCCGATCTGCGCGTCGGTCTTGAAGGAGCCGAGGACGAGCCAGATCAGGGGCAGCACGATCATGATCGCCCAGAGGGCGAGGAACCCGTGCGAGAAGACGTTGAGGACCACGCCCTCGGAACGGCGCCGGTCCGCCCCACCCGCCCGTCCGGCTCCGGAGGAGCTCTCCGCGGCGGCTTCGCCCGGAACCTTGATCACTGTGGACTGTGTTGTCATCAGGGCACTCCGCTTCAGAACTCGATGCGCTCGCGGCGGGTGGCGCGCAGCGTGATGACGGAGAGGATCATGGTCAGGACGAGCATCACCACGCCCATGGCGCAGGCGTAGCCGCTCTTGCCGAAGTACAGGAAGTTGCGCATCAGCACCGTGGCCATGACCTCGCTGTGGTGGTCGGGTCCGCCGCCGAACTGGCCCGAGGTCATGGTCGACACCAGGACGAACATGTCCATCGCGGCGATGCCCAGGTAGACCGCGGAGGTCTGCACAGAATCCCACAGCAGGGGCAGGGTGACCTTGAAGAAGGTCTGGGCGCGCCCGGCGCCGTCGAGGAGCGCGGCCTCGTAGATGTCCTTCGGTACGGACTGCATGGCCGCGGAGAAGAGGACGAGGTAGAAGCCGACGCCGTGCCAGACGACCACGAACAGCAGGCACCAGAGGACGAAGTTCGGCTCGTTGAGCCACTCGATCGGGTGCTGCGGGTCGACCAGGCCGGTCTTGATCAGGAAGCCGTTGAGCAGGCCTCCCTCGTCGCTGCGGTAGATCGCGCCGAAGAGCACGGCGAGGATCGCGAGGGACAGGACCTGGGGGAAGAAGTAGACGACCTTGTAGAGGCGGGAGCCGGAGACGCCCTGCACGCCGCCGGCCCCGCTGCGCCCTCCCGCGTTCACCATGAAGGCGAAGAAGAGGGCGAGCAGGATGGTGATCACCGGGACGAACACCAGGAGCAGCAGGTTGTGCCACAGCGCGCCGCGGAAGACCTCGTCCTCCAGCAGCGCCGCGTAGTTGTCCAGGCCGACGAAGTCGAAGACCGGTGACTGGCCCGACCAGTTGGTGAAGGAGTAGCCGAATGTCTGAACATACGGCCAGATGACGAAGGTCAGGTACAGCGCGATCGGTGCGATGAGGAAGCCGGTGATGAAGCCGGCCTTCCCCCTCCCCTGGGCTGCGTGGCTCATGGTGTCCGTCCCTGGTGTTGCCGGGTGTCCGGTGGACGCGTCGTCAGCTGCGCTTGTTGTTCTTCGCGTTCGGGTCCTTGGCAGCCTTGTCTACCGCAGCCTGGGCCCGCTTGATCCATTCCTTCGGCTGGATGCGCTGGGCCATCAGCTCATTGGACGCGTTCTGGATCTCGGTGTCCATCTCGCTGTACCAGTCCGGGTAGCGGTAGCTGAAGGTGTTGCTGCCGGCGGCCTTGAGGGCCTCGACGGCCGACTGGGTGCCCGGGCGGAGCTTGACGGCGGGGTCCACGCCGTCCTTGACGACGGTCAGGGAGTTGGCCTGCTGGGCGAAGATCGTGGACCACTCGCGGGAGAGCATCGAGCGGAGGAACTCCATGCCCGCGGCCTTGTTGGCGGCCTTCTCCGGGACGATGAAGGGCTCGTCCACGCCGGCCCGGACGGCCTCGAAGGGCAGCTTGCTGTCCGGCAGCAGCGGCATCGGCAGGAACTTCATGTCGAAGTCCTCGGGGGTCTGCTTGAGCTGCTCGTTCTCCAGCCAGGAACCGCTGGGGATGAAGGCGGCCTTGTACTGGTTCCAGGCGGTCTGGGACTCCGTGTGGGTGAGGCCGTTGGTGCCCGGCAGCAGGAGGCCCTTCTCGACGACCTCGTAGACGGCCTCGACGGCGGCGAGGGCGGCCGGGTTGCCCTCGAAGGCGTTCGGCTCCAGGTTGTCGATCGCCTTCATGGCGTCCAGACCGCCCTTCTTGGCGATCAGGTCCATGATGACGACGTTGATGTAGTACGGGAACTTGCCCTGGTGGGCGAGGCCGCCGATGCCCGCTTCCTTGGCCTTGGTACAGACGGCCAGGAACTCGTCCCACGTCTTGGGCGGGGTCCAGCCCTTCTCCTTGAAGAGCTTGCCGGAGTACCAGAAGCCGAAGACGGCGTAGACGTACTTGAGGACGACGAACTTGCCGCCCTGGAGGCCCTGTTCGTAGGCCCCTTCGACGAGGGTGTCGCGCACCTTCTTGGTCGGGTCGTCCAGCGAGGGCGCGTCGAGCACGGCAGTGAGGTCGGCGAGCTGGCCGCCCTTGGCCAGGACGTCCAGCTTGATCTGCTGGGCGCCCGAGTCGTCGACGACGTCCGGCGGGTTCCCGGCGTTGAAGCGCGGCTGGAGCTTGGCGGTGATCTCCTGGGTGCCCAGGTGGGAGCTGGTGGTGCCCCACTTCTTGTCGAAGGCGGCCTCCCAGGCCTTCGCGTAGTCGTCGCCGAAGCCGCCCTTGAAGACGACGACGTCGAGCTTGCCGCCCTTGGCGACGCCGAAGGGGTTCTCCTTGGTGACCGCCCCCTTGGGGGCACCGCCCTTGGGGGCCTCCTCGGCGCCGGAGGCGCACGCGGACAGGAAGCTCATCGTCGGCACAGTGATCAGGCCGAGTGCCGCGGAGCGCTTGATCAGGTCGCGGCGGCCGAGGCCGTCCGTGCTGTTCTCGCCGTGGGCGGAGGTGGATCCCATGCTCAAGTCCTCGCCTTCGTCAGAAGTGTGAAGGAAGCGGGACAGCGCGGCAGTTGCCGCGCATGCGGCATCGCCGCAGGTCCCCGCCGTCCCCCGGTCCGGGACCGCTCGGTTCGCGGCGATCCGGACGGGCACAGGTATAGTCCACTTCCGCTCGGGTGAGCAAGATCATGCACAAGGATCAGCTCCGGCTTTTCCGAGTTGAGACCTCACCGTCACCTGGCCCGGGGCCACCGACGGCACCGGAACAGACGGAAGGGCCGCACCCCCGTGTCCGGGGATACGGCCCTATGGTGCCGACTGGCGGAGCCGACCCGACTGATTCGGCCCCGCCTGGCGCGCCTCTCAGCCTCGGATGAGGTTGCGGAGCACGTACTGCATGATGCCGCCGTTGCGGTAGTAGTCCGCCTCGCCCGGCGTGTCGATGCGGACGACCGCGTCGAACTCCACACCGGTGTCCGTGGTCACCTTGACGGTGCGCGGGGTGGTGCCGTTGTTCAGCTCCTCCACACCGGTGAAGGCGAAGGTCTCCTCGCCGGTGAGGCCCAGGGAGGCCGCGGTGGCGCCCTCGGGGAACTGCAGGGGCAGGACGCCCATGCCGATCAGGTTGGAGCGGTGGATGCGCTCGTAGGACTCGGCGATGACGGCCTTGACGCCGAGCAGCGCGGTGCCCTTGGCGGCCCAGTCGCGGGACGAGCCCGAGCCGTACTCCTTGCCCGCCAGGATGACCAGCGGGATGCCGGCGGCCTGGTAGTTCTGGGAGGCGTCGTAGATGAAGGAGACCGGCGCGCCCTCGACGGTGAAGTCGCGGGTGAAGCCGCCCTCGGTGCCCGCCACGATCTGGTTGCGGAGGCGGATGTTGGCGAAGGTACCGCGGATCATGACCTCGTGGTTGCCGCGGCGGGAACCGTACGAGTTGAAGTCGCGGCGCTCGACGCCGTGCTCCGTGAGGTACTTGCCGGCCGGGGTGTCGGCCTTGATCGCACCGGCCGGGGAGATGTGGTCGGTGGTGACCGAGTCGCCCAGCTTCGCCAGCACGCGCGCGCCGGCGATGTCGGAGACCGGGGTGGTCTCCATCGTCATGCCCTCGAAGTAGGGGGGCTTGCGCACGTAGGTGGACTGCGGGTCCCACTCGAAGGTGTTGCCGGTCGGGATCGGCAGCGCCTGCCACTGGGCGTCGCCCGCGAAGACGTCCCGGTAGGACTTGTTGAACATGTCCTCGCCGATGGCGTTCGCCACGACGTCGTTGACCTCGGCCTCGGAGGGCCAGATGTCCTGGAGGAAGACCGGCTTGCCCTCGGTGTCGGTGCCGATCGCGTCGGTGGTGATGTCCACCTTCATGGAGCCCGCGATGGCGTACGCGACGACCAGCGGCGGGGAGGCCAGGTAGTTCATCTTGACGTCGGGGTTGATGCGGCCCTCGAAGTTGCGGTTGCCCGAGAGGACCGAGGTGACGGCCAGGTCGGCGTCGTTGATCGCCTTCGAGATCTCCTCGTCCAGCGGACCGGAGTTGCCGATGCAGGTGGTGCAGCCGTACCCGACGAGGTTGAAGCCCATCTTGTCGAGGTACGGGGTGAGGCCGGCCTTGTCGAAGTAGTCGGTGACGACCTTCGAGCCCGGGGCCAGGGTGGTCTTGACCCACGGCTTGCGGGTCAGGCCCTTCTCGACCGCCTTCTTCGCCACGAGCGCCGCGGCGACCATGACGTAGGGGTTCGAGGTGTTGGTGCAGGAGGTGATCGCGGCGACGGTGACGGCGCCGTGGTCGATCTCGAAGGAGGTGCCGTCGGCCAGCGTGACCGGGGTGGGCTTGGTCGGCACGCCGTTGGCGGACGCCGGCGAGTCGGACGCCGGGAAGGACTCCTTGCCGGACTCCTCGTCGTCGTTGACGTAGTTGCGCACGTCCACGGCGAACTGCTGGGAGGCGTTCGCGAGGACGATGCGGTCCTGCGGGCGCTTCGGGCCGGCGATGGAGGGGACGACCGTGGAGAGGTCCAGCTCCAGCTTCTCGGAGAAGTCCGGCTCGGCGGCCGGGTCCAGCCACAGGCCCTGCGCCTTGGCGTACGCCTCGACGAGCGCGACCTGCTGGGCGTCGCGGCCGGTCAGACGCAGGTACTTCAGCGTCTCGTCGTCGATCGGGAACATCGCGGCGGTGGAGCCGAACTCCGGCGACATGTTGCCGATGGTGGCGCGATTCGCCAGCGAGGTGGCGGCGACGCCCTCACCGTAGAACTCGACGAACTTGCCGACGACGCCGTGCTTGCGCAGCATCTCGGTGATCGTCAGCACCAGGTCGGTGGCGGTGGTGCCGGCGGGCAGCTCGCCGGTCAGCTTGAAGCCCACGACGCGCGGGATCAGCATGGAGACCGGCTGGCCGAGCATCGCGGCCTCGGCCTCGATGCCGCCGACGCCCCAGCCCAGCACGCCCAGGCCGTTGACCATGGTGGTGTGGGAGTCGGTGCCGACGAGGGTGTCGGGGTACGCCTGGCCGTTACGGACCATGACCGTACGGGCCAGGTGCTCGATGTTGACCTGGTGGACGATGCCGGTGCCCGGGGGGACGACCTTGAACTCGTCGAAGGCGGTCTGGCCCCAGCGCAGGAACTGGTAGCGCTCGCGGTTGCGGCCGTACTCCAGCTCGACGTTCTGCAGGAACGCCTCCGGGGTGCCGAACTTGTCCGCGATCACGGAGTGGTCGATGACCAGCTCGGCCGGGGCCAGCGGGTTGATCTTGGAGGCGTCGCCTCCGAGGGCCTTCACGGCCTCGCGCATGGTGGCGAGGTCCACGACGCAGGGGACGCCGGTGAAGTCCTGCATGATCACGCGAGCCGGCGTGAACTGGATCTCCTCGCTGGGCTGGGCCTGCGAGTCCCAGTTGCCGAGCGACCGGATGTGGTCGGCGGTGATGTTAGCGCCGTCCTCGGTACGGAGCAGGTTCTCCAGCAGGACCTTCAGGCTGTAGGGAAGGCGGGCGGAGCCCTCGACCTTGTCCAGCTTGAAGATCTCGTACGACTCGTCGCCCACCTGCAGCGTGCTGCGGGCGTCGAAGCTGTTCGCCGACACGACAGTCTCCTTCATGCATGAATTCGCGCGTTTTACCGCAATCCTGCCGCGTGGCACTGTGGCCAATCCGCTAAGGTGAGGCTAAGTTAGGTCACCCTTACCAGCGGGACGGCTGCGGTACGCCTCTCGGCAGATATCTCGATGTCGAGATAACTCTAGTACATGTCCGGGGGAAGGGACGAGGCGCGCACCCGTAGACCTGTCGGCACGGTGTACTGCCCCGAGGATTCCGCTTGCCCGGATTCGATCAGTGTGACCAGCGCGGACACCGCCGTCACGGCGATCCGCTCGGGATGGAGCGTGACGGTGGTCACGGCGGGTTCGTGGCTCCCGTACGCCGGATCCTCGCTCGCGCAGACCAGGAGCAGGTCCCCGGGCGTACGGATTCCGTGGCGCGCGGCGGCCGCGAGCACCTGCCGGCCGCCGGGGTCGTACACGCAGTAGACGGCGTCGGGGCGGCCGGGCGCGGCGAAGGCCGCGTCGAAGGCGTGCCCGGCCGCGTCCTCGGGGTCGAAGGGGACCACCAGCGCGGGACGGCCGCGCTCCGCGCACCAGCGGGCGTGGGCCGCGGTGACGGCTCCCGTGTAGTGCTCGCGGCCGTAGCCGGCGTGCAGGGCGATGCGGCGGGCCCCGGACGCGGCGAGGTGGTCGAGGACGGCGGCGGTGGTGGCGGCGTGGTCGTTGTCCACCCACACGTCGCCGGGCAGGGGGGCGGCGGGACGGCCGTCGAACACCACCGGCAGGCCGCGCGCCCGCAGGGCCCGGAGCACGGCGTCGCCGTCCGGGCTGTCGAGGAGCAGCATCCCGTCGACGGCGAGGGTGTGCCACAGGGGCTCGGCGCCGCGGTCGGCGGGCAGGGTCGTCAGCGCGTAGCCGCGGGCGTGCGCGGCGGAGGTCGCGGCGGTCAGCAGCCGGGAGAAGTAGGCGACGCCCGCGTAGTCCCAGGCCGAGCCGGCGTACGTGGTGACGGCGATGCCGAGGGTGCGCGTGCGCGGGCCCCGGCGGACGCCGTAGCCGAGGGAGGCCGCCGTCTCGCGGACCCGGCGGCGGGTGCCCTCGCCGAGGCGGCCGGTGCCGTTGAGGGCGTGCGAGACGGTCGCGGTGGAGACCTCCGCGGCGCGCGCGATGTCGGCGATGGTCGGTCCCGGTCCAGGCACGCGGTCATCGTACGGACGCGGCCTGCGGATTCCGTCCCCCGGGGCGGGTTCCGGTTACGGCCTTAACCAAAGAGTGTCCTGGCCACAGTCAACGTTCGGAGTGGCCATGACGTCTTCCCCGTCCCCTTACCCGTCTTACCCGTCCTACCCGTCGACTTCCCCGCCCCCTTCCCCTCCGGCTCCCCGCCCGCTGTCCCGGCGGGGGCTCCTCGCGGCGGCCGGCGCCGCGGGCGCGGCCGGCCTGCTCGGTACCGCGGCCGGCCCGGCGGCCGCGGCGCCCTCGTCGCGCGGTTCGGCGGCGCTGGTCATCCACAACGCGCGGGTGTTCAGCGGGGTCGACGGGGGCCGCCCGGCGCAGGCCGTGGCGGTCGGCCGGGACGGGCGCATCCTGGCCACCGGCTCCGACGCTGCGCTGCGCCGGTACATCGGGCGGGACACCGACACCGTCGACGCGGGCGGGAACACCGTGATGAGCGGCATCCACGACGGGCACGTGCACCCGCTGGGCGCCGGGGACCGTTCGCTGCGGCCCTCCCTGGAGGGGGCGGAGACCACCCGGGACGAGCTGCTGGCGATCCTGACCCGCTTCCTCGCCGACACCGGGGGCGCGGCGGCCGAGCCGGACCGCTGGCTGGTGGTGGAGGACTGGAACCCGGTCGGGCTGCTGCCGACGGGAAGCGTGCCGCACCACTCGGTGCTGGACGCGCTGGCGACCCGCCGACCGGTGATCCTGGTCGGCGGCGACGGCCACAACCTGTGGGCGAACCGCCGGGCCCTGGACGTCGCCGGGATCACCGCGGCGACGCCCGACCCGGTGGGCGGCAGGATCGTGAAGGGGGCGGACGGACAGCCGACGGGCGTGCTCAAGGACGACGCCCAGGACCTGGTGAAGCGGCACGTGCCGGAGCCCTCCCGGGCGGAGCTGGTCGCGGCGTGCGCCGAGGTGCTGGGGCTGGCGGCCGCCTCCGGTGTCACGACCATGATGGACGCCCTCGCGGGACGGCACGAGTTGGGGCTCTACCGGGAGCTCGCCGAATCGGGCCGGCTACCGCAGCGGATCGTTCCGGCGATCCGGCTCGACGCCGCGCAGGCGAAGGACCCGGCGGCGGCGCTGGCGTACGCGCGGGGGCTGCGGCGGGAGTTCGAGGGGGCGCCGGGCCTGCGGTTCGGGATGGTGAAGGTGTTCCTGGACGGGGTGATCGAGTACCCGGCGCAGACCGCCGCGCTGCTGACGCCGTACCTGGACGGGGCGGGAAAGCCGACGGACAACCGCGGGGAGCTGTACACCTCGGCGGCGGATTACGGCCGGCTGACGGCGGCCTTCAACAGCGCCGGGTGGCAGATGCACGCGCACGGGCTGGGCGACCGGGCCGTGCGCACGGCCCTGGACGGGTACGCGTACGCGCGCCGGGTGACCGGGCGGCGCGACCCGCGCAACGCGGTGGCGCACCTCCAGCTCGTGGACCCGGCCGACCTGCGGCGGTTCGCGCAACTGGGCGTGGCGGCCTGCATGCAGCTCCAGTGGGCGGCCGAGGACACCTGGACGATGGAGGCGCTGCTGCCGTACATCGGGCCGCGGCGCCACCGGTGGATGTACCCGGCGCGCAGCCTGGAGAAGGCGGGCGCGCGGCTGTCCGGCGGCTCCGACTGGCCCGTGGACGCGCTCCAGGTGTGGAACCAGCTGCGGACGGCGATCGACCGGCAGGGCGCCCACGGTTCGGGCCCGCTGTACCGGGAGCTGGAGGGGCTCGGCCGGAGCTCGGTCCTGCGGATGCACACGTCCGGGACCGCGTGGCAGCTGCGCCAGGAGGACCTGACCGGGACCGTGGAACAGGGCAGGGCGGCGGACCTGGTGGTGCTGGACCGGGACGTGACCCGCTGCCCGGTCGCCGACATCAGCGATACGCGGGTACGGATGACCCTGGTCGGGGGCCGGGTGGTGCACGACGCGGACTCGGCGACGGGGCGGGCGGCTTCGGCCCGGGCGGCCCGCGGGGCGGGGTCCGCGCCGCGGCCCGCGTCGTACGCGGCGGTGCACGGCGGCCGCCACCGCGCGTGCGGCTGCGGCGCGGGCTGAGGCGGGGAGCCCGGGGGCCGGGCACGGCGGGGGCCGGGCACGGCGGGGGCCGGGCACGGCGGGGCCCGCCGGCGCCTTCCGGCCCGCCAAGGCCACGAGCGTGCCAGGGCCACGGACCCGCCAGGGCCACGGACCCGCCGGCCACGGGTCCTTCCGGGCGGGCGGCGGCGGTGACCTACCCCGCGGGGTGGTCCGCCAGGCCGTGGCGAGCCGCCCAGGCGTTGAGCGCGGCGGCGATCTCCTCGGGCCGGTCCTCCGGGCAGAGGTGGGCGGCAGGGCCGCAGTACGCGGTCTCCAGCGCGGATGCGTTCTCCCGGCACCACGCGGTGAGCGCGTCGCCCACCATCAGGGTGGGCGAACCGTCGAAGGTCAGCAGGAGCTTGGGCACCTCCGGACTTACGGCCAGCCAGGCGTCGTACGCCTCGACGCGGGCGACGACGTCCGCCGGCTCGCCGTCGAGCGGCATCGAGCGGGCCCACTGGAGCAGCGGCCGCCGGCTCTCGCGGGTCGGGTAGGGGGCCGCGTACACGGCACGGTCCTCTTCGGACATCGGCTGCGACACCGTCCGCCCGAGGCTGTCCTCGATGAAGAGGTTCCGCTCCAGGACCATCTCCTCCCCCACCCCCGGGGTACGTATCGCCTCGAACCGGGCGCGGGACGCGGGCGGGTGCTCCTCCCAGGTCATCGGCCGCAGGATCGTCTCCATGAAGGCGACGCCGCGGACCCGCCCGGGGTGCCGGGCGGCCCGGTCGAGGGCGAGCGCCCCGCCCCAGTCCTGGCCGACGAGGACGGCCTCGTCGAGCCCGAGGGCGTCGAACCAGGCGTCGAGGTACCGGGCATGGCCCGCGAAGCGGTACGCGCCGCCCGGCTTGCCGGAGCGGCCCATGCCGATGAGGTCGGGGGCCAGGACGCGTACCCGCCCCTCGATCCGGGGCAGTACGTGGCGCCACAGGTGGGAGGAGGTCGGGTTGCCGTGCAGGAACACGAAGGGAACGCCGGGCGCGCCCGCGCCGTGCTCCTCGTAGTACACCGTCGAGTCGAGTACGTCGATCGTGGCCACGGAAGGCCCTCCACTCAATCGTTGGAGCGGCTAACGTTAGCCACTCCAACGAAGCTATACCGTTAGTGCCCCTAACGCAACGGGTATCCTCCCCCCATGACCACGGATGAGAGCGGAGCCGTCCCCGCGCGGCTGCGGAACCTGCCCAGCCGACTGCTCGGCCAGGCCTCGACGCACGCGCAGCGACTGGTGGCGGAGGCACTGGGTGGGGCAGATGCCCGTAAATGGCACTATGCGGCCCTGGTCGCCCTGGAGGAGTCCGGACCGGCGAGCCAGGCCGCGTTGAGCGGGCGCACCGGCATCCACCGCAGCGACCTCGTCGCCGTCATCAACGAGCTCGCCGAGCGCGAACTCGTCGAGCGGGCCCCCGACCCCGGGGACCGCAGGCGCAATGTCGTCACTCTCACACCGCTCGGCCGGCGCCGGCTGCGCAAGCTGGAACACCTCCTCGACGCGGCCCAGGAGGAACTGCTGTCCCCCCTGTCCCACCAGGAGCGGGAGCAACTCGTTCACCTGCTCGGCCGTCTCGTCGCGCATCACGCGCCCGCGGACGGCACGATGGGAGCTGACGGTCGGTAACACCCGTATGGCGCACCCGGCGCGGGCAACATCTCATATCTGAGATACCGTGCAGCCATGGCAGACGACTACCTCGTACGCATCGGCAAGCTCATCCGTGACGCCCGGCAGCACCGGGGCTGGACACAGAGTCAGCTCGCCGACGCACTCGGCACCAGCCAGAGTGCCGTGAACCGGATCGAGCGCGGCAACCAGAACATCAGCCTTGAGATGATCGCCCGCATCGGCGAGGCCCTCGACAGCGAGATCGTCTCTCTGGGCTACGCCGGTCCCATGCACCTGCGGGTCGTCGGCGGCCGCCGGCTCTCCGGCGCCATCGACGTCAAGACGAGCAAGAACGCCTGCGTCGCCCTGCTGTGCGCCTCGCTGCTCAACAAGGGCCGTACGGTGCTGCGGCGGGTGGCCCGCATCGAGGAGGTGTACCGCCTGCTGGAGGTCCTGAACTCCATCGGCGTGCGCACCCGCTGGATCAACGACGGCGTGGACCTCGAACTGATCCCCCCGGCCCGCCTCGACATGGAGTCCATGGACGCGGACGCCGCCCGCCGGACCCGGAGCATCATCATGTTCCTGGGCCCGCTGCTCCACCGGATGGACCACTTCCGGCTCCCGTACGCCGGCGGCTGCGACCTCGGCACCCGCACGATCGAGCCGCACATGATCGCGCTGCGCCGGTTCGGTCTGGACATCACCGCGACCGAGGGCATCTACCACGCCCAGGTCGAGGCCGGCGTCTCCCCGGACCGCCCGATCGTGCTGACCGAGCGCGGGGACACGGTCACCGAGAACGCCCTGCTGGCCGCGGCCCGGCACGACGGCGTCACCGTCATCCGCAACGCCTCCTCCAACTACATGGTCCAGGACCTCTGCTTCTTCCTGGAGGCGCTGGGCGTCAAGGTCGAGGGCATCGGCACCACCACCCTCACCGTCCACGGCATCCCGAACATCGACGTGGACGTGGACTACTCCCCCTCCGAGGACCCGGTCGAGGCGATGAGCCTGCTCGCCGCCGCGGTGGTCACGGAATCGGAGCTGACGATCCGCCGCGTGCCGATCGAGTTCATGGAGATCGAGCTCGCGGTCCTGGAGGAGATGGGCCTGGACCACGACCGCTCGGCGGAGTACGCGGCCGACAACGGCCGCACCCGCCTGGTCGACCTCACGGTCCGCCCCTCGAAGCTCGAAGCCCCGATCGACAAGATCCACCCGATGCCGTTCCCCGGGCTGAACATCGACAACGTCCCGTTCTTCGCGGCCATCGCGGCCGTCGCCCAGGGCCAGACGCTGATCCACGACTGGGTGTACGACAACCGGGCCATCTACCTGACGGACCTCAACCGCCTCGGCGGCCGCCTCCAGCTCCTGGACCCCCACCGCGTCCTGGTCGAGGGCCCCACCCGCTGGCGCGCGGCGGAGATGATGTGCCCGCCGGCCCTGCGCCCGGCGGTCGTGGTCCTCCTGGGGATGATGGCGGCGGAGGGCACGTCGGTGCTCCGCAACGTCTACGTCATCAACCGCGGCTACGAGGAACTGGCCGAGCGTCTCAACTCGGTGGGCGCCCAGATCGAGATCTTCCGCGACATCTGACCGGCGAGGTGTCGTGCCCCTTGAGGGCAAGGGGCACGACACCTCAATATGCCATCTGACCTGCGAATACCTACCTTCACTACCCTCCACTGATCTCTGTAGTTTTTCAGCACCTTGTGCAACGTTGGTGCAAGATGATCTTGCATCCATGACGGCGCGTCAGAACAACCTGATGGTCCGTCACTCCTTACGCAGAGTTGTCGCCGAAGCGACCTCGCAATGTCCGGCGTCGGTCGCGTCACGTTGGGCCGACGAGCCAAACCGCTATCCGCCTGCGGCTGGCGAGCAGGCCGGGCACTCGACCTCGAACAGCGCCACCAGCGTCTCGCGCTTGTCGGCTTTCGCGCAGGTGCGAGGAACGACAGTCCCCCGCAAGCAGGCCGTACCAGCCAGTCAAACATCGTGATCAACGACCACCGCAGGAAACGCGGCTTGATCAATTTGACTATGCGTCACAGCGCCTGACAACGTTCCGCATCTCGGAACAACCGGGAACAACTGGGGGGTTGCAAATGGGACGTCACTACACCGCGTCGAAAAGTCGTTCGCAGGGGCGAGACGGATGGTCAGTTATCTTCCGGCACCCGAGTCGACTTGATCCGGCGACCGGTAAACAGGGGCGGCGTGTCCGACGAGGACTGGGAACGAGCGTCGACGAGGAGGCTGACGTCCTCGTCGAACAACTGAATCAGATCCTTCAGGACGAAGGACTGTGGGAGTCGCAGGCCCGGTCGAAAGCAATCGCGCTGTACGACCAGCGGATCGTCGATGTCTTCTACGACGGACTCGAAGCCACCCGCACAGACTTCAGAGGACTGCGCGAAGAATTTCTGCCTCTGCCGACCTTGGCTGATGGATACCCCCATGTCCTCCTGTTGGGTACGACAGGTGCCGGGAAAACCACGGCGGTGCGGCAACTGCTCGGCACAGATCCCGGCACCGAGCGTTTCCCGTCCACGTCGACGGCGAAGACCACGGTGGCCGATACCGAGATCATCCCGACGGAGGACGGTCCTTACCAGGCTGCGGTCACCTTCGCCGCTCGAGATGAGGTGATCGATCACCTCACGGACAACGTGTCCTCCGCTGCATTGGCAATCTTCCAGGGGAAGTCGAACAGCGAAGCACTGAGGCGACTTCTGGATCACGTGAACCAGCGCTTCCGGTTCAGCTACACACTCGGCCGGCCGACCCTGACATCCGATGACGACGACATGCCGGATGACGAGGACGAGACGGACGAGGACCCGACTGCGCTCGAAGCCGACGAACTCGCCGCCATCGACAGTGACGCGACCGCCGCCATGCTCATCACGGCCGTGGCCGAGCTGCGAAGGTTGGTGGCGGAACAGAAGCAGGGTGCCCTTGCGGACCTGCAGCCGCAGGCGGGTGACGACGAGCGTGTCATCGAGGAACTCCTGGAAGAAGTGCTCGACTCCTCGCTCCGTCAGCTGGAGGAGTTCCACATCATCGTCGACAACATGCTCCACGAGATCGAACTCCGTTTCGCACTCCTCACGGAGGGCGAACTCCGGCGCACGCGTCAGGGGTGGCCGCTCACCTGGACGCTGTCGACCGAGGACCGTGGCGCGTTCCTCAAGTCGGTCACGTGGCTTTCCAGCAACTACGCTCCGCTCTTCGGCCGGTTGCTCACGCCACTCGTCAACGGTATCCGAGTGGGGGGGCCTTTTACTTCCTCGTGGGCAGATGCGCCCCAACGGATGGTCCTCATCGACCTGGAGGGTCTGGGGCATACGCCGAAGTCGGCGTCCACGCTCTCCACCGATCTGGCCAAACGACTCGACGAAGTCGATGCCATCCTCCTGGTGGACAATGCCACCGCTCCCATGCAGGCAGCCCCGGCCGCAGCTTTGAAGTCCATCGCCGTTTCGGGGAACACAAGCAAGCTGAGCTTCCTGTTCACCCATTTCGACCGCATGAGAGCCGACAACCTTCCGAGTTTCGCGGACCGGGAGGAGCATGTTCGCGCCTCGGCGGAAAACATGCTCAGCTCCATCGGGGAGGAGCTGGGTACGACAGCAGAGCGGGGAATCCGACGGCGACTGGAGCGACGCTGCTACTTCGTCGGTGGAATGCACAAGCCACTACGCCCCGTCGGCAACAGTGCCAGACGCACCATCAGTCAGCTCGAGGCACTGACACGACAACTCGCCGAGGGTGAGAAGTCGGTGCCACTGGGGCCGGCGAAGCCGGTCTTCGACCGGATGGATCTGGCCCTCGCCGTGACCAAAGCGGCGAGCACCTACCGTGCTCGATGGCGTGGACTTCTCGGTCTCGAGTCGAACTCAAAAGAGCATTGGACGCGGATCAAAGCCCTTTCCAGGCGGCTCGGTGAATGGGGGTGGGACGAGTACGACACACTCAAACCTGTCGCTGAACTCCGCAATGAGCTTCAGGTGCAGATCATGTGGCTGCTTGAGCGTCCCGTGCGCTGGGAGGGGGAACCTCCGACCGGCGAGCAGCGGGACGCGATCGTCGAGGAGATCAGCAGCGCCATCACCAGCAAGATCTATGCTCTGACGGAAAAACGCATCAAAACGGATGTTCAGAGTGCCTGGCTGGATGCCTACTGCCAGCAAGGAAAGGGCTCCACCTTCATTCGGGCGGAGATCATCGACTCCGACGTGCTGGAGCGTGGCGCTCCCATCCCCAGCGCCACCCCGTCACGCGATGGGAACGGGCTGCTGCATGCCATGTCCGATCTTGTGGATCAGGTGATCGAGGAACAGGACCTGTTCCGCTGGAACGGTCATCGATCCTAAATCCCCTCCTGGCTCCCCCCGCAGGCCCGTCCCGGTCGGTTCCGGAACGGGCCTGCTTGCTTCCGCTCGACGGCCGTGCAGCCCTGTGATCTTGCGCTGCGTCGGCAACGGCCAGGGCGGCCACATCGAGCAGCTCGCTACCAGGCAGAACGCACCACCGGTCGAGCCAGAGCACGGCCAAGCACCGGGCGATCCTGGCGCCGCGGGAGGGGATCTGTACGCGCGAGTATCGATAGCCACGACCGCATCACCCCTCCAACGATCCTGAGGTCCCCCGCTGCTCGTTCGAAGTCCGGTTCTGAGTAGGGTCGGGGACTGGCGCGGTGGCTTTCGCTCCGTTTCCAGTCCCCGCCGCTTCAAACCGTGCATGCAGTTCTCCCGCACACGGCTTTCCGACATCGTTCACCGACTGGCATGCGCCGTCGCTC